>NZ_NSDX01000019.1:0-3307 GCF_002300195.1 Rhodococcus sp. ACPA1 | reverse complement strand
AAGAAGGTCCGCAAGGTCGAGTTCATCGACCTGGTGCCGAAGTCCGCCGCGGGCAAGATCCTCCGCAAGGATCTCCGCGCGAAAGAAGCTGCGGGGCAGTAGGAGTCCGACATGAACAACGCACCGAATCCGACCACGTCCGCCCCTACATGCACTTTCTCGTCGCCACCAACGGAACCCAGGAACTTCGGCATCCGGTGGTCCTGCCCGAGCTGACCGTCATCGAACGCGCCCGCGTCAGCGCCGAAGTCGCGCTCACCGATCGGCGCCCTCACCCCCGAGGCCTTCCGAGAGGTAGTCCAACGCCCTCGTGGACCGGGACGCCGGACCTCACTGCCGAACCAGCAGCTGGTGGCCCGCCTCAGCGCCGCCGATGTATCGCTTCACGATCCGTCCCCGTAGTCCGGTGACCACCTAGTAGTGGATGGTGCCGAGTGCGTCGGCCCAGTCCTGTGCGACGGGTTCGCCGTGTCGGCCGTTGCCGAAGAACACGGCGTGGTCGCCTTCGCGGACACCGCCGCCGTCCGGGCCGAGGTCCACGACCACCTGGTCCATGCACACCCGGCCGATTCCCGGCCGTCGGACGCCACCGAGCAGCACGTCGAACTTGCCGCCGAGAGCGCGCGGGATTCCGTCGGCGTAGCCGGCGGGCAGCAGGGCAACGACGGTGTCGCGCGGGGCGATCCAGCCGTGCCCGTAAGACACTCCCTCGCCGGCTGCGACCTCCTTGACCAACGCGACCCGGGTCCGGACCGTCATCGCTGGGATCAGCCCGAAGGTCCCCAGTTCAGGTACCGGTGTCAGCCCGTAGACGGCGATTCCCGGTCGGACCAGATCGAAATGCAGGTCCGGTCGGGTGAGAGTGGCCGCCGAGTTCGCCAGGTGCACGATTTCCGGTTCGAGTCCGCGCGCCTGCGCCGTCGCAATCGCGTCGAGGAATCGCTGGCGTTGGGTGTCGAGGACCGGGTTGCCCGGCTCATCGGCGTGGGCGAGATGGGAGAAGATCGTGCGCAGCCGGACCGTGCCCTCGCGGGTGAGCCGGACAATTTCGTCGAGCAGCAGCGGGTATTCCCTTGGTGAGGCGCCGTTGCGGTTGAGTCCGGTGTCCACCTTGATCGCGATCGTCGCGGGTTTCCCCAACGCGGAGGCGGCCGCGGCAATGGCGAGCAGATGCGTGGTGGAGGGGACCCCGATCTCGATGTCCGCCTCGATGGCGCCGCGGTAGTCGACCTCGGGGTTGTTCAGCCAGCACAGGATTGGCGCCGCAATGCCGGCCCGACGCAGCTGCAGCGCCTCCGCAATGGTGGTGACACCGATCTCGCGGGCTCCGGCGGCCAGCGCTGCCGCGGCGACGGCTGCGCCGCCGTGGTTGTATCCGTCGGCCTTGACGACGGCCATCAGACCGGCGTTACCGGCGTGTTCGCGCAGGATCCGGATGTTGTGGGCGATCGCGTCGAGGTCGATGACGGCTTCCGCCTGCGGGGCGGGCACTCCGGATACCGCCTGCCGGGCCGGGATCATTACGCGCCCCCGGATCGGGTGCCCTGTTCGGTGCCCAGGGCACTGCTCGAGCTGCCTCGTCCTGCTGGTGCCAGTCGGGTGAGGGCGGCGTAGCCGGCGCAGACCAGCCCCGCCCAGACGGCGCCAACCGCCAGCGCGGTGCGCCCACTGTCGGTGAAGAACAGCAGGACCATGACCAGGCCGAGGAATCCGAGGGCGAGGGGGGTGGTGACCGGTGCCCCGGGTAGGCGGTAGTCGCTGGCCGGCAGGGTGCCGTCGGTAACGCGGCCCCGGTAGATCATGTGGCAGACCAGGATGACGGCCCAGACGAAGATGATGCCGACGGTGGACACCGAGGTGATGTAGGTGAAGGCCTTGTCGGGGGAGACGGCGTTGACGACGACGCCGAGGACCATGACACCGGCGGACAGGCAGATTCCGGTGAACGGCACCGCGCGGGAGCTGAGGGTGCCGACCCGGGCGGGTGCCTCCCCGCGCAGCGACAGGCTGCGCAGCATCCGGCCGGTGGAGTAGATGCCCGAGTTGCATGAGGACAGTGCGGCGGTGAGCAACACGAAATTGATGATGCCCGCTGCGGCCGGGATGCCGATCTGCTCGAAAACTTCGACGAACGGACTCTTCCCGGACTGAAAATTGCGCCAGCTGGCGACGGACATGATCACCAGCAGGGCACCGATGTAGAACAAGCCGATGCGGACCGGAAGGGTGTTGATCGCCTTGCGCAGCGTCTGCTTGGGGTCACGTGCCTCCCCGGCGGTCACCCCGACGAGTTCGACGCCGACATAGGCGAACAGCACGATCTGCAGGGTCATCAGGGACTGGCCGAAACCGTGCGGGAAGACCCCGCCGTCGGCCCACAGGTTGGTCACTGACGGGTGGGCGGCGTGACCGAATCCGATGGTCAGCACCCCGATCCCGATCAGGATCATGCCGACGATCGCGGTGATCTTGATTGCGGAGAACCAGAACTCGGCCTCCCCGAACAGCCGCACCGAGATCAAGTTCGCACCGAACAGCACGGTCAGCACGACCAGGGCGGTGATCCACGGCTGGATGTCGAACCAGTACTCGATGTATTTGCCGGCGACGGTGATCTCGGCCATGCAGGTGCTCACCCACACCGCCCAATAGGTCCAGCCGGTGGCGAACCCGGCGAACCGGCCGAGGAACTCGTGGGCGTACTCGGCGAAACTGCCGGAGACCGGTCGGTAGGTCAGCAACTCGCCCAGTGCCCGCATGATCACGAAAATCGCCAGGCCCGCGGCGAGGTAGGACAGGATCAACGCGGGACCCGCCTGTGCGATCGCGCCGCCCGATCCGTAGAACAGGCCGGTGCCGATCGCCCCGCCGATCGCGATCATTTGAATCGTCCGCGAACTCAATCCTCGGGCGTAGCCCTCCGACTCGGGAGTCGCGAGTTGACTCGGGTGCGTACTCGTGTTCGTCAGGTGCTGGTGGTCGGGAATTGTCATGTGCACTCCTTCGGTGATCGCGGCCGCGACCAGACCACGACATCGACATCGACATCAAGGGTGGCTCGATGGCGGCGCGGGTCATCGCCTGGATCGATTCCGGTGGGGTCGTCGCGAGCGGCCGATCATGTGTGGCCGTGTAGGGGTGCGGTGCGTCCGCACACCCCTGGGGAGAACTAGGCGGCCGGCGTGTGAGCGGTGTAGCCGTGGGCGGCAGCGACTTCGGCGGAGAGCAGCTGTCCGTCGTGGGTGGACAGTCCCTCGGCGAGTCCGGGGACGGTCGCGATGGCGTCTTTCCAGCCGTTGTCGGCGAG
>NZ_NSDX01000018.1:0-4024 GCF_002300195.1 Rhodococcus sp. ACPA1 | reverse complement strand
GCACTCGGTTTGCCAATCAAATTTCCTTACCGCAGGTCAGGGCGCACACATCAAGGACGATTCGCTGACACAGGACAGCTGTTCTTGTCTTCGTGGAGGTCAGGCGTACGCCGCGATGGCCTCCGCCTGCTCGATGATGCCCTCGGCGGTCTTCACGTGCGCGATGTCGATGTGCTGGCCCTCGAAGTCGACGGCCGCGCTGCCGGCCGCCTCGGCCACCTTGAACGCCCCGATCATGCGGCGGTAGAAGTCGACCTGCTCGGGGGACGGCGTGAACACGTCGTTGGCGACGGCGATGTGCGAGGGGTGAATGCACACCATGCCGCGGTAGCCGAGCTGCTTGTTGTCCAGGCAGAACTGCCGGGCACCGTCGAGGTCCTTGATGTCCTGCCACACGCCGGCAACGGGGTGGTGCAGGCCGGCCGCGCGGGCTGCGAGGACGATGCGGCTCCGCAGGTACAGCGTCTCCAGGCCGGCCGGGGTGAATTCGAAGCCCAGCTCGCGGCCCACGTCCGCGCTGGGTCCGGTGGCGCCCAGCAGGCTGCGGATGCGCGGGGTGGCGGCCGCCATCTCCTCGCAGTGCGCCATCGAGACCGCCGTCTCGTAGCTCACGATGAGGCCTACGCTGCCGGCTTCGAGGCCTTCCCGTGCCTCGATGTGCGACACCACCGCATCGATGCGCACGAGTTCCTCGGCGTCGAAGACCTTGGGCAGGAACAGGCCGGCCAGACCCGGCCGGATCACGGCCTCGAGGTCCTTGCCCTGGATTCCGGACACGGACGCGTTGGGCCGCACCCACAGGTCGGCGCGGACACCGTCGGCATGCAGACGGTCGATGGTGTCGGCGACGACCAGACGCGCCTCGTCCTTGTCTGCGGCGGGCACCGAGTCCTCCAGGTCGAGGATCAGGGCGTCGGCACCGGAGGCCAGGCCCTTGTCGGCCCAGCTCGGCTTGTGGCCCGGCACGAACAGCATGGAACGGTACGGCTTCATGAACACTCCTCAGTGATATGCGAATTCGAAGGAATCAGGACTCGTCGGCGAAGAGGACGCCGCGCTCGAGTAGTGCGTCGATCTCCTCGGCGGGGAGCACCTCGCTCGCCACGGCACGGGTGTCGGAGCCGACCTTGGGCGCGCGGGCACCGCGGTCCGGTCGCTCGCCGTCGAAGGTCCACGGCGGGCGGATCAGAGGCAGACCGTCGGGCTGCCACTCGACCAGCTTCAGGTGCTCGACCTGCTCGTGCTCCAGATAGCCGGTCATCGACAGAACCGGTGCGAACGGCACGTCGGCCTCGGTGAGGACCTTCTCCCAGTAGTCCTTCGACTGCTTGGCGAACTCCGCCTCGACGATCGGCACGAGCTCGAAGTAGTTCGACTCCCGCGGCCGGTACTCGCCGAACCGGGGGTCCTCGGTCAGGTCCATGCGGTCCATGGCGCGGCACAGCGCGTGCCAGAACTTCTGCGACGACGACAGGTGAACGGCCAGGTACTCGCCGGTCGACGTGGGGACGCAGAAGTTCTGAGCCTGCGGGTGCCTGCTTGTGCGGGCGGGGTTGTTGCCGAGCTCGAAGGACTGGGTGATGCCGTCGATGGTGAGCGCGCTGACCGCCTCCATGATCGACGTCTCCATCCGCTGCGGCCGGCCGGTCTTCAGTCGCCCCACCAGGGCCGCGAGGACGCCGGTGGCGGTGCTCAGGCCCGTCACGAGGTCCGCGCTCAGGCCACCGGCCAGTTGCGGGTGGTCGCCGTCGCTGAACAGTGAGTACAGACCGCCGAACGCGTGGCCGATCGTGTCGTAGGCGGGGCGGTTGGCGAGCGGTCCGCCGGCACCGAACCCGGTGACCGAGCCGTACACGATGTCGGGGCGGAGGGCGCGGCAGTCCTCGGGGCCCAGCCCCATGGCCGCGACCTTGCCCGGGCGCAGGTTCTCGAGGACCACGTCGAAGTGCGGTATCAGCGCTTTGACCAGCGCGACACCCTCTTCCGACTTCAGGTCGACCGACAGACTGCGCTTTCCGGTGTTGTACTGCCGGAAGTACGGGCTCCCGTCATTCTGGTGACGGCGGAAGTCCTCGCCCACCACGGGGCGCTCGACCTTGACCACCTCGGCGCCGAGGGCGCACAGTATCGACGTCCCGAACGGGAGAGCGATGTACCCCCCGATCTCGAGTATCCGGATACCGTCGAGTGGCTTGTGCTGCATGTTGCCTCACCTTCGTGTCGACCTAAATATTATATATCATCTGTAGGGAGGTCAAGCCTTCCCTCGACTGAGCGCCGGATGATGCGGATCCACGCCGTGCGAGACCGCAGGGGGCTTCCATCGGATTTCGGAACATAATATACTTTACATGGTGCAGCTCACATATCGAGCCGAAGACCGCCGTCCAGGCTGGACAGATGACTCCCACCTGAGACCCGGGCACGTCTATGACGAAGCGAATGCGAAGGAGCGGCACGATGAGTGCGCAGACCGAACTGTGGCAGGGGCAGTACGACACCCTGTTCATCGGCGGACAGTGGGTGCAGCCGGCATCCGAACACACCTTCGAGGTGATTTCCCCGGCCACCGAACAGCTCGTCGCCCGGGTACCTGAGGGCGTCGAGGCCGACATCGATGCGGCAGTCACCGCGGCGCGCGAGGCGTTCGACAAGGGGCCCTGGCCTCGGATGTCACTCGACGAGCGCATCACGGTCCTGCGGAAACTCAGCGCGGAACTCGCCGCGCGTGAGAGCGAGGCGGCCGCACTCGTCAGCGCAGAGATGGGGTGTCCGATCACCCTGTCCACGAAGATGCAGTCCATCGGCCCCCGCATGCTTCTGGACGCCTTCCTGGACATCGCGCCCACCTACCCGTGGAGCGACACCCGCACGTCGGCATCCGGCAGCGCGCTGGTGACCCGCGAGCCGGTCGGCGTCGTCGCCGCTGTCGTACCGTGGAACGCACCGCTGCTCATCACCATGATCAAGCTCGCCCCCGCACTGCTCGCCGGCTGCACCATGGTGGTCAAACCCTCCCCTGAGACTCCGCTCGACGCGTATCTGCTCGGCGACATGCTCGACAAGATCGGCCTGCCCGAGGGCGTCGTGAACATCGTCCCCGCCCAGCGTGAGGTCAGCGAGTACCTGGTGCGGCACCCGGGCGTCGACAAGGTGTCGTTCACCGGGTCGACCCCGGCGGGCCGTCGCATCGCCTCGCTCTGCGGCCACGACCTGCGCCGTGTGACCCTCGAACTGGGCGGCAAGTCCGCCGCGGTGTTGCTCGACGACGCCGACCTCGACGTCGCAGTCGCCGCGATCCGCGCCGTGTCACTGCGCAACAGCGGCCAGGTGTGCAGCAACAAGACCCGCATCGTCGTTGCCCGCTCGCGGCGCGACGAACTCCACGACCGTCTGCTGGACCTGATCGGCTCGATGCCGGTCGGGGACCCGTTCGACCCGGCCACCGAAATCGGACCGATGGTCAGCGACCGTCACCGCAGCCGGGTCGAGGGCTATATCGCCGATGCGAAGACGTCCGGCGCCTCCCTGCTGGTGGGCGGCGGCCGCCCCGTAGGCCTGGACCGCGGCTGGTACGTCGAGCCCACGATCTTCGCCGACGTCGATCCCTTCGCGAAGATCGCGCAGGAGGAGATCTTCGGTCCGGTTCTCACCGTGCACACGTTCGACACCGAGGCCGAGGCCATCGAGATCGCCAACAACTCGGAGTACGGCCTCAATGGCTCGGTGTTCGCCGCCGATCCCGAGCACGCACTGTCGGTGGCCCGCCACATCCGCACCAGCACAATCGAAGTCAACGGCAGCCCGGTGGGCTTCACCGCCCCGATCGGTGGTTTCAAGAACAGCGGCATCGGCCGCGAGGCCGGCCTCGAGGGGTTCGACGCCTATGTCGAGCTCAAGTCGTACGGCATCCCGGCCGGGCTGCTCGGTTCGCTTTCCTGACCCCCAACACCGCAAAGGACACACACATGGGCACCCTCCCACCCGTCGAAGAAGCCCTCGCCCGGCTCGTCACCGACCTGAC
>NZ_NSDX01000017.1:0-5513 GCF_002300195.1 Rhodococcus sp. ACPA1 | reverse complement strand
TGTCCTGTGACAGTCGATCGTCCTTTTTGTCAGTGAATCTTGCTCGTTCCCGTTTCTCTGCCAGTACAGTTTGCTCGGTCTGTTATTGCTGGGGAGTAGGGGTGGGTTCGTGGGCTGTCGTGTCGTGACGCTGGTGGGGTGCCCTTGCGGACCAGGCCGGTTGCCACCGGCTGGGGAGGAACGGCTGAGCGAGCGCTGATCAGGTGGGCGACGCTGTGCTGGCGTTGGATCGTGTTCCGGCCGACGATTTCGGGTTCACGCTGGGTCTGCGCGATGCAGTGGGCGGGGATCGATTGGTGCGGCTGGGGCAGTGCGGTCACTTGACGCTGGAGCAGGCCGCGCCGGTGCGGACGTTCCGCTGGTCGCGTGGGCTCGGTCATTTCCCGGGGTGGTGGTGGTCGGTGACAACCGGCCACCACGTGGGCTACGAGTCCTGGCTGGAACGCGATCACGTCCGCGCGCTCGATTACGACCGAGACGTCGTCGGCCTCGCGTCGCAGCCGTTCTGGCTGCATTGGAACGACGGCAGACGCAAGCGCCGCCATGCCCCGGACTATTTCGCTCGCTTGGCCGACGGGTCGGGGGTGGTGATCGATGTCCGCGCCGATGACGCGATCGAGCCGAAGGACGCCGAAGCGTTCGCGGTCACGGCGCAGGCGTGTGAGCAGGTCGGCTGGCGGTATCGGCGAGTGGGGGTCTTGGATCCGGTGCTGGCGGGGAACCTGCGGTGGCTGGCACGGTACCGGCATCCGCGGTGCGCCGGCCGGGCCGAGATCGGGCAGCGGCTGCGGGAGGTGTTCGCGTCACCGGCGCCGCTGCTGGCGACCGCAGAGCGGGCCGGAGACCGGATCGCGGTGCTGCCGGCACTGTTTCACCTGATATGGCAGCAGGAGCTGGTGGCCGATCTGGCGGCCGCCCGGTTGGGCCCGACCACGCTGGTGACGACTGCGGGTTCCGTCGGTGGTGCTCGGTGAGCGGGGGCTCCGCGCCTCGGCGGCCTGCGCGGCTGTCGATCGGTGATCGCGTGCGGCTGGCGGGAACGTTGCACACGGTGATCGCGGTATCTGGAACACGGATACAGCTGGCGGACACCGGCGGTCAAGTCACCGAGGCCGGTCTGACCGACCTATTGGCGGCCGGAGACTTCGAGGCGGTGAGTGCGCCGGCGCAGGGTCCGGTTCCCCCGTCCACGCTGTTGGACGGGTTGCCGGAAGCTGTGGCGGCGGAGGCGTTGTGGTGGGAACAGCACATCGTCGAGGTGTTGCGCGGAATCCCGCCGCAGGCCCCGGCGGGGACCAGGCCGAAACCGGAGTACGACCCGGAGCGGGTGTCGCTGACCCGCCGGGAGCAGGCCAAGGCCGCGGAGCTGACCGCGGCCGGTCGTCCGGTGACCGCGAGCGCGATCACCAAACGCCGACGCCGCTACGAAGCGCGCGGGCTGGCCGGGATGGTCGATCATCGGATCGACAAGCCCGTCACTGCGCACGGGCGGGCCGATCCGCTGGTGGTGGAGGCGCTGCAGCAAGCGATTGCCGAGGCGACGCAGGAGTCCTCCCGCACGGCCACCTACCTGTTCTGGCGGACCGGCCAGATCCTGGAGGACACCCACGGTCCGGGCGCCGTTCGGTTGCCTTCGCTGCGTAGCCTTTACCGGTTGCTGGAGAAGCTGACGGCGGGCAAGCACACCACCGGATCAGCTCGCACCCGCCGGTCGCTGGCCGATCGCCCGGACGGGCCGTTCGGCGAGGCGGACGCGTGGGCGCCGGGTGAGGTGATGCAGATCGACTCCACCCCGCTGGACGTGCTGGTCCGCCTGGACGACGGCGTCGTGGGCCGGATCGATTTGACCGGCATGATCGATGTCGCGTCCAGGACCGTGACCGCGGCGGTGTTGCGTCCGACGACCAAATCGGTGGACGCGAGCGTGCTGCTGGCCCGCACCGTCACGCCTGAACCGATGCGGCCGGGCTGGTCGCAGGCGCTGGCGATGTCGCGGTCGGCGCTGCCGTTCGAGCGGCTGCTGGACATCGATGCCCGTATGCAGCACGCCGCGGCCCGGCCGGTCGTCATTCCCGAGACGATCGTGGTCGATCAGGGGAAGGTGTTCATCTCCCGCAACTTCCGGTCCTCCTGCAACTTCCTGGGCATCAACTTCCAGCCCGTCCACGACGCATCCGGTTGGGAAAAGGGGCATATCGAGCGGATGCTCGGCTCGGTCGGTACTCTGTTCGCCCAGTTCGTCGCGGGCTACACCGGATTCAACGTCGAACGCCGGGGCCGCCACGTCGAGCAGCAAGCGGTGTGGTCGGTGATGGAGTTGCAGGAGCTGCTGGACGAGTGGCTCGTGGCAGCCTGGCAGAACCGGCCCCACGAGGGGCTTCGTGACCCCGTCCATCCGGGACGGATGTTCAGCCCGAACGAGAAATACGCCGCGCTCGTCGAAACCGCAGGCTATGTCCCGGTCGCACTGTCGGCAGACGACTACGTCGAACTGCTGCCCGCGACCTGGCGGGCGATCAACGCCTACGGCGTGAAAATCAGCCATCGCACCTACGACGACAAAGCCCTGAACCCGTTGCGGCACCAGCGATCCGGCATGACCAATCATCGGGATCTCTGGGAGATCCACTACGACCCCTACGACGTCTCACGCATCTGGGTCCGCAACCACTGGAAAGGCGGCTGGATCACCCTGTTCTGGAAGCACCTGCACCGCGTCGCAGCACCGTTCGGGGAACTGGCCTGGGACCACACCCACCGCGCCCTACCGACCGCGACCGAAGAAGAAGTCGCCGACGCTGTCGCCGACCTGCTCAAACGGGCCCACCAAGGACCTTCCGACAGTGATGGAAAGAGCTCGGCGAAACTCAGCCGCCGAGACCGCCGGGTCGCCGCGCGCACCAAGGCCAGCTCACCGGCTGCCCCTATCCAACCGCAGCCCGCACCGCGAGAGAGCATCGACGAGGAACCGGACCCAGTTCGCACCACTCGTCCGGACAAGGGCGCCAAGGTGATACCGCTGCCGATCTTCGACCCCTTCACCGAGGCGGACAAACGATGGTGACCCGCACCGGATCCGATGAGGAATCCGGTGATGGCGACTACGGGCACCTGCAGCTGACCACGCTGGACGGGTGGCGCAGCTTCGTCACCGAGATGCACACCGCGCCGAACCTGCTGCCCACAGCGATGTGGACGGGCCTGCCCGAGGACAAACGCGACTACTACGACGATGATCGCATCAATCACCATTCCCGGTTGCTGGTGGTCCAGACACCCACGATCCGCCAGGTCATCACCTCCGGTCGCCGCCTGGTCCAGCTGAACCGCAACGCCCACTACGGGCGATGCGGCCTGATGGTGTCCGGGCCCGCCAGAACCGGTAAGACCACCGCCCTGACCCAGCTCGGCAAGACCGTCGAGGTGATCCACCGGCGGCGCCACCCCCACGCCGCGGACGACATTCCCGTCATCTACATCACCATCCCACCCGCCGCCACCCCGAAGATGATCGTGATGGAGTTCGCGCGGTTCTTCGACCTGCCGATCTCGCGGCGCGCCAACATCACCGACATCGCCGACGCGGTCTGCGGCGTGAGCCGTGACGCCCGCGTCACCCTGGTCGCAGTCGACGAACTCCATAACCTCAACACCCGCACCCGCGCGGGCGCCGAAGCATCCGACACCTTGAAATACCTGAGCGAGAGGGTCCCCGCCACGTTTGCATATGCCGGGATCAGCCTCGACCGCACCGGGCTGCTGTCCGGCACCCGCGGCGAGCAGATCGCCGGCCGGTTCGGCATGGTCCGCACCAGCCCGTTCAGCCAGGACCAGCAATGGACCGCGCTCATCGCCGCCTTGGAAGACAGTCTGCGACTACATCAGCATCGGCCTGGATCGCTGCCCGAGCTCGACCGCTACCTGCACAGGCGCACCCACGGAATGATCGGAAGCCTGCTCTGGCTGATCCGCAGCGCGGCGATCAACGCCGTCCTCGACGGCACCGAGAAGATCACCAAGAAGTCCCTGGATGCCGTCGACGCCGACATCACCTCCGAATCCCCGGCCCCTCCCGTCGGATAAGCGGCGATGCCCAACATGCTGCCCCGAGATCGAGCCGAGCTGATACTCGCCCTGGGAAAGGCCGGATGGTCGGTGAGCGCCATCGCGGGGCAGCTCGGCTACAGCCCGACGACGATCCGCTCTTACCTGACCGGGCGCAAGACGCCCGGAGTCCGAACCGCACGCCCCCGCCTGCTCACCGGTGCCCTGGCCGACTACAGCCGCCAGCGCCTCACCGAAGACCCGCAGCTACGGCCCAACGCCCTGTTCAACGAGTTGAAAGAACTCGGATTCCAAGCCAGCAAAGCGACCTTCTACCGCGAGATACAGCAGCTCAGACAACCCAGCGGACAGCCGACTCACCCGAACCAGGATCTTCTCGACCTGGTCAGCCGATCGCGCCTGCTCACCGATGCTCTGGCCGACTACGGCCGTCTGCGCCTCACCGAGGACCCGCAGCTACGGCCCAACGCCCTGTTCAACGAGTTGAAGGAACGCGGACTCAATGCCAGTAAAGCGACCTTCTACCGCGAGTTACAACAGTTCCGGCAACCCGTCGAACAGCCGGCTCTCCCTCGCCCACTCGGCCGTCCGGGCGAGCACACGGTCGTGCTGCCGCGACCGATCGCACCGATCACGGGGGAATCTCTGAGCTCCTACCTGCCTCGGCTCGCCCGAGCCAACCACCTCACCCTCGCCGAAGTCCTGGCCGCACTGCCGTCCTGGTTCTCCACGAAAATCAACAACTCCGACGAACTCTCCCAGCACCACATGCTCGTCCCCGCGACCACCGACGCGCTAAACGCACTCGCTCGTCTCGCCAGAACAACCCCACAACACCTTGCCGGGGCACTACCAGCCTTCGGCGCCACACACACCCGCGGACCGGTCCGCGCTACCACCGCCTGCCGCTACTGCACAGCCCGCCGCGGCGTCAGTGACCCCATCCCCGTTCACCTACCTGTTCACCTGAAAGTCTGCACGCACCATGGCATCTGGCTCAGCGATGCTCGTCACCCCAACCTCGACGTCACCGTCTGCCCCGAAATCATCACAGCCCAGCATCGCGCCAACCGGCTCCTGCGCCGATACACACCCCAGCAGCTCGTTCTCGCTCACGAAATCGCCGTCACGGCCATCCCGTCCTGGCCGACCTCTCAGGCCGCCATCCCACGCCACTGGAGACACCGACTGCTCACCCTCCAGACTGTCAACCAACACCGCGGCATCGGCACCGACCACGAGGCCTACACACGCGCAGCGAAATACCCCGACGCCATCGCCCTCGTTCCCGGGATCCTCAACATCCGAGCAAACGAGCAAGATCCAATGGCAAACTCACCCGATCCCAGGGCTCCCCGACAACCTTGACCAGCACTCGGTTTGCCAATCAAATTTCCTTACCGCAGGTCAGGGCGCACACATCAAGGACGATTCGCTGACACAGGACA
>NZ_NSDX01000016.1:0-79574 GCF_002300195.1 Rhodococcus sp. ACPA1 | reverse complement strand
CCGGGAGACGGGGCGAGTCGCTGCGCTCCCCGCCAGGGAGCCGCTGCGCGGCTCGCAGTGGGTCCATTCCCGTTGCCGTCGATCGAGTCGCTTCGCTCCTCTGAGTTTCCGAGATTAGGCTCTCACCAAAGCTTTCCATCGGCACGTTTGATCCGGTCCCCCACAGCCGAACGCGGCTGGGGAGACGGGGTGGTGCGCCCGACCCGCCGCCCACTCGCCTTCCTGTGCCGCTCCATGTCATACCCACAGCATACCACCCACCCCCGCACAACCCAAAACATCGAAAACCTCAAATCATCCAACTCTATTGATTAACAACAACTTCTGAACCTTACAAGCTGAGGTTTGTGCACAAAACACGTAAAGACCTACTCACCAACTAATTACCGAAACATGTTGCAAATCAACGTCTTTCAAAAACGACTCAAAACCGGACGCAACAGACACCCGCGCGCCCGCCGGAACCCCGGCGCCGCCACTCCCCGAACAGGTCGCCGGCGACCCCCACATCACAAACCGGGGACATGTCATCACACCAGGTCACAGCACAATTACGGCCGCGGGTGCCGAGGTCGCATCGATCCCACCCCTAACCACCTGCACACCGCCCAGAATGGGCAGCAGGGAATTCAGCAGTAGTTCGCGTCGCTCGCGGCGACGCCTGGGGAGGAAGTACGTCATGGTGTTCGAGAGATTCTCCGATCAAGCCCGTCAAGTGGTCGTCCTCGCCGCCGGCGCCGCCCGCACCCACCACCAGAACTCCGTCGGCACCGAACACCTGCTCGTCGGGATCTTCGACGCTGGCGGCCCCGGAGCGGCGGCGCTGACCTCGTGGGGTGTCACCGCGCCGGCCCTCGAGAGCAAGCTCGGCGGTGTCAGCGCACCGGCGGGCTCCGCTCCGGCGGTTGAGCACATCCCCATCACCGGCGAAGACGAAGAAGGTCCTCGAGGGCAGCCTGCGCCAGACCACCCTGCTCGGGCACGAAGAGGATCGGCACCAACCACCTCCTCCTGGCCCTACTCGACGACCCCGCCTCCACCGGCGCTCAGATCCTCACCGACCTTGCAACCCTCAGCATCGGCGAAATGCGTGAGCACCTCAGACGCGAACTCGCCCACAGGCCCCCCCGGCCCCGCCCACCGCATCCCCATCCGGCTCAGCAACGACGAATACACCCGCACCCACGCCGCCGCCCACACCGCCGGACAAACCTCGAAACCTCCGGTCCACGACCGCATCACCGACGCCCTCAACCAACCCAAATAGCACCCTGGGATCAACGAACAAAGGCGCCCACGAACAGAGGTGCTTCAGGGCCGAAGACACTCGGCAGTTTCAGTCCGGGAAGAAGAACGAGCAACAGAAAGACGATGACGCCGGAGAAATTCGCCAACCCCTCCCCGACTCCGAATCTCCGGTTAGCATCCTGCTTAGACTGCGTTCGCCACGCCTTCCGAAAGGTGCCGATGAACGGAAGCGACAGGTATCTCGACGTACTACTCGCCGACTACACCTCGGCGCGGGATGACGAACGCGAGCTCCTCAATCAGCAAACCACCCTCTTCGGAGCCGTGGTCGCCACATTGACCCTGCTCGGCGCGCTCGTCGCAAGCATAAGCGGTGAGAAGCCGACGCTCCAGATGCCTGACTGGATCTCGGCAGCGGCACCGCTCGTGCCACTGGCCCTGATCTGTCTGCTACAGATCGTCGGCTCCCAGGCGGCCGTGCGCAGCTTCTACATTCGTGCACTGGAACGTCAGCTCCGTAAGGAACTACCCTCATCGCCCACACTCGACGACTACCCACATCTCACGGTCATGTCCTACCAGGAAATACAGGTGACGTTGCGATCGCTAGGCCAAGGTACGCGAATTCCGCGCGTACTGACGATGATCATCTTTTTCTCGGTCGGTGCGGTATTCATCGGACTCGTCATGTACATGGCCAGCACGTTCGACATCTATCTGAAATTCACCATGATCGTCTTCTACGGCGCAGCCACGGCCCTGATTCTGATGGAGTCCGTCAACGCCACCGTGAGAGGAAAGCGATACTTCAAGAACCTCGTCGACGATGCGCATCGCCGATCGATGGAACCACTCACTCCCTCGGTAGACGGGACGGCTTCGACGTCGCGCGGACGAAGCCTCGCGTCGTACCTGATTCTCCCCCGGCCGGCAGACCTATCCAAGGCACCGTTTTTTCCGATAGGCGCCCTGGTTCTCGTGGCTGTACGACCCGAGACCGCCGAGCTCGAATACTTCTGGCCACGAGTCGTCGTCCTGTGGCTGGTGCTCGAAGTGCTTGTTTACCAAGCCCGCTATCAGTGGAATGATCTGCGAGGCCTGGGCGAGGACATGGAGGCTCCGGCCGCGGGACAGCGCGGTCGGATACCGCTCGACCCCACGACATCCGACATTCGCCCTGTCGTCATCCTCGTCTCGTGCGCCATCTCGGTGCGTCTCTTTCTGGCTGTGCTCGCATGCGCACTCCCGTTTGTCTCGTTCTTCCACCACCTGCTTCCGATGCTGCTCGGGGTTTTCGGGCTCGCCGCTGTTTACGAGATTCTCCGAGGCATGGAACGAAACGGATACGTACCCACAACTCAAGGGCCTTTACAGACGTCGCCGTCCTCCGTCGCTGTGCTCGTGTCACTGGTCGTCGGACTCGGGTATCCGTTGCGAACGGTGCTCGGCATCGCACTGCCGGCTACCGGCGGCTCCGGAACCCGGGACATTCCGTGGCAGTGGATGTGGCCGTGGAACTGGACCTTGGGCAACCCCTTTCACATGTCCCTACCCGTCGACACAATGTTCCTGGCCGTATTCGCGTTGTATACGCTTTCGCTGGGCATCCTCTTCGTCTCGATGACGTGGTGTCTCGAGGGCGGCACGTTCGTCCGTGAGCACGACGGGAGCACCTACTACTACCGCAGAGATATCGCCCAGAAACCGCACCTTCGGCTCTTGCTCCTGAACACGACACGGAGATTCGCACCGCTGCCGGCACCGACGCAGGAACCCCTACAGCCGATCATCGAGGTGGACGGACGAAGCAAGAAATGGCTCAAATTCGCGAGCAGGCTCCACGCCCCGTGGAACATCGCGTTGCTCACCGCATTGGCCACCGGAGCTCTCGCGGTCTGCGCAGTATGGGGATCGGACCCAAAGATCCCTGCCACCGCACTTGCCGCGGCAGCGACGGTAGGCATCGGTGTCGCAATGGCATTACACCGCAACAAGAGCAAGATCACGGCCGTGGTATATGTGGCGGGTCTGCTGCTCGCCGCCGTCACGCTGGCCGCAGCGGCCGCCCATACGTCGGCGAGCGTCACCGCCCCAGCGGCACCATCCGGCACCACGCTCGCAGTCCGCTGGATACTGTCCTCGATGTCAACGATCCCCATCCTCGTCTACAAGTTCTTCGAGCACAGTTCATATCGCGATCTCGCCTTCCCGCCACTCACCGAGGTCGTCGCGACCGCGATCCGTCGCGCCCTCGTCGTTGTTCTCGGGAAGGACACGGCCACGCGAATGGGAATCTGACTGAACACCCATCTAGGCAGCCACCTGCCAGTACCGAACGCCTCGCAATGGGCTGAACAATAGATCGCGAATCTCTAGAAATCTGAATATGGGTCATGTTTTTCGTATCTGAACATAACCCGCGATTTAGCCTCATATCCCCAAAAACGTCCTCGCGAATCCTTAGCCCGAATAACCATAAAAATATTCGGCTCAGATACCCATACTTTTGAGGTGACCGTCTCGCCGGGTGACAGCGTGTTCGATCGAAGGTCATCGCCATGGTGTTGGTCCGACCATTCGAGAGGCCAGTCGTCTCTGCCGCCTCTATCGATGGCCTTTCTAACGGCGGCGATTCTCCTATGCTCGACCGAGCCTATCGGCAGATGGCGAGGTATCCATGACCAATTCGGTCCAGTGAAGAACAATGTCCCACTAACATCATAGAACGGTAGTTCTGAGGTATTTGTAATAACGAGCAGGTAGTCGTAACCCTCCCGCTTCTTCGACTTGCGAATTCTTCGAATCAATAGTTGCTTCGCTTGCTCCTTCTCCTCCTTCCAGCGATCTCGTAAAAGAATATAGAAACCGAGCAAAAGCGATCCTCCGGTGAGAATGCTCCCGATCCACGCCGGAATATTGCCCCAATCCACCACTCCCGCAAGCACCATGAGTTAAGTTTCACACGCCCGCTAACCAATGCGATAAGGGCCCAGGAGAGAAGCTCAGTGACAGCAACTGACGGTGCAACGCGCCCTCGTCGGCGCGAAATACCTCTCGGACCGGATCCAGATGTGCTCGCTCGGTGCCCAGGACCTCACTGACCACCGAAACCGAAGATCGGATACAGCCGGAGGGCGTTTGCGGGCGATCAGCTTCGTCGCCTTCGTCTGGCCGATCCCCGGCGACGCCCGCAGGGCCGTTTCCAGGTCCCAGGCGGGCCACCCCGGGGTCAGCGGGTCCGGTTCGTCGAACCCGATCCCGATCCGGGCCTATCGCCGCCAGAAGGGCGTTCAGCGCCTCCGCCTCGGTGTCCAGGATCGCCCGCGCCGCCCTCGGGGGACCTGCACGGACAGGAACACCCGCCGCGACCAGGCCGTCCGCGGTGAACCGGTCCGCCTCCCCCGCCCGGTCCCCGGTGCTGGACCAGGAGTCGACATGCGCGCCGACGTAGGCGGCGGCGCCCAGATACGGGCGGTCGTAATACTGCGTCAGCGCCGCGACCGCCGCGGCGTCCGAGTCGGTCGCGAGGGTGGTCGGCAGCCGGAATGTCATACCCCGCACCCTCTCACCCTTCAGGTGCCGGCGGCCGGGAACCGAGCCGGGGTGATCGCTACGCGCCGGCCGTTGTGTGGACAGTATCGCGTTGCGGGCGTCGCCCTTCGGCCGCTACAGGGACGTGTCATCTGCCCAGTTCAGTGATAGGAATGCGCGGTGATCGATGCGCACAAAGGATGGCCTGAAGGCGAGTGCACCACCACTGGCTTCTTCGACGGCATTGACCGCTGGAGGACTGCGAACCCGCCGCCCGGACCCCGAGTTCGTGCCGCGGCGCGTCTACAGCTCGGCCACTTCAGGCGCCCGCACCAGGCTCGCTGGTGGGATGCCCTGGCACTGACAATGCTCCTCGCCGTCATCGCGGCGGCACTCACCATCGTCGCGCTCGATGACGTCCTGAGGGTGTTGCTCGTGGCGATCTCACTCATGCTGGTCGGGATATTCGTGTACGTCATCTACGGTCTGGCACTGGCGACTCGATCCCGCGCCTACCCGGTGGCGGCACCGGTTTCGGGTGATGTGGCTGACGAACGGCACCAACACGGTCGGGGCGGCGCTCACCGTCTACGTCCGCCGGGGCGGCGCGGTGACCTTCCACAACCACTTCCGATGGCCCGCAATCACACCCCAGCGGCCGCCGGTCGGCCGCCGGCTACGGCTCGAACTACTGACCATTGCCGCCGAGGCCGACCAAGTCGTCATTACGTTCACGACAGATGAACGCATCGCCACCACGTACAACAGGGACGGGTGGCGGGAACCCACCCCCCGCCGAACGTCACGAGTACACGATCCCGGAAACGACGAATCGATGGGATCTGCTGTTCGATGGGAATGGCCGGAGCTCCGCGCTTATTACAGCGGATCGAATCGGCCTATGACTTGTGCGGCCGTGGAATGGTGAGGACTATGGGCCGGAGATCAACCGAGCCTGTCTGCGACAGGCGCATTGACTGCTTCCTCAGATCGGCCAGCATTGCCTCGGGTGGGTGCTTCTTTGCCTCCGTCTTGCGTCTGTCCTCCGGATCGTCCCAAAGCTCAACTGGGAACCATCCCACGAGGTAGATACCGCTGTCTGTCCTAACCTCGGGCAAGTATCTGGCGGCCAACTGATCCTCTTGCGACGTCATAACCCCGGGATTCCAAGCGCCCTTGACCTCGATCACCAGTCTTACTGGTATGGCAGCAGCTGTGTCCTCACCCGGCGGAGGCAGTGTGTCGATGAGAATGTCTGTACGGTCACCGGCTCCGGAGGCGTCCGTCGGACGGACAAGGACCTCCCGGTTCACCGCCACACGGTGGCCAGCCAATCGCAGCCTCAGCTCGTGGGTGAGGTAGGCGCAAAGGGCCGCTTCGGGTTTCGGGCGCCAGCGGTCCGGAATTGCTTTGTTGTCCGCGGACGTCGCGGATTTTTTCGGACGCTTACCCGGTATCCGATCCCATAGCAGCTCACAGTGCGACGGGAGTTCCTCGTTGATTTCTTCTAGCGCCTCGCACGCTATGTCCAGCAGATCCGTACTGGTGCGGATGACGCGCCGCGCGGGGTCTTGGAGGACTCGAATCACATCGTCAGCTTGCACTTGGCTCCAAGTGTCGGAGGCGTACTGCTTCTCGCTCGCCACGAGTGCTGCAGCAACTGCAAGCCTGTCGGGATTTTGGGCCGCAAGTTGTCGCAGCTGACGTACAGCGTCCGCTGTGGCCCGCCGACTCAGCTCGCGCAGCACCCCGTCCCTCCATCTCCGCGCTTCTGCTTCGGCAGTCACCCTGCTCACGCCAGGTAAGATCACATCTTCCTCTGGTCCATACAGGGCGCTGAGCCACACGTACAGGTCCGCAAGTTCAGCTTCCTCAAAGGAGCTGTGGATTCGCCGGGCGACTTCAGTCCCCGCGCATTCCTCGGCGAGGTGACGGCCGAGTTCCGTGTCGGCACCCATGTAGGCCTTGACCCGCCGCCAGTTCGACTTGGCATCCACCATCAGCAGGGAACAGGCAGCAAGAACCGCAACCTGTTCAGAATCCGGGGACCCTGCGCGCTCCTCAAGCGCCGTGTCGACAACGTCCACAGCGGTCCTACGGCCAGCTGCCAGGAGAGATACAAGGAGGCGATACCAGGTCTGCAGTGCGGCCTCGCGTCCGTCATCGTCCTTGCGCAATCCGCCCTTCTCGTCTAACAGAGCGGAGGGTCCGGGATCGTCCTCAACCCTCTGAGCTAGTCCCAGGCAGGCCGAGAGTGCGATTAGGAGGCGCTCCATCGCCGTGCACACCTCCGGCGCCCAATCTGGGTTTACGGCGTAGATTTCTACTGGTTGTCGAGCGTTCGCAAGCGATGCCCAAACAAGCTGGGTGATGCGCTGGGCCAGGGATTCGGGGGCGTGGTGGGCAGCCTGGCGCAACAGGTCTTTCCGTACCGTTTCGCTGAAGCTGGATGACATCCCCAGGAACTCGGTGAGGATCGCGCCGGCCCAAGATTCCCACACCTTCGATGGGAGCTCAGTGAGGCGATTAGCACTGTGGAGCTCGGTGAGTAGTGCGTAGCCGACCCATGGGTGGTCGCCGTGTTCGGATGCCGCGGGCAAGGAATCGGCATGGTCATGCTCGGAGGTAAGGAAGCGTAGCGCGAGCTCGGGCAGATCCGTCAGCTCATCGTTGAGGGCACGGACTCCCGGCCAAGTGTGAATCGCCCCGGATAGTTCGCCGGCGTGGCCCGTTCCTGGGTCAATCTGCAAGCGCCGCAGGAACAAAGCCAAACTGTCGTTGTCGCCCATTCTGGCCGCAACGAGCAGCTGCATCTGTTCGGCAACGAATAACGGGGCGTCCTCCCACGCGGTGTTCCTTGCTCGATGCCCCTTGCGGAGCGCGCGACCGAGTTGGCTGTCGATGACTATTGGCGCAAAAAAGGAGCTCAGATACGGCCAGGCGGGGTGTTCTTCATTGGAGGCCAGATCAAACGCCTCCCGATCGTCGCGCGGGAACACGCAGGCTGCAAGCTCACCATAAGCCGCAACTAGCGCGTCGTCTCCGGACCTGGCTGCTTGGGCAGTCTGCTCCAGCGCCCAAGCGAAGTCCGTCCCGTCGAGCAGGTGGTTCCGGACCACCATTTCTGGTGCCGCGGGTCCTTCCACCTGTTGTGTCGAGCGGGATCGCCAATCCTGGACGATCATCCACGCCGCTTGCCGTGGATCAATCTTCGCTCGGTCGGCTTCTTTCACGAGAGCTTCGGCCAGGAGCCTGCGGAGCGCCTGCGTCGCCTGAGTTTCTTGTGCTTGCTCGCCCGGTTGTAAGCAGTCCGGAATACGGATCTCGTGATGGTCGCGGAAGAGGCCGATTATGATTCTCGCCATGGAGCTGATGTGTTGCTGCGGATCCGGGGCGCCGAGAGCGCGGTCGATTGCGGATTCGATCAGGGAGTTCTCGATCCGGCCGGTTGAGTAGTCGAATCCGGCCGCCGGGGGCGCCACATTCAGAACAGTCTTCTGCACCCAAGCTAGAAGGTCAGGCAGGTGATCGTCCGCGCATTTGCTGGGCATATTCTTCAAGAACTGAGCGTAATTGTTGTACACGTACGGTGCCGGAGGCCTGAGCGAGGCCAGCATCGTCGAAACGTCTATATGCTCGGGCCACAACAGAGCGAGCACAGTGCCTCGCAGGTCGTGCTGGGGGTCGATCCGCGCCGCGCGGGAGGAATCGTCGAGCGAGGCGAGAACGCCGGTGAGCACGGGCACCGCTCGATTCGCATCGCAGGCGAACGCAGCGCGTGCCGCTAGACGTCGCTCCGGCTCGTCCCATGCGTGGTTCTCCACCAACCGCAAAAGTGCGTCGGCGAGTCTTGGGTTTCCCGTGCCGGCTTCTTGTGCCAGCTGGATGGCCAACCGGGTTCTTGCCGTTGTTTGCCAGTCAACCGCGCCTGCGATCGGTGCGGCCTCCAACACTTCGGTCAGTTGGTCCGCCAGGCCGGGATAGTGCAGATCCCAGCGGGAGAGCTGCCAGCGTAGGTCACTGAGTTCAACTTGCGCTGCGCGATCGAGGAGTTTGCTGACGGTCAGTCTGCGGACATCGTCGGATCGCACTAGCGCGCTGTGCACCGCAAGACTTTCGGGATCGGCCGCGGCCAGCCAGTCTGTAGCTGTCGGGTTCATCGCCACCAGCCACGCGGCGACTTCCCGGAGAGGAACAGGAATGCTCGAGGCCTCGCCTTCCGGTGCGCCGACCAGGAGAAGATTCGCGAGCTGCCGCTGCGTTGTTTCCCGATCGACGAGGTGCCGGGCAGCGAGGTAGGCGGTCACGGAGGAGTGACGAAACACCACCCGGTTGTTGTCTGGCACCGTAAACAAGGCCGTTGCCAACGTCTCTTCCAGTACTTGAGGCGTCGCCTCGAATGCCCCCGCAACTGTCCGCTCCGTCCCGCCCGCCAGTACATCACCGGATAGGTCGAAGTCACCAGCCCCGAATGCGGCACCTCGCCATACGGTCCGATGCCCGGACAGCAGCATCCAGGCGGCAACACGACCCGCCACGGCAAGTCGCTGCTGCCCGGTGGTGACCATCGCGCTGGTCAGACGATCAGGGTCTGGGTCTTCGACAAGCCGATGGACACCGCGGGCAAACAGCTCCTGAGGCGTGCCATGCAGCTGACCGTCGATCCGGTAGGTCAGAACCAGCAATTCTAGAGTCAGCGGAACACTCGCAAGCACAGCCGCTCCGGCCGCCTCAGCGGCGTCCACCAACGATTTCCCTGGTACGTCGGCGCTGTCGGCCAGCGTCTCGGCTTCCTCCCTAGTGAGCGGGGCCAAGTCGATGCATCGGCACGACCCGAATACATCAGACAACACATCCGTCATAATCATCGGGTAATCGGCTGTGCGGCAAGCAATTAAAACGCGAACACGACTGATATCACGGCTCTGAAGCGCGTTCTTCAGCCGACGCGGCAGGTGCCTAAGATACGAGCTCTCGTCGGCCTGGTCAAGGACCACCGTAAGCACTCCGGTCACGTCCGTTCCGCCGCCCCTCGTTGGAGGCAGGGCGGCCAGGTGGCGGCCCAACTCTTCTCCGAAGGAGCCCTCGGTCAGATCTCCGCCCGACACCCAAAGGCATGCGTCACTTTCCCCGCCCCATAGGTCCACCACTCGGGGCAACGCGGACGTGAGTTCGGTCAGAACTGAAGTCTTTCCTGCACCGGGCTCGCCCAGCACTACCATCGCCCCAGCCGCCGCGACCACAGATGGAAGCGTCAGGACTCCGTTTCGTAGTCGCTCGGCTTCCATAACCACCTCCTCATCGTGCGAACGAAAGGCATCTGTGGCACGCTCGATCAAATCCTCGGTGGCTAGCGCACCGCGCACCCTGCACACACGAGGTACATGGAAACCAAACACATCACCCGCCATACCTGGAATTCTCTCAGGACGACGAGTCCTGCGCCGGGGATGACACGACCCGCCGACCAGCACACCGACGATCAAGTGAACCGGTGGAGGAAGCGCCCTCACCGGCCGACAGCCCGATTTTCGGCTCAGACAGGGCATTCCGACAACCCCGTCGTTGCTCACGGCGGCCCGACACCTCAACGAGCCTCAACGCGCCCAGTGATGTCGCGAGGACGTCCTCACCGACGTTCACAATGGTGGCGAAATGAAGCTCAAGAACAGCCATATAGCTACCTCCTGGCACACAAACCGCAGGCTGCTCATCGTCGCGGACGGGGCGAACACGCTCACGGCGAAGGCGCCGGGCGACTGAGTGCCCGTTCAGCCAGCGGTTGATGTATGCGGCGGTGCGCACACCGCGAGTCCCATCACTGGTCTTGCGCGACCGCTCTCGATTCTCTTTCACCACGTCGGAGCAACATCTACACTGCCGCCCGCACCGAAGGTTTGCATCGGAGCAGTCGCACCGATTGTCCAGCCCGTTCCCGATTGCACGCGGAAGTCGAGACTGCGTGCCCGAGCCTGATAATCCTCATATTCGTCAGGCGCACGCCCGTGGCGTGACACCGACAGAGTCGAATCAAATGCACGTCCGATCGCGTCCGAGACTGCGCGTTCATCGTCCACAGCGGAGAAGGTGAACCCCACTTGATATGGATCGATCGTGATGTGAACGAGCAGTTGCCTTAGGTTCCTGTCGTTCAATGCCGACCAGAGATCTACCGGGTCAATGTGACGCCGACGGAGGAGAAGCTCTGCGTGCCAGAGCATTCCGGGCGCATTGGCGAGTTTGACCGGAACCCTTTTCCAGGGTCGCCGACTTGCCTGGATCAGCAGGGTCCCATAGTCACGGTCGACATACTCGCTCAGCAGGCGCTGCGCGTCTACATGCTGCCTCGCGATCCAATCTTGGGTGACGACGTCCTTGTGCTTCTCGGGCTTCGGACGCCAGCGGGTGGTGTACGAATCGACCGCCACGAAGGCACCATGCTCGAGATCTCGAAGGGTTTGCTCAAGGCGTCCGAGGTCATCGGGATGCGGGTGATGTAGATAACCGAGTCGGCCTCGGATCTGTTCGAGTTCGTGTTGCTGGCCGTCCCATGAGCGCCGCTCCGGCAACGCGTAGGACATCACGTCCCAGTGCTCATTAATGACCTGAACTAGGTCCTCGTAGTGGAGATGGGCCAGTGGATTCGCCTCGTCTGCGCCGCCGCGCGTGCGATGGACGCCCAGGCGGGAGGCAGCCTCCGGGCTCAGTGCTGATGTCCATGAGGTGCCGAGCTTTGCGCGTAGCTCGAGATACAGGAGCTCGCGCAACCAGGATTCGAGTTGCCACCACCGCCCGAACACGGCAACTGATCGCGCCGGAGTCTGCGCGCGGACGGCGGACCGGAGCGCGGTTTCGGTCTCGGAGTCGAGCCACGGCCGACGTTCGACTCGATGGTCTAGGTCCGCCGGGCTCTCGTCAGGAACGTCGTCGTGGATCTCCAGCGGGGCCCGGTCACCGGGTGTCGTCTCGGTCTCCGGATCGGTACGCCGCACCGAGTCAGATGTCATAGCGTCGACGTAGAGCGTCTTCCACTCATCCCATCGCATGGGCGCCGCGGACGATCCCGCCAACGTGTGAAGGTATTCAACCAGCGCGCGAAGTTGGTGCTCATCCTTCGCCGGCTTTCCCTCGCGGATCCAGAACCCTACCGACTGACGTGAGATCCAAGGCCCCCTGTATCCCGGGCGTCGGCTATTCCTCAGGGCCGCGTTCGCCCCGTCAGCCAACAGCTGGTAGGTCTGCTTCCCTCGAGACGCCGGCACCTTCTCGAGCAGATCCCTCAGTGCTTGACCAAGCCGTTCGCGTCCATCCTTCGTCACGCGCGCAGCTCCTCCACCTTGTCGGTCTTGTGTTCCTCGTTGCCAGCATGTTTCCGCAACGGAGAAATTTCCTCACACCATAAGCGGCCATCGACCTGCGACAACAACTGCCCGGCAACTTTTCCTGAATCCGCTGGCGTTCGGTGGCGGCGGCGCCGTGACGTTCATTGGGATCAACGCAAAACCACGAAGGAGTCACTCCCAATGATCGATGCACTCGCCTACCTCACGCAGGTCTACCCGTTGGCTTTCACGATCCTCGTGGTCGGCTGCGCGTCCGCCGTGGTGCTCGCGATCCTTGTGCTGCTCGCCACCGCCATCTTCGGACCGACACCCGGCCCGGGACACAACGCGCAACGGGTCCTGGAACTTCTCGCCCGTGCCCTCTCCGACATGTGGGGCAACGAATGACTCCGCCACCGAGCACCCTGGTCGCTCATCAACCTCCCGGGTGGGACAGCCACCGGCCAGGCAAGGGTCGCACGGCTAGAGGACGCGCAGGTACGCAAGGACGCCAGCCATTCGGTTCTCCTGACTTGCACAGGTTGACGGCGATTTCCGGGACTGACTGACAGTTTGTGCTGGTAGCGGGATCGCGGGTCGGCCGATTGGGGCACTAATCGATCGGTAATATCGCCAGTCGTGGCCGCCTTCATCCGCAAGGTTCGGACCGCGTCGGGTGCGACAGCGGTGCAGATCGCCGCAAAGGACGGCGTCCGCCACAAGATCCTCGAGCACCTCGGCTCCGCCCACACCGACAGTGAGTTGGCGGCCCTGCTGCAGACCGCCCGCGAGAAGTTGCAGGACGGCCAGCAGGAACTCGACCTCGACCTCGGCGGCGGTGGGGAACGCGGGTCGGTGATCGTGTCGAAGCCGTCCCGCTGGCTGATCGACGCCATCTCCGCGGCGTGGCACCGGCTGGGATTCGACGTACTCGACGACGAGGCGTTCTTCCAGTTAGTCGTCGGCCGACTCGTCGAGCCGACGTCGATGAGCGACACCAGTCGAGTCGTCGGCGAGATCGGCATGACGCCCGACCATCGCAACACCTACGCCAAGGCATTGAAGCGTTGCGCGACAAGTGATTACCGAGATCGAGTGGCGAAGAGATGTTTTGAGTACGCCGCCGAAACCGGCGGTCTGAGCCTTGTGTTGTACGACGTCAGCACGCCGTACTTCGAGGCCGAGAAGGAAGACGCCCTCCGCAAGGTCGGCTACTCGAAGGAACGCCGGGTCGACCCACAGATCGTCGTCGGACCGCACCGGATTCCCCCTCGAGATCGGCTGCTTCGAAGGGAACAAGGCCGAAACCCACACCATCGTGCCGATCATCCGGAAGTTCCAGGACCGCCACGACACCGCCGGCGTCGAGATCGTCGCCCGCCGACGCCGGCATGCTCTCCGCCAACAACCTGAAATTGCTCGACCAGGCCGGGCTGAAGTTCATCGTCGGCTCTGCAAATCACTTTCATTGGAACGGTAACGTTTTCACCGCCGGCTAGACCATCGACACCGTCACACCCCGCCATGGCAAGAGCGTCGTCACCAACGTGAACAAGCGCGCCGAACCGGCCCGGGATCCTGCCACGCACCCGAGTTCGTGGCGGGCGGTGTGGCAGTACTCGAAGAAGCGCGCGGTTCGCGACAACCAGACCCTCAACGCGCAGGAAGCACGGGCCCGCGCGGTCGTGGACGGCGGAAAGTCGCCGAAGTCGACCCGGTTCGTCAAGACCACCGCCGACGGCCGCAGCCTCGACACCTCGGCTCTGGAACGGGCCCGATCGCTGATCGGGTTGAAGGGCTACATCCGCCAACATCCCCGCCGCGATCATGGGACCCGGCGAGGTGATCGCGAAGTACCACGACCTGTGGCATGCCGTTCCGCATGTCGAAGACGGACCTGCGGGCGCGGCCGATGTTCCACCACACCCGAGAGGCGATCGAAGCGCACCTGACGATCGTGTTCACCGCACTCGCCCTCGCCCGCTACCTGCAGACCGCGACCGGAGTCTCGATCGGGCGCATCGCGAAGACCCTGCGTCCGTTGCAGGAGATCAGCGTGACCATCGCCGGCCAACCCCACACAGCCACCGACCCGATCACCCCCGACGCTGCCGCCATCCTCGCTGCACTGGATTTACCTCCCCGCTGATCGGGGTACTAAATCTGTGCAAGTCAGGTGGCGGAGTCGGCTGGACCGCCCGAGCCAATTCGCTTCCCCACTACGCCAACCCACCGCTCAGATCGTGCTAGTCCCGGACTGTTTGAGACTCGCGTCAGTTGCACCTGAAGGTATCCCTCCCTGCACAGATGAGAGAATGCTCCCCGTTCTGTCGCGCAGGGTTGTGCATCCTTGCTCGGCAAGGTTGGTGACGGCGCCATAGTGGCTTCGACAGCGAGTACAGGAAGTAGGACATGGGCGAACATCTGACGTCTACTGACCTCGATGACTGGTCCCGTCGACGCGACTCCGAGGCGCACCTGCCGACCCTGGTACGGCGGCTCATCATGGCGACAGTGCGGCCTGACCGCATCCGCATTCCGGCAGCTGAGAGCGTTGCGCTCCCGGGTCTGGACGGCACCGTAAAGGTCCCCGGGGGCGCGAAGCCGTTCGTGCCGGCAGGTGATTCGGTATGGGAGTTCGGGACGGACTACGCCCGGAAGAGAAAGGCAACCGAAGACTACGAGAAGCGAACGGAGGAGATGTCTGCTGCAGAGCGGGCATCGACGACGTTTGTGTTCGTGACGAGTCGCCGGTGGGGTGCAGGGGACAAATGGGCAACAGAGATGAAAGCAGGTAGAGACGGCTGGAAAGACATCGTCGCGTTGACTGCCGATGACCTGGCGACGTGGCTGGAGATGTGTCCGGGGGTGGCAGCCTGGTTGACCGAGCACCTCGGAAAGGGATCTCTGGGCGACACAGGGCTGCCTGCCTGGTTCGGTCGCTGGTCAGAGCAGACCGTCCCGACCTTCCCAGCCGGTGTCCTGGTCGCCGGTCGTCGACCTGACGTAGTCCGGGTACTTGATGCTCTCGATGAAAACCCAGGCGCCATCGAGGTGGCGGCGGGCAGCGTTGACGAGGCCATTGCATTCGTCGCAGCCGCATTGACGCTAGGGCCGGGCCCTGCTCCAAGGGTTGAACAGCAGCAGTCAAAAGGTGTCGAAGAGGATGACGGTGACGATGCCACGGCGTCTGTTATCGAGGACACACCGCAGCGTGAGCCGGAGGAGCTTGAGGCGCTCCGCGAGCGAGCGATCGTCATCGAGGACACCGATGGGTGGCGGAGGTGGAGCACCCACCCGTCGCCGCACATCCTCATCCCGACGTTCGTGCCGGACTCGATCGATGCTGCTCTCGACGCCGGCCACCATGTGGTCTTGCCTCGCGTGGCGCGGACGGCGCAGGATCCCGGTCGATTAGCACCGTTGGATCCGCACTCTGCTGGAACCGCTTGGCAAGAGACTGGTTTCGACTTCTACCGCGCGCAGGACTTGGCGCGGGCGTGCCGTCGCAACCTTGGCTCCGTCCGGCGCCGCCTCGGCCGGTACGAGCAAGAGCACCCGGCGTGGGCTCGCGAGCAGTCGGCGGCTCTCCTTGCATCCGCTCTGCTCGCCGGGGGATGGGACGCGGACGAATACGGTGATCGGGAAATCGTCACCGCTCTCACCGGGCATCCGTCGTGGCGGGCCCTATCGAGGGAACTTGTGGCGTACACGACCGGTGAAGACGCGCCGCTTGGGGTTCTCGACGATCAATGGGATTTTACTGACGTCGTCGACGCGTGGGACGCGCTCGGGTCCTTCGTGACGACCGAGGACCTCAAGGTGTTCGCTGAACACGTCCAGAAGGTGCTAGCCGAGGTACACCCCGATGCGAACCTCTCGGGTGATCAACGTCGGGCCCGGATGCTCGACCCGACCCGGCCGCGCCGCCGCTACTCGAACAGGCTTCGCCGAGGTCTCGCAACCACATTGGCGATTCTCGGGGCTGTCGCTGGCGACGAGCCGGCGGCGGGCGGCCAGTCGGGACAGAGCGTGGCAACGACCGCGGTCCGGGGACTACTCCACGGCGCCGACGCGGATCGTTGGATGGCACTCACCGATGTCCTTGGCTTGCTCGCTGAAGCAGCGCCGGACGCTTTCCTGACTGCTCTCGAGGACTCTCTGGGAGCGGACGACCCGCCGGTGATGGCGCTCTTCAGCGAACGCGAGAGCGGCCTCGGTGACACACGCAGTTCGCATTCGGCTCTGCTGTGGGCGCTCGAAACCCTCGCATTCTCGCGCGCTCATGTCTCACGAGTAGCGGTCGTTCTTGCTCGGCTCGCTGATCGAGACCCAGGTGGCCGACTCTCTAACCGTCCGGATGAGTCTCTGAAAGCGCTCCTCCACCTCACCACACCCCAGGGCGCAGTCACCTCCGCGAACCGGCTCGCGGTCCTCGATGCGGTACTTAATGCGGTTCCAGAGCAGGGGACCGAACTGATGGTTTCGTTGATTAGGGTCGGTGGGGTTGGAGTGATTCGATCGGGGCCACGCTATCGAGACTGGCCCACCCCGCGAACTCGCTCGAATCGGGCCGAATCCGTAGAGGAGGTGTGTGCCCGGCTGCTAGCGAGCGAGTCGACGGACTGGGCAAAAGCGGCGGGGTTGGTCGGCAGGGTCTCGCCCGCCAACCGTGCCAGCATTGTCAGGGCGCTCGGCGATAAATGGGACGAATTCGACCCGACAGTGCGCGAAGAGATCCTCACGACGGTGGCCGAAGTCGCCGACCGTCATCGACAGCTTCCGGACGCCGCGTGGTCGCTACCACCCGAGGAACTGAGCGGCCTCGATACCTTCCTCACCAACCACGGTGCACCGGTGAACGAAGCCTCGCCCACTGCCCTATTCGAGTGGGCAGCAGACATCGCCACCGAAACCGACGACGAACAGGACGAACTTACCCGGCGCCGGCGAGAAGCCGTCCTCGAACTCACAACTGAAGGAATCGCCGCAGTAGCAGAATTCGCCAAAACCGCCGAAAGGCCAGAACTGGTTGGCCAGGTCCTCGCACAGGTGACCGACGAACTCGATGAACGCGTTCTGGACCTCCTGTCTACCGAAGCCGACCACCCGATTCTGACCTTCGCCTCGAACTTCGCGAATCTGCGCTCACGATCGTCCAGTTGGCTCACCGAGCAGGTCACCGCCCGTCCGAACCAGGCAGCCCTACTGTTGCTTTCCGCAGACCTGAATAATGCGGTTCTGGACCTCGTGGACGACGCACAGGAGGGCCAGCGGGAGCTCTTCTGGACGCAGCTGTCCCCGTATCGCGCGAACAACGAGACGATCGAGAGGGTGTGCACCGGCCTCCTTGACGCGGACCGGCCGTTCAGCGCCATCACGGCCGCAAACGCTCGTCACACCCCCGGTATTTCGACCGAGCTGATGTTGCGGGTCTTGACCGCCCCTATCACAGGCACCGCTGCGGAGGCGGCCCATCACCTGTCGATCGACTACCAGGTCGGCGGCCTCCTGGACCGCCTCGAGGCAGCTGGCGTTCCCGACAACAAATTGGGTCAGTTAGAGTTCTTCTACCTGCCAATCCTGGACCACCAGCGGACCCCACGAGCCTTGCACCGTGAGCTCGCACGAGAACCCGAGACCTTCGCCGACGTCGTGAGTCGCGTGTACCGGCCCGACGAATCCGATCCGGGCGACGACGACGCGGCTGCGAAGGCGATGGACGAGCCGACTACGGCCGCCTTGGAGGGCGAGGAATACCGGTTCAGCGACGCATGCTTCCGACTCCTGCATGGTTGGGACCAACCCCTACCAGGGGGCACGGTGGAAACGCCGCCGAGCGCCGCCACCCTCCAAGCATGGGTGAACAAGTCGCGGGAGGCCCTACATACGCGAAACCGGGCCCGGATTGCGTCTCGGATCATCGGGGAGACGCTAGGCGTCCACACGACGACTGACGGGGACGGCACGTGGCCTTGCCTCGCGGTACGCGAAGTACTCGAGCATGAGCAGGACCCCGACCTCGAAAACGCTCTGGCACTTGCCCGAGTAAATCAACGGGGGGACACAATCCGAGGCATCTACACCGGCGGCAACCAGGAGCGCGAGCTCGCTGCCCAGCATCGCGCATGGGCAGAATCCGTGCGAGATCGGTGGCCCCGGACCGGAGCCATCCTCGAGCGCCTCGCCCAGCACTACACAACTGATGGCCGCCGTGAGGACCGTGACGCGGAGCGTGACGCTCGGGAATAAGTCGAACATCCTTGAGTGCCAACTCACGCGACGCAGAGCGGTGGTCGCGTCTTCTTTCTCGCGGAGACGGGCCCTCTGGCGGCCGCGCACCGGAATGAACGTCGAGCTGCGGATCCACAACTCCATCGCGGCGTTCGACGTCGCGGCCGAGCAATGGTTCCCCGCCGTGGCCGGGTTCGCCGTACACGGTCCTCGTACACACCCTCGACGCCGAAACGAGTCGGCCACGATATCTGCCGCCCGCCGAGCCCGCCGAGTAGGCGCGCGCGATCTTCTCGACCCCCGGCGCCTCGCACGGATACTTCCTCCGCGTAGTCGACCCGAACACCGGCAGCCACCGAGACGGACAGCTCGCATACCCCTCTACCTCGACACCGACCGTCAGGCGATTGCCGTGCCGCGACAGGTGCTCACCTGCCCGCACTACCTGCTCTCTGCCATCGACGGCAGAGAGCAGATCACCATTCCCACCACGGCCTGACAACCACCGACGCTGCAGCGCAACCGAAACGGCTCTTGACCTGCCATGACGACATGTCCCCCAGTACCCCGGGCGGCCGCCGACCACGGCCCGGCTACGCCGGTGACGATCCGAACCGCCGAGCATCACAGCCTCCGGAGATCCCGGTATGCGTGGGCTCGGGTACTGATCGTCTCGGTAAGGGCGGTGACCGGGGTCGCGGCTGTTGCGGTCGTCGCCGCAACCGCCGTGTGGGCGTGTGCCAGACGATCGACACGGGTCGAGGACTCCGCGATCTGGCGACGACGCTCGTCCTCGGCGCGGGCCGTGTCCTCGGCGGCGGCGAGTTCAGCGTCCAGGTCGGCCACGGTGGACGCGGCGTCGCGCAGCGCCTGCACCGCCTGCTCGATCTGGCTGCGTGCCCGGGTGTAGATCTGATGATCGTCGGAGGTGAGCACCTCCCGGTCGGTGCCGGCGGCCGCGCGGCGAATCCGTGGCCCCGTTCGTCATCCAGCGAGATGTCCGACGCCTACAGAATTCAACCCGGGACGTAGGACATCACTGCCGTAACCGAAGAGTTGCGCAAGTCACCGAGCCGGTGATCCCGCTGACTCGGATCGCCATTCGTCCCAGTGCATCTTGACCCAGTCCCGTTGCTTCTTACTCATCGAAATCGTCAGCTTGCGTCCGTGGAGTGCACCGTATAGCGGATACTTTCGGATTTCGTCGGTGACATTGATGATGTCGGTACTGTCGATGGCGATGAGACCGTGGTCGAAGAGCCGGTGGAGATCGCGGCGGAGAAGGAGTCCGCCTTCGCTGTCATGGACTCCGACGTCGGCGTAGCTGTACAAGTGGCACGCTTCCAACGTCTCCGCTGGTGATGGTCCGGTGAAGGCACAGTTCAATCCGTAACGCCGGATGAGTTCCGCGCGAAAAGCGGGTTGCCCGAGCCGCACTCGGACGGGGCGGGTTGAGTGACCTCCGCCCGAGAGCTGTCTGCTGGTGGCTTCGACGATCGTGAGCGGCTGACCCGGTGAAGCCGCCTCGACCGCTGCCCGGAAGTCATCCCAGCGGAGTTCGCGGATACTGTTCTGCGAGTAGTTCTTCACACACAGTGCGCGCAGTTGTGGTGCGTCGAGTACACCGGCGAGGTCGACCCATCCCTGGTCGTGCGTCGTGCGAAATGTCTTGACGTTCGACTCGGTGAATGTCGGCTCGTCGAACTCGGTTCCACAGTCATAGCAGCGGTACCGCGGCTGCAGCGTCTTACGCTCCAGGTAGTTCGTGGTTCCGCACTCTCTGCATCGACCGATTGCCTTGGCCTTCTTGCCCTCGGCGATCGTTTCGATCACCGAGGCGCCGATGAGGTCGTTCTGGTCCCAGACGACGATGGCGTCGCCGGGAGAGACTTGGCGGGAGTTCGCCACATTGCTGTCCCAGCTGTAGTGGCTGGCGGCGTCGTCGTCGTACTTCTCCCCGCCGCCAAGTCTGCGGTACTCGGTTTTGGTCATCACCAGCCAGGCGCGGCGCTGCGCGGGTGCACCCTGCGGTGCCTTCGTGAGGGTGAATCCAAGGGATTCGAGCGCTCTGACCACTGTGTTTTGTCCGCCGGAGAATTCGGCGGCGGTCAACGCGCGGCCGGCGGCGTAGGCGTGGGCGACGCCGGCGATCGCTTTCGAGTCGTACTCGCGTCCGTCGTAGAGGACCCGATAGAACCGTGCTGGTGCGAAGCCGTACTTGGCAAGAAACTGGTCCTGCCCGAGTTCGTCGCACTCCGTGATGGCGGCGAGCACCGATTCGCGGGTGATGTCAGCGAGGGTCACGGCGAAACAATAGCGGGGTGGGACGACTAAGTGGCGGCTCGGGCACGCCCCGAGCCAGGCCGCGTCACCGCCCTACAGGCGGATAGTGCGAGGAACTGGCCGGCTGTCGGCGGCTATGCGACGCGGCGGACACGGGCGTTGTCGACCACGGACGGCCGCAGCACCCAGGTACCGCCCACACGCGTAGCCGGCAGAACCTTACTTCTACAAAACACAACGCGCCCCGTCACCGATAGATGACGGGCGCGTCCGATCTTCGCAGAGAGTGAGGGTTACGAGTTCACGAGCTGGCTCGCACGTTGGAACGTGACGCCGAGGAGTTCACCGATGTCACGAACGGGCACGTTCTCCTTCGCAAGGCACTGTGCAAGGATCCTCGACTCCGTGAGAGCGAGCGACTCGAGTCGGGCAGCCTCCTCGCGGTCCTTGCGGATCTGCTCCGCTCGGGCGCTGGCATCAGTGACGGCGCCGACGGCGACTCCCACGTCGACGACAACGTCCGCGATGGGCGTCCCTGTTTCAACCGCGATGAACTCGCGCGCCATCTGCTCGGTCTCGCCGAGGCGGCGGGCCTGGGTCAATCCGTCGAGTTCGGGAATCGACACCATCCACCACTTGCCGTCTCGGGTCACCTCGACTTTGTAGACCTTCATGGTTTATTCCTTCGATGGGGTTGGATCTGGGTTGTGGTGCTTGGGGTTGAGCCGGGGCTGTTGCCAGCCCCGGCGGTCGGTCACTGCTTGCTGGCCTCGATGGCCTTGTTCACCTTCCGGACCACCCCCGGAGAGATGGTTTTGTGCCCGTCGGGGACGGACACCGCCGCTCCGTTGGGGCCGACCCAGAAGGTGTGGCTACCTTCGGTGCGTTCTGCGGTGAATCCCGCGGCCTTGAGGCGCTTGACGAGCTTCCTGGTCGGTTCCTCTGCGATCACCAGAATAGTCTAACCAGCTAGACACTTTCTAGTCAAGCGGACTAGACAGATTTGTCGAGCAAACCTGACAGGGTCGAATGCGCGTCATTGAGCCCTTCCGCATCGCTCGGTCCATCCTCCGGACGTAATCGCCGTGATCCTCGACCACATCTCGACACCATCCGACGCACGCCCTCAAGGGGGTAGCGGCGCGCGAGCGCCACGCACCGGTCTTGAACGCAGTCAGCATGTGCCCGATGCCAGAGCGCCACACCGACCGCGAGGAGGCCGAGGCGGTCGAGGATCGGCCACCGAGTGCGATGGAGGCCAGTGCAGTGACCATCATGAGTACGGCGTCGCGTCGAAATGACCTCCGGCCACAGCAGGACCACTGCGACGGCGATGAGCAGCAGTAGCACCGCGAGAAAGCCCCTCGAGGGTGTGCACTCTCATGACTGGTCCCTGTCGAGAATGCTGGACGCGGTTGTGGTGGCTGATTTCCCACCGGCCGGCTTCGAGGTCCTTGAGGAGGTCGCGGCACCGCTCATCGGTCCTCACGTCCACGCTGTGTGCGATCACGTTGACCGGGCCGCGGATTCCGTTGCGCCAGTCAATGACCGTGTAGACGAACTCACCTGTGGTGGCGAAGTCGCGTTGGCAGGCTCAGTTGAAGACGTCGACGTACCAGCGTCCGTCGACCTTGTGGGTGGTCACGGTCTGGGTGCCGCGTTTGACCGGCTGGGCGGGTTGCATCACGGACAGATCGACGAGGTAGACCCCGTCGGACAGTTCGACGGCGCGCAGGCAGTAGTTGGTGCCGATCGGGACCGCGTCGATGACCTTCTGCAGCTCGGGACCTGGCAGCACCGATGAAGTGGATGTGGCGAGGCCGCGGGCGGCTTCGCCGTTGCGCTGGCTGTAGTAGGCGTGGTTGAACGCTGCGATCACTCCCGCGCCGCTCTTCTGGTCACCGCGGTCGGCCCGGCACTCCCCGTCCGACGCGGATGTCTGTTCGACCTGTTCGGGTTCGGGCAGGTTCAGGATGGGCAACCCGTTCGCGTCGGCAGCTGCGGTGGCGCTGGTTGTGGCCGCGGTAGCAGCGGATTCACTGTCTCCGTTGCGCAGGTGGCTGATGGCCACCCCGCTGGCCACGGCGACGGCGGCCACCGCGACGGCGGCCACCGTCTTCGTTCCCGGCCCGCGGCCGCCGCGTGGGGACGGTAGAGGCGACCGGGGTGGGGGCGGTGGGGTGGCCGGGCCGCCGAGCGCCGTGGTGCGGGCGCCCGGCGGGTGGCCGGCGGTGGGTGAGCCTACGAGGAGGTCGATCACGGCGGGATGCCGCGGCGGCTTTCGGCTCAGGGTCGGCTTCTTCATGGTGTGCACCCGCCTTCTTCGATGTCAGTTGGCGGTCGGAATGCCGCCGCCGATGGCGTTCGAGAGCAGGTTTCCGGCCAGGCCAGGGGTGGCGTCGGTGAAGAACGAGTTCAGGGCGCCATCGACCTGGTCGATGATCTGCTCGCCGCCGGGCTGGGCGGCGACGAAGTCGCGGGCCTGCTGGTCGATCGCGGGCGCAGCCAGGGCGGTGTCCTGGACGGCGTCGGCGGCTGCCTGACCGACCGGGCCGAAGTTCTCCCAGTTGCTGAGCACGGTCTCGGTCTGCGTCGTCACGGCCTCGGAGTCGATGTCCGGGACCTCGATCTCCCGGGGTTCGCCCTTGTCGCCGGCGGCGATCGGGGTGACCGCAGCGACCGCGGCCGCTCCGCCGACGACGCCGCCGAGCGCTGCCGCGGGAAGCCCGAATGCCGCGGCCCCGGCCGCAGCACCGGCGCCGGTCGCGATGGCCCCGACCGGTGCCCAGCCGATGCCGGGGATGAACGCGTTGCCTGCGGTAGCGCCTACGAGTCCTGCGACGGTGCCGACAGCGGCCCCGCCGGCGATGGCGGCAGGAACACCGGCGGCAGCAGCACCGGTGACCACTCCCAGTGCGCCGGCGCCGACCTGTGCGGCGGCGATTCGGTCGGCCCGGTTCGTTTCCACGCCGATCGACCGCCAACCGGTCGAGACCCCTGCCTGGACAACCGACATCGTGTTGTTGGTGCGGTCCCGGTCCAGGTCGCTGATCCAGTTCGGCTGCTTGATGTGCAGCTCACCCAGACGAAGGGTGTCTCGGGGCGCGATGAACGGTGCGGTCGGCTCCACCGGGGTCGGCAGGTGCAGCTGGTCGAACGCCACCGGCGCGAGGTAGTAGTTCTCCGGCTCGACATATGCATTGGTGTCGTAGTCGTAGTTCGGGAGCGGCTGGTACTCGATGTCCTGGTACTCGGCGGGCGGGGTGGCCCAGTACACCGGTTCCGCCGGGGTCTGCGGCACAAATGCGGTCTCGGGCTCGGGTGCCGGTGTCGGGGCGGTGGTTCCGCTCTGGGTCTCTCCTCCGGTGACACCTTCCTGGGTCTCGCCGCCCGTGACACCGCCCTGGATCGGGTCGGCGAATGCGGACGGGGACAGAGCGATTCCGGAGGCCAGGGCAGCGGTGATCACCGCGAGCGCGGTGGCGGACTGGGTGGCGCTGCGGCGGCGGTGCCGGGCGCGGAGGGCGGCGCGGCTACCGGTGTTGATGTCGTTGCTCATCGAGCATCGCCTTTCATCTGGGTTCGCCCCTCGTGGGAGGGCCGGATCTTCATGGAATGGGAAGGATCGGAGGTAGGACGGTCACGCCCGAGCGGGCTGGCCGGGCCAGCGCATCAGCCCACGGCGCCCGCCATCAGGTCGACAACGGTGGCCGCGAGCACGGACAACGCGTCCTGCGTCTCCCGCCGCAACTGGCTCAGTGCAATTCGCTCGCCGGAGGCGAACAACGGCTCGAACGGCATCCGGCACACCCGCAGCGCGGGGAGCGCGTTGACAACCTCGATCTCGACCATCGGCACGTCCCCGGGCCCGGCGGTGATGACCACGACGGTGTTGGTGAGAACGTCGGGCCGGACTGCTGCGATCGTGGCGAGGGTGCGCTGGGCGGCCGCGGCGGCGTCGCGGCGCAGCGGAACCGGGAGTATCACCGCGTGCGCGGCCGTGATCGCCCAGCGCCAACTCCCGGCATAGCTGGAATTTCCGGTGTCAGCGACCAGGACGTCGCGGTGCCGGCCGAGGATCGCCCCGAGCGCTGCGGCGTCGTCGTAGCTCAGGGGCGAGTTGGCCCCGTCCCGCTCGGCGATGATGTCGGAGCCGGACGGCTGACGCGTCAGGTAGCGGGCAAGCGTCGACGGCCGGACGTCGGTGGCCGCCGGGTCGAGCGCGGCCAGCAGGCCGACCATGTCCTTGCCCGCGGCTGGAGGAACGGCCACGCGATCAGCGAAGCTGCCGCCGACTTCGCCGAGGTCCATGCACGTGACGGTGGCGGGGCCTCGGTGCTCGGCCAGCGTCTCGGCCAGGCTGATCGACATCGGGGTCTTGCCGACGCCGCCCTTGAGGTTGGCGAAGGTGATCACTGCGTCCTCGGGGAGCGGGCGGGCGATCGTTGTCTGCGAATCGCGCAGTCGCCTCTCGAGGGAGTCCGTCTTCGGTGCGAGCTCGAGTCCGAGTATGGCGTTGAGTCGGCCACGCGCACCGAGCCGAGCAGGGTCGCTCGCCGCGGGGTTCGCGCGCGGCGCGGACAGCTGCCCGAGCACGTCCAGCGGGCCCGCGATTGGGCCTGTGATCGGCTCTGCCGGCCGCTGCCCCACTGGGGAAGGTGCGGAGGCATCGGAGGGTGGCGGGGTCGCCTCGTAGGCGATCTGTTCGGCCGCCCCGACCACCGGCCCGTGCGGCGGCGTGGAGACAGGCTCCGCCGCCACCGGTTCGGGCGCGGTCTGCGTGAGGGTTGGCAGGGGCATGCTCGGGGCGCGTTCCTCCGTCTTCCCGTCCGGGCCGACGGTCAGAAACCGAGTGTCCTTTGCCGTCCGGTAGACGACCTCGACGTCAGCGCCCTGCGTCTGCGCCATGGTGTGTAGGAACTCGTGCACAACAGTGGAGAGGGTTTTGCTCTCGTTCGCCTCCAGGTTCATCGGAGGCACGTTTGCGTCCGCCAGGGTGGCGCGGGCAGTGGTTGTGGAGGTGATCTCGACATCAACGGTCGGCGGCGTCATCGTCAGCTGACCCCGAAGGCGCTGGCGCCGGACAGTGCCGTGTCCATGTCGTCGACGACGGCCTCGGCCGTTTCCAGCTCGGCGAGGGCTTTGTCGCGGGCGCTTCCCTCGGGCAGCGCTTCGATGACGACGCGACGCTTGGACGAGGCGTCCCGGATCTCTGCGAGCCGCTCGCGGGTCAGCTCCTGCTCCTCACTGAGCTTGGCCAGCCATGCGGGGACCGAGCTCTTGAAGTACTCGCGCAGCGATTTGATGACAGGGTCGTTCGCCCCCTTGGCGACGAACGGTCCGCGCAGCGCGGCCACGTCCTCGGTAGTCGGGGTGATCGACTGGGAGATACGGCGGCTCATGGGTGTTCCCTTTCGGTGGTGGTGTTGATGGAGCTGAGGTCAGTCGCATCGGGAGACGTTGTCGAGGAAATTCGGGAGTTCCCGCGAGTACCAGGTCATCGCCGTAAAGGTTGTTTCTGCGGGGGCCTGCTCAGGGGCTCGGATCTGCACGGCAGTGGGCCGACCGTCGTCGCCGAGCGCGACGCCGCGTCCCTTGACTGAGGCGTCGACCTCACGGCCCACGGTCGAATCGCCCCACATCATCAGCGCACCGTCCTGCGACAGGTTGCCGAGACTGATGCGGGTACCAAAGTTGTCGCGCGCGTTCCCGGACGCACCACCGAACAAACTGGCGTCGGGACGCTGCACACCAAGCAACAACCGGATACCAGCCGAACGGGCAAAAACAGCGAGATCGGCCCACGCCCCGAGCGGGTCGAGTTCCGTGAGCTGCGCCCGGGTCTCGTCGTCACCGGTCTTGGCCAGGCGCTGCCACTTACCGGAAAGGATCAAGAACTCGTCGACCGCGACCATGAGCGGCTGAAGGTCTGTCGGTTGTGCCCGGTTCTCCTGAACCCATTCCACCCGCGCGTGCATCTCGCGGTGCAGTGCTCGGATGAACTCGGCGGCATGCAGGGCATCGCCGATGATCGTGACGCAGTTCGGTTCGGTTTCGAGGCCGTCGAATTCGATCGTCTTCGGGTCGATGCCGACGAAGGGAATGCCGCGGCGGGCGGCCTGGGTCAGCAGGGTGCGGATCACCGACGTCTTGCCGCCCCCGGTCGGGCCGACGATCAGGCAGTGCGGCCAGGCTGCGTGGGAGGAGATATTCCAGGACAGGGTTTCGCCGTTGGCGGCCGTCGCGTAGGGCAGATGCATGTCGGTCCTTTCAGGCGGGTTCGCGGCGGTCATGCAGGCGCTCCTACGAGGTCGGGTTCGGGGAGGACGACGACGCCGGTGGCGTCGAAGGTGATGCGGGTCTTCACACGGCCGGTGCCAACGGTCAGGACGGTCTCGACGACCTCGCCCTTGACGCCGCGGCGGACGTCGACCGAGTCGACGGTGACGGGGACGAGTTCGCCGTTGTCGTCGTCGACGAGGACGGTCTGGCCGGCCTCGACCGCGGAGGCCGGAATGACGTCCGAGAAGTCGTCGTCGCCGGTGGGCGCGGCGTCCACAGTCGGTGACGAGACGGACGTGCCGTCGTCGGTGGCGGCGGTCGCCCCGATGACGATCGGCTCGGGAGCACGGCCGTGCTTGCGTACTCGCGTGGCCAGGGCGCGCTCGGATTCGATGAACGAGGCCAGCTCCTGCGAGTAGCAGGTGAACTGCGGGGCCTCGGTGGGTTTGAGGCCGTCGATGATCGCCTTCTCACTCTCGGCGAGCTGGTTCCACTTGTTGGGGTGGCGGTCGACGTTGGGGGTCCACCACATCTGCGCGTCGACGGGCCGGCCGTCGTCGCCGAGCGCGATGCCGCGTCCCTTGACGGAGGTGTCGACCTCACGGCCGACGGTCGAGTCGCCCCACATCATCAGCGCACCGTCCTGCGACAGGTTGCCGAGACTGATGCGGGTACCGAAGTTGTCGCGCGCGTTACCGGACGCGCCACCGAACAGGCTGGCGTCGGGGCGCTGCACACCAAGAAGCAGCCGGATACCGGCCGAACGGGCAAGAACGGCGAGGTCGGCCCACGCCCCGAGCGGGTCGAGTTCTTTGAGCTGTTCGCGGGTCTCGTCGTCACCGGTCTTGGCCAGGCGCTGCCACTTGCCGGAGAGGATGAAGAACTCGTCGAGGACCGCGATCATCAGCGGCAGCTGCGAGCCCTCGATCTTCATCTGGTGGATGTAGGCGTTGCGGGCCATCATCTCGGTGTGCAGTGCGCGCACGAACATCGCTGCGCGCAGGGCGTCGTAGATGATCGCGCCGCAGCCGGGGTAGCCCTCGAGGCCGTCGAGTTCGATCATCTTCGGATCGACGCCGACGAACGGAACCCCGCGGCGGGCGGCCTCGGTCAGCAGGGTGCGGATCACCGACGTCTTGCCGCCACCGGTCGGGCCCACGATCAGGCAATGCGGCTTGTTGGAGCTGGTGGAGACGTCCCAGTACATGATTCGGTCCGCGGCACCGGTCGCATACGGCAGGTGCCGCAGGTTCTCGTCGACCAATTCGAGCGGGTGGTCGACGCGCGAGGGCATCGCGGTGACCAGACGCATCACCAGGTAGCCCTTGTCGGGGTACCAGTCGGTGGTCCAGTTGCGGCCGGACTCGTGCTGCCCCGCCAGGGAGGCGAGGGCTTCTTCGACCTTGAGCTGGAAGCCTTTGGCGCCTGCGTTCATCGACTTCTCGAACGCGATCCGGTAGCCGGTCTCGACGCCGGCCTCGTCGACAGTCTCTACAGTGACCTTCGGGTCCTTGAAGATCGAGGCGTCATCGAGCGCGCTCTGGAGGACCTTCTGGCGGTCGGAGCGGGTGTCCGGGGTGATGGTCTTACGGGCGATGATGATGCGGTCGTGGTGGGCCTCGTGGCGGACCTTGACCTCCCACTTGTCACTGCCGGGGAACGCGGCCGCGATCGCGCGGGAGACCTCCTCGAACTGCTTGGGCCGAATGACGGTGCCGCGGTGCAGTGTGATCGTCGCGCGTCGGATCACACGCCACCCGGGCGGGAACGGGACGGCGATCGTCTTCGGCAGGCGTCCGGTGCCTTGCCGGACCACCGATTCGAGCATCTGCGACCACCTGTGCGTGCGGTGGCGCAGGACGTCGACGATGACGAGCAGGGCAGCGGCGGCGACGAGCAGCACCCGGTGGCCGTGCAGCTTCGTCAGCACCTCGACGACGGTCTCGTTGTCGGTGGCCGCCGACATCAGGCGCGGGGAGTACACAGCAAGGCCGGCGGCGACGATGGTGATCGGCGAGAGCGGGGTAAAACGGCGGATGCGGGTCGGCTGGCCGTCCTCCCTGACCTGGTTGCCGCGACCGTCGCCGGAATCGCCGAAGATGTCGCGCCACGCCGCGACCAACCAGTCCTTGAGTGGGTCGTGATTTCCGCTCACCGCCTGTGCCTTTCGATCGTTTCGATCCTGAACGCCGTCCGGGGGACGTCTTTGAGCACAGTGACAGAAACCCGCGATTTTCCTCAACGGGGTGTTCCCCTCGTGCGGCGCACCCCGGCGGTGCGACGAACACCGCTCTCGCGAGATCTCCAGGCCGGATTGCCGAACCCTCAACATGTTCGACTCGCACCCTGACGGGCGCCGTGTTCACCGCCTGTGTGAGCGGTGGTTGCATCGGTATGTCGACCGCTGCGCCGAGGCACTCTGTCGACCACTGTTCGGCACGCTCGTTCGAGCGCTCTGCGGGGGCGTTCACCGAGTGCTCCACGGGGCAGTGTGAGGCGCGGGATTCAGCGCTCGCGCGAGTGCTTTGTCGAGTGCTTCGCCACGTGCCTCTGTGGGTGGGTGTGCCAGTGCGATCGAGCGGTGTTGTGAGCGCTGCGGAACGCGTAGACACGCGTCGGCGGTGAGTGCTCGCCGCCGCACTGGTTCGAGCACTGCTCATAGCGTTCTACATGGGCGTTCCGAATAACGTTGGCGCTGAGCGCAATTCTGGATTACACTCCCCCCCAAGGAACGCCGGGGGGGAGTGGCCCCCGGAGGGGGTGGCCGCGGGAGGCGCTTTTCCGAGCGCTCGAATCCACCGCCGAAATCCATCGCCGAATCCGGCGCCGTTTTCACCGCGCAACCGAGCGCTGTCTCCACGCACCGGCGCACTGGGTGCTCGAGCCGCTCGCTGCGCACCTGCCGCGACAGCCCGTCTGGGCGCGGCCTTTGGACCCGCCGTCTGCACCGGGTGCGCACACCGCCCGACCTGACGCCCACAGAGCCCGTGTGGACCCATAGCTCGACGCTCCATCGCACTCCTATACGCGAGCCTCCAACCCCTGCGCCTTATAGGGTCCTGATCGCCGCGCCGACACACGGGCCGCCCCCATCGTTCGAATCACCGCGGGGAATCCCCTCACGCGCAGCCTGATTGCCGGCTGCCCATCGAGATCGTTCCGGCCGCGCCGCGCCGCCGCTTCGCACCCATCGCTGGAAACGACATTCCCGATGCCGCACCGCCCCCGTTCACCTGCACCGATGACCCGATCCCGGCGCGGACACCCCGTTGAGATGAAAAGCGAAATCGACTTACGGTCGTGCGCATCCACATTCAGATGCACCTACCGAACTCAGCGATGGAGAGTGCTCATGTCCCTCACGTCCGCAGTCATCGAACTGGCGACCACCCCGCCCGGAAGCATCGACGTACTCGCCCAGAACACCGAAGTCACCACTGGCGGCCTGCGCGCGTGGATCGGCGACAACATCATCTTCACGATCCTCGCCCTGATCGCGTGCGTCGTCCTCCTCGGCGGCCTGCGCGGCAACCTGTCGAAGGTCTTCACCGTAGGCGGTCTGTCGCTCGTCGGTATCGCGTTCTTTTCCCTCGCGAGCAGTGAGAGCGCCGCGACCGGCATCGGCAACTGGATTCTCGGCCTGTTCGGCATCCGAGTGGTCTGACCTGCCGTGCCCGATCACCAATCGACGATCGAAGGGAGCCGACTGTGATCGACAACGACGACCTGCTGCACCGGGTGGATCAGCACTACCTCGGCCCAACCGGGTTCACCCTGCCCGTCCGGATTCGGTACGCGGCGCTCGGACTCGGGGCCGCATTCATGGTCACCGTCTTCGTCCTCGCCCGCGCCGTCGTGCACGTGCCGCTGGGTTTCAAGTCCCTCGTCGTGATGGTGGTCATCACCGTCGTGCTCACCGCGCGGGTGACGAAGTTCGTCAACGCCGACCGCCCGGTCCGGTCGGTGATCCGGGCCGCGTGGAACGACCTGAACGCACCGCGCCCGCCGAAGCCCGACCAGACCGTCGTGCTCCGCATTCCCGCCATTTCCCGCGCCGCCGGCAGCGCGCATGCCGTCACGCCGATCGAAGGTGAGTACTCCCGATGACTTTGCAGCCCGACAACGAGATCGCCGCACTGTTCGATCCGAACTTCGCCGAGCCCGAGCCGGCCATCGTTGCGCCCGGTGCGTTGCCACCATCGTGGGCGGCGGCGATGGCGGCGAACCGAGCGGCCGCCACACCGGCCCCGGCCCAGGAATTGGCTTGGTCACAGGCTCCGAACAGCAACATCGCAGCCCCCACACCTGACGTGGCCCCCTCCCCCGCACCTGACGCGGAGCCAGAACCCACCGCGAAAGGCACGCGCCGCGGAAAGAAGCGCCGCAGCCGCGCCGACCCGGCGGCGGAGTTCACCAGGCAGGCCGCGGCGGCGAAAAAGCGCGCCGACCGCGAACGCAAGGCGGTGCGGCTCGCGCTGGTCGGGGTGGAGGGCAACGTCACTCGCACGCGCCGGCAGTCGACGGCGTGGTTCGTGCAGCCGCCGGGACCGTGGAACATGCGTCCGGTCGGCAAGCAGCGCCGCTACATCCAGAACGAGGGGTTGGTCGTGGCGAACCTCGCCGAGGCCGGTGTGACGGGGCTGCACCGGCGGCTGGTGCGCACACCGTGGCCGGTGCGGCAGTGGGCGCAGGCGCATGACGCGTGGGCCGATCCGATCCCGGACGTGCCGGGTGCGTTGTCGTGGGCGGATTACCTACGCGGGCAACAACACGCGATGTTGTGGGGCAACCCGACCCAGAAGGGCCGCTACTGGGGCGTGGAGCTGCCGCCGCGCTCGGTGCTCGCGCAGGGGCTCGACACGGTCGGGCAGTGGCTGGTTCCTGTCGTCGACTGGCCACTGCTGGGCACGTTCGCTCAGCTGTGGCGCAAGTGGGCGCGCGATGCGTTCCTCAATGAGCAGAAGGCGATCGCGGACCATCTCGCCACGATCGAGCGGCACCTGTCCGGGCAGGGCGTGAACGCCACACCCGCGACGCCGGCGCAGATGGACTACCTGATGCTGCGCTCGGCGACACTCGGGCTGCCGCTCGATGCGGACGGCGTGATCTGCGGCGGCGGCGACTGGGAAGAATCCGACGTCGCCGCACTCGAAGACCTCACCACCCTCGAGCTGACCCCCGGCGACGGCTACACCACGGCGCGCGGCCAGGTCGGCGGCCGGGACTACACCGGCTACGCGATCGTCCTGACGGTCGGGCGCATGGCGCCGCTGCCGATCCCGGAGAAGATGTTGCCGTGGCAGGTGATCGGAGATCCGTCAGGCGAACCCCTCGAATGGTCCGAGCGGATCTCGCTCATGACCAAGGGGCAGACGCTGCGCGGCCTGCGCCGGTTGACGTCGAAGATCGAGGCCCAATTCGACCACTACACCGTCGAACACGACCAGGTCCCGCCGCAGGAACTGGCCGAACAGCACGCACTCGCCCAACGGGTGATCTCCGACATCGAGGAGGACCACTCGGGCCTGTCGGTGCGCACCCAGGGCTGGTACCGCGTCCTCGTCGTCGGTTCGTCGCCGGAGGAGGCCAAGGAGAAAGTCGCGCTGCTGCAGGAGATGTACGCGCCGCGGATTCGTCTGGAACCCGAGCACGGCCAGTACCAGCTGCTGCGCGAGTTCATCCCGGGTGAGCCGCTGGCGAACATCGCGCACTGCCGGCGGATGAACGTCGAGGCGCTGTCCGCTGGCATGGCCGCGGTCGGTGACCGGATCGGTGACCGCACCGGCGTGGTGGTCGGGCAGACCGCGTCGATCGCTCCGCGGCCCGCGGTGTGGGATCTGTTTGCCGCGCACGAGAAGAAGCACAAGTCCGGTCTGACGCCGATCGTCGCGGTGCCCGGCTCGGGTAAGACATTCCTCGCCGGGATGCTCGTCTACCAGGCGGTGCGGGCGGGCGCCTACGGTGTGGTGCTCGACCCGTCGGGGCCGCTGAAGAAGCTTGCGCAGCTGCCCGAGTTTCGGGGTATCGCCGAGGTGCAGGCGCTGACCGGTCGCACCTCGCGTCCGGGATCGCTCAACCCCTACCGTGTGATCGTCGACCCTCGGCGCGAGGATCCGGAGTACGACTCGTCCAATCCCGACTACGCCGACGATGCCGATCCGGTCGCCGCGGCGCAGTCGCAGTACGAGGCGGATCTGCGAGCCGCGGAGGCGGAGCGGATCTCGGTGGCGGTGTCGGTGTTGAAGATGATGCTCACGCCCTCGCGCCTCGACCATCAATGGACCGAGACGGTTCTACAGACCGCGGCGAACATGGTCGGCGGCGACCGCCGTCACAACCTGAGCGAAGTCCTCGCCGCCATCGCCACGATCGGCGAAGGCAAGGACGAGATCAACGTCGACCTGATTTCCTGCGCCCGGTCCATCCACCAGGACCTGGCGATGATGTCCCAGCTCGCCGAGGCTCGCGTGCTCTTCCCGGAGGAGGGGACCATCGGCGACGGTGAGGACGGCGGGCGCAACGTGCGCCTGACGGTCCTGACGATGCCGGGCCTGCAACTACCCCCGGAGGGCACCGATCCGGCGCAGTGGACCCCGCAGCAGCGGATGGCCGGCCCGCTGATGCATATGGCGGCGTGGATGGCGAACCGGCTCGTCTACGAGCTGCCGCGTTACGAACGCAAGGTGCTCTTTCTCGACGAGAACAAGTATCTCGAGCAGACCGGCGCCGGACGCACCCTGAACCTGCGGATCGCCCGCGACAGCCGCAAGTACAAGGTTCGCGCGCTGGTGTGCTCGCAGCTGCCCGACGACTACCTCGGCCTCGACGGCACCGACGACAAGTCCGCGCTGACGTACGAGGTGGTCATCGGTGATCTCGGCGGCAACGCCCACGCGATCGAGGGTGCGCTCAAGCTGTTGAATCTTCCGCTCGGCGAGGGCTACGAGTCACTCCTGGCCGGCCTCGGCGGCGGCGGGGAGGACACCCTCGATGAGGACGCCGACACCGAGCATCTGGACCAGGCCCGCCGGTTCATCGTGAAGATGGCCGACGACATCGAGCTGATCCGTTCGGACTGGACGCACTACGTGCACCTGGCCCACGTGTTCGACGCCCTGGACTCACGAGCTACCCGCGCGGCGATCGGGGGTGGGGCGTGAGCCCACTGCGGCCCGGAGCCGCACTGATGGACCGTTCCCCTTCCCCGCGCCGTTTCGGGTGGCGTACGGGGCTCGTAGGGCGTGTTCTGGTGGTGCTGATGCTGGCCGCGGTGTCGCTGATCGGACTCGGTGGCGCTGTCGCGGCGGCCGGCGGGTTCGACTGCCAGGACGTCCCGCCGCCGGAGTTCCCGAACGAGGTCATCGAGATCACCTTCGACTCGACCAGCGCCGACCGGCCGACCACCGGCGGCACCGGCTATCAGACCTACGGGTGGGCCGGGCTCGAGTGGCACACCTACGACCTCGGCTGCGGCGCGGACCTGGTCAAGGCACCGGGTGCGGTCGGCGACACCACCCTGGGCAACACGTTCTTGACCATCGGCAAGTCAATGGCGGCCGCCGCGTTCTGGCTCGACGACCAGACCAAGACCGGCCAGGACGCCACCGCGGCCGGGGTGACGCCCGCCCTGGAGCGGTTCGACCAGATCGTCTTCTCGATCACCGAGGGCATGCGGGACCTCTACGGGCAATGGGTCGGCATCGGCCTGGTCGTCGTGGCCTCGATGATCCTGTGGAAAGCCCTGACAGCCGACACAGCCGGGGTCACGAAGACCGCGGCGATCGCCGCCGCTGGGCTCGCGCTCGGCGCGTTGATGGTCGGGGCCCCGCAGAAGGCGCTCCAGGTGGCCGACGAGACATTCGGGGCGCTGATCACCGAGACGCAGGACCAGATTTTCGCGGTGCAGTTCGGCGACGACGGAGGCACGCTCGCCGGCGGCAGCACCGACCCCCGAAACGTGTTGGTCGACCAGATTTTTCTTCCCGACTGGCGCAAGGGATGGTTCGGTACCAATTACGACCCGGAGGATAAAGCTGGCCTCGGTGTGAAGCTCCGAGACTCACTGGCGTTCACCTATGACCAGCAGAACGCGGTCAAGGACGATCCGAAGGCCCAAGCGCAGCTCGCCGAGGAGAAGGCCGACCAGTTCCGGGAGATCGTCACCGATCTCGAAACCGACTACCAGCTCTCCTACTACCAGTTCCAGGGCAAGGACTCCGGCCGCACCTCCACCGGCTTCATGGGCATGATCAAGCTGGCCATGCCCTCGCTGCTGTGGATCGGCGCGTCCCTGCTGAAACTGACCGCACTGCTGGCGATCCGGTTCGCGGTCCTGTTCGCCCCGATCTGGATTCCGGTCGCGATCGCCTACGGCGGGTGGCTGGCCCGGGTGATGCGCATGCTCGCCTCGGCCTACATGTGGGGCGTGGCCGGCTCGGTGATCGTCGCGCTCTACCTGATGGCGCTGGTCCAGCTCTACGTCAACTCGAACGGGGCCGTCGAAGGGTCCTGGCGACTGTGGTTCATGGTGCTGCTGACCGTCGTGTGCTGGGCGATCATGCGGCCGTTCAAACGGATGAGCCAGACGTTCACACAAAACAGTGCGAGCATGGTCAACCGCAAAGCCCGAAGCGCCAAGAAGTCCATCAAACGCAAGGCATTCGACGCTGCGAGCTTCGCGGTCGGCGGGCCCGCGCAGGCGATCACGGAAAAGGTCACCGAGCGCTTCGCCCGCCGTGGACGCGACGGACAGGAGGACGACGACGGGGCGAGCACGGTCACTCGGCCCGAGGGTCGCGCACTGGGCAACCGCCGCCAGCAGACGCTCACGCAGTCACGGGCCGATGCCCGGAAGGCGCAGGGGCTGGGCCGGGCCGCACGCCTGGGCCAGGCCTCCGACGCCGCGGCCGATCGCGATGCACGTCTCGCCGGGATCGCTGCCGTGGCCAGCCGCGACATCGCCCGCGGCAAGGGCGGGGTCGACAGCAAGGACGCCGATCGCGCGGTCAGGTCCGGCGCCGCGGCGTGGAAAAGGTTCGACCAGAAAGAGGCCGACAACCTCGTCCAGGAACGCCGCGCCCGCAAGGAACTGCTGACCGCCAGCGTCGGGCAACGGTGGGACGGCGGCGACCGCTCGGCCATCGCCCCGATGAAGGTCTACACCCCCACCCGTGGCCAGCGAGCGGCACATCACGCCACCGCGTCCACTCCGCACCGCTCACCGGCGAAGGCGCCGCCGAACGCGAAGGTGTGGAACGCCGCCGCCCCAGCTCGCACGACACCTGAGGACCGGTACATCTGATGTCGTCATCTGGACCCAACCCTGTCCTCGCACCGATTCGCCGATGGGTGCTCTACTCCCGCACCCACCTGGCGATCACGGTGGCCGGCACAGTGGCGTTGCTGTTCGCCGCCGGCGCGGCCTTCGGAGAGAACGCTCCGCCGCGGGCAGTCACCCACCAGGCCGACACCACCGTCGAATCAGTCACGCCCACGGAGGTGATCAGCTACGACCTCGACGAAGTGAACGAGTCCCTGGTCGCCGCCAAGACCGTAGCCTGGGCCGCCTCCAGCGCGCCTGCCACCGCAATGGCCTACGCGCACGCCTTCGTCGACACCACACCGTCGGATGCGATGTGGGCCAGCACCATCGGCCGCCACACCGCCGACAAGCCGGGAGAGCACGTCGTCGCGGCCCGGCCGCGAACCACGGTGGTCATCACCGGCCCCACGGTCAGCACGCTCACCGACGGGCCCGACGGCACGCGAACCGCGCGGGTGACCGTTCCGACGCAGGCCGGGGACCTGCGGATCACGCTCACCGTCGACGTCGACGAGGTCAACGGTGAGAAGCGGTGGGTGGTCGACACTCCCCTACCGACCCTCGACCTCTCCGAGGTCGAAACGATCGCCCCGGCGACCACCACGGCCACACCACTCACATCGACGACACCGACCACCACAGCGGCCGAAACGACACCGCCGCAGCCGACATCGATGTCGAGCCTGTCAACGACGCCGCAGCCGACGTTCGATCTCGACGAACCGGAAACCGCCCCGAGCCGAGGCAACGACCCGACACCGATTCCCGGTCCGATCCCGATCCCGGAACTCGACACCCCGATCCCGGGAGGACTGTGAACATCGGCGGCGCCCAACGGGCGCTACTGCTCACCGGCGCCATCGGCATCATCATCGGGACATCGGCGTGCTCACTGGGCGCACCGGTCATCCCGAGAGACCCGTGCCGGACCGTCACCTCCGACAGCGCCAACAGCGCGGGGTCGATCGCCGAGGATCTGACGCTGACCGTGTCCGGACCAATTCGCCTGCCGGTCGAACCTGGGACCACCACGTTCACCTCCGGATTCGGTGAGCGCTGGGGAGCCCAGCACCAAGGAGTGGACCTTGCCGGGCCGGTCGGCACGAAGATCCTCGCCGCGCTCGACGGCAACGTCGTCAAGGCCGGGGACTCCGGCGAAGGGCCCGGGGTCGGGTTCGAGAACTGGGTGGTCATCGACTCGAACGTCGACGGCAAGCCCGTGAGCACGGTCTACGGCCACATGTTCGCCGATGGAATTCACATCAAGCCAGGCCAGCAGGTCAAGGCCGGCGACCACATCGCCGACATCGGCAACGCCGGCGGATCGACGGGCCCGCACCTGCACTTCGAGTACTGGCAGGGCGGCCGACTGCAGGGCGGAACAGCCCTCGACCCCGTCACCGTCCTACCCGACATCGCCAAGCAGAACGGCACTGGCGGAGGCGACCCCGACACCGCCAGCAACAGTCCCATCCAACTCGTGGCCGCATCCCGGTCGACAGCTGACTGCTCCGGCTTCGGCATGGCGGGCGGCGGCGAGCTGGCATTCGGGATCGTGCCGGCCGAGTTCGAGCCGTGGCTACGCCGCGCCGGCAGTGTCTGCCCGGAGATTGACCCTCCGTTGCTCGCCGCACAGCTCCAGCAGGAGAACGGATTCCGGCACGGCCCCCATGCCCCGGTATCGGACACCGGAGCAATGGGTCCCGCACAGTTCATGCCCGGCACCTGGGCAACATGGGGTAAGGACTACGACGGCGACGGGAAGGCCGACCCGAACTCCATCGGTGACGCGGTGATGTCGCAGGCGCATTTCATGTGCGCCCTGTACCAGGACGTTTCCGGCTACATCGCCAGCGGCCGGGCCACCGGCGACCCCATCGAGCTGACACTTGCCGCCTACAACGCCGGTCCCGGCGCCGTGCAGAAATTCGGCGGTATCCCGCCCTTCGCCCAGACCGAGAATTACGTGCCCACGATCCTGCAGGCCCGCACAGGGTTCACCAATCCCAATGCCCGCGGCCGATTCATCCCGAACACTTCCGGTGACAGCAGCCAAGTCGTCACGGCCGCTCGCGAATACCTCGGTACCCCGTATGTGTGGGGTGGCGGCGGAACCGGCGGACCCTCCGGCGGTGGGTTCGACTGCTCAGGTCTGACCTCGTACGCGGTGCACGCGGCTAGCGCAGGCAAGGTCTCCCTCCCCCGCACCTCGGAGCAGCAGTGGGGCGTCGGCATCGAGATCCCGATCGACCAGGCGAGGCCCGGCGACCTCGTCTTCGGCAGCTGGGGGCCGAATGGGCCTGGACACGTGGGTGTCTATTCCGGCACCGGAAAGATGGTCCACGCCCCCACGCCGGGCGATGTCGTCAAGGAAGCTCCACTCCAGGCAGGGTTGAAGGCCCGCCGCGTCATGTAGGGGGACGTGCAATCTCCGCATGTGTAGGTTCTCACGCTACTTTTGCCCTTCTCACGATTCTATCGCCAATTCGTCGACGGCGAACCGGATTGCCAACGAACCTCCAGGTCAGCGACTCATGCGGATGGGGCGGGAGGCACCGCCGAGTGCTGGAAGCTGGCCGCCGGCCAAGGAAAGCGACATTTCGATGAGAAGAGCCACCGACAGAACGGTGAGAAAGCTACGCGAAACCGTAGGTTACGAGACAACTCGGCGACAAGTACAACGAATACCTCCAGCTGCCGTGGTCGATGTCGACCGCCCCGCGCCGGACCACCCATTCGGAGGACGGGGGACGTGTCATTTATCGTGGTAAATGGCCGAATTCTGCCACGGGGAGGGAGGGCGACGTGAGTGCACGGAAGCTCGTCATCGTGGTGTTGGTGGTCGCTGTCGTCGGATTCCTGGCCTACGCGTATCTCTCCCGAACCAACGACGGCGAGGACTCGGCGAGCGTGGCAGCGTCGATGACCACCAGCGCGCCCACGGCCACTGCGGCCGCGGTGTCGCCAGTCGACGTCGAGACCGCCGAGCTGCCGACTTCCTCCCGCGACGCTGAAGAGGCCGCGCGACAGGGGCTGATCGTGGCGTTCACCTGGTACCCGGCTACCGACACCAACCAGAACGACGCATATGGGCGGGCCCGAAACTGGCTGACCGGCAGGCTCGCTGACCGCATGCTCGTCGACGCCCGCACTGAGCGCGGGCCTGGCGTGCAGTGGGATGAGTGGGCGCAGGAGCAGGCCAAGGTCATCGCTGACGTCAGCGTCGAATGCTCCGGCTGCCCTGAGGACACCGATACCGTCGTCCACCGCGTAGCCACCATCAAGCAGACCGCGGTCGACGGCAGCAACACCGATACGGTCAAACCTGACACCACGGTATGGGTCTCCGTCGTCCGCGAGGGCGACCACTGGCTCATCGACGACATCCGCTACTGACCCGGAGGGCCTCGTGACCCGCAAGAACGTTGCCGCAGCACTGATCACCGCTGTTCTCGCCGTCGGCCTGACCGCATGCAGCAGCGATGAGTCGACCACCGCGACTCCCACCAGAGAAATGATCAGAACTTGTGGATCGGGGAGGGCGTACCTTCCCGGAAGATGATCTGCAAGGTATCCGAACTCTGATCAAGACCAGCGCGGCAACGCTGGCGGGAAGGTACGCCCGTGCTCACGGTAGTACACGACGACGACCGGACCAACGACGACGACGGGCGGTCGTTACTCGACGAGATCGTCCGCGACGGTGCCCGGCAGATGCTCGCAGCCGCCCTGCAGGCGGAGGTCGCCGCCTATATCGAACAGTTCGCTGACCAGGTCGACCAGAACGGTCGCCGCCTGGTGGTGCGCAACGGCTACCACCACGAACGCGGTGTACTGACCGCCGCCGGTGCGGTCACCGTGAAAGCCCCTCGGGTCAACGACAAACGCATCGACCCGGACACCGGAGAGCGGCAGCGATTTTCGTCGGCGATCCTGCCGGCCTGGGTGCGCAAGTCCCCGCAGATGAACGAGGTACTGCCCTTGCTGTATCTGCACGGGCTCTCCACCAGCGACTTCGGGCCGGCGCTCGAGCAGTTCCTCGGATCCGGTGCCGGGCTGTCGGCGGCCTCGATCACCCGGTTGACGACCCAGTGGCAGGACGAGGCCAAGGCCTTCCAGGGTCGGGACCTCTCGGGCACCGACTTCGTCTATCTGTGGGTCGACGGTATCCACCTCAAGGTGCGGCTCGAGCAGGACAAACTGTGCCTGCTGGTGATGATCGGGGTCCGCGCGGACGGCCGGAAGGAGCTCGTCGCCCTCACCGACGGGTATCGCGAGTCCACCGAGTCGTGGGCGGACCTGCTGCGCGGCTGCCGACGCCGCGGTATGACCGCTCCCGTTCTCGCGGTCGGTGACGGCGCTCTGGGGTTCTGGAGGGCGTTGCGGGAGGTGTTCCCGGAAACCCGGGAGCAGCGGTGCTGGTTCCACAAGCAGGCCAATGTTCTTGCTGCGCTACCGAAGTCGGTGCATCCGGGGGCGCTCGCGGCGATGAAGGAAATCTACAACGCCGAGGACATCGACAAGGCCCAGGTGGCGATCAAGGCCTTCGAGCTCGACTACGGCGCGAAGTATCCGAAGGCGGTCGCGAAGATCACCGACGACATGGATGTGTTGCTCGAGTTCTACAAGTATCCGGCCGAGCACTGGGTACATCTCCGCACCACAAATCCCATCGAGTCAACTTTCGCGACGGTGCGGCTCCGGACGAAGGTCACCAAGGGGCCGGGTTCGCGTGCGGCGGGACTTGCCATGGCTTACAAGCTGATCGACGCCGCCCAGGCGCGCTGGCGTGCGGTCAACGCACCACATCTGGTCGCGCTCGTTCGTGCGGGCGCGGTGTTCCACAAGGGCAAACTGCTCGAACGACCCACCGATATCAGCCCCAACGCCGGGGCGATCGAGCCCGCAAGCACCGGATCGGAGGTCGCTTGAAACAACCTCATCCACAGGATTTGACAATATCTCCTCCCACCAGCGTGCCGACCACCACCGCGGACGCATCTCCGTTCGGGGCCGAGGCCAACAGTGACCTCATCGCCAAGATTCACCGTGACAACGCCACAGCGATCGTCGAGACCGTGGAGGCACGTCACGGAAACCCTGACCAGGCACTCGCGGCCCTCCTAGCGGCCGAGGCGGAAACCGGCTGGAGGTCAGGACTTTCGATGGCCCCGCCTGCGACGGGAATCCGCGACGTCTACGGCTGGCGCTTCGGGTACAACATCGCTGCCGACTCCACGGATGCGGTCAAGGCCGCCACGAACACATTCATGGACAACGCCATCACCGTCAGCGCCGACGACCCGGCTGCCTACGCCCTGGCCGTCCAGCTCGCAGACCCACGCGGCTACAACGAGAAGGAACACTTCTACAAAAAGGGCGAGACCGCAGCCACCGAGTACGCTGCCGCACTCCCCAAGGCCCAGGCCGCGTATGCCGAGCTACGCGGTTCGCAGTAGCGAGAGCTACGAGTGGGGACGTTTCTTGCGCAGGTCAACGGTATGAATCGCTCTCCAGTTCAAGGGCGTCGTTGGTGATGCCGGCATTCGCACGACTTCTTCGACGGTCCGTCTTCGGTCTCGATGTGCGTGCAGGCCGCATCGACCGATGCGTCGCTGACGTCACACTCGATGCCGTGTACACCTTCGGGGACGGCGGAGCCAGGTTGCGCTGTGCGTTCCCCACACTTGTTCTGTGCAGCTCCTGGCCCATATGGTGTGACACGGTGTACCACCAAATGATGGGAGTTGCGTGTCCAAGGTTGATGACAAGGCCGTCCAGGCTGGAGCTGCGCCGTATACCGCTCCCTTCCTGCTCATCTATGACCTATGGGTGGTTCATCTCTCCAACGATCTGGCCTGGCGCTGCGGCCGAGAACGATTCGTGGAGATGTACGACCAGCACGTCGGACGCGGTCATCTCGAGGTAGGTCCTGGGAGCGGCTGGTACCTGGCGAATGCCCAACTGCCAGCGGGGACCGAGCTCACCCTCCTGGACTTGAACGCCAACAGTCTCAATCACTCCTACCGTCGGTTGTCCCCGCGCTATGACGTGCGGACAGTGGAAGCCAACGTATTGGATCCCGTGCCGTCGGACCTGGGACCATTCGACTCCGTCGGTCTCAACTACGTCCTTCACTGTTTACCGGGTGGCTGGCGTGAGAAGAGTGTGATCTTTCAGAACCTGGCCGGTGTGCTTGCAGCGGATGGCGTCCTCTTCGGTTCAACAGTTCTCGGGCGGGGGGTGAAACGGAACATCTTCGGCCTCACGCTCGGTGAGGCATACAACCGTCTCGGGGCTTTCCATAACCGCGACGACGATTACGACGGTCTCGTCGAAGCTCTGCGGGTCTCGTTCGGTCGCGTCGAGGTCTCTCAGGTCGGCAATGTGGCGTTGTTCGTCGCCAGTAAGCCAAAGCGCTAATTTCGACGACGAGGGCGAAGCCGCAAGCCTTCTGGTTTGAGAGTGATCTGCTCCTGGACCTTGAGTTGGTATGCAGGGTTTTCCTCGAAGTTGAAGCGGTGCAGCAGGAACGCCAGCGCGAGGATCGTCTCGTGATACGCGAACTGTCGGCCAATGCACGCACGCAACCCGGTTCCGAACGGCTTGTAGACCACTGAGCTCTGTATTGGTCGCATGTTCTCAGGCAAGAATCGATCCGGATTGAACTCCTCCGCATCGGGGCCCCACACCGGGTCACGGTGCGCCTGCAACGTGAGCACGAAAACCCAGTCACCGGGAGCAAAGCGGTATTTTCCGCCGATTACCGTCTCTTCTTTCGCTTCTCGGAAGTAACCCGGAGCAATGGGCCACAGGCGCAGAGTTTCGTCCACGACCCGTCGGAGGTAGCGCAATCGCGCGACGTCCTCGTACCTGATCGCTGTCACGTCTCCGGCTGGCCACCTGTCGTCCAGTTCAGCGCGGGCTTTTGCAGCGATCTCGGGGTTCGTTGCGAGGTAATGCAATGCGAAGGCGAGGACCCCTGCCGATGTCTCGTGCCCTGCAACGAGGAAGGTGAGGATTTGATTCCGTACGTTGATCTCGTCGAGCAACTCACCGGTTTCCGGGTCGGGCTCGGTCAGCATTCGGGCAAGCAGATCGTTGTGTGTTCCTGAGTCTTCTGTCTTGCGTCGTTTGATGACGTCGTCGACGACCTGCTTGACGTAGTGAATATCGCGCTGGTGTTGCGCGGCCTGTTTACGGCCGATTGTCTTCTGCAGGATTGGAGGCAGGTTCGAGTTGCGATTTATGTAGGTCAGGCCGCGCATCATGGCCTCGACAAAGGGATGGGTGTCGGCACGCCGAAATGAGTCGAACGTGTAGTCGAAGCCGGTTCGGGCGATCACCTCGAGGGTAAATCGGTTCATGTCCTCGGGGACGTCGACCCAGCCGCCCTCCTTGCTCTCCCACGCCGACACCAGTTCTTGGGCGGTCTCGCACATCGTGTCGTGGTAGCCGCGCATGGCCTGCTGGGTGAACCCCGGCGCGAGAATGCGATGTGCTTTCGCCCAGTTCGGCTCGTCGTTGTACGCCGTGAACAAACCGTCGCGGGAGATCGGGCGGAGTTTCTTGAAGAGGACGCCAACGTGCTTGGTCCAGGTGTCTTCGTTATTGACCTCGGCGATCAGTTCCGGGCCTGACACGATCACCATGGGATAGTTCACGATCAAGCGTTCGAAAATGGGGCCAAGCTGTCGCGCGTCTTTCATGCTGGTCTGCGTGGGCTTCGCCGGGTTGATCGTGAGGAGATCCCCGAGCAGCGGAAGGCGGTAGCGCGGGTGCGGCAGTGCCTCACCAGTTGTCGTTGTAACCATCAGGGTGTGCCTTTCTCAGCTGGCTGGGCCAGTGGTTGCGCTCGGGCCTTGCACGTAAGTCTCGACGTAATGGCGGACCGTCGGCCAGTCGTCTGCCAGCGCGATCAATTGATCGCTCGTGGCGGTGAGGTGCTGTTCGCGGGGGCGTAGGTTGAGGAACTGGAGCCGAACGCCTCCATCGTGGGGAGCGAGGTCCGACAGTTTGGCTTCAAGGGCGCGCGCTATCTGCAGTCCAGCCAGGAGTTGCTTGCGCCGGTCTTCGTCGGTGTGCGTAGCTGCGACGTAGTCGATGTCGTCCTGCGCGGCGGGCGCGACGAATCGGCGCAGTCGGAGCAAGGCGTCATGTATCTCGATGATCATCCGATGAAGTTGGCGAGCCGGGTTTTCGGCACGAGCTGTACGGACATCGGGAAATGCGTCAGTGAGGTCTTGCCACAGCAGATGCAACCGACGGATGCTTCGCCCGGTCCTGTCCCAGCCCAGCCGACTCATCACGACCGCGACTGTCGGAACGGTGACCACCGCAGTGGCACCTGTAGTTGCCAGGAAGAAGGTCAGAGCCTTGACCGTCATCTGCGGATCTCGTGTTGGGGTGGCGGTGACGACCTCATACAACGTCGTCAGTGGTGCAACAACGGAATCGATTACGAGCGCACCCGCCAGAGCCACGTTGAGGACGTAGAGAAGGCGCTCTCGACGAGTGGTGTCCTTGGCGCAAATCTCCTTCGAAAACACGCGGACGATCAGCGCACCACACATAAGGATGGGTGCGTAGAAGGCGAGCCAAGCAATCACGGCCGGCCAACCGAGGTACTGGTCAATGAGGAGTCCGGCGTTTCGTGCAGGAGAGCCTGCTACAAGGACGGTCAGGCCGGACGCCAATCCGATTCCGTAGTAGATCCACTGCCTCCGCCACACTGCCACCTCATCGACCTGGGCGGCTTCGACCCCCGTTCGCTGACCCGCGGCCCACAGTTGTGCCATTCCGTAGATGGCCTGCACGATGAGAACGATGAAGCCGAAAGAGATCTGCCGGAGAAGATCAACGTCGCCGAATGGGCCGAGGTAGCGAGCTAAGACGTCCTCCACGATCTGCTCACGGAGGAGCATGCCAGCAGCGGCAAACGACAACGCCTGGTTGATAAGTTGATCGGTCGGCGTTCGATTGAGTAGCCGGAATCTCGTGAGGGTTACGACCAGCAGCAGGATGATGATGGGCCAGGCGATCCAGCCGGTTACGGGTGAAGTCACCGGAAAAAGGTACTGCGGAGAAGGGACGCTCGCCGTTGGCGGACTGTCATTGCCTCGACCATGATCAGGTCTGCGAAGACCTCGGCGTCATGCTCCTGCTCGTCCTCAAAGCTGCTTCGGCCGAGCACCTTGAGGATGGATGATCCCGCAAGGTCGGGGAGCAACGTCGAGAACACCCCGCCATCGAGATCAACCAGGGCACGTTCGTCGTGCTTGAGCATCATGTGGCCCACTTCATGACCGATAATCTGGTCCGCGTGGTACTCCAAGACATCGGAGCCGTAGACGATGAGGTCGTCGTGCTCTCGAAAGAGCCACAGGCCGCAGGTCGTGTCCGAGTCGGTCGCCGCGCTCAAGGCCTCGGATCTGACCGGCACAAGGCGTACCGGTCGTCCCCGGTATTCGGCGACGACCTCGATGAACTTCTGACGTGCCCACGGGACATTGGTCGGCATCCGCCTGACCAGCTCCTGAGCCATTGCTGCGATCGAACCCTCATCCACCCCGGACACAACTCCCGATCGGTTCAAATTGCTCGAAAACCTATCCCTGTTGATAGATCGCTGGCAAATCGCTCCGCCCAGCGCAGGCTAGGCATCGACGTCTGTCTTCGCGGACGGCTCCGGTGGAAGTTGAGTCAGAATTTCGGCGATCGCACTCGCGAAGGGACCTTTCCCGTGTCGTGCCTCGATTCGCTTTACACCGGCGTTGCGTGCACGAATGACCACCTGCAACTGAAAGTCGACGGCCGCCGCATGAGGCCCATCTTCCGTGAGGTATGTACGTGGCGCGTCAAAGTGCTGTTCAAGCGCCCGGAGCAGCTCAGGTTCTGGCGGAGTCGCCGCTTCACCACCACGTAGTTCTTCGATGCGGCTTGCGGGGATGTCTTGCCCAAGGATCGTGCTAATCGAGCGCGCAACGTGACCGGTGGTCTGTTCAGGGTCCTCTTTGAGGTGAGCCACATCAAAGAGCCTGTTGATTCGCTCGGCGACGACTGGATTATCAACTGTCACGCCAGCTTTCCCCCTTCACGCGTGATCTGTATCTGTTTCGCTCGCAAACGTCGGTGGAACCGTTTGATCATAGTGGGGTCAAGATCGGTGGTCTTACCGAAGAGCCATCGCCGGTACCATTTCTCCTCCGCATTCGGGTCATCATCTGAGACAGGGGGGCTGAGCAGCTCTGTGAACGCATACTCAAGGAGCGGGTGCGTGGTCGAACCGTCCTCGCCGTAATTCCGCTCGAGAAGGTCCGTAATGAACGCTCCGGCGACAGCGCTCACGCATGCGTCGACGTCATCACGCGCTCCACGGAGGTCTGCCGGCGCGATGGGCTGGTTCTTGTCCGAAAGATCGTGCAGAACCTGTTGGGCACTCATCAGACGCAGTACCGTCTGGAGGGAAACCGTCATCGCTCCGCCGCCGGTAGCCAGCGGTTGCTTTACCTTTTCCCTGACCGTCGGCTCTCCGCCATCCCAGTAGACCCGTGCGGCGCTTCCCGGACTCCACTGCAGACCGACATCAAACTTGGAAAGAGTGCTTGGCCTCGGGTTCTGAAGCTCCGCACGCTCAGCCTGCGTTACTACTGGCGGTGTCGGGCCCCCAGCTGCCTTGAGGCCCCCAATCGTCAGATTGAGGAGCTTTCGTCGCTCAGCAACCTTGGCTGCAAAGCGCTGAGGGTCTCCTGATCGCATGCCCACATCATAGGTGCCCAACGAAATCGGACAGCAATTTGCTCACAAATATTAAAGACATCGCGCCAGCATATCGTCAGTAGAGGATGGTTTTTTGCATCTTAATTGTTGATATTCCCGCTGGAGGCTCTAGGCTGCTTCCGTGACATCCGGGAGCGCAGCCCAACGGCCGGGCGATCGTCGGGGTGACGGTGGCGCATTGAGACCATCGCGATTGACCACCGGCAGGCCCCTTATCCAGATCAGAGCTGCCCGCGGCTCAGGGCTTGACGCCGGCGGGGCGGTTCTTCGTCCGCTCGCAAGCGCCGACGACGACCTCAGCAGGAAGACCGAGCACCTCGGCGATAGCTTCGGGCGTGCCACCACTGAGCCTGGATTCGCCTCGCTCAAGCGTGCTCAACGTACTCATGGAGACGCCGATAATTCACTCCAACCGATCCTGGATGTAGCGGCCGTAGATGATGCGAAGGTCGCCGAGGAACCGCCCATCCGGCGCGATCTCGATGAGATCGTCCATGCGCAAGTCGAGCACGTCGGCGACTGCAGCCAGTCTCTTCGTATCCGCGACGCCCGAGGACTATGCGGGAGTGCCGGCGGGGCGGGTTCGCACCCGCTCGAAGCTTGCTCGCAGCTCCTCCTCCGAAATCTCCAGAGCTTCGGCGAGCTTCTTTGCGAAGTTGTCGGTGAGGCGGGCGTCGCCTCGCTCGATCGCGCCGACCATCGAGGTGCTGATGCCGGCCTTCGCGCCGAGTTGGGGCTGAGTCAGGCCGAGAAGCACGCGCCAGTCGCCCGGGTAGCGATCGTCGCGCTTGATATCGACGAGGTCCGAGACTTCGACTTCCAGCGCGCGGACAACGCGCATCAGGATGTCGATCTGGGGCGACTGACCGCCGGATTCCCACTTGTGGATCGTCTGCAAGGACACGTCGGAGAGGCGAGCAAGTTCAGGACGCCCGAGGCGACGGGATTTACGCAGTGCGATCAGGCGCTCGGGATCGAATCCACGCAGCACACGTCGACTCACACTCACCCTTTTCATCGCCCCGCCTACAGCTTCGCTAGACACCTTGCACTCCCACCATTAACATACGCACGTAGCTTAATGATGTTGCTTAATTATGGACGTGATAGCCGAGCGCCTGAAGCCACACACACAAATGTTTGGAGTCGGAAGTGACCAGATGTGAACGGTCCCCCGGCTGTTAGCGCAGCCAGGGGACCGTCAGAACAGCAAGTCGACTGTTAGCGCAGTCGGACAAGCCATGAGACCAGCGGGTTAGCGGCCCGCGGCCTCGAATGCAGATCGGAGCCTGCAAATGAACACGTTAGATGGCGCTGGTGCTCTACGCCTAGCGACTGCAAGTTCTCATGCTGGTAGAGAGAAGGTCGACGGGCACGACCGCGTGACCAACGGCCCTCTCCGCGAGATCCTGGCCAAGCATCGTCCGAACCATGACCACACGTCCTGCACGGCCTGCGGGTTCGTCTACACCCCGGCCCGCCCACTGTGCCCGCCCGTCGCTGGCGCTCTGCGCGAGCTGTCCACGGGCGCCCTCCGGTCCCAGGACCGGTCTCTGGGCCACTACACGACCGGTCGACTCCGCGCGATGGCGCGCGAACACACCGGCGAGGGCCGGTGCCGGCGGTGCGGGTTCGTCTACGCCAGTCAGGTGCGTCTATGCCCGACGTCGCGGCGGATCGCCGCCGAACTCGAGACCCGCGGCAAGGCGCCCGTGACCCAGCCCCACATAGGTCAGGGGCTGTGCGCGGGTAAGGGTTCCGGTTGGACCGTCACCGGAACAACAGCCGCGGCGTGGAAGCGTGCGATGGCGGCCTGCTCGGTGTGCCCGCTGCTCGCGCAGTGCGAGACGCAACTGGAGGACAGGCTCGCTACTGGTGTGAAAGTTCGCGAGCAGATCATGGCCGGACGGCTGTTCACCGTCACCGGCCGCGAGATCGAAGCCGCTGGGGTCGATGCGTTCGCAGTTGCCCGAGGGAGGACGAAGAAGAAGCAGAAGCCCCCTGCCCCACTCCCGGCCCCCACTCCGGCTCCGGCGCGGCAGCCCGCGCACTTCGGGAACGGGGCGGCATGAGAGCCCGCACGGGTTTCCGCCTGTTGGACGCGCCCGCACAGAATGCCCTCGAACGACCGGCCAGCGGCAACTCAATCCGGAGATCCGAGCAACTTCTCGCCGAATGTCCTCTGGTGACCTCGGCTGAGGCGCCGACTCTGAGTGTGGGCGCCCGAGAGAAGCTCACTTGGTCGTGACGAACCCTGAAACGGCTTCCGTTGAGCAGATCCGTGAGGTCGCTTCGCTCGCCCGTCTACTTCTCCGCCGATATCCCGCGTAGCAGTACAGATTCAGCGCGCTTCAGAGCAGGGTAGATCGTCCCGATCACCCAATCTTGTCGCCCTCATTGGAAGCGGGGTCGCTGAAACCTGCGACCAAGTCCGTTCAGTCCTGATACGCCGAATCGTTCACGAAAGGCAGTCCCCTTCGATGTCCACTTCAGTCACATGCGACACACCGAAGAGCGCCGGTTACCCGTATCGGTTACAGGTTCGATCTAGGGTTTCCTCATGGCACAGCACAACAAGGGGCCCCGCGGTCAGATCGCTACTCGCGCACCCCTCAGACACCACAAGGTTTACGAGAGTCGGGCAGCCGAACTCGGCATCCCTGCTGGCGACTACTCCGTGCTTATCCTCGCCATCACGCACGGACTGGACATCCCGGATTACATCAGCGAGAAACTTCGACCGGAACAGCTCCGGCTACTCGAAATCGAAGCTGCGGGATCGCTGCACCGCGTCGAGCAGTTGGCGATGGGCGCATGAACGACACCTAGACAGCGAACAACCCCCAGGGCTTGGCGGCATCGGGGGTTGTCCGGTTATGAAATTTCGGGACCTTGCCAGCTCCCTGACCACCACTACCTCGGAAGGAAGAGGCGGTGCTTACTCGATGATAACGCATGGCCGTAAATCTGGCCTGCCTGCAAACTTCCACTCCGTAACGTGTCTGTCTCAACGAGACCACATGCCGGCTACGGCGCTCCCTCACGCGCCAGAACACTGCGACGGCGCTGCCCCTGTGTTGGCTTACCAGGGCGCCCATTACGCGACGGAATCTGCGGGTTCTGAGCTGCGACTTCCGGTGCCGCCTATGCGCGCATCGGCCCTTCTAACTGAGGAGGGCGGTGGGCCTGGCGAATAGCGCATTCGAACTAACTCGATAGCTAATTCAAAAGCAGCGGTACAAGCCAAAGGGACCCCCGGCGGGGGTGGGTTTATCCAATGAATCCCGATGGGAGGACTGGCAGGTCCTCCCCGTCTAGGGCGATCGTCTGGCAGGACGGTCATTCCCTGAGGTGAGTAGAAGAAGTTAGCAGCCTCTTCGACTCGGTACTGCATTCCCCGAAGGGACTACCTGTGCTAGGTACGTCTCAGGGTAGCGCATACCCTGAATACCTCTCAACGGTTCAACATTCCGATCTCGGCGTGTCGTGGGCTAAATCACACAACTCGCCGATTTCCCAAACCACGCAACCAGCAACGCAACCACTTCAGACCCCGTGGATTGACGAGCTGCGACGCCTCAACACGGACACCGATCAGCGCGGGAAATCCTGGACGCTGCCCGTCAGCACCGGCCAAGAAGCACGCATCCCGATCTGGACAAGCCGCGACGGATGGATGCGACAGGTCCGGTACGCAGTCACCAAGACCGCCGCCGGCCGCGCCGCAGCCGCCCGACACAGGATCGGCGTCGAAAGTATGGTCGCCATCGCTGGCGCGCACGCGTCGTCAGCCGACTCGAAAACTGGGCGCCGCGTTACTGCCACAGTCCAGAACCTCGCGGCCCGCGCCGGTGTGTCCGAATCGGTGGTCAAACGAGGTCGCCGCGTGCTGAAAGCACTACACCTCGGCTTCGAGCTTGTACGGGGCCGCACCCTGACTACGCGTGAATTCCAAGCCGCCGAAATCCACCACGGTGGGCGCCAGCACCGCGCTGCCAGCGTATGGGCTCTATCCTCCCCACCTGACCTCGTCGCAGCCACCCCCGCTCCCCCACAACCAAAGAAGCGCGGCAGCTCCCACGGCAGGACACACCGCGCGGCGAAGCACGCTCGCCAGACCACCACGCCGGGTTCGAATCCCAATCCCCAAGCCCGCGACCGTGACCCCCTATCTTTGAGTGGTTTTTCCCCGAAGGGGATCTCTTGTAGAGAAGTAATCACCAAACGCGCATGCGCGCGAGAGAATCAACCCTCATCCCCGAATCAGACGAACCCACGCCCAATAAATCTGCAACGAGCCGCCTCGACGCTGGCCGCCGCAGCTCCAGTTATCGCACCCAGCGGCCACATCGGAGCCGTGTGCGACGTCATCGATCGCGCAGGAATCGACACCACCCGCTGGACAGGACGGGATATCGCCCAAGCCCTGACCACTGACACCGTCGCGCGAGGTGAGCTCTGGCCAAACACGGTTCGCTCGCCGATCGGATATCTGACCTGGCGTTTGTCCAGAATCGACTGGTCGGGCCCCTCCCCCAGCGAACGACGCGCAGCAGACGCTGCGCACAGCGCACAGCGCCGCGCTGAGCGTGACGCCGAACGCGAACGAGCCCGTCACGCAGCGGCCTCGCCTGAGCACCGAAAAGCTTTCATGGAACAGATCCGCGCTACCTTGGCACCCCAGAGGCAGGCGGCCTAATAATGCCCATCGATCCTTGGCGCACCCTGCACATAGGGCAACGCTGGTCGGACTGGCCGCGGACGATCCCCACCGCGCCGACCGACGTACCACTCATCACCAAGTCTCGGCCATATACTGCGAGAATCATTGTGGCCGACTCGCACAGAATGGAGTGCGCTCGTGGGTAAGAAGAACACCGCGTCCCGATCGCCCCACCGCCACCCACGGGTCTATGTCAGCCGGGTCCAGGTGCCTCCCCACATCAGCCGCAACGCAGACTCGATCCGCGAACGCCTTCGCAACGGCGCCAAAACAGTCGTAGTTGACACTGCAGGTCAGCTAATCGAACTCGACGACAAAACATTCGCATCGGCCGGCGACGAGTGGACCCTACGATTTACCGCTGGATCGCAAGCACGGATTCATCTCGACTCACCACTACCCGCCACCGCGCACATCGTCGCCACCGACGCAACGACCGTGGAAGTCACAGGGCAAGTTCATGTCTGGGCCTACACCCACGCGACAGTAACTGCCTTCGACCGGTGCAGGGTCGTAGCTCACAATCACGCATTCATCAGAGCATGTGACCACTCCACTGTGTGGGCCGACGACAATGTCGTTGTTCACGCCTACGACGAGGCCACCGTCCAGGCTAGAGATCACACGATTCTCGCCCTGTCCGACGAGGCACGCGCAGTCGTGGACACCGCAGTTGAGGTTCGCGGTCCGGCCCGCAAGAACATCACCATCTGGGGCACAACATGATTCCCGATCATCGGCAGACTCGGCTCCCTTGACGCACCACCTGTCCAACAGCAGTTCCAAGAGGGCCTTCGTATACCTGGCTGTCGAAGTCGGCCCTCTCAAGAGCGGTGTGCTCGATCCCTCTTGGCTGCCTGGAAGCTACGCAACCCAACCTGACGTTGCTAGCAATGCGAGCTAGCGTCGCTAGGCGACTCTAGCGGCCCTGAATAGTTGGGCGGAGCGCCGATGCCCCGGCTATCTACGGTTTCTGTCACGTGACGGCAGATACGGACGGCACCGGATCTCACCGGACGGCGCGTCGTGATGGCGCCGTAGTCGGTATCTGTGGTGGACTGCGGTTATGCCCAAGAGCCGTGGCCGCCGCAAGGGCGGCAAAAGCCGGCCCGTTCGCCGTGCTCCCAGGCAAGTTCACCCGGCCGATCTTCTGCTGCGCGACGCTCGGCAACTCCTCGAAATCGACGATGTGCTCACTGCCGAGACCTGGGCCAGCGGCTGGCTCGGCGAGGCGTGGTCGACGGCGGCAGTGACCGAACGCGAGCCCGAGCATCAACTGTGTATGCAGGTCACCGGCCGAGCATGCTCCACACCGTCTCCGTACGCGCTGGCCGCGGTCGACGCGCTTGCGCGGGTCGCACCTGCGGCCGACATCTCCATGCTGACTGAAACCCTCGGCATCTTGGTTGAAACTCAACCACTGCCGGCCTGGCACACTGTCGCGGCGTGGACTCCGACCGCGGCGTGGCGGGCGGTCGACGTGTACGAGAGCGAACGGGTCCTGTTCATTGACTACGACGGACCCCACCCACACACATTGATGGCACATATCTACCAGGTCGGCGGGCTGATGATCGACAAGCTCGCTCTCTTGAATCCCGGCGCAGCCACCGCGTGGGGCCAGCTGCGTGAGCCCGACGAGGCACCGATGCCGCTCCAGTCGGTCCCGGTCGCCGAGGTGCTCGCCGATCTCGCGCACGCGTTGCGCACCACCGACATGACCTGGCCCCGTACCGCCGACGAGGACTTTTGCGATCACCGGGCGCTGGCATGGTCCCGCTGCCGGGACTACCTGCCGGAATGGCCCGAACATGTCGGAATTCTCGAGCAGAGGCGCCGCCAACTGGTCGAGGACTTCCTCACCGACATCGGAAGCGACGATGAGGTGAGCCGTTCGTTGGCCGAGCTGTTCCTGGACTATGGCGACGGCTACATCGGCGCAGGGGCGCTGTGCTGGAGTCCGGGCGAGGTGATGTTGCTGCTTACAGATTGGCTTCCCCGCAAAGCAGTCCTCGACGCCGACGAGCGCAACGCACTGCCTTTCGTGTTGCGCCGATGGCTGACCTTCGCGTTGACCCAACAGGGGGTCGACCGCCAGTGGATCAGTCTCGTCGTTGATGCTGTCGACACCTTCCTACCTGAGTTCCAGGACGCGTTCGACGATGAAACTGCCTGGGGCCCCGGCAAACAGGTGGTCGCAGCGCTTTCCGAGAGAGGCATCGACCTCACCGACCGCCACGCCGTCGACGACGCTATTCGGCAACTCAACGCCGAACAACTTGCCCACCGATTACTGCCCTGAACCGTCAGCTGTGAGCACACCCGATTCACACGTCGTGCCGATTCCTTCTGAACCTGGGGAATGCTCTCCTGCGACGCGCTGCCCAGCGAATGTGGCTCGTTGGGAAAGCTACGTAACCCCACAGTGCGATGCTAGTCATGCTACCTATCGATGCTAGAGACACTAGATAGCAAAGTAACGCTATTTGAGCTAGCTGGATTAGCGATGCGAGCGTTGATTGCTCGCGCGACTAAGGCTGCTAGGAGTGACGCATTAGCTAGCGGTGAAGCGACCTTTGCGCTAAGGACGCTGGCGGAAATAGCAGTTCTCGCGCATAGAGATAGGGACGTTAGCCTAGCTAGCGGGGCGCGGCTAGCCCGAAAATCGTGCTTGGTTGATCCGGGGCCAGATCCGCTCGGGGAGCCTGTCGAGCTGTGAAGACTCATAGCCGGCCGGCTCCGTTTCACTGGGTTCCGCCGCACCCAGGCAGATGCGATCTGGTCGAGGGAAGCGTTTCGCGTGACGGTGCCTCGTGCATAGTTGTTGTGGCGACTCCCTGACCTGCTGAAATATCAACGCTAGCTCCTATAGCATTGACGGGATCTGCTTTGGTAGCAAGGGAAGCGCAACTATCCAGGCTACCCGGGCTATCGGCTCTAGCCTTCATGTCGCGGATAGTTCTGCTAATGAGACGATCACGGCTACTCGTTCTAGCGCAGCAATTCTCGCAATTGTGGCTATCAGAGAGATGCAAGCAACGATATCTACGTGAGCTAGGCGCCGTATAAGCGCTACAGTAGCGCCGCATTCTATAGACGCTCGCACGTCTAGGCTGGCTTGCCTTGCTAACAATACCAGCCTTTCTAGGCTGGCTACGCAGTCTAGGGGCCGTAGGGTTGCTTGCAGAGTTATGAGTGCGAACAAAACTACGAGCGCGATGCTTGCTAGAGAAGTACAACTATCGTTCGTTGCTGTCATAGCTATAAGCGCAGACGTATCTAACCGCGCTATGAAGACTAGTGCAGTAACTGCTGCGAGCAAAGCGATTACAGACACCGTAGATAGGGTCACAACCATAGAGGCCATAGCTATGCGTGCGTCCGCAGCATCTATTGCTACGAAAGCCAAACTAGAGACGCTAGCTGCGTTATTCACGCTAGCTCACCTAGCAAAGAACGCTAGCGTTGCTCGGCGTGTCGAGCTAGTTCAGCAGCCAAGCCTGGCTATGCTCCCTACGCGAGCGTGCGGAGTTGCACTAACGCTCATCGCGCGCATCTGGAAGTCTCCTGGCCTCGACGGAACGGAAACCAAGTCATGACACGCAAATGCGCGATCTGCAATCAGAAAGGGGGAGTGGGCAAGACCGCCACGACCCTCGGTCTCGCGAGCGCAATAAGCAACGCCGGCGGACACGTCCTCATTGTCGACGTCGACCCCCAGGGCAACGCCACCAACGGCGTCGGCGTCACCATCACCGCCGAGATGCTGACAACCTACGACCTGATGAGCCGAACCGAGTCGGGCACGGCGATCGACGCCGTCATTGCCACCCCATGGGACGGCGTCGATCTGATCCCGGCCGACCAGACGCTCGCGAACATCGAGTCGGATGGGGCCAACGACCTCATCTTCCGCCTCGACATCGCCTTCGAGGGCCTCGACCTCTCCGCCTACGACGCAGTCCTCTTCGACTGCCCACCGTCGCTCGGCAAACTCCTCTTCGCCGTTTTCTGTGCAGTGGACGGGGTTATTGCAGTGACCGAGCCCACCATCGACAGCGTTCAAGGCGTCACCAAGCTCTTCGAAACCGTCGAGAACGTCCAGCGACGCCCCAACCCGAACCTGGCTATCGACAAGATCGTCCTCAGCCGACAGCGGGGGACAGGCGAACACCGATTCCGGGAGAGCGAACTGCGCGAGGTCTACGGCGACCTCGTCGCGCGCACCACCATCCCGGAATACGCCACGCGGCAGGACGCACACAGCGCGCGCACCCCGATCCACAAGTTCACGGGCGGAAAATCGCTGTCATTGCAGCTCGCCTACACCGACCTTCTCAACGAACTACCCATCAAGACCGCAGGAGCGACCGTATGAGCGTCCAACGTGAACCCGCTATCCGCAGGCCGGCGCACCCTGCCGCAGATCTTCCTGAGCGCCCCCGGGTCGTCAAAGACCCCACCCCGTCCGCCGTCGACGAGCAGCCGACGCAACTTCCGACCGAATCGACGATCAGACCCGTCGCCGACGTGCCCGTCACATCGGTCGTGTCTCCTGCACCCGAGGCGGCATCGCCTGTTGAGAAGCTCAGCGAACAACACAACGTACGGTTGCGGCCTTCGACCAAGGCCCGCCTGACACGCGGCGTGGACAAGCTGCGCTACGAGACCGGAGATCGGAGCATCACCATCTCGTCCGTCACCGACGCCGCTCTCATCGAATACCTGACCAAAAACGGCTGCTAGCACCGACAGCGACGATAGCTAGCGTTGTTAGGTGGGTGTTGGAGTGCAAGTTATGCCGACCGCAACGCACTGACCGAGCCGACATAAGGAGGCCCCCGCCGATTGCGCCGGCGGGGGCCCCGTGGACCGGGACCCCGTGGAAGGAAACCCCGATCATGAACGACCTTAGTATCCGAGCAGCACGAATCCAGCTCCGCGCCCTCATTGCCGCCCTAATCGTTGCGATCGCCATTGCGGTCGGCATCACCACCGGAGCGTTCGTGCTGTCGTTCGCCGTCCAACGCGACCTCGCATTGCAGGCCGGAATCCCTCACTACCTCACCTGGATCTTCCCCGCCATTGTCGACGGCGCAATCCTCGGCGCAACGATCGCCATCGTTGCGCTAAGCAAAATCAACGGCCGCGCAACGGGGAAGCATTTCTTCCTCTGGCTCGCAGTGGTCGTCGTCTTCATCAGCGTCTTCGGCAACGCCTACCACGCCTACCGCGCCGGGGAAGCCGCCGCACGGAGTGCTGCAGCTGGCATCGACCTGGGATACACCCCACTGACTCCAACCGGCGCATCGCTCATTGCAGTCATCCCGCCACTCTTGGTCTTAGCTTTCACCCACGGTGTCGGAATCCTCATCAAGGCCATCGGCACCGCCCACACCGAGTACACCGCGGTCGTCCGAGACACTCGTGACCGCGAACATCGGGACGGCGAGGACAACGCGGCCCATTACCCGACGGTGGTGGCTGAGTCGATGCCGGCATCCGAACGGAACGTTGGCCATATTGCGGACATCGCTACTCCGCGCATTGCGCAGGAGCTCGACGTTGCGCAGGACCTCGACGTTGCGCAGGACCGCGACGTCGCGGCGGACCCCGACGTTGCGGCGCGCATTGCTCAGGACCCTGACGTTGCGGCGCGCATTGCTCAGACCGGTGCGCAGTTCGCCGACGTTGCCACGGCAGACGACTCCTCGGCAGTCGAAGACAGCAGTGAGGCCGCCGTGACCGGACCTGAGAGTTCTACGCGCGTTGCGGATGCCGCGCAACCAACCGCAACGAACCCAGATGACCTCACCGATGTTGCGACTCTCACCGAGGAGCACGTTGCGCGCAGTGCACTGGACGGACGCAATGCCGATGCACTGAAGGTCGGCAATGCGCTCGAGGACTCGCAGGAGCCATTCGTGTTGCCGGACGAGGCCCAGACTATCGAGAACCTCCTCGACTTCATCGAAACGTGCGCCGACTTCGAGCCTGTAGTGAAGGAGACGGCCCGACTGCGGATCATCGAACAGCACAGCTACGCGGAGATCGCCACACTCACGCGGGCTAAGGCCGCAAGCACCGCAATGCGCCGGTTCGACAAGGTTGCGCAACGCGCGGTCGACGCCGGGTTCCGGACGCCCCCGTTGCCGGAACTCGAGGAGATTGCGGACGGACGCAATGCGGCAACGCTCGATCCGCAGTACACATTGGTCGGGACACCCTGATCACACGCCCCGGCAAGGCGGCGACCGCCAGTCCCTGCTCTCCGCGGGTCGACTGGGGAGACGACCGACCAACAGAACGAAGCACACCCCACACCCAGGGAATCCCGAACCGCCGCAACCCCCAGCGACTCTGACCGCAACACGGCCCGACGTTGCAGACCAACCAGATGGAGTTGCAGCGCAACGCCGACAGTGCGAGATTGGCAACGCAATGTTCGATTCGGATGCAACGGACAACCGGACGTGTGGGCCGCTAAGCGGACGCAACAACGTCGGCGATCATTTGCGCATTGCAGGTGGGCGAGCGCCGCGTTGCAAGTTGGACGCTGGTGATTTTCGCAGTTCACCTAAGAAGAGTGGATGAGGGAGCGGTTGTGGAATGGTTCGTATCGTTTTGGGATCTGGAGACTCAGCGGACATCGGTGCGCGCGGGGGAAGCGTCCAATCGCGTTGACGCCATGACTCAGGTCATCGCCACTGGGCGCGAGCTGGCGCGCCGCGACGACGGGTCGGTGGTCAATAAGACTGCCCACATCCGTATCGGAACAGAGCTGGCGGTGGTGGCCGGGTTCGACAATCCACACCTCAGCGACGAAAACCTGCGCTGCCGTATCGAGGCCGCCATCACCGCGAAGCAACAACACGCCCGCACGATGCAGCAACGTATATCCGTCGAGTTGTAGTTGCGGTCTTCTCGGGGGCATCTGGTGACGCTGACATCCGCCGCAGGCACACCCATCCAGCCACTCGATCTCGAAGTGGGCGAGTAAGATCCGGTTCCACATCGCCCCTCGGGCCAATGTTGTTTCGGACGTCAGCGCCGTCGGCGCGGCACATTAAGGTCACGAGCTGGTTGAGCCCGGTCTCGGCAAATGCCTTCGCGGCCGCTTGAGTCGTTCGACGGTGCCGCGGGGTGTCAGTGCGCGGTCCGACGCTTTGGATGGGTGGGTATCGATCAGTTGCGGAACGGTTGGCGAACCCATCTCACGCGGCGCTGGTGGCAGGGGAGAGCGGACAGAATTTCATCACTGTGACGTAAATGCCCGGGCCTGGACGGTTGTCTGTTTTCTTCACCGGCGGCCGGATGGCTGCCGCGGAAATGGCAACGTCACGAATTGTGCTCCGGAACGCGCCGCGACCGTGACGGCAAGGCGGAGAGATAGCTAACTCCGCTACGCTAGCTAGCATTGCAATTGTAGGTTGCGTATTGCGCAACGGAACGCACCCGTCGTGTTTACAGACCGTCCCTCGATTGTGGGCTCACCGGGCCGACCTCGAACAACGGGTCGACGAGATGTGGAAGGTAGTACTACCCAGGGTGATGCTGGCAGCACCGCATCAGCACCGTTCGAGCGGCGCGCAGCAGTGTCGCGGTATCTAGTGCCGTCTAGTGTTTCAACAGTCGGGCTCGTCGGTTCTGCGGCGCTCACTCTCACACTGACACAGGCTCGCTGAGGATCACAGGTCCCACAACCCCAGCAACGCGGACCTCAGGCCAGGGGAGCGGACGTAGTGGTCGGTCCGCAGTCGTGACCCGGGGTGCCCGAGATCGGTCAGCGCCTTCTCGGCGTCTGGGAGGGGGAGCGGGGACAGGCCGGTGCGCAGGCGCAGGAAGTACAGAACCGCTCCACCGGACCGTGGGATCTTCATCGGGTCGGACACCACGACCGCCGGCGCGTAAATCCACTCGTCATCCGCGAGGACGATCACGTCACCCCGCTTCACCCCGCTGGGCCTGTCGAGGCGAAGCGATTCGAGCTGATACTTCGCCGCCGGGCCGCCGCGGCTGTGGTGCCGGCCCCGCTGGTGGTCGAGGACCTGTTGTTCGGTGGGGGTGGGTTCGTAGTCGACGGCGTGTTTGACGAACATCCGGGTCACGGGCGTCGGCAGGAAATCTGTCTCGGTGCGGACGCGGCCGGTGACCCCGGGCAGTGGGACGGCGCGGCCGATCTCCCACTCGAGGATCGCGTCGTCGAGGAACACCTGATCGACTTCGGTGATCTCGTCGAGGCTGTCGATGAACTTCCGCACGGAGGCGATGATGTCGGGGTCGTCGGTGATGACCACCGCGTCGTCGGCGAGGGTGGAGTTCTCGGATGCGTTCGCCGACCCGATCACCGCCCGGGTGTTGGTGACGATCACCTTGGCGTGCAGGGTCGGCGAGGACAGCACCCGCACCCCCTTGTTCAGGTAGTAGGCGAGGGCGGCGGGGGAGGTGGCGTGCGCCCGGATCGCGGCCTTGGAGGCGTTGACGACCAACAGGTCCCCGGCGCGCAGCGGGAGCAGCGCGGGCGCATCCTGTCCGAGGTAGCCGATCGCGGCGTACCGGGCGCCGCGGGTGCGGATGGCGCGGGTGATGTGCGGCCACGGACTCGGCCCGTGGAAGGTGGTCCCCATACCGACAGACGGTAACCGGCTCGCCTTGCGTGTGGTGCCGGTCCCTGGCAACGCTAAAAGAAGCTAAAGGGGGAGGCGCCGTCGGTCCGGCGCTTCCCGGCGAGGTCGACGGTGGCGCGGGGGCGGGTTGACCGCGGTCGCCCTGGGGTGCAGCGATCCGGCCGGATCACGCGGTTGCGGACAACGTGTCGGCGTCGGTGTCGGCGTCGGCCCCGACCGGCGGCCCGGCGCTCGTACGCTATGGGCACCACGAGACGAGACCGGCGGGAGAAGGATGATGAGTTACGAAGCGATCTACGACGGGGTCCGATATCCACTCGCCGATGCGGCCGCCGCCCACGGCCTCGAGGACGACATCCGGGGCCTCTTCGCAGACAACGGCAATGGTGGATTCGTCGGTTTCGTCAGCCAGAACTCGACGGTTCGCCTGCTGATCACGCCGGCGACTCCGATCGCGATTCGGGGCAGCGACGAGCCGGACCCGAGCGTCGTCTACCGCTGGTAACCCCACCCCAGCAGATACCTCCGCCAGGCCGCGACGGTGTGTCCGCCCTATGGACGAGGGGTTGTCAGCGAGACTTTCGGCAACGATGCACCGTCAGCAAAGGAGGTAGGGTGCCCAGCCTCATTTTTAATGGTGTCACCTACGGCATCAGCCAGACCAGGTTCGAGGCCACTCGGGAGTTGCTCGCACGGTTCGCCGAGGGACACACCCTGGGTGTGGCGATGTCGCTCACCCATGATGGTGCCCGGAACCACCTGTTCATCACCCCCGGGGTGCCGGTCACGCTGGTGAAATGACGACTCCGCGGTGGTCGCATCATGATGGTTTCCTGCGGAGACACTGCCTGGGCAGTGTCTCCGGCGTCGTCGCTACCAGCGTCCGTCGATGCCCTCGGCGGGGGGTAACACCCCGGTCACAGTTTGGGCGTAAATCTGCGCGCAAACATGCCAGCGAAAATGCCGGCAACACGGCACGTAGTGGGTAGGGTGAGGTCCGCGCACGTACACGGGCGGCACACCGAACACGAGGGGGTGGGGATGGCGAAGGTAGGAAATTCTGAAGGCGGCGCCCGCCGCCGCCCGACCGCGGCCGGACGAGGCGCCGCGGGCTCGGCGAGGCGCGCGTCCGGTGCGGGAGAGTTCGGTGGTGCGGAAACGCCGAGTGCGGAATTGACGGCGAAGCTTGAACCGCGGAAGGGCCCGGCGAAGGTTCCGCTCAATACCCGGGTCCTGGCCTCGACGGAGGCCCGGTTGAACTGGCTGGTGAACGATCGCCAATCCACGGTGACCAACGTCGTGGACGTGGCCCTGCAGGAGTTCTTCAACCGCTACCGCGTCCCGCCGGCCGATCACGACGGCCGGATCACCGAGCAGGAGTCATGAGCAGTCCGTGGGAACAGATACCCCTGTTCGCACTGCCCGAGACAACCCTGACGACATCTCCCTCGTCCGCCGATGACGTTCTTCCTGACGATGACGTTCTTCCTGACGATGACGTTCTTCCCGACGACGACTTTCTTCCTGACGATGACGTTCTTCCCGACGACGACGCTGTCGCCGTCGATGCTGATGTCTTCTTCGAAGCCGATCATGCGGATTCTGAGCCGGCCGCTGCCGCACACCCTGCATCGCCCGAGCGGTCGGATGTCGCCGAAGCCGAAGCCGGCGCCCCGACCCCGCCGACACCCGAGACGGACAGCGAAGAAGTGGACAACGCTGCGGTCGACGGCGACGAAGTGCACGACGACGCGGCTGGCAGCGACACGGCTGGCAGCGAAGAGGCGGGCAACGACGCGGAGAATCCGCCGGTGTGGGAGACGCTGCCCGCCGGAGAAGAAGCCGATGGCCATGCGCTGATCGTGACCGCCGACGGGACCTACACACCCTCCGGGCGGGAGTTGACCGGTCCCGTCGACTCCGTCGAGAAGCTGGACAAACTGATCCGCTGGGCCGCGCTGACACCGTTGGGCGCCCCCGCACAGATCTGGATCGTCGGACAGGCCGCGTGCGAGCTGCTCGGGTGGATCATCGACCCAGGCAGCGAAGACGACGTCGACGACATGGAAGCCCTCCGCAACCGCGCCGCCCAAGAACTGACCGCCGTCCTGCACGCCACCCTCACCCCACTGCTGAACGCGGGCTGGGAACTCCGCGGCGACCCCGGGCATGTTGTACACCTGTCCCGCTCAATCGGGAACTTCACCTCGATGGTCGATGTGGTGATCGAACCGTACGTGTGGACCTACTGGAACAAGGACTTCGGTTGGCACAACCGCGTCGGAGACATGGGCATCCTCGGCTCACCCACCGCCGGAACGTATCTCCCGGACGACGACCTCCCGGCGGCACGTGAACTCGGTCGCCGGTTGGCCTGGTGCGCCCAGCACCTGGGGGTGCTCCCGGGACCGACGCCCGCGCGGACCGGCGCCGCCCTCGTCGACAAAATCAAGCGTGAACGCACCCGCAGCGGTAAAGGCATCGTCGTCACCACACCTGGCTCGGTCCCACCGCTGGACGGCCCGCCGCGGGGAGACCTCGAACCTGCCGTCGGCTGGACCCGTGTCCCGGAGGCCGATGATCTCGACAATGCCCACCGGTTGGTCTCGATCGATCAACGTGCCGCCTACCTCGCATCCGCGGGCATGCTCGAATTCGGCTACGGGCAGCCCAAACTCCTGACTGGTGACAATGCCGCGGCCGCGGCGGTGGGGGAGAAGGGTGCACCGTTCGGGCTGTGGCGAATCACCCTGCCTGCCGGACAGGCACTGTCGCTGCCCGAGAAGTTACCCCTGCCGCACCCGCACATGCTCACCGACCAACCGGTGCAGACGTGGGTCACCTCCGTGAGCCTCGACGGACTGTGCTCACCGGTCGCGGACGGAGGAATCGGCGCCGACCGGGGCGACCTCGACATCACCGAGGCCTGGGTCTACCCACAGCAGGGCCGGGCGCTGGACAAGTGGGCCAAAATCCTGCGCGAGGCCCGCAAGGCCGCGGTGGACACCGACGACGACGCGACGAAGCGGTTCCTCGGCACCTGCTACAAGGGCTACATCGGGCGAATGGTCAACCCGGACATGTGGACTGCGAAGCAGATGCAACATCACCACCAACCTTTGTGGCGGGCGTCGATCATCGCGCACTGCCGGTGGCGTGGCCGCCGTGTCGCGATGCGGATCGCCCGCGAACACAATCGTTGGCCGGTCCGCACCGTCACCGACTCCTGGGTGTACCTCCTCGCTGACAGCGAGGACATCGCCGATCCGAGCGAGGCGTTGGGGAAGATGTCGGTCGAGAAGGACGTGGTCCTCACCGACACACTCCTGTCCGCCTTCACTTCGGCGCAGGACGTGCACGAGGTGAACCTCGCGATCAAGGCGGCCTTCGCCGACAACGAGGACGCCGCCGACGAAGGGGAGGGGGTGCTCTGATGGCCCTGCATCTTCCGAAGCCGCGCACCACGAAGCCGGCGCAGGAGGCGGTCGGTCTCGACGGCCTCAAGGTCTCCGTGGCCAACGCCGCGACCAGCGGTGTCGAAAAATCCAAACAGGTCAAAAGTGGGGGACTGGCCGGACTGACCAGCAAGGTCTCGGTCAAGCAGCTGCGCAAGGAACTCGGCAACGAGGGACTGCGGCAGGCGGCGATCGATGCCGGCCGCACACCCCCGTCGGCTCGCACGTTGCGCCGGTGGGCGCAACAGGGCCGCATCCCACACCCGGATGTCCTCGAGCGAGCCCAGCGCCGTGCGGCGATCGAACGCCTCGGCGGCGTCGACGCCGTCGCGGCGAAGATCGGCCGGTCCCGCTCCGCCGTGTCCCGGTATAGGTCGGGGGAAACGAACGAGTTGCGTGCCGACGCCAGCAAGAAACTCCGCAACGTCAAGGCCGAGGACATCATGAAACGCGCCGGCGTGCTGCGGCCGGACGGAACCCCGAAGAAGGCGGTCATCCGCGTCAAGGGTGGCGTCATGGTCCGCAACGGTGCCGACGAGGGCTACGACTACCGGGTCCGGACCCTGGATTTCGCGAACTCGGACACACCGTTCACCAGTGAGGAGTCCCGCGAACTGGCCGCCGCACTGGCGAATGACGATCACGCCCGGGTCGTGGCCTTGCTGGAGCGGCACGCCACCCTCGACTACCCGGAGAACAAGGGTTTCGACAAGTACAGCGACCAGTTCGGATTCCACTTCGACCACATCGATTCGGTCCACATCGACTGGATCTAAAACGCCTGGGGACCACACTAGCCCGCTGCGGCACGGGTCGGGTGGCCCCTTGTTCCATCGCAGGTGAAAACACCCGACTCCGGCCCATTCTCGCCGGTCAGCGCCCGAAAGAGGAGCGGGGGCACCCCGACACCCCGTTGAGGGGAAACGCCGAAATGGGTGAAGGTAGGCATCAGTGTCCCTTCCGGCAATTCGAGGTGCCCATGCCCGCCAGACGTTCGAGAACCCGTCGCACGGTCGCACTGATCGCCACTGCGACCGTCGTCGTCGGCGTCGCTCTTACCGCACCCGTGATCGCTTATGCCAACCCGGCCAACTGCGCGGCGACGTTCAACTTGTTTATCCCCGGAACGTGGGAGACCAACGAGAACGCCGACCCGACCCGGCCCGTGGGCATGCTGGCCCCGGTCGCGGAGGCAATCGAGGCACAGAATGGTGCTCGCGCGCAGATATACACGCTGCCGTACATGGCGTCCGCGTTCGACAACGGCCACACCTACGCCGACAGCAAACTCGACGCGGTCAGCAAGGCCACCGCCGTGTTGAAGTCCTACTCCGACACATGCCGGGGCGCGAAGATCACGATCACCGGATACTCCCAGGGTGCCGACGCTGCAGGCGATCTTGCGTCGGCGATCGGAAACGATCGAGGGCCGGTCGATGCGGACCAGGTCCTCGGTGTGGCGCTGATCGCCGATCCCGGTGCCGGCACGAAGGGCGCCGCGACGGTGGGGCCGAAGACCTCCGGGGAGGGGATCGCCGGTCCCCGGTCGCAGGGCATGGGCACGCTGTCGGGGCGGGTCGCCTCGATTTGCGATCCGAACGACCTGTACTGCTCGATCCGCAAGGGCGCCAATCCGTTCCTCGGATCGCTCGGGTCGATCCTGTCGAAGACCCCCGGCACCACCGGTGCCGGCGCCGGTGGGGGTGACGCGGCGGTCGCCACCGCGCTGACCTCGGATTTCACCGACGCAGACCTCCCCGGTCTCGGATCGACTATCGACGCGCTCGGAAGGCAACTGTCCGGCACCGACACCGGCGGCTCGATCGATGTGAACCAGATCGCCGACACCGCGACCGCGCTGAGCAAGACACTCAGCCCCCTCGCCGACCTGCTGCAGTCCGGGGCCGCGAACACCGCCGCCACCGCGGGCCTGGCCGCAGCCCCGGTGGGCACACCGGAAAACGCGGCCGCACAGGTCCTCACCGCAGCCAGCCATGCGGACCTGGCCGGTGCACTCGACTCGGTGACCACGATCGCGAACACCGCCGCCAAACTCGCCCATAATGGCACCACCACCCTGCCGGCCACCGCACCCGAAATCTCTCAACTCGCGGGCACCGCCGCATCACTTGGTAGCCAAATCGCACCCGTCGCCGCCACCCCGGCAGATGCCCTCTCCTCCGCCTCGAGCGTGCTGTCGGTCCTCAAACCGACAGTCGTCGTCGACCAGGCCCTGAACGTCGTCACCGGCGTCACTGCCCTCGATATTCCGAAGATCCTGCACAACCTGATCGTGCTCCCGCAAAGAATTGCCGCCGGCGATGTCCGCGCCGCCCGCGATACCGCCCGAGAGCTGAACGTGCAGTTCGAGCCGCTGGTGAAGATGGTCGCCGGTGTCGACTTGAAGTGGATCTCCCAGATCCTCGCGATCATCCCGGACCCGTCCGGATACACCCAGATCGCAGCGCTGGTCACCAGCATCCTCGGCAACGTCGACGTGATCAAGCTGGCCAACATCGCCGGCCAAGCCCAGGAAATTGCGTGGGCAGCCGCGGACAAGCTCTTTCCCCCGCCCGGGGTATTACCCGACCCGGTCGGTGCTGCGGCGCAGACCACGGCGTTGCTCCCACTCGGCCTCGAACTCGCCTCGGTGGCCGCGAACATGCTCACCGGCAAAGCCAGCAAGACCGACCCCGCGCTGCTCGGCAAGCAGACCAATCCCGTAGGCAACGCGATCACCACGCAGGCGCAGACCCTCGACCTCGCAGGACTCGCCGGGTCGGTGTCGACGATGGCGCGCTCGCGGGGGGCCGAGGATCTCGCCGCGGTGGTCGGGGAGGGCCTGACCGCGGCCAGCTTCTTCGCCTCCGGGGCACACCAGAGCTACCAGAACCTCGTCGTCGACAACGCCGGCCGCAACGCCATCCAGTGGGTCTCGGATTGGCTGAACCTGCAGATCACCCGCGCCGCCTGACAATCCAAGCGCGTCCCGGTAGGAAAACCTTCCGGGCTTCATCATCTCCCGTCCCACATCATCCGAACTTCACCTTCGACCACGGAACCGACACCTGGCAAGTCAGAGCGGTGGCTGTGCCGAGGGACGACTGGACCGGGTAAAGAAACGACGCAGTTCAGGTCATCGCCCCGGCGTTGACGTACTGCCCGAGAACCTATATCTGCCAGTCGAATAGGAGCACCGAAAAGTGGCCCCTCGAACGCACCGTCCGGCATCCTGCTGGGTGACCTGTCCGCACTGCGGCGGCAAACGCACCTACTTCACCCGCAGGGCCGCCCGCGCGGCCCGCACCCACCACGAAAAACGGCACGGCCTGGCGATCTACCCCTGCCCCCACCGACACCATGCCGGTCACGTCGGTTTCCATCTCGGGCACCGGCCAGAGGGGTTGCGCCGCGGCCACATCGACCGGAACACCCTCGCCGACAATCAGCGCACCCCGTGCCCCGAAGGACCGTCCGCGGACGGGGGTGCGCGGTGACACTGATGAACGCCAAGGGATCACCCACCACCCCGATCCCACTCGATGCCGGCGCCCGGATCCGCTTCGGTCTCGAACCCCGCCGCCACTACACCGTCCGCGCAACCTCGGAGCACTTCGTCGTCTGCACCCGCCCACGCGACTTCCCCAGCCAAGGTGAGTTCGTCTACACGGTCATCGACTGGCGGGGCGGAATCCGCGGCCCTGTCAACATCGTCGCGCAGAGCGTGGACGTGAGCACCGACGAGCAATGCCGCGACCTCCTTCACGACCTCGAAGCCGGCCGGTGGGAAATCAGCCACCGCAACCGCGTCCCCCTCGACATCCTCGACCGAGACCAGTCATGACAGCGCACATCCCCGAGAGCCCTCTCGCGCTGCTGCTGCTCTACATCGCTTGCGCCGTAGCGAAGTCCACCGAGCCTGTCCCCGCGGGTGTCCGATGCGTCGCGGGCAGGAACCTGTGGTGTGCGCACTGATTTTCCGAGGGCACACAACGCCAGCAGCGCGGTCCGGAGGCTGGGGGAGCGGACGAAGTGATCGGTCCGCAGCCGTGACCCGGGATGCCCGAGGTCGGTGAGCGCCGTCTCGGCATCGGTGAGGGGAAGAGGGGACAGATCGGCGCGAATACGGAGGGAGAACAGCACCGCACCACCGGACCGCGGAATCTTCATGCGGTCGGACACCACCACAGCGGGCGGGTAAAACCACTGGTCGTCGGCAGCGACGAAAACGATCACGTCGCCGCGTTTCACGGCCGCGGGTTTGTCGAGGCGAAGCGATTCGATCTGGTACTTCACCACCGGCCCAGCCGTCGTCCGCTGCCGCGCCCGGTGCTCGGCAAGCCCCTGGTGTTCCGTCGGGGAGGGTTCGTAGTCGACGGCATGTTTGACGAACATCCGGGTGACCGGGAAAGGCAAAAACTCCGTTTCCGGGTCGTGGATTCTGCCGCTGACACGGGGATCGGCACCGCCCGGCCGTCTCCCACTCCCGGGCGGTTGTCGATGAATACCTCGTCGACCTCGGTGATCTCGTCGATGCCGTCGATGTACTTCCGCACCGAGACAACAACCTCGGGGTTGTCGGTGATGATGACGGCATCGTCGGCGAAGGCGGAGTTCTCGGACGCGTTCGCCGACCCGATCACCGCTCGGCTGGATCACCTTCGCGTGCAGGGTCGGGGAGGACAGGACCCGAACACCCTTGTTCACGTAGTACGCGAGGGCGGTAGGGGAGGGGAGGTGGCATGCGCCCGGACCGCGGCCTTGGAGACGTTGACGACCAGCACGTCACCGGCGCGCAGCGGAAGCAGGGCGGGTGCGTCCTGCCCGAGGTAGCCGATCGCCGCAGAGCATACCCCCGTGTGCGGATGGCGCGGGTGATGTGGGGCCACGGACTCGGCCCGTGGAAGGTGGTCCCCATACCGACAGACGGTAACGGGCCAGGCGTCCCGGAGCGCGGGAGTTGGACCGGATTCGAGGACACGAGATCTGGTGAACGACCCCTGGGCGCGGCAGCACAGGCAACGGAGGCACGGTGCTGCCGCCGCCGTGCCTCCGTTAGGGATTGAACGTGCGGCCGCTTCGCGGTCATCGCTAGCTCGCATAACTAGCGTAGCTAGCGTGCCCTGGGTGTGCCTGTATGCGGATGAGGGCATCGCCGGCCACAGCGAGGCTCTGGGAGAAGGTCGGTGGTGAAGGACGTGGTCCTCCCGACACGGTGCTTGTCTTTTCGCCTCAGCGAAGGGCGTGCCTGAGGTGAAGCTGACGTTCGAGGCAGCCGTCACCGACGAGGAGTTCTCTCCAGGGAAAGTCTGATGGCCCTGCATGTTTCGGCCGAAATAGCGGTCCACATGTGAGCCCGCCACCACTGTCCACCGGAGAGCGGTCCGAGCCCCGATGGGCAGGGCGGTAGGGGTGGTTATCCGACGGGTTGTGCTGCTGTTCGTGGTCCCCGGGGGCGTGGGCCAGGGGAGACGCCGAGGGCGGCGAGTGGGCGCCGTTCGTCGCCGGGCAGGGTGTTGGCTCGCCACTTCTTCACCGCCCGGTAGAGCCACTGGCCGACTTGTTCACCGTCGGCGGTGACGTAGTTCGCGGGAACGAGTGCGTCACCGTGCTCTTCGCGGTAGGCGGCAATCTCGGAGAGCCTTCGTCGCCGCTTGCAGTCGGCGAATGATACGGCGGGAAGGGGACGGTCGTCGTCACTCCACACGAATCCGATCGCATCAAGTTGCGCAATGCGGTGGGGCGGCAAGGTGCCGAGCATGCGGGCTATCCGCTGCCGGTCCTGCCAGCGCCCCAGTCGGAACCTCAGTTATCTGGTCTGGAGCCGGTGGGTGAGGGCGGTGTGGCGGCGGCCCGCGCCCGGGGTGCGGACCGCCGCGGCCAGGGCTTTGCGGGAGCCGACCAGGACGACGAGTTTCTTGGCGCGGGTGACGCCGGTGTAGAGCAGGTTGCGTTGCAGCATCATCCAGGACGAGGTGGTGAGGGGGATGACCACGGCGGGGTATTCGCTGCCTTGGGAGCGGTGGATGGTGACGGCGTAGGCGTGGGCGAGTTCGTCGAGTTCGGAGAAGTCATAGTCGATGGATTCGTCCTCGTCGGTGAGCACGGTCAGCGTCTGGTCCTCCGTGGTGATGGCGGTGACGACGCCGACGGTGCCGTTGAACACCCCGGCTGTGCCTTTGTCGTAGTTGTTGCGGAGCTGGGTGACCTTGTCGCCGATCCGGAACACCCGGCCGCCGTAGCGGCGTTCGGGCTGTCCGTCCTTCGGTGGGGTGAGCGCGTGCTGCAACAACGCGTTGAGGTTGCCGGCACCGGCGGGGCCGCGGTGCATCGGTGCCAGGACCTGCACGTCCTGGCGCGGGTTGAGCCCGAACTTGTGGGGGATGCGGCGAGCGACGATGTCGACCACCAGCTTGGCGGTCTCCTCGGCCGGGTGCAGATCCGACTGTTCCGCGGGTTCGCAGGCGAACCAGAAGAAGTCGTCGAACCCGGTGAGCTGCGGGCCGGTTGCGGCGTTGATGCGGTGGGCGTTGACCACGATCCCGGACTGCCGGGCCTGCCGGAAGATCTTCGTCAACCTCACCCGCGGAATCGTGTCGGCGGCCAGCAGGTCGCGCAGTACTTCTCCGGCACCGACGGAGGGGAGCTGGTCGACGTCCCCGACCAGCAGCAGATGCGCCCCCTCCGGGATGGCTTTGATGAGTTTGTTGGCCAGGATGACGTCCATCATCGACGACTCGTCCACCACCACAAGGTCGGCATCGAGGGGGTTGTCGCGGTCGTATTTCGGGTCGCCGCCGGGTTGCAGCTCCAGCAGGCGGTGGACGGTGGAGGCCTGGTGGCCGGTCAGCTCGGCCAGCCGTTTGGCGGCCCGCCCGGTCGGCGCCACCAGCACCACCTTGGCTTTCTTCGCCGTGGCCAGCTCGACGATGGAGCGGACGGTGAAGCTTTTGCCGCAGCCGGGCCCGCCGGTGAGCACCGCGACCTTGCGGGTGAGGGCGAGTGTGACCGCGCCCTTCTGCTCGTCGGCCAGGTCCTGCCCGGTCCGGTCCCGCAGCCACGTGAACGCCGTGTCCCAGTCGACCCGAGTGAACGCGGCGAGCCTGTCGGCCGGAGAGTGGAGCAGGCCGAGCAGGCCGCCGGCCAGGGAGCTCTCGGCGCGGTGGAAGGGCACCAGATAGACCGCGGGGACGCTCCCGTCACCGGCGGGGACCGGTTCGCAGATCACGCCGTCGTCTGTGGCGAGCTGGTCCAGGCAGGGGCCGATCAGGTCCCGGTGAACCTCGAGGATCTTGGCGGCCTCGGTGATCAGGTTCGGTTCGGGCAGGTAGCAGTGCCCGTTGTCGGCGGCCTGCGACAGGGTGTACTGCAGCCCGGCCTTGATCCGCTCGGGGCTCTCGTGCGGTATCCCGACCGCTCGGGCGATGGTGTCGGCGGTCTTGAACCCGATGCCCCACACGTCGGAGGCGAGCCGGTACGGTTCGGCGCGGACGACACCGATGGCGCCGTCGCCGTAGTTCTTGTAGATCCGTACCGCCAGCGAGGTGGACACCCCCACCCCCTGCAGGAACACCATCACCTCCTTGATCGCCTTCTGCTCCTCCCACGCATCGGCGACCTTCTGGGTGCGTTTGGGGCCGAGCCCGTGCACCTCGATCAGCCGCTGCGGCTGGTGTTCGATGATGGTCAGGATGTCGAGACCGAAGTGGGTGACCATGCGTTCGGCCATCATCGGCCCGATCCCCTTGATCAGCCCGGAGCCGAGGTAACGGCGTATGCCCGCGATGGTGGCGGGCAGCACGGTGGTGTAGGAGCGCACCTGGAACTGCTTGCCGTACTTTGCGTGGTTGCCCCACTGACCGGTCAGCCGCAAGCTCTCACCGATCTGGGCGCCGAGCAGCGGCCCGACCACGGTCACCAGATCCGGGCCGGACCGCTCCGTGGCCAGGCGGGCGATGGTGTAGCCGGTGTCCTCGTTGGCGTAGGTGATCCGCTCGAGCACCCCCTCCAGCACCGCCTGGGGTGCGGCATCGGGCGAAGATCGCGCAACGGTCATGGTCATCATTGTGCCGAGCGCACCCGACATGATCAGCCGTGGTCCCGGCCCGCCAGGGCTCCCAGATCCCGGCCGGAGCTTGCCCCTGCACCGAAGAAGAACGACGCCGAGACCCAGGAGCGTGCCGTACGGATACCTCGGGACCGGATCCGCGAGCACGCAAGCCCGAAGATCGCAGCCCGTCGCTCTGATGAGAGCTCACCACGGCACCGCCGCCACTCTCGGCGGTGCCAAGCCGCACCGCCGTAATGCACCATCACGTACGGCGGCAACATCCCCGACGCTTGGCCTGACGGCCCTGCTCGGCGATCGCGACCCCCACCGCATCACGCCGGCACCGTCGCGGGTAAGCAAGCCGACGGAAATCTGATCAACCACCGGCCCCGGCAGCAGTCACCAACCGACACTGGAGGGTGGCGAGCGTCGGGGTGGATGCGGCGCCGCGCGCATCAGGTCGAGGATCCTGGTGTCGACTCCGAAAAGTTTCGGCGGCTGCCCAATGTCCACGATGGACGATGTGCAACAGTAGTCAGCCGTGAGCAAGCGCACGCCGCCCGCGAAACGCCCGGGAAACCACTGGCCGTCACCCCTGGTCGACTCGACAGCTCAACCGCCCGACGATCGTGCCGACGATGCCGACGACGGGAGCGATCCGAGGGCCGTGATGGAGACGGTCCTCACGGGTTTCGCCGAGATCACCGATCCGGTCGAGGCGGAAATCGTCGGCTCGATGTTCCTCGGAACGATAGGCTTCCTCGGCGCAGATGCGGCCGAGGAAGCCACGTCCGAGCTCATCCCGGTTATCGAGGCGGTCGGCGACCCACAGGCGGCCGGGATGCTCGCCGCGCTCGCCACGCTCGGTGAAGGACGAATCGGCGAGGCCGCTGCTGCGGGACTGAACCGACTGCGGGCACACCGCGTCACCGCCCCCGAGTGGACGAGGGCACTGTCGGCTCCGGTGACCGCACGTGACTGCGTCGAACTGTCCGCGGACAGCGAGGCGCTGGTGCTTGCCGCCCGATTCGACCGCGCGGGCGCGGGCCATGCGGTGATGATTCTGCTCGACCCCCTGGAGTGCGGGGAAGCCGCCGAGATCATGCTGCTGGACTCGGGCGATCTGACCGAAGCGCTCGCCGAGCTGGCCCGCAACGCCGAACGGGACAAGGTCCGGCTCACCACGACGACCCTCGACCCGGCCGAATTCCGGTGGCGGGCCGAAGTCGCGATGGACACGCGCGACCATCACGACCGCGACGACGAGGACGACCCGTTCGATCCGGACGACCTCACCGACCCGGACGACCTGTTCGACGACGCGGACCTGCTCGACGAGGACGGTCCCGGATACTACGGCCTCGCGTCGCTGCTCCGGGCCCGGCTGCGAGCACTGCCGCTGTCGACAAAACCCAAGCCGCACGGCGGGTGTGACGAATTCGACGGCACCGACCTGTTGGCGACACTCGATCTGCTCACCGACCTGCCCGGCGTGTTCGGCGGCAAGGCCTCAGCCGCCCCGGTGGGCTCGATCCCGAAGCTGCCCGCCAAGCGCAAGACACGCAACGGCCAGGCCCCCATTCTGCAGTTGCGCGTCGACCTGCGCGGCGCCAAACCGCCGATCTGGCGGCGTCTGCTGGTTCCCGGCGAGATCACGCTGCGCGAGCTGCACGAGCTGTTGCAGGTGGCGTTCGACTGGCACTCGACGCACATGTACGCCTTCGACACCGCCTACGGCCTGTTCGGTGTTCCCGACCCGGAGCTGGGATTGCGATCCGACACGAAGGTCACTCTCGAACAGGTCGCGACCGGTCCCGGGACGAAACTCACCTACACCTACGATTTCGGCGACAACTGGGAACACGTGATCACCGTCGAGGACTCCACGCCGGGAGCCGATGGCGCGACCTCCCCGCGGTGCGTCGGCGGGCGCCGGAAGGCCCCACCCGAAGATTGCGGCGGCATCTGGGCATACCTGGAGCTGCTGGAGATCCTCGCCGACCCAGCCCATGCCGAACACGGCGAGCGGCTCGACTGGCTCGGCATCGACCGACCCGGCCAGCACGACCCGGCACATTTCGACGTGGACGAGATCAACGACACGCTCACCGCGCGTCGACAGAATCCGCGACACCAGAAGTAGGCCGCACGCTGGGAGGTTACGTCGCGCCGACGTGTATCTCGGGGAGCTCGTCCGCATGTGCAGTGCAGTGGCCGATCGTCAGGGAAGTCACTGTCCGAGCCGGCCAGGTAGTGCTCACCGACCGGTCATCGTCCGCTCAGCCGATCTACCACGCCTGCTTCGGCCCTTGCGGGCCTTGGGATAGGTGCCCTCGCCGGTCACCGCCCCGTCTGGTGAAGAAGTCCCGGATCGGGGCGACGAAGGGGGACGGCTTCCGAGATTGATCGGTTGTTCCTATTGAGGCGGCTGCGTCCATCATTCGTTCCTTTCTCGGACGCTGGCGGGCAGTCGCCGGCGATCTTTCGTTATCGAAATCGTTGATGTCGCAAAACCCGTCCGAAAACGTTTGTAGGTCAGCATTTCCTGTCGTCGAGTTCTGCAACGATGCAAGCCATGACCGGCCGCGGAGAAATTCTGAGGGTGCGGCGTGTCGGTTAGGTCGTTCGACTTTCTGGTCCCAGAATTGCGGGCATGGCCGAGATCGTTGCTTCCAGCCGCCGAGGGCGGCCCAGTAAGGGCACCCGTGCTGTAGTCAAGGCGCTGGTGCCACCAGAGCTCAAAGAAGCAGCTGCCAGCGCCGCGAAGGCACATGGCATGACCGCGAACGACTACATCGCGGCGCTAATCGCGGCCGACACCGGCCTGACCGAGCTGATGGCATCGATTCACGAGAAACAGGCCGCCACACACCAATCCGCGGAACCCCGCAGATCAGGACGGTGACGGATCACCGGTCTGGGCAGTGAGGGGCGACCTGTTACTCGTCACGATGGTCACGGTAGATCGTCCTCCGACAGAGAGGATCTCAGAAATCCGCCGGAACGAGAAACTTCAGGATTGGTACATGTCACGTCACTAAATTTTCACGAAGGGACAGGCCCATGACCCGCACCATCGCACTGGTCAACCATAAAGGCGGCTCCACCAAAACCACGAGCACGGTCAACCTCGCCCAAGCCCTCGTCGAAGCCGGCTACACCGTCCGCGTCGTCGACCTCGACCCACAATGCAACGCCACCACCTGGCTCGGCGCCACGCCCGAAGCCGTCGACAACGATGTCCTGTCGGTACTCATGATGGTGGCGAGCATCGAAGACGCCACCACCATCACCGCGTCCGGGATCCACCTCGTGCCTGCCACCAAGGAACTCGATTCCGTCGGGCCCTACTTCCTCAAGAAGCCCGGTGCACACGGCGTCCTGCGCAAAGCCCTCGCCGGCGCCCCCGACGTCGACTTCAACCTCCTCGACTGCCCCGGAGACTTCGACCACCTGACCATCAGCGCACTCGTCGCCTGCACCGAAGTGCTCGCCGCTGTCATGACGGGAGCCATGGAACTCGAGGCGCTCATGCGGATCGAGAACTACATCACCGAGCAGGTCGAGTTGCTCAATCCCACGGCACGGCTCAATCACATTCTGTGCGGCCGGGTCGAACTCGGCCAGGTCATCGACCAGCAGGTCCTTGCCGCGCTCCGCGAGACCTACCCCGACCAGACGATGCGGACCATCATCCCGAAGTCCGTCCGTGTCAGCGAAAGCTACAGCGCCGAAGAACCCGTCGTCAGGTGGGCACCGTCCTCGTCCGCGGCCCGCGCCTACCGCGACGCCGCCCGAGAACTCGTCGAAAGGGACCTCCGATGACCGTGACACGTAAGCCCGGACTTGCCAACAACCCGCTCGAACGCCGCCCCCAGTCCCGCGCAGGCGTCCATCAGGGTGGGACGTGCTCGAGAACTCGTCGGAAGGATCTCCTGATCAGCGTGACACGTGAGCCCGGACTCGCCAACAACCCCGTCGAACGCCGCAATCGACGACTGCCGAACCTCGTCGAACAGGGCGTGGACGTCGCGCGAGAAGCAGTCACCATCGCCGAAACCCAATCGGGGCCGGTGGCCCTCGGCGAGGAACAGAAGACCACCACACGGGTTCCCGCGGACACGAAGCAGGAATTGGTTTTCATCAACCGCGCCAAGGTCGAAAGCGGCAAGAATGCCGTCGCCGCCATCGGCCATATCGCCGGCGCCCCCAACAGTTGGTCCAACCTCGTCGACGAAGCCCTCGCCCACTACCTCGCCGTTCTCGAACGCGAATACAACGATGGCGAACCCTTCCCGCAGCGCAACGCCGAACGCGTCCGGGGACCACGCATCAACTAGCCCGCCCACGCCGGCACGGCGTCCGCGTTGATCGTCAGCTGGGCGACGAGCTCACTGATCCCGGCGACCGTGGCGGCGGCGTTGCTGTCGATGAACACCGCCAGCATCTCGTCCGGGTAGCGAAGCGCGGGCGGGGGTTCGGTCGCCAACAGTGACACGTACCCGGGCCGACCACGACTTCTCCCGATCCGCCATGGCCCCTCGTTGCCGAACCCGGCCCGCAACTGGTGTTCAACGCGCCCAAACCGAACCCCACGGATCTCGACGGGCATTGAGCACGACCGGCTCGTCGGTGGATCGTGGCAGGCTGAACCGGCCGACCCCGAGATCGCGCAGGACTACAACGTCGCGCCCACGAAAACCTCACCCCTCGTGGTGGCGCGGACGCCGAAGGACACCGGGGACGACCTGCGGCGAAGTGCGCACCAGGAATCTTTCTCGAACAGCTCTACGAGCTGGCGGATTGTCAGGACCTGCATGGCGAACGACTCGCATCGTGCCGGTCCGCACGAGATCGGCTGATCGTGTTGGTGCTCTCGCGGGCAAGACTGCAGCGCGGAGAGTTGGTCGGCGTGCGGCGCAGTGACGTGCATCTACTTTCCGGATAATGCCGTGCACCACTGTCGCGGCCGTCGCCATCGGGGATGCGTACCCGCGACACGTCGGCGGCGTCGACGTCCGCGGTGGAATCGACGGCAGACCGGGCCTGGGAACTCGCGCCCCCAAGGGAGGATCGAGCGGGTCTGCGGCAACATGCACGCGCTTCGTCGCCAGGCTGTACGACTGACGGCGACGAGAAACCGCTTGTGGGCGCACCCCGAGTCCGGTCACACCGCAACGGAACCCGGCATTCACGGGACTCCTCGGTCGGGGCGGTCAGGACACCGACCCGCATGACGCCATGGGGACAGTCACCCGGACCGTCCATTACACGCGGGCGGCCGCTACTCGGTGCACGTAACCCAACTCGTGCGCGAGATTCTTGCCGCCGAAATTCACCGAGTCCTCGCTGTACGACGCTAGGGTGTGCTCAGGAATCCGCTCCCGTCGCGAGGACACCACCTGGCGAACATCGGCATCACGCGCACACCCCCACCCACGCAGAACGACACAGAACCGGGCGACCTCATGGAACGCACGAAGACCATCGCGGCTTCCCTCGTCGCGGCCGCCGTGATGACGGTCGCGGCGTGCGGGACGTCCCAACCGACGTCCACCCAGTCGGCGACAGCCACCACGGGCACTGAGCCGGCGTACGCGGCGACATTGGAACCACTGATCGACCGGTTGATGAAGGACAACGCCATTCCGGGAGCGGTGGTTCTGATCACCTCGCCCGATCAGGGCGATTGGTCGGCGACGTTCGGCACGACGACGATCGACGAGAACAAGCCGATGTCGATGGACGACCACTTCCGGATCGGGAGCAACACCAAGACGATGACGTCGACGGTCATCCTCCAACTGGTGCAGGAGGGCAGGCTCAGCCTCGACGATCCGGTCTCCAAGTACCGCCCGGGCGTGCCGAACGGCGACAAGATCACCATCGCGCAACTGTCGGATATGCACAGCGGGCTCTACTCCTACACCTTCGACCCGCAGTTCAACGCGACACTCGACAGGGACCCGGACAAGGTGTGGACGCCGGACGAGCTGCTGGCGATCGCCTTCTCCCACCCGGTGAACTTCCCGCCCGGGGAGAAGTTCGACTACAGCAACACCAACATCATCCTGCTCGGCGTCATCATCGAGCAGCTCACCGGCAGGTCGGCGGCCGAGGCCTTCGCGCAGCGCATCTTCGAACCTCTCGGACTCGAGCACACCTCGCTGCCCGCGCCCGCGGACTCCTCGATCCCCGAACCACATCCGCAGGGCTACTCGTTCGGCACCAACGTCTCCACCATCGACACCTACGCGCTTCCGGCGGACGAGCAGGCCGCTGCCGTCGCCGGCACCCTGAAGCCGAACAACGAGACGAACGCCAACCCGTCATGGGCGTGGACGGCCGGGGGCGCGATCTCGACGGTCGCAGACATGGCCACCTACGTGAAGGCACTGGTCGGCGGCGGACTCCTGGACGAGCAGACGCAGAAGATCCGCCTCGACAGCATCCAACCGACCGATCCGGCCAACCCCACCGCCGCCGGATACGGCTTGGGTATCGCCCGGTTCGGTCCCCTCATCGGCCACGACGGCCAGATTCCGGGCTTCATGACCTTCATGGGCATGGACCCGAACACCGACCTCAGGATCGTCATCGGCACGAACCTCGCCACCGTGCCCTCCGGTGAGGGATCGGCCCTGACGCTCCTCAAAGGCATCCTGCCGGTCTTCTACGGTGCGGGTTCGGTGCCCGCCGGGAACCCGGCCGCGGTGCCCGGAGCGACAGGCGGCGCTTCTCCGACCACGACGCCCGTCGGCGGCGCGACGGCAACCACCGGCGCCGGCGGCTGACATTTCGGGCCGAACCCGCCCCGGTGCGAGCACCGTACCCGATCCGTCCCGTCCGGTCTCGCTGTGCCCGGCTGCGTCCGTCATCGTGCCGATCGTCGGCGTTCACAATGACGTCACAGCAGTCACCGTGCCGACGAGCCCGTCAGCCTGCCGACGAACGGCGACACCTGCGTCTGCAAATTCCGTGAGGCCATCGTCTGGATTCTCAGCGACGGACAACACACGGCCCTGGCCGCAGTATGTGCCCGGTTGATGCCGGTACCAATCGCCGATCTGTTCCCCGCTGGCCCACGCCCACAACGCCCTTGGGGGAACGACTGCAACACCCGCGACCACGGACACCGGCCTCATCGAGTCGATCAGCGCCGCTCCCACGGAGCCAAAACGTCGCTGACCTCGAGGTTTCACCGGATGCGATAACTGAAATTATCGCGGCCTAGTGCTCACGAACCATGAGTGACACGGAGCGATGCCCCGGAGGGGGCCCGGAGTCCGTTGTTGTAGGTTCTCGCGGTCGGTGTAGATTCTCGAGTTCCGTGTCAGCAATTCAGGGGCGCTTCGCTGGCCCCTCCGTCGAGACGGAAAATCCGACCCCTGTCCTCACCCGCGGTGGTCACCTAATTTTCGTCGGAGGAGCCCAGACCTAATCTCCGCATTCGCCCAGCTCAGGGCATCCGCGAGATCTCTCCCGGTCGGGCATGCTCTCGCGGATGCTGAGGAGATGGTGAGATTCCCCGCACTAACATCGTGTTGAGAAACCGCAGGCCAACTCTGTCGCCAAATGACAAGTCGGGCGAGAACCTACAGGGTCGATGCCCGATTTGTCCGCTATGAATGCACGGACTGTTGTCCTGTGACAGTCGATCGTCCTTTTTGTCAGTGAATCTTGCTCGTTCCCGTTTCTCTGCCAGTACAGTTTGCTCG
>NZ_NSDX01000015.1:0-308533 GCF_002300195.1 Rhodococcus sp. ACPA1 | reverse complement strand
TCGACGGCGCACAGGAAGGTGAGCTGCCATCCATCATGTTGGCAAACGCGTGCGAGCTGTATCGAGACGCCGGCTGCCCGATGAAACCTGCGTCGCGATACAGCTCGCAGGCATTCGCCAGCATCATGTCTTCGAGGTTTCCAAAGAGGTCCGCCGGCCGCAATCGCGATAGCGCCTTCGGGAAGATGGGCTGGCAGTCACACGGTGGCCCCCGTACGGACACCGAAGTCGGTTTCGTGTCAGCTCGCCCGCGCGACGTCGGCTTCCGTGTCCTCGATGCGGCGTTCGAGGTAGCGCAGTTGCGCGATCGCGTTGCGGGCAGTGATCTGCTGGTGGGTGTTGGTCAGTTGACCGCGCCAGGTGCCGAGGAAGGTCCAGGCCCACGACAGCAGGGTCGCGAGGCGGCTGCGGAAGCCGACGACATAGACGACGTGCACGGCCAGCCACATGATCCACGCGAGGAAACCGGTCAGCTCGAGGCCGCCGATCTTGGCGACCGCGTTGAATCGGCAAATGGTTGCCATCGAGCCCTTGTCGCGGTACCGGAAGGGGTTCCGTTCCGGTACCGGGCGTCCCTTGGCTGCGGCGGTGACCTCGGCGGCGATCTGTTTCGCGGCGTAACGGCCCCCTTGGATCGCGACCTGGGCGACGCCGGGCAGACGATCGCGCGACATCATGTCGCCGACAACGAACACATTCGGATTGCCCGGCAGGGTGAGGTCTTCGTCGACGGCCACGCGGCCTGCGCGGTCGATGTCGGCGCCGGACTGTTCGGCGAGCTGGCGACCGAGGGGACTCGCGGCCACCCCCGCGGACCAGACCTTGCAGGCGGATTCGATGCGGTGCTCGATGCCGTCGGTGTCGCGAACGGTTAGTCCGTGGGCGTCGACGTCGGTCACCGACGCACCCAGCCGCACCTCGACGCCCAGCTTTTCGAGGGTTTCCGCCGCCTCGGAGCCGAGGTTGTCCCCGAACGGCGGCAGTACCGTCGAGGCGGCGTCGAGCAGGACGATCCGCGCATCCCGGGGATCGAAGTTGGAGTACGCCCCGACGAGTGTGCGGTGTGCGAGTTCGGCGATCTGGCCGGCCATCTCGACGCCGGTGGGGCCGGCACCGACGACGACGAAGGTGAGTAGGCGTGCCCGCTCCCGCGGGTCGGTGATGACCTCTGCCTGCTCGAACGCGCCGAGGATCCGGCCGCGGAGTTCGAGGGCGTCGTCGATCGTCTTCATGCCGGGTGCGTGTTCGGCGAAGTGGTCGTTGCCGAAATAGGACTGCTGCGCCCCGGCGGAGACGATGAGGCTGTCGTATCCGGTGACGGTGATCTGCCCGAGGTGTTCGGACGTCACCGTACGTTCGGTCAGGTCGATCGTGGTGACGTCGCCGAGTCGGACGGCGGCGTTGGCTTGGTCCTTGAGGATCAACCGCGTCGAGGGGGCGATCTCGCCTTCGGAGAGGATGCCGGTGGCCACCTGGTACAGGAGGGGTTGGAACAGGTGGTGGGTGGTGCGGTCGATCACCGTGACGTCCACGTCCGCGCGGCGGAGGGCCTTCGTCGCGAACAGCCCACCGAAGCCAGATCCGATGACGACGACGCGGTGGCGCGCGGGCGGGGACTGGGGGTTGCTCATGGTGAGCCTTTCCGATCACGCCCAGGGGCGACGATCTCGGTGTCGGGGGAGATGGATGTCAGGGTTCAGACCAGCAATTCGACTGGCAGGCATCAATAGTGAACAAGCGGCGCAGGTAAGCCAAGGTAAGAGAACAAAATTCTCTAGACTGAGCCGATGAAGAAGAATGTTTCAGGCGCGCCGTTTGTCGAAGGCTCGGGATCGAATGATGTTCGAACGGGGGCGCCGATCGATGAGATCGACCGAATCCTCCTCGATCAACTCTCGCGCGACGCGCGTACCCCGAACAACGCCCTCGCCGCCCTCGCGGGCATCGCCCCCTCGACCTGCCTGGGCCGGGTGCGTTCGCTGATCGATCGCGGAGTGATCCGCGGATTCCATGCCGACATCGATCCCGCCACCCTCGGCAGGGACCTGCAGGCAATGATCGCAGTGCGAGTACAGGCCAACGCAAGACAGCATCTCGGGCAGCTCGCCGAGCAACTCGCCACCCTCGACGAGGTGCTGAACGTGTACTTCATTGCCGGCGCCGACGACTACCTCATCCACGTCGCCACCGCGAGCAGCGAAGAGCTGAGGCGCTTCGTCCTCGACCACCTCAGCGCACATCCCGCGGTCGCCTCGACGGAGACCATCCTGATCTTCGAGCACGTGCGCCCGCGGCACCGAGCGCCCCGGGCCGAGCAATCGTCGGGCCGATGAGGACCTCCACCGTCGACGCTGCCGTCGTCCGGGGTCCGAGACCGGTACCCGTCAGGCTGCCGTGAGCGCCTTGATGCGGTCCGGCCGGAAACCCGCCCAATGGTCGTCACCCGCCACGACGACAGGGGCCTGCAGGTAGCCGAGACCTCTTACGTAGTCATGGGCGTCGAGGTCTCGGGTGATGTCGACGATCGTGTAGTCGAGCCCCTCGTTGTCCAGGGCGCGGTAGGTGGCGGTGCATTGCACGCAGGCCGGCTTACTGTAGATCGTGATGGTCATGGTGCACTCCGCTCCGTGAGGTGTGCAGGCGGGGGACCGGAAGCATATGCTCTCCGGCCCGGGTTCGCGCGCTGACAGCGCGGAGGCGCCGAGTCCCGCCAATCCATCGAACATACATTCGATTATCTGTTATGGTGACCTTCCGGCGCCAGTGACGGTGTAGGGAAGACTCCGTCACTGGCGCCGTCAACGCAGCGAAAAACACGAGAGACTCTTGTCGCGCAATGCTTATCGGATAGATTCCGGAGTATCGGCACGGAGGAGAAGCGTCAGGACGCGGCCCGAACGTCCGTCCCGGCGAGTCGGGCGCTGTGCCGTTCCGGGCCGCCGTGGCTAGTACGCATCCATGACTTCGTACCGGATTCCTCAGCGTTCAGGGACGGACGCACTCGTTCTCGGTTCCCGCACGCGTTCTCCGTTCATTGCCAGGATGGTCGTGAGACACATCGTGGGCCAGGACGTGGGGAAGCGAGACGGCATGATCGATATTGAGATCGGGCGCACCCCGACCGGTGGGAGGCACTTTCCGATTGCCTTTCGGCTCGAGTTCATCCACCGGTGGGATGCCGCCACCGACCGTGGTGCCAAGACCAGGCTGCTGCGCGAGCACAATCTCACAACCGCCACCGTCAGGCGTTGGCTGCACAGTCGTGACGAGGGAGAATTCACGGGACTGACGTCGGTCACCCGAGAAGAGAGGTCGCTGCGCCGAATGGAGAACGCCGACCGCGCCGAACTGGCACGCCTACGCAAGGAGAATGCGGCACTCAAACACAAGGTCGCCCAGGGCGAGGCCGTGCAGGAAAATCTGGGAAAAGCCTACGAGCTCTTGGAGGGGATTACCACGAGCTCGACGACCGACGACGAACCCGAGATCCCGCCGGCACTGCTGAGCGCCACCGAGTACGCGAATTGGCTCGAACGCAACAAATTGCACTGATCGGGTTCGTCGACGAGCTCACCGCCACCGGGATCGGGGTCCGCGCGGCGTGTGGGCTGGTCGGGCTGCCCCGCTCGACGTACTACCGCCTCACCCACCATTACCGGCACTACCGGCCGGTCACCGACCCGATACCGCAGAAGAACCGGCAGCAACCGGCAACCCTGACCGCCGCCGAACGCGCCGCCGGCGTCAGCGCCCTCGAATCCGCCGAATACGCAGAACTCTCTGTGGTGCAGACATACTGGCGTGCGTTCGACGCGGGACTGGTCTGCTGCTCCGAACGTACCTTCTACCGGGTCGCCGCCGAACAGAACATGGTCGGCGATCGCCGACGCAGAAAGCACGGTGGTGGCTCGGCTTCCCGGCACAAGCCGATCGTGCACTGCGGACGGGTCGGGGAATTGTGGTCCTGGGATGTCACCGAGCTACGCGGACCCAGAACGCAGGACCGCTACAAACTGTATCTGGTAATCGACGTGTTCTCCCGGTATCCGGTGGCCTGGAGAATCGAGTACACCGAGAACACTCAACGGGCCGTGGACATGTTCGCCGCCGCCATCGCCGAACACGGAGCGCCCGGGGTGGTGCACGCCGACAACGGTGCGATCATGCGCGCCCACACCCTTGTCGAGGCGCTCGCCGACAACGGGGTGCTCGCCTCGTATACGCGACCTCGGGTCAGTGACGACAACCCGTTCTCGGAGTCTTTGTTCAAGACCATCAAATACGACCTGAGTTGTCCGACCCTGTTCGAGAGCATCGACCATGCCCGCGACTGGACGGCACAGTTTCTCCACCGTTACGCCACCGAGCACCGCCACAGCGGACTCGGCCGCCACACACCAGCGGCCATCCATGCCGGCACCGCCACCCTCGTCCGGCAACGCCGCCAGCAGGCCCTCGACCGCTACTGGTCGAAACACCCCGAACGATTCCGAAGCAAACCAACCGCACCAGCCCTCCCCGGACCGACCGGGATCAACACCAACGTGTCTCAGACAGGTTGACAACTTCCGTCTCGAGGCCGGGAACGGGTGCGTCCGCGGAAAAGGTGCGCGGCTGTCGCCTGGAGCTCGACGCGCCGACGCGCCGACGCTACCGACCCGTCGTCCGGGCGTGGAGGTCGCCGGTGGCGCGGGGCAGGCCCTGCGGTCCACGACTGGATAAGGGACTTATCAACTTCTGTCGAGATCTCCTGAACGGGGACTCGCTCATCGTTTCGGGCGCTTGATCGCGGGGTAGCTTCCCATTGGGATTGCCGCGCGGGCGGCGTGGATGTTCATGGTGTTGGGGGTGTAGCCGAGTAGGGCGGCGAGGGATGCGGCGTCGATTTCCTTGCTGAGGTCGTGCAGTGCGGCGTTGCGGGCGGCTCGGATGTCGATGCCGAGTTTTCGGAGTCGCTGCATCAGGGTCTGTTCGGTGAGGTGATGTCCGGCGCGGGTCCCGGGGAAAAGCCAGCGTGATTGGTGGTTGGTCGTTTTCTGGTTTGCGTGGCTGTCGAGGTGTTGTTGTAGGAGGGGAAGCAGGGGTTCGGGCAGTGGGGCCGGGAGGGTGCCGATCCTGACGGTGGGCCCGGGCGGGGTGGTGGTGATGTCGTCGAGAGTGAGTTCGGCGATCCTGCGGACGGGGATGCCGTAGAGCAACAGCAGGAGTGCGGCGATGCGGGTGGACAGGGTGATGTGGTCGGCTTCGATGGTGGTGCGGATAAGTTCGAGTCGCGTGGTGGAGGCAGCCAGCGGGGTGGTCCGCGCTGCGCGGTATCGGATGGTGAATCGTGCTGCGATGCCCGTGCGATGGCGCCACTGAATGAAGTTGCGGATGGTGCGGCGGGTGGTGGTGCCTTCACTGAGGTAGGCGTCGAGGTGTGCTTGCCGCAGGTGGGCGATGGTGGTGTGGTGTTCGGTGCGCAGCCAGGTCAGAAACTTGGTGGCCTCGGTGATCTCTTGTTTGGCGGTGCGGGTGGCGTTGTCCATGTTGCGACCGGTATCGGGAACACGCAGTCGGCGTAGGTGATGCCAGCGGGCGAATTGCTCTATGGGAGTGTGGATTTCGGGTGTCGGCTGCAGCGTGATGAGTCGTTGGTCGAGCCAGCTTTCGAAGCGGGCCAGGCGGGGGTCGCCGCGGCTGGGGAGCATGTGGTGGTGGACGAGCATTTCGCGTAGGTGTTCGGCGCTGCGCGAGGGCGGAAGAGCGTCGAATGCGGGGTGGGACAAGTGAAGTTCGCGACTGCCGATGCGGGCGAGCAGGTCGGCGGTGGTGGGGTGGCGCATCCAGGTGAGGATGCTTTCCGGGCGGGGAACGGCGGCGAGGGTGGTGATGAGTCGTTTGATCCGCAGATCCGGCGGTGAGCTGGGGTTGAGGATGCGTTCGAGGTCGTGGGTAAGCACACAGCGGGCGCAGTGCCCGCCGCGGATGCGTTCGGCTTCGCGGCCGCACTGGTCGCAGACGAGTTTGGTGGTGATGCCAGCGCAGTCGCGGCAGATGTGGGCGCCGGCGGAGGACCTTCCAGGCACGAGGCGGTCTTCGCCGCAAAACGCGCAGGTGCCGTAGGTGCGGGCGGCGGTGGTGAAGCAGGCGCCGCAGACGGCTCCGTCGGGCCAGTGCACCCGCAACTTGGGGACAAGATTGCCGCACCGGACGCATTCGAGGGTGCCGGTGCTGCGGGGACGCCCGCGTGGGCGGGGATCAGTCATCGTCGGTGATGATGCGGGCGCGGACGGGACGGTAGGCGTTGAGGAGCGGGACGTCGGCAGGGGAGTTGGCGGCCTTGTCGCGGGATTGGCGGGCGTCGGTAGCGGTGTAGGTGATCAGATCGCCGGCTTCGACGCCGAAGATGTCGCAGAGCGCGACCAGGACCTTGAAGGCGATCCGATCGGGCTCTTGCCCGACGATGCGGTAGATCTGTGAATCGGACAGGGTGATACCTCGGTCGCGTAGCGGTCCGACCAGGTCGCGGCTGTTCTTCATACCGGCGCGGGCCATGAGTTCGCGCACGCGCCAGTGGTAGTGGATCTCGCGTTTCATCGCGGCTCCTTCGGGTGTGGTGATCCGGTGAGGCTGGCGTTGCTGCGTGACAGGGTCGCGGTCAGGACTCGGTCGAGTTCGCGCGCGCGATAGTCGGGTGCGGCCAGGGTGTAGAGCGAGGTGGTCGCGGCGTGTTCGTGGCCGAGTTGCAGTTGTACGAAACTGACGTCGTAGCCGTACTCGACTTGCAGGTTAGTGGCGTAGGAGCGGCGGAACGAGTGCAAGTCCAGACCCGGTGGGAAGCCGAGTTCATCGACGAGACAACGCATTCGCTGCCAGAGATTGCGCGTCGGGATCATGCCTCCCTTTTCGGTCGGGAACAGGGTGTCGATCGGATGGCCGTACCTGGGAAGTCCGCGCTCGCACCAGTCGGCGAGCGCCTCCGCGGCCCAGTCAAACACCGTCAGCACGGTCCGCTGCTTGGCGGGTGCGCCGCGCATCGCTTTGCCGTGCCGGACACGCACCAGACCCCATTCGCCGAAGAACGGTGCCCGCGCGTTGCGGGAGAGATCGACCAGCTGTAGGTGTCGGACTTCGTTGCGACGCAGGCCCCATCCGTAGAGGGTTTTGAACGCCACCGCATCACGCCACGCCGCCAAGGCGCCCTTGCGGCCGGACCGCAAGATTCGCTCTGGTTCGAGGTCGGCCAGATCGAAGAACTGCTGCAGCTCGACGGGGGTGAACGGCCGCTTCGCCGGCCGGGCGTCGTTGGCCTGCACGTGTCGAGCTCGATTGAATTCGGTGATGACCTGGGAGAACACCGTTCCGAACAGCCGACCGCAATGCTCGTTCCAGTCGTAGGACGGGTCGCTCGCGTAGTCCAAGAACAGCTTCACGTCGGTCTAATACGCCCGAACCGTGGTGTGGGCGAGATTCCGGACTCCACGCAGGTGTCCGAAGAAGTCGTCCGCATCCGCCGGTGACCACTGCCACGGATAGGTGCCGACGAACTCGGTCATCTGCTTGACCGAACTGGCCCGTCGACGCACGGTGTTGCCCGAGAAGTTCTGCGCCAGATGGGCCTGCCGCCACCCGGACAGCACATCGTCGAGAAACGCTTCCGGATCCGGGCCAGCCGCGCCCGCCGGTAGGTACACCAACCGCCCCATCCAGCCCCCTCAGTCGCTGCAAATTCTGCATTCGAAATGCATATCCTGCAATGGAGGGAGGTGAACAGCCAGGTCAGAAGCTGTTTCGTTCGCTCGGCTCGGCCGCCAACGAACTGCGCATCGCAGATGCCACCGCCTCACCCAATTCACCAGGACCGCAGGTAAATACCCCTCGGCGACTGCGGCGGAGGAGTGTTACCGCGGGTGGTCGTATTCGCAAACCACGCGAATAACCAACTTACTAGTTGACATAATGTAGATTATCGGCAAAAAGTGGCATTTTATCGCCGCAGGTCAGAGGCCTGGATTTTGGCCTGCCTGTATACCCGCAGCCAGTTCTGCGTCGACCTGGTCCTCGGGCCCGTCCGGCGCTCGTTCGCCACGTATCCGACTCGGCGCGTCGACGTCGAACCGGCGCGGCTGATGCGCCCGTCGGCGCGCTGAATAATATTCACGCCGCCGGATGTGCGGCGCCGGACCGCTAAGGCCAATCCGGAGCCATGGCCGACCGGCCCGCATTTCCGAATGAATGTTCGGTTTCAGGTGTCCCCTCCTCCCGCCCATCCCACCTCAGTTCGTCACTGTGACGTAATGAGGGTTCCGGTAGTCACGCCCGTGCGCGCAAAGTCGGCGCTCGAGGCGGGCGCTAAGTGTGCTCCGGACGTACGTGCGGTTCGATTCGCCTGAGCACCGGGAGTCCAGTCTGCTACGGCAGCGGCAACTGGACGTCGGCAACGTTGGACGCTGCGGACGATGTTGTCGACCCGTCTGCCCACACCACCAGATACCCGGAATTGGGGCGGCCGTGCAGCCAGCGGGCTGCGTCGCGCCCCAACGCATAGGCGGCGGTGGCATCGATGTCGGCCCAGGTCAGCGAATCGGCAATGACGGTGACGGACGCTACCCCGGTCGGCGGTCGTCCGGTCCGCGCGTCGACGAGATGATCACCGCGGTGGGTGGCACCGGAGGTGGCCACCGCCCCGGTGTGCACCGGCACCAGCGCAACGAGTGTCGAGGTGTCGAAGGGATCCTCGATACCGATCCGCCACGGCGTTGCGGCCGGATCGAGGGTGCGGCAGGCTATGTCACCGCCCGCGGAGAGACAGAAATCGGTCGACTCCAATGCACGCAAATGCTCTGCGGCCCGCTCGACCGCCCATCCCTTCACGACGCCACTGGGGTCGAGGACGCGCTCACCGGTGGGCCCGGCACGACGGACCGCGAACGCGCCACCGGATTCCTGCTCGGCGCGGTCTCCGAGAGCGAGTACCTCGAGGACCGCGGCAGGCGGATGCTCGTTGTCCACCTCGCCACGAATCATCCTCGACACGAAAGAATCCGGTCGATACGTGCTGAAGAGCTGGTCCACCCCGCGCAGTGTCCTCAGCACTTCGGCCCACGCCGCACGGCCACGGCGGTCCCCGCCGTGCCGACCGCGCATCGCCAGACTGATCGGCATGCCCATCACGTGTTCCACGTACCGGGTTGTCCGCTCCCCCCCGGCTCCCCCCTGTACTGCCGGGATTCCGCCGCTCACAGTCCCGCCTCGTCGAGTGCGGCCTGCAGGGATTGGATATAGCCGTCGCTTGTCACGGTCGCGCCGCTGACCATGTCGATCTCGGCGCCCTGTGCGTCGAGGGTCTCGCGAATGAGAACTGGGAGTGCGCGGGAATTGATCTGCTGGTCCTTCGAATTGCCGTTCGGGTACTGCGGGACCGTGACATCGGTGATCCTGCCCTCGGCCACCACGATTTTCACCTGCACCGAACCCCACCGTGTCTGGGCTGCCGAACCGGTGAATACGGATGCACCAGTCGATGTCGATGTGGGCTGGGGGGAGGCACCGCCCGATCCCGACGATCCCGGCCCCGAACCGGAGGTTTCTCCCGGCGATTCGGATGAATCGGACGCACCGGATTCCGATGTCGCGGTAGAGGCGACCACGATGTCGGGGGTAGCGTTCATCGGTCCGGCCGTGGAGGTGTGGTACCCGAACAGGAGCACCCCGACTGTGATCGTGCCGAGGATCCATGTGACGATGCGTTTCATCGTGGGGTCACCACCTGAAGTTTTCGGTGTGGAGTTGAGCATCGGGGACTCCCGCGGCCCTGGTGGTGCGGCGTACCGCGGCAGTCCAGGATTTTGGACCGCATACGTAGATGTCGCGGTCGGCGATGTCGGGCAACCAACCGGTCAGGGCGGTGAGGTCGTCGATGTCGCCAATGCCGGCGCCCAACCAGGAGTCGGCGCGCCGACGGGGCCCGGGCAACCACAGAATCTGCAGTCCTCGTTCGCGTGCGAGTGCATGGAATTCGTCTACGAACAAGGGCCTTTCGGTGTAGCGCAACAGCAGGACCGCCTCGCCTGGCGAGTAGTCGAGTCCCTCGGCGAGCGCCCGCAGTGGTGTGACGCCGACTCCGGCCCCGACCAGCGCCACCTTTCGTCGGCTACGGGCCCGTGACGACAGCCTCCCGTATGGACCTTCGAAGAGGATCCGGGTACCGGGATGCAGGGTCTGCGTTCGCGCGCTGTTGTCGCCGAGCGCCTTGATCGAGATCCGCAGGTGTCGCCCGTCCGGGGCGGCGGAGAGCGAGTAAGGATTTGCCCGGCTCCAACCCCGGCGGCCGAGGAATCTCCAGTTGCAGAACTGGCCGGCGGCGATCGGAAGCCGATCCAGATTCCTGCCGGAGATGTACACCGACACGACCCCGTCCGCTTCCGGCACCACGGCGGCGACCCGCAGCGAGTGCCGGACACTGCGCCACAACGGAAGGCCGATCCGCCACACGAGAACTGCTGCGGCCGCGAGGATCCAGAGGGTCCACCAGTAGAGGGTCGCGGCGGTCGAGCCCAGGAACTCCTGGCCGGTCCACAGCTGGTGCGGCAACACCAATCCCGCCCCGAGATACCCGTAGAGGTGCAGAAGATGCCACGACTCGTAACGGAGCCGGTCGCGTATCGGCCGCACGCTGGTGATCACCACCATCAGGAGTAGCGCCGTGCCGACGACGGCCAGCAGCATCCCGGGGTAGTCCACCGTCAGCTCCCACACCATCGCGGGCGTGGCGAGCACGTCACCGCCGGCGTAGCCCCAGGTGATCACAGCGACATGAGCGATCATCAGCGTGAACGACGTCAGGCCCACCACGCGATGCAGCCCGATCAATCGATCCTGACCGAAGGCACGCTCGAGCAGAGGGATTCGTGCGATCAGCACGAACTGCACGATCAGGAGGTCCGCGGACACCAGGCCGGCGAGGCGTCCCCCTGACAGGAGGGCGGTGGCCATTGCGCCGAGATCCCGAATTCCGCCGTCGGCGGCCCACGAGTAGGAAACCACCAGCAGGCTCAGCCATAGCGCTGTCCTGGCGCCGGCGCGGGTGATGGCATCGCCGCGGTCGGCGCGGCAGTCATTGCGCTGAAGGGAAAGTCGATCGAGAAGTACGGCCGGCTGCTCGGCCGCGGTGATCGAACGTGTCGGACAACTCGATCGTTTCCGACCCGTCACTTCAGAAGTGGGCATGCGTGCCATCGTGATTGCCCAACCCTGTTTCACCCTGCCTGACCGCTGTGTATTTGCTGTGAACAGCAGACCGGTCTCAGCGGCCGGCAGGGACAGTCCCGGCGAGTCCGCTGCCTTCGTCGATCTGGTCCCGGCATCGTCAGCCGCTCCGTTCCCGCCCATAGCCCGAGCATTTCGCGCACACTCGGTGGATGCCTTCCTCGTCGACGGTCCCGTCTCCGATGCTGGCCACACTCGGCCAACTTCCCGGCGGTGCGGGGTGGGCGTTCGAAATGAAGTGGGATGGTCAACGCGCCATCGCCACCGTCGACAACGGTGTATCCCGGCTGTTCAGCCGCAACGGAAATGACATCACTGCAACCTTTCCGGAGTTGGCCGTGCCGATCGTGGCCGCGTTGGACGGACGTGAGGCAACCCTCGACGGAGAAATCGTCGCGCTCGACGCGAACGGCCGGCCGTCGTTCAGTCGCCTCCAGCGGCGCATGCACGTGCTGTCCCCCATCGCACAACTCCGCAACGAGGTGCCCGTCACGTACTACGTGTTCGACGTCCTAGCCCTTGACGGCAAATCGACGACCGGGCTGCCTTACCTGCGGCGACGGGCCGAACTCACCGACCTTGCGCTGTCCGGGCCCCGCCTGCAGGTGCCGCCGTACTGGACCGACGTCGACGGCGAGGAGATGCTCGATCTCGCCCGCAGGCACCATCTCGAGGGCGCAGTCGCAAAACGCGTCGACTCGACGTATCAACCCGGTCGCCGCTCCCCTGCCTGGATCAAGCAACCGCTACGCGCCAACACCGAAGGGATCGTCGTCGGCTGGGTCGACGGCACCGGTGCCGCCCGCGACGGCATCGGATCACTACTCCTCGCCGCGTATGACGACGACCACCAGCTGGTGTACATCGGGCATGTCGGCACCGGATTCACCACCGCGACAAGGAAATCGCTACGGGAGCAGCTCACGGCGCTGGAACGACCGACGAGTCCTCTGGCGTCGCCGCCACCTGCGCGGGAGACCAAGGACGCACGCTGGGTCGAACCGCAGTTGGTCGGCGACGTCGAGTACCGCGAGTACACCAGCGGGCGGTTGCGCCACCCCAGCTGGAAAGGCCTGCGTGACGACAAGACGCCCAGCGAAGTCGACTTGCCCGGTCGGCACTGAGGCCGCGTGCCCTCGGCGACGGGTCGGGCGGGCCACTCAGTGGTTTCTCAGCGACGCCGACGAATACTCGAATCATGTCGACTGTCAGCGGGTTGCCCGCCCATGTCCTGCTCGTGCATTTCATCGTGGTCCTGGCCCCGCTGACCGCACTGCTGGTCGCGATGTGCAGCGTATGGCCGGCGGTCCGCCGTCGGCTGGTGTGGCTTACGCTCGTGCTCGCGGTCGTGACGGTGATCGTGACTCCGCTGACCACCGACGCCGGTGAATGGCTGGAGAAGCACGTCGCCCGGTCGTCTGCCGTGCACGCCCACACCGAACTGGGCGACAGCATGATCTACTTCTCCGTCGCGCTTCTCCTCAGCGCGTTGGTGGTCACCGCGGTCCAGCTTCGCGAACGAAAGTCGGATCCCCCACGAACAGTCACGGTGATCGTTGCACTTCTCTCGGTTGTGGTTGCGGTGGGGACCGTTGTTCAGGTCTACCGCATCGGCGAGTCCGGTTCGCGCGCCACCTGGGGCGATGTCGTTACCTCGAGCTCGGCGCCGTGACACGCTTCCTGGAACAAATGCCGGGTCGACATTTCCGCCTCGCGCCATCGGACTGGGCAGGGCTCCTCGAATCCCGATACGTCGACACGCCGGAGGGCGCCGCTCGGTGGGTGGATGATCGAAGAGCACTTCACCACACGTTCGAAGGGGAGCGCCAGGTGTCCGAATTATTGGTCTTCGACGATGAGCCCGAACCCCGGACTGCGCTCTGGCATGCCTGCACGCGGGTTCCCACGGCCGCCCCGGGCGATTCGGTGACGACGGTTTTGAGCGAGATGGCCACCACGCGGTACGATTGCGCTTCCGTCGTCGCGGTTCTGGACGGCGACCGACTGGCGGGGGTCGTGCCGATCGAGCGGATGTTCGGTGCCCCGGACGAAGCCACTCTGCGCAACGTCATGGATCCGAATCCTCCGGCGGTCCGACCCGACACGCATCAGGAACGGGCCGCATGGCAGGCGGTCCAGCATGGGGAACCGGGGCTGGCGGTGGTCGATACCGACGGCCGGTTTCGTGGTCTCATCGCTCCACAACAACTTCTCGCGGTACTGCTCCAGGAACACGACGAGGACCTCTCCCGCCTCGGCGGCTTCCTCCACTCGGTCGAGACCACGCGCGAGACGAGCGTGGAGAGCGTGCGGCGCAGGCTGTGGCACCGTGTCCCCTGGCTCCTGGTCGGGTTGCTGGGCGCCATGGTCTCGGCCGTGTTCATGGCGGCATTCGAGGTCACTCTCGAAGCGAATGTGGCCGTTGCCTATTTCGTTCCTGGAATCGTGTATCTCGCGGACGCTGTGGGGACGCAGACCGAAACCCTGGCGATCCGTGGCCTGTCGGTCGGGGTGGGAATTCGACGTATCGTGCGACGCGAGGCGCTGACCGGTCTGTCGGTGGGTGCTCTCCTCGGAGCCGTGATGCTCCCGGTGGCCAGTCTGATGACCGGTGACACGATGCTCGCGATCGCGGTGGCCACAGCGGTTCTCGCCGCGAGCGCGATCGCCACCATCGTTGCCATGGTGCTGCCATGGCTCCTGCAACGGCTCGGTAAGGATCCAGCCTTCGGCTCCGGTCCACTTGCAACCGTCGTTCAGGACCTGCTTTCAATCATGATCTATTTCGCGGCCGTCACTGCGCTTGTCAGTTAGATCCCACTTCCCGAATCGGCGGCGGGGAGGCAGGACATCGAAGCGCTTACCCTGCAAGGGCCTTGAAAAGGTCGTAGACCATCCAGGCCGGCCAGAACAGTCCCTGAATGATCGCGAGGACGTATTCCCAGAACGCGTCCGCCTGCTGCCAGAACCACACCCAGGCGCCGAAGATGCCCAGGGCGTAGATCGCTCCGCCGCCCGCGGCGCCGGTGTTGCTGTCGCTCATGGTCGCATTCCTTCCGCCGGCCGATCTGTACCGGTTCTCGGGGAACTCTCGATCGGGAACCTCGTCTCAGTGTCATCGCTGGAGGTCTGCGGGTGACAGAGTCGTTGGTCACCCCGGAGGGATGCCGTGGGGAGGACGCCGACCCGGGTCGGGTCTCACCCCCTCGGGCTGGTGACCTTATCCCCTACGGGTATCACCCGCGGGCCGCAACGATGAAGGTCGAGGCAGAAATTCGGCGCCAGCAACCCCGTAGGAGTGCACCATGTCCGGCCACCGCCCGATCGTTGTAGGGATCGACGGCTCCCCATCGTCGCTGCAGGCTGTTGCATGGGCGGCGAGGGAGGCCGCGTTCCGACACTCGCCCCTGTCGCTGATCACGACGATGTTCGTTCCCGGAAGATACGGCGTCCCGATCGGTGTGCCCGCCAGCTTCTTCCAGGACGAGGAGCGCGACGGCAAGGACAGGTTGGAGCGCGCGGCGCAGACCGCCCGCGACGCAGTGCCCGGATACGACATCGACATCGAGACCACCGTCTGCACCGGGACGCCGGCCGGTGAACTACTCGCGCGCTCAGCGAATGCTGCGATGCTCGTGGTCGGCGCGAACCGACGGGGAATCATCGATCGTGCCGTCCTGGGATCGGTCAGTTCGGCGATCGCCACCCACGCCCCATGCCCGGTGGCCGTGATCCGTGGTGTACCCGATCGCGACCTCAACGACATTCCCGGACCGGTTGTCGTGGGTGTCGACGGATCACAACACAGTGAACCGGCTATCTCGATGGCCTTCGAGGAAGCATCCCTACGGCAATCGGAACTCGTCGCCGTCCACGCATGGTCCGACATCGTCCTGGAACTCTCCTTGGACGGAGGCAGCGAAGCCGAGTGGACGCGGGATGCGGCCAACGAAACGGCTCTGTTGTCCGAGAATCTGGCCGGCCGCGGGGAGAAGTATCCGGATGTGAAGGTACGCACCATCGTGGTCAGGGATCGCCCCACCCGGCACCTGGGTGAGCAGGCCGAGAACGCGCAGCTTCTCGTGGTGGGCAGCCGGGGGCGAGGAGGGTTTTCCAGCATGCTGCTGGGGTCGACCAGCAGGGCGTTGATGCATTCGGTTGTCTGCCCACTCCTCATTGTTCGCTAGCCGTACCGCGGGGATGCCGCCCCAGGAGGAGATGTATCTTGCACGACCCCAGCCTCGGATCAAGCCTGATCGAGTCCCAGCTGCCGAGGTATGAGCACCGCATTCTGCGCACGCAGGTCGTCCGTGCGTCTGCGCCGACGACCTTCGCCGCCATCCGCCGCGTCGACTTCTTCCGGTCGCCGGCGGTCGCGATCCCGAACCGGGCCCGAATCGCGATCGACACCGTCCGCGGCCGTCGGGGCGCCCATATCCAGCGGAGTCGGTCCGAATTCCGGTTCGACCAGCTGCTGGAACCCGACGGCGGGTTCCATCTTCTGGCGGAGGAGCCGGGACACGCGATGGTGCTCGGGTTCATAGGTCGCTGGTGGGAGAAAGGCTACGGCCGCGTCGAGTGGTCGCCAGCAGACTTCGGCCGGTTCGCCCTTCCCGGATATGGCATCGGCGCTTGGGGTTTCACAGTTCTCACGTACGACGCCCGCACGTCTGTCCTGGTCACCGAGGTGCGCGTACACGGCACGGACGACAAGGCACGGCGGAGCTTCCGCGGGTATTGGACGGTGGTGGGACCGTTCGTCAAGGCGATGGGCGGGCCGGTACTGCGCCTGATCCGTGACGAGGCCGAGTCTCTCTGAATCGCGGCCCAGCTCGTCACTCGATGGCGGCCCGGAATTGTTCGTGCAGAGCGGCGGCGAGCTCGCGGACCTCGGGTACGACGTCGGGGTCGACGATGATCGTTACTGTCAGCGTGCCCGCATAGGATAGTGCCGCGAACGCGACGCCGACGTTCCCCGCGGTGACGGTAATCGGGGTGATGCCTGTGATCGGTGCCCCGGCGATGACGAATTGCCCAGGGGGACCCGGGTTCGCATCTTCTGAACGCGGGTGACGCCCGAAACAGTGGTCAGCCGTTCCTGGAAACTTCCTACCAGCGGTACACGTACCGGCATTACACCGACCTGGTTCCCCAGGTGCCCACTCGTTGCCGAACTCCGGGCCGAGACGGGCACCGACACCACCAGCTCCTGCGGAAACTCCTTCCGCTCACGTAGGAGTTCGGCCAATGCCCCAGTGACGGCGACCAACAGAACATCGTTGACGGTGGCACCCGACCTCCGTCCCGCTGCCCGGACACCGTCGAGACCGACGTCGACGGTCATTACCTTGCGACGGGGGCCGGTGGCAGCGTTCAGGGAACACGGCGGTGCCCACCCGCCGCGACCACGACCGAGTTCGGCCCAGCCGCCCTCGTATACGAGCAACCCTGTGCGGAAGTCGGCGCAGCGTGCGGAACCGTTCGGAAACGCGGTCGACGAACCTGCCCCGAGGCGGTGCCGCGGTATCGTCGGCCGGCCCAGCCGCGTCCGCGCCGTCGACCAGGCGCGCGAGCACGGCGAGGCCACCGATCCCGTCGGCCACGACGTGATGCAGCACCAGCACCAGACCGGTGTGATCGTCGATGAGACCGGTGACGACGACCGCCCGCCACAATGGTCGTGACCGGGGCAGCGGCCGGGTCACCGCGTCCACCGCGATTGCCAGCGCAGCGTCACGGTCCCCCGGACTCGGGCACCGGACTCGGGCCAGATGGGCGCGGACGTCGAAATCGGAGTCGTCGACCCAGTACGGTCGTCCCAGGCCCCGCCGTGGCGTGGCCAGGCGCTGTTGCAGACGCCGAATGCTGGTGAGCCGCCGTGCGAACGTGGCCTCGACGGTCGCCGCATCCTCGTCGCCTCCACCGGCAACGAAAAGTACCGCGCCGACGTTCATGGGTACCGGTCCGACGTCCGAGACGAGCGTGATCAAGTCGCCCGAGCCGAGTTGCTCGCGACGGTCGCCGGCGGTCATTCGGAGGCTGCGTCAGCCGCGCGCGACGAGGCGAGGAGAGTCAGGACACCCCGTTCTATGGAGTCGGAAAGGTCGGTGAGGTCCGGTGTGGTGTCGTAGTCCCCGGTGAGACCGAAGGCGAGATGGTCGCTGTAGCTGAGGATCGCGATCCCGATCCGCAGCCGCAGCGCGATCGGCACGTACGGAAAGATCTCCAGGATCGTGCGGCCCATCACGTGTCGTGTGGCCTTCGGTCCGGGGACGTTGGTTGCGACGGCGACGACACTGTGCTGAGGAAACCGGGTGGCGAGTCGAACGGCCCAGGCCATGGGCATGAACGGCCCGTACTGGGCCACCGCGGTGAACGCCTTGCCCCCTTCTGCTTCCTTGCTCGCCTTGTGCGTCGTGAGCCGTTCGTGGACGGCGACCAACTGTTCGACCGGGTCTTCGATGTCGACTGGCAGAAAGGGCAGCATGAGCGAGACCTGATTGTGGATCGCATGTTCCGCTGTTGCGGAGCGGACGGACACGGGAACGAGCGTGCGGACCGTGTGCGGTTCGGGGCGCTCGCCCCGTTTCAGGAGCAGCTGCCGTAGTCCGGTGGTGATCGCTGCGAGTGCGACGTCGTTCACGGTGACCCGGTACGTGGCGCAGATTTCGCGAACGTCATGCATTCTGACTCGGGCGGCGCAGTAGCGGCGCTGGCGACCGATCGGTCCGATCAGCGAGGTGTTCGTAGACGAGGTCAGCATCTCGGACAGCAGGTGGGTCAGGCCGGTTGCGACGCCGATACCGGCGGCCGTCAGCCGACGTGGAATTGCCAGTGCCGCCGAGACGAGCCGGAGTTGCCGCACCGGGGACAGGAACTCGATCGTCGAGCGGACCAGGCTCTCGACGCTCTCGAGGCGTGTACCGACGGTCGGCACCGGCTCGGCGTCGGTGTCGGGCTCTGCGGTCCTCGACGTTTCGGCCACGACTTCGTCGCACATGGCCTCGAACAGTTTGGTTCCGGTGATCCCGTCCGCCATGCAGTGATGAATTTTGGTCAGTATGGCCCAGCGGTCGTCGGTGAGGCCTTCGACGACCCAGCATTCCCACAGGGGGCGGTCACGGTCGAGTCGGTGCGCCATGACCCGGGCGACGAAACCGAACAGGGACTCCTCCTCCCCTGGTTCCGGGACGGCGACCCTCCGCAGATGATGGCCGAGGTCGAAATGCGGATCCGGTGTCCAGGAGGGTGCGCTGAAGTCGAGTGGGACCGTGTGAACCCTGTCCCGGGCGTGCGGGAGCTTCGCGAAACGTGCGGCGACCGTGTCACGAAATTCGTCTTGCCCGGGAACGGGGCCCTCCATGATGGCGAGAGCACCGATCGTCAGGCTCGCGTGTGGGTCGGAGTCCTCCGTCTCGAGAAAACCCGCGTCCAGGAAGCTCAAGTTGTCGTCCACTGGCTCTGGCCTCACCATTCGCAAATCGTCGTCGTCTTCCTGTGTTCGACATCAATGGGCGTCAGCTGACCGGCCACCCGGGGGCCTTTCCGAGGTTCCTCCACTCGCGGTCCCACTGTGACATCCGGTATCTCGTTCCTGCCCAGCGAATTCCGATCAACATCGCCAGACAGATCGTCGCACCCATTGTCCACAATGCGAGTGCGGCGCCCACGGCCTCGAATGCGTTCTCGGTGCCAGTCTTCGGCGCATCGACGATCCTGCCGGCCGGGTCGATCCACATGCTGATCGTTTGTCTCGCCTTCGCTTCCGGCGCGGTCAGTACCTGACCGGTGCGTGTGGTCCCATCCACTGCCCACCGGGCCGGTGCCTGCCCCGTGGCACCCGTTGCCGGGGTAGTATCCGCCAGGTTCACAGTGGCGTCCTCGAGGAGCACTGCCGCGATCTGATGCCGGTTTTCGCGGTCGGCGCGGGATTGGTCGTCGAGTCGTGTGTGAGTGGCGGTTCCGAACGCTGCGGCGAGAGGAACCAAGATCAGCACGAGGGCGACGACGACGAGGAAGACCGAGGATTCGAGGCGATAGCTTCCCCGCATCAGTCGGTTCCCGCTCCACGGCCCCAATCGCCACATCCGCGCTACCAGTGTCTGTTCCCCGATCATGGCGACCTCCTGCGATTGCTCCTTCGAGTGTCGCGCCGGAACAGGTGCCGATGTAGGGCCCAAGGTCATCGCTCTGGTCGGATCGGTCCGGCGATCAGGAGGGGACACGGGGTTATGTGCACCAAGGCTGCGCTGGTCGAGCCGAGCGTCATCCCGGTGAAGCCGCCCCGCCCGCGGCTGCCGATGACGATCATCTGGGCTTCGTCGGCCATTTCGAGGAGGTGGCGAACGGGTCGGTCCCGAACGAGGGTCTGTCGCACCGGGACGTCGGGGAACCGTCCACACCATTCGGCGACGCCGGCCTCGAGCACCGACCGCTCCATGGTCTGCTCCACACCGACGGGGAGTTTCGACAGGTCCTGGTCGGACCACGCGTGCAGTGCGATCAGTTCCGTGTTGTGGAGGGAACACTCCTCGAACGCCAGACCGACGGCCCGCGCACTGCTCGGAGATCCGTCGACGCCGACAACGACGGGTCCCGTGCCGTCCGCGACTCTCGACCAGCCGTCGATCACTGCTACCGGGCACTGCGCATGACGCGCCACGGCCGAGGTCACGGAGCCGATCAGCCCGTCGGTGAACTCGCCGAGTCCGCGCCTGCCGAGTACGACCATTTCTGCGCCGGCCGATCGGTCGACGAGTGATCCCGGGGCGTTCTGATGGGACACTTCGGCCCGAATGTCGATGTCTGCGTCTGCGGACCCGGCTCGGGCGGTCTCGAGTGCTTCGGCAACGTCCCGCTCGGCTCGGGCGTGGAGGATTTCAGCGAGTCGCGGCCCATCTTGTGCACCGCGGTACGTGATGCAGGACAACAACAGTAGCGGCGCCCCGCGCACTCCCGCCTCACGTGCGGCCCACCGCACCGCATCCAGCGACGACCGGGATCCGTCCACTCCCACAACGATCCCCGGATCGACCATGGTGACCTCCTCATCGATTCGGCTCGCTGCCCGAGCCGCAATCGTGTCATCGATCTGCGTCGCATCGTTGGGTTGACGCTCGTCGTATCGCCAGGGGTGGCAGCCCTCCCCTACTCACCGGACAGGTTTCCCGGCGCCGGCCGTTCTCGAACCAGGACTTCCGATAACGGGCGTCTGGGTGTGGGCGACAGTTCCCCCACCCCGGTGCCCGCTCCCACCCTGATCAGAACCTGCGGCATCCCGTCCCCGGAAGACAGCTCCCGCAGCATTGTCCGTGTCGCGGCGCGTTCGGTCAGATGGGTGACGGGGCAGGTGGCGAGTCCGCGGTCCGTGCAGGCGAGCAGAACTGCGGAGAGTGCTTCGCCGCTCCGTAGCCAATCAAGTCTCGAATCCGTGGATGTGGAGAGCAGGAGGATCGCGGCGCGATCTTCCGACGGGCTGCCGTCGGGTGTGCTCGCGCGGCCGGGCGGAAACTCACGTGAGAGGTGCACCGAGTGCTGCTGCGGGTCGGACGGGCGCGCCTGTTCCGGCACACCGTCGGGGAACAGTCCGCGCCCCGACCACCACCGCAGTTCGGCTTGGTAGGTGGGGTCGTCGTGCCGTAAACCGGTCATCCGGCGTGATGCTTCCTCGAGTGCGGGACGGCTTCGCTCGCCGAGGTCTTCGAGTTCGACGTCTGTTCCCGCCGTGATTCGCACCAGCTGTTCGAGTGTGTCCCTCCACGCGGACGGTGCGTCCAGTGGCAGACGTTCGGTTCGCCTACGTTCGATCGCCGCCGCCATTCGGGCGACGAAATCTGTCGGTGTCGGTGCCGGTGCCGCGACAAATCCGATCGTCGACAGAAGTTGCCGGTCCGAAGAACGCGGCAGCCGCTCGATCACAGGACGCCAGCGACTCGCCGCGAATGCGTACTCGAGGTGATTCAAGGCCGCACCGCAGGAGATCACCATCTGACGACCGAAGGCATCGGTCGCGGGCAACAGCCGGTCGGGATCGCTGTACAACCGGAGGGAAGTGCCCATCACCCAACGCCACGGTTGGCTGTTGTGCAGCGACGGCGCGCGGCACGCCAGCGCCACAGCTGATTCGACGGTACGTCGGTCGGGTACCACGGGCAGCTCTCGCGTGTTCACAGTGTGTCCGTGTGTGGGGTGGGTGCTGCGCCGGTCATCGTGTGTCTCCTGCTTGTCCTGGCTTCGAGTGTTGTGCTCGCGGCTCGGTGGCTCTAGGGCCGTAGGTCATCGACACCGTCCGGCGGAGACGGCACGGTCCGACCAGCGCATCTGCGGCTGGTCACTGGATGAGCACGACCCACACGGTCGCGGCTGTCACAGCGACCGGTGGGGCCGGCCACGCCGCCAGCGTCACGGCGAACCGGAACGAACCGGCAACGGCGGCGAGGACCAGTTTGGTGAGCAGGTTCGTGCCGACGGCGACAACTGCCGCCACGGTCGCGGTGTCGACGGTGATCTCGGCACCTGCCGCGGACGCCGCGGCGAGCGACGACGAGGGCCGCGATCCCCACGAAAGCCGCCGTGACTACGGCGGTGCCGAGGTGCGCTGCGATGGCGCCGGCGAGGGCTATGAGCGGAAAGGTACGTGCGCCGGGCAACTCCCAAGACCCCGGGTCCGCACCGTCGGGTGGGGACCGGGCCGCGTGTTCCCGCTCGATTCCCAGCCCGAGCCCGATCAGCAGGGCGGCGGCGTAGCCGTAGGCGTGGAACTCAGCGATGTCCACGGTCGCCGAACTCCTTGGCGCGATCATCAACCGTACCGGTATTCCGGTGAACCTTGCTGATCATGACCGGACATCGGGCCCGGTGAAGCATGTCCTGGCTCGTCGACCCGAGGATCGCACGGCCGATCGCGCCGTGCCCATGGCTTCCGACGACGAGAAGTTGCGCGTCCTCACACCGGCGGAGCAATACCTCACCTGCCCCGCCGGACTCGACAATCTCTCGCACGACCACGTCGGGATATCGCTCGACCCAGCCGGCGAGACTTTCCGCCAGAACTGCCCCTTCCCGTTGGCAGGCCCCGACCCCGACCGCTTCGTTCTCGGTATCGTGTGGAAAATCCGACCTCCACGAATGCACCGCGATCAGCGGCGCGTCGAATCGCCCGGCGAATTGGAAGGCGTCGGCCACGGCGGCGACACTGCACCGGCTGCCGTCCACACCGACGACGACCGCGCGTCGGTCGGGAATCGCGTGCTGTTCGGCTCCCCGCCACACCACGACCGGGCACGGTGAGTGATGGGCGAGTCGCAGCGCCGTCGCATTCAGATACCCCTCCACCGGGCCTCGTGCCGTCGACCCGATCACCACCATCGACGCTGAGTCCGCCAACGACAACAGGATGTCGGCCGCCGTCGACCCGGTCGGTGAGGAACACTCCACGTCGAGGGCACGCCGGTCGGCCCTGATGCCGCGCAACGCACCGGCCAGGAACGTTTCCGCTGCGATGCGGTCCTCGTCTTCCGACGGCAGGGGACGCGGGTCTGCGTAGGAGACAGGGGGTGGAGGGAGCACGTGAACCAGGTGCAACGTTGTTCCCTGCTTCTCCGCGACCGCGGCGGCCCAGCGCGCCGCAGCTCTCGCTGCCGTCGAGCCGTCAACTCCGACGACAACCGGCTCGAGCGAAGGTGTCCTCGCGTCGGTCACGGTTATCTCACCACGTCGCGCCGAGCGAACCCGACGAGCGCGACTCCGAGCAACACTGCAATTGTGAGCAAGGAGACGGATGCTGCCGCGAACGAGAACCCATGGCGCAACGGGTCATGGCCGGCGTACTGATAGAACGGTGAATATCGTTGCCACGGTGCCAACCACGACACCACAGGCCCGAGGCCGTTGAGCACATATGCCAGTATCGCGGCCACGGCAGGAACCGAACGACTCAGTGCGGGGTGGCCTGTGACGGCGCCGATCGCGAATGCGAGTGCGCCGAAGACCAGCGCCAGAAGCGCCAGGTGCGTCATTGCCGCCGCGACGTTTTCCACCGGCAGATCCATGTCGGCGAGTATCCCCTCGCCGAGCAGTGCGAGTCCCAAGACCGCCGACAGCGTCATGGTGCCCATGGCGAGGGCACCGAATTTTTCCGTCAGGATTCGCCCGCGGCTCATGGGCGTGGCGAGCAACTGATCGAGCGTTCCCCGCTCCTCCTCTCCGGCGACCGCCGCCGCACCCGTTCCGACGGCATAGATCAGAAGCAGCAATGGACCCATGAACGACAGCAGTTCGATCTCGACGTATCCGACCGGGGTAGACATGTCGGCCCCGGACATCGCGAACAGGGCACGAAACGCCTCGGGCATCTCGTCGAGGAATTGATTCATCGACGGCTGGTCGCGAACACTGGGCCAGATCGCCACGTACATCGCCACCAACAGCGCGAGCCCGACGACCCATGCAGGGAACGCGCGGCGCTGATCGTACAACGTCTTGGTGAGCACGCTACGCAGCATTTCGGTCTCGAATCTCGTAGAACGCCATGAATGTCTCCTCGAGGTCGGCCTCGGCGCACTCGAAGTCGACGATGCGGAATTGCGAGATCCGACGAATCAGGGCGTCCAGCGCGGACTGCGGTGCACTGCACGTGAGCGACGTGCCCGCGACGGTGAGGTCGCGGAGGCCGGCCACTTCGCGGAAGTCCGATTCCACGATCGGTGTCGCAAATTCGGCGGTGACATGGTGCAGCGACTTCTGGCGTAGTTCGTGAAGACTCTCGACGGCGATGAGGCGACCCTCCCGCAGCACACCGACGCGGTCGGCTACTTGCTGAACTTCGCTGAGTACGTGAGACGACAGCAACACCGTTCCGCCGGATGCGGTGTGCTCGCGAACGAGCGCATGGAACTCGTGTTGCACGAGCGGATCGAGGCCGCCGGTAGGTTCGTCGAGAATGAGCAGTTGCGGGCCGGACATGAGCGCGAGGACCAACGCGAGCTTCTGGCGGTTTCCTTTCGACATCGTCCGGACAGTTCGGTCGAGGTCGAGATCGAGCCGATCGGCGAAAACTGTCGCCGCTTTGCCGCCCGGCTTGCCACGTAGGTGTCCGAAGTACGTGATGTGCTGGCGGCCGGTCATGCGGTCGTACAGTGCCAATTCACCGGGGACGTAGCCGATCAGACGATGAACCGCGGGCGCCGATGACCATGCGTCGAGGCCGAACAACTGGGCCGATCCCGCAGTCGGACGCAGCAAGCCCACGAGCAGACGCAGCGTGGTCGACTTTCCGGCGCCATTGGGGCCGAGATAACCGAAGACCTCACCCTCGACAATATTCAGGTCCACCGCGTCCAGGGCGAGCACGGAGCCGAACCGCTTGGTGAGGCCGAGCGTGCGAATGGCGATGTCGCTGGACATCTTCTCAGGCTTACAGCGGCGCAGTTGCCGTCAGTAGGGTCTTCCGGCCCGAATCGTCGACAGGTGTCCGGCAGTGACCATCGGCCCTAATTTCAGGCCACTGGAAGGCGAACACTGAGGTGGACGCACCGACTGTCCGACCCGGGTCCGGGCGGAAGTGCGAACCACCGAGGAGGCGATCGTGGACACCACCATTCCCGACGAGAACGTCGTCCGCATTGCCGTGGACCTCGCCTGCCGGGCACCGTCGGTACACAACAGTCAGCCGTGGCAGTGGACGTACGCCGACGGGCAGCTCGACCTCTACACCGAACGCGGCCGGCTCTTGGCTTCCACGGACCCGTCGGGCCGGCAATTGGTCGTCAGTTGTGGTGCGGCGCTGAATCATCTCCAGACGGCATTGACCGGGCTCAAATGGTCGGTGGACATCCGGCGCGTCCCGGAGGGTCCACACTCGGGGCATCTGGCGACGATTCGGTTCCGCCACGACGCCCGGCCTCAGTCGCACGACTTCGATCTGCTTGCCGCGATCCGGCACCGATATTCCGACCGCAGGCCCTTCGGCCCGGTCAGCGTGAAAACCCCGCTGCCCGCGGCATTGACCGATATGGCGCGGGGCATGGACGTCCACCTGACGGTGCTGGGACAGGACGCTCGTCCGACACTCGCGAAGGCGACGGAGCTGACCGCGGCCGCACGGAAGTACGACTCCGCCTACCAGGCCGAACTCCACTGGTGGGCTGGTCATTCCATTCCTCAGGGTGGAATACCGTCGGATTCCCTCGCAACCGCGGAGAACCGTGACCGCGTCGACATCGGACGCCGCTTCCCGGCAGGCCGCGACAATGACGCGAGAACGGCGATCGACCGGTCGACGGTTCTCGTGTTGAGCACCGACACCGACGGCCGCGGCGCGTGGCTCCGGGCCGGTGAGGCCCTGTCCGCGGTGCTGCTGGAGGCTACCGTCGGCGGTCTCGCGACGTGTCCCTTGACGCACACGACCGAACTCCGTCAGAGCCGGGAGATGATCCGCGAACTACTCCCCGACCGCGGCTTCCCGCAGGCCCTGATTCGGGTAGGCACGACTGAGAAGAAGTCTCCGCCACGGCAGACTCCGCGACGCCCCGTCGAGTCGGTGTTCTCGATCGGCCGCCGCCACTCCGCTCGTTGACGATTCCGGCGACACCTGCGCACGGTCAGGCCATTCGGTCGGAGTGCTCACCGATCACCGACAGCACCGCCGACACCGCCGTGTCGACAGCTCGGTCCACCGCGGGTGAAAGCCCGCGGCCATCGCCCAGATCAGCGACCTCCACAGCCAGGACGATCATTCTGTGGGGCAGCCGATCGAGTACGGCGCCGAGGCGAATGGTGTGGTCGAGCGCGATTCCGTGCGTGCTGAACGTCCCCGCCCGAACGTCGCCGAGTTCGTCCGGAGTGAGCCGATAGACGGTGCCGGGTCGCGGCGGGTCGCATACGACGGCGTCCACGATGACGGCCAGCTGCGCACCGGTCCACGCTTCGAGCAGAGTGGCCGGGTCCCCATCGGATACCGACACGCACACGTCCGGGGCGACGTGGTCCGCGACCTGCCGCGCAACTGCCGGGCCGATCCCGTCGTCGCGGCGGAGATCGTTTCCCAGCCCGATCACCACGACGGTCATCGGCGGTCGACCGTGAGGGTCAGAAAGTGGGTGGCGCAGGAGATGCACGGATCGTAGTTGCGGATGGTTCGTTCGCACAGCGTTGTCAGGTCGTCATCGGCCAGCATGAGATTTCCGTCCACCGCGCGCCGTAGATCGTGTTCGATGGCAGCCTGATTCTGCGAGGTCGGAGGAATGATGATGGCGGCGCGGATCAATCCGGCGGGATCGAACTCGTATCGGTGATACAGCAGTCCACGGGGTGCCTCGCTGACCCCGTGCCCGACCGTGCGTATCGGTGGTCCGGCGGTAAACGGCTCCGCAGGCCGCTCGTAGCGGTCGATGATCCGCAACGCTTCCTCGACGGCGTAGACGACCTCGACGGCGCGGACGACGATGCTGCGGTACGGGTTCCGGCACTGCGCGCCCAGCCCGGCGTCGGCGGCGGTCTGCGCCGACACTCCGGCAAGCTGCGACGAGTTGAGTGAGTATCGAGCCAGTGGCCCGGTGAGGTACCGGTGGCCGTCGAGTTCGGCGTGGAGCGCGGTCGAGTGCGGCACCTGACGCTCGACCACGTGCTTCGGGAATTCGTCAGCGGTGCAACGTAATCCGGTCGACGACCAGATCTCGCCGTCCTCGATTGCGTAGCGGGAGTCGTCGTGAAGTGCGAGGAGGTCGTGGTCGAGTTCGACGTCGGGGAAGTCGAAGGACGACACCCATCGGACGGTTGCCACGGCGTGATCGAGTGCCGTGCGCAGTTGGTCGGACAGGGGAATCAGATCGGCTGTGGTCGGCATCCGGTGGAACCCGCCGACTCGGACGTTGACCGGGTGAATCGGCCTGCCACCGATCACATCGAGGATCGCGTTTCCGGCCTTCTTCAACGACAGGCCCCGCTCGACGGCCTCCCGATCGCGCCGGGCGAGGGCAATCGAATCCGGGAGCCCCAGAAAGTCGGGTGCGTGCAGGAAGTAGATGTGCAGCACGTGACTGGCAATCCACTCGCCGCAGTACAGAAGTCGCCGCAGATCCCTCACCGCGTCGTCGAGTTCGAGTTCGCATGCTTGCTCGATGGCATTGCACGCGCTCACCTGGTAGGCGACCGGGCAGATACCGCAGATACGCGAGGTGATATCCGGGGGTTCGAGAAAGTGGCGGCCGCGGAGGAAGGATTCGAAGAAGCGGGGCGGCTCGTAGATGTTGAGTTCGACGCGTTCGGCTCTCCCCTCGCGCACGGTTACGTCGACTCGGCCCTCACCCTCGACCCTGGCGAGTGCGCGCACGGTCAGTTCCCTATTCCGGGGCGTCACGGTCGTGCCCTTCCGATCCGTAGGCCGCCACGTTGAACGTGGCGAAGATGCGGCCGATGGCGTCCTCGTTCATTCCGCACGTGCGCAGCCAACCGCTCATCGCGGCGAGATTCGGGTCGGTGGTGGGACCGAAGCAGCCGTAGCACCCGCGGGAGACCGACGGACACAGCGCGCCGCACCCGGAGTGGGTCACCGGACCGAGGCACGGTGTTCCGTCGGCGACCATCACACACGTCAGTCCGCGCCGCTTGCACTCGGTGCACACGCTGGTGTCGGGGATGTTCGGTCGCCGGCCCGCCAGGTACGCGGTGATGACCTCGAGGAGCTGCCGCCGGTCGATCGGGCACCCGCGTAGCTCGAAGTCGACGGGGACGTGCGCCGAGATCGCGGTCGAGGTGGCGAGGGTGTCGATGTACTCAGGCCTCGCGTAGACCACCGACAGGAAGTCGTCGATGTCGGCGAAGTTGCGTAACGCTTGGATGCCGCCGGCCGTCGCGCAGGCCCCGATCGTGACGAGAAACCGGGACTGCGCCCGCACTGCGCGGATGCGGTCCCGGTCGGCGGCCGTGGTGATCGACCCCTCAACCAGCGACAGATCGTACGGGCCCGCGGTGATCGTGTTCGACAACTCCAGGAAGTGGGAGATCTCCACGGCCTCGGACAGCGCGAGCAACTCGTCTTCGCAGTCGAGCAACGTCAGTTGACAGCCGTCGCAGGAGGCGAACTTCCACACGGCGAGTTTCGGTTTGGTGGTCGGTGGTGCGCTCATCACAGCTCCGGTACCCGCAGGAGTGGTTCGGCGGTGGCGTAGTCGACGACGGGACCGTCCCGGCACAGCAGCAGTTCGCCGAGCTGGCAGTGTCCGCAGGCCCCGACGCCGCATTGCATGTTCCGTTCCACGGACACTTGAATGTCGCGCGGACTCACCCGGTGGTCCGTCAACGCCCGGGCGCAGAACCGCATCATCGGCTCCGGCCCGCACAACAGTGCTGTGGTGTGTTCGGGGTCGACGTCCACCCGGTGCAGGGATTCGGTGACGAATCCGACGCCTCCCGTCCATCCCGCGATCGGCTGGTCGATCGTCAACTCCACGGTGAGGTCTGTGCGGGCCTGCCATGCCGCGAGTTCGGTGCGGTAGAGGATGTCGGCGGGGCTCCGCGCGCCGACGACGAGAGTCAGTCGGCGGAACTTCTCCCGCGCGGCCAGTGCGGCGAGGACCACGGGGCGCAGCGGCGCCAACCCCACTCCCCCGGCGACGATCACGAGGTCGCGGTCCGAGCCGGCCGGCAGGTTCCAGCCCTGCCCGAAGGGGCCCCGCACGCCGATGATCGTGCCGAGCGGGGCGTCGTGGAGTGCCCGGCTCACGGCCCCGACGTTGCGGATCGTGTGGACGAGGGTTCCATCGGTTCGGGAGGGGTCTCCGGATACCGAGATGGCAACCTCGCCGACCCCGTGGGCGTACAGCATCATGAACTGGCCGGGGGTGAACCGCGGGAGCGGCATCGGAGGTGGGGCGGCCGGGACGAGGGTCATGGTGACCGAGTCGCGTGTCTCCACCGAACGGGACACGACCCGGTATCCGGTCGGCAGCATGCGGTCGGCCGGCACGACAGTCACCGTTCCCCTCGGTTCGCGTAGAGATCGAGCAGGCGGGCGCGGGTGGACTGCAGTCGGGCGATCAGCACCCCGGACAACGCGCGGGTGACGGCGTATCCGAAGTCGGGTTGGGAGAGCGCCATCTGCTCGAGCGCGGCGACGTCCACTTCCGCGGCGTCGGTGGTCGTCGTGGCCTGTGCATCGAACTGCCACAGCTGCCGGGCACCGAGCCAGGACCAGCCGAGAACGTCACCGCCGTGCAGGGTTTCGAGTGCGACGGTGCCGCGGCCGGGTACCAGCGTGGTCAGGACGACACTTCCGGTACCGAGCAGCCAGCACCGGGTCGCCGGTTCGTTCTCGTGGAAGACGAATTCCCCCGCGGCGAATCGAACCGGGGTGCTGAGTTCTGCGAGCCGGAGCCGGTGCCGGTGGTCGAGGTGGCCGAGGGCGGGGGGCAGCGTCGCTTCGTCGGCGTTCACCGTTGCTCCCGGTCGTCCTCCGGCCGGTACGCCGGCATGACCTGGACCAGCCGCGCGGCCTCTTCGGTGATATCGATACCGACTGGGCACCAGTCGATGCACCGTCCGCATCCCACGCACCCGGAGCTGCCGAACTGGTCGAACCACGTTCCGAGTTTGTGGGACATCCACTGCCGGTACCGGCTCTCCCCCGACGTCCGGACGTTCCCGCCGTGCACGTGGCTGAAATCGGGTTCGAAACACGACGACCAGTGCTGCCAGCGCTCGGCGTGCTCCCCGGTCAGATCGGTGACGTCCTCACTGGTGGTGCAGAAACAAGTAGGGCACACCATGGTGCAGTTTCCGCAGGTGAGGCACCGGCTGGCGACGTCCTCCCAGACGTCGGCTCCGCGCGCGTCGCGGAGCAGGGCACGAAGATCCACCTCGGGCATTGCCCGTCCCATCCGGCCGGCTGCGGTGCTCACGGCGAACCGGGCCTCGTCGACCTCAGCGGTCGCAGCGGTGCGGTGGGCGACCTCGGCGAGGACGGCGGCACCGGATTCGGTGCCGGCCTCGACGACGAAGCGGTGACCGTTGTCGTCGATGCGCTCGGTCAGTGCCAGGTCGTATCCTGGGCCGGCCGCCGGTCCGGTCCCCATCGAGGCGCAGAAACACACACCTCCGGGTTCGGTGCAGTGGGCGGCCACGATGAACAGCTGCCGGAACCTGCGGGCGGTGGTGCTGTCGGAATCGGGGTCTGGGCACAGCACCCGGCGCAGGACCGCGATCGCCGCGAGATCACAGCCTCGAACCCCCACGAATGCGTAGGGCCGCTCGTCGGGTGCCGGTGCGATGAAGGCACCGTCCCGGTCGACGGACCACTGCTGCTGCCGTGGCGGATGGAGGAAGCGTTTCCACGACTGCGGGCCGGCCGAGTGGCCGAAGACCGCGGCGTCGTCCCGCCGACGCAGCCGATACGTCCCGGGTCCGGTTGTCACACCCCAGCCGGACGGTAGCTGCGCGCCGGATTCGAGTTCGGCGAGAACGATGGCCGAGTCCTCGACGGTGGGACCGACAACGCAATAGCCGCGGGCGCGGAGGGCCTCGATCAGTTGGTCGAGGCCGCGGCGATCCAGAACACTCGCATCGGTGTGCACGGTCGGTTGCCCATCCATGCGCTCACTCCTTTGCCGACCCGGCGGGTGTGGGCCCTTCGTCCATTGAGCCAGGCGCATCACCCCGGGACCAGGGCCGTTGGGCCTTTCCTTGGTTCGCGTCGAAGCCCACCCCGGCAGGAACGATCATTCGGTGAGGTGAACGCGGCTGTGCGTGGCCGCTTCGACATCGGCGGCGGTCAGCTCGATCAATTGGTGGGCCAGGTCGGCCAACGCACGTGCCGTGGCCAGTTCGTCCCCGATCTCGGGGATCTCGGTGTCCGCGGGATTCCGGCGGGCGAGCCCGACCCCGACGAGGGTGTGGGTGTCGCGGGTTCGGAGCCGGGCCTGTGCCCGGGTCCTGGATCCACCCTCGTCGGCGTCGTGTTCGTCGATGACGATCTCCACTGACCATTTCTTCTCGTTCATATCCATCGGCCTCCGTTCGGTGTGGACACGGTGTCGCGTCCTCGGTGTGGTTGTCGGGTACGTGCGTGTGCCGCGATCACGAGGCCACGACCACCCTCGTATCGGTTGTCTTCGTGCAGAGCCCGAGGACGGCGCGAAACCCGTCCGCTATCGAATCCGTCAGGGTTGCGAGGTCCGGGATTGCGTCCGTGTCGGCGTTGATCCCGACACAGCAGCGCGTGGTGTAGGACATCAAGGTGACGTTGAACGCCGATCCGAGTGTGGGGCTGAACGCGTAGTAGTGCAGAATCTCCGACCCGGCGATGAACAGTGGTACCGGAGATCCGACGACGTTCGAGGCGACGAAGTCGACGTGTTTGAGCATGTTTCCGAGTGTCGAGGCCGGAAGCAGGTTCAAGGCGCCGGCGATCGTCGGTGACAGCGGAATCGCGGGCTCGTGGCGCCAGGCATCCACCGTGGCGTGCACCCGGCGCATCAACTCGGCGGGGTCGTCGATGTCGGTGGGTAGTGCAAAACGTGCCAGGGTGATGCGGTTGCCTCCCACCGGGTCCGTCTCGGCACGCAGGCTGATCGGCAGCGTCATCCGCAGTTCGCTGATCTCGGCGCCGTGCAGTCGGTGGTACTTCGCCATTCCCAGCAGGACAGCAGCGAGAAACGCGTCGTTGATGGAACCGGCACCCGCCGCGGCCGCCTGAGCGAGCGCCTCCACCGGCACGTCGAGCACCGCGCAGTGACGCCGCGTGCTGCGTTTCGTCATCACCGGGGACAGTGTGGAGACCACGGGACGCGTGAGGCGCAGTGTGGAGCCGGCTAGTGCGGCTGCGTCGCGCCAGGTGGCCCTCGGAGTCCGGACCAGTCGAACACTGTTGCGGCCCAGCATGTTCGATGCCCGGCGGGCCACGTCGGTGGCCGTGTTCCGGTACCAGGAGAGGCGGCCCGGCGGAGTGGGCGATTCACCGTTCGACGTGGCCGTCCGATGGTCGGCCCGGTCCGGCCGTGGCCCGCCATCGCGGGTGAAATCCACGATCTCCCGGGCAATCTGCATTCCACTGACACCGTCGGTGAGAGAGTGATGCACCTTCATCACGAGGGCGGACCTGCCGTCGTGGAGTCCGTCGAGAACGGTGAACTCCCAGAGCGGACGGCGCTTGTCGAAGGCGGTCATCTCGGCGGTCCGGGCGAAGTCGAGAACCCCGTCCCATGTTCGTGGTTCGGGGAGGGTGTAACGGCGCAGGTGCCAGCTGAGATCGAAATCGTGATCGTCCGCCCACCTCGGCGGAGCAAAGCCCATCGGAGCCTCGATCGCCGTCCGCCGGAAGAGTGGAACCAGGTCGACCGCCCTGCGCATCATGTCGACGAATCGGCTCTGATCCGGACTGCGGTCGAGCAGCGCGACCGCCACGATGGTCGACCGGAGGATCGGGTCCTCCTCCATCCGCCACGACATGAAGTCCGTCTGGGTCATGTAGCGCTGATTCGTCGTGCTCACGTCGGTCAACTCGCTCGTCGATTGGGTCTGCGGTCGGTCTGCTGTCGGTGGTCTTCGGTGTGGCCGCCGGGGCCCGGTCCCGGGGGCTCCCGGCGGCCGCCGGTCACATCGGCATCATGGGCATGGGTGGCAGAACACCCATGCTGTGCAGCCACATCATGAACATGTGGAACATCTGCATCGCATCCATCACGGTCACCTCCTTCGCCGTGCGCTCGTGTCAGGGTGTCGTTCCGGCGCGCAGAATGGATAGGCGACTCCGGTATTCCTGCTCGTCGATCTCGCCGCGTGCGAACCGCTCGGCAAGGACCGCCTCGGCACTGCGAAGCGGCGGCGACCCACCGGGCGGTGCCGGGAACGGGTGACTCACATAACGGATCAGCAGGATGATCCCCACGATCAGCAGGCCCCAGAACAGCGCCATCCCGGTGAACATCAGTGCATACCCCCAACCGCCGAAATCGTCGTCGTACATCACGGGGCGGCCTCCTACGGTCTGTTCGGCGGTGTGTGTCCAGGTCGGTCCGCCGTACTACCAGTGTCCAACCGTGCGAGGGGTGGTTCACAGGGTCTTTCGGCCGTTTCCGGTGGTTTCGCCCCGGCGGAATCAGCGTGCCGTATCCGGCGTTGTATACAAGCGATGGTGGTGGCATCGGGCGACCGCCGAAGGATAGAAGACGTGCACCCATGACGAACCCTCGCGAACTCGCCGCAGAAAAACCGCCGGCCCGCAAGCGTACGGTGGCGCGTCCGAACCTGTCCGCGCCCCACATGATGCTCGTCGATCCTCGTTTCGGTGCGCTGGCCGGTCAGTTCTTCCGGCTGTTCGGGCAGCCGAGCGACGGGGGCGGCGCCCTCGCGCTGTACCTGCACGGTGAGCCCGTGGTCGACATCTGGTCGGGATGGGCCGCGCGCGACACCCGCTGGCAATCCGACACCGTGTCGGTGTCCTTCTCCACGGGCAAGGGAGTTGCGAGCACGGTGCTCCACCGGCTGGTGGACCGCGGACTGATCGACTACGACGCACCCGTTGCCACATATTGGCCCGAGTTCGCTATGGCCGGCAAGGAGTTGGTGACGGTGCGGGAGCTGTTGACGCACCGGGCCGGTCTGCACCGTGTGCGCGGACTGGTACCGGGGCCCTCGGCGCTGTTCGATCACGACAGCGTCGTCGGCGCACTCGCATCCGCGGCGCCGGATCGTCGCCGAGCCGTCATGCCGGGCTATCACGCAGTCACGTTCGGATCACTGGTCGCGGAACTCACCACTCGGGCGACCGGCTCGTCCTTCACCGACCTCGTCCGCACCGAGATCGCCGAACCCCTCGGAATCCGGGAGTTCTGGTTCCAGGTTCCCGCGGAGGAACGTCACCGCATCGCGAAGTCCTTCCCTCGCATCACTCCATTCGGGGTGCCCTGGGAGACCGCGTCCTTTGCCCTGTCGTGCCTGCCGGTGCTGCGGAACATCGCACACGCAGGCATGCCGGAGGGGTTCGACGAACTGGTCCGCAACCCCGCCATTCACGACTACGTGATGCCCGGCTGGAACGGCGTCTTCAGCGCCCGCGCCCTCGCCCGCATGTATGCGGCGATCGCGAACAAGGGCATGGTGGGCGGCAGCAGGTTCCTGACCGAGGAAACTCTCGCGCAGATCGGTGAGGTGCAGACGACGGCACGCGACTACGTGCTCGGAATCCGGATGAACTGGCGCCTGGGGTATCACGCCGCGTTCGTCGCCAGCCGCAACCAGTATCCACACGCATTCGGCCACTACGGACTCGGTGGTTCCGGTGCGTTCGCGGACCCGGAGACGGGGCTGTCGGTGGCGTTCGTGACGAACAGGATGGGCGGTGCACTGACCCCGCTCGCCGACCTGCGGCTCGCAAAACTGGGCGCGCAGGCGGAATCGATCGCTCGGCGACTGTGAGCGTGGTGCCGCAGCCGTGGGTCTAGCTCGCCCGGCGGCAGATCGTGATCGGGCAGGCGACGTGATGGAGGAGATTCTGACTGGTCGATCCCAGAAACGCTCCGGCCAGGCGGTTGTGGCCGTGGCTGCCGACGACGACGAGTTGCGCGTCGCGGGCGTATTCGAGGATCAGCTCGGCCGGGTTGGCCTGCTCGATGACGGTGGTCAGTTGCAGATCTGGGCACTTCTCGCGCCAGCCGGCGAGATTTTCCGCCATCAGGACGGATTGCTCTTCTTCGACGACGGCCCAGTTCACCATCGTCAGGGCAGCAGGGCGCTCCGAGATGTCGCCGGCGCCCCAGCCGTGCACCGCGAGGAGCGGTACGTCGAAGAACGTGGCGAACTCGACAGCCGTGGTGATGGCGAGTGAGCTCAGTTCACTTCCGTCGACTCCGACGACGACAGAACGGTGATCGGGCACCGGGGACGGCGCCTCCGATCGGAAGACGGTGACCGGACAGTGTGCACGGTTGACCACCTGCATGACCGTGGAGCCGGTGACGAGCGTTTCCAGCGCTCCCGCACCGGTGGATCCCACCACCACCATCTCTGCGTGCGCGCTCAATCCTGCGAGTGCCGGTCCCGCAGGGCCGGGATGGGTGCTGCACGACACGGTGATGTCGGGGAACGCGCTCTTCACGCGCCGTTCGGCCCGATCCAGGATCTCGTGGGCAGACTTTTCGACTTCCTGGGCGAACTCGTTCTGGAAGAGAAGTGCGGCTTCGCTGTAGTGGTATCCCGGACTCGGCAGGACGTGAGCCAGTCGCAGTGGCACAGACTTCCGCTGAGCGACCGCTGCCGCCCACACAGCGGCTCTCATCGCTCTTTCCGAACCGTCGACACCGACGACGATGGACTTTCGTTGCGCCAGAACGCTCATTTTCAACTCCTCCGGTCACCGTCACAGTCGCAGACGCGGCAACGGCGCCGGTAGAGGCATAGGTCATCTGGCTGCAACGCGGCAGCTCCGGAAAGTGACGGTCGACCCTACTCGGTGGACGACATCGTTGGTTGAATCCGAAGTGACACGACACCCCGGAGTTCGCCATGAATCATCCACACCACCATCGTCGACAGGAAGAACAGTCGACACCGAGGCAGACGCAGTCTCCGGCGCCGAGCACGGACGACGACCGCATCGACTGGCCCGACCCGAGCCCGCTGGCCGACTGGTGGGCGCGCGTGATGTTCGGTGCACACCCTTCGACGCGTGACACCGCCGGCCGCAACATGCCGTGCACAGAGCGCTGCGACCGAGCCCACCAACCATAGAAGGACCCACCAACCATAGAAGGAGTCGACATGCGCACACTTGTGGTCTACGAATCGATGTTCGGAAATACCCGGCACGTGGCAGAGGCGATCGCCCGAGGCCTCGAGTCCGCGGGAACCGTCACAGCGATCCCGGTCGGCAAAGCCGGTGACGAAGACTTGTCCGGCTACGATCTCGTGATGGTCGGCGGTCCGACGCACGTCCACGGGATGAGCCGCGAGTCGACCCGTCACGGGGCAGCGGTGACAGCCCGCAAACCGGACAGCACGGTGGCACTGGAACCTGACGCGGAAAGCGAAGGCCTCCGTGAGTGGCTCGACGGGCTCCCGCCGACCCACGGGAAGGCCGTGGCGTTCGACACTCGCGCCGACGGCCCAGCCCTCCTGACCGGCCGAGCATCGAAAGGTATCTGCCGAAAGCTGCGCCTGCACGGGTTCGACCTCGTCGCCGAGTCCGAGAGTTTCCTCGTCGACAAGGAATCGCGGCTCGAGGAAGGCGAGGAGACACGCGCCGAGCAGTGGGGTCGGACACTCGCCCAGCAGGTCACTTCCAGTCGCGCGTAACACATCCCGCGTCGCCCGGGCTCGTTATCGGCTCGTGACTGCGACCGCGTTCGCCACCCGGGAGATGAGCCCATGTCACAATCTGCGATCGATCTGCGTCGGCACGATGCGGTGATCTTCGACCTCGACGTTGTGATGACCGGGTCCGCGCGGACCGACACCACGATGGCACTCGTCCGTCAATTGCAGAGTCTCGGGGTGACGACAGCGATCTTCTCGACTGATCGGAACGTTCAACCGGTGCTCGACGCCGCAGGGATCGCCGACGTGTTTCCCGTTCGGGTCGACGGCGCGTCGCCGGTCACCGCCGCCGATCGGCTGGGGGCGCGTCCGGGCGGTGCGGTGGTCGTCACGGCCTCGGGAGAAGCGGCAGCGGCGGCCAGGCGGGGCGGCTTCGCTCTCGTCATCGGGGTCGGTCGCGACCGCCGCGCCGACGAACTGAGACGATGCGGAGCAGACATCGTCGTCGCCGACCCCTCCGAAATTCAGGTCCGTGCGGGCGATCTCCGACTGTCGGAGATTCCTGACGCGCTGACGTCTCGGCACGAACTCACCGCCCTCCTCCGGGTACGGCGGCCCGCTGTGTTTCTCGACTTCGACGGCACCCTCTCGGATATCGTGTCCGACCCGTCGGCGGCCGTTCTTGTCGACGGTGTGGCCACCGAGTTGGCCAGGTTGACACGCGAATGCCCGGTGGCCGTGATCAGCGGACGCGACCTCGCGGACGTGCAGGCCCGGGTCGGTATGGCGGAGATCTGGTATGCGGGCAGCCACGGCTTCGAGTTGGCGGGACCGCAGGGGCAGTACTACGAGAACCCTGACGCTCTCGCCGCGGTACCAGTACTGCATCACGCCACCCGCGCGCTCACCGACCGCCTCCGCGACGTGCCGGGCGTGTTGATCGAACCCAAGAAGTACACCGTCGCCGTGCACTATCGCAATGTTGCCGCCGACCGGATAGACGAGGTCGTCGCCACGGTCCGTGACGTCGCCGCGTCCGGGGAGGTCCGGCTCAGAGTCACCGGTGGGCGCAAAGTAGTCGAACTCCGTCCCGACGTCGATTGGGACAAGGGACGCGCACTGAACTGGGTCCTCGAGCACATCCACGACGCGAGATCCCTGCTTCCGATCTACGTCGGCGACGATCTCACCGACGAGGACGCATTCGACGCCGTGTCGGCGACTGGAGTGGGGATCGTCGTCCGCAGCAGTGAGATCGGGGATCGCCGGTCGGCGGCACGATTCGCCGTGAACGATCCGGCTCAGGTCCGCGAACTGTTGCAGCGGCTGGGGGATCTTCTCGGCCGCGACCCCGAGACCGCGTCCGCGGCCGATGCATGGATGCTGTTCTTCGACGGCTACGAACCCGCGACCGAGAAGTTGCGGGAGGCCATCTGCACTCTGGGGAACGGCTACTTCGCCACTCGCGGGTGCGCCCCCGAAGCAACCGCCGGCACCGTCCACTACCCGGGCACGTATCTCGCGGGTGTGTACAACCGCTTGGGCGACGAGCGTGCCGGGATGGCGATCGTGAACGAAAGCATGGTGAATGCACCGAATTGGCTGACGACGACCTTTCGTATCGAGGGCGGGCCGTGGTTCGACGTCGATGCCGTCGACCTCCTCGAGTACCGCCAGTACCTCAATCTGCGTCGCGCCGTGCTCACCCGCCGGTTTCGGTACCGCGACGACGCCGGGCGAGCGACGTCGGTCATCCAGCGAAGATTCGTCGCCATGCACCTACCCCACGTCTGCGCGCTGCAGACGACGATCATCGCGGAGAACTGGTCCGGATCGTTCGAATTGCGTTCGGCCCTGGATGGTTCGGTCCGCAACACCCTCGTCGATCGATACCGTGATCTCGCCGACGATCATCTCGCGCTACTCCATTCAGGCGCGCTGTCGGCAGACTCCGTCCTGCTGGCGATGCAGACCACTCAATCGCGCATACCAGTGGCCATGGCGGCACGAACCACGCTGTCGCCCCGCGACCGACACCGCGCGTCCAACTACCGTCTGCTCGACCGCGACGGCCGCATCGGCCACGACATCACGGTCGACCTCACCGCGGGTGAGTCCGTGACGTTCGAGAAGATGGTGACAGTATTCACGGGGCGCGATCACGCGCTGTCCGAGCCGGCCGCGGAAGCGGCACGCTGGGTGCCGTCGATCGGCGGGTTCGAGGAAGTGCTGGACGGTCACGTGCTGGCATGGGAGCACCTCTGGGACCGTATCGGCATCACCCTCGGCGATTACCAGGACGCCCTGCGCATCGCCCGGCTTCATCAGATGCAACTCCTGCAGACGGTGTCACCGAACACTGCCGACCTCGACGTCGGTGTGCCGGCCCGGGGACTGCACGGCGAGGCGTACCGGGGCCACGTCTTCTGGGACGAGTTGTTCGTCTTCCCGGTCCTGAACCTGCGGGTGCCGACCTTGACCCGGTCGTTGCTGCGCTACCGGTACCGTCGTCTGCCGGAGGCCCGCCGGGCCGCGCGAGCGGCCGGTCATCGCGGCGCGATGTTCCCGTGGCAGTCGGGCAGCGACGGCCGGGAGGAAAGCCAGCAAGTGCACCTCAACCCGCGGTCCGGTCGCTGGCTCCCGGACCCGAGTTGGCGCCAGCACCACATCGGCATCGCGATCGCTTACAACGTGTGGCACTACTACCAGGTCACCGGGGACTTGGAGTTTCTCAGTGATTTCGGCGCCGAGATGCTGGTGGAGATAGCCCGCTTCTTCGCCGGCCTTGCCTCCTACGAAGGGCCCCGGCGTCGCTACACGATCCGCGGCGTCATGGGACCGGACGAGTTTCATTCCGGCTACCCCGAGGCTCCAAACGAGGGAGTCGACAACAACGCGTATACCAACGTCATGGCCGTGTGGGTGATCCTCCGGGCGATAGAGGCGCTCGATGCAATACCGGTCCCCGACCGGTCCGATCTCGTCGACTCCCTGAGCTTGGATGCCCACGAAATGGCCCGGTGGGCGGACGTGAGCCGCCGTATGTTCGTGCCCTTCCACGATCGGGTCATCAGTCAGTTCGAGGGGTACGAAGCGTTGGCGGAACTCGACTGGGCCGGCTACCGGGAGCGGTACGTCGACATTCAACGGCTCGACCGCATCCTCGAGGCGGAGGGGGACGACGTCAACCGGTACCGCGCCTCGAAGCAGGCCGACGTGCTGATGCTGTTCTATCTGCTGTCCGCCGACGAACTGCGAGATCTGTTCGCGCGACTCGGATATCAGCTCGAACCGGAAGCGATACCGCGCACCATCGACTACTACATCGCCCGGACCTCGCACGGTTCGACGCTCAGCGCGGTGGTGCATTCCTGGGTGCTGGCCCGCGCCAATCGTGACAAAGCCATGGAATTCTTCGAAAAGGTGCTTGCGTCCGACATCACGGACATCCAGGGGGGCACGACCTCCGAGGGGATCCACTTGGCAGCCATGGCGGGAAGTATCGACTTGCTTCAGCGCTGTTTCACGGGACTCGAAACTCGCGGTGATCGCCTCGTTTTCGGCCCGGAATGGCCGGAAACGCTCGGTGCGCTCGAATTTCCGATCGTCTATCGCGGCCACCAGTTGTGGCTGACGATCAGTGGTCGACGTGTTCAGGTCAGCGCGGGCGCCGGAAATCAACGCGCGATCGAGATCTCGTGTCGTGACGAGGTAGTCCGACTGGAGCCGGGATGCACGGTCAGTCTGGGCTAGATGTCAGTCTGGGCTGGATACCGTCGGTGACGCCGTCCACGACCAGCGCATCAGTGCTGTCAGCCGACCGGCCATCCCGGTGTGCGGCCGAGGTCGTTCCATTCTTTGTCCCACTGGCGCATCCGGCTCCGTCCGTTCATCCACCGCACCCCCACATACAGCAGGAGGGAGCAGACCGCCGCGCCCGCCCAGACCGATAGTGCCGCACTCACGGCGATCATCGCGTTCTGCACTCCAGAACGGGGCTCGGCGACCACGGTGCCGTTCGTGTCCACCCACACAGTGACGGTGTCGCCCCTGTGCGTGCCTGGTGCGGTTTCCACGGCGGTCGAGCGCAGGGTGCCGTCCGGTGCAGTCCACTGAGCTGTCGCACGGTCCTGCGATTCCGGGGAGCGGCTGTGTGCGTCCGCGACCACCACTTGTCGCGGATCATCGATGAGAACGGCAGACTGTGCATGCCTGGTCTGGAGTTCGGCGTGCGACCGTTCGTTCAGGCCGGTGTACGTCACGGTTCCGAACGCCGCTGCGAACGGGACCACGATCAGGATGAATGTGATCAGGACGGCCGCGACGACGGAGTCGCAACGGTCCGTGGACCGCATGAGAGGATTTCGGCTCCAGGGCGCCAGACGCCACCAGCGCAGTGTCTGATCAGTGGTCATCACAGCCTCCTCGGACCGTCCTCCTGTTTCCGAGTCTTCCGCGCACGAGGTGGGCGGCCTAGGGCACAAGGTCATTGGCAGGGGTGACCGGTGCGGGATGTGGTCGTCGCCGGGAGGAGCTGCGGCTCACGGAGCGTCTGCCCGCTTGCATCGGAGGCCGGGTTACCCTGTCCTGCAGTATCATTCCGCGCTCCGCCGGAATCGAGCCGCGGCATCGCTGCACGCCGGACGTCGCACATGCTTCGCGTCCTCCCGGGAAGACCCGGCAAGAGTGACTTTCGGCCCTGGAATCGCGCGCGCCGTTATCGCACCGTTGTGGGAGAGGCCGACGCACAACATCGGAACCACCCGTCGGCAAAGGAACGAGGACCTCATGTTCGAACGCCACTCCACCGCGTCGCGGCCGCGCGACAACGAACCCGGCGAGTTCCTGTACCTCCACCCGATCGGGCTGGTGCTGGCGTTGTTGTCGGGAGCAGTGACCGCAGGCCTCGTCGTCCTGCTCGGCGCCTGGCTTGCAACCCCGCTGGTCGGAGTCGGCGCTGCCGCGACACTCGTCGCCACCGTCGGCCTGGCCGTGGCGATGTTGATGCCCCACCGACCACGCCGGCACGGGGCGCGCCCGGTCCGTCCAGCTGCTCGATGAGCACCGGGGCTCCTCGGGCGACGCTTCTGATGCCTGCTGCTCCCGGCGTAGTCTGATCTTCCGGAGCGATCACACAGTAAGACTGGAGGTTGCGGCATGATCAACGTCTTTCTCGTGGACGATCACGAGGTCGTCCGGCGCGGAATCGCGGATCTCCTCACCGCCGACCCTGATCTGACGGTCGTCGGTGAAGCCGCGTCCTACTCGCAGGCGATGGCACGAGTGCCGGCCCTGAAACCCGACGTCGCGGTCCTCGACGTACGTCTCCCCGACGGCAACGGCATCGAACTGTGCCGCGAACTGCACTCGCTGATGCCGGAGTTGCATTGCCTCATCCTGACCTCGTTCACGGACGACCAGGCGATGCTCGACGCGATTCTCGCCGGGGCCAGCGGATACGTCGTGAAGGACATCCGGGGCATGGAACTGACCCAGGCCGTCCACGACGTCGGGGCAGGAAAGTCGCTCCTCGACAGTCGCGCCGCCGCCGCCCTGATGGTGAAGATCCGCGCGGACGCCAGTGAGAAGGACGGAATCTTCGGGCACCTGACCAATCAGGAACGGACGCTCCTCGCCCTGCTCGGTGAAGGGTTGACGAACCGTCAGATCGCTGCGCGGATGTTCCTTGCCGAGAAAACCGTCAAGAATTACGTGTCCAGGCTGCTGACCAAACTGGGGGTGGAGCGCAGGACCCAGGCAGCGGTACTCGCCACGAAGATGCCGTCGAGACCGGCCGGCACCTGACGGGCGAAGCCCTCAGTCCAGTAGCGGTTCCGTCATACGGCGACGCCACTACGTGGGAGAATGCGTCTCGTGACCCGTCAACCGGATGAGCGCGACCGGGGTCCGTTACTCGGTAGCCTGTCCGAGCTGCGGCTCCGTGAGCTCCTGACCGAGGTGCAGGAACGCATCGCGCAGATCGTCGATGCCCGAGATCACGTCGACGGGCTGCTCGAGGCGATGCTCGCGGTCACGTCAGGACTCGACCTCGACGACACGCTTCGCACCATCGTCCATGCCGCGATCAATCTCGTGGATGCCCGGTACGGCGCGCTGGGGGTGCTCGCCCCGGGTGAGGGCTTGAGCGAGTTCGTCTTCGAGGGCATCGACGAGGAGACACGCGAACGTATCGGCGACCTGCCCCGGGGTCACGGAGTCCTCGGGTTCCTCATCACCAATCCGAAGCCGGTCCGGTTGGAGGACCTGTCACATCACTCTGCCTCGGTAGGATTCCCCGACCACCATCCGCCGATGAAAACCTTTCTGGGAGTGCCCATTCAGATCCGAGACGAGGTGTTCGGGAATCTGTATCTCACCGAGAAGGCGAACGGTGCACACTTCACCGAGGACGACGAGGTCCTTCTCCGCGCACTCGCGGCCGCCGCCGGGATCGCCATCGAGAACGCCCGCCTGTACGAGGAGTCCCGGGCGAGGCAAGCCTGGCTCGAGGCGACACGTGAGATAGCGACCGAACTACTCGCGGGCAGCGAGACGGCAGAGGTGCTGCAAGTGATCGCCGACGACGCGCTTGCCCTCACCGGCGCCGACAGTGCTTTCCTTGCTGTGCCGGACGATCCCGACATCCCGTCGGACGAGGTCACCGAACTCGTGGTCACGGCGTCGGCCGGAACGGTGTCGGATCGCATCATCGGCCGGACGATCCCGATCGAGAAATCCACTTCCGGTGAGGCATTCCGCGAGCGGACACCGCTTCGGGTCACCGCGCTGGCCTTCGATCCCGGGTTCGAGACCGGAACCCGGTTCGGCCCGGCGCTGGCGCTGCCCCTGCGTGCCGCGCAATCGGTGGCAGGGGTTCTGGTGACGCTCCGTCGCGTCGACGCGTCGCCGTTCACGGACGACCAATTGGCGTTGATGTCGGGGTTCGCAGATCAGGCGGCGGTCGCTCTGCAGCTCGCCAACAGTCAACGCCGAATGCGTGAGCTCGATGTCCTGTCCGATCGCGATCGGATCGCGCGGGACCTCCACGACCACGTCATCCAGCGACTCTTCGCGGTCGGCCTGTCAATGCAGAGCACCTTGCAGAGGGCGAAGGCTCCGATCGTCAAGGAGCGACTCGAACAATCGATCGACGACCTTCACGACATCGTGCGTGATATCCGTACCGCCATTTTCGACCTTCACGGCGGTTCGGGTGGTATGACCCAGTTCCGACGGCGACTGCACGAAATCGTCGCCGAGACCACCGCGGATTCCGGGTTACGCACGACGGTGCACATGTCTGGCCCACTGTCCGTCATCGACGCCGCGCTCGCAGAACACGCCGAGGCAGTCCTGCGTGAGGCGCTGAGCAACGCCGTCCGACACGCGCGAGCCGACACGGTCACGGTCAGCATCTCCGTCTACGACGATCTCACCATCGAGGTCGCGGACAACGGCACCGGTATTCCGAAGAACGTCTCCCGCAGTGGATTGGACAATCTGGCTGTCCGGGCTCGGGAAGTCAACGGGCACTTCACCATCGACACCACCCCCGGTGGCGGAACCACGCTCCGGTGGTCGGCGCCGCTGCCCTGAACCGGGATCGGCTCCCCCCGCTCACAGAAGGTGGGGACCTTCTCCCCTACGCCGGTGACGGACGCACCGTAACGATGAGAGGTAGCGGCATTTTCTGCCGCGCGCTTCCTGGAGGAGAACACCATGACCGCCCGCCGCCCGATCGTTGTCGGAACAGACGGTTCACCGTCGTCCCTCCAGGCCGTCGCGTGGGCCGCGCAGGAGGCGGCGTTGCGTAATGCCCCACTGTCGGTGGTCTCGACCACGTTCGTGCCCGGCGCCTACGGTGTCCCGATCGGCATGCCGGAGAGTTTCTTCGACGACGAGGAACGCAACGGGAAGAACCGGCTGGCCGCCGCCGCGGAGATCGCCGCCCGAGCGGTACCGGGACATTCCCTCGACATTCACACCACCCTCTGCACCGGAACGCCGGCCGGTGAACTCCTCGAAAGATCGAAATCCGCCGCGATGGTCGTCGTCGGCTCGAACCGCCAGGGAATCATCGAGCGCGGCTTCCTGGGATCGGTCAGCGCCGCGGTCGCCACCCACGCACCGTGCCCGGTGGCGGTCATCCGCGGGCTTCCCGATACCGAGGTCACCCGACTCGAGGGGCCCGTCGTCGTGGGCGTGGACGGGTCGGCACACAGCGAGCCCGCCATTTCGCTGGCGTTCGAGGAGGCCGCCCTGCGGCAGTGCGAACTGGTGGCCGTTCACGCCTGGTCCGACGTCGACCTCCCCGTGCACCACGAGGGCGGCAGCGTCTCCGGGTGGAAGCAGGTCGTCACCCAGGAAACGGCCCTCCTGTCGGAGAGTCTCGCCGGCCGGGCCGAGGATTTCCCGGACGTCAAGGTTCGGACGATGGTCGTGATGGACCGACCGGTGCGCAACCTGCGCGAACAAGCCGACAACGCGCGACTTCTCGTCGTGGGTAGCCGCGGACGCGGCGGCTTCACCAGTATGTTGTTGGGATCCACGAGCAGGGCCTTGATGCACTCCGTCCGCTGCCCGATCCTCGTCGTCCGGTAGTGCCGACGGCTGTCAGTGCTCGTCGTCGACTCTCGGGGCGAGGGCGAAGTAGTCCTCTTCCTCCTGGGCGAAATGCAAACGCAGCACCGCGTACAGCCCGTACAGGCAGGCGAGAAGGTCGTCACGCTGATCCGGGCGGACTTCGCCGTGTGCCTCGACCGCGCCGAGGTGAGTTCCCAGGCGCCGGCTGAGTCGATCGATCTCCGCATGAGCCCTACTCATCGGGGCGGTGGCTTCCGCCGTTCCGAAGGCGTCCGCCAGCGCGGGATACAGTTGGGTCTCCTCGGCACGTTCATGGGGCAGGACCTGCTCCACCAGGACGGTGTGTGCTCTACGCACCGCCGCCAGTGTCTCGGTTCCGGGTTCGGCGGTCACCCGCTCTGCAGCGTCACGTATCAGAGCCAGCGCTCCCCGCAGATCGTCGTGCTCACGATCGAAACGCTGCAACAGCAGGCCGGTTTCTCGCGTCACCGTCAGTTCGGAGGAGCGGCCGCCTCGAAGGGCGCGCAGGGCGTTGAGGATGACCGCCACATCGATTCCTTCCTGCAGCAGGGCGCCGGCCGCGGGAGCGATCCAGCCGAACGCCGCGCCGATCATCGCCAACAGCGACAGCGTCATGCCGATGCCGGCACTCTGGATCGCGATCCGCCTCGACCGTCGTGCGATCTCCATCGCGTCCGCCAACCGGGCGAGGTGATCGGTCGTCAGCACGATATCGGCAGCCTCCGAACTGGCCGTGGCTCCCCGCGCCCCCATCGCCACTCCGACCGACGCCGCCGCCAAGGCGGGGGCGTCGTTGATCCCGTCGCCCACCATGATCGTGACAGCTTTGAGCTTCTCGGCCTGCACTGCCGCCACCTTGTCCACGGGAGTGTGCTCCGCGAGCACGGCGTCGAGTCCGACGATGGATCCGATTTCGAGGGCGGGCGCCCGGCGGTCTCCGGTCAGCATGATCAGTCGGTCCAGTCCGGCTGCCCGCAATCGCCGCAATGTGCGAGGTGCGTCTCGACGAAGCGGATCCCGCAGCAGGATCGCCCCTACCAGTGCGTCGTCGACCTGTACCCAGGCCACCGCCGCGCCGTCCAGCGCCGATCGCGTCGATACGGCCTCCGCCCAGTCCGGCAACACGCCGTGATCCGAACCGACCTTCACCGCACGACCGTTCACGATGCCGGTGACCCCGGTTCCCGCCTGCTCGCTGACATCGGTGGGCAGGGGAAGCGGACAGCCCCGAGCCCTCGCGAAGCGGACGATCGACTCGGCGAGAACATGGGGTGACAGCTGGTCGACGGCTGCGGCGAGTTGGAGTACCTCGTCGGGATTGTGGCCGGGAGCGGTTGCGACGTCGAGTCCGGATGGCCTGCCGGTCGTCAGGGTTCCCGTCTTGTCCATCACCAGGGTCCGAGCTCGCCCGAGTGTTTCCAGTGCTCCACCACCGCGGATGACGACACCGATCCGTGAGGCGCGGGACAACCCCGACACGATGGCGACAGGGGCGGCGAGCAGCAACGGACACGGGGTCGCGACCACGAGAACTGCGACCGCGCGCACGGCTGAACCGCTCAGCCACCATGCGACGGACGACACCAGGAGGGTCAGGGGAAGGAACCAGACGGCGAAGCGGTCCGCGATCCGTACGATCGGTGCCTTGTCGGCAGCGGCCTCCTGCGCCAGCCGGACGATGCCCGAATAGGTGCTGTCCGCGGCGCTCGCGGTGGCGCGCAGCTCGATCGTCGATCCGACGTTCACCACCCCACTGCGCACCGACTCCCCGACCTGTCGTTCGACGTGGAGCGACTCCCCGGTGAGCGCGGACTCGTCGAGGACGGCCGATCGGTCGGCGACGACGACGCCGTCGACGGGGACAACCTCTCCGGAGGCGACGACCAGCAGATCGGTGGGCTCGACCTCGTCCAAGGGGACGAGGACGACGTCTTGGCCGATCCGTTTGTGTGCTCGTCGTGGTGCGTGTTCGAGGAGGGCGCGCAGATCGCGTGACGCGCGCCGCTCCGCCGCGGATTCGAGCGTGCGCCCCGTCGCGAGCATGAACCCGATGAGGGCACCTGCCAGATACTCGCCGACCGCGAGTGTGCCCGCGAGGGCGAGCACGGCGATGAGGTCGACACCAGCTGTGCGCTGAAGGAGCGACACGACGACCCAGCCCACAGCGGGCACCAGGGACACCACCGTGCCGATCGCCCAACACGCGTCCGCGACGCCCGGCCGACCGAGCGAAGTGGCCACCACGCCGGACACGAGCGCCACCGACGTGACTGCGAGCAGGGTGGGTGCCAACAGCCTCGTGAGGCGCGCATTCCACGTTTCGCGGGTTCGTGTGTCGTGCATAGGCCTTCCCTCGTCGAGGGCCGACGCGTGAGGACGCGTGTCTCCATCGTCGCAGCCCGGACCCGGTTCGCGCTGCGTGCGACCGCAAGAGAGGACCAAGGTCCCTTTCCCCGTAACCGTCGATGGCGCACCGTCGGAGAAGAACCCCGCCGGGCCCGTCCCACGTGATCCGTACCGGAACGGCCCGACGACCAGGAGCGCGCGATGGTGACGGCGACGAAGACAGCTCGCGTGGACCCTCAGGAGTCGACCGACCGGCTATTGCGTGACCTCCGCACCAGACGGGATGGACTGTCACGGAGGGAAGCGGAACGACGAACACTCGTCTACGGGACCAATGAACTGATTCGGCATCGCGGTCGCACCTGGCCCCGGCAGTTACTGCGGCAATTCACGCATCCGTTGGCGCTGCTCTTGTGGATGGCTGCCGTTCTCGCCGTCTTCAGCGGCTCGGCGCCGCTGGGTGTCGCGATTGTCATCGTGATCCTGCTCAACGCCGCCTTCGCGTTCGTGCAGGAACGACACGCCGAGCGGGCGGTCGAAGCATTGGCGGCGTTTCTGCCGACCAGGGCGCGCGTCGCCCGCCAGGGAACGACGGAGACGGTCGATCTGCGGTCACTGGTGCCGGGTGACGTGATCTTCCTGTCCGAAGGCGACCGGGTGTCTGCCGATGCGCGACTTCTGTCGGGATCGGTCGAGGTCGACCTGTCGACACTCACCGGCGAGTCCGTGCCGGTTCTGATCCGATTCGACGCCGGGTCGACCACGGGACCGTTGATCGAGGCGCCGGACATCGTCTTCAGCGGCACCAATGTGGTGGGCGGCGATGCCACCGCGGTGGTGTTCGCGACAGGAATGCACACCGAACTCGGACGCATCGCGGCGTTGTCACAACGCGTCGGCCACGAGGAAAGCCCCCTCGAGAAACAGGTGAAGCGCGTGGCCTGGCTGATCGCGGCGGTTGCGGTGGCGATGGGTCTGGCGTTCATCCCGCTGGGGACGCTGATGGCGGGATTGTCGCTCGACGATTCGATCAACTTCGCCATCGGCCTGCTCGTCGCGAACGTGCCCGAGGGGTTGCTGCCCACCATCACGTTGGCTCTCGCGGTGGGCGTGCGCACACTCGCCCGGCAGGGCGCCCTCGTCAAACGTCTGTCGGCCGTGGAGACGCTCGGTTCCACCAGCGTCATCTGCACCGACAAGACCGGCACCCTGACGATGAACCGGATGCGTACCACCAAGTTGTGGACCCCGGACGGTGTCGTGACGTTCGACGGCGCCGTCGCCGTTCCGGCACCAGAGACTCCGGCAGGCCGGACGGCCCGGGCGATCGTCGCGTGCTGTAGTACGGAGATCCGCATCTCGAGTACCGGTGCCGAATCCGGTGATCCGACGGAGGTGGCATTGCTGCACGCAGCGCTGTCCTTGGGAGCCGCGACAGAAGACGCTGACGGAATCCGGTTGTCGCAGTTCCATTTCGACCCGGTGCTGCGCCGGATGTCCACCGTCGATCGTATCGGCGACACGCTGCACGTCCATGCCAAGGGAGCACCCGAAGTGATCTTCGATCGGTGTACCCGAATCGCCGGTCCGGCTGGTGTGGACACGGCCTTCACCGGTTCCGATCGGGAGTTCACCGCGAATCTCGTACGCGACTGGGCTCGCGAAGGTTTGCGTGTGCTTGCCGTCGCCGAGCGCGACATCGACGCGGGCACTCGCCCGGGACTGACGCGGGAAGAGGCGGAGAGCGATCTCACCCTCCTCGGAATCGCGGCAATGCTCGATCCTCCGCGTCCGGAAGTAGCGGCGGCCGTCGCCAGGTGTCATTCCGCGGGAATTCGGATCATCGTCGTCACCGGTGATCACGGCCTCACCGCGCGAGGGATCGCACAGAGCGTGGGGATCGGGCACGCAGGTCTGCGAGTCGTCACCGGCTCGGAACTCGAGCAGATGCCGGAAGCCGATCTCGACAGGTTGCTCGCCACCGACGTCGAACTCATCTTCGCGCGCAGTTCACCAGAGGCGAAGTTGCGGATCACCGACGCCTTGCGCGACAGCGGGCAGGTCGTCGCGATGACAGGTGACGGGGTCAACGACGCTCCGGCGTTGCGTCGTTCCGATATCGGTGTGGCGATGGGTAAGTCGGGCACCGATGTCGCGCGGGAGGCCGCGACGATGGTCCTCACCGATGACAATTTTGCGACCATCGTCAGCGCCGTCGAGGCGGGACGGAGGGTCTACGACAACGTCCGCAAGTTCATTGTCTACATTTTCGCGCACGCCACCCCCGAGGTGGTGCCGTTCCTCGTCTACGCACTGTCCGGCGGACAGGTTCCCCTCCCTCTCACGGTGATGCAGATTCTCGCCATCGATTTGGGCCGAGACCTTACCGGCGCTGGCGTTGGGCCGAGAGAAGGCCGAACCGGGCCTGATGGATCGGCGTCCACGCAAGCGCACCCAGAACGTGGTCGACAGGGGGATCCTCGTCCGGTCGTGGGGCCTGCTGGGAGGTGTGTCGGCAGTATTGGTGATGACGCTCTTCTTCGCGACACTTCTCGAAGGTGGCTGGTATCTGGGTGCCGATGTGGGCGCCGGAAGCCTGCACCACACCTGGCAATCGGCGACGACGATGAGCTTCCTGGGCATCGTCGCCTGTCAGATCGGGACCGCGTTCGCCTCGCGCACCGAACACGCGGCACTCACCGAGGTGGGGATCGCCTCCAATCCGCTGCTGCTGTGGGGAATCGCCTTCGAGGTGTGTTTCGCCGCGCTGGTCGTCACCGTCCCGGCGCTTCGACTCGTCTTCGGAACTGTGACTCCGTCATGGCATCAGGTGCTGTGGCTCCTTCCCCTGCCGTTCGTCGTCTGGGGGTGTGACGAACTGTGGCGGTGGCACCGGCGACGGACACCCCGCAGTACCGCGGCCCGATTGCCCGCCGGGATCGCGTAGTAGTCACTCGCCCGTCAGGCGTGGGTGCGCGAGGCAATGTATTCGACGATGTCCTCCACGGTCACCAGCGTTGCGTAGTCGGATTCCGGGATATCGACGCCGAACACGGCGTGCAGGCGCACCAGGAAGTTCAGCCAGTCCATCGAGTCCAGATCGACCTGGTCGCGTAACGGCACGTCCGGGGACAGTTCCTCGTCCTCGATCTCCGGGGCGATATCCCGCAATGCGTGTATGACTCTCGAGTCGATCGTCTCGCTGTTCATCGTCGTCCTCACCACCTGTCCGGCTGTTGAAGCAGTTCGCTGATTCTGGTCAGGAACTGTGCACCCCGTGTTCCGTCGCTGGCACGATGATCGGCGGCGAGGGTCGCTGTCACGACCGTCGCGACCTGCAGATCTCCGTCGAACACCCAGGGGCGTTCACTGGGCCTCCCGAAACCCACCAGCGCCACCTGCGGCGGATAGATCACCCCGAAAACCGAGGTGACCCCGCGTTCCCCGAGGTTCGTCACGGTCAACGTCGGGTCCGACATCTCGGAGCTGCGCAGCGAACCGGCACGGGCGCGGGTCACCAGGTCGCCGAGTTCCACCATCAGCTGGGAGAGGGGTTTGTCGGCGGTGTCGTGGATCGCGGGAGCGACCAGACCTCCGTCTCTCAGCGAGATCGCCACCCCGAGGTGGATGTGGGGTGCCGGCCGGAACTCGCCGTCCACCCAGTACCCGTTGAGGTCCGGGAACTGCTGGGCAGCGAGCGCTACCGCCTTGAGTTGCACAGCGGCGAGGAGGACTCGTTCGGTGATCGGTCGGGCGGCATTCTCGGTGCGCAACCACTTCGTCGCCGTCCGCAGTGGAATCTCGTCCATCAGGTAGTAATGCGGGATGTCCCGCTTGGAGCGGCTCATGGACGCGGCGATGGCGCTGCGCATGTCGCGGGTCTTGGCCTCGGCCGGTCCGTGCTCGATGCCGTGGGCTGCCGCCCGCTGGACGTCGTCGAGTGTGACCGCAGCGTCCGCGCCTGTCCCGGTGACACCGGCGAGATCGATTCCCGCTCTTTCCGCTTCCTTGCGCGCCCTGGGCGAGACCTTGCGTCGCGGTGCGGGTTCCCCTGCGGGGGTGGCCGCGGTGGTGCCGGGCACCCCATCGGCCGTGGGCCGCTCCGGTGGAGGTGATTCTCCGGGATTCAGCAGGGTCGCCAACGGGGTTCCGACCGACACGGTCGTTCCGGGCTCGACGAGCAGCCGGTGAACGGTGCCGCTCTGCCAGATCTCCACGTCTACGGCCGCTTTCACGGTGTCGACCGTCGCTATCGCCTGACCGCGCTCGACCTCGTCACCGGGTTTGACCAACCAGTCCGTCAACGTTCCTTCGTCCATGTCGGCGCCCAGGGAAGGCAGCGTGAAATCAAACATGGTTATGCCTCGTTCCTACCGATCGCCGATCACATTCCACGCCGTGGACACAATGGTCTCGACTTGGGGAAGGGTCGCGTATTCGAGATGCTTGGCGTAGGGCACCGGGACCTCGGCGCTGCACACGCGGCGAGGTGGCGCGTCGAGTTCGTAGAACTCGCGTTCGACGATCTGCGCCATCACTTCCCCCGCGAGGCTGCCGGTACGCCAACCCTCGTCGACCACCACGGCACGGTGTGTCCTCCGGATCGACGCAGCGATGGTGGCCGTGTCGAGGGGTCGCAGCACCCGAAGGTCGATGACCTCGGCGGCGATTCCCTTCTCCGCCAGGACGTCGGCGGCGGCGAGGACCTTGGGCAGCGAACCCCCGTACGTGATCAGGCTGATGTGGCTTCCCTCCCGGCGCACCGCCGCCGAGTCGATGTCCACCGGGACGGGCCCCTCGAGGTCTTCCGATGAGTTGTACAGCTGGGTGTGTTCGAAGATGATCACCGGATCGGGGTCCGCGAGGGCGGGTCGGAGCATGCCGCGCGCGTCCGCCACCGTCGCGGGCGCCAGGACCCGGATGCCGGGGATGTGGGCATACCAGTTCTCGAGGCTGTGCGAATGTTGTGCGGCGAGTTGCCTGCCCGCGCCGGTCGCCATGCGCACCACCACGGGGACGGAGAATTGTCCGCCCGACATGTGCCGGAGCGACGCCGCGGTGTTCACGATCTGGTCGAGCGCGAGCAGGCTGAAGTTGACGGTCATCACCTCGATGATCGGGCGCATCCCGCCCACGGCCGCCCCGATTCCCACTCCCACGAAACCCAACTCCGAGAGCGGGGTGTCGCGGATCCGCTCGTCCCCGAACTCGGCGAGCAAACCCTTGGACACCGCGTACGTGCCGCCGTAGCGTCCGACGTCCTCACCCATGAGGAACACCCGCGGATCGGAGTGCATTGCCTCACGGATCGCTTCCCGCATCGCGTCCCGGTAGGTGATCTTCACGACGCCTCCTCTGTTCGCTCCGGTGTGAGTACGTCGCGCAGGAGGTCCCCGGGTGCTTCCCAGGTGCCTGCCTCGGCGAAGTCGACCGCGGCATCGACCTCCGACATGACGCGGTCGTCGATGCGGAGAAACTCTTCCTCCGAGAACAGCCCTAGCGCCTTGAGCCGTGCCGAGAAGGTGTGAATCGGGCCCCGCTCCTTCCAGGACTCCACCTCCGCCTTGTCGCGATACAGCTCCGGGTCGAACATCGAATGGGCACGAAATCGGTACGTCTGGAATTCGATGAAGAAGGGGCCTCCGGTCGTGCGGACGTGCGCGGCGCCGGAGCGGGCCGCGTGCAGGGTGGCAATCACATCCATGCCGTCCGCCTTGAGCGTCGGCACGTCGAACGACGCGGCTTTGACACACAGATCCGTTTGCGATTCCGAGCGGGACAGGGCCGTTCCCATGGCGTACAGGTTGTTCTCGCAGCAGAACAGCACCGGCAACTGCCACAGCGATGCGAGATTCATGGTCTCGTGAAAAGCGCCCTCCGCCATTGCGCCCTCGCCGAAGAAGCAGGCCGTCACCCGGCGCTTGCCCTGCATCTTGTCGGCCATCGCCAGACCGGCCGCGAGTGGCAGACCGCCGGCGACGATCGCATTGCCCCCGTAGAACCGGGTGGCGGCGTCGAACAGATGCATCGATCCGCCTCGACCCCTCGAACAGCCTTCGCGTTTCCCGAACATCTCGGCCATGATCGAGTTCATCGGGACACCGTGCACCAGCGCGTGGCCGTGTTCGCGGTAGGTGGCGACCACCGCGTCGCCCGGAGACAGCGCGTGCAGGGCCCCGACCGCGACCGCTTCCTCCCCCACGTACAGGTGCAGGAAGCCGCGGATCTTCTGGGCGCCGTATAGTTCTGCCGCCTTCTCCTCGAAGCGTCGGATGCGCAGCATGTCCGTCAGCAACTCGACCGCGAACGCCTTGTCGTAGGGAAAGTCCGGGGCAGTCATCCGCCCACCTCCAAAGTCGATGTGTCCCCCTCGGGCAGACCGAGTTCGCGCGCCTTCAGCAGCCTGCGCATGATCTTGCCGCTCCGCGTGTGCGGGAGAACGTCCACGAACTCGATCTCCTTGGGAGCGACCGAGGCGCCGAGCTTCTTGCGGGAGTACCCGAGAAGCTCACGGCGCAGGGCGTCGTCGGCGTTCCAGCCCGTCTTCACCGACACGAATGCCTTCACCACTGCCCCCACGATCGGGTCCGGCTTACCGATGACTCCCGCTTCGGCGACCGCGGGATGCTCCATGAGGACGTTCTCCACCTCGAACGGACCGATGAGGTGGCCCGCCGATTTGATGACGTCGTCCGCCCGGCCCACGAACCGGTAGTAGCCGTCCGCGTCGCGCTTGGCCAGGTCGCCGGTCAGGTACCAGTCGCCGGCGAATGCACGCCGGTACCGGTCGTCGTTGTGCAGGTAACCGCGGAACATCGACGGCCAGCCTCGCCGTATCGCGAGTTCCCCCTCCACGTTTGGCGTTTCGACGGGTGCGATCCCGCCGTCCTCCGTGCGCCGGACGATGGCGGCGTCGATACCCGGAAGGGGTCGTCCCATCGAGCCGGGTTTGATGGCGAAACCGGGTGTGTTGGCGATCATGATGCCGCCGGTCTCGGTCTGCCACCAGTTGTCGTGGATGGGCCGCCCGAGGACGTCCCGTCCCCACAACACCGCGTCGGGGTTGAGTGGTTCGCCGACGCTGGCGATGAATCGCAGGTGCGGGTGGGAGTACTTGTGCGCCAGCTCCGGACCGGACTTCATCAGCATGCGGATCGCGGTCGGCGCGGTGTACCAGACCGTGACGGCCTGCTCTTCGAGGATGCGGTACCACCGTTCGGCGTCGAATTCGTTGCTGTCGACGATCGACGTCACGCCGTGCAGCAGCGGTGTGATCACCCCGTACGACGTGCCGGTGACCCAGCCCGGATCGGCCGTGCACCAGAACACGTCCGACGAATGCAGGTCCAGGGCGTACAAGCCGGTTGCATAATGCGTGGCCACGGCGCCGTGGACGTGGACCGCACCCTTCGGGGTACCGGTCGTTCCACTCGTGAAATGCAGCAGGGCCACGTCGTCGGCGGAGGTCGGGGTGATGTCGCAGTCCCCGTCGGCTGCCGCCATCATGCTGTGGAAGTCGAGCGTGTCCGCGACGTCGGTGATCGAACCGGAATCCCCCACCAGCAGAACGTGGCGCAGGGAGGGCAACGAGCCGCGGATCTTCTCCACCCGCCGCCGATACAGCTGCTCGGTGGTCACCAGGACCTGGGCGCCGCCGAGCCGAATTCTCGTGGCCAACGGCTCGGGGCCGAAGGCGGAGAACAACGGCGACACGACGCTTCCGTTGCGCAACGCGCCGAGGATGCTGACGTACAACTCCGGGATGCGACCGGTGAACACGAAGACGGGGTCGCCCTTCCCGACGCCGAGTCCGCGCAGCACGTCGGTGAACTTGCGGACTCGATGCGCGAATTCTCCGAAGGTCACCTCGGTGGTGGGTAGCTCGCCGACACCCTTGCTCGGACCCACGAACCGGAAAGCGACCTTGTCTCGCTGCGGCCCGCAGTCGTGGCGGTCGACGGCGTAGTAGGCGATGTTGCAGCCACCGGGGGCAGGACCGAGTTGACGCTCGATATCGGACCACGAAAATCGGGTGCGTTCACCGTCGTAGTCGGTGAAGTTCGTTGACGCCCCACTGGTGGATGGCGATGCGGGAAGAATTGTCATGGCCGCTGATCACAGTCCGCGTCCGGCCTCGGAAGCGCCGAACTCGCGTCCGTGCCCGCCCGCAGCCGCGTCCTGTGCGGCTGCCAGCTCGAACAATTGGTGCGCCAGGTCGGTCAGGGCCCGAGCGGCGGCCATCTGGCGACTGACCTGCACGATGTCGGCGTTTCGAGAGTGGCAGCCGGCCTCTCCCCGTCCCTCGAGGAGGGCCTTGTCGTGTGTGCGCAGGCGCGCCGTGGCCCGGGAGCAGGTCTGCTCCGCGTCGGGTTCGTGTATCTCGATCTCCACGGGCCACGTGGTCGCGGGCACCTGTCTGTTCACCGCAGCTCTGGACCCATGCACATCGCGGCCGTGCCACTGCTCCGTCATGGCCTCTCCCGTTCGCTTGCTGTGTGGTGACGCGCGGTAACCCCGGACCGGTCAAACATCCCGTCCGCAGCTGAAACGACGATCACTCGGCTGTTCGGGGAGGGCTCACCACTCGCGAACGACGACCATTCCGGATGCCGTTCGAGTGCCGTGAAGAGTCGTTGCCGGGCAACCCGCTCGGCCAGTTCCGGCATGTCTGCGATCGGCACCCCCGCGAGGTCCGCAATGCTGCCGGCAACTGTCCGAGCAATCGCGTCCCGGGTGAAACTCCCACAGAACTCGGGAATCAGCCGCTCCACAACCGCCTCCGCATGCCCCACCGACGTGTTGTTCGTATCACTGTTCGTGCTGGTCATTGCGTTCTGGGGTTCCTTCGATGCCAGTTGCGCGTCCTTGGTTACTTCAGCATCGCGAACTCACCGACACCGGTAATAGAGGCGAAGGACCGTAGTCGAGGACCAAAGGCTCTGACGCCGCGGCCGCCCCCACTATTGAATGAATTCCGACGGCCGACGACGGAGGTGACGGTGCATGAATGCCGGAAGGCCACACGCGGTCACCACGGGCGTCGGCGTGCGCTCCCTTCGACCCGCCGACAGAGACGACGTGCAGGATCTGCACGAGCGGATGGACCAGCACGACGCCTACCTGCGGTTCTTCGGAGCCCGTCCGACCCATCTCGAGGATCTGGCCGAGTCACTGTGCCTGCAAGACCCCCGGCATTGCGCACTGGGCGCCTTCATCGGCGGCATCCTGGTAGGAGTCGCGAACTACGTGAGCCCGGCACACCAGCAGGACAACGACTCGCCGCTGGTCGAATTCGCGCTGGTGGTCGATCACGAGTACCAATCGCACGGAATCGGAACGATGCTGCTGACCCGGCTCGTCGACGCAGCGCGGGCGCACGGCATCGAGCGGATGACGGCGGAGGTGCTGGCGCAGAACACCTTGATGCTCGAGGTGATCCGAGACCGGGGGTGGGCCCACGCGCTGCGTCGCGACGGGACCACACTTCACCTCGACCTCGACCTCGACCTCGATGAGGAGGCGCAGGCTGACGGACCTTCGGCGCGGCGCCGGCCCGTCGTGATGTGACGAACCCTCATGTCGGCGACCGAGAGAACTCAGAGGTGTTCGCCACCGCAGGCAGTCGGTGGACTCGCGGTGAGCGGCGTCGAGACGCACACGGCCTACGTCGTCATGGTCGGTGATGTCGTCTTCAAGGCGAAGAAGCCGATCCGGACGGCGTTCGCCGACTTCGGCACCGCCGAAAGGCGTCGCGCGGCCTGTGAGCGTGAAGTGACATTGAACCGCAGGCTGTGCCCCGACGTGTATCTCGGTGTCGCCGAATTGACGGACCCGGCCGGAGGGCCGACCGAAGCGCTGGTCAAGATGCGCCGGATGCCGTCGGACCGACGACTGGCCCGGCTGGTCGGCGGGGGCGGCGACGATACCACCGCGCAGGTGGATGCGATCGCCGCCGTCGTCGCCCGATTCCATGCCGGGGCGGAGCAGTCTGCGGAGATCGATCGTGACGCCACGCCCGGAGCGGTGGCCGCACGGTGGCGAGCCAACGTCTCCGAGGTGACGAGTTACCGGTGCGATGTCCTCCCGGCGGCGGACGTCGACGAGGTGGAGCGACGGGCCCTCAGGTATCTGAAGGGGCGGAAACGGCTGTTCGAGAACCGCGTTCGGGAAGGCCGGATAGTCGATGGTCACGGCGATCTTCTGGCGGACGACATCTTCTGCCTCGCAGACGGGCCGCGTATTCTCGACTGCCTCGACTTCGACGACCACCTACGCCACGTCGACTGTATCGACGACGCGGCATGCCTTGCGATGGACCTCGAGTACCTGGGACGCGAAGACCTGGGGTTGCGGTTTCTCGATCGGTATTGCGCCGCGGCACGCGACCAGCCCCCGGCATCATTGCAGCATCACTACATCGCCTATCGGGCGTTCGTCCGCGCGAAGGTGGCCTGTTTGCGGTACACGCAGGGTTCCCGGGCAGCCCGCGAGGATGCCCGGGCGCACTGCGGCCTCGCGTTGCGGCAGCTGCGCGCAGGAACCGTGCGCATGGCACTGGTCGGTGGGCTACCCGGCACCGGAAAGTCCACGCTGTCGCGCAGGTTGGCCGACGTCACCGGATCCGTCGTCATCTCCAGCGACCGCGTCCGCAAGGAACTCGACGGCCTCGATCCGCATTCCGGTCAGGTGGCCGGATTCGGTGAGGGCTTGTACAGCGGCACCATGACCGACCGCACCTACGCCGAGGTGCTGCGGCGCGCTCGCGACCATCTCACGGCCGGAAGGTCGGTCGTGCTGGATGCGTCGTGGACACAACCGATGCTCCGGGAGCGCGCTGCGCTCGTCGCTTCCTGCACCCACAGCGATCTCGTCGAACTCGAATGCAGGGCACCACGCGCCATGGCGATCGCGAGAATCGGGAGCCGTCCAACCGGCGACTCGGACGCCACCCCCGCCGTGTACGACGCGATGGCCGCGAGTGCCGCGGCGTGGCCCTCGGCCACCGCGGTCGACACGGACACGGCCGCCGGGGACACCGTGCAGACGGCGGAGCGGATCTGGCATTCCACGTCGGGGTGGCGAGATGAGTAGTCACAGCTACCGTTCGCCGGTCACGGCCCGGCTTGCCCGACGACAGGAGAGCCCATGCCCGACATCGTGACGTTGACGATGAATCCCGCGCTCGACATCACCACGAGCACGAACCGGGTGGTGCCGACCGACAAGGTGCGCTGCGGCGCGCCTCGCCGAGATCCCGGCGGCGGCGGACTGAACGTGGCCCGGGTACTGCACGTTCTCGGAACTCCCGCGACGGCGGTGTTTCCTTCGGGCGGCCATACCGGCCGGGCCCTCGAGGATCTCGTGGCCACCGAGGGCGTCGAGATCCGGAGTCTGACGATCCGCGGTTCCACACGGGAGAGCCTGACGATCAACGAGAACGAGACGGGTCTGCAGTACCGTTTCGTCCTGCCGGGACCAACAGTGACCGCGAGGGAACAGGTGGCCTGTCTCGACCTGGTCATCGAGGTCGCGTCGGGCGCCGACTATGTGGTGGTGAGCGGAAGTCTGCCACCGGGTGTGCCCGCCGATTTCTACCAGCAGGTGGCAGACGTCGTCGGCGACCTCGGTGCGCGAGTCATCGTCGATACGTCCGGTCCGGCCCTGAGACAACTTCGGGGTGGGGTGTTTCTCGTCAAACCGAGCATTCGCGAACTCCGGGACTGGACGGGGCGGGAGTTGTCGGCGATCGACGACCAGGTGGCTGCGGCTCGGGAAGTCATCGACCGGGGGGTCTCCCAGGTCGTGGTCCTTTCGCTCGGTGCCGATGGCGCTCTGCTGGTCACGCGGGACCGCGACGAGTATTTCCCGTCGGTCCAAGTCCCGGTGGTCAGCGGTGTCGGTGCGGGCGACAGCATGGTCGCCGGTGTGGTGTGCGGCCTGGCACACGGTCGCTCGTTGAGCGACTCGGTGCGGTACGGGATCGCCGCGGGGGCGGCCATGCTGCAGACACCCGGCACCGCCCTGTGCCGGCGATCCGACGTCGAGCGGTTCTATCAACTGCTCACCGACGGATCCGCCGCGGGCACCATCGTCGGATAGTCAAGCGTGTGCGAGATGGAGACCGGCCGCGCTCAGTTCCGCGTAGTTCGGATCGCATCGTGAACCATCCAGCGCGAGTTGACAGTACACGGCGTCGTAAGCTCGTGGGTCACCTGTCGATGCGATGGGACTGGTGCGACGCTCCAGCATGGCAGCCCCGGGCCATCTCGACTGGATCGCCTCGGCGAGCTGCGCCCCGTCGATATCGGCGACGATGAGCGGACCGCCCTCCCCCACCACGACCACCTGACGGGCGTCGGGCAGCTGCCACACGGCGACCGGCAGCACCGTGTCGGTGCCACCAGGACCGTGCACGGTGACGGAGTCGCTGGTGCCGCTGATCAGTGTCGCGACGGGTTCGCTCATCGGGTTCCTCCTCGCCGGTCCCCATCCGCGGACGTTCGCAGCTCTGACCTTGCTCGGTCGAGCAGGATCCTGCGTTCCGCAGCCGCGATGTTGTGGCGCGTATTGGCGGCCACGTCCGGTGCCACGGACACCGAGGTGATGCCTTTGCGCACGAGATGTTCCGCCAGAGCGGGGTTGGTCGACACTGCCTGCCCGCACAGGGAGGTGGTGAGCCCGGCACGTGTAGCACGCTCGATGATGACGTCGATGGCGTCGAGTACGGCCGGGTCCATGGTGTCGAACAGATCCCGGCAGATCTCGGAATCCCGATCGACTCCCAGCACGAGTTGGGTGAGGTCGTTCGTACCGATGGAGACGCCATCGATGCCGAGGGCCGCGTACTCCGGAATCCAGTACGCGACGGAGGGGACCTCCGCCATGATCCATCGGTGCATGCGGCGATCCGCGCCCAGTGGATGGGAGTCGAGGTCAGCAAGGCACTGAGCGAGTTCCCACCGGGTGCGGACGAACGGGATCATCAGATGCACGTTCGGGTAGCGCTTCCTGACGGTGAACAGCACGTCGAGATCGAGGCGGAACAGTTCGGGTTCGCGCACGTAGCGGAAGCAGCCGCGGTAGCCGATCATCGGGTTGTCTTCGTGCGGCTCCACGTCGCCACCGGAAAGGTTGGCGAATTCGTTGGTGCGTAGATCGATCGCCCGGTAGATGACGGGGCGCGGCGTGAACGCGGCGGCGATGCGTTCGACCGCCGCCGCCATCTCGGCCACGTACTCGTCGCGGCGTCCCTGCGCGATCATCGCTGCCGGATGTGTCCCACCCAGCGCGTCCATGATCATGAACTCGGCGCGCAGCAACCCCACTCCGTCGACGTCGGAAGCGGCCACACGGTCGGCGGCGTCCGGTGTGGCGAGGTTGACGTACACGGAGGTGGCCGTCACCTCCGGTGCGGACCCCGCACTCGTCCGCTCCGTCGCCGGTCGCGGTGCGGAAACGGCACCCTTCGCCGACGACTCCGGTGCAGAGGCGGATACCGCTCCGTCGTAGACCACCCCCGAATCACCGTCGACCGTGACGATCGCCCCCTCCACCAGTTCGGTGGTGGCGGTCCGGGTACCGACGACCACGGGACGTCCCAGCTCGCGACCGACGATGGCGGCGTGACAGGTGATCCCGCCGCCGTCCGTGACGATTGCCGCCGCACGGCGCAACACGGGAAGCCAGTCGGGGCGTGTCATGGGTGCGACGAGTATCTCTCCGTCGGACAACCGGTGGGCGTCGGACATGGACCGCAGGATGCGGACGCGGCCGGTCGCCGTTCCGGGGCCTGCGCCGAGCCCGTGGACGAGGGCCTTGCTCGTCGATTCGCGGTGTTCCTCCGTGCGAGCCCGGGGCTGTCCCAGAGTCGTGATGGGGCGGGTCTGGACGATCCACAACCGATTTGCAGCGAACGCGAATTCGAGGTCCTGGGGGACGTGATAATGGTCTTCGACAGCGACGGCGAGCAACGCCAATCGTTCGAGCTGCTGGTCGGTGAGAACGCGTCGGCCTCGTGCCGTGGCGGGAATCTCTACCGAATGCTCCCCTTCGTCATCCGCGGTGATGGAGAAGGACTGTGACCCGATGTGGGCGTCGATCACTGCGAATCCCGACTTCGCCACCACATAGGTGTCCGGCTCCACCTGGCCCCCCACCACGACCTCGCCCAGTCCGGTCGCGGCTTCGACGACGATGCGATCGCGTGCACCGGTTCTGGGATCTGCGGTGAAGACCACGCCCGACTGGTCGGCGTCCACCATCAACTGGACGACGACCGCGATCGACGGCTCGTCGGTCACTCCCTGAACGCTGCGATAGGTGAGTGCGCGCTCGGACCACAGCGACGCCCAGCATTTGCCGATTGCCTCGATCAGCGCGTCGTCACCGGACACGCCGACGAAGCTGTCGTGGATACCTGCGAACGAGGTGTCGGCCGCGTCTTCGGCGGGGGCGGACGAGCGGACCGCGACCCTCGGCGCCCCCGCGCCGAGCTCACGGTACGCAGCGAGAATTTCCGCCCGCAGGGCAGCGGGCATCGGAACGCCGAGTACGGTCGACCGCAACTCGTGCGACGCTGCGGTGAGGGTGTTGTCGTCGGTCCCGGCTTTCGGCAACCCGTGTTCCCGAAGGGTGTCGCGCACTCCCGCCTCGTCCATCGCCCCCAGGTAGCCTTCCGCGGTGACGGCAAATCCTGGTGGGACCGGATAGCGGGCGCGCGTCAGCTCACCGAGATTGGCCGCCTTGCCCCCTACCGATGGTGCGTCCGCCAATCCGAGTTGATCGATCGGCTTGACCCAACGGTGTTCGACCACCGTCTGTTGCACGTTCATGAGGTCTCCTCGTCGTCATGATCCAGCGAACACCGTCGACTTCGGACCGCACAGGGTCCAAAGTCACCGTCACTTCGCGCGGGGCCGAAATACCCTGTCGAACTCTGGTCTGCGGCTCGATGATGGGACGTACGCTCGACCGACAGGAGGCACGTCGTGACGCGCTCGGCCGTCATCCGGCAGTCCCTCGGTGGTGCGGTGTTGATTTCGACGCACGTGCTCCTGACGAAACCGCTGCGCCGGCGGCGCACGACGTGGGGCGCGACCGCAACGGAGGCGGCGGCAGCGCTGCCGGGAGACGAGCTGATCCCCCACCCCGCATGGCGCTACACGCACGCCGTCACGGTCGACGCGCCGCCGGAAGTGGTGTGGCCCTGGATCGTCCAGCTGGGTCAGGGCCGCGGCGGCTTCTACAGTTACGTCGGACTCGAGAACCTCATCGGTTGTCGCGTGCGCAACACCGACAAGGTACTTCGTGACTACCAGAACCTGGACACCGGCGACGAAGTGCGGCTGCACCCGAAAGCGCCCCCGCTGACTGTCGCGTCGGTCGAACCGAATGCACGCCTGGTCCTCCATGCCCGCGACCCCCGCACCGGCGACGCCTCCATCTGGGCGTTTCATCTTCTTCGCGACCAGGCTGGGCGCACCCGGTTGATCGAGCGGGGCTGCAGCTCCTGCGGCCCCGGACTCGTCAGCCGTCTCTTCTTCGGGCCTCTGCTGATGGAGCCGATCGGTTTCGTCATGAGCCGGAAGATGCTTCTCACGATCCGAGCTCTCGCCTCGGCCACCGGTACCGAAGCTGCGCGACCACAGCCCCCGAGGCGTGGCTTCGTCCCGCGACGGATCGATCTCGGCCACCGCCGCGAATGCGGCTGATCAGGCAACGTTCGCAAACGGGACGAGCGGACGCTGCCGGAAACAGAGGCCTTTTGATCCTTGTCGCCGAGTCTGCCGCCGGACGAGCATCGAGAGCAGGCCGCCCACACAGAACCGGCGACACCGAAGACGGAGAGTCCCCCCATGACTGAAGACAACGCGCTGGTCCTGGTCGCCGGCTATCAGGACCTCGACCGTGCACGTGAGGACTTCGACGCGCTCGCCGCCCAGGTGCGCGGCAAGCAGATCACCCTTCGGGGTGCAGTCCTGGTAACGAAGGACTCGGACGGAAACCTCACCGTGATCGACACGGGCGACCATCTGGGCCGTAAAGGCGCCGGCTGGGGTGCGGGCGTCGGCCTGGTGGTGGGGTTGTTCGCCCCGCCGATGCTGGCTGCAGCCGCCGTCGGCGCCGGTGCCGGCGCGCTGGCAGGCAAGTTCGCCTCACACCGCATCACGAGCGGCCTCGAGACCAAGATCGGTGAGGCGCTGGCCTCCGGGACATGCGTGGTGATCGCGGTCCTGCCGTCGGGCAGCCGGCTTCCGGTGGAGCAGGCGCTCGGCGGCGCCCCCCTGAAGTCGGTCGCGGAATTGGATGGTTCGAGCCTGAGGGACCTCGAGGCGTCCCTGGCCGCGGCAATGGGGAAGTTCGATCCGGACCGCACGCGGCTACCGATCCCCAACCGAACCTTCGGGGGCACCGTCGGCCGCACGGTGCAGGACTCCGTACCGGATTGGACGATCGTGCCCGGGCCGAAGCCACCGGACGGTGCTCCGAACGTGCTGATCGTGCTGATCGACGACGCCGGTTTCGGTGGCCCGGACACCTTCGGCGGTGCGATCCGCACCCCCACCTTGAGCCGGGTTCAGCAACAGGGATTGACCTACAACCGCTTTCACGTGACCGCGGTGTGCTCGCCCACCCGGGCGGGGCTTCTCACCGGCCGCAACCACCACCGCGTGGGATTCGGCTCGATTGCCGAGTACCCGGGCCCCTTCCCCGGATACACGGCCGTGCGGCCGAGAAGCTGCACCGCACTCCCCCGGATTCTCAGCGAGAACGGGTACGTGACCGGCGGGTTCGGCAAATGGCATCTCACCCCGGACAACGTGCAGGGCGCCGCCGGACCCTTCGACAACTGGCCGCAGGGCTGGGGCTTCGACCACTGGTGGGGCTTCCTCAGTGGTGCGGCCGGACAATACGATCCGATCGTCACCCAGGACAACTCGATCCTCGGCGTCCCCGAGGGCAAAGACGGTCACGGCTACTACTTCCCCGACGGCCTCACCGACAAGGCGGTGGAGTGGCTCCACGGTGTCCAGGCTCAGGACCCACAGAAACCGTGGTTCATGTACTACTCCACCGGGTGCAGCCACGCCCCGCACCATGTGGCCAAGGAATGGGCAGACAAATACAAGGGGCAATTCGACGACGGCTGGGACACCTACCGCGAGAAGACGCTCGAGCGTCAGAAGGTACTCGGGATCGTTCCCGCGGACACCGAACTGACCGAGCGACCGGACCTGTTTCCTGCCTGGGATACGTTGTCCGACTCCCAGAAGAAGCTCTATGCCCGACAGATGGAGGTGTTCGCCGGGTACTCCGAGAACGCCGACTGGAACGTCGGGCGGCTGCTCGACTCGATCGAGGACATGGGCGACCTCGACAACACGCTCGTCTTCTACATCTGGGGTGACAACGGCGCCAGCATGGAAGGGACGATCACCGGTTCCTTCAACGAGATGACCTTCCTCAACGGGGTGGTACTCGACGCCGAACACCAGTTGAAGCTGATCGACGAATACGGTGGGATCGAGGCGCTCGGCGGCGACCACACCGCTCCGCACTTCGCCGCCGCCTGGGCGCACGCGAACAACACCCCGTTCCAGTGGGGCAAGCAGATGGCCAGCCACCTCGGCGGCGACCGCGACCCGATGGTGATCGCGTGGCCGAACCGGATCCCCCCCGACTCACAGGTGCGGGGGCAGTTCACCCACTGCATCGACATCACCCCCACCGTGCTCGCCGCGATAGGGCTGCCCGAACCGACCACCGTCGACGGGATCGACCAGGAACCCATGGACGGAACGAGCTTTCTCCCCACATTCGCCGACGCCGACGCCCCCGAACAGCACACGGTGCAGTACTTCGAGATGTTCGGCAGCCGCGCGATCTATCAGGACGGCTGGTGGGCGTGCACCCGCCTGGACAAGGCCCCCTGGGACTTCTCCCCGGAGACCATCAAACGGTTCGCACCGGGTGTCTACAACCCGGACGACGATGTCTGGGAGCTCTACTACCTGCCCGACGACTTCTCCCAGGCCCACAACGTCGCCGCCGATCACCCCGACAGACTGGAGGAGCTGAAGCAGCTGTGGTGGCTTGAGGCGGAACGCAACCGGGCTCTCCCCCTGCTCGGGGGAATGTCGATCTTCTTCGGCCTGCTGCCGCCGATGCCGACGACCACCCGATTCACCTTCAAGGGCGACGTCCAGAACGTGCAGCGCGGCATGGTGCCTCGTGTGGCGGGACGCTCGTACGCCATCGAAGCGAACCTTCACGTACCCGATGACGGCGCCGAGGGTGTCATCGTTGCCAACGCCGACTTCATCGGCGGCTTCGCACTGTGGGTCGACGGCACCGGCATACTCCACCACACGTATTCCTTCCTCGGTGTGGAGACCTACAGGCAGGCGTCCGAGCAGAAGATTCCGACCGGTGATGTCACCGTGAAGATGCTGTTCGAGACCGACGAGCCCAAACCGGGCAGCGGTGGTCACGTGTCCTTGTGGGCGAACGACGAACTGATCGGGGAAGGTGACATGCCCCGGACGGTGCCCGTGGCCTTCAGTTCGTACGCGGGAATGGACGTGGGCCGCGACAACGGCCTGGTCGTCGACCGCGATTACGAGGACAAGGCCCCGTACCGGTTCACCGGGACCGTCCACGAGGTCGTGTTCGATCTCCAACCGGCACACCACGAGGCCGAGCTTGCGCTGCACGAGCACGCGGCGATGCAGGGTGTCGGGCACGGCGCGGCCGGCTGACCCGACGATGCCTTTGCCCGGGCGACGATGCCTTTGCCCGGGCTCAGGGGTGTTCGCTGTACAGGGCGGCGCCGGCGGTGACCCCTGCACCCACGGCGATAATCAGGACACGGTTCCCGGCCGGGATACCACCCGTCCGGCGGTCCAGGGCCGCCACGAGGGACGCGGTATGCATCCGTTCGTCGTCCGCGACAACGATCCGTGGCACGGGGACGCCCAGGTGCTCGGCGAGCGTCGCGCGGAACTTCCGCCGGGCGGGAGCGGCCACGATCAGATCGACATCGGCGAGGTCGAGGGAGGATGCCTCCAGGCATTCCCGTGCCGCCTGCGCTCCGGCGGTCGCGAATCGCTCGTCCATCGAATCCGATTCCCGGAACCGCAGTACGTTCCGGGCGTCCTCGAGTCCGACGGTGGCGCAGAAACTTTCACCGGCATCGGAGCGATTCACCCAATGGACGGGGCCCAGGCCGAAGTCGTCGTCGGTCCAGCGGCAGAGAATGGCTCCACCCGTCGGCGCGAACGGAAAGTGCTCGCTCATCCCACGTCCGGGATCGGCGTCACTGGCAACCACCAGCGCCCAGTCGATCGTGTGCGACCGTAGGAATCCGTCGACGATTTGCAGACCGTTGAGAGCCCCGCAGGATCCGTTGGCGACATCGAAGGAAAAGGTCCCGTGCGTGTCGTCGTGGGGGTCCTCCGGGTGGGCACCGATATCTTCCTGGATGAGCGCCGCGAGGGCGGGCTCTCCCAGATTCCGGTCGCGGTACAATCCGACGTTGACGAGCAGGTCCAGGTCGTCGGCATTCCGACCGGCCCGTTCGAGGCAGGTCTGGGCGGCAGACACCGCGAGATGCAATGCACTGTGGCGGGTGCGCCAGCCGCCTCGTGTGACGTCGAGCCGATCAATGACTGTGCCCATAGCGTGCCACCAATTCCTCGTCCAGGGTCAACAGAACGACGCCGATCTCCAAACCCGATGCGAGGGCGATCAACGCCACGGTCTCACCCGCTCGGATGCGGCCTGCCTCGAGTTCCTCGACGAGCGCGACGGTGTGGGTCGTCGAGGCCGTATTTCCGTAGCGGTCGACGGTGATGACCGCGTCGTGCCGTGGAGAATCGCCCAGCGTGGCGGTCACCTCGGCCATCCCTTTGCGGATCGCCCGCGCCGAGGTTTGGTGTGTGATCACGTGATCGATGTCGTGGAGGGAGATCCCGGCGGCGTCGAGCACCTCGTGCAACAACAGCGGGGTGTCCGCGATCGCCGCCCGCTGAATCCCCCGCGAATTGGTGAACATCCGGGCGCCGGGGTCGCCGCCCTTCGGGTACGCGAGACAGAGCCGACTGTAGTCGGCGACGGTGGTGAATCCGGCCAAACCGATCCCGGCCGATCCGGCAGGGGCACGTTCGAGGAGCAGCGCGGCCCCGGCGTCCCCGAGCGTGAGGCACGCAAGCTCCTTGCTCATGATGTTCCGGATGTGCTGGGCAGCATTCTGTCCGAGCTGCGAAATGTACTCACCACTGACGACAAGTGCCCGTTCGACGATTCCCTGACGGATCCAGTTGTTCATCACCGTCACACCGGTCAACATGCCGGCGCACGCGTTCGAGAGATCGAAGGTCATCGCCCCCTGCGCGCCGATCGCCTGGGCGACCGCACTACTCATCGTCGGTTCCAGCCATTGAGTGAGACCGCCGTGAAACTTGGTGATGCTGCAACTGACCACCACGTCGATCGACGCGGCGTCCCGGTTCGACCGTTCCAGGCAATCCAGTGCCGCCGAGATCGCCAGTGTGTAGGAGTCCTCGTCCCCCACGGACACCCGGCGCTCGCGGATCCCGGTGAGCCGCTCGAGGTCGATGTGAGTCGAGTGACGGGTGGTCGACATCAGGTCCGTGGTCGTGAGATGTGTCGCGGGTAGATGCCGGCCGGCCCCGGCGAGACGCGTAGCGAACGGCATTCGCAGGTCGCCGTTCTCGGTCTCCATGACCAGCCAACGCTTGACCATTCTTTCCACCTCCGTGCTCACTCCACAATCGCGCACCGGCGATCTCGTCACCAGGGCATTTGGACCCTTCCGGGGGATCGTTCGAACCAGCACCGAGGAATGCGACGAGGTGAGGTCCTAGGACCCTTGTCCGGTGACAGTGGCACGCCGACGCTGAGGGACGAGGAGAGGAGTCGTCATGCAGGCACGACACGTCATGAGCAGCCCGGTCACCACGGTGGACCGATCCACCTCGGTGGACGAATGCCTTCGGTTGGTCGGAAGTTCGGGCTTCACGGTGCTTCCGGTCGTCGACGAGCGGAAGCATCTCGTGGGCATCGTGTCCGAGGGCGATCTCCTCCGTGCACGATTCCGTGAGCTGGGCGGGGCCGATTCGCAGCCGGACGAGATGACCGCAGGCGACGTGATGGCCAGTCCCGTGGTGGCGATGACGGCCGACGCGGAGGTCAGCGAACTCGCATCCGCCATGCTTCGATCTCGGCTGCGCGGCATCCCCATCGTCCACGACCACGACATCCTCGGGATCGTCACCCGTCCCGATCTCATCGCCGTCCTCACGACCGACGACGCTCAGGTCGCGAAGGAAGTGCAGCACCGACTCGACGTCTACGGTGGAGCCGGCCGATGGCGCGTAGACGTTGCCCACGGCTCCGCCTCGATCTTCGGCGTCACGCCTCACGACCCGGAACGAAATGTCATCGCCGCCCTGGCCGACACCGTGCCGGGCATCGCCGAGGTGCACTTCCCGCCCGAATCGACATCTCCCGGTGGGGGGTAGCAATGCAGGCAAGATATCTCGAAGCCCGAGACCTGAGATGGCCATGGGTCGCCGCCGCCACCGTCGTGGGCCTCGCGGCATTGTCGGTGACGTCTCCCCTCACCGTCCTCGGGGGCGCAGCCGCGATCGTCTTCATCGGACTCGGCATCTTCCGCAATCCACACCACCGTGTCGTCGGCGCCGCGACCGTGTCGGTCGGTGTCGGACTGATGGTCCCGGGGTTGCCCGCCCTACTTCTCCACGGTGTGAACTCGCTGTGAGCGGCCGCCTCGCGATCGGGAGAGGGCTGTGTGCCCTCTCGAGACGGTCACGCGGCGGTGGCACATTCTCGACCAGGCCTGCACGACCGAACAGAGACGAGGAATCGACATGCAGACAGATTCACCGATCGTCGTGGGTGTGGACGGATCGGCGCAATCGCTCGACGCCGTGCGCTGGGCAGCCGACGCGGCCGTCCACCACCGAGCCCCGCTACTTCTGGTGTCCTCCCTCCTGAAGGCGCCCGGCACGTTCGGCGACGCCGTCAACCTGTCCGCAGGCGCATTCACCGGCGTCGAATACGGGGGTACCCAGCGGCTCGCCACGGCCGCCGAACTCGCCCGGCGGAGCGTGCCCGGCAACCGTCTCACCCTCCGGACGGCGCTACGCCACGGCTCGGCCGCGACGGTCCTGCTCGACGCCGCGAAGTCGGCTCGCATGCTGGTCGTCGGTTCCCGTGGCCTCGGAGAGTTCACCGGCGGCCTGGTGGGATCGGTCAGCTCCGCGGTCGCCAGTCATGCAGCGTGCCCGGTGGCGGTGATCCGCGGAATGCCCGAGACGGATGCGCCGCCATTGGACGGTCCGGTGGTGGTCGGTGTCGACGGTTCGCCGAACAGCGAACCGGCCATCGCGGCTGCCTTCGAGGAAGCCTCTCTGCGCGGCGTCGATCTCGTGGCGGTGCACGCGTGGAGCGACTTCAGCCTGTTGACCGTTACCCCCGCCGATCTCAGCGACAACGATCTTCCCTGGTCGGCAATCGAAACCGCCGAACAGGCCGTCCTGTCGGAGAGCCTCGCCGGATGGAAGGACAAGTATCCGGACGTGTCCGTACGCAAAGTTGTCGTCCGAGATCGACCGGTTCACCACCTGCTCCAGCAAGCACGGGAATCGCAGTTGGTGGTGACCGGCAGCCGGGGGCGTGGTGGGTTCGCCTCACTGTTGCTCGGTTCGACCAGCCGGGCGCTTCTGCACTCCATCACCTGCCCGCTGCTGATCGTCCGACGTTGACGTAGGTCGATGCGTCCACTGGCCAGAACGACGCGTCGGCCCTGCCGCCTGTCGGCGCCCGATTGCAACGCCGTTTGCCGAAAGGAAGGAGCTGTCATGCAAGCGCAACAGATCATGAGTAGCCCCGTCACCACTGTGACTCGGTCGACCCCGGTCGACGAATGCCTCCGCATCATTGCGAGTTCGGGGTTCACCGTCCTGCCGGTCGTCGACGAGTCGCAGCATCTGGTGGGCATCGTCTCCGAGGGCGATCTGCTCCGCGAAAAGTTCGCTACGCTCCCCAGAGCCGATGTCACAGCGGCCGACACGATGACCAGCCCAGTCGTCGCTATGACAGCGGACACCGACGTCAGCGACCTCGCGTCTGCGATGCTGCGCTCAGGTCTGCGCGGGATCCCCATCGTCCACGAACACGACGTCATCGGAATCGTCACCCGGCGTGATCTTCTCGAGATCCTGACGATGGACGACACGAACATAGCGAGGGAAGTGCAACACCGCCTCGATGTGTATGCGGGATCGCGGCGGTGGACGGTGCGGATCGCAGACGGCAAGGTGACGATCGCCGGGCTCGCGCTCGACGACCCGGAACGGGGGGTAGTGGCTGCCCTCGCCGAGACCGTGCCGGGCGTCGCAGACGTTCAGCTCGCCCAGTCCTGATAGACATCAGGACTTTCGGGGGCGGGTTCGGAGAGTCCGCTGCTCGATGTGCGGTTTCCCGGCAATGGCGTCTTGGAGCGCGGAAATGCGTCGCCGCTCGTGACTGTCCTCCTCGTTCTTCGCGGCGGCCGTCACCACATGCGCATCCGGGCCGGGGAACACGAGCGCCTCGTGATCGTCCCGTATCCACCTGACAAGGTACGGCGGTGCGCCGTCGGCGCGGCGGACCTCGACGATGTGCCCGACCTCGTCCGGGCTGTCGACGACCGTGCCTTTCACCACCAGCCAGTCCCCTGGTTCTGCATGCATATCGATCTCCATTCGTCGCGATCCGACACGGGCGACCCGCGCGTGTGCCGTAGTTCGATCGTCGTGGTCCGTGCGATTTCCGTGACGTTGCTGTCGAGGCGGGTAGTGGGGGCCGGTCCCCTTCAGAGTCCACTCGCCTCGGGTGGTGACGGTAGGGCCGAGGGTCCTCGGTTCGGACTCGCCCCACCTGTCACTACCCGCTCCGCAGATCGGCGAGGTCAGTCCGGCGAATCGTCGACATGAGTGTCGACAGTCGCGGCTACAACTTCGCCGAAGTACGTGCTCGACGAGGCACGGCGGGCGATGGCGATCTGAGCCGAATGTGCGAGACAAGGGTCGGGCCGCCGACCGCAGTCCGCGAATTGAGGACCGTCGGCCCTACTGGCTTCACCCGATGACGAGTGGACTCGAAGACGCCAGCAACCACGCCCGAATCCTCTGGAGTCCACCATGAGCATTCTGTCCCCCCGCCGCCCATACCAGGCCCTGCTCCCGTCCCTGCCGGACTGGTCCGACCTGATGGCCAGATTCGAGGCGATGCCGCCCTGGACCTCCCTCGAAGGCCACATGATCCGCGTCGAGGAACACCTCGACAAGGGTCGCTACACCCTGCGCGCCGAACTCCCCGGAGTCGACCCCGACAAAGACGTCGACATCAGCGTCCGCGACGGACAATTGACGATCAAAGCCGAACGCACCGAACAACACAAGGAAGGCACCCGATCCGAATTCCACTACGGGAGCTTCTACCGATCCATGCCCCTGCCGGCCGGTGCGAAGGAAGACGACATCGACGCCACCTACACCGACGGCATCCTGACCGTCACGATGCCGGTCACCGAATCCCCGACACCGGAAAAGCACGTCGAAATCACGAAAACCACACCCACCGGCGAAAAGACCACCTGACCGCCGGTTCGAACCCACTCGCGGCCCATCGAGGACAGCATGCCCAAGACGCTCATCTCCGTCATCGGAGCCCTGTGGCTCACCCTCGCCGCGATCGGCGCCTGGAGCACCATCGCCTTCGCGATCGCCGCGCCGGCCGCCGTCCTGCTGGGCACGTACCTGCTGGCCAGTGCCGTCACCGGCTCCAACGGCCACTGAAGCCTCAGCGCCGGACCATCAAAACAATTGCCTGCAACCTTTTGGAGATCACCACCATGACTACAGCAAGTGACATAATGCACACCGGTGCGACCTGCATCGGAGAACACGACACGCTCACCACCGCCGCGCAACGCATGCGCGAACTCGACGTCGGAGCGCTACCGATCTGTGGTGACGACGACCGCCTCCACGGCATCATCACCGACCGGGACATCGTCCTCAAATGCGTCGCCGCCGGCACAGATCCCAACACGATGACCGCCGGCGACCTCGCCCAGGGCAGCACCTACCACGTCGACGCCGCAGCCACCGTCGAACAAGTCGTCACCGTCATGGAAGAACACCAGATCCGCCGCCTTCCCGTCCTCGACGACCACCGCCTCGTCGGCATGATCAGCGAAGCCGACATCGCCCGCCACCTCCCCGAACACGCCGTCGGCGCGTTCGTCGAAGCCGTCTGCGCCCCGAAAGCACTCCCCAGCCACTGAAACCCATCACGATGAGGGGGCCCATAACAGCCCTCCGCCACGCCAGGCAGCCGACAACTCAACGCTCAGGACGCCGTGGCGCCATTCAGTGATCACGACGAATACGCCGTTGCAATCGGTCTCTACCTGCCCTCCGGCGGGAGTTCGTTGCCGCCGGGGGTGTCGGCGGCCCCGACGATCTGATCGACCCGCTCGTGGAAGATCCGCCAGCGTCGCTCGTTCTCGTGCGTGAGCACCGCGCTGCGAGCCGCGAGATCCGCGGCAAAATCGAGCATTTCCGAGGCCGAGAACAGATACCGCGGAACGACACGGTGCGCCGTGAGGTCCGCACGCAGAGCGGCCGGGGTGAAGTCGACCCGCCCGAGGATCGCGACCGCGCGGTCGAGGTTGCGGGCGATGAGTTCGGCCATCGACGCGCACTGCCAGTCGTTGCTCACGATACGGTGCCGTTCGGCCAGCAGATCCGCAAGTTCCGGGTAGCTCAGCAATGCCTCCAACATGTCCCAAGCCGCCGACATCGCCGACGCCAGCCACTGCCCGATCGCCCGGTTCGCCTCCCCTAGCGCGCTGAGATCACGTTTCAGATTCGTGATCTCCGCGGGCTCGCCACCGCCCTCCATGAACAGGATCCCGAGCGTCTCGGTGGCGCGATCATCGTTGAGGTCGGAAGCTCCCGCGAACGGGCTGAGGGACGTCTCACCGGACGGTGCGACTACCGACCACCGTTCGGCCAATGCCTTCAATGCCCGCGAGTTGCGTTGCAACCGGATCACGTCGTGAAATGGTGATTCGGAATAGAACTTCTCGTGTTCCCGGTGAAACCGTGCGAGGTTGCGCACCGTGAGCAGCAGCTGGTCTCGCTCCGTCTGCATCGTTCGAGCGTGGCACAGCGCGACAAGACATCGCCGTCGAATCGGCGAACTCTCGCATCGTCCGGCGTAATTCTCCTCGCGAGTGGATCAGCCCCGGTGCCGTGACGCATCGAGTGACCGCAGCATCTGTTCCATTCCGCGGGCGACCACGTCGACCTCGGGGCATACGGCACCGTCACCGACAACCGTGATCGTGAACTGCCCCGCATAGGAGAATGCGCCGGCACCCACCGAGATGTTTCCCATCAGGGCCACTACCGGGATGATTTCGCGCACGGCGGCCCCGAAGAGGTAGAGGGGGACGGGCGGGCCGGGCACGTCGGCGACGTACGTGTTCATCATTCGTTGCCGAGACAGCAGAGTCAGGGCAATCCACCGGACGGTCCGGCCGCCGACCACGGCCCCCCGGCGCGGACGGACACCCTGCTTACGGGTGGCGGTGTCGGCGGCTATCGACACCAGTCGGCGGACGGGATCGTCGATCGACAGCGGGAGCGGCACGATCATCTGCCCAAGCAGATTCCCGCGCGCCGGCCCCGGCAGCTCCCGATGCAGCGACACGGGCACGACCGCACGCAACTCGAGGTTGTCGACCGGTTCCCCTCGACTGCGTAACAGTTCACGCAGGCCACCGGCGAAGACGGCAAGCAGCACATCGTTGACTTTCACACCGTACCGATCGGAGATCCTCCGCATCGTTGCGAGCTCGGTTCGTACGACAGCGAACTCACGAGCAGTACCGATCGGCCGATTCAGGCTGCATCGCGGCGCCCGTCCCCCGGCGACCACCTCCCGCACCGATGCCCACGCACGCCGGGTACGACACACGATCGTCGCCGGCCGTGTACACGCCGCCAGCACACGAGCCACCGCGGCCCGGCGACGTCGGAGGTTGTCGACGATCAGCTCGTTCGCCGCCGGCACCGGGGCCGGCATCCACGGCTCGACCCGAGGAACCGGACCGTCGGGCACAGAGTCGAACAGTGCACCGAGCATTGCCACCCCGGCCGGGCCGTCGGCGATCACGTGGTGGACCCGGAGATAGACCGCGGTCCGGCCGCCCGTCAGGCCGGGTACGAACCACATCTCCCACAGCGGCCGGGAGCGGTCGAGCGGACGCCGACGCAACTCCTCGACCACCTCGAGTAGCCCCGCCTCGTCAGCGCGACGCACCGGCGGGACGGCACACACGTGGTCTCGAATATCGAAGGCTGCCGCATCCACCCACAGTGGCCGTCCCAGACCCCACCGAGGTACGTAGACCACCTGCCGCAGGCGCGGCGCCAGTTGCAACCGCGCCTCGATCGATGTCCGGACGTCGCCGAGTAGGATCCGCCCGTCCGTGTCGACGAGGTCACAGGCGTCGAGCAGGGCCACGAGACCGATGTCCTGCGACCACCCGGCCTCGTCCGGCCACAGAGTCATCACGTCCTGTGCGGTCAACCGCTCCATGAGCCTCACCCCATCAGTGCATGAACAGAACGTCCATCCCGGACCGACCACGACTACCACGGCCTCGCGAGTTGTCGTCCTTCGACCAGTGTCGATCCGGGAGTGCGCGGGAAAATAGGGTCACAGGTCAACGCCTACAGTCGTCACTCGATGACCATCGGCCCTAATCGTGAGCTCCCAACCGGCGAACACTGAAAACGGAATGCCCCGGGCCGTCAGAGCAACTCGGGCAGGCGGTCGAGGAGACGACTATGCAGCCTACTGTCCCCGATGACGATCTCATTCGGATCGCCGTCGGACTTGCCTGCCGAGCGCCGTCGGTACACAACACCCAACCGTGGCGGTGGCGTTATGACGGTGGTGTGCTCGATTTGTCTGCCGATTCCCGCCGCCGACTCGCCTCGGCGGACCCGTCGGAGCGGCAACTGGTGGTCAGCTGTGGAGCGGCCCTGCATCATCTGGGCACCGCATTGACCGCGCTGGGCTGGTTGGCCGACGTACGTCGCCTACCCGACCAGGCGAGCCCGTCCCATGTCGCCCAGATCCGGTTCCACCATTGCACCCGAAGCCCGCAGTCGCACGATCTCGATCTGGTTTCCGCGATTCGCCGCCGCTACTCGGATCGGGGCCCGTTTGATCCGGTCGATCCGAATGCACTGTCACCGGCCACGCTGAAGGACATGGTTCGCCGGCACGGCGTTCACCTGACGGTATTGCCGCACAGCGCCCGACCAGTGCTTGCGGCCGCCACCGAGCTCACCGCCGCATCCCGGCGGCTCGACCCCACCTACCAAACCGAACTCTACTGGTGGGCAGGACATTCCCTGCCCGATGACGGAATCCCGACAGAGGCACTGGCCACCGCAGACAATCAGGCCCGCGTCGACATCGGGCGCCGATTCCCCATCGGCTCCGACAGCGGTTCCATCCTCCATCCCGACCAAGCGACGGTGCTCGTCCTCAGCACCGACTGCGACGACCGTGGAGCGTGGGTGCGCACCGGCGAAGCCCTGTCGGCCGTACTGCTCGAAGCCACGGCCACCGGACACGCAACATGCCCGCTGACCCACATGACCGAGTTTCCGCAGAGTCGAAGAATGATTGGCAGCCTGCTGCCGGACTCGGGTATACCGCAAGTCCTGGTTCGAATCGGTTCGACCCACACGCAGGATCCTCCACGACAGACACCCCGCCGCCCGATCGAGTCGGTTCTCACCATCGTCCCGCGACCCGGTCAACGTTGCTGACCGGCAATTCCTTGGCGCGGAGATCGCACGGAGTGCGCGGACGCGGTTCGCAGTTCCGGCCGGGTGGGCGACTCCCACACCGCGCCCGGGTTGCGCAGCCGGGCAGTACCCTCGAACCCGGGAGGCGCCGGGGCACGGACCCGCATTCAGAGGCGGGCCGAACCAGTGACTCATTGCCCCCTGTGCAGCGCGGACCCCCGCACGTAATCCTTGCAGCGGGCGGTGGAGCACTCTATCGCCGATAACCGTCGGTGGCCGGCGGCCCCACCCGTCCCCGCGTCGATCTGAAAGATGCCGTCCTGGCGATGAGCAGTATCCGAATACCGAGCTTCCGGCGCCGCCCGAGGGCCGACGCGACCATCGGACGACCATCGGGCACCGGATCAACGTGGGTGGCGGCCAGCGCCGCCGTCCTCGTGTTGGGCTGTTTCGCGCTCGCCGCGGTGCTGATCTGACCCCCCGCGGTGGTGCCTCGCGCACCGCCCCGACCGGAGGCCTGAACATATGAGCAACCATCCGATACACCGGCTCGACCGACTCCTGCCACCCCTGCGATCGATCAGTAGCGAGGAGATCAAGACTCGCATCGACGCGATGCTCGCCGCCTCCGGTACCCCACGACGGTCGAAGCCGAGAGACGACAGGCGACGCCGGAATCCGGCGACCGCGGAGGATTACCTCGAGCAACTTCCCGCGCTCGTGTTGCTGCGACGGCTACCGGTGCCCGCTCTCACGGTGGACAGGCATGGCGTGATCTCGCATGCGAATCGGGCGCTGGAGCGGATGCTGGGTTACGGCGAGAGCGGGCTCGGTGGTGGTTCGGTCGCAGATTCCGTTGATCCGCAGTCGTCGCCGATCGGTGCCGAGGCGGTGGCCATCCTGCACGACTTCGCCGGGAAGGTGATCGAACTCGCGCATCAGGACGAGTTCGTCGTTCGTGCACTGGTGAGCAGGTCGGTACTGCTCCGGCACGACGATCCGATCACGCTCGTGTGCTTCGAGGACGTCACCGAACGACTGTGGGACGGCGGTCGGGATCGCGCCTCCGATTGAACGCCGGTGCACCTGGGACACCCCTCGCGCGAGCTCGACAGCTGCTGGTACGCCACCCCGCCGCTACTACGAGTAACTCACCCACGGCCTAGAGGTGACGGGAGACCCTACCGGCCCACCTTCCCTCCGATGTTCACTCGAATCGTGAAAGCCGTGCGATACAGGCAAGGGCACCGGACCCGGATGCTGGGAGCGAGTGCATCAGAGACTGGATGTCGTCGCTGCCTCGGCAGGGCAGCGTCGTGTCGTTCGACACCCGCGCGCTTCGGCCCGGAAGCCAGATCGAATACGAGGAGCCTCGCATGGCGAATCACGTGAACCTCACTTTTCACGGTGCTGTGAAGACAGTGACCGGCTCCTGCATGGAGATCGAGTCGGAGGGCACGCGCATCCTGGTGGACTGCGGCCTGTTTCAGGGATCGCGCACCCTCGAGACCTTGAACTTCGGTGTCTTCACCTTCGCGCCGGACACGATCGATGCAGTCGTTCTCACCCACGCGCACATCGATCATTGCGGCCTGTTACCCAAGTTGGTGGCGCAAGGCTTCGAAGGGCCGATCTTCTGCACTGACCAAACCTCCGACCTGCTGCAATACATGCTCGCCGACGCCGGGCGTATCCAGGAGTTCGAGGCGCAACACCGAAACCGACGACGCGATCGTGCCGGAGAGGCGACAATTGCCCCGCTCTACACCGAACAAGATGGGCTCACGGCGTGGCGGCAGACCCGTCCTGTGCCGTTGGAGGAATGGTTCGAACCCGCTACAGGCTTTCGAGCGCGGCTGTGGAATGCCGGTCATATTCTGGGCGCAACATCGGCTGAGGTCGACGTCGGGGGCGTGCTCCTGCTCTGTTCCGGTGACCTCGGTCCCCAGAACAAGGCGTTTCACGCCGATCCGGAGGGTCCCTCAACGTTGGACTACGTCATCTGTGAATCGACGTACGGCAGCCGAACCCGTGTGCGACTGAGCATCGACCAGCGACGTGACCTGTTGGAAGAGGAGGTCAACAAGGCCATTTCGCGGGGTGGAAATCTCGTGATCCCTGCCTTCGCGCTGGAACGAACGCAGGAACTGCTGCTCGACATTGCGTATCTCGCCGACGCGAACCGCATCCCTGACGTTCCGGTCTTCGTCGACTCACCGTTGGCCAACCGCGCGACCAGCGTCTTCGCCAGGCATGCAGGCGAACTCGAGGATCTCGGCGGCAAGGACATCTTCCACCATCCCGCGATCCACTATGTCGACGATGCTTCCGCCTCGATGCGGATCAACAGCATGTCGGGGGTCATCATCATTGCGGCCTCGGGAATGTGCGAGGCGGGACGCATCCGCCATCACCTCGCGCACAATCTGCATCGCCGGGATTCGACGATACTGTTCGTCGGATTCCAGGCCCAAGGCTCGCTGGGACGCGTCATCCTCGAAGGCGCACGTCACGTGAAAATTTCCGGCACCGACGTCGATGTGCGAGCCCATATTCGGCGGATCGACAGCTATTCCGCCCACGCAGATCAGGCCGAACTGCTGGACTGGATCAAGGAGCGGAAGCCAATCTCGGGCAGCCTCTTCCTGACCCACGGTGAACCGGGGGCAATCTCGGCGCTGACCGAACTGGCGTCGGAAGACGACCCTTCCCTTTCGATCATCACCCCGAACATCGGGGAGAGCTACCAGCTCCGGTCCGGCACCCCCGCGAAGCTGATCGGCACCGCCCGCACGGATGCTGCGCAACTGATCGGGCGCGACTGGCAGAACGACTACGCCGACTTTGCGGTGAGCCTCAAGCGTCAACTCGCCCAGATCCCGGATGCGATGAACCGCCAGAAGGCCGTCGCGGAAATGCGCAAAGTTCTGGAACGGTACCGAATATGAGGACCTTCTCCCCTACGGCGCCGATCACGGCTGCGGCGACGATGGTGGGGACCGGATGATCCGTGCAATCCCGAGGAGACATCATGACCGCCCGCCGCCCGATCGTCGTCGGAGTCGACGGATCGCCGTCGTCCTCGCAGGCCGTAGCGTGGGCGGCGCACGAAGCCGTGCTGCGGAGTGCACCGCTGACGCTGGTGACCACCAGGTACGTCCCCGGCGCCTACGGTGCGCCGATCGGGGTGCCCGCCAGCTTCTTCGAGGAGGAGGAACTGGAAGGCAAGAAACGACTCGTCCGGGCCGAGGAGGTGGCCACCCGGGCCGTACCGGGGCACACCCTCGAGGTCGACACAGCGTTCTGCATGGGCGCTCCCTCCGGTGAGCTGATCGAGCGGTCGAAGTCTGCCTTGATGGTGGTCGTCGGTGCGAACCGACACGGAATCCTCGACCGGGCGATGCCGGGATCGGTCAGTGCGGCGGTCGTGACGCACACACACGCACCAGTCGCTGTCGTGCGGGGCCTGCCGCACACCGAGATCAACGACGTTTCGGGGCCCGTCGTGGTCGGTGTCGACGGCTCGGCGAACAGCGAGCCGGCGATCTCGGCGGCGTTCGAGGAGGCGGCATTGCGGCAGGTCGAACTTGTCGCGGTTCACGCCTGGTCGGATATCGACCTGTACGCCCCGTTCCCCAGCGACGTCGACTGGGCGCAGGTCGAAAGCCGCGAGCGGGCGATACTGTCCGAGAGCCTGGCCGGTCGCGCCGAGGACTTCCCCGACGTGCAGGTCCGGCCGGTTGTGGTCATGGACCAACCTGCTCGGAATCTGCGTGAGCAGGCCGAGCGGGCGCAACTGCTGGTGGTCGGGAGCCGTGGGCGGGGTGGATTCGCGAGCATGCTGCTGGGTTCGACCAGCAGAGCATTGCTGCACACCGTCACGTGTCCCCTACTCATCGTCCGTTGAGCGCTCCGGAGTTCCGCGACGTAGGCCTGCCCGTGTCCGCGCGGGCCCGACGACAGAGGTCGGACGACCTGGCAGGCGAAGCACGGGATCAGCGCGCCACAATCCGGGTCGACACTGGTTGGTACGCAAGGATTCTGGAGGAAGGTGGTGCCGATGAGCGAGCACGGAGAGACGCACCGATACAGCTTGTTTCACGCGGCGATGGACGAATTGGTCGAGGGAACACGCGCCGTGGCCCGCCTCATGGGAACAATGGGAGGCGAGGCGGTCAGCGCAATACCTGAGCCCGTCGCGGTACCGGTAACCCGAATGCTGGAGTCGCTCCAGACGTTGGTCGAGCTGGCCCCACCGTTGTCCGCGCAGTTCGACGTCGTGGTCGAGGAACTACACGCCCAGCGGTTGACAGTGCAGGCATTGCAAGCAGAACTGTCAGCATTCGACCATCAGATGGAAGTAATCGAGCAGGCACTGGCACCCCTGCAGAGCTGGACCCATCAGTGGTCCCGTCTGCGTCAATCGCTGATCCAGACACCACACGCGGATGCACCGGAACCCCGCTTGCCGGAGAACTGATCACGGCCGATGTCCGGAGCCAGCGGCGGTGGTCGGACCAGCAGCTACGTTCAGAGACTGCCTTTTCGGATGGCCCGGCCTGCGGTTCCTTCCCTGCGGAATGTCGGGAAGGTCGGGGTGCAACTCCCGGTGAGACACCAGCTCGAGGTCGAAATGCACCGCGGCACCGTGATGGTGCAGCGCGTCGGTCCAGCCCTGTTCGGTGATGATCGCGAGCATGAGGGTGTTCTCCGCAAGGATCTCGGCGGTCAGGTGTGCCACACCGTGGAAGAAGGCGGCGATTCCGAGTTGCCGGACCAGCGTGGTACCGATGCCGTGTTGTTGTTCGTGCCGGGCCACGGTGAGTGCAATTTCGGCGCTGATGTGTCCAGGAGTGGTGTCGGTGACGACGTAGTTGGCGACGCCGACGAGTTCGTGAGCTTCGAAGGCGCCGAGCGCGAGATGCGCGTAATCCTGTCGGCAGAGCTGGGCGAACTCGCCGAGGTGTTTCGGGCGCGGAGCGAAGAAACGCAGGTGGGCGTCCTGGGCGGACATCTGCTGGTGCAGTCGCACGACCGCGTCACGGTCGCCTGGGCCGAGGGCGCGGATGGTGACGCCGCGGATCGCGGTCTCAGTCGCTGACGTGGGAGCCGTCCTGGTATGGGCGGCGGGGGGACAGAATGCTCATGGTGGACTCCAGAGGATTCGGGCGTGGTTGCTGGCGTCTTCGAGTCCACTCGTCATCGGGTGAAGCCAGTAGGGCCGACGGTCCTCAATTCGCGGACTCACGTCGATGTCTGTCTGCGGATTCGGGTTCTATCGTTCCGTACTTCGGCGCAGGGGTGACAGCGTGGACGGGAGGTGGGTGGTGAACCATTCGCGGGCCAGTACTGCGGCCTGTTCGAGGGTGCCGGGTTCTTCGAACAGGTGGGTGGCACCGGGCACGATCTCGATCAGGCACGTGCCCGGGATCAGGGCCTGGGCGCGGCGATTGAGGTCGAGGACGGTTTCGTCGCGGGAGCCGACGATCAACAGCGTGGGGGTACGAACCTCGGTCAGACGCTCACCGGCGAGGTCGGCTCGACCACCGCGGGAGACGATCGCCTTGATATCGACGTGGGAGTCGGTGCCCGCACGCAGTGCGGCTGCGGCGCCGGTACTGGCCCCGAAGTACCCGACCGGCAGACCGGCGGTGTCCGGTTGCGTCGTCAGCCAGCGGGTGACCTGAACCAACCGCTCGGCGAGCAGGTCGATGTCGAACACCAGCGTGCGGTCGCCTTCTTCGACGGGAGCGAGTAGGTCGAACAACAGGGTGGCGAGTCCGGCCCGATTCAGCACGTCGGCGACGTAGCGGTTGCGGGGGCTGTGCCGGCTGCTGCCGCTGCCGTGGGCGAACACGACCATCCCGATGGGGTTCTCCGGAACGACGAGGTGCCCGGCCAACCGGACCCGGCCCACGTCTACTTCGATGTCCTCGTCGCGTAGCGGCGGATCGCCGCCGGTGTCCCGCACCGGTGCCGTCTCGGCAGATTCCCGGAAGCCGTCGCGGGCACGCTCGAGCAGTTCGGTCACGTCGTCGTCGGTGGTCTGGGAAAACTCGTAGTAACCCTGTCCGACCGCGGACAATCCTTTCGGGGTCTGCATGCACACGACCTCGTCGGCGTCCTCGGCGAGGTCGTCGATTCGGCGCGGCGACCCGATCGGGACCGCGACTATCACCCGGGCGGCGCCCTGTGCGCGAGCGACCTGGCACGCCGCCCGGGCGGTCGCACCGGTGGCCACGCCGTCGTCGACGATCAACGCAATCCGTCCCCCCAGCGGGATCCGGCCGAATTTCCCCCGCAATCGTTCAGCGCGGTGACGAAGTTCCTCCAACTGGGTGCGTTCGACGGCGGCGATGTCGGTGACGGTCAGACCGACCCGACTTACGACTTCGGTGTTGATCACCCGAGCCCCGCCTTCGCCGATCGCGCCGAAGGCCAGTTCGGGCTGGTATGGGACACCGAGCTTGCGGACCACAATCACGTCGAGAGGGGCGTGCAATGACTTCGCGACCTCGTATGCGACCGGCACTCCCCCTCGGGGTAATCCCAGCACCACGACGTCGCGTCCTCGAAACTCGCGCAGGCGTCTGGCCAGGCGTCGTCCCGCATCAGCACGATCGGCGAATCCCATCAGAACCTCCTCGGGCCCGGAACATTCGCAGGCCTGTTCCGAACCTACTTCCGTCCGATCCAGGCATTCCAGGGCCCTTGGTCGCCAATCGCGGTCCTCAGCCGCCGCCGACCGGAGATGCCACAACTTCACGTCGAGCGTGCCGGAGACGCTCCGACCAGTTCCAGCCACTCGGCGGCCCCCTGAGTGTCGGAGCCGCTCCGAAATCCGACGTATCCGTCTGGTCGAACGATCACGATGCCCGTACCCGACCAGCTGCGAATTCGGTGGACCCGTAGCCGTCCGTCAGGCGCCGGCGGCATTCCCCACTGAGTGTCCCGATGCAGGAGGACATGCACTGCCGGCGTCGCGATCAGGTCGTGCAGACGTTGCCGGCCGCCGTCGACGGCCACCTCCTCGTCGGGGATCCGTTCACCGGCCGGGGCGGCGACACCGGAATCGCCGGACCCCTCGACCGACAGTGGACCGCGCCGATAGTGCCGGCGAAGCTGGGCGAGCACTCGCACCGCGTGCGCGACGAGCCGACGCCGCCGCAGCAGCACCGGGACCAGCGGCGCCCCTGTGGAGGAGAAGGCGCCGCGTAGAAGCGACGGCACCCGACCGCGGCCGGCCTCGGCCCAGAACAGCACGTGGGTCAGCAGCAGCACCTGCTGTGCGGCGCGCCGACGTTCCTCCGCATACGACCGCAACAGGGCGGCGTCGCCATCGGGCCGGAGCCGTGCCGCGAACGCGAGTTTCCACCCCAGGTCGGCAGAGTCCTGGATGCCGGTGTTCATGCCCTGGCCGCCCGCCGGGGAGAAGGCATGAGCGGCGTCCCCTGCGAGGAAGACCGGCCCGCATCGATACCGGGACGCGACGCGGTGCTGGACCCGTACCCGCTCCGACCACGCGATCCGGGTGATGCGGGCATGAACGTCAGCCCGGTCGAGGATCTTCTGCAGGTGCTGTCGGTCGGTCTGGGCCTGCGCGCGGTTCGGGGGTTGGGCGGTGAGCACCCGCCAGCGAGCGGTTTCGCCCAGTGGGAGCAGGAACAGTAGCCCGTCACGGTGGACCGCGACGTGTGTGACGCCGGTCTGGACGTCACCCTCGAGTTCGATGTCGGCGAGGAGAATCTCGTGCGGGTACACCGACCCGTCCCAGGAGATGCCGGCCGTCGCGCGCACCGTGCTGGTGCTGCCGTCACACCCGACGAGGAACCGGGCCGCGATGTGTCGGCGGATGCCCTGATGCGTCACATCGCAGACGACTCCGTCGACCGCCCGGAAGGACTCGCACTGCGTCTCCCACTCCACCTCGACGCCACGGCCGCGGAGTGCTCGTCGCAGAACGGCTTCCACGTCGGCTTGCCGCACGAGCAGAAAATTCGGGAATGCGGTGTCCGGCAGCCGGATTTCACCCACGTCGACGGGCACACAGCGCCGACGCAGGTGGAGGTGCACCTGCGGGTTGGAGTCTCCGAGCGCGAGGAGTTCATCGGTCACACCGTGCGGCCGCAGTACTTCGAGGGTCCGGGGCTGGACGAGGAAAGCCCGCGAGAATCGGGGTGCGTCCGGTCTGCGGTCGACGATGCGCACGTGTGCGCCGTGATCGTGAGCGATCAGGGCCGCTGCGAGTCCGGTCGGACCTGCGCCGACGACGAGCACGTCGAGAGGCTGCCCGTCCGGCGCGGTCATCTCGGTTTCGTCTCCGTCCGGACGAGCCGCCACCACGCCTCGTCGGGAGGTGCGGTGCCCTCTCCTGACTCGGCGCCTTCGAGAACGTCGTCGCGAAGACGACCGGGCAAGATGCAGAATCGGATCGAGGACCGATGGCTCACCAGCGCGAGAGGCCACCACAACACCCGGACGTACTCCTCGGCGGAGCGTGCGCCGTCCCACTGGTAGAAACCGCGGTACCGGTCCTCTTCGTCCGCGGTGAGCCACAGCTTCGACACGAATCCGGGGAACCCCGCGAACAATGGTGTGTTGAGCAGGCTTTCGGCCCTGAACAGTGTGTGGCCCCAGCCGTGGACACCGCGCAGTCGGAAGGAGACGACGAGGACCGCCGGATCAGGTGGAGACTCACCGCTCATGACGGTCTCGCGGTAGACGATTCCGGTGGTGCCGTCAGCGAAGGTCATTCTCCGGCCCCTGTGCCGTTTCGGTTGGTGAATGCGGCGGCGGGCGAGGAGGTTCGCCGTACGCGCGGCACACCGGGCCAATCGCGGCGCCGCAACCCGCAGGGGCACTCGTCGTGGTTCGGAGTCACGGATGGAGTGCTCTGCACCAGGATTGGAGACCGTCGTCGTCTCGTCCTCGCGTGCAACGGCATCGCCTCGCCCCTGATCCCGGTTCACGGCGGGGTTCCGAATGCAGGGCATGAACACCTCGGTGCGGGGCGCCGCGACGCCGGACCCGTCCAGGTAGGACTCCCACGGGTCTCCGGACGGGACGTAGCCGTGCTCGGGGATCCAGTGTGTGGCGGCTGCGTATGCTGCGCCGACTCCCTTGTAGTCCCCGATATGGAGGGTTTTGGCGGCGCGGCCCGCCGGTTGCGACGTCGGCTCGACTCGACCGCGGGCGGCGATGCCGCCGCTGTGGGGGGGAAGCCGGCCTCGACGTCCCACTGCCCGTCCTCGGCCTGGCGGTACCGCGCGAACGGGGCACCGGCGACGTGCCTGCCCTGCCGTTCTGCGACAGTGACCACCTCGCCGAAAGCCGGCCCGCGAAAGTCCTCGATGTGGTCGAAACGGAGGCGGTCCCGCACCACACCGGCCGGGTGTGCCTCGATCTCGACGAGTTCGACTTGGTATCCCATACGTCTACCATCGCCGCTGCCTGTGGGGCGGCGCGAGGGCCGAAGGTCCCGGGCGACGGACCCGGGTCGGGTGGTGGGTCCGATCGTGCCAACGGAGAGATACCGGGGCGGGGGCCACAAGTCGGTGCCTGGTGGCCCCTCCGCAAAAGCGGAGTTCTCTCTCGGCCGACCCGCGCACGGAGGGTGCTCCGGCCGCTCCGCCGGCGTCGCTGTGGTCGCGCTCATGTCACCCTGCTTCTCCAGTGTGCGGACGCGTGTGTATTCCGTGCTCCAGGTCGATCCTTGCGGTGTCGATCCGGGTGGGAACAGGGCCGAAGTGCCTCTCTCCGCGAACGGCCACCACCCTTGAAGAAATGCCCCAAATAGTGACCGTCGGCCCTACTGCCATGCCGCCCAGCCGCCTTCGATGTAGACGTACCCGTTCGTCGACGTCGGAGCCGTCATGTCTGCCGTGCATTCTCGCCGTAGTGAATCAGTACGAGTGAGGTGTTCATTTCCGACTCGGCAGGATCATCGGGGTGCGCGAGCCCGGTGTGACGCTGACAGTCCCGATCGTCGATCGACTGACCAAGGTGTTCACGCGGATTGCCCAGACCACGCCTTCGCCCCGAGCCGATCCGGAGAAACGGAAAATGGAATGAGTGACGCCGCCCATCATCCTCGTCACATCGTTGTCGGGATCGACGGTTCACGCGGTGCGCTGAACGCCGCCGCGTGGGCGACGGAAGTTGCCGCCCTTCATCGTGTTCCTCTGCGGCTGCTCTTCGTGCACGATCCCTCCGAAGGTGGGCGACGGGGCGAGGCACACCACGGGGAGCACGAGCGACAGCGAGCCCAGGACGCGCACATGCACCTCACCGAGGCCGCAGAAGTCGCCCGCCACGTCGCCGCCTCCGGACCCACGCGGCCCGGGACCACCGAAATCAGAATGGAGATGCGGGCGGGAACGTCCTTCACAACACTCCTCGAGGTCGTCGTGGACCCGATCACCACGGCGGCGCCGGCGGATGAAGTGTGGGTCCGCTACTCGTCGTCGGCCGCGTTGCTGATCGTCGGACGCGGTGGCCCCGCTGCACCGCGCGGAATACTCGGCCGCACGGCCACGGGCGTCCTCATGCACGCGACGTGCCCGGTCATCTTTGCCGGTCCGCACCGCCGCCTTCGGTACGCAGGCTAGTGACCGTGGCACCCCACGGCGGGCAGGCCGGGAGGACCGTGATGAGTCCCCTCCTGAGGATCGGCCGAGCACTGGGGGCCTTCGGGTTCGTCGTCGTTGCAGGCACGCTCGGGTATGTCGTCCTGGGCTTCGGCATTCTGGATGCGCTGTACCAAACCGTGACGACGATCAGCACGGTCGGGTTTCGGGAGGTCCACCCACTCGGTGCGGTGGGCCAGATCTTCACGATCCTGCTCATACTTGCGGGTGCCGGTACGGCTCTGTACACCTTCGGGGTAATCCTCGAAGCACTCATCGAGGGACATTTACGTCAGCACATGGAGCGTCGGCGAATGGACAGACACATCAGCCGGATGACCGGGCACGCGATCATCTGTGGTTTCGGCCGGGTCGGACGGGCCGGAGTTCAGTACCTGGCCACGCTCGGGATGCCGGTCGTCGTCGTCGATCGAGATCCGGAGCGCCTCGCCGACCTCGACGTCCCGACAGTAGTCGGGGATGTCACGGACGACCAGGTTCTCGAAGCGGCGGGAATCGGCCGTGCCCACGCTTTGATCACGGCGCTCGACACCGACGCGGACAATGTCTACGTCACCCTCTCGAGCCGCGCGTTGCGGCCGGACCTGATCATCATCGCCCGCGCCCGCAACGACGGTTCGACATCCAAGCTGATTCGCGCGGGAGCAAACCGCGTCGTCAACCCTCAGCTCATCGGGGGACGCCGGATGGGTGCCTTCGCGCTCCAGCCACACGTCGCCGAGTTCCTGGACGTCGTGATGCACGACGAGACACTGGACTACCGGATCGAGGAGGTCGAGGTCTCGGCTGGCTCGCCGCTGGCCGGGCGGACGCTGGCGGAAGCGGACCTCGCGGCGGTCACCGGCTCGCTGTTGATGGCGCTGCGGTCACCGACGGGGCAGTTCGTTGCCAATCCCCCGCCGGAGCGACGTCTGGACCCGGATACCATTGTCATTGCGCTCGGAACCGCGCCGCAGCTCGATGCGCTTCGCCGCGAGGTCAAGCAGAGTGAGGGAATCGGCTCACCCTGAACGGTTTCCGGCCCTTCATCGTGACTCCGCCGGGGTGCGGCGAGCCCACCGGAAATACGCAATGGGTCCGATGAAGTTCACCGCGATCACGGCAGCCCATGTCGTTCGGCTCCCCCTGATCTCGCGGGGATCACGCTTCGCCAGATCTGCCCAGGCCGCCACGGCCAGCACCAATTGCACCGCCGCCGCCACGACCAGCGCGGCGCGCTGCGGCGTAGTCAGACTCGACCACGTCACACGCCTCTTCAATGAACTCATCGATGCTCCTCCGATCTCACCTCCACCGGCCCGGTACCGCGAGAGCAATGCCTCTGCGGTGCCGACCACTGGATCTAGGTCCGTCTTTCCGTGTCCCGGGTCGATTCGGCGGCGATGGTGCCTGCCCACGCGCACACGTCCGTCCAGTCCCGGGCGTCGCCGTAGTGCCCACCCATGAGCCTGAAGACGACCCGCCCGAATCCTGGCCAATCACCCGGGGCGATCGCCCCGGCGAAGAATCGGTGGTCGCGCACATCGGCCGCATCCCGCAGTAACTGCACCGCTCGAGGCTCCGGTGTCATGCGACGCAGAAAATGCGCCAGCCGCTTGGACAGGGTCGTGCTGGTGACGCCCACCGACGACACCGAGAACGCCCATACTCGCTTCCCCTCGAACTGCGACCGCAGGCGCTCGACCGCGTCGGAGGCGTCGGCGAGCCACTGCCCGTCATGGATCGCGCTACCGAGAACGATCACGTCGTAGGAGTGCACGTGTGACACATCCGCGGCCGCCCGCACATCGACTTCCAGCCCGAAACCTTCGATACACGACCCGAGTCTCTCGGCAATCCCGCGGGTCGAGCCCTTCGCTGTCGCGTACGCCACCAGTACTTTCATGGGCGGGGCCTTTCCGGAGAGGTGTCGGCACCGGAATCGTCTCCGCCCGAGTGAGGCCTGGCCTCATCTGGCTCGAATGGTCCCTGATCGAGGCGGAACGGTGGGTACTCGTCTCGCATCAGGGTCGCGTAGGCTGCGACGCGAAACGCCCAGCGGTTGATTCCCATCACGAAGTCGAAAAGACCGTGTGGGTACCGTCCGGTGAAGAGAAGCGCAATTGCCGAAAAGGTCACCACGAGACCGAGCAGAGAACCGATGAGCCACGGCTGCCCGTAGTGCGCACCGTCGGTGGCGAACGCTCCGGCACGCCAGCTCCCGAACCACCCTCCCGCGAGTAGCGCCAGGATCAGGTAGTGAGGGATCGCCAACAGCCACCACTTCACGAGCACCAGTCCGCGGGACAGCCGCACGGGGTAGTCGACGTCGAAGTCCGCAGGATAGTCGGTACGTTTCAGGGTGAAGGGTGGGTAGCGGTCCGTCGCCAGGGCCGAGTAGGTATAGAACTGCACGCGCCACCACCACCGGAGAACGCCGACGCCGAAGTCGAAGAGGGCCCGCGGATACCGCGCCGTGAACAGGATCACGAATCCGGACACCAGGGTGGTGACGACGAACGCGACCCCGAGGAAGAAGAGCACGAAGTAGTGCGGGATCGCCAGTAACCACTTCACCAGCCACAGCCATCGCGACAGTGGCTCGTCGAGTTCGCCCACGAGACGAGTGGGATAGACGGTCCATGGAACCTGGGGGTGGGTGACGTCGCCGGCGAACGTGTCGTCGGCTGCGTCCCGTCCGACGGGATGCGGTTGCGGTGGACCGTGCCGACCCAGACCGATTGCTCCTGCCACGATCAACGGAATTCCGATGATCAGAAAGACGACTGCGCCGATCAGGACACTCAGAGCGAGCGGTCCGAGGAAGGCGAGGCGTGCCCCGGCCTGAATGTCGGCGGACACCCCGGGGGCGGCGTCGGCATTCATCACGACAGCCGTCCAGGCACCCTGCTGCAGCTCCCAGCGCACTTCTTGTGTTCCGGGACCCGCTGAAGAGGTCGACCAGAACGACTGTGCCCCTGGTGCTTCCGCGGGTCGGGTTCCGGGGATCTGCCGATAGGTCGGTCGGAACGGATCGAACTGCACGTCTGTCACCTCGGTGCGAGCAACGTCGGTGAAATACTTGTCGACCTCGTCACGAGGGCCGATCCCGATGAAGATCTCCTGGCTGGGATCGGTCGCGGTGGCTCGCAGCAGTACCCGGCCGAGGTCCTCGGTGCTGAACCCTTTCGGCAAGTCCGCGCCCTCGAAGAGATCGATCTTCTCCGATAACAGGGCACTCTCACTCGTCTCGAAGTGCTCACGCGGCGAGGTGAAGTGCCCACCGTCGCGTTGCATGAAGTAGGCCCACCCCAGAAACACCGCGGCAGTGAGCAGCGCGAACCCGGTCAGGGCGCTCAGACAGCCCAAGACGAGAACAGCAACTCTGCCGGTTCGCACAGGAAATTCCTCCCGGTCCGTGTCCCCGAAGTCTCAGTGTGGGTCCTGGCTCCAGCGGCGCGTCAGGGTCATTGGTCACCACCTCGCCCGACCGGTCGCGTGTGTTGCGGCAACGAAAGAACGCGGACGAAAGGCCCTAGTACACCGGCCGATGGATCAGCGACAGTTGAGCAGGACAGGAGCCGACATGCAACACGTCATAGAAGTGCATAGTCTTCACAAACACTTCGGTCACGTTCACGCACTGGACGGGTTGGATCTCACCGTCGACTTCGGCGAGATCCACGGTTTCCTCGGGCCGAACGGTTCCGGAAAATCCACCACCATCCGTGTACTGCTCGGGATTCTGCGCGCCACGTCGGGTCAGGCCCGGATGCTCGGTCGCGATCCGTGGTTCGATGCAGTCGCGCTGCACCGTGAAGTGGCCTACGTGCCCGGCGATGTCACACTGTGGCCATCCTTGTCCGGTGGCGAAACGATCGACCTGCTGGCGCGACTGCGCGGCGGACTCGACGAACAACGCCGCGGAGAACTCATCGATCGGTTCGATCTGGATCCGCGCAAGAAGGCGCGGAGCTACTCCAAAGGTAACCGGCAGAAGGTAGCCCTGGTGTCGGCCCTCTCGTCGCACGCCAGGGTTCTGCTCCTCGACGAACCCACCTCCGGTCTGGACCCATTGATGGAGCAAGTCTTCCGCGAGTGCGCCCGCGAAGCGGTCGACCGCGGTGCCACCATCCTGTTGTCGAGTCACATCCTCTCCGAGGTCGAGGCGCTCTGCCATCGGGTGACGATCATCCGTGAAGGCAAGACAGTCGACAGCGGCGCCGTCGACTCGATGCGTCACCTCAGCCGCACTTCGATCACCGCCGAACTACTCGGCGACCCGGGCGACCTGCACCACATCCCCGGCGTCGCGGATATCGTGATCAACGGCAGCACGCTGCACTGTCAGGTCGACAGCGGAGGCCTCGGCCAGCTGATCCGGGTGCTCGGGGACACGGGCGTCCGAAGCCTGGTCAGCACGCCGCCCACGTTGGAGGAGTTGTTCCTGCGGCACTATCGGGTGGGTGGCGCCCCGGACGAGCCGACAACCGGCAGGGTGAAGGAGCGGACATGACCACCGCGTCCGTGACCGGCCCCCGCGACGCTGCCGGGGTGCGCGCGGGTCTCACGGCGGACTACGCCGGCACACTGCACCTTCTTCGACTCTGCCTGCGCCGCGACAGGGTCGTGCTTCCGTTGTGGACCGTGATCATCGGCGTACTGATGCCGATCACCTATGCCGGCAGCATCAAATCGGTCTACCCGACGGCTGCCGATCTGGCGAAGTTTGCGGCGGCGACCGCCGCCAGTCCCGCCCAGATCGCCATGTACGGACCCATATTCAACCCCAGTCCCGGGGCGGTGGCGATCTGGAAAGCCGGGGCGCTGTACACCGTGATCGCCGTCGCGGTGATCTTGACCGTGATCCGGCACACCCGGGCCGAGGAGGAATCCGGTCGCGCCGAGCTGATCGATTCGACCGCGGTCGGCCGGTACGCCGGACTGACCGCCGCGATCGTCGTGGCCGCGGGTGCGTCGATCGTGACGGGAACCGCATTCGGCGTCGTGTTGCGCATGTTCGACCTGCCGCTGGCCGGCTCGATCGGCTACGGAGCCGCCCTGGCCGCAAGCGGTCTCGTGTTCACCGGCGTAGCCGCCGTCGCCGCGCAGTTGACCACCTCCGCCCGCACGGCCCGCGGCGTCGCGCTGGGCGCACTCGGAGTGTTCTTTGCACTCCGCGCCGTCGGTGATGCCGGTTCCGGGGCATTGTCGTGGTGGTCACCGCAGGGCTGGTCGTTGCAGCTGCGCCCGTTCGCCGAGGAGCGGTGGTGGGTTCTCCTGCTGCATGTGGCAGCGACCGCGGCGTCGACCGCCGCCGCCTACGTGCTGCTTCGCCGCCGCGACGTCGGTGGCGGACTCATCGCGGAACGCCCCGGCGGCGAGACCGCCGGGCCTGCTCTCGCGGGGCCCGTCGGTCTGGCCTGGCGGATGCACCGCGGGACGCTGCTCGCGTGGACCGTCGCCCTGCTTCTGTACGGACTGCTGTTCGGCAGCGCCGCGCACGGACTCGGCAACCAACTCGGCGATAGCCGGACGATCAACGACTTCCTTGCCCGCCTCGGCGGCAATGCAACCGTGGAGGACATCTTCGTCGCCCTCGCGCTCACCATGCTGGGCATCGCCGCGTCGGCATACGCGATTTCCGCCGCCCTCCGGCTTTATTACGAGGAAACCGCGCAACGCGGCGAGCCGGTAATCGCGGGAGCGGTCGGCCGCGTCCGGTGGGCACTGAGCCACCTGCTGTTCGCATTGCTCGGCCCAGCCGTCGCCATCGTCGTCGCCGGTGTCGCCGTCGGAGTGACGTACGGCGCGTCCGTCGGGGACATCGCGGACAAGCTCCCCGCGACGGTCGCCGGCGCACTGGTTCAACTTCCCGCGATCTGGATATCGGCCGGAGTAGCCGTGGCACTGTTCGGACTGCTGCCCCGCCTCGCGCCGGCCGCATGGGCCGTTTATGTGGCGTTCATCCTGATCTTCACGGTCGGCTCCCTCGCCGGCCTCCCGGCCTGGGTCCTCGACCTGGAACCTTTCAGTCATCTTCCGAAACTGCCTGGTGGGGCGTTTGACCCGACACCGATTGTGTGGGAATCGGTCATCGCGGCTGCACTCGTCACAGTCGGATTGATCGGCTTCCGCCGACGCGACCTGAGGTGACCGATCTCGGTAGCGAATCTCGGAGGCGAACGCGGGATGTCAGTTCAGCGCCGCCCGCACCACCAGGTCGAACGTCGGCCGCGGATCCGTGGTGTCCCACCGGGCGATGCGATGCAGGATCACCCCCTCTGCACAGGCCATGACTGCGGTGGCGGCGGTCTGCGGATCCCGTGCTCCCAGCCGGTGGAATGCCGAGACGGCCGACGCCTCCATGGCTGTACGTCCGCGTGCCAGCGCCTCCCGAAGAGTGGGGTCGTGGCCGGCCTCCAGAAACAGGACCAGCCGCGCGGCGGTGACGGTTCGGTTGGCGACGGTCGTGTAGTCGATCAGACGGCAGAGCGCGTCGACGAGGTCGTCTGCGGATGTCGGTGCCAGCACGCCGACTTCGGACATCTCGCGTTCCACGATCGCGCCGACGGTGCCGGTGAGCAGCGCCGCCCGGGTACGGAAGTAGTTGGACGTGGTTCCCTTCGGGAGGTCGGCGCGTTCGTCGACCCGGGCGTGGGTGAGCGATCGCAGACCCTCAGTTCCGACCAGGTCGATCGCTGCGTCGAGCGCTCTCGTTCTCGTTGGCGTCACACGGCTACTATAAACATAGTGACTTGACACTATGATCGTAGTAGCGTGAGGTCATGAGACACGAGGCCCGCGAAAACGACAGACTTTCCGGCCCGAACGGCGAGCCGGACAACACCTTTCCCACACTGAACGGTGTCCGGCACCGCTACCTCCAACTCCCCGGCCTGCGCATGCACGTGGCCGAGGCCGGTCACGGCGAACCGGTGGTGCTGCTCCACGGCTTCCCCCAGCACTGGTGGGAGTGGCGCGGGGTACTCCCGGGGCTGGCCGCGCACTACCGGGTGATCTGCCCGGATCTGCGCGGCGCCGGCTGGACCGACGCCCCGCCCACGGGATACGACCGTGAGCAGTTGCTCGCCGACGTCGTGGCGCTGCTGGACACGCTCGAACTCGACCGCATCTGCCTGATCGCGCACGACTGGGGCGCACTGCTCGGATACGAGCTGTGCCTGAGCGAGCCCCACCGTGTCCGGAAGTACGTGAGTCTCGGTGTCCCCCACCCGTTCGTCCGGTTCGACCCACGGCTGCTGCTGACGATCGCCCGGCACGGCTGGTTCGAACCTGTGATCGCCGCACCGTTCGTCGGTCCACGCCTGCTCGGCCGGGGACATCAACGGCTGACCTACCACCTGCTGCGGGGTTTCACGCACGAACCGGAACGCCTGGTCGGAGCTGGACATCGAACTGTTCGCCGAACGGCTGCGCGAACCGGCCCGCGCCGACGCGGCGTCCGCTCTCTACCGCTGCTTCATCATGCGTGAGGCCGCGCGGATCATGACCGGCTCGTACAGGCACTGCCGGCTCAGCACCCCCACCCGGGCGCTCATCGGCGCCGAAGACCCCATCGTGCGACCGGAGTTCCTCGGCGGATTCGAGGAGCACACCGACGACTTCGGTGTCGAGTTCATCGACGGCGCCTCACACTTCCTCGTCGACGAGACGCCGGATGTGGTGCTCGAACGCGCGCTCGAATTCTTCGCCCAGCCGGGTCCGTGTCACGAGGCGGCGACAGGCACCTGACGGGCGGAATCGATGCTTCCCGGACGTTCGACCTCGCCGAGGGCGAATCCCACGCCGCGCACGGTGTGGACGACGTACGGCGATCCGACGGCCACCAGCTTCCGCCGCAGCGAGCAGACATAGGCATTGAGGACGTTCGTCTTCGATTCGACCGTCACACCCCACACCATGAGCATGAGGTCGCGGCGGGTGACGACTCGGTCGACATTCTGCGCGAGCACGGTGAAGAGGACGAATTCCGTCCGGGTCAGCGTGGTGCGCAGCCCGTCGTGGTCGGGTTCGTGAGGCTCCTCGCACAGGCAGACGTCCTGCGCGTCGGCGGGCGCCTGTGCAGGCACCTCGGGTTTCACCCGGCGGAGGATCGCGCGGAGCCGCGCGACGAGTTCGTCCGCCCCGACCGGCATCTCCATCACGTCGTCGGCGCCGGCCTCGAGGAGGTCGCCCCGACGGTTGCCGGAACGGAAGGTGCCGATCACTACGACGGCGAGCGCGAATCGCATCGCTTTCAACGCCCGCACCGTGGTGTCGACGTCGAGGTGTGGTGATCGCGCGTCGACGATCACCACGTCGGGAGGTTCGATCCGCGACCGCACCGGTTCGGCGTAGGTCCTCGTGACGAAGAATCCCGCGTCCCGAAGGCGGTCGACGAGGGATCTCTCCACATCGGCGTCGATCAGCAGGACACGCGGACGAGCGATGGCCGGGCTCGACACAACATTCATGCGGGTTCCTCCTGTTTTCGAGCCTCGCGTTGGTGTGCCGGCTAGATCAACCGGGGGCTGAGATCAAGTTCCCACGCCGCAGTTGATGACGATATCGAGCGAAACTCCCCTATCGTTACCGAAGAGGCCGCAGCATCACCCGATCGGGAGGTCGTTGTATGTCCCAACTCCAGCACCTCGCACTGCACGGGGACGCAGTCGCATACCGGCTGAGCGGGAGAGGTGAGGGTGAGACACTGCTGCTCGTCCACGGGATGGCGGGAAGTTCCGCGACCTGGCGTGCGGTTCTCCCGCAGTTGGCGCGGCGGTACCGGGTCCTGGCACCGGACCTGCCGGGCCACGGTGATTCCGCGAAGCCGCGTGGCGACTACTCGCTGGGCGCGTTCGCTGCATGGCTGCGCGACCTCCTGCACGAACTGAACATCGGACGGGTGACCGTGATCGGTCAATCCCTCGGCGGCGGTGTGGCGATGCAGTTCAGTTATCAGCATCCCGAACTGTGTGACCGATTGGTCCTCATCGGCAGCGGCGGACTGGGACCGGACGTGAACTGGACCCTGCGGTTGCTGGCGGCGCCGGGCTCCGAGTTCCTCCTGCCGTTGGTGGCGCCCGCCGTGGTTCGTGATGCCGGCAACAAGGTCCGTGGTTGGCTGGCGGCGGTCGGGATCCACTCGGTACGCGGTGACGAGATGTGGAACGCCTACTCGTCACTGTCCGATTCGGATACCCGGCAGGCGTTTCTGCGGACGCTCCGCGCGGTCGTCGACCATCGGGGGCAGGCGGTGAGCGCGCTGAGCCGTCTGTACCTGAACGAGGGTCTCCCGACGCAACTGATCTGGGGCGATTCGGACGGCATCATCCCGGTTGCGCACGGATATGCGGCGCACGAGGCGATTCCCGGGAGCCGACTCGCCGTCCTCGACGGTGTCGGGCACTATCCCCACCTCGAGGATCCCGCCGCGGTGGTCGAGATCATCGACGACTTCGTCTCCACGACGCCGGCGCGGACCTGAGCACCGGCGAGATCTCGGCGACAGGAAGAGCGAGAACCATGACTCCCACCACGATCGACGCCACCGCCGACGTCGTCACCCTGGTCAATGTGTTCACGGTGACCCCGGAGACCCAGCAGCAGCTCGTGGAGCTGCTCGGCCGGGCCACCGAGGAGGTGATGCGGCATCGCCCCGGTTTCGTATCCGCCAACATTCACGCCGGGCTGGACGGCACCCGCGTTGCGAACTACGCGGCCGACCCGCAGCTGTACCGGGTGGCCTCGACGCATCACGCCTGACGAAACGCCGTCTACGGCGACCCGGCTCTGGCGGCCTCGTGGCTCACGCGGCGTCCGGTGACGAGGATGTAGACGCTGACCAGTAGCACCCACGCCGGGAAAGCCAATGTCGTCCACAGGCTGAAGTCGACGATTATCAGCAGAGCCAAGGCCAGCGAATACGTGGTCACGACGAGCCATCGCGGCATCAGGCCGGTCCGCAGCCAGATCGTCCCCAGCGAGATCATGAACACCGCGGCCATACGCAGCGCGTAGACGTGGTTGATCTGCAGCATGATCTCGCGGCCGAAGTAGACGATCTCGTTCGCGGAGCTGCCCGAGTGACGGGCAATGGCGAGGACGCCGCCCGCCACCCCCATCGAGACGAAACCCATCGCGAGAAACAGCAATCCGCTGCCGAGGAACACTGTGGCGAAGAATCGGTCCTCGAGGTCGCCGAGCCGGTCGCGGATGACGCCGATGAACCAGAGGAACGCGATCCCGGCGAACGGAGCAAGGAGCAGGGCCGCCTTGATCCGCGTCTCGCCGCTCCCCACCCAGGGGGTTTCGTCGAATGGGTCCGCCGGCAGCGCGGTCCGCAAGAGAACGAGGCTCGTTGCGAACAGCACGGCGAAGACGATCCCCGCGACGGCCGCCGAGCGTGGCGTTCTCAGCCGGTGGAACTCCTTCTCGCGCTGTGTTTCGGCCATGAGTCGATCCTCGCTCGAGTGGGGACCGGGAATCACCGATTCGCGTCAACCGGCGAACACACACTCCGGTCGGTTTCCCGCTGGGCGGAACGCCGCATGGCGTGCCGCATTCCCGAGAACTGTGATGTCAATTACACATTCACGAGACTTCGACCACCGAATGTGACCACCCACCCCTACCGCCCGGCTCGGGCCGCCGCTGTGCCGCGGCACCGCCCCGAGTTCCCGGGCAGGTATTCGAAAGGACCCGATGATGGTCACCCACGCGACTACCGAGCGATGGACGCCCCGCCTGATCTTCTCGCTCGCCTCGATCGTGTTGCTACTGGAGATGCTCGCGGTCAGCTACATGATGATCTCGATCGCGTTGCCGCAGATCGTCACCCACTACCAGACGACGCAGGGCGCGTGGTTGCTCACGTCGTTCCTGCTGGTGGGAGCGATCACCTGCCCACTGATCGGTAAGCTCGCCGACACGCACGGCAAACGCAAGCTCCTGCTGACTGCCGTGGGCCTGTCGGCGGTCGGGTCGCTGATCTCGGCGATTGCACCGACGTACGCAGTGCTGATCGCCGGCCGCGCCCTGACGGGTTTACTGGTGCCCTGCCTGTTCCTGAGCTACTCGCTCATCCGTGACGTCTTCCCCGCCCGGACGGTGGCGCTGGCGGTCAGCATCGCCACGAGCGGGATGGGGCTCATCGCGATCCCCGCCCCGTTCTTCACCGGCTGGCTGATCGACAATTTCGGCTTCCGGAGCATCTTCTGGTTCTTCCTCGCCGGCCTGGTGATCCTCAGCGTCCTGATCCGGGCGACGACCGGCGAATCGACCGTGCGGCTGCGTTCCCGCATCGACCTGATCGGCGCGGCGCTCCTCGGCGCAGGACTCGCCGGCATCCTCGTCGGGGTGAGCTTCGGGCCCTCGTGGGGCTGGGCGTCGGGATCGACGATCGGTTTCATCGCCGGTGGTGTGGCCCTGCTGGTGGCGTGGATCGTGTCCGCACGCCTTCTCGCGGACCCGCTGATCGACATCCGGTTCTTCGGTAAGCGGCCGGTGTTTCTGACCGCGCTCGGCGCGGGATTCTGCTACGGCACGTCCTCGGTGTTCACGATCATGCTCCCGATGATGTGCATGACCCCGGCGATCCTGGGTCTCGGCTACGGATTCGGCATCAGCGCAGAGGGATTCGCGATCTTCCAGGCACCGTTGGGTGGCGCTGTGGTGATCGGCGGGCTGATCGTCGGAACATTGGTCCCCCGGAACGTCCGTCCGCGGATCCTGATGGTCGTGGGCATGCTCGTGATGGCCGCCGCCTGCCTGCTCACGGCGATGATCCACGACGACAAGGCACTCCTGATCGGTTTCGCCGCACTCCTCGGCGTGGGAATGGGCATGGGGTACGCCTCCATCCCGAACCTGCTCATCGCCGCGGTGCCGCCGCAATTGCAGGCGACGACGGCGAGCATGGTGGCGGTGTTCCAGAGCATCCTGCCCGCCATCCTCCCGGTGATCGCCTTCTCGGTGTTGAACTCGCACATCGCGACCGTCATGCAGGGTGCGGTCTTCTACACGGACACCGGAATCACGATCGCGTTCGTCATCGGCGCGATCTCCGCGCTGCTGGGCGCGATCGTGGCCGTCGCGTTGCCCCGCCGCATTTCGCAGCTGAGCGCACCCGGTTCGGGGTCCGCCGCCGCGGCCGAGACGGACGGGGCCGTCGTCCTCGCCCACTGAGCCGCCGGTCACGCACCGTCGTCGCCGCGGCTCCGCGAGGAGCGCGGCGACGACGGTCCTCAGCGATTTCACAGCGCGCGTGTGTCACCATCGGCGGTCGTCCCGTCCCTGGGCTCGTCGTCGTGAGGAGGCGCTGATGCGGGTGATCCCGCTGACCGAGGCGCAGCATGCCATCTGGTTCGCGCAACAGCTCACTCCCGGGATTCCCTACGTGATCGCCCAATACGTGGACCTGCGTGGTCCGGTGCACCTGGATCTTCTGACGGCGGCCTCCGCGCGAGCCGTCCGCGAACTGGGGTCGTTCACCGTGCGGGATGTGGACGGCCGGCCCCACCAGGTTTACGGCGCCGGAACGCCGGAGCGGGTGCCGGTGCTCGATCTGCGGGACGAACGCGACCCGGTCGACGCCGCCGAGCGGTGGATGCGGCGGGATTGCACCTCCCCCGTCGACATGTACGGCGAGTCACTCGTCCAGTCGACGATTCTGCAGGTGGGCGACGAGCGCGCCTACTGGTACTCACGTGCTCATCACATCGCGATGGACGGCTATGCGGCGATGATGCTGATGCGCCGCACGGCCGAACTGTACGTTGCGGGAATCGACGGCGACCGACCCCCGGAGTTCCGGGCGATCGATCCGGGACGGATCGCGGCGGACGATGCGGACTATCGGTCCTCGCCCCGCTTCGACCGCGACCGCGCCTACTGGCGGGAGCAGGTGCGCGACCTGCCCCCGACCGTCGGCCTCAGCGGACGTACCCCGGACGCCGGCGCCTCGGTGCTGGTGGCGCGCGGCCGCGCGGACCGTAGCAGCGACCTCCTGCGTCCCACCGATGGCGGGAACGCGCACAGCCCGACCGTCGTGGTGGTGGCGGCGTTCGCCGCGTACCTCGCCCGCATGACCGGCACCGACGACGTGGTCCTGTCACTTCCGGTGTCCGCCAGGACGTCTGCGCGGCTGCGCGGCACCGGCGGTTCGGTGTCGAACGTCCTCCCCCTGCTTCTGCGTGGGATCGGCACCGGCACGGTGCGGGAGGCGGTGCGGGTGGCCCGAACGGCCTTGACGGGGGCGCTTCGCCATCAGCGGTACCGCCGCGAGGACATCGGCAAGGACACCGCCTCTGCCGGAACGGGTCTCACCCACTTCGGTCCGGTCCTCAACTTGATGCTGTTCAAGCAGGAGATCACTCTCGGTCCGGTCAGCGGACGCGTGCAGGTGCTGACGACCGGTCCGACGGCCGACCTGGCCGTCAACATCTATCCGGGACCACCCGGCTCGGTTCCGCGCATCGACGTCGAGGCGAATCCGGCGCTGTACGACGAGGACGAGGTCACCGGGCACCATCGACGGTTCACCGTGTTCCTCGCGCGCTTCCATGCCGCCACCGGCACGGACCGCCTGGTCGCCGAACTCGACGTGTTCCACGACGCCGAACGGGAGGCGTTCGCTCCGGCTTCCGGACTGCCGGATTCGGAACCTGTGACGCTGGATCGGATTCTCGCGGCGACCGTCGTTACCCGCCCCGACGCCGTCGCGGTCCGGGACCGAGGGCGGGTGGTGACGTACCGCGACCTCGACGAGGCCGCCGACCGGTGGGCGCGGGTGCTGACCGGGCACGGCGTCGGACTCGAGGACCTGGTGGCGGTGTCGATTCCGCGGTCGTACGAATCGGTGCTGGCGTTGTGGGCAGTAGTCAGGAGCGGCGCGGCGTACGTGCCCGTCGATCCGACCCACCCCACCGACCGGATCGCTTACACCCTCGGCGACTCCGGTGCGGCGCTGGGTCTCACCGTCCGCTCGGTGCGCGATAGCCTGCCCGGCACCATCCGATGGCTGAGCCTCGACGACGGCGACGAGAATCCGCTGACCGCGGAACGCGGTAGCCCTGTGCGCATCGAGCACCCCGCCTACGTGATCTACACCTCCGGCTCCACCGGGGTCCCGAAAGGGGTCGTCGTCACGCACGACGGTCTCGCCAACCTCGTGCAGGAGATTCGGGACAAGTACGCGGTCACAGCGCGTTCGCGGGTCCTGCATTTCGCGTCGCCCAGCTTCGACACCGCACTGGTCGAGGTGCTCGCGGCGTGCATCGGCGGCGCCACCCTGGTGATCGCGCCGACCGACGTGTACGGCGGGGCGGAATTGCGGGAACTGTTGCGCGCCGAACGCATCACGCATCTGCTGTCGACGCCGTCTGCGTTGGCTACCGTGGAACCCGGCGGATTGGATTCCCTGGAGCTGGTGATCGTCGGAGGTGAGCTGTGCCCGCAGGACCTCGCGGATCGGTGGGCAGTCGGCCGGACGATGCGGAATGCGTACGGGCCCACCGAAACCACGTGCAGTGTCACCCTCACCGATCCCATCGACCCGGGCAGCCGGGTGACGATCGGGTCCCTGATGCGGGGCGTGCGGGCGACGGTCTGCGATCCCCGGCTGCGCCCCCTCCCGCCGGGGGCCGTCGGTGAGCTGTACCTCGCGACGCCGGCGCTCGCCCGCGGATACCACCGACGACCGGCACTGACCGCCACCCGGTTCGTCGCGGATCCGGCCGGCAAGCCGGGCTCCCGCATGTTCCGCACCGGTGATCGGGTCCGCTGGACGAACTCCGCCACCCTCGAATTCGTCGAACGCGCCGACGATCAGGTGAAGGTCCGCGGATTCCGCATCGAGCTCGGCGAGATCGATGCCGCGCTGCGCAGGAACCCGGACATCGACTTCGCCACCACGATCGTGCACCGCAACCCGGCCGGAGACCCGGTCCTGGTCTCCTACATCATGGTGCGACGCGAGTCGCAGACCACACCCGAGTCGGCGAGACGCGACCTCGCACGGTTCCTGCCGGACTACATGGTTCCCGGATCGATCACGGTGCTGGACGCGGTTCCCCTGACACCGACGAAGAAGCTGGACCGCGGCGCGCTCCCCGCCCCCGACTTCGGGACGACGACCGCCCCTCGACGCGATCCGGAAACGATGACCGAGCGCACGGTCGCCGCCGTGTTCGGCCGACTGCTCGGTGTTCACTCCGTCGCGGCGGGCGATTCGTTCTTCGATCTCGGCGGAGATTCGCTGTCTGCCACGAGGGTGGTCGCGACGCTGAACGCGGAACTCGATACGACTGTCGGTGTACGTGAGCTGTTCGAGACGCCGACCGTGTCTGGGCTGGCGGAGCGGATCGACGACCGGGACGCTTCCGGATCCGGCATGGTGAGTGGGCCGGGTATCGCCGCCACCGCCGTGCCCGACCGGGTGCCGCTGTCGCCGTCGCAGCAGTTCATCGACCGCACGGCCACCACGCCGCCGCTCCACAGCATTCCGTTCACGGTGCGGGTGTCGGGGACGGTGGACGTCGTCGCGCTGCGCTGCGCTGTCGCGGACGTTCTGGCGCGCCATGGTTCGTTGCGCACCGTCTTCCCGGACTCGGCGTCGGGGCCGTATCAGCGTCTGTTGTCCGTTGGCGAGGCTCTGCCCGATCTCGCGCCGATCCCCGCCGGACCCGACGACGTCGGCGACCGGGTGGATCGGGTGCTGGCAGCGCCCTTCGACGTGCGGTCCGAACCCCCGCTGCGTGCACGGCTCTTCGCGCTGGACACACGCGATCACCTCCTTGCGTGCGTCCTCCACCACATCGCCGCGGACGGGTGGTCGCTGGCGCTGGTGGCCCGCGATCTCGTCTCCGCGTATGCGACCCGAACCGCGGGTGCACCCCCGGACCGGGAGCCGCCCCGGGTGACATACCCGCAGTACAGCGTGTGGCGTCGCGACGTCCTGGGCGCCGAGGACGATCCGGGAAGCGTCGCGTCGCGGCAGCTCGCGTACTGGACCGAGGAACTGTCGGGGCTACCGGGCGAGGTGGGGCTGCCTCTCGACCGTCGCAGGCCACGCGACTGGACGTACCGCGCCGGGCGCGTCACGTTCCGGCTCGACGAGATCGCGCATCACACGCTGGCGTCGGTCGCACACCGCCATCACGCCACGGTGTTCACCGCACTGAGGTCTGCGGTCGCGATCGTGCTCGCACGACTGAGCGGGGACACCGACATCGCCGTCGGGACCCCGGTCGCCGGTCGGAACGAGGCGGAATTGGACGACGTCGTCGGGATGTTCGTCAACACCGTCGTCCTGCGGACCCGGGTCGATCCCGGGGACACCGTCGCGGACGTGATCCGAGGCTCCCATGACGTCGAACTGCGTGCCTTCGCGCATGCGGATGTGCAGTTCGAGCGACTCGTCGAGGTGGTCGACCCGTCCCGGTCGTCGTCACTGCATCCGTTCTTCCAGGTCGCGCTGTCGTTGAACAACTTCACTCCGGCGACCCTGGACGTTGACGGGCTGCGCTTCGACATCACACCCCGGCCCCTCGACGTGGCGAAATGCGATCTCCACTTTCATTTCACCGAACGCCATGACTCCACAGGCCGGCCGGCCGGAATCGACGGCGAACTGGTGTACGCCACCGACCTCTTCGACGGGTCCACCGCCACGTCCTTCGTCGACGCCCTGCTGGCGGTCATCGGAGACGATCACGGTGCGTGAGCAACACTGAACCGTATGGAGCGGAATCTGCTCGACCCGAGGTCGTGGAACGTGCGCGCCCGGTCCGCGGCGGCTGCCGCGCTGGTGGTCACGATCTGCCTCGTCCTCGCGGGCGGAGCACTACTTCTGGTGCTGTACCGGACACTGGAACATTCGGCGCGCGACGCCGCGGACGCCCGCGCACGGCAGATCGTCGAGCAACTCCGGACCGCGGCACCGGGGGATCTCGACAGTTCGCTGTTCGCGACCGACGGCCAGGTCGGCACCATCCAGGTCGTCGACTCGGCCGGTACCGTCGTGGCCGCCTCTCCCGGCGCCGACCGCCTCCCCGTCGCGTTCGAGCCGGTGCCGCCCGGCGAGTCGCGCTATCTGGGCAACATCGATCTGGGCGGCGAGCCCGACTACTGGATCGTCGAACGGGGTGCGCAGTCACCGCCGGGTCCCGCGACCGTCGTGGTCGGGGCGGACCGCGAACCCATCGAGGGCATCCTCGGCACGGTGGCCCTTCTGATGGCGATCGGTGGTCCGGTCGTCGTCGCGATGGTGGCGGTGGCGAGCTATCGACTCGTCGGCGCGGCGCTGCTGCCCGTCGAACGGATCCGGGCGCGGGTGGCCGCCATCTCCACGGACCGACTCGACGAACGCGTCCCGGTGCCGGACACCCAGGATGAAATCGCGCGGCTCGCCGAAACGATGAACAGCATGCTCGGCCGTCTCGAGTCCGGTCACCGCGCGCAGCAACGATTCGTCTCCGACGCATCGCACGAACTGCGTAGCCCGCTCGCCACGATCACGGCCGCTTTGGAGTTGGCGCACACCCGGCCCGAACTGGTCGACACGTCGCTGGTCGATGAGTCGTTGCTGCCCGAGGCGCACCGAATGAACCATCTCCTCGCGGACCTGCTGCTCCTCGCCCGGGCCGACGAGAACGGGCTCACCCACACGTCGGTGGACGTGGACGTCGACGACCTGATGTACGCGGAGAGTGCCCGAGTGCGGGACATGTCGCCGGACTTGGTGGTGCGGGCGGCGATCGCGCCGGTCCGAGTGGTCGGCGACCCGCAGCAACTGGCGCGGGCCGTGCGCAACCTCGTCGACAACGCGCGGCGTCACGCCCGGCGTGAGATCCGCCTGATCTGCCGGACCTCGAACGACGGAGCGGTCCTCGAGGTCACGGACGACGGGCACGGAATCGCCCCGCCGGACCGGCAGCGGATCTTCGAACGGTTCGTCCGACTCGACACCCCCCGCACCCGCGACTCGGGTGGTGCGGGACTGGGCCTGGCCATCGTGGCCGAGATCGTCGCGACCCACGGGGGCACCATCGACGTCACCGACAGCGACACGGGCGGAGCGCGATTCGTGATCACCCTCCCCGTGGACGGTACTCGTCAGTCGTCTCCGGACTTCAGCCGGTAACCGACCCCGCGAACGGTGGCGATACTGTTCCCGCCGAACGGGGCATCCACTTTGCGTCGAAGATATCCGATGTACACCTCGACGATGTTGTCGTCGCCCTCGTAGTGGGTGTCCCACACCGACTGCAGAATCTCCTGTTTGGTGACCACGGACCCGGCGTTCCGCATCAAGAACTCCAGGACGCTGTATTCGCGGGGCGTCAACGCGAGTGCGGTGCCGTCGCGGGTGACCCGATGCCGGGCGGGGTCCAGTTCCAGGCCGTCCGCCGTCAGGACCGGGGGACGCCGTGGCGCGCCGCGGCGGATCAGCGCCCGCAATCGGGCCACCAGCACCACGAACGAGAACGGTTTGATCAGGTAGTCGTCGGCCCCGAGATCGAACGCGTCCGCCAGGTCGTATTCGCCGTCCTTGGCCGACAACATCAGCACCGGAGTCCACACTTCACGGCTCCGCAAGTCCCGCACGATGTCGTACCCGTGTTTCCCGGGCAGCATGATGTCGAGGACGACCACGTCGAAGTCGCCGGCCAGCGCCGCCTCGAAACCCGACACGCCGTCGTGTTCGACGTCGACGACGAACCCCTCAGCAGTCAGTCCACGGCGCACCGTCTCCGCGAGACGCCTCTCGTCCTCGACCAGAAGAACTCGCACCAGCGTCTCCTCCCTGTGCCGCGCGACTTTCAGTACAACAGACCGTCACGGCGTCGGCCACGCGCTCTCAGCGTTCCCACAGCAGGCCGTGACGACACTGGCCGGATGCCCCACACCTCTGCCGCTCACGCCGGGCTTCGTATGTCCGCCCTGACGCTGATACTGGCCGTGCTCTGCGTGCAGGTCCACGACGGCGGCCCACTGACCGGTGCCGACGTGCCCGTGACGTCGTGGGCCGTCGGAAACCGTTCCGCGGTCCTCGACCACGCGGCGCTCCTCGTCACCGACCTCGGCAGCCCCGTCGCCACCGTGGCCCTCGCCGTGATCTGCGGGCTCGCGCTCGCGTGGCATCGGCGTTCCGCGATTCCCGCCGTCCTCGTCGTCGGAACGGTCGGGGCCGCCACCACGGCAAGCACGGCCCTGAAGCTGGTGGTCGAGCGCAGCCGGCCGGCCCTCGACCTGCAGGAGGTCCTGGAGACGGATTACTCGTTCCCGTCCGGACATGTCACGGGTACGGTGGCTTTGCTCGGCATCACGGCCGCGATCCTGCTCGGCCGCCGTCGCCGCCTCGTCCGGGTGTGTGGCGGGGCCGTGGTCGGGTGCGGGGTGGTGATCGTTGCCGCGACCCGCGTGTACCTCGGTGTCCACTGGCTCACCGATGTTGTCGCCGGCGCGATCCTGGGCGCGGTGTTCGTGACGGTGGGGGCCGCCACGTACGGGCGTGTCCACCCGCCGGTCGGCACCCCCGCTCCGTCGAAACCGCTCCCGGCCGTCGACCGAGTGGGAGGCTGACGAGGGGAACAGTTCTCTGGTTCGACCCGGACGACAGGAGACCACCATGCGACTGACTACACTCGGCGACCTTCCCGCGCGCATCGCGACGGGGGGGTTCATCCTCCATACGGGGATACAGAAATGGTCGGCGGACGAGCAGACCGCCCAGGGGATTCACGGTATGGCGGCGGGAGCGTTCCCGTTCCTGAACGCGATTCAGCCGGAACGATTCATCAAGTTGCTCTCGGTCGCCGAGATCGGCACGGGCGCAGCTCTACTCGCACCTTTTGTGCCCTCCGCCGTGGCCGGGGCGGCGCTCACCGGGTTCTCCGGGGGCCTCGTGGCCATGTACGCGAGGACGCCCGCGCTGCGTAACCCCGGCAGCATCTGGCCGAACGAGAACGGCATCGCCGTCGCCAAGGACGTGTGGATGCTCGGCATCGGGTTGGGTTTCGTGCTCGGCGGGTTGTCCCGTTCCCGCTGCCGCTGACTATCTGGCGTCGATCGGACCGAGTTCGGAGACTCCGTCGGCTATTGCTCGGGCACGACGCAGAAGTCGCTGTCGGAGAACCCGGAGGGCCGGACACCGAGCGCCTGATTGAGACGTCCGCGGTGGTTCTCCCAGGCGATGGCCGCGGCGAGTTCGGTCAGTTGCGCCTCGGAGAACTCGGCGAGCAGTGAGCGTCGCAGGTCCTCGCCGATGTGGGCGGGCGTGCGGGTGATGGCCTCGGCGAACTCCAGCACCAGCTTCTCGGTGTCGTCGAATTCGCTGCTCTCACGAAATGTCGGGAGAGCGCGTAACTGCGCGTCGCTCACTCCGAGAGCGCGGCTGAACGCCGATCCGATGTCGAGGCAGTACTCGCAGTGGGTCAGCGCGGCCGCCTTGATCTCGCCGAGCGCTTTGAGGCGGGGATCGACCCTGGCGCTCGTCGCGAGCGCGAACTCGTGGAACCCGACGGCGGCGAGTAGCTGCGGGCGGCGCCGCAACCAGCGCAACAGGTCTGCCCGGTTGCGGCGGGCGGTGGGAAAGACGCGACGAAACGAATCCATCTGACCGAGGACGCTCATGCTGTCGGTGTACACCCATCGCCGGGACGGGACAACCCCCTGTGGCGACCATTCGGCAATCGTGGTGTGTGGGCGTCGGGAGTGTTCTACGTTCGGAGCGGAGGCCCACCGCGCCGCACCCGAGGAGCCCAGCATGAAGGCTGTCATCTGCACCGAGACTCGCCTGGAGGTGGGTGACATCCCGGCTCCGATCCCGGCCCGGGGTCAGGTGCTGATCGATGTGTCCCGGTGCGGGATCTGCGGCTCGGACCTGCACGCCCGCGTGCACGCCGACGAGATGGCGGAACTGGCGGCCGAGACCGGCTACCGCGACTTCATGCGCTCCCACCAGCGAGTCGTGCTCGGGCACGAGTTCAGCGGCACCATTGCGCACTACGGGCCCGGCTGCCGGAAACGGTGGCCGGCGGGAACCGCGGTGGTTGCGTTGCCCATCGTCCGCACCGGGTCGGACATCCACCTGACCGGGCTGTCGGCCTCGGCACCGGGCGGCTACGCGGAACAGGTGGTGGTGCAGGAGTCGATGACCCTGCCGGTGCCCAACGGGCTGTCGGCGGAGAAGGCCGCGCTGACCGAGCCGATGGCGGTGGCGTGGCACGCGGTGCGGAAGGGTGACGTCGGCAAGGGCCGGACCGCGATCGTCATCGGATGCGGCCCGATCGGTCTCGCCGTGATCAGCATGCTGAAGGCGTCCGGTGTCCGCGCCGTGGTGGCCGCCGACTTCTCCGCCCGTCGGCGGGAACTCGCCCGGCAATGCGGTGCCGACGTCGTGGTCGATCCTGCCGCGGCGTCGCCCTGGACGTCCTATCCGCGGCGCAGGGAGACGACCTCCATCACGGAGGTGCTCGCCCTCGGGCTGGACACCATGGAGAAGCTGCGTCGCATCCCGAAGCTGCCGTGGTGGCATGCCTTCGCCCTCGCCGACGCGGTGGGCGCAACACCGTCCGGGCCGGTCGTCTTCGAGTGTGTCGGGATGCCCGGAGTCATCGACGGCATACTGGCCGGGGCGCCGCTGCGGTCACGTGTCGTCGTGGTCGGGGTCTGCATGGAGACCGACACCTTCCGGCCGGCACTGGCGATCAACAAGGAGATCGACCTGCGCTTCGCCATCGCCTACGATCCCCGCGAATTCCGCGACACACTCCAGATGCTCGCCGACGGAAAGGTCGATCCGACGCCGCTGATCACCGGCACGGTCGGGTTGGCCGGTGTCGAATCCGCGTTCACCGCGCTCGGCAGCCCCAGGGTGCACGCGAAGATCCTGATCGACCCCGAGAACACCTCCGTCTCGTTGTGATTCGCCGAACGCCCATGAATGCCCACCATCCCCGGCTCCAGTGGGCCGTGCCGGCGCTTCTCCTCGCGCTGATCTACGCCGCGTCGCTCATCGTGTACGGGTTGAGCAGCCGCACCGGCGACGACGACGGACCGTTCGAGATCGGTAGCGACGAGGTCGTGGTCCTCGTGACGGCGAAGTCGCTGCAGCCCACGACCGACCGGGTGCAGGCCGAGGTGACGATTACCGTCGGTGAGAATTTCCTACACGCCAACGGCGACACCCTGAACCGGGACATCACGCTGCTTCTCATCCCGAGCACCAGCCACGAGGAGATCGTCTTCCGGGCGGGCGCCTCGGCCACGACCTTCGATACCGAGTTCATCGCCACCGGCAACGCGGCGTACTGGCCGTTCGACCGGTTCGAGGTGAATCCGATGGTGGTGGAGGCCTATCAGGGGCTCGGCGCCGACCGCGAACTGGTGCCCACGGCCCTGCTGCTGGAGGGCCGGGTCGACGGGTGGAAGGCACGCGCCGAGGCGGTGGCGGTCGACACGGACCTCTCCCGGAACGGCACCGGCGCCGCGCTGATGTTCGCGCGCACGGGCGGGAACCTGATCTACGCCGGAATCCTGCTGCTGATGATGACGATCCTGGCGGGCCTCGCCGCCTTCGTCGCGCTGCAGACGTTCCGCCGCAAGCGCGCCGTCAACACCGACATGCTGGGCTGGATGGCCGCGATGCTGTTCGCCGTCGTGCCGTTGCGTGGAATCCTGCCGGGAAGCCCGCCGATCGGGTCGTGGGTCGACATCGCCCTCACGGTATGGGTGGTCTCGACACTCGTCGCGTCGCTGGCCCTGTTCGTGTTCTGCTGGTGGCGGGACAGCGAAGCGCCCGCCAGCCCTGATCGCCACTAGTCGATGCTCTGCAATTTCTTGCGGCGGCGGTAGTCCGCGGCCTTGATCCGGTTGCCGCACTCCGCCATTCCGCACCAGCGGCGCGAGAAGCCGCGGGAGAGATCGACGAACAGCCGGGTGCAGTCCGGGTTCGAGCACTCCTTCACCTTCGCCATCGCCGGGGAGCCGATCAGATCGATGGCGTCCCGGGCGAGGAGGCTCAATGCGTTGCTTGGTGTGCCGGTGCTGGTCGTGTCGCCCTCGCGGGTGAGGGTGAGGGTGGGCAGCGGACCCGCGGCGGCGGTGTTGAGGAGGCCGACCTCGGCTTCCGTCGCTCGGTGGGTGCTGCCGGTCAGCGCCGCACCGACGGCGCTGTAGATCGCCTCCCGGAGGTGCCGTGCGTCGCGGACGCTGTCGGCGGACGGCGGTTCCATCTCGTCGCACAGGTTCGCCCCGGCCACCCACCGGCACAGATCGTCCGGATTCTCGAGCAGCTCGGTACGCAGGGTCCGGCGCCACAGGATGGTGCCGGCGAAATCCAGGCAATGCCGTCCACTCACATACACGAACTCGTTCACGTCACCATCTTGACAGGTGACGCGAACGAGTTCAAACTTCTTCCATGATTCCCGTCACCCCCTAGGGTGGTGACGCCAGCGAGGGTGATTCGTCTCGGTGGCAGCGACGGGACTCATTCACACAGCGTTCTCACCAAAAGGAGCCCGGATTCCATGTACGACGATGCGCGCGTCCCCGCACCGACACGAGGGCCCACCGCGCCTCCCCTGACCAGCGCCACGATCGCCGGCCGGATGGAACGACTGCCGTGGTGCCGTGTCCAGCGAAACCTCTTCCTGGTGATTGCCACCGCCTGGTTCTTCGACTCGATCGACCTGGGCGCCATGACCTTCCTGCTGTCACCGATCAGCCACCACTTCTCGCTCACCGCAGCACAGACAGGGGTACTCGGCAGCGCAAGCTTCGCCGGAATGTTCTTCGGAGCCGTCGGGGCCGGTGCCATCGCCGATCGATTCGGACGCCGGCGGGTCTTCAAGTACAGCATCATCGCCTGGGGCCTGGCGAGCATCGGACTCGCCCTGTCGTGGAACTTCGAATCCCTGCTCACCTTCCGATTCCTGCTCGGTATCGGCATGGGAGCGGAGTTCCCGGTGGCCGCGGCAATCCTCGCCGAATTCATGCCCTCGTCGAAGCGCGGGCGCTACGCCGCCCTGCTCGAGGGTGCCTGGCCGATCGGATTCATCACGGCCGGCGCGGTGTCCTACCTCCTGGTCGCCTCCACGTTCGGTTGGCGCGGATTCTTTCTCATGCAGGCCGCCCTGGCCGTGGTCGCACTGATCATTCGGCGCAACCTGCCGGAGTCACCCCGGTGGCAGGTCTCCCGGGGGCACACGGCCGCAGCCGAACGCACCCTGGCCTCCATCGAAAGCGCGGTGCGCGACGCGACCGGCCGGCCACTACCCGAGCCCGAACCCGTGCGCGGCGCGCACGGCGAGGACACCGGACGGGGTGGCTTCCGGGCACTCTTCCTTCCCGCACACAAAGCGCGCACCCTGACGGTATGGGCAGTGTGGTTTTGCCTGATGACCGGCTACTACGGGCTGACGACCTGGATCGGCAAGCTCCTGACCGACAACGGCCTCGACGTCGCCAAGAGCATCGGGTTCGTCCTCGCCATGGCCCTGTGGGGAATCCCCGGATTCCTGTCGGCCGCGTACCTGATCGAGCGGCTCGGACGGCGCTACTGCCTGGCCGGGTACACCATCGGATCCGGCATCGCCGCCTTCTTCTACGGCCAGAGTTCGGGCACGTTCGAGCTGATCCTCGCCGGATCCTTCCTGCAGTTCTTCTTCTTCGGCATGTTCTCCTCGATCTTCGCCTACACCCCGGAACTGTTCCCCACCCGCAGTCGCGGCGCGGGAGTCGGCTCCGCCACCGCCCTGGGACGGCTGGGTTCGGTCTTCGGCCCCATCGCGGTCCCCTTCCTGCTCGGCTTCGGCGGCACCGGACTGGTCTTCTCCACCAGCGCGGTCCTGTTCGCGATCGGCGCACTGATCGTGCTCACCCGCCTGCCCGAGACGAAAGACGCTGTCCTCGAACAGATCCACTGACTTTCCGCACCTTCCCACCACGAAAGCGAATCCCGTGAACACCGACGAATACCTGTACTTCCTCGACCGCGCGTTCGACGGCATGCTCGCCGTCCTCGGCGAACTCGGCGACGAGCGCGCCAATCAGGCACCACCCTTCGACGGCGCGAACTCCCCCTGGGCCATCACCTACCACTGCACCCAGGTGGCCGACTACTGGATCGGGCACCTGATCGGCGGCCGCGAGAGCAACCGTGACAGAGAGGCCGAGTTCACCGCCCGGGGAACCATCGCAGACCTCACCCGCACCATCGCCGCCGTGCGGGCGAACCTGCAGAAGGACCTCGACGGCTTCGACCCCGCTGCGCCGCTGACGAATACCCCACCGGCCGACTACGAGGGGCCGAGCCGCCAACTGACCCCGAACGGGGTCCTCCTCCACGTGCTCGAGGAACTCGCCCAACATCACGGACAGGTCGAGGTTTCCCGCGACGCCCTGTCGACCGTCCCAGCGGAAGCAGCGTTGTGACTACCTCGACGACACCCCACTCCCTGTTCCCGGGATTCGACGACCTCGACCTCGGTGCGCTGTCCCGGCGCACCGGGGTGAAATGGGCGCGCGCGGTCGAAGCCGGGGCACTCCCGTCGTGGGTCGCCGACATGGACTTTCCCGTCACCCCGGAGATCCGCGACGCGCTGAAGGACGTCATCGACCGCGGCGACCTCGGGTACCCGAACTGGTTGGGCGGCACTCCCCTGCGTGCCGAGTTCGCCCGGCGGATGTCCGACCGCTACGGCTGGCAGGTCGACCCTGCAGACGTGCGGGAGCAGACCGATCTGATCCAGGCCCTGCAGCTGATCCTTCGTCTCGGCACCCGACCCGGGGATGCGGTGGTCATTCAGACCCCGAACTACCCGCCATTCCTGGCGACGATCGAAACGATGGGGCGGCGCACCGTCGAATTCCCCTTCGTCGACACCGAGAACGGGTGGGCTCTCGACTTCGACGAGTTCGAGCGGACCCTGGCGCAGAATCGTCCCAAGGTGCTCGTCCTCGTCAATCCGCACAATCCGACGGGTCGAGTGCACACGCGCGGCGAACTCGAGCGCATCGCCGAACTCGCCGAACGGTACGGCCTGCTGGTGATCAGCGACGAGATCCACGCCGAACTGATCTACCAACCGCACCGGCACATCCCGTTCGCATCCATCAGCGAGGACGCCGCATCGCGGACCGTGACGGTCACGTCCGCCGGGAAGGCCTTCAACCTCGCCGGTCTGCGCTGCGCGGTGCTGCATTACGGTCCCAAGGACCTGCTGGCGGTCCGGGACAACGAACCACCCGACCTCTACGGCGCGGTGTCGGTTCTCGGGGTCGTCGGATGCCTCGCCGCATGGCAGCACGGGCAGGCGTGGCAGGACACCCTCATCCGCGTCCTCGACCGCAATCGCGCACGGGTCCACGACGTCCTGACCCGGGCGCTGCCCGAGGCCCGGCACCACCTGCCCGAGGCCACGTATCTGAGCTGGGTGAACGTCTCGGCCCTGCCGGTGGACGATCCGATCGACCGCATCCGCCGCGCCGGGCACGTGCTCGTCGACGGCGGTGCGCCCTTCGGGAAGGCCGGTGACCGGTTCATCCGGATCAACTTCGCCACCTCGGAGACCCTGCTCGACCGGGTCCTGTCCGGCATCACCGGCGCGCTCACCGGCGGACACCCGGACCCCGCCGCGCCGTCCACCCAACTCGACCCCTGCACTCTGACGTAAAGGACCGATGCACGTGAACACCGCCATCGCCACCACCCACGCGCCGTCCGCGGCGCATCTCTACAACCAGGGCATCCAGGTCGGCGACCTGGTGTTCTGCAGTGGGCAACTGCCCCTGACCGCCGAATCGGGCGTGCTCGTCGGAAAGGACGATCCCCGGGCCCAGACGCGCCAGGTCTTCGCCAATGTGGCCGCGGTGCTCGCCGCGGCAGGCAGCTCCCTCGAGCACGTCGTCAAAGCGACGATCTTCCTCACGTCGATGGAGCATGTCACCGCCGTCAATGCCGTCTACGCCGAAACCTTCGCCGGCATCAAACCCGCCCGATCCTGCATCGCCGTGCGCGCACTCCCGCACCGGGATGCGCTCGTGGAGATCGAGGTGGTTGCCACGAGAGCGCCGAGTTCGGAATAGTCGAGGACATGGTGCGCCGGACCGGAAGAGTGCTGCCGCCCTGGTATCTCGCCCACGTCAACAGGGTGATCGTCGGGCTGCATCGCTTGGGCGTACCGATGCCGATGCCCGCGCTCACCGTCCCCGGCCGGAAGACGGGCGTGCTGCGGTCGACGCCCGTCTCACCGTACGAGGTGGACGGCCGGCGCTACGTCGTCGCGGGATACGCCGAATCGGACTGGGCGAAGAACGCCCGGGCAGCCGGGCGTGGTGAGCTGACCCGGGGGCGGCGACGCGAGCGTGTCCGACTGGTCGCGCTGCCGGTGTCGGAGCGGGGCCGGATCCTTCGCGAGTTCCCGACCCGGGTGCCGCACGGGGTCACCATGTTCCTCGAGGCCGGGACGGTCGCGAACTCCTCCCCGGAGGCGTTCGCGGCCGCCGCGGACCGGTGCGAGGTCTTCCGCATCGAGCCGCTCGACTGACGGGATCACCGAACCTCGAGCGTGCCCACCATGTTCGGGTGATAGGTGCAGTGGAACGCGAACGTGCCCGGCTGACCGGGGACGGTGAACGTCGCGGTCGCACCCGGTTCGACCTCCACGTCGAACAGGTCGCCGGTGTCCGCCGTCACGGTGTGTTCGGCGGTGTCGTCGTTGCGGACGGTGACCTCTTCTCCCGGCGCGAACGTGCCGGGCAGGGTGTACTTGAAATCGGAGATCACGATCTCCCGCTGAGCCGCCCCCGCAGGCATCGACATGGACATCGACGGCATGCCGGACATGGGATGGTCCCCGCCGTGCGCCGTTTCCGCCGAACCGGACGAGTCGTCACCGTCGCTTCCGCACGCGGCCAGCGCGAAGACGGCCAGCAGGATCGGCAGGACAAGTGTCAGAACGCGTTTCATGGTGGTCGCCTCCGGATGACGGTGAGAACGGATGCCCGACGCCCCGCTCCTCGCGGGAGTAGTACCCGTTTTCACGGCAGACACCCCTCGGTGTGCCCGTGACTCGTCAGCCGCCGTTCAGCGCCTCCTGTGACTCGAGGTTCGCCACCGGGGTGCGGAGCGAGGCGACGGCGTCCGCGTAGAGGGAGCACTTGATCTCACCGAGTGTGCGACCGCGGGTCGCGACGAGCCCCTGCGCGTGTTCGACGGCCCTGGTGAGCACGTGCTGCTCGGGGGCGACCTCGTCGACGAACCCGAGTTCGCTCGCGGCGACGCCACCGTACCGACGGCCGGTCACCAGGGCGGTGTGCACGGCCCGCGCGGGCAGCCGGGCCGCGAGCAGCGCGATGCTGCCCGGCGCGTAACTCGCCCCGATGGTGATGCCCGGCAGGCAGAAGTAGCCGCGGTCCTCACGCATCACCCGGTGATCGTGGGCCGCCGCGAGGATGGCGCCGCCGCCGAAGGTGTGCCCGGTCAGCGCGGCCACGGTCGGCAGGGGGAAGGTGAGGATCCGCGCGAACAGGCCCTGCACACGGTCGATGTAGGAGTTCAGCTTGTCGGTGTTGGCGACGACCCAGGCGGTGTCGAGACCGGTCGAGTAGAACTTTCCGAGCCCCGTCGTCACCAGTGCGGCGGGACCGTCGTGCTTCTCGACCTGATCGAGGAGGCCGTCGACCCTGTCGATCCAATCCGGGTGGAAGGCGTTCTCGCTGTCGGGTTCTCCCTCCTCACCGAAGTACAGGACGAACACATCTCCCGAGCGCTCCACGTAAGGCATGCGGCGAGGCTACCCGGAGACGGGCGCGTCGCGCCCCTCGAGCACCCACACCTCGGTGGGTGAAGTTTCAACTGTCGCGGGGCAGGGTATGTCGATCGTCAAACAGCTGAGGCGGTGGACGATGAAGAGCGGAACAGGCATTGCCGACACCCGCACCGTTCGGGACTACATCCACACGGTGGCCAGGAGCGTTCACGCCGACTCCATCGACTGGTGGGACAGCGACGGCATCGAAGTCGTCCTCGTTCTGCCGCTCCGGTTGCATTATCTGCCGGGACGCAACGCGGTGCTGGCGTGGAACCGGACCTTCGGCTGGTCGCTCGGCGTCGAAGGATTGGGCCGCCGCAGCGTCATCGTGATCGACGGCCTCGGTATCGGGCGGATGCCGTCACCCGCCGTGTGCGCGGAAAAAGCGGTGGAGTTGATCGACGACTATTGCCGCTCGACACCCGCATCGCCGGTTGCGCCGACAACCGGGCCCGGCACATCGACCGCCGCCGATCGGTGCTCCCGCATCGGACGGGACACTGCCGGCGGTGGACGGCGGGACAGAGTCGTCAGACGACCGTGACCACGGGCGCCGGGGGCCACGACGACAACGTGGCCCAACCGCATTCCCCCGCGGAGGAGCAGCCGATCATCGCCGCGGAGGAGGGCGCGGCGCGCATCAGCACGGCCGCGCATCCGCTCGGGAGGCCCGGACCGCGGTTCGATCGCCGATCCCCGTTCTTCATCGGGCTGGCCGGGGCCGCCGGTGTCGCCGTCACGTACGCCCTGATCGAGGTCGTTCTCGCGGCCCGCGGGGTGCTGGTTCTCATCGCCGTCGCCGCATTCCTCGCGATCGGCCTCGAACCTGCCGTGTCCTGGTTGGTGCGGCACGGATTTCCCCGATGGGCTGCGGTCGCAACGGTTTTCGTCCTCGCCTTCGCTGTGCTGGCCGGGTTCCTGGCCGCGGCGATCCCGCCGATGGTGACGCAGGGCGGCGCACTCGTGCACAACGCCCCGGACTACCTGGGGCACCTCGAGCAGAACTACCCGGTACTGGGGGAACTCAGCACCCGCTTCCATCTGCAGGACGAACTGCGCCGGGCACTCGATGCGGGCAACGTGCCGATCGTGGTCGGCGGGATCGTGGGTGCGGGCAAGTTCGTGTTCAGCGCCATCAGCGGCACCGTGATCGTGGTCGTGCTCACCGCCTATTTCCTGGCCGACTTCGCACACATCCGGTCGTCGATCTACCGCCTGGCCCCGAACTCGCGGCGTCCACGCACGATTCTGATCGGCGACGAAATCTTCGCGAAGGTCGGCGGATACGTGCTCGGGAACCTCCTGATCTCGCTGATCACCGCCGTCCTCACGTTCGTGTGGCTGGTGGCCTTCGACGTCCCCTACCCGTTGCTGCTGGCCGTCCTGGTCGCCGTGCTGGACCTGATTCCGGTGGTCGGATCCACCCTCGCCGGTGTCGTGGTGGCGCTGGTCGCCCTCACCGTGTCCCTGCCGGTGTCACTGGCCACCATCGTCTTCTTCATCGCGCTCCGTCTGTTCGAGGACTATCTTCTCGTTCCCCGCATCATCGGCCGAACCGTCAAGGTGCCCCCGATGGTCACCGTCGTCGCCGTCCTCATCGGCGGCGCACTGCTGGGGATCGTCGGGGCGCTGCTCGCGATACCCGTCGCGGCCGCCGTTCTGCTTCTCGCCCGCGAGACGGTGTTTCCGCAGCTCGATCGCGGCTGAGCGGGCGGGGCACGAAAACGGCCTTGCGGAAGAAGTTTCCGTGTTCTGCTTACCCTGGAGACGTGGGATGCGCCGGGGCATGCTCGGGCCGTGTCCCGAGCATGAGAAAGAGGCGCTGGATGTCGGTGATGAGTCCCACCGAGGCGATGTTCGTGCTGTTCGAGACGCCGTCGCATCCCATGCACGTGGGTGCGCTCGAACTGTTCGAACCGCCGCGCGAGTCGGGGCCCGATCATGCCCGGTCCATGTTCGAGGCGTTGATCTCGCACGAGGGCGCGTCGGACACGTTCCGCCGGCGCGCCGTACGCCCGCTCCGCGGCGCCAGTTACCCCTGGTGGTCGTTCGACGACCACATCGATCTCGGCTACCACGTCCGGCACACCGCGGTCCCGGGCCGGGGCCGCATGGAGGACCTGCTGTCGCTGGTGTCCCAGATGCACGGCATGCCGCTCGATCCGCAGCACCCGATGTGGGAGATGCACGTCATCGAGGGGCTCGCCGACGGACGGACGGCCGTGTTCTCGAAAATTCACCTGTCGCTGATGGACGGACCGGCCGGGCTGCGGCTTCTCCATCACGCCCTGTCGACGGACCCCGACGCCCGCGACTGCCCCGCACCGTGGACGCCCGGGGTCGCCGGCACGTCGCGGCGGGAATCCGTGCTGCCGGTGGCCGTGGTGCGGGCCGGGGTGCGGGCCGCCACCAGCATCGTCGGGGTGTTGCCTGCGCTCGCGAAGGTCGCCTACGACGGCGTCCGCGAGCAGCATCTGACCCTTCCCCTGCAGTCGCCGCCCACGATGCTCAACGTTCCGGTCGGCCGGGCCCGGAAATTGGCGGCACGGTCGTGGCCGATCCGGCGCCTGGTGTCGGTGGCCACCGCGGCCAGCACCACGATCAACGCGGTGGTGCTCGCGATGTGTTCGGGGGCGCTGCGCCGGTATCTCCTCGAGCAGTACGCGCTGCCGGACGCGCCGTTGACGGCGATGCTGCCCGTGCCCCTCGACCTGGGCGGCACGATGATCGGTCCGCGCGGCCGCGATCACGGCGTCGGCGCGATGGTCGTCGGCCTGGCCACCGACGAAGCGGATCCGGCGGCACGCCTCGCCCGCATCAGCGAATCGGTCGAGCACACAAACCGTGTGTTCGGCGCGCTGAGCCACACCCAGTTCCAGCTGATGAGCGCGCTGGCGATCAGCCCGATCCTGCTCGAGCCGGTCCGCCGGTTCGTCGACGACACTCCCCCGCCGTTCAACGTGATGATCTCGTACATGCCGGGCCCGTCGAGGCCGCGGTACTGGAACGGGGCCCGCCTCGACGCGGTGTATCCGGCGCCGACGGTCCTCGGGGGGCAGGCGCTCAGCATCACCCTCACCAGCCGGTCCGGTCAGCTCGACGTCGGCGTCGTGGGCGATCGGCACGCCGTCCCCCACCTTCAGCGGATCATCACGCACCTGGAGACGTCGCTCAGCGATCTCGAGCACGCGGTCGCCGCGTCCGGCACCTGACCCCTAACCGGGCGGCTGCCGCAGCGACGTGCGGTTCGCCTCCCAGCACCGTGTGACATGGTCGCCGACGAGGTCGTCGAAGGCGAGGCAGGCCGCGGCCCCCAGCAGAATGTCGTCGGCCACTGCGGGCCGTGCCGCGACCAGCCCGCCGGCGAGGTCGCGGCAGACGATCTGTTCGTGCACGGAGTCGGCCTCCACGTGCTCGTCGAAGAACAGGGTGGCCGCCTTCCCGAATCCGAGGCGGCGTAGTCCGGCGGCGTATTTCTTGCTCGGCAACGCGGACGTGGTCTCCACTGCGCACAGGTGCCCCACCAGGGCCCCGAGACGGCTGCGGTGCAGGCCGAACAGGGACAGCGCGTTGAGGGACGCCAACGTGAGGGCGGGCACCGCGTCGATGTAGTGCGCGTAGCCGTCGGACAGCCCCAGTTCGCGCATCGTGGTGGCGAACAGTGCCGAGTGCATCCGCTCGGGCCTGCCGCCGCCGTATTCGTCGGACTGCACCTCCACCAGCGCCGCTTTGGGTGCGCCCGCGAGCCGCGGGATGCCGAGTGTGTGCACGTCGGCCTCACGCAACTGGTTCAGGGAACGGTGGATCAGCAGTTCCCGGAACTGGGTGAGATCCGCGTCGTGGGCCATGTGACCGGACAGTCCCGGCGCTGTGCTGGGGGCGGTCATCGCCCACAGCGCCGCCACCACGTCGTCGGCGCCGGTCGGTGCGTCGGCGACGTCGCGGATCGCCGCGTCGAACGGAACCTCGAGCGCCGACCGGGCGGCGATCAGGTCGCTGTTCCACTCCCACTCGTCGCCGACACCGGTGATCCCCTGCAGGTGCAGTTCGTAGAGCGCGGTCAGGCAGATCTGCGCGTCCTCGTCGAAGAGGAACGCCCGCGGACTGTCGCGCGCCGACGAGGCGAGGGAGCGGGCCGCCGCCACGAACGGTTCGGCATCGGCGCCGTCGGCGCGCAGAATGGAGAACAGGAGATCGCTGACGGGACCGCGCGGCTTCGGAAAGGGCATGGACGTTCCCGATTGCGCCACCGTGTCCGACATCGACGGAGAGTGCAAGGTAGTCATATGAACTCCATTCCCATTGCCGGGGCCGACGAATCTGCCGGGGCCGACGAATCCGACGTCACGATCACGGTCTGCCCTGATGGTCCACTCCTGGTGCGTGGTGCTGCGCGGATCCTCGACACCGAAGGTAACTCGCTCGGCAGCGATCGGGCCACCGTGGCGCTGTGCCGGTGCGGGCGGACGAGCATCGCTCCCTTCTGCGACAGTTCGCACAAGAAGCGGCGTCGCCCGTAGGACTGTCCCGCATCAGTGCTGCCTCCGATTCTGCGCACGGCGGCGCGCGATCACGAACGTCACGACGCCGACAAGGATCACGATGGCGATGATTTCCATTCGCGCCGATTACCCAATTCGCCGACAAGCTACGCCGGGCTCCCGCTGTGCCGCCGGATGCGCCGGCGAGAAGTGCAGTGGGACAACCGAAAACGCGAACGGCGGCATGTCGGCGGAGATGTCGGGGTGAGAGGCGCGCCCCCGCCATTGACACCATGGGGTAACGTCAGAGTCCTGCACGGTTGAGCCCCCAGCCGCAATGGACGGGCACGGTTCACGCGCCTAATTTCGTGCCTGTCTCCTACGTCGCTCGACCGTGAGGAAACGACATGAAATCAGTTCTCAGTGCGCTGCCGACACGCTACGACCCTGCCGACAATTCGACGCTGTTCAGCTGGGCCGTCGAGCCCGAGCACGGGCGGCTCTCCGTCGTCAGTGCGCCCGGTGCCGGCGGGATTCTCGTCGTCCGGATATCCGGTGACATCGACGTCACCACACTTCACACCTTCGGGAATCACCTCGACGAGGCGATCAACGAACGACTTCCATTCGTGCTCGACCTGACGGATGTGCAGTTCTTCTGCGCGTCGGCCCTGCCGATACTCGACATCATGGCCGGTCGCGCCCGCAGGCTCACCGTGCCGTGGGCGGTGACCGGCAACAACGCCCTCCGCAGACCGTTGACGGCAATGCACATGGCTGCACAGATCCCGTTCTGCGCCGACCTCGAGGACGCCTTCCGGCTGGTCGCCCAGGGAATTCACCAGGGTGGGCGCTCGGCGTGAAAGACACTGCCCCGCACGGCACGTCCGACTTCGTGGTGGTCGCCAACCGACTGCCCGTGGACATGGAGACACTCGACGACGGGACGACACGCTGGAAGCGGAGCCCGGGAGGCCTCGTCACAGCCCTGGAACCGATCCTTCACGACCGGGAACGCGGTTCCTGGGTGGGCTGGCCCGGTGTGCCCGACACGAAGGTCGAACCGATCGTCTCCGGCGGGGTCGACCTGTACCCGGTGGAGCTGAGCTCGGACGAGGTCTCGCTGTACTACGAAGGATTCTCGAACGCGACGCTGTGGCCGCTGTACCACGACGTGCTGGTGGCACCGGTCTTCGACCGGGACTGGTGGCACTCGTACCTGGACGTGAATCGCCACTTCGCCGAGGAGACCGCGCGGACCGCGGCCGAGGGCGCAACCGTGTGGGTGCAGGACTACCAGCTGCAGCTGGTGCCCCGTCTGCTGCGGGAGATGCGCCCCGACCTGACCATCGGGTTCTTCCTCCACATCCCCTTCCCGCCCGTCGAACTGTTCATGCAATTGCCGTGGCGCAAGGAGATCGTGGAGGGGCTGCTCGGCGCCGACCTCATCGGCTTCCACCTGCCCGGCGGCGCCAACAATTTCCTGTTCCTGGCGCGCAGGCTGCTGGGACTCGACACCACCACCGCAGGCGTCGGCGTGCGCAGCGCACTCGGCCGGGTGACACTCGACGACCGCGTCGTGCAGGTCGGCGCGTTCCCCATTTCCGTCGACTCCCGGCAACTGGTCGAACAGGCCACCGATCCCGCCATCGTCGAACGGGCCGCCGAGATCCGCCGCGAGCTCGGGAACCCCCGCAAGATCCTCCTCGGAGTCGACCGACTCGACTACACGAAGGGCATCGACCTGCGGCTCTCGGCTATCGGCGAACTGCTCGACGAGGGCCGCCTCGACCCGTCGGACACCGTGATGGTGCAGCTCGCCACCCCGAGCCGTGAACGCGTCGAGCACTACATGAAGATGCGCAGTTCCATCGAGGAGCAGGTCAGCCACATCAACGGTGATCACGGTCAGATCGGCCGGCCGGTCGTGCACTACCTCTATCAGCCGGTCGATCGCAGCGAGCTGATCGCGCTGTTCCTGGCCGCCGACGTCATGCTGGTCACCCCGATGCGTGACGGGATGAACCTCGTCGCGAAGGAGTACGTCGCGTGTCGAGCGGATCTGGGTGGGGCGCTGGTGCTCAGCGAGTTCGCCGGTGCCGCCGCCGAACTCCGGGGTGCCTACCTGGTGAACCCGCACGACCTCGACGGAGTGAAGAACACGATCATGGCCGCGCTCGACCCGGAGCGGGAGCAGGGACGGCGCCGCATGTCGCGGCTGCACCGTCAGGTGCTCGACCACGATGTGCACCGGTGGGCGCAGTCCTTCCTCGGCGCGCTTTCTCCGGTCGCCGACTGATCGCCCGGTCCCAGGCCCGGTTCACTCGGGATTCGTCGTCACCGATTCGACGATGCGGCGCGCCACCTCCGCCAACTTGATGTGCTCCTGCTGCGACTGCGCCACGAGGATCTCGAACGCCTGGTCCGCGGGAACGCCCCGCAGCGCCATCACGATACCCTTGGCCTGCTCGATGACCGCGCGGGTCTTCATGGCCCTCGTGAGGCCCGAGACCTCGTTCCTGGCCAACTCCACGCTGCGGGCGCTTCTCAGCAAACCCTCGATCGCCGTCGTGTACACGAGCAGCACCACCGCGTCGAGTTCGCTGAATCCGTGATCCCCCTGCCCGTAGATGTTGAGGGTGCCGGCGAGGGCCTCGTCGACGGCGAGCGGCGCGGACAGGAAGCTGCGCATACCGGCCTGGTCGAGATTGTCCGCGACCGACGGCCACCGGGCCGCGGCCTCCCCGAGCCGGGCCTTGACGACCTTCCGTGTTCCGGCGACACCGAAGTAGTCGCCGTCGATGGCCTGGAAGTTCTGAATGTCGATCTCCCGGACCGCCTCGTCCGTGTACGCGACGGTCACCACCCGCCCGTCGCGTAGCAGCGATATCCCGGCCATGTCGGCGTCGGCGATGGCGTCCACCACCTGATCGCAGACCCGCTGAAGCAGCAGGCTCATCTCCACCTGCGAACCGGAATTGCGATTGAACTCGTCCAACGCGGTTGCCAAGGAGCCCAATTGGGCAGCGATCGTCGCGCTGTCGAGATCGGGGGACATCGACCCAGGGCGCTCACCCGCAGTCTCGGCCATTCTCGGATACACCTCAAATTCCGGGTGTAACCGACAGGACACCCACTGAACGAACGCAGCAGTTGTCTCTACCGTCGAGAAGACTTTACTCGACCCCGGGACCGTCTTCGTCCACCGATCCCGCCCCGGACGGCGAGGCGGGAGATTCCCCGGTCAGCAAGCTCAGCGCCGCCGCGCACGGCCGGAGGATGCTGCCGGCGCTCATCGTCGAACCCCGGGTCAGACCGCTGTGGCAGGACACCGCATCCTCGAAGTTGCGGAGCCGTTCCTCCGCCGTCCGGCAGGCGGCGACGTGAGCGTCGCGGCTGTCGGCGAAGGCGAAGTCGGCTCGGATCACGTCTGCCAGGGCCTCCACGAACGCGGCCGCGCTGTCACGGATCTCCGGGTCGAGAGGACCGAACGGAGGTTGCGGTGCCAGCGCCAGCGAGGTGGCGCGGACGATCTCCGTGCACTGGGGCCAGCCCTCGGACAGCGCCACGACCGCCTGTTCCCACTTCCTTCCGGCGGCGACCGGACCGGCGGCGCGTCGCACGTTGGCGCGCGCGCTCTCCGCCGTCCAGGCCACGGCGTCCAGGGCGTCGTCCAGTTGCACCCGCACGTGCGCCGACCGTTCGGCCCAACGATCGGGCTGTCCACCGGTTCCGGGTTCTCGCAGCTCCCGGGCGACGTCGCACAACAGCGCGGTGGCGGTCGAACCCAGCCCGGTCAGCGCGCGCTCCGATCGCCGCAGATACAGCGGAGGTAGAAGCAGCGCGTTCACGGCCACCCCGGTTCCGGCGCCCAGCGCGATCGCCAGGATGCGGTCGCCGAGCATCGCCGGCTGATCGGAATCGCCGTACGTCACCATCAGCAGCGCGGTGACCGCCACCCACACCCCGCTCGAACCGAACCGGCGCCAACGGCCGAGCAGGAGACCTGTCAGCACCGCCACACCGACACCGACGGTGACCGAGTCGAACAGCAGTCCGACCACCGCGGCCAGGATCACCCCGAGTGAAACCGCCGCGAGTTGTTCGCCGGCCACCCGCAGTGATCGCGACACCGTGACCTCGATCATGAACACCGCCGCGTAGGGCGCGAGGAACGGCTGCGGCAATCCGAGAAGGCGCTCGGCCAGAATCCACGCGAGCACGGCGGCGGTCGCAGCCTTCACCGACTGCACCACCACGGTGTGTCGCTGACCGTCCCCCGCCCAGGAGCGCAGGCGCCGGAGCGCGGTGACGTGCAACAGTCTCTCCCTTCGTGCGACGACGAGTGCCGTGTGCCCGACTCGCGGCAGCATCAACCGGCGGGGTTCGAACGCGGTACGTCCGGGTATGCCGGGCACTATGAACACCCACGTGACCGCGACCCACCTGCAGACACTTCTCGATTCGCCACTGCCGGATCCCGCCCTGATCCTGCAGAGCGGCGCCCCCACCATCGTCGATTCGGGTGAGCTGGGCGACGAGCATCAGTCCCTGGTCATCGTGACCCGGGACGAGTTGCGCGAACAGCTCCCGAAGGACCGCGACTGCTCGCAGAGCGATCTGGAGTTTCACGCCGCGTCGCTCGAATCGACGGTCTCCGGTTTGGGTGGCTGACGCGGGTGGTCAGCCGCCGCCCAGCTGCTCCCGCAGCCCGGACAGGGTGCGCGCCAGGATCCTCGAGACCTGCATCTGCGAGACGCCCACCCGCTGGGCGATTTCCGTCTGGGTCATCGAGCCGAAGAACCGCAACATCAGCACGCGGCGTTCGAGCGGCGGAAGTTTCTCCAACGCCGGCCGCACGGCGGCGTGACTTTCCACGTTCGCGAGCTCCGGGTCCTCCTCGCCGAGAGTCTCGGCGAGGGGAAGGTCGTCGGGATCGTCACCCATGGCCGCATCCATCGACAAGGTTTGGTAGGCATTCTTCGCGAGCAGGCCCTCGGACACTTCCCGGACGTCGAGTTCGAGTTCGGCGGCGATCTCACTGGCCGAGGGTGACCGTCCCAGTTCCTGCGACAGCTCGTCGACGGCCTTGGTGATCAACGCGTGGAGTTCCTGCATGCGCCGGGGCACCCGCATCGACCAGCCGGTGTCGCGGAAGTACCGGCGAACCTCCCCCATGATCGTGGGCACCGCGTAGGACACGAAGTCGAAGCCGCGGTCCGGATCGAAACGGTCGACGGCCTTGACCAGACCGAGTCGGGCGACCTGCAGCAGATCCTCGTGCGCCTCGCCGCGCCCACCGAATCGGCGGGCGATGTGATCGGCGAGGGGAAGGCAACGTGTGATGACTTCGTCGCGCAGCGCGGACGCCTCCCCGGACGATTCGTCCAGGGCTCGCAGGCGCGCAACCGCGGGCGCCACGTCCTTGTAGTCGTCTCTGCCGGGACGGTGCCGCTCGCTGCGTTCCGGAATCGGCGACACTAGATGGTGCCCCGGTATTTGACCAGTTCCACCGCCACGGTCCGTTCGACGGACCCGTTGCCGACGGGTCCCTCCGATACCGAAACCGCATTCATCAACGTCTCGAGCACGTGCCAGCCGAAGCTCTCCCGGTTGGGCACTCCGCCTCGCGTGAGGGGTGCACTGATCGTCACGTGCAACCCCGTCTCCGTGACGGCAAACGAACACGTCAGTTCGGCACTTCCCGGCGTAGCCGCGATCAGTTCCGAACACACCTCGTCCACGGCAAGTTTGATATCGGCCACGTCGTCGAGCGTGAAGTCTCCCAGAACGGCGAGAGTTTCCGCGACGGCGCGCACCACAGGCAACTGTTCGAACTCCGCCGCCACACGAAGTTCCACGGGCACACCGGATCTCGTTTTCATTCGTCTAACCTCGTCGACCTCGGCCATCTGCACTCCACGTCTGTGTCGTCGGTTTCTGCGACTCTCGGCAGCGTACCCAGCTGCCGCGACCCTCAACCCGCCGGCGAACGAAAGTGCAAGCTTGTGCCGAATGCGTCCCGACTTGCCGGTTCGACGAACACGATTCGGTGAGCTCAGGCGACCCGGACGTCGCGCGCCTGGTTGCCGGTCTCGGTGCGGCAGACGGTGAAGCTGACGCGCTGTCCTTCCTCGAGAATGCGGTGACCGTCTCCGGCGATTTCGGAGACGTGCACGAAGATGTCGTCGGATCCGTCGGCCGGGGCCAGGAAACCGAAACCCTGTTCGGTGTTGAACCATCGCACCGTCCCCGTGCGTAGTGCTGTCGATTGCCGGGCAGGCAGCGTGTGCCCGGCGCTCATCGTGCCGCCCTTCGATCGGCCAGGCCGTGGAGCGCAGCGCCGCCCCACAGACTCGCAACGAGCAGAACCACAAGTAGAGCCACGTTGAGCATTGCTCCTCCTCGGTGTGCGCACGGTCGAACCCTGGTCGAATCAGACCGAAGGTAGTGCCTCTCTGTCGGGTGCGGGGCGATTCCGGCGGAGCGTTTGCGCAATCGAGATCTGCCGATCCCAGCGCATCCGCTTCGAACACCGCAGAAGATCTGATTTGCGCGACATAGATTTTGTAGTACCGTCGAGTTGTCGGAACTTCAGCGAGCGAGTCAGGAACGTTGTTCGACACGAACGTAGGTTGCGGTGGGGCAGGGTCCCGGCGATTCGAGACTTCTCACCACGGGTACGCGGTGAGTTCAGCCGGCGCCTCGTCTCCCCCGAGTAACCGAGGCGCGGCACCCCATGCCTCGAAGTTCCGCCGGCAGGTAGTAGCGAAAGAGAGGACCGAGAATGTCGAAGTTCACCGTGCCAGGTCTTTCCGACGATCAGGGAGCGCGAGTCGCCGACATACTTCAGAAGCGGCTCAGCGCATACAACGATCTGCATCTGACGCTCAAGCACATTCACTGGAATGTGGTGGGTCCGAATTTCATCGGCGTGCACGAGATGATCGACCCGCAGGTCGAGCTGGTGCGTGGCTACGCGGACGCCGTCGCCGAACGCATCGCCGCGCTGGGGCAGTCGCCCGACGGCACCCCGGCCGCGATCGCCCGCGACCGCACCTGGGACGACTACTCGGTGAAGCGTGACACGGCGCAGGCGCACCTCGGTGCCCTCGACCTCGTCTACAGCGGTGTCGTCGAGGACAACCGCAAGGCGATCTCCGAGACGGGCGACCTCGACCCGATCACCGAGGACCTTCTCATCGGGCAGACCGGCGAACTCGAGAAGTTCCAGTGGTTCGTCCGCGCCCACCTCGAGAACTCCGGCGGCAGCCTTTCCAACAACGGCGCGCACTCCGAGAAGCAGGCAGCCGCGCAAGCGCGGTGAGCACTGCCGAATCTCCCCTCCACAACCGAAAGGTGACGAACATGGTTGAGAACAACAGCGGTCCGGCCGAGGCCGTCAAGGGCGTCGTCGAAGACGTCAAGGGTAAAGCGAAGGAAGCCGCAGGTGCGGTGTCCGGTCAGGACGATCTCACCCGCGAGGGCAAGGCGCAGCAGGACAAAGCCGCCGCCCAACGCGAAGCCGCCGCAAAGGAAGCCGAAGCGGAGAAGGCCCGAGGCAAGGCCGAAGCGCAGGAAGCACGCCAGCGCGCCGAGCAGTGAGACGGTGCGGGCCGGATCAGACCGGCCCGCACCGAGCGTCTCTTCACCGAGTGGAATCGGCAGTCGCCGGTCACCACTCTCCCCCGAAAGGACTGATACGTGCTAGGACTGGGAATTCTGGGCTGGATCATCATCGGCGGCCTCGCCGGATGGATCGGCAGCAAGATCATGAAGACCGACGCTCAGATGGGAATCATCCTCAACATCGTCGTCGGAATCGTCGGCGGCCTCCTCGGCGGCTTCATCCTCAGCCTCTTCGGCACCGACGTCGAAGGTGGCGGTCTCTGGTTCAGTTTCTTCACCTGCCTCCTCGGCGCGGTGATACTCCTGTTCCTGGTCAAGCTCGTCACCGGACGAAGCACGGCCGGTCGACGCTAGGCCCCCGTACTCCGTAACCGGGCCTGTCCATCTCACGATGGGCAGGCCCGGTTACGTGGCTTCCCCGTATTCGGCGCGAAATAGTGCCCTCACCGCCGGGATGGGGTACTCCAGAGGGATGGACAGTCGAGGATTGGATCGCGACGATGCGAACTGGAACTTCCGCGCCCGGCACGAGACCGAGACTCAACGGCTCGACCGGAACTGGAGCGGCCTTCTCCAGGAACTGCGTGTCGTGCAGACCGGCGTGCAACTTCTCACCGGCTTCCTGTTGACGTTGCCGTTCCAGCAGCGTTTCGAGGACCTCTCGGACAGCGAGGTCGCCATCTATCTGGCGACCGTCGCACTGTCGGTGACGTCGACCATGCTCCTGGTGGCCCCTGCCGGCCTGCACCGCATGCTCTTCCGTCGGCACGCGCTCCCGGATCTCGTCTTTGCCTCCCATCGCCTCGCGATCTGCGGCATCGCCACCCTCGCGCTGGCGCTGATCGGTGTGGTGGCGTTGATCTTCAGCTTCGTGATCTCACCCGTCGCCGGAGCGGTCGCCGCGGCGGTGGCCTTCGCGATGTTCTGTGGACTCTGGGGCTTCGCTGCGATTCTGCAATCGCGGCATCGCTCGACCGATGGAGACTCCGCCGAGCGATGAGCACGGCGGGAGACCATCCTGTTTCGCCAGGAACGCTCCCGGGTAGGCGGAGCAGAGACGAGGAAGGAGCACGGACATGACCGATATCCATCGCGCCGATGCCCTGCGGGTCCAACCGCCCAGCGCTGCACACGATCTCGACGAGCTGTCGACAGTCCAACTCGTCGAACGACTCACCGATCAGGTAACGGGACTCGTACGGACCGAGATGACCCACGCCCTCACCGAAGTGAAAGACAAGGGAACGCGCTTCGGGATCGGAGCAGGTGTCTCCGGAGCTGGCGTGCTGCTTCTGCTGTACGGATTCGGGGCCCTCGTCGCCACCGCCATTCTGGGACTGGCGACGGCACTCGATCCGTGGCTGGCCGCGTTGATCGTGGCTGCCGTGCTGATCGCCGTGGGCAGTGTCGTGGCGGCGGTCGGAGCCCGCCGCGCAAAAAACGCGCTGCCGCCCGTACCCGAGCGGACGGCCGACAGCGTTCGCGCCGACGTCGACTCCGTGAAGGAAGGTCTTCGATGACCGACCCACAGCCGCAACCGGAACCTTCCGTCGCCGAACAGCGAGCCGCACTCGCATCCACTCTGGATGCGCTACACCGCAAAGTGGACGTGCCCGCACGCGCGAAAGCCGGCGCGCGTCACGAACTCGACAGGGTTCGGCAGCAACCCCGCGGTGCCGTGGCGGCCGGACTCGTGAGCGCATTCGTCGTCGCCTACCTCGCCGTGCGACAACGCCGTCGGCGCAGCCACTGAAGGAGAGCGTGACCATGACCGAAGACACTCACGGAGAGACGGACGAGCCCAAGGGTGGCCGTCCCGGTCCCGTCGATCACGGTAAGGACGGCGGCATGGCGACGAGAGAGAACGCACCCGAGTTGGCGGAAGACTCCGCCGACGCCGAGACCGAGACCGACTGATGAAACTCGGATCACCGCTCGAGCACAGGAGGACTGCAGTGACGTATCAGCCGGACAACGGACCCAGCCGTGAGTTGAACTCCGAGCACCACCCGCAGGACGATGCCCACACCATGCGCAATCACGCCGGGGAGGCGATCAGCGACAGCCGGAACTGGCCGGGATACATCCTCATCGCCGCCGGAATCGCCGTGCTCGGATTGACGCTGGTCGCGGCCGGTTACGGATTCGAGGGCTGGGCGCTGATCGGTGGGATCGCCTGCATCCTCTGCCTCGTCCTCGGCACGGGTCTCGTGCTCTTCGAACGGCGTCGCGTCAAGGCCCTCGAAGGCAAGGAACTGACCGATCAGGAAGGGCATTGACAGATCCGAAAGTGGACCTTCACCACTACCTCCAAGCCGCCCGCGACGCTCTGCTGTGGAAGTTGGACGGGCTGTCCGAATACGGCATCCGTCGACCGATGACGCCGACCGGCACGAACCTGCTGGGGCTGGTCAAACACCTGACGGGCGTCGAGATCGGCTACTTCGGCGAGACGTTCGGCCGATCTGTCCAAGTCCCACCGTGGGTGACCGACGACGCCGAAGACAACGTGGACATGTGGGCGACCCCCGACGAGTCACGCGAATACATCGTCGGGCAGTACCGCACAGCGTGGGCGCACGCGGACGACACCATCCGGACGCTCCCGCTCGACGCCCCCGGTCGGATACCGCACTGGCCGGACGACCGCCGCGACGTCACACTTCACCGGATTCTCGTGCACGTGATCGCCGAAACCCACGGCACGCGGGGCACGCCGACATCGTTCGCGAACTCGTCGACGGGACGGTCGGCTTGCGGCCTGACAACACCAACTTGCCCGCAGCGGACCGGACGTGGTGGCAGAGCTACCGGACCCGCCTCGAACGTGCGGCACGCGAAGCCGAGCAGCGATCGGGCGTCACCCGGCCGCCGGCTGAACCGTCGTCGTGGTGATCACCGGCGTGGTGGTCGTCGACGACTCCGATGCCGTGGTCGCGGTAGGTTCCGCCGCAGTGGTGGTCGCCACGGGTGTTTCCACTGTTTCCGCGACGGCCTGAGGCGCCGGCGCCGAGGTCGTCGGTTCTGCAGCTACCTCGACGACTGTCGTGGGTTCCGGTGACGTAGTCGTCGCGACCGTCGTCGTGGGTGTCGGCGAACTGCTGGTCGTCGTGGTCGCGCCGACCGGGTTGCTTGCCAACTCAGCCTTTTTCGCGCTGCCGGTGGTGGTGGGAGCGGCCTCAGTCGTTTCTGTTTCCTTCGTGGAGGCGGCGGCGAGCTTCGCGGTCGACGGTTCCGCTGCGGCCGTCCGCGCTTCTCCCTTCTCCGCTTCCTGTGCCAGGTGTGTCAACCAGGCCGCAGCGTACTGGGCAGACGTCAGCGGTTTCCCGCTGCCGGCGTTCGCATCACGCCAGTAGTCGAAGTGATGGCCCGTCCCCTCCCCCAGCGTCTGCTGATACGGGTCGCTCATCGCCACCTGGATCGTGTTCTGGTTGTCGGCGATGAACCCGATGATCTCGTTCCGCACCTTCGCGGGCAGGTAGACCAGGTCGACCGCCTGATTCGACGAGATCGGACCAGCTGACGTGTCCGATTGCGCCGCAGCGGTATCGGGCTTGTACGCCGGATCCGACACCTTGACCAGGACGTCGAGGAACGTCTCATCGGACTGCATCCAATTGTCTTGCGACTGAATGTCCGCGAACGCGGCGAGGGCGAGCTGCCCGAGCACCACCGCAAGATCCTGTCCCGTCGCGGGGGTCAGCCCATCCTTCTGCAGTGAGTCGACGTTCAGCTGCCGTCCCACGTTGATCGCGAGTTGCAGTAGCGCAATGTTCTCGGGTGCGGAGCAGGTCAGGTCGCCTTCCGAGCAGAACGATGCCACCTTCCCGTCCAGGGCGCCGAAGCTGCCCGACGTGCCGGGCAATGCTCCCCGCCCGGACGTGCCCGACTGCCCCGACTGGTACGCAAGGTCGAAGCCGTCGGGATTGCGGAATTCGTTCTCGGCGCCGGGAAATGGTCCTCCCCCGAGGTTGCGGCCGGCATCCGCCAGGATGACGACGCCGACCACGGACGCGGGATCGAGAATGTCGTACGAGCCGTCCTGGCCGTCCTGGTTGCCGACCTCCATCGCAACCCGCCGCGCCACATCGGCGCCCTCGCTGTAGCCGACGATCGAGAACTTCGTGTCCGGGCACGAAGCGTGAATCGAACGCATGACGGTTTCGGTGTTGTCGACGCCGGCGTTCACGGCGTCCTCGTACGAATTCATGTTGGCCGGATACTCGATATAGACCGCGGCGTAGGACCCTCCGCCCACGGATTGCTGCGGCGCATTCACCACCTCGTCGATCCAGGGACTGCTGTAGTCGCTGGAGTACGACGCAGGGAGGCGTGTGCCGTCGGACGCCACGAGCATCCGGTTCCCCTCGCGTGGGGTGTCACCGCGGCCGGCAACGGCGATGCTGACCATGTCGTAGCACGTGTCCGAGGCCGCCGCAGTCAAAGCTGTCGCCGTCGTGGCCGGTGAACCCGGGTTCGACCACGGGGTCGCGAGCAGCGCCGCCAGCCCCAACGCGCCGGGCGCGATCAGACTGCCTGCGATCCTTCGTCGATGCGCGACCTTGCGTGCTGAAACGCGACGTTCCATGGTCTACCCCATCCGTTCGTAGCCCGTGTCGAACACCCGAGTAGGTGTCAACGCGTTAACAGACAAGTCGCACATCACAGCAACGGCGTTACACCTCCGCCTCGCAAGGTGTCGTTCAGGAGGCGCGGAGGTGTGTGCCCAGAACGGTCTCGACCTCCGACTGTCGTGCGGCTGCCGGGAGCGGCGGGGCCGCAGATCGGTAGTGGTGTCCGGTCGGGGCGCCGAGGTCGATGAGGTGGGTGCCGCCAGGGTTGCGTACGGGGCGGGCGGACCATCCGTCGCCTTCCTTCGCGTAATTGCAGGCCTCGCAGAGCCCGGACCCGTTGTCCGCCGTCGTGGCACCGGATTCTCGGCGCGACCGGATGTGGTCATGATGCCGGATCGGGGCATCGCACCACGGGGTTCGGCACGTGCGGTCGCGGAGGTCGATCAGCTTTCGCAGGCTCTTCGGGAACGTGCGCGCCTGGGATTCCATCGCGGTCAGCCCTCCCGACTGCGGGCAGGAATACACCCGCCGCAGCGACGTCTCGGTGTCACCATCGACGGCGTCGGCGACCAGCTGCCGGGCGATCGCGGCCGGCACCGGCCCGAGCCCCTGCAGCTGCGCGGCCTCGTGCCCGCCGGCCAGCAACGTCTCGTCCGAGAGCACCAGGTTCACCGCCACCGGAACACCCGATGCCTTTGGTGCTCCGGTGCCGCGGTCGAACAGCAGATCCACCATCAGCTGATTGCGGGTGCGGCCACCACTGTCCCCGGTGGCGATCAGACTGTCCGCATCCCGCCCCAGCGTGGCCTGCAGGCAGACCGCCTGCTCGACCGGCATCAGCACACTCAGATACGCCATCGAATCCGGCGCCGGTCGCGTCGTCACCGTCGTTCGGACACCGCCTTTCGGTGCCGGGCCACGACCGCTGCGGCGTCGAGTTCGACCGCCAGCGCCCTGGCCCGTGCGATCAGTCCGCGGTCGCCGACGCCGTCGAGAATGGCCGGGTCCGAACACAACCGGCGATCCACGCTGCCCCGATCGGCCGCCGACAGGCACGCCGTTTCCCGCACGAGCAGCGTGGCTCGCCATTCGTTCAACCGCCCGGTCCGCAACATGGCCAGGGTGTGCGGCATCTCGTGCACCAGAGCCTGTGCGAACCCCAGATGTCGCCCGCCGCGGTTCGGGGATTCCCTGCGGGCCAACGCAATCTGCGACGCGATGCCCCGGTCCCACGCCACCCGCGGCAACCCCCGAGCCCTGCGGTCCTCGCGAATACTCGTCGCGACGCCGTCGGTGATCACCGCCTGCACCGCGCACCCGACCGACTTCAACGCCTCGATCGCATCGAGCCACTCGATCCCCAACCCGGCGTCCCCACCCGCTTCGACGCATCGCAGCCGCGCCGTGAACGCACGCAACTCGTCCAGATCCGCTGCCACCAATTCCCCCACAACCAACCTCCCCCAAGGTCGTTCGAATGCATGTTCGAGTCTAGCGAGCTGCCGCACGCGTGGCAATACCCCGCTGGAAGACTCCCCGCGCGCGATGCACCCTCGGCTCACCGGTGGTCGTTCCCGTTCTGGCAGAATTGGTCGGACGTCGCGAGAATTGCGGCGCCGGTTCACGCCGCGTTGGTGCACTTCGGGAGGCGAATGATGCCGAATGATCCTTCGGAGATGACGCGGACCGGAGACGACGGACCCAGCGCTGTCTTCGCGAAGCTGGCCGAGATGGTGTACAACGGCGACGACTTCGCTCAGGTCTACCAGGCCATCTGTGATGCCGCCGCCACCTTGGTCCCCGGGTGTGCCCACGCCAGCCTCATGCTGAAGGAGAACGATCGCCACGTCACCGTGGCCGCGAGCGACGGCATCGCAGCCCAGGTCGACGCGCTCGAGCGAGCCGAGCAGGAAGGGCCCTGCCTCGATGCGATCGAGAACGACGCACCGCAGGTCGAGACCGAGCTCGCCCGTTCGACCCAGTGGCCACGCCTTGCCCGTCGGGCCATTGCCGAAACTCCGGTCCGGGGCGCTGCCGGGTTCCGGCTCATGATCCGCGGACGCAAGGTCGGCGCACTCAATCTGTTCTCGGACAACCCCGGAGAATTCACCGACGAATCGATCGATCAGGCGATTCTGATCACGGCGTTCGCGGCGGTGACACTGACAGCGCTCCACGAACACCAGGAAGCGCAGACCCTGCGTGAAGGCCTGGCCAGCAACCGCGAGATCGGAAAAGCGATCGGACTGTTGATGGCCTTCCACGACATCTCCGAAGGCAGAGCCTTCGACCTGCTGCGCAAGACGTCGCAGGACATGAACATCAAGCTCACGGGTGTCGCCCGGGAAGTCATCGCGCATCACAATTCGAAGTTCGACTGACGCGAACTCACCGTTCGAGATCGGGCAGGATCACGGCGATTCCTGCGGTTGTGCATGCCTCCGTTCGACCGCCTTGGCAATCGGTTGATGCCGGTCTGGTGTAGACGTAATGTTGATCGCGCGTGGTTGAGAACACAGCCGCAGATTGCCCGAAGGCCGCAGCAGTACGCGGTGGGCAAAAATTGTGTGCACTCCCACTGCGGTCTCAGTGCCGCTGCGCTCCTCTCGGCGCACGGACACTCACAGATTGCACGCGATCGGAGGGTCATGAAACCATCACGCACGTCGTTCCGAGCCACTCCCCCGACCGCAAAGCCGACCGGCCACGTCACACGGGATGCGCTCACCCGTGGCCGGGGACTACAGATGGCAGTCGAATTCGCGCCGGACGCCGACGCCACGTTGGGACGAATCTCCGGCGACATCGATGTGCTCGCCGCTCCTTCCTTCGCGCTCGCCCTCGCGCACCTGACCGACGGGGGCTCCTCCTCACGCATCATCGTCGACATGACTGCAGTCGACTTCGTCGGAACCTCGGGATTGTCGATACTGTCCGAGTTTGCGGAATCTGCTAGGCGGCAGCACATTACATGGGTGCTCGCGGGTAATCGAGCGGTCCTCCGGCCTGTCGAGGCTATGGGCCTCGACGCAATGATCCCCACGTGCCGTACCGTTCGCGACGCCTTCGACAGGGTGGAGAAAATCGCACACAGCTGATCGGAGTCGACATGTCCGGGAAGCCGTCCACTCGTGGGCGTCCGACGGCACGCGTCGCGGCGACCGTGCGTGTGCTTCTCGACAAGGCCGGACCGACGTACGCGTCCGAGTCGCACGTGACCTTGAAGGACACCCCGGCGCCGCTTTTCCAACTGCTGACGCTGTCTTTGCTGCTGAGCACGCGGATCTCCTCGGAGATCGCTGTCGCGGCGGCCCGGGAACTGTTCCGAGCGGGCTTGCGCAGCCCCCGCGCGGTACGAGCGGCGGACCGTCGCACGATCATCTCCGCACTCGCCAGAGCGAGTTACGTGCGCTATGACGAGAGCACGGCTACCCGTCTGCACGCCGCCGCAGTTCGAGTCGACGACCAGTACGGCGGCGACCTGCGACGGCTCGCCCGAGCCTGCGATCAAGAGATCTCCGCCGCGGTTCGGTTACTGACGGAGTTCGACGGAATCGGCCCGGTGGGTGCCGACATCTTTCTCCGGGAAGTTCAGGACGTGTGGACGTGGGTGCTCCCCTACTTCGACACGCGAGCGAGCAAGTCTGCGCGTGAACTGGGGCTACCGGACGATCCCGACGCATTGTCCGCCCTTGTCCCGGAGGGCCGAGTCGCGGAACTGGCGGCAGCCCTGGTGCGGGTCTCTCTCGACTCGCAACTTCGTGAGGTTGTGCGCGGCAATACGTGCTGCGGGCCGGCGCCGGTACTACTCCGCTCGGACTGCCTTCGACTCGCGCTCGTCGTCCTCGCGGAACATTGCTTCGATGCGGTTCTTGATCTCCATCGTGCTCATCGAGCCACGGGAGGGGGCGAAGCCGCGACCGCGAGCGGAGGTGGGCGTGGTGAAGGTGTTCATGTGAGTGCTTTCTGTCTTCTGCGCCGGCGAGTGCCGCGTGGGTGGTCGAAGGGTGCGTCCGCGAGGCGGACGGTCAGATCAGGAGCGCGGCGAGTGCTACGGCGGCCAGTACTGACAGGGAAGTGGCGACGGCTACGAGGACGGATCCCGTCACGACGACGGCAGGCGCGGTCGCGGTTGCAGCCGAGACAGAGGCGATGTACACGGTCGGACGTAACGTCTGGCGGCGCGGCGGCTCCTCGACAGAGGGCGGCGGCATCGTGCGCTGATCGTCCTGGTGCACCGTGGTGCGGGTCATGTGTTGGCGTACCCCGCTGTAGCAGCTGAGTGACCTGAGTCACAAACTTACGAGTATGTTGTACATCACAACATGCCCCTCGCGCCAGTCGGTGCCGTCCACGCCACGTGCAGACGCTCAGCTACCGGCTCTGCTACGTCCGCAGCCCGAGGGGGTCAATGCCGAACTGGCGGAGCAAATCAGCTGACGGTCTGTCGCGGAAAACGACAATGGAGAGATATCCGTGCAGGGATGTCGAGAACTCGCGCGCGGCTTCGTCCCCGGAGTGAAACGGCCACAATGGGCCGCACCGCACCAAAGGAGAACATGATGGCCAAGTACCTGCTGCTCAAGCACTACCGCGGCGCGCCGGCGTCGCTCAACGACGTGCCCATGGACCAGTGGACGCCGGAGGAGATCTCCGCTCACGTGCAGTACATGAACGACTTCGCCGCCCGGCTCGAGGGCACCGGCGAGTTCGTCGACAGTCAGGCACTTTCCGCGGAGGGCACGTTCGTCCGCTACGACGGCGAGGGGCGGCCGCCGGTCACCGACGGCCCGTTCGCGGAGACCAAGGACCTGATCGCCGGCTGGATGGTGATCGACGTCGAGACCCACGAGCGGGCGCTCGAGCTGGCCGGCGAGCTGTCCGCGGCCCCGGGTGCGGGTGGCAAGCCGATCCATGAATGGCTCGAGGTGCGCCCGTTCCTGGCCGCGCACCCGACCGTCACGGAGTGACGCACAGTGGACGACGACCTTCTGCGGACCCTCACCCCCACCGTGATCGGCGTCCTCGTCCGCCGCGGAGCCGACTTCGGAGCGGCCGAGGACGCCGTGCAGGACGCCCTGATCGAGGCCGTGCGCGCGTGGCCGGACAACCCCCCGCGGGACCCCAAGGGCTGGCTGGTCACCGTGGCCTGGCGCAAGTTCCTCGACGCGACCCGCGCCGATAGCTCCCGTCGACACCGTGAGGTGCTCGTCGACTCAGAGCCCGTACCCGGCCCGGGCGAGGCGGTGGACGACACACTCCAGCTGTATTTCCTGTGCGCGCACCCGTCCCTGACACCGGCCTCGGCCGTCGCGCTCACGCTGCGCGCCGTCGGCGGCCTGACCACGCGTCAGATCGCGCAGGCCTTCCTCGTGCCCGAGTCGACCATGGCACAGCGGATCAGCAGGGCCAAACGGACCGTCTCGAGCGTCCGGTTCGACCAGCACGGCGACGTCGCCACGGTGCTGCGCGTGCTCTACCTGGTCTTCAACGAGGGCTATTCCGGTGACGTCGATCTCGCCGCCGAGGCGATCCGGCTCACCCGCCAACTGGCGGCCAAAACCAACCATGAGGAGGTCGCGGGCCTGCTCGCGCTCATGCTGCTCCACCACGCCCGGCGCCCGGCACGGACCCGCACCGACGGCAGCCTCGTGCCACTTGCCGAGCAGGACCGCAGCCTGTGGAATACCCGCCTGATCGCCGAGGGCGTCGTCGTGCTCCAGGCAGCCCTCACCCGCGACCGACTGGGCGAGTTCCAAGCCCAAGCCGCCATCGCTGCGCTCCACGCCGACGCCCAGAAGGCCGAGGAGACCGACTGGGTGCAGATCGTCGAGTGGTACGACGAACTTGTCCGCCTCACCGACAGCCCGGTGGCCCGCCTCAACCGCGCCGTCGCGGTCGGCGAGGCAGACGGCCCGAGGGCAGGCCTGGCGGCCCTTGCTGGGCTCGACCCCACCCTGCCCAGGTACTCCGCGGCCGCGGCGTACCTACACGAGCGCGACGGTGACCCGGTGACCGCAGCGCGGCTCTACGGCGAAGCTGCCCGGTCGGCGCCCAACCTCCCCGAACGCGACCACCTCACCCGACAGGCCGCGCGGCTCAACACGCAGCTGCGCAGTTGAGCCGCGTTGTATGTGCCTGTTGCTGTGGTGATGGGTTGTGGAGAGGAACTTTGGTGGGCGTGGTGGGTACGGTTGGTTTCTGCTCACGTGACTACGGTGATATTCTGTAAATCAGGGTGTTCCGTCGCGGGCCGAGTCATATCCTCGTCAGGGATGAAGATTGAGCGGCAACGACCAGCGGTTGCGCGATTCGCGATCCAGTTGTCCCCTGAGTGCCTGAGTGTCGGCCGATGTGTTCCACTCCCCCGTGACCGCTCGGCCGGCCCGCCGGGCCCTCTCCCCCACCCTGGCATCGGGCTGATCCCCAGCGTCCGAGCAATGGGAACCGGTTGTGACTGAGGTCGGGAGTTGCCAGTGGTAGTGCCACTACCCCGGTTCCGTGAAATAGCTACGCCAGAATTCGGGTAATCAGTGCGTTCCGTCCGCGTCCGAGTCAGCTGCGTCTGGATCTGAGGGCCTGATGCGGCGTTGCCGACTCTCATGCAGAGAGGACACACACGGTGGGGATCCCACGTACTGCCCTGCCGCCGAGTCCCCCACTCCCCCGGTGAACGGACTTCAGAACCAGCCTTTGCGCTTCGCCCAGACGAGGAGTGCCCCGGACATGGCGAGCATCACGAGCACGATCGCGGCGACCGAGAGCCATTGCGTCCGTTCGTTCACGATCACATTCATGCCGAGGATCGAGGACAGGGCAGTGATCGGCAACGTGACGGCCGCGATGACGGCGAGTCGCTCGGCGGCGATGGTCATCTTGGTGTTCGTGCGTGCCTGGTAGAACTCGATCGTGCCCTGGAGGTAGTCCTTCTGGCCCTTGGCCATCACGGTCAGATGCTGGAACTGGTCGACCGCGTCGAGCAGGAGATCCTGCCCCTTGCCGGTGCCGAACGCCTCGATGGTGACCATTCGGCCGTAGACCTCTCGGCTCAACGCGGCCATGGTGCCGACCGTGAGCAGACCGTGTCGCACCCGGAACATCTCGTCGAGAAAAGTTTCCGGGTTGCCGAGGTGCCCGCCGGTCACCTGTTGCTCGAGCTTCCACACGTCCTTGGTCAACTCGGCGGTGTACGCCCGCATCCGAGCCGTCAACGCGGCGAGCAACGCGAACGACAATTCGAACCCGGTGACCGGCTGCAACTTCCCCGACTCCAGCCGGCCCAGTACCGCATTCACCTCGACCATTGCGGTCGAGGGATCGATAGCGGGATTTACCGGGCCGTGCACCGTCACCAGGTACCGGCTGCCGATGAACTGGTCCAGTTCGACGTAATGCACGTGTCCGTGCGCTCCCGACTGCGGCGCGTGCAGGACGACGAAGAAGTGGTCCACATATCTGTGCACCTTCGGCACCTGATTGCGGTTCATCGAATCCCGCACGGCGAGAGGGTGAAAGCCGAAAATCGTGGTCAATGCGTCGTCCGCCTGATCGTCCCAGGTCGGGACATCCACCCAGACCAACCCGTCGGGGCGGTCGAGCAACTCCCTCAGTTCGGTCACCGCACACGAACGCACACCGTCACGGGAGATGAAGCGGATATCCATATCGGCCTCCTCGCCACGACGGACCGTCACCTCTGTCATAGCACTGCGAGCAGAGACGAGAGAGGAGACTGAGCACGTGGCTGACGACAGGACTGTGCTGGTTGTGGTGGATGCTGCGAACGTCGTCGGCTCGCGACCCGACGGTTGGTGGCGTGATCGTGCCGGCGCGGCCCGACGATTGCTCGCCGAGCTCGCCACTTTCGAACAGCACCTGGATCGGCCCGCCGAGGTGGTGGTCGTCCTCGAGGGCGCGGCGAAGGCCGCCGTCACCGGTGCGACGGGCGCGGAATTCGAGGGCCTGCAGGTGGTATCGGCGGACGGTTCGGGCGACGACACGATCGTCGACGTGGTGGCCGCAGCCGCCGAGGCGGACGGCGACCGGCCGATCATCGTCGTCACCGCAGACCGGGGACTCCGCAACCGAGTCGAGGCGCTCGGGGCCCACACGTTCGGTCCGCGCTGGCTCCTGGACCGTATCGACTCCTAGCAGTCCCGCCGCTCACCGTCGGTGACCACGAGGTCGAGGATGCGGCCGCGGACCTTCCTCCGCACCAACCCCCACCGTCCGTGGTCGGCCAGCGCGGCACGGGCCGCGTTGTATCCACACATACCGTGGACACCGCCGCCCGGATGGGTGGCCGAGCTCGCCAGGTACAGCCGGTCGATCGACGTGTCGGGCCCGGACGAACCCGGGGTCGGGCGGAAGACGAGCTGCTGGTACAGCTGGGCGGTGCCGCCGTTGACGGCGCCGCCGTGCAGGTTCGCGTTGCTCGCCTCGAGGTCGCCCGGACGCTGCACGTTCCGCCCGACCACCCGCTCGGCGAATCCCGGCGCGTGCGATTCGAGCATCGCGTCCACCCGATGGGCCAGCAACTCGGCCGACTCGTCGTCCGTGATTCCCCGCGGCAGATGGGTGTAGGCCCAGGCGCTTTCGGTTCCTTCGGGCGAACGGCTGGGGTCGGACGTCGTCATCTGACCGAACAACAGGAAGGGGTGTGTCGGGATCACGCCTGTGGTCAGGTCGGCCATCCACCGAACCAGTCCGTTGTCGTCGGCGCCCAGATGCACGGTTCCGGCAGATTCGAGGCTCCGCGAGCGCCACGGAATCTTGCGGTCGAGTGCGTAGTTCACCTTGACGACGGGGGTATCCCATTCGAACTTCTCCAGGTCTGCTCGGACGCCCGCCGGGACCACGGAGGAATCCAGCAACCGTCCGTACAGTGCGGGCGCCGAGACATCCGCGAGCACCGCGCGTCTTGTCAGATAGCGGTCGCCGCCCGCAGTCCGAACCTCTGTCGCCACTCCCCCGGTGACCTCGATCGACGTCACCTCCTCGCCGCAACGAATTTCTGCGCCGTTCCGTCTCCCTCGTTCCGCCATCGCGGCGGAGAGGGCGCCGGCCCCGCCGACCGGGACGACGTACCCGTCGTCCTGCGCGAGCATGGTCAGGAGATATCCCATGACTCCGCTGCCCGGTGAATCGACCGGCGTGTCGGCGTGCATTGCGTTGCCCAGCAACAACACCCGGGCGGATTCCCCGTCGAACAGCTCGTGCGTCATCCGGCGTGCGGGCAGCATCAGGAAACGCACGAGCCGGAGGGCCTCCGCGGTGCCGAGCTGCGACAGCAGTCGTCGTGGTCCGCGGACGGGGGGAAACGGGCTGAACAGGGTGTCGAGGAAAGGTTCCTTGACGTCCTTCCACTGCTCGAAGAGCCGGAGCCACGCCTGCCCGTCCCCTGGTTGCCTGCGCTCGAGGTCGGCCGCTGTGTCAGTTGGGTCCCGGCGGATCAGCGGGGCATCGTCGTCGTCGGGGTGCCTGGGGTGCCCGACCGCGGCGGGTGCCTGACTCCATCGCAGACCCACACCCTCGAGGTCGAGGTGCCGGATCGCCGGCGACACCGCCGCCAGGGGATAGAACGCACTGAACAGGTCGGTACGGAAACCCGGGAAGAGTTCGGCCGACCTGACGGCGCCCCCCGGTTCCGGTTGCTGTTCGAGGAGGACGACATCCCAGCCGGCCTCCGCCAGGGTGGCCGTCGCGGCGAGACCGTTGGGCCCGGCTCCGATGACGACGGCGTCGACTGTCCGCACTGTCACGGCGTCAGGGTTTCGTTTTTCGCTCGGCGAGGAACGAGAGCCGGCGCAGGCACTCCAGATTTCGCGGGAGGACCGCGAGGTCCTGCGCCGTCCGCGGAACCCACTTCAGCGGTACGGAGGCGGCGGCCTCGGACATCTGGAGGTGGCAGCCGGATCCACGCGGCTCCAGTCGCAGTCGCACAACAGCCTTCGTGGGCGTCACCTGGGCCAGCAGCCGAAGTTCACGATTCTCTTCGGCGAAGAGGACCTCGGTGGAGTCGTCGATCAACGCGGGCCAAGCGCCGACGGAATGGTGCAAACGACTTCCTACGGCGGGCCAGTCGGCGGAGACGGCACGCATGCGTGACGCTCCGACCACCCAAGACGGGTACAGCCACCCGTTGGCGAGAACGGACCACACGTCCGAAGCCGAAGCCGACGTGTCGCAATGTGCCTCGATGACGACCACTCCCTCGAACGAGTACCTCACGGACTCCCTGCGCTTACCCACGTACCCCGGATCGAAAACGTGAGCTACGCAATGGTCGCCACGGACCGGGCACTGTGGTTTGCTCGAGCCTATGTCTTCGGAATCCTCCACCGCCGTCAGAGCAGCGCTGTTCGACGTCGACGGCACCCTGGTCGACTCCAACTATCTGCATGTCCGAGCATGGCAACGGGCGTTCCGGGAAGTCGGGCACGACGTGGACGCATGGCGGGTGCATCGCGCGATCGGACTCGATTCGTCACTTCTTCTGGAATCGCTACTCGGCGACCACGCGGACACGCTCGGGGACCGCGCGAAGGACCTCCACAAGACGTATTACCTCGGTGCGCGGGACAGCATGCGGCCGCTGCGCGGTGCCCGGGCACTGATCCGCGAACTGCACGGGCGCGGTGTGCAGGTCGTCCTCGCCACCTCCGCCCCCGAGGAGGAGCTGGACGTGTTGCGGGAGATCCTGTCGGTCGACTCGTACATTGCGCACACCACGTCGTCCGAGGACGTCGATCACGCCAAACCGGATCCCGGAGTGGTTCGCGCAGCGATGGACCGCTCGTCCACGTCCTCGGACACTGCGGTGATGGTGGGCGACGCTGTGTGGGACGGCAAGGCGGCGTCCCGGGCCGGTGTCACCTTCGTCGGTCTCCTCAGCGGGGGTATTTCCCGCGCCGACTTGACGGAGGCCGGCGCGGCGGCGGTGTTCGAGGACGCACAGGACCTACTGGACAACCTCGAGTCCAGTCCGCTGGCGAAACTGCTGGTGTCCTAGGCTCCGCGCGACGACCACGCCTGCGCGATCCCGGGATACGTCTGCGCGATCTCGTCGACACGCTCGTCGGTCGCGGAGTCTATCTCGGCCCGATGGCGCTGCGCTGTGACCAACGGCCCCGCGGATCCCGAACCTCCGGCAGGCGCGTCCGCCTCCCATTCGTGGATCACCTCGTCGAGGCGAAGTGCGACGAATTCCTTCTTACTCTCAGTCATCATCTTTCCTTTCGTTGCGTCGTGCCGAAAAACGCCGTGGTTTCACGACTGTGCTCCGACGCCCTCGCCGGCCGCGAACCGTGATTCCGAATCGGTGACCAGCCCGATCGACACGAGTGGGCGGGGGAAGAGCAGATCGGTGAGGTAGGCGAGAGCGACCGCCCAGCGATTGGCGGCGTTCGGCATCGCGTAGAGGTGGTAGGCGCGCGTGACCACCTTCGCGAGGAACCCCGACAGCTGGATGCCGAGGGGGTTCGCGACGGCGAACCCCGGGCCGAGATCGACGACCAGGCCCATGTCGCGATGGCTGTACGGTTTCGGGTCGCCGACGCCCAGGCTTGCCGCGACGTTGCGGGCCAGGGCCTGTCCTTGCCGGACGGCGTGCTGGGCGGTGGGAGGGGTGACCGATCCGCTGTTCTTCGGATCGGGAACAGCCGCGGCGTCGCCGCCCGCGAAGACGTCGGGATGCCCGTCCACCGAGAGGTCGGGGCGCACCGTCAACCTCCCCTTCTCGGTGGGTAATCCGAGCGTGTCGATGAGGGGGCCGGCGGTCACTCCCGTCACCCAGGCGACGGTGCGGGTCGGGATCACGGTGCCGTCGTCGAGCGTGACATGTTCGGGTCCGAGTTCTGCGAGGGTGGTTTCCAGGCGCACGTCGATGCCGCGGGAACGCAGCACGTCCAGCACCTTGCCGCCCAGCTTCTCCCCCACCTCCGGCATCACCGTGTCGGCGGCGTCGAGCAGCAGGAAACGGATCTTCGCGGGGTCGAGGTTTCGCCGCGCGGCCGCTTCGTCGGCGAGGGCGCGCAGCTGTGCGGTGAGTTCCGTGCCCGCGTAGGACGCACCCACCACGACGACCGTCCGGCGGGCGTCGGCGACCGAAGGGTCGGTGTCCCGCTCGGCGAGTTCGATCTGGGTGAGAAGCTGGTCGCGGAAGTACAGCGCCTCGGCCGGCGTCTTCAGCCCCCTCGCGTGCTCGGCGAGCCCGGGAATGTCGAACAGGCGGGTCACCGATCCGGGGGTGAGCACCAGCCGGTCCCAGGCCACGTCCTCGACGCCCTGCTCGCAGTCGGTCACGTGCACGGTGCGGGCTCCGAAGTCGACGGAATCGACGCTGCCCTTCACCAGTTCGACGTGCGGCAGCGCCTCGGACAGAGGAACGGTGACGAACCGAGCGTCCAGGATTCCGCCCGCCACCTCCGGCAGGAGCGGGGTGTACAGCATGTAGTCGTGTGGCGCGATCATGGTGATGCGGGCATCGGTCCCCCGGAGGCGCCGCGCGAGAGCGCGTGCGCATTCGAATCCGGCGAAGCCGCTTCCCACCAAGACGATGCGAGTTGGTTCTCCAGCTGATTCGTGGGTCATACAGAACACTGTCCCCACCCTGGCCTCGAACGAAACAATCACCGGCGTCGCGGCGTCGCGGTGTGAGGACGGCGAATACGGGTACTCGCCGTACCGAGAGCGATCGACGGGATCGAATGCGAAGGGCGGGAACATGAGTGCCGTATCGAAGGCAATGTACAAACCGTTGGCGCTGGCCGCGAGTGTCGCCGGCGGAATCGCGGCCAGTGCGGTTTTCGGTCAGGTGTGGAAGCGTGTCGCCGGCGAATCCGAGGCTCCCGACCCCAAGGATCTCTCACGCAGCACCCGCGAGGTGCTGATCGCGGCGGCCGTGCAGGGCACCGTATTCGGCATGGTCAAGGCGGCGGTCGACCGCGCGGGCGCGCGGGGGTACCGGAAACTGGCCCACGCCGACCCCAGGTAGATCGAGGCAGTTGTCACAGAACACCCTTAGGCTGAGCCGATGCGTACACGTTTCGCGGAAAACCTCGACAGCCTGTCCGGCGATCTCGCCTCCATGTGCCGGCTGTCCGTTACCGCGATGTCGGAGGCGAGCGACGCACTGCTGCAGGCAGACCTCGAGCTCGCCGAGCACGTGATCGACGTGAGCGGCGAGCTCGACGATGCCGCGGCGCACTGGGAGAAGCGCGCCTTCGCCCTGCTGGCGCTGCAGGCACCGGTCGCGCACGACCTCCGATTCATGGTCGGAGGCCTCCACATTTCCGCGGATCTGCACCGCATGGGCGGTCTCGCGGTGCACATCGCGAAGATTGCCCGCCGACGGCATCCCGACCACGTCGTTCCCGACGAGGTCCTGGAGGTGTTCACCGAGATGGGCGCCGTCGCCGTCGCGCAGGCGAAGGAAACCGAGCAGGTGCTGCAATATCGGGATCCCGAGCGCGCCCGCGGATTGCTGACGGCGGACGAGGCGATGGACGATCTCCATCGGAGCCTGTTCACGATCACCCAGGCCGAGGACTGGCCGCACGGTGTCCAGTCGGCCGTCGACATCACCCTGCTCGGCCGCTTCTACGAGCGGTTCTGCGACCACACGGTCGAGATCGGCAGGCGCGTCATCTTCCTCGAGACCGGCAGCCTGCCCGAACAATGAGGGCGACGCCCGGTCAGCTCAACCCTTCCTCCGCGGCCACCGAGGGCACCGGACCCCGGGTGTAGACGTCGAGGCGGAAGTCCGCGTCCCGATACGCCCCGGCACGGTGGAGGCCGTCGGTCGCCGCGACCGTCTCGTGCACCGCCCGGCCGGTCTGCGGATACTCGGGTACCGGATGCTGCCAGTGGACCGCCACGAGGGTGCCGCCCTGTTCCAGGGCATCGACGGCACGTCCCAGCGTGGTCGCGAGGTCGGCGGGGGTGAGGTAGTACAGCACCTCACTGAGCATCACGAGGTCGAAAGCGCCGGGTGGCCACGGGTCGAGCAGCGATGCCCGGCCGAGTTCCACCCGGTCGGCCACTCCTTCGCGCCGCAGACGGTCCCGTGCGCTCTCCAGCGCACGGGGAACCACGTCCGTTGCGACGACCCGGTCGCAGCGTCGTGCCAAGTGCGCCGTGAGCACGCCGATCGAGCACCCTGGTTCGAACGCCCGCCGATAGTGCGGGCGGGGCAGGACCGCGAGAGTGAGCGCGTACTTGCGGCGCTCGTACCATCGTTCGTCGAAGCCCCACGGGTCCGCCGATTCGGCATACATCGTTTCGAAGTAGCCGGGATCCATCGCGCTCACCACAGCACCCATTCCGTTGTCCGCATCAGTCTCGCGAGCACCCACGGCGGGAGGATCGCGGCGTCCCGCGGATCCTCGGACAACGGGAGGATCTGGGTGCGGAATTCGTCGACGGCACGGCGTTTGCGTGCCAGGATCTCCGCGGCCGGGGTCAGGACGCGTATCCGGTTCCAGGGCACCGCCGGATCGGCCGGCCGTGCCCAGTGCCACATCCAGACCGGATACTCCACCAGGCGGTGACCGGTCATCGAACATGCTTCTGCCGCAGCTCTTCCGGTGGCTTCGTGATCGGGATGGCCGTCGCCTCGCCAGGTGGCGAGCACCCACACCCTCTCCCCTTCTCCGGAGGTCGCGGTGAGCACGTCGACGAGGCGGGTGATGAGTTCGTGCTCGTGCGCGCTCACCGCGCCGTCCGGTATTCCGAGTCGCAGTGGTTCGCCGATACCCAGCAGTGCTGTCGCCTGGTTCGATTCCGCGATCCGTGCGGCGGCCAACGCGTCGGGCGTCAGCGTCGGCGAGTCGGGGTGGGACGCCGCACCGTCCGTCACCGCCACCACCATGACGGGAATACCGGCGGCCGCGGCGGTGGCCATCAGCGCGCCCACACCGAGTACCTCGTCGTCGGGATGTGGTGCGACGACGACCAACCGGTCGCACTCCGCGAGTGGAGCCGGCAGGAAGGGGGTGGACGCCAGCCACGGCTGCCATTCGTCCTCCGGTGTGCCGCGCGCGGCCACCGGGATCTCCCGGAATCTGGTGGCGTTGTCCACTGTCAGTCCTCCCCCGCGACAAGTGCGCCGAGTGCCGCGAGATCGCGCTCGGCGTGGGATTGCCGGATGTACACGAGTAGGTCCGCGACATTGCGGGCATGGCCGGCGTCCGTCGCGAGGGGCGCGGCGCCGAGCGCGCGGCCGACGCGGTCGATCACGTCGCTCGCGGTCCGCTCGATCAGCGCCCGCACCCGGAACGCGCGCGTCTGGGCGGACCTCCGATCGAGGGGACTCGCATCCACCTCCCCGGCCGCGGCCTCGAACGCCCATCGGGCCGCGCTGACGGCGACGTCGATCGCGCCGAGGTGCGCGAGCTGGTGACTGTCCGCGCGGCCACTCCGGGCTCGCACCCGCAGCGGTTCGGCGACGGCGAGCGCGCCCCCGAACCAGCACGCCGCGACCCCGATGCCGCCGTGCCAGAACCCGGGACGGTCGAGGTACTCGTCGGGCGCGCCGATCGGTCGCGCGGGAACGCCGTCGAACGTCACCGATTCGGTGTCGGTCGCCGCCATCCCCGGATTCCGCCAGCCTCCGTGGCCCGCCGCGACCCTCGGTTCCCGCAGGTCGACGGCGAACAGCCGGGGTTGCTCCCCGACTCGCGCCGTGACCAGGGCATGCGTGCACATCGACGCCCCGGAGCACCATGCCTTCGTCCCCCGCAGGCGCCACCCGGCCGCGTCGTGGGACGCGTCCAGCACGGGGTGCGGTGGCTCGCTGGCCCACACACCCCAGAACTCGTTCCGGCCGGCGCGGGTCCCGTCGACTTCGGCGAGGATCGCGTCCGCGTCTGCGTGTGCCTCGAGGAGCCGTCCGACCGAGAGGTCGTGGCGGCACCACTGCGTCAGCCGCGCCCATCGGGCTGCGGTCGACCCGCCGCCGGGCAGCGGCAGTTCCGCGTCCCCCGAACGGATGATCGCCCGCACTGCGGCGGCGGTGGGGCTGCTGTTCTGGGTCACGTCGGCGCTCATCGGTCCCGCAATCCCTCGAGGTACGTGGCGAACCCCTGCGGGGCTCGGGCCCCGACGCGCGCCGACGTCTCCACCGGGGCGTCGATACTCCACACCACGTTCGCTCCCCGCCCGACCATCCGCTGCACCAGATCCACGTCCTCGTGCGCGGGCAGTGCGGCAAAACCTCCCACCGCCCGATACAGATCCGCGGAGAATCCCAGCGACGCGCCGTGCACGTGCCCATGGGCGGCGCCGGACCGGTAGGCGCTGCCGTACCGCGACCGGACATGGTCGGGCCACCCCGACCAGTCGGTGACCGCCACCGTGCCCGCCACCAACTGCGCCCCACGACTCGCGTGCTGCAGGTGGGACGACAACCAGTGCGCGGGGACGCGCGAGTCCGCGTCCGTCGTGGCGAACCACTCGTGTGGGCGCGGGGCGACCGAGTCGAAACCCGCACGCCGGGCCGCGCCGACGTTCCGCGCACCCAGGACCACGACGTCGACGTCCGCCCTGCGGACGACGGCTTCGCTGCCATCGGTGCACCCGTCGAGCACCACCACCGTCGTGACCGGCACGGACACCGCCCCGGCAGCGGCCCGCACCCCCTCCAGACAACGCGGCAACAGCGCTTCCTCGTCGTGGGCGGGCACGACCACCGTGATGTGCTCGACGCGCATGACGTCCCTTCCTGATCACTCACTGTTTCCGGGTTCAGCAAGTACCCAGTCCGTCGTCAGGGGAACCACAGCCGTGGCACCGCCGAGACTGATTCGGGATCCGTCACCGCGGGTAACCTCCCGCCATGAAGGTCGCGGACAGCCCCCGCTATCGGAAGGTCACCCTCACCGTGGACGGTGAGGAACGGACCCTCGAAGTCGACACCCGCACGACGCTGCTCGACGCGCTCCGCGAGCATCTCGGGGTGACCGCACCGAAGAAGGGTTGCGATCACGGGCAGTGCGGCTCGTGCACCGTCCTCCTCGACGGCAGACGGGCCACGTCCTGCCTCACGTTCGCTGTCGCCCATGACGGTGACCGCGTCGTCACCGCACACGGACTGGCCGACGGCGACGTGCTGCATTCCGTTCAGCAAGCGTTCGTCGAGCAGGACGGACTGCAATGCGGGTACTGCACGCCCGGTCAGATCTGTTCGGCGATCGGGATGTTCGACGAGTTCCTTGCCCTGCACCCGAGCGCCGTCACCGAGAACCTGACCGCTCCGCCCGAACTCACCGACGACGAGATACGGGAGCGGATGAGCGGAAACCTCTGCCGGTGCGGCGCGTACCCGAACATCCTTGCGGCGATCCGGCAGGCGGCGGAGGCGTGATTCCCTTCGATTACGAGCGGGCCACCGACGTCGACAGTGCCGTCGCCACGGTCACGGGTGACCCGCGGGCGTCGTTCCTCGCCGGCGGGACCAACCTCGTCGACCACATGAAGCTGGGGGTCGCGCACCCGCATCTCCTCGTCGATGTGAGCCGTCTCCCCCTCGACGACGTCGTCGAACTTCCGGACGGCGGGCTCCGGATCGGGGCGGCCGTCCGCAACAGCGATCTCGCCGCGCACGACGTCGTCCGCGCCCGGTACCCGATGCTGTCGCGCGCGCTCCTCTCCGGTGTGTCGGGACAACTGCGCAACGTCGCGACCACGGCGGGAAATCTGCTTCAGCGGACTCGCTGCGCGTACTTCCAGGACGTCACGACGCCGTGCAACAAACGGGAGCCCGGCACCGGGTGTTCCGCGATCGGCGGTTACGTGCGCTACCACGCCATTCTCGGTGCGTCGGAGCACTGCGTCGCCGTGCACCCGTCCGACATGGCGGTCGCGATGACGGCGCTCGACGGTGTCGTGGTGGTGCGCAGTGCCGACGGTGAGCGGCGAATCCCGCTGAGCGAGTTCTACCGGCTTCCCGGAGACCGGCCCGACCACGACACCGTCCTCGCGCACGGCGACCTCGTGACCGCCGTGGAGCTGCCCCCGCCGCCTGACGGGAACCGGTCCGCGTACCGGAAGGTGCGCGACCGTGCCTCCTTCGCGTTCGCGCTGGTGTCGGTGGCCGCCGAGCTGACGATCGGGGATGCGTCGATCACGTCGGCCCGGGTCGCTCTCGGCGGGGTCGCGCACCGGCCCTGGCGCGCCACGCTCGCCGAGGAGGTCCTCGTCGGGTCGCCGGCCACGGAGGACACGTTCGCCGAGGCTGCTGCAGCGGAACTCGCGCCGGCACAACCGCTTCCGGGGAACGAATTCAAGGTCGCACTGACCCGGCGGATACTCGCGTCGGTACTTCGTTCACTCGCCGAGGAGGCGCGCCGATGACGCTCGTCGATCCGAAGGTGATCGGAACCTCCGCCGAACGGCTGGACGCCCACGACAAGGTGACCGGTACGGCGTTGTACGCGTTCGAGCACCCCGTGGAGGAGCCGACGTATCTGCATCCGATCCTGTCGACGATCGGACGCGGCCGGGTCACGGCGATGCACGCGGCCGACGCAGAAGCCCTGGACGGGGTGCTCGCGGTCCTGACGGTCTTCGATGCGCCCCGCCTCGCGGACACCTCGGACGGGGAACTCGCGATCCTGCAGGACCCCCAGGTCCACTTCCGCGGCCAATTCGTGGGTGCGGTGGTCGCGGAGACACCGGAAGTCGCCCGGCACGGCGCGAGCCTCGTGCGCGTCGACTACGACGTGGAATCCCACGACACCGACTTCCATTCCGGCCGAGACGATCTCTACGCCCCCGAGGACGTGAATGCGGGGTTCCCGACCGACACCGAGGACGGCGACGTCGACGCGGCACTGGCCGCCGCCGCTGTCACGGTCGATCAGGTGTACTCCACCGCGATGGAACACAACAATCCGATGGAACCGCACGCCGCCATCGCCCGGTGGACCCCGGGCGGCAGCGGACCGGTTCTGACGCTGCACGATTCGACGCAGGGTGTCCACTCCGTGCGGCAGACGCTGGCACCGCTGTTCGGACTCGAAGTCGAGCAGATGCGGGTGATCGCCCCGTACGTCGGCGGCGGCTTCGGCTCCAAGGGTCTGCCGCACGCGCACGACGTGCTCGTGGTGATGGCGGCGCAGCGGGTGGAAGGCCGGCCGGTGAAGTTCGCGCTCACCCGGCAGCAGATGTTCGCCCTCTCCGCGTATCGCACGCCGACGGTGCAGCACATCCGGCTCGGGGCGGATGAGGACGGCCGGCTGACCGCGCTCGCCCACGAGGCGATCGTGCAGTCCGCGAAGATCAAGGAATTCGCCGAACAGGCGGCGGTCCCGTCGCGGCTGATGTACTCCGCGGGCACCCGGTACACCACCCATCGTCTCGCGTCCCTCGACGTGCCCGCCCCCTCCTGGATGCGTGCCCCCGGCGAGACCCCGGGCATGTTCGCGGCCGAAGTGGCGATGGACGAACTGGCCGAGGCCTGCGGACTCGACCCGATCGAACTGCGGATCCGCAACGAACCCGGGGTCGACCCGAGTACGGGCCGCCCCTGGTCGGGGCGGCGCCTCACCGACTGCCTGAGGGAGGGCGCCCGGCGTTTCGGGTGGGCGGACCGCAACGCGACGGCGTCGGCCCGGTCGGATTCCGAGTGGCAGGTGGGGATGGGCGTCGCGTCCGCAACGTATCCCGCGAACACGTCACCGGGGTCGGTTGCCCGGATCGTGTACGAATCCGACGGCACGTACACCGTACAGATCGGGTCGGTCGACATCGGTACCGGCGCATGGACCGCGCTCACGCAGATCGCGGCCGACGCGCTGGGCTGTCCCCTCGACGCGATCGTCCTGCAGATCGGCGACACGAATTTTCCGTCGGCGACCGTCGCAGGCGGCTCCACGGGTACCAGTTCCTGGGGCAGTGCGATCGTCGCGGCGGCCCGGTCGTTCCGGGACGAGCACGGCACGTCCCCCGCCCCGGGCGCGGAGACGAGTGCGGGGACGCCCGACAACCCCGACGCCGAGAAGTTCGCGCTCCACTCGTTCGGTGCCCACTTCGTGGAGGCGCACGTCCACCGGGACTCCTGCGAGATCCGCGTCGAACGCATGCTCGGGGTGTTCGCGATCGGCCGGGTGATCAACGCCCGCACGGTTCGGTCGCAACTCCTCGGCGGTATGGCGATGGGGATCTCGATGGCGTTGCACGAGAGCAGTGTGAACGACCCCCGGTTCGGTCACGTCGTCACCCAGGACCTTGCCTCCTATCACGTCAGCACGCACGCCGACATCAGGTACCTCGACGCGGTGTGCCTCGACGACGTCGACGAGCACGCCAACCCGATGGGATCGAAGGGCGTCGGTGAGATCGGCATCGTCGGGGCCGCGGCCGCGGTGGCGAACGCTGTTCGTCACGCCACCGGGGTCCGGGTCCGGAAGGTGCCGATCCACCTGGACGATCTGCTGCCCGGGTGATCGACCGGGACTACCGCACGTCCCACGCCTGCGCGAGGGACGTGCGCAGGTGACTTTTCATCGCACGGATCTTCTGGACATCGGTGGATTTCGGTGCGAGTCCCTCGAGTACGAGTTCCATGAAGCGTCGGCGGCTGACACCGAATCGCTCCAGCAGTTCCGCCGCGCTGGCACCACCGAACGGTGCCCACTGGATCGCGAAGCTGATCATCCACCGGGCATCCGAGCTCACCGAGTGCATCTGCGCGAGCAGATCGCACCGGCGAAGCGCCAGGCGCAGCCACTCGGTGCCGAACGCTTCCTCCGGTTCGTCCGCGGTCTGTGTCGTCACGCCGATCACCGCTGACCGGCGGAGCGGACCGCGAACACCGGCAACTGTTCCGCCCTCGACGCGGGGCGGAACTCGACGCGAACCGGACAGTCGGACGGTGCCGGGACGTCGCCGTCGATCCAGGTGTAGACCCACGGCCCCTCGTCGAGTTCGACGATCGCGATCGTGCACGGGACGAGACCACGGTCCACCTCGTTCACCTCACGGTGGACCACCTTCGAGGACACGATCGATCCGATGCCGCACGACGGGACCCGCTCGAGGTTCGAACCCTGACAAGCGGAGCAGGTGGCCATCAACGGCGCGAGCAGGGTCGTGCAGTTGAGGCAGCGTTGGATCATCAGTTCGCATTTCTGGGCGAGTCCCTGCCAGCGGGTCATGCCGTCCGTGGTCACGCCGTCACCCCCGTGAGTTCCTGCCCCACCACATCGTCTGCCATTCGGTTTCCCCCGATCCACACAAGACACCGGTCGGTGTGCGCCCGACAGAGAATCGGGGGCCGTGGAAGTTGGGGGTCGGGCTTTCGGTGTGTTCGGGGTTCAGTGGACATCGGGGGCCTCGGTCTGGAGCCGGATTGGGGGGACGCGTACGAGCATCCCGTCCGCGGCGGCGAAGTACAGCGGCTGAACGACCCGGGGACATACCTATTTCGTCCCGTGCAGGTGCCCGGTCAGGGGTGCGGGTCCTGTGCGTGTTCGACGATCCACGCCGCGATCTGGGTTCGCGAGTTGAAACCCAGTTTCGCGAGAATGTGCTCGACATGCCCCTGCGCCGTGCGCTGCGAGATCACCAGCCGGGCCGCGATCGCCTTGTTGGTGAGCCCGTCGGCGACCAGTTCGGCGACCTGCCATTCGCGTCGGGTCAGGTGCGTCGCCCCGTTCGACGCCGACACCGCCTCCGGCCGCTGCTCGTCGAGCGCGTAGGCGACCGCATCGTCGAACGACGTGTGCATACCGTGGTCGAAGGCGGCGTCGAACGCGCGGTCCCCGATCACGGCGCGTGCCTGCTGCTCGCATTCCGCGTGGTGGACGAGCAGGTTGGGGTAGACGGTGCTGGGGTTGCCGACGGTCTGCGCGACGGCCTCCGCGGCGCCCATCAGTTCGGCGGCCTGCTGGGCCCGGCCGGAGCCGACGGCGACCCAGGCGAGCACCTCGAGTGCCCCGCAGGCGCTGATCCGGTCGTCGACCAGATGCGAGAGCCGCAGCCCCTGCTTCACGTAGTCGTCGGCGAGGGCGAGGTGCCCGCGTTGCCACGCCGCCATTCCCGCCGCCCACAGCGACCAGCCCCGGTACACGGACTCGCCGTGGGCCTCGGTCAGGGCGAAGATCTCGGACCCGCACATCTTCGCCACTGCCCCGTCGCCCTGCATGCCGCTCACCAGCGCCAACCCGAGCAGTCCCCACGTCAATTGGAGCCGATTGCCCTTGTCACGAAATTCGGCGAGCGCATCTTCGAAGCATGCCCGTGCGCGCGGGAGGTCCCCGGCGAACATGGCGCAGCAGCCGGCGGCATGGACCACCAGGGCACGCATCAGCGTGTCACCGTTCCTCTCGGCGAGGACGGCGCCCTCGTCGACCAGTGCTTTCGCGGCCTCACGGTCGCCGTGCATGCCCGCGAGCACACTGTCGACGTACAGCGCCTCGATCCGTTCGCGGCTCGCGCCGCCCGGGTGCCGTCCCAGCAGCTGTCCGAGCCACCGGCGACCCTCGCGGAGCAGTCCGCGGGCGCGCCAGTACGGGTACAGGGCGGCGGCGATCCGCAGCCCCGTCTGGGCCTCCCCCGGCTCGGTCAGGCAGAAATGGAGGGCCGCCCGCACGTTCAGCGTCTCCGCGTCGAGCCGGCTGATCCACATCACCTGCCGGGGTCCGATCCACTCGGCCTCGCACCGCACCACCAGCTGCTCGTACCAGTCGCGGTGCCGCCGGCGCAGCGACACGTATTCCCCGGTCTCCTGCAGTTTCTCGCGACCGTAGTCGCGCACCGTCTCGAGCAGGTGGTACCGCACCGCCGGCCCCGACTCCTCACGGATCAGGATCGATTTGTCGAGCAACGACGCCACCACGTCGAGGACGTTCTCCACCGGCAGGTCGCCGGCGCAGATTCCCTCCACCGCGTCCAGTTCGAAGCCGCCGGCGAACACCGACAGCCTCGCCCACAGCTCGCGTTCCTCCTCGGTACACAGCTCGTGACTCCAGTCGACGCACAGCCGCAGGGTCTGCTGCCGGCTCGGCGCGCCCCGCGATCCGACCGTCAGCAACCGGTAGCGGTCGGTCAGCCGCTGCAGGATTTGTTCCGCCGACATCACCCGCAGCCGCACCGCCGCCAGCTCGATCGCCAACGGCAACCCGTCCAGCCGGCGGCAGATCCGGGCGACCGCCACATGGTTGTCCTCGGTGAGTTCGAACTCCGGCACCGCTGTGGCCGCCCGCTCGACGAACAACGTCACCGCCTCGTACTGCGGCAGGCCCTGCAGGGACGAGCGTTCGGGTTCGGGCACCGTCAGCGGCGGCACCCGCAGTACCGCCTCGCCGCCGATGGCCAGCGGTTCGCGGCTCGTCGCGAGGATCCGTAACTCCGGGCAGCTCCGCAACAACGTCTCCGACAACGCGGCGGCCGCGGCGACCACGTGCTCGCAGTTGTCGAGCACCAGCAGCAGTTGCCGGGTGGCGAGGTACTCGGTCAGCAGCACCTCCGGGTTCCCGGAGCGCTGCTCGCGCAGTCGCAGTGCCGCCGACACGGCGTCGACGAGTGTCGTGTCGTCGTCGAGCTCCCCCAGCTCGACCAGCCACACGCCGTCCTCGAATGCGCGGCTCGCATCGGCGGCCACCCGCAACGCCAGCCGGGTCTTCCCGACACCGCCGATCCCGGCGAGTGTCACCAGACGTGACACGGACAGCAGACGTCGCGCCTCGGTCACCTCACGGCGACGGCCGACGAAACTCGTCAGTTCGTGGGGCAGGTTTCCCACTGTGCCCTTCACTGCCGCCGGCATCACACCGTCACTCTCGACTCGCAGCCCCCTGCGCACACGGTACTCCCGGTGCGCGGCGGCAACGACGCTTTCGGCTGCGGGTCCGCGAGTCTCGGGGCCCCGCGAACCGGATCACCGCGTCCAGCGGGTGGGCGCCCAGCGACCGGTGTAGGACCGGATGCGGTTGGCGCGGCGGGCCGGCCGCCGAGTGGCGGCCTCGGTCAGGCTGTGCGGGATCATGGCGATCCGGGCGCCGTCGACCACGTAGGCGGCCCCGGTGACGAACATTGCGGCCGGCGCGGTCAGATACGACGCGACGGCGGCGACTTCCCGGTCGTCGGGGCCGAGCGATGCGAAGTCCGGTTCGACTGCGGGCACCACGACCGAGTTGACGGTGATCGAGTATCGCGCCAGTTCGGCGGCGAGGAGGCCGGTGACTCCGCCGAGCCCCGACGACGAGGGGGTGATGTTGACGATCCGGCCGCCCTCCCCGCCCGCGATCATGTAACGCACGGCGCGCTGGATGCACTCGACGGCGGTACTGCCGGGGCAGCTGACGAGAACGCCGATTCCGCCCAATTCCCGGGCGAACTCGTCGACGGCGGCCGCGGAGTCGGGCAGGTCGGCCAGATCCATGCGCTGCACGGCTGCGTTCACCGATCTGGACCGGACGTCGGCGGCGGTGGATTCGGCGCTGTCCCGGTCCGCGGCGTAGGCGAGGCCGATATGGAAGCCGTCGTCCGCGAGCGCCAGTGCGACCGCTCGGCCCATCGGCGAGTCCGATCCCGTCACGACTGCGGTGCGTGTGCTGGGGTGCATGACTTCGGAATACCCCCTGGTAGATCTGCTCAAACGCTCAACTTTCGGACTGTGTACGGGCAGAACACAATCCGGCGACGAGCCGCACACGCAACCCGTCGCTGATCGCCGCCGCACCAATCAGCAGTTGGACGGCGCCGGGTCGCCCCGGAACCGGGCGTCGAGGTAGTCCAGGGCGGTCGGCAGGCCCAGCACGGCGGTGGTCAGGTGGTCGGGACTCGGGAACAGATCGGATTGCACCTTGGCGCCGGCGGCGCAGTATCGCGCGACGGTCGCCTCGATCGAGTCGACCGGGATGAGTACGTCTGTCGGGCTGTGCCATTCGAAGATCGGTGCGGTCGGAATACCTGGGTACAGCTCGACGCTGTTCTCGTTCAGCACCTCCCAGGCCTGCGGGCTGCTCATGAGGTCGGTAGTCTTGGCGACCTCCGTCGCGCTGCGACCGGCGCCGGCCGCCAGAATGCCGTTGGTGCACGCGTTGACCATCTCGTCGCGCATCGCCAGGCCGCGATCGTTGAGTTGCTCGCTGATCGGCAGGCGGTCCGGGTACTCACGCTCGAGTCCGAGTGCCGCCGCCATCGCGAGACCGAATGCCGGATGCGGTTGCATGCCGAGTCCGTTGGCCATCTTGCCGATGTTCATGGGCACACCGCCCTCGGCGACACCGACGATGTTCAGTTCCGGCGCGTACGTGGGTGCGAGCGCCGCGGCCCACGCCGACGCCATGCCGCCGCCGGAGTATCCGGCGAGCGCGACCGGGCTCTCCGCCACACCGAGTTCGGGCACCCGCTGAACCGCGCGGATGCCGTCCAGGGTGATGGTTCCGCCGAGTCTCGCGGCACCGTAGGCACTGTTCGGGCCGAGGTGGTCGGGAAGCGCGACCGTCCAGCCGCGCTGCAGTGCGAGGTTCAGTGCCGGCGCCTCCTTGATCTGGAGGTCGGGGTCGTTCGAGTACAGGGTCCGCGACGGCGCGCACCGCGGTCCGAGCGCGTTGATGATGTGCTGATACGACAGCAGCGGCCCGTTCACCGGCCGGGTGCGGGGTACCAGGACGGTGGTGACCGACGAGATCGGGTGGTCCTCCGAGTTGGTGGTGCGGTACTTCACCTGCCAGACGTCGGTGTCGGGGAAGGCGAGCAGCGGCGGCATCGGACGGACCGCGAGGGGCTCCCCGACCGCTGCAGCGGCCAGCCCCTGCGACTGCAGGTAGAAGGGGTCGGGGTCCGAGGCGGGATAGATCGGCACGGCGGCCGCGACTCCGACATTCGCGACGGTGATACAGGCGACGAATGCGGCGCACAATGCACCCGCGGTGAGGCTCGTGATACGTGCACGCTTCATGCCGCCTCCTAGTTTGCCTAGAGATCGATTGTTACCGAGTTCGCAGGAGATATCGGTATTCGGGCCCGCCCGTTACGGCAATGCAATGGACGGCGGGCCCGCCGCAACGAAAACGGGTCAATGCGTGCTCAGATAATCCTCGAGGACCGGCCCCACCACGGCCAGAACCTCGGGTTCGATCATCTGGTTGTGCTCGCACTCGATCTTCACTTCCCGGATGCCTCCGGTGACGGAACTCCGCCACTCCTCGGGTGAATGCTGGTCCGTCGACCCTGATCCGGCGGCGGTGAAGAACAGCAGATCCCCGTCGAACACCTGCGGGCGGAAGTTGTTCATGATCCGCGAGGAGTTCGTGAATCCGGCGCTGATCCGCTCGAGGTGCTGCGGCGTCAGTCCCGTCTTCTGCCCGAATGCGTCGTCCAGCAACTCGACAGCGCGCTCGTAGGTGAGTTCCTCCCCGGAGACGGACTCGAGGTCCAGTCCGAGCCCGTGGAGCAACTCGGACACGGTGAGACTCTCCGGGCCCTGGTCGGTCCCGTTCGTCACGTAGCTGTCCATGACGGCCAGCGTGTCGACCGCCTCGCCTTCCCGCCGCAGTTCGACGGCCATCGCGTGGGCGATGACGCCGCCGAGCGACCAGCCCAGCAGGTGGTAGGGCCCGTACGCCTGGACCTTGCGCATCTCCAGCACGTACTGATGCGCCAGCTGCTCGATCGACTCGAAGCTCGGGCCGCCGCTGATGATCGGCAACTGCAGGCCGAACGCCGGCCGGTCCTGCGAGAGGTGCTGCAGGAGTCCCGCATAACCCCACGACAGGCCGATGCCGGGATGGATGCAGAACAGGGGCGGCTTCTCCCCTGTCGGCCGCAGCGGGATGACCACACCGAGCGCCTCGTCCACCGGCGACCCGGCCGCGTTCTCGGTGTCGACCCGCAGTGCCAGGCCCGCGGGTGTCGGGTCGAGGAACATGGACTGCAACGGGATCTGCCGTCCGAGGCGTTCCTGCAGCACCGTGATCACCCGGGTGGCGACGATCGAGTTGCCGCCGAGGTCGAAGAAACTGTCGGCGGTGCCGACCCGGTCGACGCCCAGCACCTCGGCGAAGGCCTCGACGATGATCCTCTCGGTCGCCGTCGTCGGGGCCCGGAAGGCCGCGCCGGTGGTGCCGAACTCGGGCGCGGGCAGCGCCTTGCGGTCGAGTTTGCCGACCGGGGTCATCGGGATCTGATCGAGGACGACCACGGCCGACGGGACCATGTGCGCGGGCAGGCGGTCGGCCGCGTGGGTACGCACCTCCGCCGGCTCGAGATCGTGTCCCTCGGCCGCCCGCACGTATGACGCGAGGAGCGTGTCGCCGGACGGTCCGGTGTGACCGATGGTGGCTGCGAACGCGACCGCGGGGTGGCGGGCGAGGACGGCGTCGATCTCACCGAGTTCGATGCGGAATCCGCGGACCTTCACCTGGAAGTCGGTGCGGCCGATGTACTCGATGGTGTGGTCGCCGCGCCAGCGCACCACGTCGCCGGTGCGGTACATCCGGCGACCGGGCTCCCCGAAGGGGCAGGCGACGAACCGTTCCGACGTCAGCGCCGACCGGTTGTGGTACCCGCGTGCCAGTCCGGGTCCGGTGATGTACAGCTCGCCGGGCACACCCGCCGGGACGGGCTGCAGGCGTTCGTCGAGGACCAGCGAACCGAATCCCAGTGCGGGTGCGCCGATGTTCACGACCCCACCCGGACGCATCGGGGCGCTGACGCTCGCCTGGATGGTGGTCTCCGTGGGCCCGTACCCGTTGTGCATGTTGCGGTGCCTGCCCCAGATCTCCACCAGTTCCGGCGGGCAGGCCTCACCGGCCACCGCGAGGACGCGGAGCGATTCGAGTCCCACGTCCTCGATGGACGACAGCGCGGTGGGTGTGATGAACGCGTGCGTCACCGCGTTGCGCCGGAACAGGTCCGCCAGCTCCGTGCCACCGAAGACGGTGGGCGGCACGATCACGACCCGGGCCGACGCCCCGAACGCCATCATCAGCTCGAAGATCGACGCGTCGAAGCTCGGGGACGCCAGATGCGAGACCCTGGAGTCGTGTGTGACCTGGAACCGTTCGTGTTCCTCCGCGGTGAGGTTGGCCATGCCGCGGTGAGTGACGATGACGCCCTTCGGTTTACCGGTCGATCCCGACGTGTAGATCAGGTACGCCGGGTTGGCCAGATGGAGCGGGCGCGTGCGGTCGGCGTCGGTGACCGGCGCCGAGGAGACGGCCGCGACCTGCTCGGCGAACGACTCGTCGTCGAGCACCAGCCACTGCACGGTGTCCGGCAGATTGTCGCGACGATCGGCGACGGTCAGGCCGACGGAGGCCCGGCAGTCGGTCAGCATGTAGTCGATGCGGTCCCGTGGGTAGGTCGGGTCGACGGGCACGAACGCCGCACCCGACTTCGCGACCGACCAGATCGACACCACTTCCTCGATCGATCGCGGCATACCGATGGCCACGAACGTCTCCGGCCCGACGCCTTGGGCGCACAGCACCCGCGCCAGCCGGTTGGACCATTCGTCGAGTTCGCGGTAGGTGACCTGCCGGTCCTCGAAGGACAACGCGATCGAATCGGGGTCGAGTGCCGCGGCGGCCGTCAGCAGGTCGGGCCACACCTCGGGGCGCACGTCGGGCTTGCCGCGCGCCGGGACCATCTCCTCGATCTCCGCGTCGTCGAGCAGCGGGAGGGTGCCGATCGGCCGGTCCGGGTCGGCGGTGACGGCCGCGAGGATCCGGACGAAGCGGTCCGCGATCGAGCGTGCCGTGGCGGGGTCGAAGAGGGAGACCGCGAAGTCGAGTCCGCCGGCGACACCCGCGGGCGCGCCGTCCTGATCGAACCGCTCGGCCAGGATCACCTCGAGATCCTCTTTCACCACCTTGGTTTCGAGGTCCACGTTCTCGACCCGCAGGTCCGGCAGTTCCAGTGTCGGGTTCTCGTTGTTCTGGAATTCGAGGGCCACCTGGAACAGGGGCGAGTACGACGTGGACCGGGTCGGGTTGAGTTCCTCGACGAGGCGCTCGAACGGCAGATCCGAGTGCTGGAACGCGGCCAGGTCGGTTTCCCGGATCTGCTGCACCAGTTCGGTGAACGTCGACGCCGGGTCGATCCGGTTCCGCAGGACCATGGTGTTGACGAACATGCCGACCATGTCGTCGAGGGCGGCTTCACCGCGCCCGGCGACGGGGGTGCCGATGACGACGTCGTCGGTGCTGCCGAGCCTCGACAGCAGAACGGCCAGCGCGGCGTGGACGGCCATGAACATGGTGGCGTTGTTGGCCCGGGCCAGTGCCGTCAGCCGCTGATGGAGGTCGGCGTCGATCGCGAACTCGACCCGATCACCCTCGAACGTCTGCTGGATCGGGCGCGGCCGGTCGGTCGGCAACTGGATGACGTCCGGCAACCCGGCCAGCGTCTCCGACCAGAACCGCAACTGCCGGTTGATCATCGATTCGGGGTCGTTCTCCGAGCCGAGTCCGGCGTGCTGCCACAGCGTGTAGTCGGCGTACTGGACGTGCAGCGGATCCCACTGCGGGCCGTCGCCGCCGAGCCGTGACGTGTACGCCACCATGACGTCGCGGGCGAGCGGCGCCAGGGAGAATCCGTCCGCGCTGATGTGGTGCACCACGATCGTCAGCACGTGAAGGTCGGGCGCAATCCGGAACAGGGCCGCCCGGACCGGCACGTCGGTGCTGACGTCGAACCCACGGGACACCAGATCCATGATGTGCCGCGGCAGGTCCTCCGCCGCCACCGCGACGGTGTCGACGTTCGGTTGCGCCTCGGCGGCGGGCAGGATCCGCTGGGTCGGTTCGTTGTCGACCGTCGGGAAGACGGTGCGCAGCGTCTCGTGGCGTTCGAGGACGTCGGCCATCGCCAGCCGCAGGGCGTCCTCGTCCAGGGTTCCGGTCAGTTGGACGGCCAACGGAATGTTGTAGGCGGGTGAGGACGTGTCGAACTGGTTGAGGAACCACATCCGCTTCTGCGCCAGCGACAGCGGAATCCGGTCGGGCCGTTCTACCGGTGCGAGTGCGGGGCGGGCGCCGCCGCTCACGCTGTCGGCGACTCGTGCGGCCAGTGACCGAACGTCGGGCGCCTCGAACAGGGCGCGCACACCGATGTCGGTGTCGAGGGCGTCCCGCAACCGTGCCGTGACACGGGTGGCGACCAGCGAGTTTCCGCCGAGATCGAAGAAGTTGTCGTCGATGCCGATCCGTTCGATACCGAGGACGTCGGCGAAGATGTCCACGATCTTGCGTTCGAGATCGTTGGTCGGCGGCTGGAACTCGGTGGTGGTGACGTGGAACTCGGGTGCGGGCAGCGCCGACCGGTCCAGTTTGCCCACCGGGGTCAACGGGATCTCGTCCAGGAACATGACGCTCGTCGGCACCATGTGCGCGGGGAGCCGGGTCGACAGGTGCGCGGTCAGCTCGGCCGGGTCGATGCCGCCGGCCGTGTTGGGCAGCAGGTAGGTCACCAGCACCGTGTCACCGGACGGGCCGGGAACACCGAGGGTCGCGGCGAAGCTGACCCCGGGGAACGTGGCGATCTCGTTGTCGATCTCGCCGAGTTCGATGCGGAATCCGCGGATCTTCACCTGGAAGTCGCTGCGGCCCACGTACTCGACGGTGTGGTCGGCCCGCCACCGGACGATGTCGCCGGTGCGGTACATCCGCTCCCCTGCCTCACCGAACGGGTTGGCGACGAACCGCTGGCTGCTCAGTTCCGGGCGCCGGTGGTAGCCGCGGGCGAGACCCGCACCGGTGATGTACAGCTCGCCGGGCACTCCGACGGGCACCGGCTGGAGACGTGAATCCAGCACGAGCTCACCGACTCCGCGGATCGGGCCGCCGAGGGTGATGGGGTCGCCCACCGTCATCGGGTCGCTGATGTTGGCCATCACAGTGGTCTCGGTGGGGCCGTACGCGTTGGACAGCTGCCGGCCGGGCGCCCAGCGGGTCACCAGTTCCGGCGGGCACGCCTCGCCGCCGAACACGACGTGCTGGAACTCGTCGAGCCCCTCCGGGTCGACCGTGGACAGCGCCGCGGTGGTGACGAAGGCGTGGGTGACGTGTTCGGACCTGATCAGTTCGGCCAGTTCCGCTCCGCCGTACACCGTCGGCGGTGCGATCACCATCGTGGCGCCGACCCCGAACGCCTGCAGGTACTCGAACACCGACCCGTCGAAGCTGGGCGTCGAGAAGTGCAGTGTGCGGGACGTCTGCGCGGCGGCGAAACGCTGACGCTGGTCCTCGGCGAAGTTGTCGAGGCCCTCGTGGGTGACCACGACGCCCTTCGGCTTGCCCGTCGAACCGGAGGTGTAGACGATATAGGCGGCGTTGTCGAGGCTTATCGGCGACCGTCGATCCGAATCTGCCACCGGCAGAGCTGGTTTCGACTGGCAGGCCTTCTCGAACTTGGGCGAGTCGAGCTGCAGCCACGGCACCGAGTCGGGTAGCGCCTTCTCGTACGCGGCCATGGTCAGTCCGATGGTGGCGCCCGAATCGGTGAGCATGTGCTCGATTCGGTCCATCGGGTAGTTCGGGTCGACGGGGACGAATGCGGCGCCCGTCTTGGCCACCGCCCACACGGCGAGTACCGACTCGATCGATCGGGGAATGCCGAGCGCCACGAACGTCTCCGGGCCCGCGCCGCGGGAGATGAGAACTCGGGCGAGCTGGTTGGAGCGTTCGTTGAGTTCCCGGTAGGAGACGTTGCGGCCCTCGAACGTCAGTGCCGTGCGGTTCGGATCCAGGGCGGCGGCGTCCTCGAAGATCTGCGGCAGCGTCCGGACGGAGAACCCGGGGCGGCCGCGTACCGGCGCGAACTCGGCGAGTTCGGCCTCGGTGAGCAGTTGCATGTGAGCGAGCGGAATCTCGGGCCGGTCGGAGAGGGCGTCGAGCACCCGCTGCAGCCGGTCCGCGATCTCGTCGACCGTGCTCTCGTCGAAGACCTCGGGGAGGTACTCGAACTTGAAGTTCAGCCGCGCGTCCCCGGAGGCGACGACGGCGAGCGGGTAGTGCGCGGAGTCCTTGCCGTCGATGCCGGTGACGAACATCCCGGCGATGTCGGTCTGTTCCGTCAGCCCCGCCTCGTCCACCGGGTACGACTCGAACACGGTCAGCGTGTCGAAGGCACCGCCGCCGCCGACCGCCGACTGGATGTCCGTCAGGCCCAGGTAGTGGTGATCGAGCAGCGCGGCCTGTTCGCTCTGCACACGTTCGAGCAGCTCGCCCAGTGATTCCCACGGGTCGAGGGTCACCCGCACCGGCAAGGTGTTGATGAACAGACCCACCATCGATTCGATGCCCGCGATCTGCGGCGGCCGGCCCGAGACCGTCCCGCCGAACACCACGTCGGAGCGGCCGATCAAGCCGCCCAGCACGATTCCCCACGCCGTCTGGACGACGGTGTTGAGGGTGAGCCCGCGTTCGCGGCTCAGGTCCCGCAACCGGGTGGTCTGCTCCTCCGACAGTGTGAAGGCGGTCTCCTCCGCGACAACGGAGTGCGCCTCACCCCGCTCCAACGGGGCCAGGAGGGTCGGCTCCTCGACCCCGTCGAGCGCGGTGCGCCAGGCGTCGAGGGAGTCCGTGGTGTCGTGGCGCTTCATCCACGACAGGTAGTCGCGGTAGGAGTGGACCCGCGGCAGCAGGCTGCCGTCGGCGTCCAACGCGTACAGGGTCAGCAGGTCGCGGATGACCAGCGGAGTCGACCAGCCGTCGAGCAGGATGTGGTGGTTGGTCAGGATCAGCCGGTAGTCGTCCTCGGTCAGCCGGACGAGGGCGAGACGCAGCAACGGCGCGTTCGCCATGTCGAACTTCACCGACCGGTCCTGTGCCACGATCCGGTCGTATTCGCGGGTGGTCTCGTCGGGGTCGAGTGCCGAGAGGTCGAATTCCGACCACGGCAGTACCACGTGCTGCTGGATGATCTGTGCGGAGGCGCCCGCACTGTCGTGGACGAACGCGGCCCGCAGGTTGGGGTGCCGGTCCAGCAGGGCCTGCCCGGCCCGGCGGATCCGGTCCGGGTCGATGTCGCCGCGCAGTTTCAGCGCCAGCTGCACCAGGTACGGGTCGACCGTGGCGTCCGAGAACTGGGCGTGGAACAGCAGCCCGGACTGCAGCGGTGACAGCGACCAGATGTCCGACAGCGCCGGGAACCTGGCCTCGAGCCGGTCGATCGCGTCCTGGTCGAGGGTGACCAGGTCGAGGTCGGACGGGGTCACTCCGCCGGCGTCGGGCCGCGCGACGTGGGTGGTCAGCGCGGTCAGCGCCTGAACCCACAGATCGGCGAGCGCGCGGACCTCGGACGGGGTGAGGACCCCGGTCGGGAACGCCCACGTGGCCCGCAGCCGGTTGCCGTCGGCCCCGGTGCCGGTGACGGCGTTGATGTCGAGCGCCGACGCCACCGGGATGTCGGAGGCGGGAATGTCGTCGAGCTTCGTGTCCGTCACCGGAACCCAGGCGTGACCGTGGATGTCGGTGGACGTCGCGCCGCCCAGCCGGCCCAGGTAGTTGAACGTGACCTGCGGCTTCGCCAGCGCCCGCAGCTGATCGGCGCTCTCCGGGTCCAGGTAGCGGAGCATGCCGTAGCCGATGCCGTGGTCCGGGATCGCGAGCAGCTGCTCCTTGATCGCCTTGACCGCGGACCCGGCGGCCTTGCCACCGGCGAACGCGTCGTCGAGGTCGATGCCCGACAGGTCCAGGCGCACCGGGAACATTGCCGTGAACCAGCCGACGGTGCGGCCCAGATCGGCGCCCGGCAGCACCTGGTCCTCGCGGCCGTGGCCCTCGAGGCTGACCAGCGACTCCCGGGTGAAGTCGCCGTGGGTGCGCCGCCACTGGGCCAGCGCCAGCGCCAGCGCGGTGAGCAGTCCGTCGTTGACGCCGCCGTGGAACGCCTCGGGCACACGGGTCAGCAGTGCGTCCGTGACGTCGGCGGGCACCTCCACGGTGACCTTCTCGACCGTCCCCGCCACGTCGATCGCGGCGTCGAGCGGACGCGATCCGATCAGCGGGTCGTCGGCTTCGAGCACCCGGCGCCACAGTTCGATCTCGTCGGCGCGGTCGCGTGTCGCCTCGACGAGTCCGTGCGACCAGCGCCGCATCGACGTGCCGACCGGTTCGAGGGCCGGTTCCTGACCCGCGGAGATCTGCGCCCACGCGGTCGCGAGGTCGGGGACGAGGATCCGCCACGACACACCGTCGACCACGAGGTGGTGCGCGACGACCAGCAGCCGCCCGCCCTCGTCGCCGGCGTCGAACCACACCATCTGCAGCATCACCCCGGCCTCGGGGTCCAGTCGTCCTGCCGCGGCATCGAGTTCCCGGGTGGCGGTCTCGGCGAATCCAGAACCGACCACCGACGCGACCTCGACCCGGTGCAGCACGTCGTCCACGTCGACCGCGCCCACGGCCTGTACCTCGATCCGCCACTGCGGCTCGGCACCGAGGAGACGCGCCCGCAACATGTCGTGGTGATCCACGACGGCCGCGATCGTGCGCTTCAGCAGCGTCTCGTCGGCCGCGGCGGGCAGGGAGAGCAGCGCGGTCTGGGTGTAGCGGCGGAAGTCGCCGCCCCGTTCGAGCAGCCACGCGGTGATCGGGGTGACCGGCATCTCGCCGATCCCGCCGCCGGGCAGTTCGTCGAGCACGACGATGTCGGCGGCGCCCGCCCAGGAGGCGGCCTCGGCGAGCGCGGCAACGGTCTTGGCCTCGAACACGTTCCGCGGGGTGAGCACCACACCCGCCGCCTTCGCGCGGGCCACCAACTGGATCGACATGATGCTGTCGCCGCCGAGTGCGAAGAACGAATCGTCCACACCCACCGATTCCAGACCGAGCACCTCGGCGAACAGACCGGCGAGGACTGTTTCCATCTCCGTGGCCGGGGCGCGGCCCGCCGACACCCGGGCCCCGAAGTCGGGTTCCGGCAGCGCGCGGCGGTCGAGTTTGCCGTTGCTCGTCAACGGCAGCGCGTCCAGCACCACGAGGGTGGCGGGCACCATGTACGAGGTGAGCTGGGTGCCGACGAATTCGAGCGCCGAGGACACCTCGACGGTGGCGCCGGATTCCGGAACCACGTAGCCGATCAGCCGGTGACCGCCGTGCCCGTCGCCGCGGGTGAGGACGACGGCCTGGGCGATGCCGCGGTATCGGAGCAGCGCGGATTCGATCTCGCCGAGTTCGATGCGGAACCCGCGGATCTTCACCTGGAAGTCGCTGCGGCCCAGGTACTCGAGCTGGCCGTCGGTGTTCCAGCGCGCCAGGTCACCCGTGCGGTACATCCGCGCCCCGGGACGGAGCGGGTCGGCCACGAACCGGGTCGAACTGAGCCCGGCCCGGCCGAGGTAGCCGCGGGTCACCTGGTCACCCGAGACGTACATCTCCCCGATGGTGCCCGGGGGAACCGGGTGCAGGCGCCGGTCGAGGACGTGCACGTGCAGCCCGGCGATTCCGCGGCCGATCACGCTGGCCGACGCGGACTCGGCGAACTCGCGGTCGAGCGCCAGGTAGCTGACGTGGACCGTCGTCTCGGTGATGCCGTACATGTTCACCAGGGTCGGGGCGGAGTCGTCGTGCCGCGAGTACCAGCGGCCGAGCTGACCGAGGTCGAGAGCCTCACCACCGAAGATCACGTACCGCAGCGCGAGTGCCGCCGCGTTCACGTCGATCTCCGAGACGATGCGGTCGGTCTCGGCGAGCTGATAGAACGCGGTCGGGGTCTGGTTGAGGACGGTGACCTGCTCGTTCCGCAGGAGTTCGTGGAACATTTCCGGCGACCGCGCCGTGTAGTAGTCGACGACGACGAGTCGGCCGCCGTAGAGCAGCGGACCCCACAGCTCCCACACGGAGAAGTCGAATGCGTACGAGTGGAACATCGTCCACACGTCGTTCTCGTCGAACCCGTAGAGCGGCTGCGTGTTCGCGAACAACGTCAGCACGTTGCGGTGCGAGACGACCACGCCCTTGGGGCGGCCCGTCGACCCGGAGGTGTAGATGACGTACGCCACCGACGAGGAGTCGAGAGGTGTCACCCGGTCGGCGTCGGTGATCGTCGCCGGCGTCTGCTGCGCGAGGTCCGCGGTGGTCTCGGGGTCGTCGAGCAGGATCGCCGGGGTCTCCGAGTCGGGCAGAGCGGAGACGTCTCCCGTGGTGGTGATGACACAGTTCGGTGCGGCGTCCTCGAACACGAACGCCAGCCGGTCCGCCGGGTAGGTGATGTCGACGGGCAGGTAGCCGCCGCCGGTCTTGATCACCGCCAGCAGGGCGATGATCAGGTCGCAGGTGCGTGGGAGTGCCACGGCCACCAGCGTTTCCGGCCCCACTCCCTGGGAGATGAGCAGGCGGGCCAGTCGGTTCGACCGGGCGTCGAGCTCGGCGTAGGTCAGTGCCACATCCTCCGACGTCACCGCCGTGGCATCGGGGAACCGGGCCACGCTCTGCGCGAAGCGGTCCGCGAGGGTGTCGGTGCCCGCGTCGAGTCCGGCGGTGTTCCATTCGGTCGCCATCGCCGACCGCTCGGCGGCGTCGGTGATCACGATGTCACCGACCGGGGCGTGCGGGTCGGAGGTGACGGCGCCGAGGATGCGCAGGAACCGGTCGGCGAACGTACGGACGGTGCCGGCGTCGAACAGATCGGTGGCGAAGATGAACGACGCGGCGATACCCGACGCCACACCGTCCGCGTCGAATCCTTCCTCGACGCTGAGCTGCAGGTCGAACTTGGCGACCTCCAGATCGAAATCGACGGCGGCCGCGGTCAGTTCCGGGAGCTCGAGCCGCGGTGTCTCGTTGTTCCGGAACTCGAGCAGTGCCTGGAACAGCGGCGAGTGCGCGGTGGAGCGCTCCGGCGCGAGGACGTCGACGAGCCGCTCGAACGGCAGGTCCGAATGGTGGAACGCGGCCAGGTCGGTGGCCCGCACCTGATCCATCAGGGCACCGAAACCCTCTGCCGGGTCGACGGCGCTCCGCAGCACCAGGGTGTTGACGAACATGCCGACCATGTCGTCGAGTGCCGCGTCACCACGGCCCGCGATGGGTGTGCCGACCGCGATGTCCTCGGTGGACGACAGCGCGGACAGCAGCACCGACAGGGCCGCGTGGACGGCCATGAACATGGTGGAGTTGTGCTTGCGCGCCAACGCCGCCAGCGCCCGGTGCACGTCCGCCGGAATGGTGAAGTCGACCTGCGCACCGCGGAACGACTGCTGGACCGGTCGCGCCCGGTCGGTGGGCAGCTGCAGGAGTTCGGGCAGGTCGGCCAGCTGATCCGTCCAGTACCGGAGTTGCTGGGAGATCAGCGATTCGGCGTCGCTCTCGTCGCCCAGCAGTTGGAGCTGCCACAGCGTGTAGTCGGCGTATTGCACCGACAGCGGGTTCCACTGCGGTGCGCTCCCCGCGATGCGGGCCGCGTACGCGGTCATGACGTCCCGGGCGAGCGGGGTGAGCGAGAACCCGTCGGCGCAGATGTGGTGCACCACGATGACGAGCACGTGATCGTCGGGGGCGAGTGCGAACAGCGCCGACCGCATCGGCACGTCGGCCGTCACGTCGAAGCCGGCGGTCGCGAGACCGGCGATGTGCTCGCGGAGTTCGTCCTCGGACACCTCGACGATCTCGAGGTTCGGGGTCCACTGACCGGGTGAGAGCACCACCTGGGTCGGTTCGCCGTCGTGGGACGGGAACACGGTCCGCAACGATTCGTGGCGGACGAAGACGTCCGTCACCGCTGCACGCAGCGACTCCACGTCCAGGTGACCGGTCAGCCGCACGGCCAGGGGGATGTTGTAGGCCGCCGACGACGTGTCGAACTGGTTGAGGAACCACATCCTCTTCTGCGCCAGCGACACCGGCACGTGCGCGGGCCGCGGCATCGGGCCGAGCGGGATCCGGACGTGGGCGCCGTCCTGCGCGGGTGCGAATGCCGTCGACTCGATGAGGCGGGCCAGCTGATGGATCGTCGGTGCCTCGAACAGGGTGCGAACGCCGATGTCGGTGTCCAGTTCCGCGGTCAGGCGTGCGGCGACACGGGTTGCGATCAGCGAGTTTCCGCCGATGTCGAAGAAGTTGTCGTCGATGCCGACTCGTTCGATTCCCAGGACCGTGGTGATGACGTCGGCGATCGTGTGTTCGAGGACCGTCGACGGCGGCCGGAAGTCGTCCGACGTGGGCAGGAACTGCGGTTCGGGCAGCCCAGCCCGATCGAGCTTGCCGACCGGGGTCAGCGGGATCTCGTCGAGGATCATGATGCTGGACGGCACCATGTGCGCGGGCAGCAGGTTCGCCGTCCACTCCTTCAGCTCCGGCGGTTCGAGCACCGATCCGGCCTCCGGCAGCACGTAGGACACGAGCACGGTGTCGCCGGCGGGCCCGGGGCGCCCGAGGGTGACGGCGAACGACACGGTCGGGTGCGCAGCGAGCGCGCTGTCGATGTCGCCGAGCTCGATGCGGAAGCCGCGGATCTTCACCTGGAAGTCGGTGCGGCCCAGGTACTCGACCGTGTGATCGGACCGCCACCGCGCGAGGTCGCCGGTGCGGTACATCCGGTCGCCCGGGTCGCCGTAGGGGTTGGCGACGAACCGCTCGCTGGTCAGCGCGGCGCGTGCATGGTAGCCGCGGGCCAGGCCCTCACCGGAGATGTAGAGCTCGCCGGCGACGCCGACGGAGACCGGTTGCAGCCGCGAGTCGAGAATCACCTCGGAGACGCCGCGGACGGGGCCACCGATCGTGACCGTCTCCCCCACCTGCAGGTGGTCGCTGAGGTTGCTCATGATGGTGGTCTCGGTGGGACCGTAGCCGTTGTACATGGTGCGGCCCGGGGCCCAGCGGGTCACCAGTTCCGGAGGGACCGCCTCGCCGCCGGCGACCACGTTCTGGAACACCTCGAGACCGTCGGGGTCCACGGAGGCCAGCGCCGCGGGGGTGACGAACCCGTGGGTGACGCCCTCGGTGCGGATCAGCTCCGCGAGCTCCTCGCCGCCGTACACGGACGGCGGCACGATCACCATGGTCGCGCCGACGGCGAACGACAGGAGGTATTCGAGGACGGAAGCGTCGAAGCTCGGTGAGGAGAAGTGCAACGCCCGCGACGTCGAATCCGTCGCGTAGCGGGTCCGCTGTTCCTCGGCGAAATTGTCGAGGCCGCGGTGGCTGACCACCACGCCCTTCGGCTTGCCGGTGGAACCGGACGTGTAGATGACGTACGCCGGGTGCGCGAAGCGCAGGGGCACGACGCGGTCGTCGTCGGTCACGGGGTCGGTGGACATCGCCCGAATGGCGGCGTCGGTGTCGGGGTCGTCGAGGGTCAGCCAGCTGACCGTGTCCGGGAGCCGGCCGTGGTCGGCGTCCAGGCGGAGACCGAACGTGCACCCGGAATCCGTGACCATGTGCTCGACCCGCTCACGCGGGTAGGTCGGATCGACCGGAACGAACGCTGCGCCGGTCTTGGTGATCGACCAGACCGCGAGGACCGATTCGATGGACCGTGAGATACCCAGGGCCACGATGTCTTCCGGGCCGACGCCGCGGTCGATGAGCAGGCGCGCGAGCTGGTTGGACCGTTCGTCGAGTTCCCGGTAGGACATCCGGCGGTCCCCGAACACCAGCGCGGTCGCGTCGCCCGACGTCGCGGCCGTGTCGGTGAACATCTGCGGCAGTGTGCGCACGGAGCGGCCGGGCACGCCGCGGGCGGGAACCAGTTCGGCCTCCTCGGCCTCGGTGAGCAGGCGCAGCTGCGCGAGCTTCATCCCGGGGTGCTCGGCGAGCGCGATCAGCGCCCGGATGATCCGGTCGCCGATCCGCTCGACGTCGGCCCGGTCGAACAGTTCCTCGACGAACTCCAGCTTCAGCTGCAGATTCTCGTGCGCCGAGGCGATCAGCGCGAGCGGGTAGTGGGCGGCGTTCGCGCTGTCGTGCACGTCGAGGACGTGCATGCCGGCGATGTCGGTCTGATCGGTCAGCCCCTCCCGGTCGACGGGATACGACTCGAACACGGTCAGCGTGTCGAAACCGGCACCGGGACCGGCCACCGACTGGATGTCCGTCAATCCGACGTAGTGGTGGTCCAGCAGCGCGGCTTGCTCGCCCTGAATGCGTTCGAGCAACTCCCCCAGCGTTTCCCGCGGATCGAGAACCACCCGCACCGGCAGGGTGTTGATGAACAGACCCACCATCGACTCGATCCCGGCGATCTGCGGAGGCCGACCCGACACCGTCCCACCGAAGACCACGTCGGAGCGGCCGACCAAGCCGCCCAGCACGATTCCCCACGCGGTGCGGATCAGGGTGCTCAAGGTCAGACCGTGCTCGCGTGCGAGCACACTCAGCTGATCGGTGCGGTCGACGTCGAGTTCGACGAGCAGTTCACTGGACTGCGTGTCGCTCTGGACCGACGCGTCGGCAGGGGCGAGCAGCGTCGGCTCCTCCACCCCGGCGAGGGCACGCTGCCACACACCGAGAGAGTCCTCGGTGCTGCGGTGCGACATCCAGGCGAGGTAGTCGCGGTACGGGTGCACCCGCGGCAGCGCCGTGGCGTCACCCTCCGTGGCGTACAGGGTCAGGAGGTCGCGGATCAGCAGCGGCATCGACCAGCCGTCGAGCAGGATGTGGTGATTGGTGACGATCAGGCGCTGCTCGTCCCCACCGATCTGGATCAGCATGAACCGCAACAGCGGCGGGGTGGCCATGTCGAACCCGCGGCGCCGATCGGCGTCGAGGAGTCGCGCGATCTCGGCTTCGCGGCTCTCCGCGTCGAGACCGGACAGGTCGATCTCCGTCCAGGGCAGTTCGGCGTACCCGTGGATCGCCTGGACGGGGGTGCCGCCCTCGTCGTACACGAACGACGCCCGCAGGTTCGCGTGCCGGTCGAGCAGGGCCTGCCCGGCCACCCGCATGCGGGACGGCACGGCACCGCGCAGTTCGAGTGTCACCTGCACGGTGTACGAGTCGATCGTCTGATCGGCGAGCAGTGCGTGGAAGAGCAGTCCGGACTGCAGCGGCGACAGTGACCAGATGTCGGACAGTGCCGGGAAGCGCAATTCGATGCGGTCGATGGCGTCCTGGTCGAGGCTGACCAGTTCGAGGTCGGACGGGGTCACGCCGCCGGCGTCGGGGCGGGCCGCGTACGTCGTGAGCGCGGTGAGCGCCCGGACCCACAGTCCGGCGAGTTCGCGGACATCGGCGACGGTCAGGACACCGGCCGCGTACGCCCAGGTGGCGCGCAGCTGAGGCCGGTCCTCCACCTCGGTGGTGACCGCGTTGACGTCGATGGCCGAGGTGACCGGGGTGTCGAGGTCCTGCGCACGATCCATGTCGACTTCACCGGTCGGCGTCCAGCCGGCGCGGGTGGCCGCCTCGGACAGGTCGGCGGCGAAGCGTCCCAGGTAGTTGAAGCTGATCTGCGGCAGCGAGCGCGCCGCGAGCAGCGGTGCGGTGTCGGCGTTGAGGTACCGCAGCATGCCGTAACCCATGCCGTGGTCCGGGATCGCGAGCAACTGTTCCTTGATCGCCTTGATCGCGGATCCGGCGGCCTTCCCGCCGTCGAACGCGTCGTCGAGGTCGATGCCCGACAGGTCGAGACGCACCGGGAACATCGCTGTGAACCAGCCGACGGTGCGGCCCAGATCGGCGCCCGGCACGACCTGATCTTCACGGCCGTGTCCCTCGAGGCTCACCAGTGTCCCGTCGACGGACCTGCCGTGCAGGGTGTGGCCGCGGGTGCGCCGCCACTGGGTGACCGCCATCGCCAGCGCAGTGAGCAGTCCGTCGTTCACGCTGCCGTGGATCGCCTCCGGCAGAGCCGTGAGGACGGCCTCGCTGACCTCGGCGGGCAGCTGCACCGTGACGCGGCCGACGGTCGCGTTGACGTCGATGTCGGGGTCGAGCGGACGGCTGCCGACGAGCGGGTCCTCGCAGTCGAGGATGCGTTGCCACAGGTCGAGTTCGCCTGCCCGGTTCGTCGCCTCGTCGACCAGTCCGTGCGCCCACCGGCGCATGGACGTGCCGACCTGTTCGAGGATCGGTTCCTGGCCTGCAGAGATCTGCGCCCACGCGGTCGCGAGGTCGGGGACGAGGATGCGCCACGACACACCGTCGACGACGAGGTGATGCGCGACGACGAGCAGGCGGCCACCGGATTCCCCGGCGTCGAACCACACCACCTGCACCATGACGCCGGCCGCGGGGTCGAGCCGGTCCAGCGCGGCGTCGAGTTCCGCGATCACCGTCGCCGCGAACACCGGGGTTCCCGGGGCCGTGGACACGGCGACCCGGCGGATCAGGTCCTGCGCGTCGACCGCACCGACCGGGCGGACGGCGAGATGCGAGTCCTCGGCGGAGACGATCAGCTGCGCGCGGAGCATGTCGTGCCGGTCGAGGACGGCTTGGAACGTGGCGATCAGGGGTTCGAGTTCGCGGAGGTTCGGCGGTGCGGTCAGCAGCGCGGACTGCGACATCCGGTTGAACTCGCCGCCCCGTTCGAGCAGCCACTTCGTGATCGGGGTGGTCGGCATGTCGCCGACTCCGCCACCGGGCAGTTCGTCGAGCACGACGATGTCGGCGGCGCCCACCCACGACGCCACCGCGGCGAGACCGGCAACGGTCTTGGCCTCGAACACGTCCCGCGGGGTCAGCACCACACCCGCCGCCTTCGCGCGGGCCACCAACTGGATCGACATGATGCTGTCGCCGCCGAGGGCGAAGAACGAGTCCTCGACACCGGCGGATTCCAGACCGAGGACCTCGGCGAACAGTCCGGCGAGCACCTCTTCCATCTCCGACACCGGCGCGCGGCCGGCCGACACCCGGGCCCCGAAGTCCGGCTCGGGCAGCGCGCGGCGATCCAGCTTGCCTGCGGGAGTGAGCGGCAACTCGTCGAGGACGATCAGTGCGGACGGCACCATGTACGGGGCCAGGAATCCGCCGACGAAATCGAGGACCGCCTCCGCGTCGAGTTCGGCACCCGCCGTGGGGACGAGGTATCCGACGAGCCGGTTGGCGCCGGTGCTGCCCTTGTGCGCGGACACCACCGAACGGGCGACCCCCGGGTAGCGCGTGAGGGCGGTCTCGATCTCGCCGAGTTCGATGCGGAAACCGCGAATCTTCACCTGGAAGTCGCTGCGGCCCAGGTACTCGAGCTGGCCGTCACCGTTCCAGCGCGCCAGGTCACCGGTCCGGTACATGCGGGCCCCGAGGCCCCCGTACGGGTTGGCGACGAAACGCTCCGCCGTCGTGCCCGCCCGGTCCTTGTAGCCGCGGGCCAGACCGGAACCGGTGACGTACAGTTCGCCGGTCACCCCGTTGGGCACCGGGTGCAGGCGTGAATCGAGCACCATCTCCCCGGTTCCCATCGGCGGACGGCCGATGGTGACGCCCTCACCCGGAAGCATCGGTCCCGTCACGCTCGACACGACCGTCGCCTCGGTGGGGCCGTAGGCGTTGAACATCCGCCTGTCCCCGGTCACCCACTGCGCCACCAGCTCCGGCGGGCACACGTCGCCGCCGGTGGCGACGCACTCGAGCTGGTCGAGGCCCGCGGGGTCCACCGACGCCATGGCGGCGGGGGTGATGAACGCGTGCGTGACCCGGCCCTCCCGGAGCACGTCGGCGAGTTCGGTGCCGCCGATGACGGACGCCGGAGCGATCACCATGGTTGCGCCGGAGCCGACCGCGAGCAGCAGTTCCAGGATCGACGCGTCGAAGCTCGGCGACGAGAAGTGCAGCGTGCGCGACCGCGGGGTGACCCCGAAGCGGACGCGTTCGTCGGTGGCGAAGTTCGCCAGGCCGCGGTGGGTGACGACGACGCCCTTCGGGGTGCCGGTGGATCCGGACGTGTAGATCAGGTAGGCCGGGTTCTCCAGCGCGAGGGGGTGTGTCCGATCGGCGTCCGTGACGACCGCGGCGGAGTGCGCACTCACCTCGTCGTCGAATCCGGGTGCGTCGACCACGACGTAGGACGTGCAGTCCGGCAGTGTGGGACGGAACTCGGCGACGGTGAGGGCGAGCGCCGCACCGGAGTCGCTGAGCATGTGGACGATCCGGTCGGTCGGGTAGTTCGGGTCGACCGGGACGAACGCGGCACCGGTCTTGGCGACCGCCCACAGTGACAGCACCGACTCCGGCGACCGCGCCAGCGCCAGCGCCACCACCGATTCGGGGCCGATGCCGCGCCCGATCAGCAAGCGGGCGAGACGGTTCGACCGCTCGTCGAGTTCGCGGTACGTCACTTCACTGCCCTCGTAGGACAGCGCGGCCGACTTGGGGTTCACTGCGGCCGCGGCCGCGAGCAGTTCGGGCAGGGTCCGCGGTTCGGCGTCGGGCCCGTCCATCACCGGGGTGAGCGCCGCACGTTCGGATGCCACCATCAGGTCGATGTCACCGACGGCCATGCCCGGCTCGGACGTCACCGCGTCGAAGATCCGCTGCAGGTAATCGGCGAAACCGGCGATCGTGGACGCGTCGAACAGGCTCGACGCGTACGTGAAGGCCGCGGAGATCCCGGCGGGCTCGCCCGACACCCCGAACTCCTCGGTGAGCGTCAGTTGCAGGTCGAAGTTGGAGATGTCGGTGGCCAGGTCGAGGCCGGTGACGGTCAACCCGGGCAGCTCCAGCCGCGGCCGCTCGTTGTTGCGGAACTCGAGCACCACCTGGAACAGCGGCGAATGCGACGTCGCGCGTTCGGGCGAGATCGCGTCGACCAGTCGCTCGAACGGCAGATCCGCGTGGTGGAAGGCGTTGAGGTCGGTGTCGCGGACCGTGGACAGCAGGTCGGTGAAGGTGCCTGCCGGTTCGACCGGGGTGCGCAGCACCAGGGTGTTGACGAACATGCCGACCATGTCGTCCAGGGCGGCGTCGCCACGACCGGCGATGGGGGTGCCCACCGCCACGTCGTCCGTGTCGCCCAGCCGGGCCAGCAGCACGGCCAGCGCGGCGTGCACGGCCATGAACACACTCGAATTGTGTTCGCGGGCAGTCGTGATCAACCGGCTGTGCACCTGCGGATCGATGGTGAACGAGTGGATGCCGCCGCGCATCGACTGCTGCGTCGGCCGGGGGTGGTCCGTCGGCAGCGCGAGCAGTTCCGGAAGCCCGGCGAGCGTGTGCGTCCAGTAGTCGAGTTGGGCGGCCAGCAGGCTGTCGGGGTCCTCTGCGTTGCCGAGCACCCGGTGCTGCCAGAGCGCGAAGTCGGCGTACTGCACCGGCAGCGGCGTCCAGTCCGGCGCCTGTCCCCCGGTCCGGGCCGCGTAGGCGGTCATCACGTCCCGGGCAAGCGGGGCCATGGAGAAGCCGTCGGCGCTGATGTGGTGGACGACGATGACGAGAACGTGCTCGCCGGGATCGGTGCGGAACAGTGCGGCGCGCACCGGCACCGACACCGTGACGTCGAAGCCGGCGCCCGCCAGTCGCGAAATGTGCTCGGGCAGTTCCGCTTCCGTCGTCGCTACCGGCGACAGATCCGGCACCACGTCCTCGGTCGGCAAGATCACCTGGACGGGTTCGCCCTCCACCATCGGGAACCGGGTGCGCAGCGACTCGTGCCGGTCCATCACGTCGGCGACGGCGTCCTGCATCGCATCCTCGTCGAGATCGCCCGTCAACCGCACCGCGAGCGCGATGTTGTAGGCCGGGGAGTCGAGGTCGAACTGGTTGATGAACCACATGCGCTTCTGCGCCAGCGAGACCGGCAGTCGGTCGGGGCGCACCCCGGCCACCAGCGGCGGGCGTTCGGCGCCCTGCACGGCCTCGGATTCGATCCGGGTGGCCAGGGTCGCGACGGTCGGGGCGTCGAAGATCTCCCGGACCCCGATCCGGCTGCCCAGCGCGGCATTGACCCGCGCCACCAGCCGGGTGGCCACCAGTGAGTTGCCGCCGAGGTCGAAGAAGCTGTCGTACACACCGATACGGGGAGCGTCGAGCAGATCCGCGAAGATCGACGCGAGGATCTCCTCGATCGGGTTGCGCGGGGTGACGAATTCGGCAGACGGGCTGAGGAATTCCGGCTCGGGCAGGGCGCCCCGGTCCAACTTGCCGGTGGCCCCGAGTGGGAACCGGTCGAGGACGATGATCCGGGTCGGCACCATGTAGGCGGGCAGCGTCTCCGCCGCCGCGTCGCGCACGACGGCGGTGTCGATGTCGGCGCCTGCCACGGGGATCACGTAGCCGACGAGGCTTTCGCCGGTGGCCTCGCTGCGGTGCACGGTCACGACGGCCTGCGCCACCGACGGGTGCGCCAGCACCGCCGCCTCGACCTCGCCGAGTTCGATGCGCTGACCGCGGAGCTTGACCTGGAAGTCGCGGCGGCCGATGTATTCGATGTTGCCGTCGGCACGCCAGCGGACGACGTCGCCGGTGCGGTACATCCGCTGTCCCGGCGCGCCGAACGGGTTCGCCACGAACCGGTCCGACGTCAGATCGCTGCGCCCGACGTAGCCGCGGGCCAGTTGGATGCCGGCCAGGTACAGCTCGCCGTGCACCCCGACCGGCACCGGGTGCAGCCGGGAGTCGAGGACGTACAGCTGCGTGTTCCACACGGGCGCGCCGATCGGGACCGAGGCCCGATCGCCTTCCGTGCACTCCCAGTAGGTGACGTCGACGGCGGCCTCCGTCGGGCCGTACAGGTTGTGCAGCGCCGCGGATCCGAATTCCCGGAATGCGTCGGCGGTGGCGGGCGGGAGCGCCTCACCGCTGCAGAACACCTGACGCAGCGAACCGCAGAGTTCCGGTTCGGCGCCCGCCGTGAACACCGCCAGCATCGACGGCACGAAGTGCATGGTGGTGACCTGGTGGTCGGCGATGATGTGGGACAGATACGTCGGGTCGCGGTGTCCGTCCGGCGCGGCGAGGACGAGTCGCGCACCCACCTCGAGGGGCCAGAACAGTTCCCACACGGACACGTCGAACGTGACGGGAGTCTTCTGCAGCACCACGTCCGTGTGATCCATCCGGTACGTGTCCTGCATCCACAGCAACCGGTTGACGATCGCGCGGTGGCTGACGGCCACACCCTTGGGGCGGCCCGTCGATCCGGACGTGTAGATCACGTAGGCGGTCGAATCGGGGTGGATCGGACCGCCCCGCTCGGCGTCGGTGATCGGGGTGCTCGGCCGCCGGGACAGGTTCAGGGTGTCGATCTCGATCACGGAGGCACCGGCCGCGCCGTCGACGCCCTCGCACCGGTCGCGGGAGGCGGTGAGAACACATGCGGGTTCGGCACTCTCGATCACGTAGGCGATTCGCGACGCCGGGTGGTCGGGGTCGAGCGGAACGTACGCTGCCCCGGTCTTCTCCACCGCGTAGATCGCGATCATCAGCTCGAGCGACCGGCGCAGGGCGACGGCGACCCGGGATTCGGGTCCGACGCCGCGGGCGAGGAGTTCGCGTGCCAGCCGGTTGGCGCGGGCATCGAACTCCGCGTACAGCAGTTCCTCTTCGGCGAACACGACGGCGACGGCGTCCGGGGTCCGTGCCACCTGTGCCTCGAACAGGCTGACCAGGGTCGCCGAGTCCGGCACGGCGACGTCGGTGTGGATCCACTGCTCGAGCATCCGGTGGGTCTCGTCCGCGCCGATCAGGTCGATGTCGCCGACCTTCGCGTCCGAACCCGCGGTGATGGTCTCGAGGAGGGTGACGAAGCGTTCGGCCAGCGCCGTCATCGTCGGCGGGTCGAACAGTTCCGACGCGTACGAGAACTGGACGTCGATCGCCCCCGGGGCGCCGGATCCCTCGGTGTGCTCGGTGAGGATGACCTGCAGGTCGAACTTGGCGGCGCCGGTCTCGAGGGCCTCGACCTCCACATCGAGTCCGGGCAGCTCGAGCCGCGTGTTCGCGAATCCCTGCAGCACCAGCATCACCTGGAACAGCGGTGAATGTGCCTCGGAGCGGGTCGGCTTCAGTTCGTCGACGAGCCGCTCGTAGGGCAGATCGGTGTTGCTGAACGCCTCCAGATCCACGGATCGGGTGTGCGAGAGGATCTCGGGGAAGCTGCGATCGGGGTCGACGGTGGTGCGCAGGACGACGGTGTTGACGAACATGCCGACGACGTCGTCGAGTTGCCGTTCGCCACGACCGGAGACCGGGGATCCGATCGACACGTCGGACGATCCGCTCGACCGGGACAGCAGGACCGCGAGGGCGGCGTGCACCACCATGAACAGGCTGGCGTCGTTGGCGACTGCGATCTCGAGCAGCGCGGCGTGGATGCGCGCCGGGATGGAGAAGTCGGCGGTGGCGCCGATCATCGACTGCCGGGCGGGGCGCGGCCGATCGGTCGGCAGATCCATGACCTCGGGGGCGCCGTCGAGGGTGCGGGCCCAGAACGCCAGCTGCCGGGCGAGGAGGCTCGTCGGATCGTCGGGGGAACCGAGCAGCTCGCGCTGCCACACCGCGAAATCGGCGTACTGCACCTCGAGCGGCGACCACTGCGGCGTGTCGCCGGCGGCGCGGGCGTGGTAGGCCACCATCACGTCTCGGGTCAGCGGCGTCATCGACAGGCCGTCGGCGGCGATGTGGTGCACCACGAACACCAGCACGTGATCGTCGGTCGCGGTGCGGTAGAGCTGCGCCCGGATCGGCGGTTCGACGGTGACGTCGAACCCGGCTGCGGCGTCGGCGATCAGGCGGGATTCGAGCTCGTTCTCGGCCACCTCGACCGTGTCGAGGGGCGGGCTCACTTCCGCGACCGGCAGAACCACCTGGATGGGACCGTTGGGGGTGTTCGGGAACACCGTCCGCAGCGACTCGTGCCGGGTGAGGACGTCACTCACCGCGGTCCGCAGCGCCTCCACGTCGAGTGTGCCGCGCAGCCGGATACCGACGGGAATGTTGTATGCGGGCGAGGCGGTGTCGAGCTGGTTGATGAACCACATCCGCTGCTGCGCCAGCGACACCTGCACCGGGCCGGACCCGGCCCGCGGAGCGAGCACGGGGCGGGCGGAGGTGCGGGGCCCGAGCGCGTCCACGCGGGCACTGAGCAATGCGACGCTGGGCGCCTCGAACAGATCGAGCACCCCGATCTCCGTGCTCAGGGCCGCGTTGACCCGGGACACCACGCGGGTCGCGACGAGGGAGTCGCCGCCCAGGTCGAAGAAGCTGTCGTCGACGCCGATGCGCTCGACCCCCAGAAGCGCCGCGAACACCTCCGCGATCTGCATCTCGGTGGGTGTCACCGGCGCCCGGTAGACGGTGGAGGTGGCCTCGAACTGCGGTTCCGGCAACGCCTTCCGGTCGAGTTTGCCCGCCGGGGTCAGCGGGACCTCGCGGAGCACCATCACCCGGGCGGGCACCATGTGCGCGGGCAGCGCGGCGGCGGCGTGTTCGAGGATGTCGCCGACGACGATGTCCGTCCCGTCCTCGGGGAGCACGTACGTCACCAGCACCGTGTCGCCGGACGGCGCGGTCCGTCCGACTGTGGTCGCGAACGCCACACTCGGGTGCGAGCGGACGACGGCGTCGATCTCGCCGAGTTCGATGCGGAAGCCGCGGATCTTCACCTGGAAGTCGGTGCGGCCCAGGTATTCCAGCTGACCGGCAGCGTTCCACCGCGCCAGGTCTCCGGTGCGGTACATTCGCTCGCCCGGCGCGCCATGGGGGTCGGCGACGAACCGTTCGGCCGTCGGGATCGACCGATTGTGGTACCCACGTGCCACACCGTCGCCGGTGATGTACAGCTCGCCGGGGACCCCTCTCGGGACGGGGTGCAACCGCGAATCGAGCACCAGCAGACCGCAACCGCGGGACGGGCGGCCGATCGTCACCGGTTCGCCGACCGTCAACGGTCCTGCCACGCTCGCGACCACGGTGGCCTCGGTCGGTCCGTATGCGTTGAACATGACCCGCCCCGGCGCCCACTGTGCCACCAGCGCAGGCGGACAACTCTCGCCACCGGTGACGACGCACCGGATGTGGTCGAGCCCGGTGGGATCGACGGATGCCAGCGCGGCCGGGGTCACGAACGCGTGCGTCACCCGTTCGCGGCGCAACAGGTCCGCGAGTTCGGTGCCGCCGTACACCGTCGACGGTGCCACCACCATCGTGGCGCCGGCACCCACTGCGAGAAGCAGTTCCAGGATGGACGCGTCGAAACTCGGCGAGGAGAAGTGCAGGGTGCGGGCCCCCACGGTCACGTCGAACCGCTGCCGCTCGTCCTCGGCGAAATTCGCCAGGCCGACGTGGGTCACGACGACACCCTTGGGTGTGCCGGTGGAGCCGGACGTGTAGATCAGGTAGGCCGGATCCGCGGTCCGCAACGGGCGGAGACGGTCGGCGTCGGTGACCGCGCCGGCCGCGTGCTTCGCCAGGTCCCGGCCGAACGACGCGTCGTCCATCACGAGCCACGGCGTGGTCTCGGGCAGCGACGACCGGTGCGCCGCCACGGTGAGACCGACAACCGCACCGGAATCGGTGAGCATGTGCTCGATGCGGTCGGCCGGATAGTTCGGGTCGACCGGGACGAACGCGGCCCCGGACTTCGCGACCGCCCAGGTGGCCAGCACCGACTCGATCGACCGCGCGATCGCCAGCGCCACAACCGAACCCGGCCCCACTCCGTGGTCGATCAGCATGCGGGCGAGGCGATCCGACTGATCGTCGAGTTCGGGGTAGGTCAGCGTGCGTCCCTGGTAGACGAGGGCGTCCCCGGCGCCGCCCGCCTCCACGGCGCGCGCGAGCAGCGCGGGAAGCGTGCGGGGCTCCACCGAGGGCTCGTCGCGGACCGGCGCGAGTTCCGCGTACTCGACCTGCTCGAGGAGGTCGACGTCCCCGACCGGTGCGGCGGGGTCCGACGTCACCGCCTGCAGGATGCGGACGAAGCGCGCGGCGAGCGCCTCCGCGCTGTCGCGGTCCCACACGTCCGTGGCGAACCGCAGCCGGCCGTTGATGCCGCCCGTCTCCGATTCGGTGAGGGAGAACACGAGATCCAGTCCCAGCGCCCGATGTTCGCGCTGGATCGGGCTGACCGTCACGTTCCCGGACGTGTCGTGCGGGTGCCCGCCGTCGGTGAATTCGAGCATCACCTGGAACAGCGGCGAGTGCGACGGATCGGATTCGGCCACGAGGGCGGCAACGAGATCGTCGAAGGGCAGCGCCGCATGCGCGAACGCGGCCCGGTCGGCGTCCCGGACCCGGCTCAGGTGGTCGACGAACGACGATGCAACATCCACCTGCGACCGTAAGACGGTCTTGTTGAAGAATGCTCCGGCTTCCGGGTCGTCGGAGTCGGACGCCTCGCGCCCGACGATCGGCGTTCCGATCACCACGTCGTCGGTGTCGCCCAGCCGGCCCAGCAGGACCGCGAGCACGGCGTGCAGCGTGGTGAAGATCCCGGTGCCCGCCTCCTCGGCCAGTTGTGCCGCGCGGCGCTGCACGTCCGCGTCGACGGCGAACCCGACGACCTCGCCCGCCCCGAACCGCTCGGCTGGGCGGGGCCGGTCCAGCGGCAGTGCCGTCACGTCCGGCAGGCCCACCAACTCCCGCTTCCAGAACGCGAGCTGGGCCTCCCGCTCGAGGAACCGCGCGCCGAGGCGTGCGCTCTCGGCGTGAATGTCGGCGGTCCGCGTCTGCGGCTCGGCCGTGACGAACTCCTCGACCAGCTCCACGAACCTGCGGTGGTGGGCGCGCAACTCCTCCGAGCCGTACCGGTTGGGGTTGCCGCGGAAATCGAGGAGCGTCTGGCCGTCACCGCTCTGATAGATGTTGACCAGGAGGTCGTCCACCGGTCCCGACGTCACGATGTGGTACTCGCCCGTGACCGTGCCCAGCGTGAACGCCTGGTGGAACAGCATGACGTTCACCATCGGGCCGGCGAGGCCCTCCGCGGTCCCGGCGAGTCCGGCATCGCGGCGGATGTCCTCGAGGCTGCACCGCTGATGGCGCAGCGCACCCATCAGTTCGAGCTGGGTCCGCTGCACGAGCTCGGCCACCGTGTCGTCCGGGCGGACGGTGATCCGCAGCGGGGCGACGTTGACGAGCATCCCACCGGACCGCTGCAACGGCGCCGTGGTGCGCGCCGACACCGGCAGGTTGATGAGCACGTCCCGCTTGCCCGTCATACGGGACAGATAGCAGGCGAACCCGGCGAGCAGCACGGCCGCCGACGTGGCGCCGACCCGCTGATCCGACTCTCCGAGGAAACCCAGTGCGGTTTCGGAGATCTTCGCGCTCTCGAGCCGGCTCTTCGCCGCCGCGGGGGCGTCGTGGGTGGCGAGCGTCGAACCGTGTTCGATGCCGACAATGCGTTCGGCCCAGTACAACCGGTCGTTCTCGAAGCGGCTCGACGCCCGGTACTTCTGGTCCAGCTCGTAGAGGTCGCGCAGATCCAGCGCACGGTTCGGTTCCGGTTCGGCGCCCTCGACCGCTGCGGTGTACAGCGCAGCGATCCGGTTCACCATGGTCATTCCGCTGTACCCGTCGAGCGCGACATGGTGAATCCTGGTGTACCACAAGTAGTGCTGCTCACCGACCTGCAGGACGGTCATCTCGACGAGCCGGTCCCGGGTGAGCCGCAGCGGCGTCGCGTAATCCTCGTCGATCCACACCTGCGCGGCGGCCATCGGGTCCGACTCGCCCCGGAAGTCGAGGAAGCCGATCGACGGGTCGATGCTGAAATCGACCGCCTGGTAGGGCTCCCCGTCGACGTCCAGCAGTCGCAGGAACGGCGACTGGAACTCCTGACCGGCCCGCACCGCCGCGTCGCTCAACAGGTCCAGGTCGATCTCGCCCCGCAACTCGATGTACTGGGCGATGAACTTGGGAACCGTGGGGCTCAGCTGTTGGGCAAACCACATGCTCCGTTGCACCGAGGAGAGCGGGAATGCCCCTTCGGGAACGTTCACATCTTCGGCGCCGTTATTCGGCTGCGGCGAATTCACACTCGTCATCTCGTTCCCCCAGCGGGTAGAAGACCTTGGATGCGCAAGTCCTGCGCGTGAGACGGACCAACCGACGCCGGTCTCCCACGCTGTACTGATCGTGCTGTACGCGTGGGCCCGGTGTGCGTCGATTCGTGATGTTCGTTTCGGAATCGCCATCGTCAGGCGAAGGTCGGACCGGTCGAGCAGAGTGCGTCCTACGCTCCCCCGCCTCTGTCCGAGGCTCAGCGGAAGCGTTCGGCCTCACGTGCGAGTTGCACGAGGTCGGCGCACAGCGACTCCACCTCATGGGCCGCCGCACCTTCGGCAACGGCTGTCGCCACGTCCTCGGCGGCACATCGAACCTGGAAAACCCGGTCGACCATGGCGGAAGCTTCCTCCGAGGTAAGCACCACCGCATCGGCGGGGATACTCGTGCCCTTGACCTGGTTGCGCTGCTCGTACGCGCGCTGCCGGCAGGATTGGCGGCAGTACCGGCGACGCCGCCCCATCCCCGTCTCGGCCACTTCCCTCCCGCACCACACACAGGAATCGGGTCTGCGGGAGGCGCCGGTCATGGTCAACCACCTTACTGCGCGGCGCCTCGAGGCCCGCCCGGTAAGATGTCGAGGTTGCATCTGCGCGGCGTGCGGGAACCAATCGGGAGGCCGTGGCGTTGTAGATGAGTGTGAACGCTTGGTTCTGGTCCAGGCGTACTCGCGCGGAGACGATCGAGGAGAGGACACAACCATGGCAGATCGCGTACTTCGAGGAAGTCGACTCGGAGCGGTGAGCTACGAGACCGACCGTGACCACGACCTCGCGCCCCGTCGGATGGCCAAGTACCGGTGCGACAACGGTGAGGTCTTCGACATTCCCTTCGCCGACGATGCCGAGATTCCCGGCACGTGGCTGTGCCGTAACGGCCTCGAGGGAACCCTGGTCGAGGGCACCGCGCCCGAGGCCAAGAAGGTCAAGCCGCCGCGTACCCACTGGGACATGCTGCTCGAACGCCGTTCCAAGGAGGAACTGGAGGAGCTGCTGAAGGAGCGCCTCGACCTGCTGAAGGCGAAGCGCCGCGGAGCCTGACACAGGCAACCGAACCGTACGAACGCCGTCTCGGCTCTGCCGGGGCGGCGTTCGGCGCGTCCGGGGAGACTGCGACCCCGGCTTCGGCGCGGACGGGGTGTTCGACACGGACAAGCTTCTGTTGGTCACTGGGCTGGTCACCGTCTCGACAGGACTCATCCAAGTACTCCGATCTGCTGAACGCGGGCGCGTTACATTCCGAGCACACAAAGCACCGAGCGTCACGCCCCGAACACGCAGTCGAAGAAACCACGTATGACCGACCTCTCGGGCTTCCATACCATTTGAGAGGTAGGTCACATGACCGCTCTCAATCTACTATTCGGTACCGCGGAGTCAAGGGTTTGGTCTTCTCTTCGGCTAGATCTCACACCTGGGGTATGAAATCGGCACCCCGAAACCACGGCCGGTCGGGCATCCCCGACATTCCGTGTGGTCAACCGCTCGTTTCCTGTACAACCGCTCACATTTCGTGGTATACCCCCATCACCGCCCAAACCAAACCTTCCGGTCTGTCGGGCGGTGCTGCGGTCAGCGCACCGAGTGCGGCCGGTTCGCGCTGTCATCGGGATCGCTGTCCCTGCCGGTGTCGGGCGCGGCGTGCCGCGGCCGACGATGCGAACGCTCGAGGTGCGGTGCGATCGCGGCGAGAGCAGCCGGCGTCGTCATCGTCCAGTGCGTCGCGTCCACCGGATGCTCGTCGATGCTCCCGCGCACGAACTGGCCCCAGCAGGTCACCGGGTCCACGTGGAAACCATCGTCCAGGGCGGCGGTGAAGAACACCAGTTCGCCGTCGAACACCTTCGGCCGGTGTGCGTCGATCAGTTCGGGCGCTCGCTGCGCATTGCGGTAGATACGCTCGAGTTCGGGAGCGGTCAGTGCCGCCAGCGGTCCTCCGACGACCCGCAGCAGTGCCGCCGCCCGCTCGGCGTCGAACTGCCCGTCCGGCGCGAGTTCGTCGAGCACGCTGTCGTCCGGGAGGTCCAGGCCGACACCGCCGAGAAGATCCGCGGTGGTTGCGGAGTTCTCCACGCTGCGGTCGATCCCGACATAGCTGTCGAGGAGCCCCAGCAGACGCACCTCTTCACCGGCGTCCTGCAACTGCACTGCCATCTCGTGAGCGATGACCCCGCCCAGCGACCACCCCACCAGGTGGTACGGGGCGTGCGGCTGGATCGAACGGATCTCCCGGACGTAGCGGCCGGCGAAGTCGGTGATCGTCTCCGGATGCGGCTCGTCCTCGGTCAGCGCCGGCGACTGCAGCCCGTAGATCGGCCGGTCCTGGGTCAGCTCGCGGCCGAGCCCGGCGTAGCTCCAGGCGAGCCCGATGAACGGATGCACGCAGAACAGCGGCTCCGCCGTCCCTCTCGTGCGGATCGGCAGAAGCACGTCGAGCGACGCACCGGCACCGTCCACCCCGTCGTTCGTCCACTTCTGGATGCGCTGTCCCAGCGACTGCGGCGTGGGGTCGCTGAACATCCATTGCAGCGGGAAGTCGATTCCCAGCTCGGATCCGAGCGCGGACGCGACCCGGGTGGCGACCAGCGAGTTGCCCCCGAGGTCGAAGAAGCTGTCCGTGACTCCGACGCGGTCGATGCCGAGCACGTCGGCGAACACCGTGGCGACGGCGCGCTCGGCCGCCGTCCGCGGTGCCTGGTACTCGTCGGCCGCCGACCGGACGGCCGGTGCGGGCAGTGCCTTGCGGTCGAGTTTGCCGTTCACCGACAGCGGCAGGGTGTCCAGGTGCACGACGCGTGCCGGGATCATGTACGACGGGACGCGGGCCGACAGGTGTGCACGCACGTCGGACCAATCGGCCGCGGGCCGTCCCACCAGGTACGCCACCAGCGCTTCCTCGCCGCGGTCGTCGCGGTGCACCACCACGACCGCCTGCATCACATCCGGATGCGTCTCCAGCGCCGTCTCGACCTCCCCCAACTCGATCCGCTGCCCCCGCAACTTCACCTGGAAATCGGTACGCCCCACATACTCCACAACCCCATCACGGCGGCGACGCACCAGATCCCCCGTCCGATACATCCGCCCACCAACCACATACGGGTTCGCCACGAACCGATCCGCCGACAGATCCGGACGATCCAGATACCCCCGCGCCAGCTGATCCCCCGCCAGATACAACTCCCCCGCCACCCCGTACGGCACCGGATGCAACCGCGAATCGAGCACATGCAACTGCGTGTTCCACACCGGACGCCCGATCGGCACCGAATGGACATCCGCCGCACCGGTCTCCCAGAACGTGACATCGACCGCGGCCTCCGTCGGACCATACAAATTGTGCAGATCGGCACCACTGACCGCCCGGAACCGCAACACCTGCTCCGGCGTCAACGCCTCCCCCGAACAGAACACCAACCGCAACGAATCACACACCACCGCAGCAGGTTCGGCAGTGAACACCGACAACATCGACGGCACGAAGTGGGTGGTCGTCACGTGACGTTCCTGTATCAGCCCTGTCAGGTACCGCGGATCGCGGTGTCCGTCCGGTGCGGCGATCACCAGCGTGGCACCGACCTGCAGCGGCCAGAACAGCTCCCACACCGACACGTCGAACGTCACCGGAGTCTTCTGCAGGACGACGTCCGCGCTGGTCAGGGTGTATTCGTGCTGCATCCACAGCAGGCGGTTCACGATCGCACCATGGGTGACGGCGACCCCCTTGGGCCGGCCCGTCGACCCGGACGTGAAGATCACGTACGCCGTGTTCGCCGGGGACAGCGGCCACAGCCGGTCTGCATCGGTGACGGGCGAGCTGTCGAAGCCGGAGACGTCCTCGGACGCGACGTCGATGACGGGGACCGATCCGCCGCCGGCGAGTCCGGCGCCGCTCACCAGCACACATGCCGGCTGTGCGGTGTCGAGGACATGCGCGGTGCGCTCGGCCGGATGGTCCGGATCCACCGGCAGGTAGGCGCCACCGGCCTTCACGACGGCGTAGATCGCGGCGAGCAGATCGATCGACCGGCGCATCGCGACCGCCACCACCGACTCGGGGCCGACGCCCTGCTCGATCAGCCGGCGTGCCAGCCTGTTCACGCGGGCGTCGAAGTCGGCGTACGTCAACTCGTCCCGGTCGAAGACCACCGCGATCCGGTCGGGGTCCGCCGCGACCGTCGTGTCGAACAGCGACGCCAGCGTCCCGGCGAGCACGTCGTGCGATGTCGCGTTGGTACCGGCGATCTGCTTCCGTTCGCCGTCGCCGAGGACGTCGATGTCGCCGACCGCGGTGTCCGGACTGTCGGTGGCCGCGCGCAGAATCTGCAGGAACCGCTGTCCGAACACGTGCATGGACGGCTCGTCGAACAGGTCGGATGCGTACGTGAGGCGGGCCGCGATCCCGTCCGGACTTCCCTCCGAGTCGAACTGCTCCATCAGGGTGAGCTGCAGGTCGAACTTGGCGATGTCGACATCGAAGTCGACGCCGCTCACCGACAGGTCACCCAGTCGAAGGGTCGTCTGGTCGAGGTTCTGGAACGTGAGCATCACCTGGAACAGGGGATGCCGCCCGGTGGACCGCGACGGATTGACCACCTCCACGAGGCGCTCGAACGGAACGTCCGCGTGGGAGAAGGCGGCGAGATCGGTCTCGCGCACGTCGGCGACCAGTTCGGCGAAGGTTTTGCCTCCGTCGACCTGGTGCCGCAGGACCAGCGTGTTGACGAACATGCCGATCAGGTCGTCGAGTTCGCGTTCGCCACGTCCCGCGACGGGGGTGCCGATGGCGATGTCCCCGGTGCCGGAGAGTCTGCTCAGCAGCACCGCGAGCGCCGAGTGCACGAGCATGAACAGGGACGCGTTCGCGTCCCGCGCCGCAGCCAGGAGTGTGCCGTGCAGGTCGGCCGGCACGGCGAAGTCGACGGTGCCGCCCCGGTACGACGCCACCGCGGGACGCGGGCGGTCGGCGGGAAGGTCCAGCTGATCCGGTGCGCCCGCGAGGGTGCGCGTCCAGAACGCGAGTTGCCGTGCCGAAACCGATTCGGGATCGGTCTCGTCGCCGAGAAGCGCCCGCTGCCACAGTGCGTAGTCGGCGTACTGCACCGGCAACGGCGCCCAGTCCGGCGTCGTGCCCGCCGACCGCGCCGCGTACGCCGTCATCACGTCGCGCACCATCGGCGCCATCGACCAGCCGTCGCCGGAGATGTGGTGGACCACCAGGGCGAGAACGTGCTCCGTCGGGGACATGCGGAAGATCCGCACCCGCACCGGAACCTCCGTGGTGACGTCGAATCCGGTGGTCACCAGGGCGGCGATCAGCGCGGGCAGCGCGGCCTCGTCCGTCGCGACGACGGACAGTTCGCCCCCCTCCCGGTCGGTGGGCAGGATCACCTGGTGCGGGCCTTCCGCGGAGTCCGGGTACACCGTCCGCAGTGACTCGTGTCTGCGGACGACGTCGGCGACCGCGTGCTGCAGTGCGTCGACGTCCAGCGCGCCCGACAGCCGGACCGCCGCGGGAATGTTGTGCACCGCCGAGTTCGGGTCGAACCTGTTGAGGAACCACATCCGGTGTTGCGCCGACGACAGCGGAATCCGTTCGGGACGCACGGCCGGCGTCAGCGTCGGGCGGGCGGGTACTGTCGCGTCGATCGAATCCAGCAGTGCCGCAAGGGCGGCGACCGTGGGAGCCTCGAACAGGCTTCGAATCTCCACGCGGCGCCCGAGTCGTTCGGACAGCCGGGCGACCACCCGGGTGGCGACGAGGGAGTTGCCACCGAGGTCGAAGAAGTTCGCGGCGGTACCGACCTGTTCGACGCCGAGCACGTCGGCGAACACGGCGGCCACCGATTCCTCCGTGGGTGTCGCGGGAGCGCGGTATTCGACTGTTGCCGAGGCGAAGTCGGGCACGGGAAGGCCCTTGCGGTCGAGTTTGCCGTTCGAGGTCAGGGGCAGTTGCGCGAGCACGACGAGGGCGGCGGGCACCATGTAGCTCGGCACCAGGGCGCCGACCTCGGCCAGAACCGCGGCGGAGTCGACGGTGGCGCCGTCCTCGGGGACCACGTACGCGACCAGGGCGGTCCCGGTGTGCGGGTGCTGGTGGGCGACGACGACGGCCTGGCCCACCCCCGTGCTCGACATCAGTGCGGACTCGATCTCGCCGAGTTCGATGCGGAACCCGCGGACCTTCACCTGGAAGTCGGAGCGCTCGAGGTATTCGAGGGTCGCCCTCGCGTCCCGGACGCGCCAGCGCACCACGTCACCGGTGCGGTAGAGCCGTGAACCGGGTGCGCCGAAGGGGTTGGCCACGAAGCGCTCGGCGGTCAGATCGGCGCGGGCGACGTAGCCGCGCGCCAGCTGGTCGCCGGCCAGGTACAGCTCACCCGCCACCCCGACGGGGACCGGGTTCAGGCGGGCATCCAGCACGAACACGTGCGTGTTCCACTCGGGTCGGCCGATGGGAACGGTGTCGACGTCGGTGGCGGTGTGTGTCCAGGCGGTCACGGACACGGCGGCCTCGGTGGGCCCGTACAGGTTGTGCAGCGAGACGGTCCCGAACCGGCGACGGAAGCGTGCCGCGGTGTCGGCGGGCAACGCCTCGCCGATGCACAGCACCCGCCGCAGGGCCGGCTGCTGCCCCGCACCCGGGGTCGCCAGGAAGGCCTCCAGTAGGGACGGCACGAAATGTGCTGTCGTGACGCGCTGCTGACGCATCAGGTCCGCCAGGTAGGCCGGGTCGCGGTGACCGTCCGGGCGGGCGATGACGAGTCGGGCGCCCGAGGTCAGCGGCCAGAACAGTTCCCACACCGACAGGTCGAAGGTGACGGGGGTCTTCTGCACGACGGCGTCGGTGGCGTCGAGCGGGTATTCGTGCTGCTTCCAGCGGAGTTGATTCGCGATGGCGGCGTGCGTCACGGCGACACCCTTGGGTCGGCCGGTGGACCCGGACGTGAAGATCAGGTACGCCGTGTTCTCCGGCCGCAGCGGGGCGAGGCGATGCGCATCGGTCACCGGTTGATGTGGTGAGGCGGTGAGGTCGAGGGTGTCGATCTCGATGACCGGGACGGGCTCGGCGGCGAACCCGTCCGAGGATGTGGTGAGGATGCACACCGGGCGGGCGGTCTCGAGCACGTAGGCGCGCCGGTCGGCCGGATGGGTGAGATCGATCGGCAGGTACGCGCCGCCGGCCCGCAGCACCGCGTACATCCCGACCAGCAGTTCGATCGACCGGTTCATCGCCAGTCCCACCACGGATTCCGGCCCCACTCCGCGATCGATCAGCCGGTGGGCGAGCGCGTCGACACGGCGGTCGAACTCTGCGTACGTCAGTTCGGTGCCCTCGAAGAACACGGCGGCCTCGTCGGGTGTGCGCGCCACCTGGGCGGAGAACAGTTCGGCGAGCGTCGTCGGCGGCAGATCGACGCCGGTGTCGTTGAATTCGGCGAGCACCGACTGCCGTTCGGGACCGTCGAGCAGGTCGATGGCGCCGACCACCACGTCCGGATCCTGTACGACCGACTCGAGGACGCGGGTGAAGCGTTCCGCGAATGCCCGCACGGTCGATTCGTCGAAGAGGTCGGTGGCGTAGGTGAACTGAGCCTCGATCACATCGGGGGACCCGTCGGCGTCATGCTTCTCCGACAGTGTCAGGTGCAGATCGAAGTTGGAGATCGTGTTCGGCACGTCGAGTCCCTCGACGTGCAGCCCGGGAAGTTCGAGTGTGGTGGTGGCGAGGTTCTGGAACGAGAACGCGACCTGGAACAGCGGGTGGTGCGCGCGGGACCGGGCCGGGTTCAGCACGTCGACGAGGCGCTCGAACGGAATGTCGGAGTGCGCGAACGCACTCAGATCGGTAGAGCGTGCGTCGGCGAGGCTGTCCGCGAACGAACTGGAGAGGTCCACGTGGGTGCGCAGTACCAGGGTGTTCACGAACATGCCGACGAGTTCGTCGAGGGATTCCTCACCGCGGCCGGCGATGGGTGCGCCGACGGCGATGTCGGACTCGTTGCTCAGTCGGGCGAGCAGTACCGCGAGCGCGGTGTGCATCACCATGAACAGGGAGGTGTTCCGGCCGCGCGCGAGCGCCAGCAGGGCGCGGTGGGTGCCGGCGTCGATGGTGAACGGCACGTGCGCCCCCCGGTGCGACGCGACCGCGGGGCGGGGACGGTCCGTCGGCAGGGACAGCCGATCCGGCAGACCCTCCAGCGTGCGGGTCCAGTAGGCGATCTGAGCGGCGGCGACCGATTCGGGATCGGCCTCGTCGCCGAGGAGTTCCCGCTGCCACAGGCTGTAGTCGGCGTACTGCACCGGCAGCGGCGTCCAGCGGGGAACGTGTCCCTCGGCGCGGGCGGTGTAGGCGAGCATGACGTCGCGGGCCAGCGGGGCGAGCGACCAGCCGTCGCCCGAGATGTGGTGGGCGACCATCACGAGCACGTAGTCGTCGGGGCCGACGCGGTACATCCGCGCCCGCAGGGGCACATCCGCGGTCACGTCGAAGCCCGTCGTGACGAGTGCGAGCACCCGCTCGAGGACGTCGTCAGGGTGCGCCGCCACCGGCGTCAGGTCGGGCACCGCGTCCCCGGCGGGAACGATCACCTGGTGCGGGCCGTCAGCGGAGTCGGGATAGACGGTGCGCAGCGCCTCGTGCCGCCCGACGAGATCGGCGATCGCGATCTGCATGGCACGCAGGTCCACCTCGCCCGACAGCCGCAGCGCGACCGGCAGGTTATAGGCGGGCGATGCGGTGTCGAACTGGTTGATGAACCACATCCGTTGCTGGGCGAGCGACAGCGGAATGTGTTCGGGCCGGGGCCTCGCCGTCAGCGCGGGGCGTCGCACACCGTGGGTGGTGGTCTCGGTAATGCGTGCCGCGAGCGCGGCGACGGTCGGCGACTCGAACACTTCACGGACCCCGACGTGGACGTCGAGTGCAGCGTTGATCCGCGACACCACCTGGGTGGCGAGCAGCGAGTTGCCGCCGAGATCGAAGAAGCTGTCGTGGATGCCGATCTCGGGCAACGCGAGGATGTCCGCGAAGATGCCGGCGACGATCACCTCCATCGGGTTCCGCGGTGCCTCGAATGTGGTGGCCGCGGCGGCGAAGATCGGCTCGGGCAGCGCAGCCCGGTCGAGCTTGCCCGCCGGGGTGAGTGGCAGGGCGTCGAGGAGGGTGACGGAGGCGGGAACCATGTAGGCGGGCAGGGTGCGCCCGACGAAATTCGCGACCTCGACCCGGTCCACGTCCTCACCGGTGAACGGCAGCACGTACGCGACGAGGGAGGTCTCCCCGTTCGGGTGCTCGTATCCGATCGTGGTGGCGTACTCGATCTGCGGGTGTGCGGTGAGCGCGGCGTCGATCTCGCCGAGTTCGATCCGGAATCCGCGGATCTTCACCTGGTGGTCGGTGCGGCCGACGAAATCGAGGACGCGGTTCTCCCGCCACCGGACGAGATCGCCGGTGCGGTACATCAGGTCGCCGGGCTCGCCGTACGGGTCGGCGACGAACCGTTCGGCAGTCAGTCCCGGCCGTCCGAGGTAGCCGCGGGCGAGGCTCGGGCCTCCGACGTACAGTTCGCCCGGCACACCCACCGGCACGGGACGCAGCCGGCCGTCCAGCACGAGTGCCCGCACTCCGCGGCTCGGGCCGCCGATGGTGACCGGTTCGCCGGCGCGGAGGGGTTCGGTGATGGACGACATGATCGTCGCCTCGCTGGGGCCGTACGCGTTGACCATGCGACGCCCGGGCGCCCAGCGGGCGACCAGTTCCGGCGGGCACACGTCACCGGCGACCACGACCACGGCGAGGTCGTCGAGCCCGTGATGATCCACCGACGCCAGCGCCGCCGGAGTGGAGAACGCATGGGTGACGTGCTCGGCAGCGAGCAGTTCCGCGAGTTCCGATCCGCCGAAGATCGTGGGCGGGGCGATGACCATCGTGGCTCCCGCGCCGAGTGCCATCAGCATCTCGAACACCGAGGCGTCGAAGCTCGGGGACGCGAAATGCAGTGTCCGCGAACGGGAGGTGATCCCGAGGAGCTCACGCTCGTCGGTCACCAGGTTCATCAGACCGCGATGTGTGATCGCGACCCCCTTGGGCCGGCCGGTGGACCCCGACGTGTAGATGACGTAGGCCACCTGGTCGGACAGGATCGGCCGCATGCGGTCGCGGTTGGTGACCGGCAACCGGGATTCGTGGGTGCAGCGCACCTCGAGCGCCGGGTCGTCGAGGAACATCCACCGGATCGAGTCCGGGAGGAGAGCCTGTTTCGCGGACACGGTGATCCCGACCATCGCCCCGGAGTCCTGCACCATGTGCAGGATGCGGTCTGCGGGATAGCCGGGGTCGACGGGCACGAACGCGGCACCGGTCTTGGCCACCGCCCAGACGGCCACCACGGATTCGAACGACCGCGGCAGCGCCAGCGCGACCCGGGTTTCGGGTCCCACTCCCCTGTCGACGAGCAACCGGGCCAGCTGGTTCGACTGTTCGTCGAGGTCCCGGTACGTGAGGCTCTCACCCTCGAAGACGACGGCGGGTCCGTCGGGTGCCGCGGCGACGGCGTCGGCGAGGATCTCGGGCAGGATCTGCACCGGTCGCGCGTCGGCGCCGCGCACCGGGGTGAGCGCCGCGTATTCCTCGTCGCCGAGGAGCGGGATGTCACCGATCGGCCGCTGCGGGTCGGCGACGACCGCCTCGAAGATCCGCCGCAGCCGGGTCGCGTACCCGGCGGCGGTGCTCTCGTCGAAAATGTCTGTCGCGTAGACGAGTTCGGCGTCGATTCCGGCAGCCTCGGCCGCGTCGTCGAGCCGCTCGGTGAGCGTGAAGTGCAGGTCGAACTTCGCGATGCTCGCGTCGAGGGTGAGCGGTTCCACCGACAGCCCGTCCAGTTCGAGGCCGTCGGCAGAGACCGCCTGCACGCCGAGAGCCACCTGGAACAGCGGGTGGTGCGAGGTGGAGCGGACCGGGCTCAGAACCTCCACCAGCCGCTCGAACGGCAGGTCCGCGTGGGCGAACGCCTCGAGGTCGACGTCCCGGGCCTGCTCGAGCAGCGACACGAACGACGCTCCCGGGTCCAGCGTCGTGCGCAATACGAGGGTGTTCACGAACATGCCGATGATGTCGTCGAGTTCCACCCGGCCGCGGCCGGCAATCGCTGTGCCGACGGCGATGTCGGAGGTGGTGCTGAGCCGGCCCAGCAGGACGCTGAGCGCGGCGTGGGCGACCATGAAGATGCTGGCGCCGTGCGTGCGTGCCAGCTCGGCCAGGGCCCGGTGCGTGTCGGCGTCCAGGGTGAAACGCGTTGCCGCACCCCGATGCGACGGAACGGCCGGCCTACCCCGGTCGCCCGGCAGATACAGCTGGTCCGGGACACCGGCGAGTGTCCGGGTCCAATATTCGAGCTGCGCGGCGGCGAGGCTGTCCGGTTCGGACTCGGCACCGAGCACCTCCCGCTGCCACAGCGCGTAGTCGGCGTACTGCACCGGCAGCGGCGCCCAGGTGGGCGCCTGGCCGGCCGCGCGGCTCGCGTACGCGATCATCACGTCCCGGATCAACGGTTCCATGGACACGCCGTCGGCGGAGATGTGATGGACGACGAGAGCGAGCACGTGCTCGGTGTCGCCGAGCGAGTACACCTTCACCCGCAGCGGCACGGCCTGGGAGACGTCGAAGCCGGTCAGCAGGAACTGCTCGAGATCCGCGCGCAGCCCGGTCTCGTTCACGCGGACCGGTGCGACGTCGGGGGTGAACTCTCCTGGTTCGAGGATCACCTGGTGCGGTCCGCCCCGGGAATCGGGGAAGACGGTCCGCAGCGATTCGTGCCGGGTGATCAGATCGTCGATCGCCGCGGCCAGCGCCGCAGTATCCAGCGGTCCGGTGAGCCGGACCGCGGCGGGCAGGTTGTATGCGGGCGAGGACGTTTCGAACTGGTTGAGGAACCACATCCGCTGCTGCGCGAGTGACAGGGGGATCCGGTCGGGGCGGACCGCCGCGGTCAGGGGTGCGATCGCGGTGGACGGACCGTGCCCGTCGAGTCGCCGGGCCAGGGCCGCGACGGTGGGGGCGTCGAACACGTCGCGGATGGCGATGCGTGTCCCCGTCGCGACCACGATGCGGGTGCTGAGTTTGGTGGCCGACAGGGAGTTGCCGCCGAGTTCGAAGAAGTTGTCGTCGACACCGACCCGGGGGACGCCGAGGAGTTCGGCGAAGATCCCGGCGACAATGCGTTCCGACTCGGTGCGCGGCGCCGTGTACTCCGCCTTCACACTGAACACCGGTGCAGGCAACGCCTTCTGGTCGACCTTGCCGTTCGGTGTCAGCGGCAGTTCCGCCAGCGTGATCAGCAGCGACGGAATCATGTAGGAAGGCAGGCTGCCCGCCGCGTCGGCGAGAACGGCGTCCCGGTCCAGTGTGAATCCGCGGCGCGGTACGACGTACCCGACGAGGTGATCGCCGGTGTGCGGGTCCGAATGCGGGACGACGATCGCCTGGTCCACGTCTTCGTGCCGAAGCAGTGCCGACACGATTTCGCCGAGTTCGATGCGGAATCCGCGGACCTTCACCTGGAAGTCGGTGCGCCCGAGGTACTCGAGCCGGCCGTCCGCGTTCCAGCGGACGAGGTCGCCGGTGCGGTACAGCCGCGCGCCCGACGTGGAGAAGGGGTCGGCGACGAACCGTTCGGCGGTGAGGTCGGGGCGGCCCAGGTATCCGCGGGCGAGCTGGACTCCACCGAGGTACAGCTCTCCCGCGACACCGGCCGGAACCGGATGCAGGCGGCCGTCGAGGACGAGGGTGCGGGTGTTCCAGACGGGCAGACCGATCGGGACGGTGTCGGAGTTGTCGGACCGCGCCGCGAAGAAGGTGGTGGTCACCGCCGCCTCGGTAGGCCCGTACGTGTTGTCGATCTCCGCGGGATGGGACGCCCGGAAGTCGTCGATCGTCTCCGGCGACACGGCTTCGCCGCCGACCAGCACGTGTCGCAGCGCCGGCAGATCGTCGAGGCCTGGGCCGGACGTCAGGGCCGCCAGCATCGCCGGCACGAAGTGCACGATGGTGACGCCGTGTGCGCGGAGGACGCCCGAGAGGTACTCGGGGTCGCGGTGCCCGTCGGGTTCGGCGACGACGAGCCGAGCGCCGGAGACGAGCGGCGCGAAACATTCCCACACCGACACGTCGAACGTCACCGGTGTCTTGAACAGCATCGTGTCGGCGGTGCTCAGCGCGTACTGCGCACGCAGCCACTCGAGTTGCGCCGCGATCGCCGCGTGCGTGACGGCGACCCCCTTGGGCCGCCCCGTGGAACCGGACGTGAAGAGGACGTACGCCGTGTTGTCCGGGCGCAGCGGTGCAATCCGTTCGTCGGCGCGGATCGGCTCCCCGCCGAACTCTGCCGGGTCCGGGTCTGCGGGCACGACCGCCCGCACCCCGTAGCGTGTCGTCCCGGTCCGTGGGAGCAGGTCGCTGCTCGTGAGCACCAGGGATGCGCCGGACTGTTCGACGATGTCGCTGTTGCGCTGTTCGGGTTGACCGGGATCGAGTGGGGTGTAGGTGCCACCTGCCTTCACCACGGCGTGGACGGCGACGAGCAGGTCGAGCGAACGCGGGATCTCCACCGCCACGACGACGTCGGGGCCGACACCGTCGCCGATGAGGTTGCGCGCGAGGCGGTTTGCCCGCGCATCGAACTCGGCGTACGTCAGCGCCTCGTCGCGCCAGAGCACCGCGGGGGCGTCCGGTGTCGTCCGTGCCTGTTCGTCGAGGAGACCGGCGAGGGTGGGCTGCGCCGTGTCCCGTGTCGCGCCGTGTGACAGTGCGAGCAGACGCAGCCGGGCATCGTCGCCGAGCAGGTCGAGGTCGCCGACCGTGGTTCGGGGATCGCGGGTCAGTCCGGTCAGGACCCGGAGGAACGACTCACCGATCCGCAGCGCGGTGTCCTCGTCGAAAAGGTCCTTGGCGTAGCCGAGTTCGAGATCGAGACCGGTCGGGTTCCCTTCCTCGTCGTGGCGTTCGCCGAGCACGAAGTTGAGGTCGAACTTGGCGATCGGCGATTCGATCTCGAGAGCGGATACGTCCAGTCCCGGCAGTTCGAGTGTGGGGGTCTGCAGGTTCTGCAGTGCGAGCGCCACCTGGAACAGGGGGTGGAACGCGGTGGAGCGGGTCGGGTTGATCGCGTCGACCAGCTGCTCGAACGGCACGTCGACGTGGGAGAACGCCTCGAGGTCGACGCGCCGGACCTGCTCGAGCAGTTCGGCGCCCGTCGATTCCGGTTGCACGTCGGTGCGCAGCACCAGGGTGTTGACGAACATGCCGACGAGTCCGTCGAGGGATTGCTCCCCGCGGCCCGCGACGGATGTTCCGATGGCAACGTCCGGGCCTGCCCCGATCCGGGACAGGAGCGCGGCGAGTGCGGTGTGGACGACCATGAACAGGCTGGCGTGGTGGGTGCGCGCCACGTCCAGCAGACGCAGGTGGCTGTCGCCGCCCAGGGCCAGCCGTACCGTGCCGCCACGGTTCGACGGAGCGGGCGGACGGGGCCGGTCGGTGGGTAGTTCGACCTGATCCGGCAGACCCGCGAGTGTTCGCTTCCAGTAGGCGATCTGGCCGGCGGCCAGCGACTGCGGATCGTGCTCGTCGCCCAGTAGTGTCCGCTGCCACACGGCGTAGTCCGCGTACTGCACCGGCAACGCGTTCCAGGCCGGGGCGGTACCGGCGGTCCGTGCCGCGTAGGAGGTCATGACATCGGAGGCGAGGGGGATGAACGACCAGCCGTCCGCCGAGATGTGGTGGACGACGAACAGCAGGATGTGCTCCGAGCGGCTCTCGCGGAACAGGTGGACCCGCAGCGGGAGGTCGGTGGTGACGTCGAATCCGGCGGACGCGTGCCGCAGGATCGCACCGGTGAGGTCTTCACCGGACAGGCGTGACGGCGTCAGATCGAGGGGGATCGACTCCACCGGGACGATCACCTGATGCGCCCCGTTCTCGGTCGCCGGGTAGACGGTGCGCAGCGCCTCGTGCCGCTCGAGGACGTCGCCGAGCGCCGCACGCAGGGTCGCGACATCGATCCGGCCGGACATGCGCAGCGCGAGCGGGATGTTGTACGCGGCCGAGGTGGTGTCGAACTGGTTGAGGAACCACATCCGCTGCTGTGCCGGCGACAGCGGGATCGTCGCGGGCCGCTCACCGGCGACGAGGGCGGGCCGCTCGACCGTCGTCTCGGACAGCGCGGCGATCGCGAGTTCGCGGACGGTGGGGTTGTCGAACAGGGTGCGGACGGAGATGCGTGTTCCCAGCGCCGACCCGACTCGGGAGACGACCTGGGTGGCGGACAGCGAGTTGCCGCCGAGGTCGAAGAAGTTGTCGTCCAGCCCGATCGACGACTCGCCCACCACGTCGGCGAAGACGGCGGCGATCGCCTGCTGGGCCGGGGTCTGCGGCGCCGTGAACTCACTGCGGCGCGCGAAGACGGGTGCGGGCAGGGCGTTGCGGTCCAGCTTCCCCGCCGGAGTCAGCGGCAACGAATCCAACACCACGATCGCCGACGGCACCATGTACCCCGGCAACCGCTCCCCCACGAACTCGGCGAGTGCACGGGTGTCGACGTCGGTTGCCGGCGCCGGCAACACATACGACACCAGACGACTGCTCCCACCCCCGTCCCCATAGCCGACCGTGTGAGCGAACTCCACCACCGGATGCGCCGCCAACGCCGCATCGATCTCACCCAACTCGATCCGGAACCCCCGAATCTTCACCTGAAAATCACTACGCCCCAAAAACTCCAGAACCGGAGGCCCGTCCGGAGCCGTCACCCACCGCACCACATCACCCGTGCGATACATCCGCCCACCCGACCCGAACGGACACGCCACGAACCGCCCCGCCGTCAACCCAGCCCGATGCACATACCCGCGAGCCAAACTGGAACCCAGGACATACAGCTCCCCCCGCACCCCGACCGGAACCGGACGCAACCGCTGATCCAGCACCACCAGGTCCACACCCACCGTCGGCGACCCGACGCTCACCGGCTGCCCGGGCACCAACGGACCGGTCGCCGACGACATGATCGTCGTCTCACTCGGACCATACGCATTGACCATCACCCGGCCCGGCGCCCACCGCGACACCAACTCCGGCGGACACACATCACCCGCCACCACCACCGTCTTCAGATGGTCCAGACCGCGGTGATCGAGCGACGCCAACGCCGCCGGCGTGCAGAACGCATGCGACACCTCGTGTTCGGCAACAAACTCCGCCAACTCCGAACCACCGAAAATACTGGTCGGCGCCACCACCAGCGTCGCCCCCGCACACACCGCCATCACCAACTCGAACACCGACGCATCGAAGCTCGGCGACGCGAAATGCAGCACCCGCGAACCCGACGACACCACCAGACGGTCCCGCTCATCCGCCGCCAGATTCACCACACCCCGATGCGTGACCGCCACACCCTTCGGCCGACCCGTCGACCCCGACGTATAAATCACATACGCCGGATGATCCACCGACAACACACCCGTGCGGTCCGAATCATCCAGGGGTTCCGGGGAGTACGAGGCCAGACCCTCGACCACTGCGTCGTCGTCGAGGACGATCCACTGCGTGCACTCCGGCAAACCCTCCCGCAACGCGGCGGTAGTGATACCGATCGGCGCACCACAATCCCCCAGCATGAACGCGATGCGGTCAGCCGGATAACCCGGATCCACCGGAACGAACGCCGCCCCCGCCTTCGCCACCGCCCAGGTTGCGGCGACGGACTCCCGCGACCGCGGCAACGCCAACGCCACCATGACCTCCGGGCCGACCTGCATGGCGGCGAGCAGTCGCGCCAGGCGGTTCGATTCTGCGTCCAGGGCGCGGTAGCTCAGGGTGTCGGCGGAGATCCCGTGCCCGGGTGCGACGAGGGCATCGCCGTCCGGGTTGCTGCGCACGGCGCCGGCGAGCAGATCCGGCACGGTGACGGGTGCGAGTCCGGGCCTGCCCGTTGCCGGGACGAGAGCTGCCCGTTCGGTGTCGTGGAGTAGGTCGAGATCACCGACGGCGGTGCCCGGGTCGGAGATCACGGCCTCGAGAATCCGCTGCAGTCGCCACGCGAGGTCGCGGACGCTGGACTCGTCGAACAGGTCGGTGGCGTAGGTGAATTCGGCACGGATCCCGGACGGTGCACCGGTGTCGTCGAGATTCTCGCCCAACGTCAGCTGGAGGTCGATCTTGGCGACCCCCGGATCCACGTCCTCGACGCCGATCCGCAATCCCGGCAGTTCGTACGCGTCCGCCTGTACCGGGTTCATCGACAGCGCAACCTGGTAGATCGGATGATGCGCCGGGGTGCGCGTCGGGGCGAGCACGTCGACCAGCCGCTCGAACGGGACGTCCGCGTGGGCGAACGCCGCGAGGTCGGTGTCGCGCACCGTGTGCAGCAACTCGGCGAAGCTGTCTTCGTTGCGAACGGCTGTGCGCAGGACGAGGGTGTTGACGAACATGCCGACCAGGTCGTCGAGAGCGCGTTCGCCGCGTCCGGCGATCGGTGTGCCGATCGCGACGTCGTCGGTGGCCGACAGACGTCCCAGGAGCAGCGCGAACGCGGCGTGGGCCACCATGAACGTGGTGGCCCCGTGTTCCCGGGCCAGTCGCTGGATGCCGCGGTGGGTTTCGGGATCGATGCTGAAGCCCACCGATCGCCCGGCGAACGTCGGCTGAGCCGGACGCGGCCGGTCGAACGGCAGGCGCAGTTCGTCGGGCGCGCCTGCGAGTGTGTGCGTCCAGTATCCGAGTTGGGTGGTCATGACGGATTCGGCGTCGTCCTCGCTGCCGAGAACGTCCCGCTGCCACACGCTGAAATCGGCATACTGGACCTCGAGCGGCGCCCATTGCGGCGCATGACCGTCGGCGCGGGCCGCGTAGGCAACCATGACGTCGCGGCCGAGCGGTCCGAACGACCAGCCGTCGGCCGCGATGTGGTGCAGCGAGATCGCCAGAACGTGCTCGGTGGGAGCCGTGCGGAACAGCGTGGCCCGTACCGGTATCTCCGCGGTGACGTCGAATCCGCGGGACGCGAACGCCACTATTCGGCTGGGGAGGTCGGTCTCGGTGACGTCGACCGGCCGCAGCGTCACGGAGACGTCGGGGGCAAGCAGCACGATCTGCTCGGGGCCACCCTCGCCGTCCGGGAACACCGTGCGCAGCGACTCGTGGCGTTCGACGACGTCGTCGAACGCCGCCGCCAACGCCGCGGTGTCGATCGCGCCGGACAGCCGCACCGCGAACGGCAGGTTGTAGGCCGGGGAGTCGGCGTCGAACTGGTTGAGGAACCACATGCGCTGCTGCGCGAGCGACAGCGGGATGCGGGCGGGCCGGGTCACTGCAGTCAGGGCCGGGCGCACCGCACTCGTGGTGGCGTCGATGCGCAACGCCAGTGCGGCCACGGTGGGCGCATCGAACACGTCACGAACCGACAGCCGGGTTCCGGTCGCCTCGGTGATGCGCGCGGTCACCCGGGTGACGGACAGCGAATTGCCGCCGAGGTCGAAGAAGCTGTCGTGCACACCGATCCGGCCGGCGTCGAGGACGTCGGCGAACACGTCCGCGACCGTCTGCTCGACGTCGTTGCGGGGTGCCACGTATTCGGTTGCGTTCGAGACGAATTCGGGGGCGGGGAGGGCCTTGCGGTCCAGTTTCCCGCTCGTGTTCAGCGGGAACTCGTCGAGCAGCACCACGGCCGACGGCAGCATGTACGCCGGAAGCGCACCCGCTGCGTGCCGGCGCAGGTCCGCGGCGTCGACAGTGCGACCGGACGCGGGAACCACATACGCCACGAGATGATCACCCGTCGAGGCATCCGAGTAGACAAGGGCCGCAGCACCGGTCACATCCGGATGCGACCGCAACACCGCCTCGATCTCACCCAACTCGATCCGCTGACCACGGAACTTCACCTGGAAATCGGTACGCCCGATGTACTCGAGCACCCCGTCCCTCCGGCGCCGCACCAGATCGCCCGTCCGATACATCCGCAACCCGGCACCACCGAACGGATTCGCCACGAACCGATCCGACGTCAAATCCACCCGGCCCAGATACCCCCGCGCCAACTGGATACCACCCAGATAGAGCTCCCCCGGCACCCCCACCGGAACCGGATGCAACCGCGAATCCAGCACGTACGCCTGGGTGTTCCACTCCGGCACACCGATCGGCACCGTCGCCTCGTCGGCGTCGGACGTCTCCCAGTACGTCACCGACACCGCGGCCTCCGTGGGCCCGTACAGATTGTGCAACCCGGCAGTCGACATTTCCCCGAACCGCACCACCGTCTCCGGCGGCAACGCCTCACCGATCACGAACACGTGCCGCAGGGTGCCGCAGGAGGCTGCCGGGGCCGCGGCGATGAAGACATCGAGCATCGACGGCACGAAATCGGTCACCGTCACCCCGTGCCCGTCGATCGTGCGCGCAAGATACGCCGGATCGCGATGGCCGTCCGGAGTGGCCAGCACCATGGTGGCGCCGACCTGCAACGGACAGAAGAACCCCCACACCGACACGTCGAACGTCGTCGCCGTCTTCTGCAACAACACATCCCGCCCGGTGAGCGAGTACTCCGACTGCATCCACAGCAACTGGTTGACGATGCCCGCATGCGGCACCGCCACACCCTTCGGCTTACCCGTCGACCCCGACGTGTACATCACATACGCGGTATTGGACGGGCGCAGGGGGTGCAACCGATCGGCGTCGGTGATCGGGTGCGACCCGAATTCCGACAGGTCCAGCGCGTCGACTTCGATCACCGGGAACATGACGGGAAGATCACCGCGATCGGCGGACGTGCTCAGAACACACACCGGCTGCGCCGAATCGAGCACGTACCCGATGCGATCGACCGGATGATCCGGATCCACCGGCACATACGCACCACCGGCCTTCACCACCGCATACATCCCCACCACCAGGTCCAGCGAACGCCGCATCGCCAGCACCACCCGCGACTCCGGCCCCACACCGCACGCGACCAGATACCGCGCCAACCGGTTCACCCGAGCATCGAACTCCGCATACGTGAGCGCAGCGTCCTCGAACACCACCGCCGTCGCACCCGGAGTCCGCGCCACCTGCGCATCGAACAGGTCCGGCAGGGTGGCGACAGGAACGGTGTGGTCGGTCGAGTTCCAGAGCGTCAGTGCGGCGCTCTCGTCGGCGTCGAGCAATTCGATGTCGCCGACACGCGTGCCCGAGTCCGTGGTGACGGCGTCGAGGATCGCGGTGAATCGGGCGGCGATGGCGGCAGCGGTGGCCTCGTCGAACAGGTCCGAGGCGTAGGTCAGTTGCGCGGTGATCCCCTCGGGATCGCCGTCGGCATCGAACCGCTCGACGAGGGTGAAGTGCAGATCGAATTTCGCGACGTCGATGTCGGTGTCGAGTCCGCGCAGTGTGAGTCCGTCGAGTTCGAGTGTGGTCTGCTCGAGGTTCTGGAAGGTGAGCATCACCTGGAACAACGGGTGGCGGGCAACGTGCCGGGTGGGGCTGAGGACCTCCACCACCCGTTCGAACGGGACGTCGGCGTGGGAGAACGCCGCGAGATCCACGTCCCGGACATGGTCGAGCAGGTCGGTGAACGCCGAACCCGGATCGACGGGGGTCCGCAGGGTCACCGTGTTGACGAACATGCCGATCAGATCGTCGAGTTCGCGTTCGCCGCGGCCCGCGACGGGGGTGCCGATGGTGACGTCCGAGGAGGCGCTGAGACGCCCGAGCAGGACGGCGAGCGCCGTGTGCACGGCGATGAACAGCGTGGCCCGCCGGGACTGTGCGAGCGCAGCCAACGCGCGGTGCGTCGACGCGTCGACGGCGAAGTCGACGTGCCGACCGCGGTACGACTGCTCCGCGGGTCGCGGCCGGTCCGTCGGGAGACCCAGCTCCTCGGGAACTCCGGCGAGGGTGTTCGTCCAGAAGTCGAGTTGCCGGGCCGCGAGCGAATCCGGGTCGGATTCCTCGCCGAGCAGGTCACGTTGCCAGAGGGCGTAATCGGCGTACTGCACGGGAAGCGCCGTCCAGGTGGGGCGCTCTCCCCGTGTGCGGGCCGCGTACGCGATCATCACGTCGCGCACCATCGGTGCCATTGACCAGCCATCGCCGGAAATGTGGTGCACCACAAGTGCCAGCACGTGATCGTCGGCGCCCACCCGGATCAGCGTGACGCGGACGGGCAGGTCGGTCGTGACGTCGAAACCGGTGGTGAAGAATCGTCCGAGGACGGTCTCCAGTTCGTCCTCACAGACGGCGGCGACCGACAGATTCACTGGTGCGTCGGCGGTGTCGCGCACGACCTGGTGCGGACCGGTCGCCGAATCCGGGAACACCGTGCGCAGTGTTTCGTGGCGTTCGATCAGGTCTGCGATGGCCGCCTCGAGTGCCGCCCGGTCGAGTGCCCCGGTGAACCGCACCGCGAACGGCAGGTTGTAGGCCGGAGACGACGGGTCGAACTGGTTGAGGAACCACATGCGCTGCTGGGCCGGCGACAACGGAATCTGTTCCGGCCGCTCCCGCCGGGTCAGTGCCGGTCGAGTGTCCGCACTGTCCGACTGCAACAGTCGGTCCGCGAGTTCCGCGACAGTCGGCGACTCGAACAGGTCCCGCACCGCGAGCGGCACGTCGAGTTCGCTGCGGATCCGGGACACCAGCTGGGTGGCGATCAGCGAATTGCCGCCGAGGTCGAAGAAACTGTCGTGGACGCTCACCCGGTCGAGTCCGAGCACCGTGCCGAACACCGCGGCGACGGAGTGCTCGACGCTCGTGGACGGTGCGATGTATTCACCCGCAGCCGAGGAGAACTCCGGTGCGGGGAGGGCCTTGCGGTCCAGTTTCCCGCTCGTGTTCAGCGGGAACTCGTCGAGCAGCACCACGGCCGACGGCAGCATGTACGCCGGAAGCGCACCCGCTGCGTGCCGGCGCAGGTCCGCGGCGTCGACAGTGCGACCGGACGCGGGAACCACATACGCCACGAGATGATCACCCGTCGAGGCATCCGAGTAGACAAGGGCCGCAGCACCGGTCACATCCGGATGCGACCGCAACACCGCCTCGATCTCACCCAACTCGATCCGCTGACCACGGAACTTCACCTGGAAATCGGTACGCCCGATGTACTCGAGCACCCCGTCCCTCCGGCGCCGCACCAGATCGCCCGTCCGATACATCCGCAACCCGGCACCACCGAACGGATTCGCCACGAACCGATCCGACGTCAAATCCACCCGGCCCAGATACCCCCGCGCCAACTGGATACCACCCAGATAGAGCTCCCCCGGCACCCCCACCGGAACCGGATGCAACCGCGAATCCAGCACGTACGCCTGGGTGTTCCACTCCGGCACACCGATCGGCACCGTCGCCTCGTCGGCGTCGGACGTCTCCCAGTACGTCACCGACACCGCGGCCTCCGTGGGCCCGTACAGATTGTGCAACCCGGCAGTCGACATTTCCCCGAACCGCACCACCGTCTCCGGCGGCAACGCCTCACCGATCACGAACACGTGCCGCAGGGTGCCGCAGGAGGCTGCCGGGGCCGCGGCGATGAAGACATCGAGCATCGACGGCACGAAATCGGTCACCGTCACCCCGTGCCCGTCGATCGTGCGCGCAAGATACGCCGGATCGCGATGGCCGTCCGGAGTGGCCAGCACCATGGTGGCGCCGACCTGCAACGGCCAGAAGAACCCCCACACCGACACGTCGAACGTCGTCGCCGTCTTCTGCAACAACACATCCCGCCCGGTGAGCGAGTACTCCGACTGCATCCACAGCAACTGGTTGACGATGCCCGCATGCGGCACCGCCACACCCTTCGGCTTACCCGTCGACCCCGACGTGTACATCACATACGCGGTATTGGACGGGCGCAGGGGGTGCAACCGATCGGCGTCGGTGACGCTCGCGCCGGGGAAGTCGGTCAGGTCCAGGTCGTCGATGGTGACCACGTCGACGCCGGACGGAAGTGCGGGCTGATCCGCGGTAGTGGTCAGGACGCGAACCGGCCCGGCGGACTGCAGCACGTACCCGATGCGGTCGGCGGGGTGATCGGGGTCGACGGGCACGTACGCGCCGCCCGCCTTGACGACGGCGTACATCCCCACCACCAGGTCCAGCGAGCGCCGCATCGCCAGCGCGACCCGCGATTCGGGCCCCACACCGCACGAGACGAGATACCGGGCGAGTCGGTTCGCCCGCTCGTCGAGCTCGGCGTAGGTCAGGGAAGCGCTGTCGAAGACCAGGGCCGTCGCGCCGGGTGTGCGCGCCGCCTGCGCATCGAACAGGTCCGGCAGGGTGGCGACGGGAACCTCGTGGTCCGTGGCGTTCCACCCGGCCAGCTCCCGGAGGCGCGCAGTCGGGTCGGCGATCGCGATATCGCCGACCGGCGTCTGCGGTGCAGCGGTGACCGCCTCGAGGATCCGGACGAACTGTGCACCGAACGAGCGGACCGTGCTCTCGTCGAACAGTTCGGTGGCGTAATTGAATTCGGCGGCGATGGGGCCGGGCCTGCCGTCGGCGCCGTGGGTGTCGGTGAGGACGAGTTGCAGGTCGAACGCGGCGACGTCGGGGACGACCGGTTCGCTCGACACCGACAGGCCGGGGAGTTCGAGGTGTGCGGGTGCGTGGTTCTGGAAGAACAGCGCGACCTGGAACAGCGGGTGGTGGGCTGCCGTGCGGGTGGGGTTCAGGTGCTCCACGAGACGTTCGAACGGCACATCCACGTGAGCGAACGCGGTGAGGTCCGCGTCTCGGACCTGCTGCAGCAGCGCGGCAAACGACGACGCCGGGTCCACCTGCGCGCGGAGCACGAGGGTGTTGACGAACATCCCGACCAGGTCGTCGAGGTCGCGGTCGCCGCGGCCGGCGACAGGCGTGCCGATCGCGATGTCGGTGGTCGCGCTGAGCCGGCCGAGCAGCACCGACAGGGCGGAGTGCGCGACCATGAACAGGGTGGCGTTCTGGGTGCGGGCCAGGGTCAGCAGGCGTTGGTGCAGTTCCGCGGAGATCTCCCACGACAGGGTCGCGCCGTGTTTCGACGCGACGGCGGGTCGCGGTCGGTCGGTGGGCAGGTCGATGCTGTCCGGCAGCCCGGCCAGCGCGGTGCCCCAGTAGCAGAGTTGGCGGGCGGCCCGGGAGTTCGGGTCGTCCTCCTCCCCGAGGAGTTCTCGTTGCCAGAGTGTGTAGTCGGCGTACTGCACCGGCAGCGGCGTCCACTGTAGGTCGTGGCCGCCGCTGTGCGCGGCGTACGCGAGCATCAGGTCGCGGGACAGCGGCGCGAAAGACCATCCGTCGGCGGCGATGTGGTGCACCACCAGGGTCAGCACGTGTTCGTCGTCCCGAACGCGCAGCAGTTGTGCGCGCACGGGAATCTCGGTACTGACGTCGAAGCCGGTGAGGGCGAACGTCCGGATCGAGTTGTCGAGGTCGGCCTCCCGGGCCTCGACGACAGTGAGGCCGAGGTCGACGTCGTGGGCGTCGAGGATGCGCTGCCAGGGTCCCGTGTCCGAGCCCGGGAACACGGTGCGCAGCGATTCGTGCCGGTTCAGCACGTCACGGAGCGCGCGACTCAGTGCCGTGACGTCCAGGTCGCCCGAGAAGCGCACGGCGAGAGGCAGGTTGTAGACGGGGCTTGCGGTATCGAACTGGTTGAGGAACCACACCCGCTGCTGGGCGGGCGACAACGGCACCCGCTCGGGTCGCACCTGCGGGGCCAGGGCGGGACTCGAGGTGTGCGTGTCGCGGTCGACGCCCTCGTACCGTTGTGCGAGCCCGCCGACGGTCGGCGCATCGAAGACATCGCGCAGCGACACGGGGACGCCGAGCGCCGTGCGCAGTCGCGACACCAGTCGGGTGGCGACGAGCGAGTTGCCGCCGAGGTCGAAGAAGTGGTCGTGGACACCGGCCCGCTCGACCCCCAGGATCTCGGCGAACACACCGGCCACGATCAGCTCGGCGGGCGTCCGCGGTGCCACGTATTCGGTGGTCACCGTGTCGAGGTCCGGTGCGGGCAGGGCCTTGCGGTCGAGTTTGCCGTTCACCGACAGCGGCAGGGTGTCCAGGTGCACGACGTGCGCCGGGATCATGTACGAGGGGAGAACCCGGGCAAGGTGGTCGCGGAGATCGGTCGCCGCGACGTTCACGGCACCGACCGTGTACGCGACGAGGGCCTCTTCACCGCGGTCGTCGCGGTGCACCACCACGACCGCCTGCATCACATCCGGATGCGTCTCCAGCGCCGTCTCGACCTCCCCCAACTCGATCCGCTGCCCCCGCAACTTCACCTGGAAATCGGTACGCCCCACATACTCCACAACCCCATCACGGCGGCGACGCACCAGATCCCCCGTCCGATACATCCGCCCACCAACCACATACGGGTTCGCCACGAACCGATCCGCCGACAGATCCGGACGATCCAGATACCCCCGCGCCAGCTGATCCCCCGCCAGATACAACTCCCCCGCCACCCCGCACGGCACCGGATGCAACCGCGAATCGAGCACATGCAACTGCGTGTTCCACACCGGACGCCCGATCGGCACCGAATGGACATCCGCCGCACCGGTCTCCCAGAACGTGACATCGACCGCGGCCTCCGTCGGACCATACAAATTGTGCAGATCGGCACCACTGACCGCCCGGAACCGCAACACCTGCTCCGGCGTCAACGCCTCCCCCGAACAGAACACCAACCGCAACGAATCACACACCACCGCAGCAGGTTCGGCAGTGAACACCGACAACATCGACGGCACGAAGTGGGTGGTCGTCACGTGACGTTCCTGTATCAGCCCTGTCAGGTACCGCGGATCGCGGTGTCCGTCCGGTGCGGCGATCACCAGCGTGGCACCGACCTGCAGCGGCCAGAACAGCTCCCACACCGACACGTCGAACGTCACCGGAGTCTTCTGCAGGACGACGTCCGCGCTGGTCAGGGTGTATTCGTGCTGCATCCACAGCAGGCGGTTCACGATCGCACCATGGGTGACGGCGACCCCCTTCGGCCGGCCCGTCGACCCGGACGTGAAGATCACGTACGCCGTGTTGTCGGTGGTGAGCGCGGTGGAGATCGGTGCCGAGTCCTCGTCGGGGAGGTCGAGGGTGTCGATGTTCACCACCGGTGCCGCGGTGGTGAAGGTGGTGTCGTCGGCGGCGCGCGTCAGCACGCACACCGGCTGGGCGGTGTCGAGCGCGTATGCCGTGCGCTCGGCGGGGTGATCGGGATCGATCGGCAGGTACGCGGCTCCCGCCTTCACGATCGCGTAGATGGCGACGAGCAGATCGATCGATCGCCGCATCCCGACCGCGACGACGGACTCCGGTCCCACACCGCTTCTGATCAGGTAGCGGGCGAGGCGGTCGGTGCGCTGGTCGAATTCGGCGTAGGTCAGCCACCGGTCCTCGAATACCAGCGCAACGGCGTCGGGAGTGGCGGCGGCCTGGGCAGCGAACAACGACACCAGGGTGTCCGCCGGCACGGGGTGGTGCGTTGCGTTGGCCGCCGTGAGGGCGGACCGCTCGTCCGCGTCGAGCAGGTCGATATCGCCGACCACGATCGGTGGGTTGTCGACGACCACGTCGAGGAGCCGGCCGAACCGTTCTCCGATCGACACGGCGGTGTCCTCGTCGAACAGGTCTGTCGCATAGGACAGTTGCACGGCCAGCCCGGCGGGGGCGCCGGCGGAGTCGAACTGCTCGACGACGGTGAGTTGAAGGTCGAACTTCGCCACGTGGACGTCGATCTCGGCGGCCTCGACCTCGAGTCCGTCGAGTTCCACCCGGGTGTTCGCCGTGTTTTGGAAGGTAAGCATCACCTGGAACAGCGGGTGGTGTGCCGACGACCGGGCGGGGCCGAGCACCTCCACGAGGCGCTCGAACGGGACGTCGCCGTGCTGGAACGCGGCGAGGTCGGCGTCGCGGGTGCGGGCGAGTACGTCACCGAACGTGTCGCCGGGGTCGACGGTGGTGCGGAGCACGAGGGTGTTGACGAACATGCCGACGAGGTGGTCGAGCGCCTCCTCGCCGCGTCCCGCGACGGGGGTCCCGATCACGATGTCCGATCCGGCGCCGAGACGGCGGAGCAGCACCGCCAGCGCGGCGTGCGTCACCATGAACGGCGTCGTGCCGGTGCTCTGTGCGAGATCGACGAGACGCCCGTGCACGTCGGCCGGGATCGTGAACTCGACACGCCCGCCCCGGTGGGACATCTCGGCGGGCCGTGTCCGGTCGGTGGGCAGCTCGATCAGCTGCGGCAGACCGGCGATCGCCGCCTGCCAGTGGGCGATCTGCCTGGCGGACAGGCTGTTCGGGTCGTCCTCCGAACCCAGTAGGTCCCGCTGCCAGAGGCTGTAGTCGGCGTACTGCACCGGGAGCGGCGCCCAGGTGGGTGCGTGACCGGCGGCGCGCGCCGCGTACGCGACCATCACGTCGGCGGCCAGCGGTGTCATCGACCAGCCGTCGGCGGCGATGTGATGAACCACGAGGACGAGAACGTGCCGGTCGGGCGCCTCCCGGAACAGTCCGGCGCGCAGCGGTATGTCGGCGCTGAGGTCGAATCCGGCACCGCCGAGTGCCGTCACCGTGGCGGTGAGCGACTCGGCGTCGACATCGATCGGAGCCGTGTCGGCCAGCACGCTCGCGGCGGGCAGGATCAGCTGGTGGGGTCCGTCAGGGGTGTCGGGGTAGACGGTGCGCAGCGCTTCGTGCCGTTCCTGGACATCGCCGAGCGCCGCTCGCAGGGCTTCCCGGTCGAGATCTCCGGTGAGCCGCAGGGCGATCGGCAGGTTGTAGGCGGCCGAGGTCGTGTCGAACTGGTTGAGGAACCACATCCGTTGCTGCGCAACGGAGAGGGGCACGCAGGCGGGGCGGTCCCGTGCTTCGAGCACCGGACGCGGGTCGGATTGTGGGCTCGTGTTCGCCACCGCGACCGCTAGCTGCGACACCGACGGCGACTGGAACAGGTCCCGGACCCCGATCCGCACACTGAGGGCGGCGTTCACGCGGGACACGACCTGGGTGGCCATCAGGGAGTTGCCGCCGAGTTCGAAGAAGCTGGTGTCGACGCCCAGTTCGGGTAGGCCGAGGACGTCGCGGAAGATCCCGAGGAGGATCTCCTCCGTGACCGTTCTCGGGCGCACGATGTCGGCCGAGCGTGCGGCGAATACCGGTGCGGGCAGGGCGTTGCGGTCCAGCTTCCCCGCCGGAGTCAGCGGCAACGAATCCAACACCACGATCGCCGACGGCACCATGTACCCCGGCAACCGCTCCCCCACGAACTCCGACAACACCCGGGTGTCGACGTCGGTTGCCGGCGCCGGCAACACATACGACACCAGACGACTGCTCCCACCCCCGTCCCCATAGCCGACCGTGTGAGCGAACTCCACCACCGGATGCGCCGCCAACGCCGCATCGATCTCACCCAACTCGATCCGGAACCCCCGAATCTTCACCTGAAAATCACTACGCCCCAAAAACTCCAGAACCGGAGGCCCGTCCGGAGCCGTCACCCACCGCACCACATCACCCGTGCGATACATCCGCCCACCCGACCCGAACGGACACGCCACGAACCGCCCCGCCGTCAACCCGGCCCGATGCACATACCCGCGAGCCAAACTGGAACCCAGGACATACAGCTCCCCCCGCACCCCGACCGGAACCGGACGCAACCGCTGATCCAGCACCACCAGGTCCACACCCACCGTCGGCGACCCGACGCTCACCGGCTGCCCGGGCACCAACGGACCGGTCGCCGACGACATGATCGTCGTCTCACTCGGACCATACGCATTGACCATCACCCGGCCCGGCGCCCACCGCGACACCAACTCCGGCGGACACACATCACCCGCCACCACCACCGTCTTCAGATGGTCCAGACCGCGGTGATCGAGCGACGCCAACGCCGCCGGCGTGCAGAACGCATGCGACACCTCGTGTTCGGCAACAAACTCCGCCAACTCCGAACCACCGAAAATACTGGTCGGCGCCACCACCAGCGTCGCCCCCGCACACACCGCCATCACCAACTCGAACACCGACGCATCGAAGCTCGGCGACGCGAAATGCAGCACCCGCGAACCCGACGACACCACCAGACGGTCCCGCTCATCCGCCGCCAGATTCACCACACCCCGATGCGTGACCGCCACACCCTTCGGCCGACCCGTCGACCCCGACGTATAAATCACATACGCCGGATGATCCACCGACAACACACCCGTGCGGTCCGAATCATCCAGGGGTTCCGGGGAGTACGAGGCCAGACCCTCGACCACTGCGTCGTCGTCGAGGACGATCCACTGCGTGCACTCCGGCAAACCCTCCCGCAACGCGGCGGTAGTGATACCGATCGGCGCACCACAATCCCCCAGCATGAACGCGATGCGGTCAGCCGGATAACCCGGATCCACCGGAACGAACGCCGCCCCCGCCTTCGCCACCGCCCAGGTTGCGGCGACGGACTCCCGCGACCGCGGCAACGCCAACGCCACCATGACCTCCGGGCCGACCTGCATGGCGGCGAGCAGTCGCGCCAGGCGGTTCGATTCTGCGTCCAGGGCGCGGTAGCTCAGGGTGTCGGCGGAGATCCCGTGCCCGGGTGCGACGAGGGCATCGCCGTCCGGGTTGCTGCGGACCGCACCCGCGAGGAGGTCGGGCAGAGTGACGGGTGCGAATCCGGCGCGCCCGGTGGCGGGTACCAGGCTGCGGTGTTCGTCCTCGTCGAGGAGGTCGAGGTCGCCGATCCGTCGTGGTCCCTCTGTGTCGGAGATGAGGAACGCGCCGAGGAACCTGGTGAACCGAGCGTGATGCTCGGCGAGGGTGTCTTCGGAGTACAGGTCGGGGTTGGCCTCGAGGTCCAGGTTGAGGCTGGTGCCGGCGACCCCGTGGTATACGTTGACTGCGAGGTCGGTGATGGGTCCGGTCGACAGCAGTTCGAGTCGGCCGACGATGCTGCCGAGGGTGATCTCGTTGTGGAACAACATGACGTTGATCAGTGGGCCGTAGAAGCCCTGATGCTCGGTGGCCGCGTCGCGTCGGATGTCGATGTGCGGGTACCGCTGATGCCGGAGCGCCGCGGTGACTTCCAGCCGGACCGCTGCCACCAGATCCGTGTTCGTCATGTCCGGGCGCACGTGCAGTCGCAGCGGGACGACGTTGGACACCATGCCGCCCGAGCGGCGGAGCAGCGCGGTGGTGCGGGCGGTCACGGGCAGGCTGACCGCGACCTCCTCGCGTCCGGTCATCCGGGAAAGGTACGCGGCGAAGGCGGCGATGACCTCGAACGCGGTCGACGAGTCGTGGCGGTCCGTCGCAGCCTCGAGGTGGTCGACGAGGGCGTCGGGGATCTGGCCGCCCGTCGTGCGGCTCCGCGCCCGCGCGGGGGCGCTCCGGTCGACGAGGCTGTGCGGTTCGCCGATGGTGGACACCCGCGCGGACCAGTACTCCCGGTCGGCCCGGTAGCGCGCCGACGTCCGGTAGTCGTCGTCGACCCGGGCGACGTCGGTGAGTTCGGCGGCCTTGGACGGCCCGGGGGCGCGACCCTCGACGGCTGCGGTGTACAGCTCCGCGGTCCGGTCGACGAGCGTCACCGATCCCATGCCGTCGAGCGCGACGTGATGGACCCGGCTGTACCAGTAGTGGCGATCCGGCCCGATGCACAGAAGCGCCGAGGTAGTGAGCCGATCGCGGCACACGTCGAGCGGGGCGGTGTACTCCTGCCGCATCCACTCCTTCGCCGCGGCCCGTGGATCAGGCTCGTGCTGCAGGTCGACGAACCGGACCGATGCTTCCAGGGTCGGATCGACCAGCTGGTAGGGAACTCCGTCGACCTCGACGAGTCGGAGGAATGCGGAGCCGAGCTCGCGGCCCGCGGTGATCATCGACTCCGACAGCAGCGGTACGTCGAGCGCACCCACCAGTTCGACGCACTGCGCGATATTGACGGGTACGTCGGGATCGAGTTGCTGGGCGAACCACATGCCCTGCTGAGCGGCGGAGAGCGGAAATGCACCGTCCGGAATGCGACCCTCGGTGGTCACGTCACCACTCGGCACAGCTTCGACCACCTTGTTCGTCCTCTTTCCCGCTCCGGCGGTGGGACGAACCCACCGGCCACCGAAGAAACTCATAGTGACCTGCGAACCTGGGAATTAACCGAACATTACCCGGGAGTACGCTTCAGGTTCCTATCGGACATACGGTTCGGACCGTTTCACCGCGTCTCACAATGTGGACACCGCGCGGGTTTACCCACGTGGATCCTGTTTCCGGGCCATAGATACAGCACTGCCCCACTCCTTCCGGGAAGGAATGGGGCAGCGGTCGGCGCCGAGCCTTAGCCTGCTGTCACACCCTTGATCTTGGCGACCCGGTTCCGCAGCCCCCACTGCGTGACCTTGAGCAGCGCCTCGCGAACGATCCCGCCGCTCATCTTGGATTCGCCGATCTCTCGTTCTGTGAACGTGATGGGAACTTCGCGGACGTCGAAGCCCTCCTGAATGGCCCGCCATGCCAGGTCGACCTGGAAGCAGTAGCCGTGCGACTCCACCGCAGCGAGGTCGAGCTTCTCGAGCACCTCACGGCGGTACGCCCGGTATCCGCCCGTGATGTCCTTGATCTTCACGCCCAGGGCGAGCCGCGAGTAGATGTTCCCGCCGCGCGAGAGCCACTCGCGGTGCTTCGGCCAGTTCACCACCGTGCCGCCCGGGACGTACCGCGAACCGAGCACCAGGTCGGCGCCGGCGTCCACCTGGTCGAGGAGGCGATGCAACTGCTCGGGCGCGTGGCTGCCGTCCGCGTCCATTTCGACGAGAACGGTGTAGTCGCGCTCCAGACCCCAATGGAAACCGGCGATGTAGGCGGCTCCGAGGCCGTTCTTCTCGGTGCGGTGCATCACGTGGATGCGACCGGCGTCGTCGTTGGACGCGAGGGCGTCCGCGACGTCTCCGGTGCCGTCCGGGCTGCCGTCGTCGACGACCAGAACATGCGTCCGCGGCAGCGCCGCATGCAGACGCCCCACGATCAGGCCGAGATTCTCCCGCTCGTTATACGTCGGAATGATCACCAGAGTCCGGGCGCTCGGTGCCCCGCTCTGCCCGGAATCGGTCTCCGATGCCATGAGGATCCTCCCTGCCGGCGATTGCCGGCGCCTTCTCGGTACTGCGTTGAATCAGTGTGCGAACTGTGCGTCGTCGTTGCACCACGGCGAACGCGACGGCAGCGACGGCGCCGACACAGAGGAGAACCTCCGGAATCGGGCCGAGCCGACTTGCCAGCGTAGTACCGGTGCGCAGCGGCACCTGCGACACCAGGGCCGCGGGTACGAAAAGTGCGGTTTCCGCCGCCGTGGATCCGTCGGGGCCGATGATCGCGCTCACACCGCTGGTCGCGGCGACGACGACGGCGCGGCCGTGCTCCACGGCCCGCACCTGCGACATGGCGAGCTGCTGGTAGGTCATCTCGGTGTCGCCGAACGTGGCGTTGTTGGTGGGGACGGCGAGCAGTTCGGCGCCGCTGCGCACCGACTGCTCGAACGCCCGGTCGAACGCCACCTCGTAGCAGGTCGCGACTCCGACGGCGATACCGTCCGCGTGAACGACCCCGTCCCCGTCGCCGGGAACGAAGTTGCCCGCCCGGTCGGCGTACGAGGAGAAGTGACGGAAGAACCCGCGATACGGCAGGTACTCGCCGAACGGCTGGATGATCTTCTTGTCGTGCTGCTCCTGCGGTCCCGCATTGCCGTCCCACACGATCACCGAGTTGGTGGTGGTGCGGTCGGAATTCACGAGCACCGCCCCCACCAGAATCGGCGCACCGATCGCCTCGGACGCCCGGGAGATGTCGGCGGCGGCGTCGGCGTTGCGCAGGGGATCGATGTCGGACGCGTTCTCCGGCCAGACGACGAGGTCGGGTTGTGGCGCCGCGCCCGACGCGACGTCGTCGGCGAGTTCGAGGGTGCGGTTCACGTGATTGTCGAGGACCCGCTTGCGTTGGTCGTTGAAGTCGAGTCCGAGTTTGGGGACGCTGCCCTGGATCGCGGCGACGGTGATCGTCCGGTCTCCCGAGTCCATGCCCGGCAGTGTCGGCCACAGCGCGAGCGACACGACCGTCGCGGCGAGGGCGGCGACCAGACCGCCTGCGAGCGGCCGCGTCCAGTTCGTGGCGCCGCGCGCCCGGGCCCGCACCGTCATGGCGACGGATGCCAGTCCGGCACCGGTCAGTGCGACGGCGAAGCTGAGCAGCGGGGCACCGCCGACGCTCGCGAGCGGCAGCAACCAGCCCTCCGACTGGCCGAACGCCAACCGCCCCCACGGAAAGCCGCCGAACGGCACGCTCGCGCGCAGCCATTCCGTGAGCGACCAGCACGCCGCGATCCACAGCGGGGCCCACCGCAGCCGGGAGACGAGCACGGCGAGCACCCCGAACAGTCCGATGTACAGCGACTCGACCGCGGCGAGGGCAAGCCACGGCAGGGCTCCGACGAACACCCCGATCCACGGGAGCAGCGGCACGAGGAAGCCGAGTCCCGCGAGATAGCCGTAGCCGAAGCCCGCGCGCAGTCTCGGTGCCGCACCCCCGGCTCCGGTGAGGATCAGCGTCAGCAGGGCGATGCCGATGGGCGCGAGGAACCAGAGGGGACGGGGCGGAAAGCCGGCGAACACGAGGAATCCCGCGGCCACCGACAGGACGGAACGCACCAGCACGCCGCGCTTTCCGGTGATCCAGCGAGACGTCGTGCTACCGCTCATGGACGACGCTCCCCCGGTGCACCGAACGCAGCAGGACGGGCGTGGGCGCGTCGTCCTCGAGCCGCGGCAGGGCCGGGACCCGGGACCGGGGATCGGTCGACCACCGCTGCACGGAGTCCTTGGGCGCGCTGACCACGAGTTCACCGGCATCCCATACTGCGTACGACGCCGGCGCTCCCGGATCGAGCGTCCCGGCGAGACCGTCCCGGACCCCACCGGCCCGCCATGCACCGCGCGTGGCAGCCGAGAACGCCGCGCGGGGGGAGATCCCGCTGCCGGGCGTGCGGTGGTGGACGGCCGCGCGCAGCATCGCCCACGGGTCGACCGGGGTGACGGGTGCGTCGGAGCTCAGCGCCAGCGACACCCCGGCGGAGGCGGCGGCGGCGAACGGGTTGAGGGTGAGGGCACGCTCGGTTCCGAGGCGCTGCGCGTACAGGCCGTCGGTCCCACCCCACAGGGCGTCGAACGCGGGCTGGACGCTGGCGATCACACCCCACTGCGCGAGCCGCGCCGCGTCGTCACCGGTCATCATCTCGGCGTGTTCGAGTCGGTGTCCGGCCTTCGCGACCGCGGGACCGCCCAGTTCGTCGGCGACGACGGCGAACGCGTCGACCGCGGCCCGGACGGCGGCGTCGCCGATGACGTGGAATCCGGCCTGGATTCCGGCGATCGTGCAGGCACGCACGTGTGCGGCGATCTCGTCGACTCCCAGGTAGCTCTTGCCGGTGCCGCCGGCCAGATCGGCATAGGGTTCGCTGAGCCACGCCGTGTGGGAGCCGAGGGATCCGTCGATGAACAGGTCGCCGCCCAGCGCGTGGGCGCCGGTGGCGTTCCGCAACTTCCTGGCCTCGTCGGCGTCGGCGACCGCCTCACCCCAATAACCGCGGACCTCGACACCGTGCGGGGTGGCGAGGAGTTCACGGAAATCGTCGAGTCCGGCGATGTCGGGGCCCCCGCACTCGTGCACCGCGACGATGCCGCGGGAGGCGATGGCGTCGAGGGCGGCGATGCGGGCGGCGGAACGCTGCTCGGCCGTCAGCAGCGAGCGCGCGACGGTGCGGGCGGCGTGGTGCGCTTCGAATGTCAGCGGCCCCTCCGGCGAGAACCCGGCGGTGTCGCTCAGATCCGAGACCGACCGGCGCAGGGCGGTCGAGCAGACTGCCGAATGGACGTCGATCCGGGACAGATACACCGTGCGTCCGGGCGCGGCCTCGTCGAGTTGCGCCGTGGTGGGGCCGGCGCCTTCCGGCCACGCCGATTCGTCCCAGCCGTGTCCCCAGATGACCGCGTCGCCGTGGGTGCGGGCGAAGGACGCGAGCCGGTCCAGGCATTCGCGAAGCGATCCGACACCGACCAGGTCGAGCCCGACGATGTTCAGCCCGAGCGCTGTGACGTGCACGTGGGTGTCGACGAATGCCGGGGTGACGAACGCGCCGCCGAGGTCGACCACGTTGGCGCTGGGGTGCAGCGCACGGGCCGCGCGATCGTCGCCGACCCACGACACGACACCGTCGGTCACTGCCATCGACGTGGCGTCTGGAGCAAAGGAACTGTAGATTCGGCCGCCGACCAGCAGTTGTGTAGTCACAGGCAACCAGTCTGCCTGTTAGGGCAGAACGCGGGGATCACGGGTCGGGGTTCGGGGCTCCTCGTCGATCACTTCGCCCTCGAAGACCTCGTCGACCACCTCCCCTTCGATCACCTCGCCGCGACCGCGTCGGGGCGCCCGGGCGAACGCCTCCGCCCCGGCCGCGACGGTGGCGGCACGCCTGCCTGCCAGCAGGACCACGACGGGCCGAAGTGCCCACCGGGTGGGGGGAACGAGGAAGAGCAGCCCGAGCACCGAGGTGACCAGGCCGGGGACGAACATCAGCGCGGAGCCCAACGCGACGAGTGCGCCATCCGCGACCGCCGCACCCGGAGAGCCGTCGCCGCTCGCCGCCCGGCGCAGGCCGTCCATCACACGACGCCACTGCGACCGCATCAGCAGCAGTCCGATCAGCGTTCCACCGAGCAGGAGGAGCACGGTCCACAGCACGCCGATCGCGTTACCGACCAGGACGAGCGCGGCGATCTCCACCACTACGTACAACAGGAACAGTGCGGCGTACATGACGCCCCCTTTCGGACGGCCGGGTCATCGAGGGTCTGGGTCAACCGTCTGATCGTTCAACGTTCGACGGCGCCGATTTTCTCCCGGCCGCAGATATCGAAGAGCTCACAATGCTAAACCTCAAGTTGACATTGAGAGTCTGCGCATGATGCAGTTCACTGCGATGGGGGTCTTCCGACCCCGCGCACAACGAGGAGCCGATATGACTCGTTCCACCGTCTTCCGCCGAGCCGCAATCGTTCTCGCGTCCGCAGCTGCCTTCGGCATGCTGTCTTCGGGACCGGCATCGGCAGCACCGGTCGCCGACTTCGCGAAGGGTGCCGCCGAACTGCAGGCGCTGGCCACCGAGGTCTCCCCCGCCGCGACGGCCGCCGTGGACGCTCTTCTCGGCGCCAGCGTGTTCATCCCGAAGGACGTGCTCGAGGTCGGACTCACCACACCGCAGGACTTCATGTACCCGTCCCCCACACTCGGGTGCGGCGTCGCCGACAAGCCCGCGACGGTCACGCTGGCGAGCGCTCAGGGCGGACCGAACCTGTTCCCCCAGATCACCGCGAACCAACTCCGATTCCAGGCCATCCCCGCCTACGTCGCCATCCCGCAGACGTCCGATCTCAGCGTCGCCTGGATCAACCTCATGACGTTCCAGGGCGGGATCGTCAAGCTCGACGACACGCTGCCGATCATCAATACCCCGCTGCTGTCGAAGATCGTCGACACCGGCAAGGGAACCGTCCTCGCGACGATGTTCGGCACGGTCGGCTACGCCGACTCCGTCACGTGCACCGTGGTCCCGACCGTCGGCACCTTCACCGTCTAGCGGCAGTACGCTTCCCCACCCGCCGGCCTACGAGCCGGGTCGCACCAGGCCCGTCTCGTAGGCCAGCACCACTGCCTGGACCCGGTCGCGGACGTTCAACTTGGTCAGAATCCGGCCCACGTGCGATTTGATGGTCGACTCCGAGAGGAACAGCTGACCGGCGATCTCCGTGTTCGACAACCCGGTGGCCACCAGTTGCAGCACTTCCCGTTCACGCTCGGTCAGCACGTCGAGGACCTGCGGGTCACGAAGCGGACCCGGACCGTCGTCGAGGAACCTCGCCAGCAGCCGGCGGGTCACCTTCGGCGACACCACTGCGTCCCCCGCGGCCACACTGCGGATGGCCGACACCAGGTCTTCCGACGGGGTGTCCTTGAGCAGGAAGCCGCTGGCCCCGGCCCGCAACGCACCCATGGCGTGCTCGTCGAGGTCGAAGGTGGTCATCACCAGCACGCGGCTCGCGACCCCCGACTCCAGGATCTGGGCGGTCGCGCTGACCCCGTCCACCACCGGCATGCGGACATCCATCAGCACCACATCGGGTTCGAGTTTGCGGACCGCGGCGACCGCCGCCGCGCCGTCGCTCGCCTCACCGACGACAGTGATGTCGTCCTGAGCGTCGAGCACCATGTTGAGGCCCATCCGCATCAGTTCCTGGTCGTCGACGAGTAGCACGGTGATCGGCACAGCGCCAACCTAACACCGCAGTCCCGGTGGGCGCCCGACCCGCACATCGGTCCGTGGGACACGGCGGTCACGAGTAGATAACCAAACCAAGACCGGCAGAAGCTCTGGCATACGCTCGAAGTCTGCCTATGATCGAATCGGCGGCCAGTCGGAGTGCCCAGAGATCGGGGTGTCCAGATGCGAATCGCGGATGTGTTGCGGAACAAGGGCCCGGCCGTGGTGACGGTCGACCCGGAGATGCCGGTCAGCACGCTGATCGGCGAACTCGCCAGGCACAATGTGGGCGCCCTGGTGGTGACGGAGAACGACGCCGTCGTCGGGATCGTCACCGAACGCGACGTGGTGCGCCGCATCCACGAGCGCGGCCCCGACATCCTGAATGCCCGGGTCGTGGACATCATGACGACATCGGTGTTCACCTGTCTCCCGACCGACACCGTGGACAGTCTCGCCGAAACCATGACCGAACGCCGGATCCGGCACCTGCCGGTGATCGTGGACGGGCAGCTGGTCGGCATCGTCAGCATCGGCGACGTGGTGAAGAGCCGGATCGGCGAGCTGCAGACCGAACGCGACCAGCTCGAGTCCTACATCGACCACGGCTGAGCGAGAACCTCATGGCCCTGTTCGTCGTGGAATACACGTACAGCCCCGAGACGTCGTCCCTGCGCGACGATCATCGGACGCAGCATCGTGGGTGGCTGACCGAACTCGTCCGACGCAAGGTCATGCGTTCGACCGGCCCCCTCGCCGACGGCCACGGTGCGCTGTTCATCGTCGACGCCGAGGACGAGGACGCCGTCGCACGCCTGTTCACGCAGGATCCGTTCGCACAGGAAAATCTTGTCGAAAAGGTGCAGATCCGCGGATGGACGCCTGCGATGGGCGAATTCAGCGAGTAGGACGCACGTCACACCCAGCCGAACCGGGCTCGGCTCCGAATACCTCTAGCGGATCGTTCTGCGCACGCCGCGATGATCGCTGTACGAGTCGTCGTCGGCGCGAAGAATTGAAGGAAGTACGTATGTCCGGGTTCCCCCTCGCACCGACCGACAGCCTCGGCCACGATGAGTTCACATCGCTGGTCGTCTCTCTTCCGCGCCCCGTCTGCGTTTACGACGACCGACGGCGACTGGTGTTGACGAACCCTGCCCTGGCCGACCTCGTCGGATACCGATTGGACGAATTCGATCGTGTGGATCTCGCGGGTTTGATGCACCCGTCGGACGCGCCGCGGTGGTTCGGCCTCGTCGGGGGTGTCCTCGATACCGGCACCGCCCGAGCGGGCTTTGCCCGCGTCCGGCACAGGAACGGGAACTGGCTGTGGGCGCACGGGTTCGCCTCCACGTTCACCTCCGCGGACGCCCGCTTCGTCGTGCTCGTGTGGCAGGACAGGACCGACGAGATCTGGGACAACCCCCGCTTGCTCGACACGGCCGAAGTCGCTTCGCTCGACGTCGTGCGTTCGCGGGCAGTCATCGAACAGGCCAAGGGTGCGCTGATGCTCGTCTACTCCATCTCCGCCGACGCCGCGTTCGACCTCCTGACGTGGCGGTCACAGCAGACGAACACGAAGATCCGCGTGATCGCGGAGCAACTCGTTCTCGCATTCGGCGACGAAATCCACACGCCCACTTCGTTTCGCGACCGTTTCGACGCTCTGCTGCTCACCGCTCACGAGCGGCACCGCCGATAGAAAAAGCCCCCGGGGGCGGTCCCGCGACCTGGGGGCTCAACCCGCGGAACCTGGGCCGGTGGTGCCACCGGTGACGCTTCCGGCCCTGGGGCGTCGATTTCCCGTCTTCTCGAATGACTAAACAGTCGACGGGCACCAGCGAGTCCGAGTTCGGTGGCTGCGAGCAGCGGTCCCGGCTCCACTCTCTAGGATGTCGCGGTGTCCACAGGATTGCTGAACGAACCGCTCGAGCGGTCTGCCCCGCCACCGGTACCGAGGCCGTTCCCGGCCCCGGCGATCCTCGCCGTGTGCGGCGCGGTGGTGGCGGCCGTGTTGTTCTGGATCGTCTCCCGCAGCCTGACGGACGACGCCTACATCAGTTTGTCGGCCGCCAGGAACCTGGCCGTCCACGGGGAGTGGGCGATCGTCCACGGACTGACCGCGAACACGTCGACGTCCCCGCTCAACGTGCTGGTGCTCGGGGCATTGACATTCGTGACCCGGTTGTGGGGCCCGGGCGATCCCCTGTTCGCACTCGGAGTGCTCAACGTCGCGGTCACTGCCCTGTTGGGCTGGGTGCTGGCGCGGACGTGCAGGCGGCTCGGCCTCGGGACCGTCTGGGCGGTGCTCGCCGGTGCGCTCGTGGTGCTCAACCCGTTCGTGTTGTCCGCGGTCGGACTCGAGGTGCTGCTGATCCCGGCCGCCGTCGCGGTGATGGTGTGGTCGGCGCTCGAGGGCAGGGCCGCCTGGTTCGGCGCGGCCGCGGGCCTGGCGTCGCTGGTACGCCTGGATCTGCTCGTCTTCGTCGTGGTCATCGCCGCCCTGTCACCGGCGATTCGCACGCAACTGCGCCGCGCCCTCGCCGGCTTCGCCGCGATCGCCGGGCCCTGGTATCTGTTCAGCTGGATCGTCCTCGGTTCAGCTCTGCCCGACACCTTCCTGATCAAGCAGGGCCAGGCCTCCGATGTCGGCGGCTACAACTACCTCACCGGCCCCATCATGTACTTCGAGTCCAACCCGTGGCGGACCGTGGCGGCATTCGGTCCCGCGTCCCTCGCACTCGTCCTGATTCTCGTCGCGCTCGCCTCGTACGCCAGGCCAGGGAAGCGACCGGTGCCTGTGCCGCTGCTCGCGCTCGGACTGTCCGGCGCTCTCTACTACGTCGCCTACGTCGTGCTCGACACCGTGCCGTACCACTGGTATTATGTGGCGCCCGCGACCACGCTGGCGATGTTCGCCGTTCTCGCCGCCGGCATCCACTGGAGCGCCGCGCGCGACGCCACGGACCGCGCTGTCGCCGGCACACTGGCCGGCCTCCTCGCCGTGCTGGGAGCCGGCGCCGTGTACTACGACGTCGAGAGCGGTCTCCCGTGGGACGCACCCCCCATCTTCGGTAACTGGGCGAGCGCGCAGGATTACGAGCGGGTCGGCCGGGCAGTCGGGACCCTCGTCGGGGAGGCACCGGTGCGATCCCCCGGTGAGATCGGGACCCTCGCGTACTTCTGTGAATGCGTGATCGTCGACGAATTCTCCGACCGCGGATTGGTGGTCGAGGACCGGTTGGTGCCCCGTCTCGAGGAGGCCACCGAACCGGCGCGAACATTGCTGCGCGCCAACTACGCCTTCTTCGACTACCGGCTCGCACCCGTGAACCCCGCATTCGACCTCCGCTACGAGGAAGGCCGTGGTCCCGGCGGTCCGATGTCCTGGGACGTGTTCTCCGCCGCCCGCGGAGCCGGTCACTTCACCCTGGTGCCGCTCGCCGGCGGCTGACGCCGTCGTGCGGCCCGCCCTCGAAGACGTCGTAGCCAGGGGTGAGGACGTGATCCGGGTCGAACTTCTTTTCGGCCTCACCGAGGCGGTGGAACGCCGACCCGAAATGCCGGCGCCAGTCTTCGTTGGACATGGGGAACGCGCTCACCGGGTAGAGCGTGCCGCCGGCGCTGCGGACCCGTTCGTACACGGCCCTGTTGGACTCCACGAGCCGGTGGGCGTCGTCGAGGTCGGCGGTCGTCGGCACCCGGACGAAGTTGAACGCGAAACACAGGCCCTCCGACGGCGTCCGCAGCAGCGGGCTGGTGATCGCTCCGGTGCGGATCGGGGACAGCACGATCTGACCGAATCGACCGAGGTCCATCGCTGGATCAAGGCTGCCCAGCTCCTCGTCGACCACCGACTCGACGTGCGAGTCTCCGATGAAGGTGGTGATCCAGGGGTGCGGGTGGAACCACTGGCCGTTCGCCCGCAACGCCGCTTCCAGCCCGGCCAGTCGCTCGAGGTAGTCGACGTACGCAATCGTGCTGGGATTTCGCCTTGCCGGGTCGTCGGACAGGCCGGCGAGCAGTAGCTCGTCGTCCGGCGGATTGCCGGTGAAGAACGTCGCCACGTCCAACTGGAACGACAACCCACCGGTCGGTGCTGCCAGGATCGCCCCCTGCACCGCGTCGAAACCGGCGTCCGCGGACAGGAGTCGCGCGTCCGTCAGCATCCCCGTTAGGTTCGGGTAGAACAGCACGAACCTGCGCACCTGCTCGGGAGCCGCGACGAGCTCGAGTGTCGCCTCGGTGATCACCCCCACCTGGCCGAGCCCTGCCCGCACCGCGTCGAACAGGTCCGAGTTGCTCTGCGCCGAACAGGTGATCGCCTCCCCCGTACCGGTCACCACGTCCATCGCGATGACGTTGTCGCTCTGGACGCCGTACCGGGAGGTCGTGCCGCCGACGCCCCCGACGACGAGTGTCCCGCCGACCGACAGCTCGAGGTAGTCGGTGAGCACGGGCGGGGTCTTTCCCCGCGGCAGGGTCGCGGCGAGCACCTCGCGCCACGTCACGCCCGCGCCGACGACGATCCGGTCGCCTTGAACCCTGCCGACGGAATGCAGTGTGGACATGTCGGCCACGATGCCGTTCCGGGCTCCGGATCGTCCCCACACCGAGTGGCGCTGCCCCTGCGCGGCGAACGTGCGGCCCCGCTTCGCGGCCCAGCGGATCGTCTCGGCGACGTCGTCGGTGGATCCCGGCAGCAGGACGGCCTCCGGTGCCGTGTGCACGATGTGCCCGAAATCGTCGGCAGCCTGTGCTCGCGCCACCTGGTCGAAACGCAGCTCGCCGTCCAGCGCCGGTGGCGGCAGATCGGTGGTCCGTGTATTTCGATGATGCGAGTCCATCGGGTTTCTCCTCCGAAGGATTGTACGACTCCCTCTTCGCCGCCTGACACGTGAAACGCCGGCGCGTGCGACGGTGAACCGTTGCTATATTGCTCGCGGGGAACGCGGGGACGGGGCGATGTGAGTGGCAGCTGACGACAATCGATCGGGCACGCCGGATGATCACGAGCGGAACCGGAAGGTACGCGATGCGGCGGCGGCGGAGGCGTCCAAGCACGGGCGCCTGATGCGGACGGCTCGGAATGGGGCAGTCCTCAGTGCCCTGATGCTGCCGGGCTTCCTCGTGCGACCCCCGACGGGATTTGCAGTACTGACGACGACTGGGCGCAAGACCGGCAAACAGCGGCGAAAGTGCATTCGGGTGATCCAACGCGATGACCGTGCCTACCTGGTCTCTCTTCTGCCACCCGCGTTGGCGATGACGCGCCCGGATTTCGTCGCAGGCTGGGTATGGAACATTCGTGGGAACCCACGGCTTCGGCTGCGGATGCCGACGGGTTGGTTCGAAGGACTCGCGCGAGAAATCACCGATCGTGCGGAGCTCGACGATGCCCGGGACGCTCTCTGTGAGACGGTCAATGTGTTCGACTATGGCGAATGCGCCGTGCATCTACGCGGGTTGCCTACACGCGCGAAGATCAAGGACCTGCACCGGTACTGGTTCGACACAGGTCGGCCGCTCGTCATCGAGCTCCGGGATGCTCCCAGGTAATCCGGCCGCTTCCCGGCCCGTTCGGCCACGATTCGAGCCGAGTGATTGTCACGACGTCGCCGATTCTCGCTTCGCGTCGAGTCGGTGAAGCAGGGCGCGAGCGCCGTCGAGGAGCAGTTCGAGTGCGTCGGGATAGGCGCTGCGGTCGGAGAGGTCGACGAGTAGACCCGCGGTCGCAGCGATGTGCGAATGCGTCTCGGCCGGCAGTTGCGCGTAGGAGGATCGCCACAGTTGCCGATCGGACTCACGGACGTCCTCGGGTAGCGCGAGTTCGGCTCCGTCGAGGGCGGCGAAGGCCAGCATCTGGTCCACGAACGCACGGTAGAGGCGCACCGCTGCGCCGTCGGGGAACCCTGCCTCGCGCAGTATTCCGAGGATCGTGTCGACGGCCGCTTTCTCCGAGGTGCGACCGCTGACGCGGCTGGCCGACAGGACTGCCGCCTGGGGATGATCCAGATACGCTGCATGCGAACGTATTCCGAGAGAGTAGAGGTCCCGCCACCAGTCCCCGGTGGGTTCCCACCCGCGGAACGACCGGCCGATCAGCTCGTCGGCGATCGCCAACGTCAGGTCGTCGATGCCGCGGAAGTACCGGTACAGGGTGCTGGGGTCGGCCCCGAGCGCTGCCCCGAGGCGGCGGACGGACAGACCGGCACTGCCGTGGTGGCGGAGCAGCCGCAGCGCCGTCTCCATGATCAGCTGCTCCGACAGAACTGCACCCTGCTTCGTCGGCCTGCGCCTCTTCCGGGCCGAGTCCGAGACCACCTGCTTCGCCATTCCCGGCTCCTTCCGTCGACCCGAAGCTTATGCCAACACCGTTGACGCTGTAAACGACGACGGTGTTGCATGTCACAGGCAGGGAGCGAAGCCCCAGGCCGCGGGCACGAGAATTCGGATCGGTCGTGGCCTCTCGTCCCTCCCCATCCCTCCAGCGAAAGCGACGCACACATGGCAGCAGTGAACAACGGCGCGGCCGACGCGCCGAGGGCGATGGCTCTCCGCAAATCGCTCGGCGTCATCGACGGAATTGCGATCGCCGCCTCGAGTACCGCGGCGACCACGAGCATCGGTGTCGGCTTGGGAGTCATCGCCGCCGTGGTCGGTCTCCAGATGCCGGTGGTGCTGTTACTGGCATTCGTCCCGATTCTGGGAATTGCCAGCGGATACGCCCGGCTCAACCGGGTCGAACCCAATTGCGGCAACAGCTACGTCTGGGTAGGCCGCACCCTCAGCCCGTGGCTGGGATTCCTCACCGGTTGGATGGCGATCATTGCTGTTGTCGTGTTCATGGCCTACACCACCGCGATCGCCGGGTCGGCGATCCTGCAACTCGCCGGCATGGCCGGCCTGCACAGCATCGGCGGGCTCACTCTCGATCCCGACTCCACGCTGCAGTCCACGATGCTCGGGCTGACGATCCTGGGGGCGGTGACATTCACCGCCGTCCGCGGTGTCGCGGTCGCGGCACGGCTGCAGAAGTATCTCCTCGTCTTCGAGTACGTCGTGTTGATCGGCTTCTGCACGTACGGGCTGTTTGCCGGGGCCCAGCCGTTCTCCCTCTCCTGGTTCGATCCCTTTGCAATTCCGTCGTTCGCCGTGCTGGCTCAGGGCATGGTGATCGCGGTCTTCTTCTACTGGGGTTTCGAAGCGGCGTTCAGCGTGAGCGAGGAGGTGCGCGACCCGCGCGACGCGTCCCGTGCCGGAGTGATCACCGTCTTCCTGGTCCTCGGTCTGTTCCTGCTCGGTGCGGTGGCGTTCCAACGCGTCCTCACCCCCGCGGAACTGGCGGACAACGGGACCGTCGGGCTCGCGTTTCTCGGCGAGGCACTCGCCCGGCAGCCGCTGGCCGCGCTCCCCGTGGTGGCGCTGATGTTCTCCGTCGTCGCATCGCTCCAGGCCACCGTGATACCCAGCGCGCGTGGACTGTTCGCAATGGGCCGGGACCGCACTCTCGGCCCGGTGTGGACCCGCATCCATCCCCGTTTCGGAACCCCGGCGGCCGGTACCGTGCTGCTCGGCGCCATCTCCGCCGTGGTCGCGCTGCTGGCCACGGTCATCCCCAAGCTCAGCGACCTTCTCGGTGCGGGCATCAGTTCGATCGGCCTGGTGGTCGCCGTCTGGTACGGCCTGACGGCACTCGCCGCCGCCGTCCGGTTCCGCGGCCTCCTGCGCGAGCATCCGTGGGAGGGACTGCGCGCGGTGGTGTTTCCCGCACTCAGCGCCGTTGTGTTGCTGGCCCTGGGCGGCTACCTGGGCTGGATCTTCTACACCTCGGCAGATCATCTCGAATTCAGTGCGACCAACGGCTGGTTTCAGCTGCTGTTCCCGGTCCTCATCCTGATCTCGGGGCTGGTGGTGGCCGCGCACGCGAAGTGGGTCCGTCGGTCGCCCTATTTCGTCACCGGCCGCGGAACGGATGCCGACGACGCCAACCTGCTCGGCGCGCCCACCGAAGTTCCCGTGACCACCCCCTGACCGATCAGCGCGACACAACCTGATCCGAACACCGACGACAGCACTTCCCGACAGGAGATTTTCGATGTCAACAGAACCCGCAGATCTGGTCTTCACCGGCGGATCGATTGCCACCCTGGACCCGGCCCGCAGCCGCGCCACGACGGTCGCCGTCACCGGTGGCCGGATATCAGCCGTCGGCCACGACGAGGTCCGGGAGCTGATCGGCACCCGCACCGAGGTCGTCGACCTCACCGGCAGGCTGCTACTGCCCGGCTTCCAGGACGCGCATATCCATCCCGTGGTGGCCGGCCTCGAGTACGCCCGCTGCAACCTCACCGGCACCACCGACGCCGCCGCCACCCTCGCCGCCATCCGCAGCTACGCCGTCGCACACCCGGAGTTGCCGTGGATCGTCGGCGGCGGGTGGTCGATGGAGGCGTTCGACGGGGGCACACCCACCGCGCAACTCCTCGACACCGTCGTGCGGGATCGGCCGGTGTTTCTGCCCAACCGCGACCACCACGGGGCATGGGCCAACACGAGAGCTCTGGACATCGCGGGCATCACCCGAGACACCCCCGATCCCGTCGGCGGACGTATCGAACGCGACGCCGACGGCGCGCCGACCGGCATGCTCCAGGAGTCTGCGATGGAGCTGGTCGGCTGCCATACCCCGCAGCACACCCCCGACGACCGGCTGAAGGCACTGCTCCACGCCCAGCAGCACCTGCATTCGCTCGGCATCACCGCGTGGCAGGACGCGCTACTGGGCGACACCTCCGGGATCTCCGATGTCTCGGACGCCTACCTGACCGCGGCCGGCGACGGCTCCCTCACGGCGCGGGTTGCGGGCGCCCTGTGGTGGGATCGCGATCGGGGCGCCGAGCAGATCCCCGACCTGCTCCGGCGACGGTCCCTTCTCCGCGTCGGGAGGATGCGGGCCGACACCGTCAAGATCATGCTCGATGGTGTCGCCGAATCCCGCACGGCGGCCATGATCTCCCCGTATCTGGATGGATGTGGCTGCGCGACAGCCCATTCCGGAACCAGCTTCGTCGACCCGGACGAGCTGCGCGGCTACGTCACCGAGCTCGACGCCCTCGGATTTCAGGTGCACTTCCACGCGCTCGGCGACCGGGCCGTGCGCGATGCGCTCGACGCGGTCGACGCCGCTCGGACGACGAACGGATTCCGCGACACCCGGCCGCACCTCGCCCACCTGCAGGTCGTGGACCCGGGCGACATCCCCCGTTTCCGCGCGCTCGGCGTCACGGCCAACATGCAACCGTTGTGGGCAGCCCACGAACCGCAGATGGACGAACTCACCATTCCGTTCCTCGGGGACGAACGCTCCCGTCGGCAGTATCCCTTCGGTTCCTTGCTGCGCTCGGGCGCAACGCTGGCAGCCGGCAGCGACTGGCCGGTCAGCAGCGCCGACCCGATCCACGGCATCCATGTCGCGGTCAATCGCGTACTGCCGGGCCGGGACGGGCAGGGGCGCCCGGTGTTCCTCCCGGAGCAGAGAATCGACCTCACGGCCGCACTCACCGCCTACACCGCCGGGTCCGCGTACGTGAACCACCTCGACGACACGGGGAGCATCGAGGTGGGCAAGCTCGCCGACCTGGTGGTCCTCGACCGGGATCCGTTCACGGGAACTGCCGACGAGATCGGCGGGAGCCGGGCGGTCCTGACCTATGTCGGCGGTGATCGCGTCTACACCGCATCGGACGCCTGAGGTCCCGCGGGAGGAGGCCCTGTTCTGTGGCCGCGGATGCCGATCGGCGGACCGTCGTGGCGCCGATCGGCATCCGCGGCCACACTGGAGATGTCCCGCCGAAGTCAGGAGACAGTGATGGGCGACAACAGGCCGTTCGGGTTCGACCCCGACGATCTCGACCGCGTGATCCGTGAGGCCGGCGAGGAATTGCAGGGCGTCAAGGACCGGATCGTCAGGTTCCTGGACCAGGCGGATTCTCAGATTCCGTGGACGGGCGTGTTCGCGGACTTCGCCCGCTCGCCGCGCGGCGCGTCGAAGCCGGAAACCGCCGGCGAGACCGGTGACGGTGTGTGGGCGATCTACACGCTCGACGACGAGGGCGTCGCACGTGTCGAGCAGGTGTATGCCACCGAACTCGATGCGCTCCGCGCGCACAAGCACAACACGGATCCCCACCGGTCGGTGCGGTTCCTCCCCTACGGCGTCACCGTCAGCGTCCTCGACCAGCCGGAGGAAGCAGCGCCACCGGAGACGGAGTGACCGGGTCCGCTCAGTCCTCCAGCTCGAGCGGCAACTCCGCGGTGACCCGCCAACTGCCGTCGGTCTGCCGTCCCGCCTCGAGGGTGCCGTGCAGGACGGCGACCCGCTCTCGCATACCGAGCAGCCCGTTGCCCGATCCGAGCGAGAACTGCCCGGACGAGTTGCCGTTGTCGGTGATCTCGACGAGCACGTCCGTCTCGCGGCGCCGCACCCGCACCTTCGCGCGCGGACGTTCCCCGGCGTGCCGCAGCACATTCGTCAGCGATTCCTGAACCAGCCGGTGCACGCCGAGGCTGACCGCGGGGCTGATGTCGTCCAACTCTCCCGTCAGCTCGAGTTCCACGGGCAGTCCGGCGCTGCGCATCATGTCGACCACCCGGGCGAGGCCGGCCGTGCCGTGCTGGGGCATGTCGTCGGTCGCCGGTTCGGTGCGCAGCAGTGAGACGGTGCGCCGCAGTTCCGCCAGAGCCTCCCGCCCGGTGCTCGCGATGTTGGTGAGTGCCTGCTTCGCGATGTCGGGGTTGCTCTTCAAGGCATAGGACGCGCCGTCGGCCTGAACGATCATCACGCTCACCGCGTGCGCGACGACGTCGTGCAATTCCCGGGCGATCCGGGTCCGCTCGGCCGCCACCGCGTCCTCGGCGCGACGATCCCGGTCGTAGTCGGCGACGACGAGGCGCGCGGCGACCTCCTCGTCGTAGGCCCGGCGGGCGCCGAGGAACTCCGCCGTGATCCAGGAGAGTGCGAAGACGAGGACCGAGAACAGTCCGGCCGCCAGCAGTTCCTGTTCCAGCAACCAGATCGACAGGGCCGAATCCACTGCGAGGCCTGCCGCGTACACCGCGGCGGTCCGGCGGTCGACGTAGGCGACGAGCGTGTAGAGGGCAACGGCGAGGGCCAGCAGACCGGGATGCTCGGCGTCGAGGTCACCGATCGAGTAACTGATGAACGTGATCGTGATCGACACCACCAGAACGGCACCGGCCGCCGCCCGCGGATACTTGCGACGCCACACGATCGGCAGGCACAGCAGGAAACCCATCACCAGCTGCACCCACGGCGAGCGGTCTCCCGACGCGGTGAACACGAACACCTCGAGGGTGAACAGGATCGCCGCCAACATCGAGTCCGCAACCGTCGGCTTTCCTCGCAGCCACAGACTGAACCTCCGCATGTGCACAGCGTAAGTACCTCAGGGTGGGTGTGGTTGAGTCTGCACCATGAATGTGGGTGACTGGGCGCTTCTTCTCACCGCTGCGACGGCCGCCGGATGGGTTGATGCCGTCGTCGGCGGCGGCGGACTGATCCTCATTCCCGCACTGTTTCTCGTCGCACCGCAGCTGACGCCGCAGGCGGCACTGGCCACCAACAAGCTCACCGCGTTCACCGGCACATCCGCCGCCGTCGTCACGTTCGCGCGCCGCATCCCCATGAACTGGCAGCTGCTGGTTCCCGCCGGTCTGCTCGCGGCGGTGGCGTCCGCGCTCGGCGCGGCAACGGTCTCGCGCATCGACAAGGACGTCTTCATCCCGCTCATCATGGCGGTGCTCGTCGGCGTCGCCGTGTTCGTGACGATCCGTCCGCAGCTCGGGACCACGCTGGCGAAGGATCCACCGACACGGCGGAAGGTAATCGCGGTCGTCCTGCTGTCCGCCGGTCTCCTCGGGTTCTACGACGGACTGTTCGGGCCGGGCACCGGGACATTCCTCATCATCAGTTTCGCCACGTTCCTGGGCACGGAATTCGTGCGCAGCGCGGCGATGGCGAAGGTGATCAATCTGGGATCGAATCTCGGTGCGCTGGTGTTCTTCGCCGCCACCGGCCACGTGCTGTGGGCACTCGGCCTGGGCATGGCGGTCTGCAACGTGATCGGCGCGATCACCGGTTCGCGGATGGCCCTGAGCAAGGGCGCCGGATTCGTCCGGATCACCCTGCTGATCGTGGTGATCGCGATGGTGATCCGGTTGGGTTGGCAGCAATTCGGCTGAGCGACCGACTACGGTGGTCCAGGTGACGGCTCCACGACAGGTTGATCCGGAATTCCTTGCCCTCCCCCTGCGTTCGCTGGCGGACGCGGCGCTCGCCGCTGCCCGTGCGGCGGGCGCGTCGCACGCCGACCTGCGGGTGCATCGGCTCACCAGCCAGTCGCTGCGGCTGCGCGACGGCGAAGTGCAGTCGGCGGTGGACACCAGCGAACTCGGCTTCGCGGTGCGGGTCGTCGTCGACGGCACCTGGGGTTTCGCCTCGCATGCCGAGCTGACCCCGGCGACCGCCGCCGCGACCGCGGACCAGGCCGTCGCCGTCGCCCGCGCGTTGCGTGGACTGAACCGGGAGCACGTCGAACTCGCCGCCGAACCAGTGCACGCGGACGTCCGCTGGGTGTCCGATTACGACGTCGATCCGTTCGAAGTTCCCGCCTCGGACAAGATCTCGCTGCTCGGTGAATACTCCCGCAGGCTCCTCGCCTCCGACGGCGTCGACCACGTCACCGCCGGATGCCTGCAGGTGAAGGAGCAGACGTTCTACGCCGATCTCGCCGGCTCGTCCATCGTGCAGCAGCGGGTGCGGCTGCATCCGCAACTCGAAGCCACCACCGTCGACCAGTCGGCCGGCGTGTTCGAGACGATGCGCACCCTCGCTCCCCCCGTCGGCCGCGGATGGGAGTACGTCGCCGGCGACGGGGTGTGGAACTGGACCGACGAACTCGCCCGGATCCCGGACCTGCTGGCCGAGAAGGTGAAGGCCCCCACCGTGGTGCCCGGTCCCACCGACCTCGTGATCGACCCGACCAACCTGTGGCTGACCATCCACGAATCCATCGGGCACGCCACCGAGTACGACCGCGCCATCGGCTACGAGGCCGCATATGCCGGCACGTCGTTCGCCACCCCCGACAAGCTCGGCACCCTGCGCTACGGGACGCCGATCATGCACGTGACCGCCGACCGGACCGAACGGCACGGTCTCGCCACAGTCGGTTACGACGACGAAGGCGTCGAAACCCAGTCCTGGGACCTGGTGGCCGACGGGATTCTCGTCGGCTACCAACTCGACCGGGCGTTCGCGCCCCGGCTCGGGCTGGAGCGTTCCAACGGCTGCTCGTACGCCGACTCGCCACACCACGTCCCCATCCAGCGGATGGCCAACGTGTCGTTGCAACCCGATCCCGACGCCGATCGCAGCACCGACGACCTGATCTCCGGTGTGGAAGACGGCATCTACGTCGTTGGCGACAAATCCTGGTCGATCGACATGCAGCGCTACAACTTCCAGTTCACCGGTCAGCGGTTCTACCGCATCCGCGGCGGGAAACTCGACGGCCAACTCCGCGACGTCGCGTACCAGGCGACGACCACGGACTTCTGGGGTTCGATGGACGCCGTCGGCGGCCGCTCCACGTGGCAGCTCGGCGGCGCCTTCAACTGCGGCAAGGCGCAGCCCGGCCAGGTCGCAGCCGTCAGCCACGGCTGCCCGTCGGCACTCTTCCGCGGCGTCAACGTACTGAACACTCGGACGGAAGGCGGCCGATGATCGCACCGCAGCAGCTCGTCGAGCAGGTCCTCGCCCGGGCCACCGTGGACGAAACCATCGTGATCGTCACCGATGCCAGCGAGGCGTCCCTGCGGTGGGCGGGCAACTCGATGACCACCAACGGCGTGTCGACGTCGCGCAGCTGGACCGTCATCTCGATCGTCCGGGCCGGCGAGGACGCGAAGGTCGGCATCGTCACGTCCGCGTCCGTCGACGCCGCCGACATCGACGGCGTGGTCCGCTCGGCCGAAATCGCCGCCCGCGCAGCCACACCCGCGTCCGACGCGATGCCGTTGCTCACCGGTACCGACACCGACGAGCGGTGGGACGATTCGGCGGAGCGCACCGAGATCGGCGCGTTCGAACAACTCGCCCAGGATCTGAGTATGGGCTTCGACGGCAGCGACCAGCTCTACGGTTTCGCCCACCACCAGCTGCACACGACCTGGCTGGGTACGTCGACCGGGATCCGGCGCCGGTTCGCCCAGCCGACCGGGTCGGTCGAGATCAACGGCAAACGCGGCGACGCCAGCGCCTGGGTGGGCACCAGCACCAAGGATTTCACGGATGTGGCCAGCGTGAAGTTGCTCCAGGACCTCTCGACACGCCTCGACTGGGCCCGCAACCGGGTGGAGTTGCCCGCGGGCCGTTACGAGACGATCCTGCCGCCGTCCGCAGTCGCGGACCTCATGATCTACCTCATGTGGACCATGGAAGGCCGGGCCGCGGAAGAAGGGCACTCCGCCCTGTCTGCGCCCGGCGGCACCCGCATCGGGGAGAAGCTGAGTGCACTTCCCCTCACCCTCTATTCCGATCCGGCCGCGCTCGGCGTGGAATACACACCGTTCGTCGTCACCGGGTCGTCGTCCGAATCCGTGTCCGTCTTCGACAACGGGATGGACGCGGGCCGGGTCGACTGGATCCGTGACGGCACCGTCAATGCGCTCGCGTACCCGCGGGCGGCGGCGAAGGAATTCGGTGCCGACGTGACCGTGCCCGGCGACAATCTGATCCTCGACGCCGGCGGCTCGGTGTCGCTCGACCAGATGGTGGCCGAGACCGAACGGGGGTTGCTGCTGACCACCCTCTGGTACATCCGGGAGGTCGACCCCGCCACCCTGCTGCTCACGGGACTGACGCGGGACGGTGTCTACCTCGTCGAGAACGGGAAGGTCACGGGCGCCGTGAACAACTTCCGGTTCAACGAGAGCCCCCTCGACCTGCTGCGGAGGGTCACCCAGGGCGGAGCCACCGAGCGGACGCTGCCCCGGGAATGGAAGGACTGGTTCACCCGGACCGCGATGCCGCCGTTACGTGTCCCCGACTTCCACATGTCGTCGGTCAGCAAGGCGCTCTGAGGCGCGGATCCTATGCGGACGCTCGTCTAGGTGACAGCCCGTACTGTTTCCGTTATAAATGCTGCAGACATCGCGCATATGAGATTGCTCACTCCAGAGCCGTTTCGCCGCGCATGTCATATTCAGGTCTCCAGAGAACGGGGCCGAAACTCACCGTAGCGCCGCGTGACCGGCGCATGCGCCGAGTACGTCCCTTGCCCGTCTGACCAGGAGGTTTCATGCACTCCGATACCACCACCCGCGAACTGCTTCACGACCACACCAAGGTCACGAGACGGTTTGCTCTCGCCGACGTGGCACTGACGACGTTCGTCTGCCTCGTCTGCGCCACCGGAATCGGCATCATCACCGGTTCAGTTCTCGCCGCCGCGACAGGAGGACTGATCGTCGTCCTCGCCACGGCCCTGATGGTGGCAGCGGTATGACCGCGCCGAGACATCAGCGAAGCACCACAATCCAGGAGATCACAGTGTCGAACGACGTACTCGAGGCCGCACCGCCCGCACATTCGATTCCGCACCGTCACCCCGACGGACGCGAGGTTCTCGCCACCGCGAAAGGCATCCTCATCGCGACCCGCGGTTACGGCGACGCCGAGGCGTTCGAGGAGCTGCTCGACGTCTCCCGGCATCACCACGTCAGCGTGATGCGGGCAGCGAAGTCGTTGGTGGAGTTGGCGACCCGGCGACAGCCGTGCCCCTCCGTGACGACGCCCGCACCGTCGTACGCCCTCGAGTTCAAGGAATGGACGACACTGCTGGCGCGGTGACTCCGTTCCTGTCCGCCCGGGTGAGACGTTGGTAGCCCCGGTGCGTGAGCCATTCGAGTGGCCCCCGATCGAACCGCCGCAACCACAGGCGTGACACGACGATCAGGGTGGCCGAGACGGCACCGAACAACACGATGGTCGCGGGAACGACGGTGGCGCCGTTCAACCGGGCCGCGAGGCCGAATCCCCAGCCGTAGCAGACGATCGAGCACAGGATGTTCTGCAGCACATAGCAACTGAGCGCAGTGCGGCCGACTCCCGAGAGCGCCCGGCCGGCCGGGCCGGGTTCGCGCCCGCCCGCGTAGCGGTGCGCGATCGCGGCGAGTAGCCCCAACGCCACCACCGGAGCGGTCCCGTACCTGCCGAGGATCAGGCCTGCGTCTCCGCCGAACAATCCGAGCGCGAAGTCCAGCGGAAGTGCGATTGCCAGGCCCGCGACCATCAGTCGGCGACGCAAGTCGCCGCGGTCCGGGTCGAGGACGCGCGCACCGTAGAGGTGTGCGCCGACGAGAAACAGGGCGATCGACAGCGGGAGGATGAAGAGCACCTCGAGCCGGAACAGCAACGCGTGGTCGACGCGGAAGACGACGAGATCCCAGAAGCTGCCGTCCGCATAGGGGTTCGGCGACAGCGGCTGAGGCTCTCGTACGGGCGCCGAGGACAACGCCGCGACGACGAGGCCCAGCATCGCCGCGTGGACGGTCACCGCACACGCCATCCAGACGCGTTGCGCGCGAATGCCTGTGGTCAGGATGAAGGCGACGATCAATCCGGTGAGGGCGTATCCGGTCAGGACGTCGAAATCGGTGAACAGCAGAAAGTGCAGTGCTCCGTCGAGCATCAGCAGCCCCGCGCGCCACGGGTAGCCACCCGGCCACCGCCGGCCCCGTCGCTGCGCGGAACGCTGCTGGATCACCAGTCCGATGCCGAACATGATGGTGAGCAGGCCGAGAAACTTGCCCTGCGCGAACTGCTGCAGCACAGCCTGCACGGGGGCCCAGCCGCCGGTGGCTCTTCCGGTGCCGTCGATGTACCCCACCAGACCCTCGACGTTGGTGAAGATCCAGATGTTGGTGGCGAGAGTGCCCAGGATGGCCGCACCGCGCATGACGTCGAGCGCTGCATGGCGGTGGGAACTCGACAGTTGCGACGTCATGCCTTCAGCCCCTTCAGTACTTGTTAGTACGATCGTGCCAACAAGGGGCATGCTAGCACGACCGTGTTAACATGGAGGCGTGCCGAAGCTCATCGACCACGACCGAAGGCAGCAGGAAATCGCCGAGGCCGTGTGGCGGGTGATCCAACGCGAGGGCATCGGCGCCGTCTCCGTACGCGATGTGGCCGCCGAGGCCGGAATCTCGAGCGGATCGCTCCGACACGTGTTCGCGAGCAAGGCCGAACTCCTCGCCTATTCGATGCGGCTCGTCGCAACGCGTGTCCGCGAACGAGCACAGGCCCACGCCTCGATCACCGACCCGTGGCAGCGCGCCCTCGCGGTGCTGGACGAAGTTCTTCCGCTCGACGACCGCCGACGCTGCGAAATGGAAGTGAACCTCGCCCTCGTCGCGGAAAGCCCCGCCCATCCCCTACTGAAAGACATCGCCCTCGACGCCCAACGGCAACTCCGTGGTGCCTGCGCCGCGATCCTGACCGGCCTCGCCCAACGGGCCCTGATCGCACCCGACACCGACGTCGACACCGAGGCGATGCGCCTGCACGCACTCGTCGACGGCGCGGCCATGCACGTCCTGCTCGGCGACACCGACACCCCGGAAACCGCTCAGCGGATGATCGCCGAGCACCTCCGCGCACTCGCCTGACCGTTCACCGAAGATGCGGTACCGCATACCCGTTCCGCGAGAAGCCGACCCGCTCCCTCATCGCGCGGGCCGGTAGCGGAGCCAGACGAGGCCGTCGTCGAATGCACGGCTCGCGATGAGTCGAATCGGATCGCTGCCGGTGCCGATCCGTGCCACAGACGATCTGTGCGCACACCGGGAAGCCGGGGGTGGACGAGCAGACTCACCTCATCCAGCAATCCCGCGCCGAGCAGAGCGCCGATCAGCGCACCCCCGCTATCCACCCGCACGACATCCACGCCGGCGCGCCCGCCGAGGATCTTCAGCGCAGCAGCCAGATCCACGCGTTCGGTACCTGTCACCAACTCCGGCACCGCCCGGCCACCGCCGCGAGCGGCGTGGCCTCGGCGTGCAACGCGAGCACCCCGACCAGTGTCCGATGTCCCGCAGCGCCTCCCACACCCAGTCCCCGACGCGTCCCCGGCTGTCGACAACGGCCAGCAGCGGCCCGCCTTCGACCGGCCCGGGGCGGGGAGCGGCAGCCAACGCGTGCTCCTGCGCCAGAATCGTGTCCGCCCCCACCGGGGTCACGTCTTCGCTCCAGGTCGCGGCGAGTTCGTAGAACCGGCCCACATCCGGCTCGAAGCCCGTCGAGGCCCCGTCCAGGGCGACCGCAACATGGGCGACGACATAGGGACGCCCCTCCGAATGGCGTGTCTGCGACGGCATACTCGTGACCGCAACGTTGTCGGCTTGTTCAGCCGATCACGAAACCTGATCGATGGCGTAGGGCAGGGACAGGATTGTGCTCTGCGACAGCGCAGCGCCGACCGGCGGGTCTTCGGAGTCGGCGAAGAACGTGACGCGGCCGTCGCGGTAGATCGGCAGCGAGGTGAACATCGGATCGGCCTCCAGCGCGGCGCGGTCGGCGGCGTCCCCGATGAAGAAGGCCCGGTCCACGTCGATCAGGTGGGCCTGCTCCGGCGACAGAGTGGTGTAGAACTTGTCGCCGGCCGCCTGGTCGATTTCGGCAACCTGCTGGTAGCCGAGGTCGGTGAGCAGCTTCCCGCGCACGTCGGTCGACGCGAACGGGGCGAGGGCAGCGTCGTACCAACTGAACGCGACAGCCCGTTGGCCCCCGAACTCGGGATGATCGACCTTCGCCTGGGCGATGCCATCGGTGATCTCGGCGATACACGCCTCGGCTTCGTCTTCCTTGCCGAGGGCCTTCGCGATCTGGCGGGCGGTGTCCTGCCAGGGGGCCGCGAAAGGGTCGGCGACGTCCGGCGCCCATGCAACGGTGGGGGCGATCGCGCTCAGTCGCTGGTAGTCGCCTTCGGTGATGTCGGAGTACACACCGACGATCAGATCCAGCTGCAGCGCAGCGACTTTCTCGAAGTTCAACGATTCGCCGTTGGTCATGACCACCTCGGGCACCGTTCCTGCCCACCGCTCCGCGACCCACGGCCAGGAGATTTTGCGGTCCGGGGTGTCGCCGGCCGGATACTGGTCGACCATGCCCACGGGTTTGACGCAACCGCGAGCATCGTCTGATCGTCGGTGTAGCCGACCGAAACGACCCGTTCGTAATTTCGCGGGACCTCGGTGCCGTAGACGTGCTCGACGGTGTACGTCTCGCCGGGCGCGGCGCTGGAGTCGGGTTCGCCGGTCGCCGATCCGCAGGCAGCCAGCAGCTACACGCCCAGGAGCAGGGCGACGAAGGTGACAGCTGCAGACCGCTCACGCGGAATGCGGGTGAAGCCACGGACTGCCGAGAGGTCATGTTCTGTGGGCACGCGCGAACCCTACCAACAACTTAGGTATGGCTCACCTCTTAAGTGCGAGGAATGCCGCTCCCACAGGGCGTTGGGGTCACGGACTCGGCGCGACCCGCGTCGATCGGGTGAAGACCGGCGCCAGGACTCTGGGGTGGAAGATCCGGACCGGCGAATCGATCATGTTCGCCACACGCACGAAACGGACCAGCACCTCCGGATCACGCGCCGCCAAAGCGTGCACCCTTCCGAAGTACCAGTTCATGAAGGGGGTTCCGAACGGCGCATCACCCTGTGTTCCAGGCCAGTTCATGTCCTCGCCGGCGGCCATCCGCCACGGCGCCTCGAGCCTCCTCGGCACCCTCTTCAGGAAGTGGTGGGCCATCGCATCGAAGCTCTCACCCTTGTGGACAGCCCGTTCGAGACATTCCCGTAACGTCATCGCATCGAGGGCGCTGGTCGTCATTCCCTGGCCGTAGATCGGGTTGAAGCTGCACAGGCTGTCGCCGAGCACGATCAGACCGCCCGGGAAACGGCGCATCCGTTCATAGTGCCTGCGGACGTTGGCGCGGAACTTGTACCCCGCGATCGGTGTCAAGGGCTCCGCCTCGCGCATGAACGTGTAGATGTCGGGCGCCTCGAGGTTGCGCGCGAACTCGAGAAGGCCATCATCGTCGCGCGGCGGGTGATCACCGTTCCAGCCGCCGAGCATCACGATCCAGCGCTGCCCCTCCACAGGGAAGATGACACCCAACCGTGTTCCGTCCGGCGGTGTGGGTGCGACGATCAGTGCCTTCCACGGACAATCGTCGAGCGGCGGCCGGGCATAGAAGCGTGTCGCGTAGCCGACATCGACGTCGATGACCGACATCTCGGGTCGGCCGTACCCCAACTCCTCGAGCCAGCGCGGCGTCCGGGAGCCGCGACCACTCGCATCGACCACCAGGTCGGCGGACACAATCTCCTCGGTGGCGCCGGCTCGGCGCGACTGGACCGCCACCCCGGTGACCCGCTGCGCCGTGGCGTCGGCGACGAATCGCTTGACGTAGCAACGATCGACGAGATCGATGTTGGAGATCTCGCGCACCCGCCGACGGATGTGCCATTCGAGGAACGGTCGGGTCTGGCAGGTGATGAAGATCCCGCTCGGTACCCGCAGCTTCCACACGCCGCGGTGGTACCAGGCGAAGTCCGACGTCATTTCGACTTCGGCCGATCCTCCCTCGATCAGTTCGGACGTGAGACCGGGGAAGGACTCCTCCATCAGGCTCAGGCCGCGCTTCCAGATGCTGTGGACGTGACGGCCCTGCGGAACTCCCATACGAGGCTCGGCGCTGTCGACCAGGTGATCTTTCTCGTAAATCGTGACCGTACCGAAGTAGTCCGCCAGGACGCGGGACGCGAGCAGCCCGGCGATGCTGCCGCCGATGACGACGGCGTGCGTGCCCTTACGTGGGACGTTCACGCGCCGCGATCGCATTGATCGGTCAAGGCGACGACGCAGGGCGATGTGGTGGTTCATGGTGATACTCCCGTCTACGGGACATACCCACCGTGATCCCCGCACCTAAACGCCACCAGGCCCCCTGGGGTCACCTTCACTCACCCGAGGGTGAGCACATCGACCCCTAGGTGGGCGCGCCGAATCGACCCTCGAATATCCGGTCACCCACGCCGGTCGTCGGCCGTGACGGCGAGTCCGATGGTGCCGGTCTTTCCTCGGCGCAGGAGGCTGCCTTTCATCGTGAGCCAGCCGAGGATGCCGTACTTGTGGGCGATCACGTCCCGCGTGTGATCGGTGCCGGCGGCGTCGAGGATGACCGCGCGGGCGGGAACCTCGGGTCCCTTCGGCTTGCCGCGAGCATCGCACGCGGCCACCGTCACCTCCGGGTTGCGGCGGATACGTTTGACCTTGTAGGAGTCGGTGACCGTCCACATCAGCAGGCGGTCACCGTCGGCGGCGGCCCACAGCGGTGTCGCCACCGGGGTGCCGTCTTTCCGAAACGTGGTGAGCAGGACATATTTCGCGGACGACACCCGGTCGAATTCTGTGGTCACCGGGCCCATGCTAGACCGAACCGCGGAGCCGGACGGTTCGTCAGTCTCCTTCGAGTTCGCCTTCGGTCTCGAGGTACACCTGCCGCAGGCCGTCGAGGGTCTGCTGCTCGGGGTGCTCCCACATGTTCCGCTCGGCCGCCTCGAGCAGGCGTTCGGCGATGCCGTGCAGGGCCCACGGGTTGGACTGTTCCATGAACTTGCGGTTCTGGTCGTCCAGCACGTAGGACTCGGCGAGCTTCTCGTACATCCAGTCGGCGACGACGTTGGTGGTGGCGTCGTATCCGAACAGGTAGTCGACGGTGGCCGCCATCTCGAACGCACCCTTGTAGCCGTGGCGGCGCATCGCCTCGAGCCACCGCGGGTTCACGACGCGGGCGCGGAACACTCGGGACGTCTCCTCCGACAGGGTTCGGGTGCGCACCGACTCGGGCCGGGTGCTGTCGCCGATGTATGCCTCGGGCGACTTTCCGGTGAGCGCCCGCACGGTGGCGACCATGCCGCCGTGGTACTGGAAGTAGTCGTCGGCGTCGGCGATGTCGTGTTCGCGGGTGTCGGTGTTCTTGGCCGCCACGGTGATTCGACGGTATGCGGTCCGCATGTCGTCGGCGGCGGGGGCGCCGTCGAGTCCACGGCCGTATGCGAAACCACCCCACGTGGTGTACACGTCGGCGAGGTCGGCGTCGCCGCGCCAGCTCTTGGAGTCGATCAGCTGCAGCAGCCCGGCCCCGTAGGTGCCCGGCTTCGACCCGAAGATGCGGGTGGTCGCGCGCCGTTCGTCGCCGTGCTCGGCGAGATCCGCCTGCGCGTGGGCGCGGACGAAGTTGCTCTCCGCCGGTTCGTCCAACGCGGCGACGAGCCGGACGGCGTCGTCCAGCAACGCCAGGACGTGCGGGAACGCGTCCCGGAAGAAGCCACTGATCCGGACCGTGACGTCGATGCGCGGCCGGCCGAGTTCCTCGAGGTCGATCACCTCGAGGTTCACCACGCGGCGACTCGCCTCGTCCCACACCGGGCGCACACCGAGGAGCGCGAAGACCTCGGCGATGTCGTCGCCGGAGGTGCGCATCGCGGACGTGCCCCACACGGACAGACCCACCGAGCGCGGCCACTCTCCGTGATCGGACTTGTAGCGGTCCAGCAACGATTCGGCCATCGCCTGGCCGGTCTCCCAGGCGAGCCGGGACGGCACGGCCTTCGGGTCGACGGAGTAGAAGTTGCGGCCCGTCGGGAGCACGTTGATCAGCCCGCGCAGCGGCGAACCGCTCGGCCCGGCGGCGATGAATCCGCCGTCGAGCGCGTGCAGCACCTGGGCGATCTCGTTGTCGGTCTCGCGAAGCCGGGGCACCACCTCGGTGGCGGCGAAGCGCAGGATCTTCGCGACGGTGGCGTCGTCGGTGAGGGTGTCGGCGGCGTCCGGGTTCCAGTCGGCGTCGTGCATGCCCTGCACCAGTGCGTGCGCCTGCTGCTCGATGTCGTCGACGCGGGTACGGGATTCGTCGCCGTCCTCGCTGAGGCCGAGCGCCTCGCGGAGTCCGGGGACGTTCTGCTCGCCGCCCCACATCTGCCGAGCACGGAGCATCGCGAGCACCAGTTCGACCTCCGCGTCGTCGCGGGGGGCCGCACCGAGGATGTGGAGGCCGTCACGGATCTGGACGTCCTTGATCTCGCACAGCCAGCCGTCGACGTGCAGCAGCATGTCGTCGAACACGTCCTCGTCGGGCCGTTCCTCCAGTCCGAGGTCGTGGTCCATCTTGGCGGCGCGCATCAGCGTCCAGATCTGCTGGCGAATGGCCGGCAGCTTGGACGGGTCGAGCGCGGAGATGTTCGAGTGCTCGTCGAGGAGCTGCTCGAGCCGCGAGATGTCGCCGTAGCTCTCGGCGCGGGCCATCGGCGGGATCAGGTGATCGACGAGGGTCGCGTGGGCACGGCGCTTGGCCTGCGTGCCCTCCCCCGGATCGTTGACCAGGAACGGGTAGATCAGCGGCAGGTCGCCGAGTGCGGCGTCGGTGCCACACGACGCGGACATGCCGAGTGTCTTGCCGGGCAGCCATTCGAGGTTGCCGTGCTTGCCGAGATGGACCACGGCGTCGGCGCCGAAACCGCCGGCGGCGGCGTCCGCGGCGATCCACCGGTAGGCGGCAAGGTAGTGGTGGCTCGGCGGCAGGTCCGGGTCGTGGTAGATCGCGACCGGCTTCTCCCCGAATCCGCGCGGCGGCTGCACCATCAGCACGAGATTCCCGAACTGCATTGCGGCGATGACGATTTCACCGGCGGGATCCTGCGAGCGGTCGACGTACAGTTCGCCCGGCGCCGGCCCCCAGTGCTCCTCGACGCCCTCGCGCAGTTCGGCGGGCAGCGCCGAGAACCACTCGCGGTAGCGGGCGGCGGAGATCCGGATCGGGTTGCCCTCGAGCTGCTCCGCGGTCAGCCAGTCCGGATCCTGACCGCCGGCGGCGATGAGGGCATGGATCAGCGCGTCGCCGTCCTGGGCCGCGAGACCCGGCACGGAATCCGGCCCGTCCGCGGGGCCGAGGTCGTATCCGGCGGCCCGCATCTCGGTGAGCAACCGGATCGCGCTGGCCGGCGTGTCGAGACCGACGGCGTTGCCGATTCGGGCGTGCTTCGTCGGGTACGCCGACAGCATCAGAGCGATCCGGCGGTCGGATGCGGGGATGTGCCGGAGTCGGGCGTGCCGGACGGCGATGCCCGCCACCCGGGAGGCGCGCTCGGCGTCGGGAACGTAGGTGGAGAGACCGTCCGCGTCGATCTCCTTGAACGAGAACGGCACCGTGATCAGCCGGCCGTCGAACTCGGGGACCGCGACCTGGGTGGCGACGTCGAGCGGCGACAATCCGTCGTCGTTGGACTCCCACGACTCACGGCTGCTGGTCAGGCACAGTCCCTGCAGGATCGGCACGTCCAGCGCGGCCAGCGCGGCGACGTCCCACGCCTCGTCGTCACCTCCGGCCGAGACGCCGGCCGGCTTGGTGCCACCGGCGGCGAGCACGGTGACCACCATCGCGTCCGCCCGGCGCAGCGTGTTCAGCAACTCCGGTTCGGCGGTGCGCAGCGACGCGCAGAAGATCGGCAGCGGGGTGCCGCCCGCCGCGTCGACGGCGTCGCACAGCGCCTCGATGTAGCGGGTGTTCCCGGCCAGGTGCTGGGCGCGGTAGTAGAGAACGGCGATCGTGGGGCGGTCCGGGTTCGCATCGGGAGCGAACGGCGCGACACCCCAGCTCGGCAGGTGGATCGGCGCCTCGAATCCGTGTCCGGTCAGCAGCACGGTGTCCGACAGGAAGTGGTGCAGCTGGGCGAGGTTGTCGGCGCCGCCCTCGGCGAGATAGTTGTGCGCCTCCGCCGACACACCGGCGGTGACCGTCGAGCACTCCATCAGTTCGGCGTCCGGGGCGTGCTCGCCGCCGAGGACCACCACCGGCAGTCCGCTGGCGAGGACCGTGTCGAGGCCCTCTTCCCACGCCCTGCGGCCGCCGAGGATGCGCACCACGACCAGGTCGGCGCCGTCGAGCAGTCCCGGCAGATCCTCCTCGACCAGCAGCCGTGCCGGGTTGGCCCAGCGGTAGTCCGCCCCGCTGGCGCGTGCGCTGAGCAGGTCGGTGTCGGAGGTGGAGAGCAGCAGGATCACGAGTCGAGCCTTCCTGGGGGTGTCGCGCCCCGTGGCAGTGGTTCTGTGCGGAACCGTAGGTCGGAGGACGGCAGGTGAGGGTCTGGCTCGCCCACCGGTTTCGGCGAGCTCACAGTGGCGCGACCGCGCCGGATTTTCACCGGCTTCCTCTCCTGCTGTCGCAAGTGCTGGAGATGCTACCCGGGGCCGGACGTAACCTGGGACCATGGTCGACTCCCGTTCCCGCCCCGATGCATGCCCCGGCGCGCTGCAGGTCCACCAGGCCGCGGACGGCGCGCTCGCCCGGGTGCGCCTCCCCGGAGGTGTGCTGACCTCCACCCAGCTGCAGACCCTCGCGGAATCGGCCCGCGACCTCGGGAACGGCGAGATCGAACTGACCTCCCGCGGCAACGCGCAATTGCGGGCGGTCCGCGACCCCCAGGAGTTCGCCCGCCGGCTCGCCGACGCAGGTCTCCTGCCGTCGGAGACGCACGAGCGGGTCCGCAACATCCTCGTCTCGCCGCTGACCGGCCGAATCGGTGGTCTCGCGGACCTGCGGGATCTGGTCGACGAACTCGACCGGACGTTGTGCGCGGACGCCGCGTTGGCGGACCTGCCCGGGCGCACCTTGTTCACCCTCGACGACGGGCGCGGCGACGTCTCGGCGCTCGGCGGCGATTTCGGCGTCCATGCGGTGAGCGAGACGGAGGTCGCCCTGGTTCTCGCCGGTCGCGACAGCGGCGCCCGGATCACCACGACGGAATCGGTGACGGTGCTTCTCGACGCTGCCCGCGTCTTCCTGGAGCTGCGCGATCGGCACTGGCGGCTGTCCGAGATCGCCGAGGGGGTCGAACGGGTCCTGTCGGCGTTGACGCTCGCACCGACCGCCGACCCGGTGAGCGGGTTCGACGAGCATCGGCCGCCGATCGGGTGGCTGGACCAACCGGACGGCGACGTCACCCTCGGCGGTGGCCTCGCGTTCGGGATCCTCGACGCCCGGCTGGCGGAGTTCCTCGCAGCGGTCGAGAAGCCGGTGATCGTCACGCCGTGGAAATCGGTGTTGCTGTGCGATCTCGACGAGTGGTCCGCCGAGCAGGTGGTCCGGGTCCTCGCCCCGATGGGCCTGATCTTCGACGAGAACTCACCGTGGCTGTACGTCAGCGCCTGCACCGGGCAACCCGGATGCGAGAAGGCGCTCGCCGACGTGCGGTCCGACGCGCGGGATGCCGTCGCGCGCGGCGAACTCCCGGTGGAGGGCCGGCAGCACTGGTCGGGCTGCGAGCGGTGCTGTGGGCGGCCCAAGGGGGAGGTCGCCGACGTCGTCGCCACGGAGACGGGTTACCGGGTGGAGGGGCCCTGACCGCGGTGCCTCTATCGTGAGCGGATGATCGAGTACATCCGAGACGGCGCGGAGATCTACCGCCAGTCCTTCGCCACGATCCGCGCCGAGGCGGATCTCAGTGCCTTTCCCGAGGACGTCTCGCAGGCCGTGGTCCGCATGATCCACGCGAGCGGTCAGGTCGACCTCGTGGACGACGTCGCGTTCACCCCCGGTGTCGTGAAGGCCGCCCGCGCCGCGCTGGCGGGCGGCGCCCCGATCCTGTGCGACGCGCAGATGGTGGCGGCAGGCGTGACCCGGAAGCGTCTCCCCGCGGACAACGAGGTGCTCTGCACGCTGCGCGACCCCCGGGTCCCGGTGCTGGCGGAGCAGATCGGGAACACCCGTTCGGCGGCCGCGCTCGAATTGTGGGGTAGCAAACTCGAGGGTGCCGTCGTCGCGATCGGCAACGCCCCGACCGCCTTGTTCTACCTGCTGGACATGATCGAATCCGGGGCGCCCCGGCCCGCCGCGATCGTGGGCGGTCCGGTCGGATTCATCGGTGCCGCGGAGTCGAAGGAAGCGTTGATCGAGCACCCGAGCGGACTGGACTATCTGGTGGTCCGCGGCCGCCGGGGTGGCAGTGCCATCACGGCTGCGGCGCTGAATGCGATTGCGAGCGAGGTCGAATGAGCTCCGAAGAACGGGTGACCGGCAAACTGTGGGGCGTCGGCATCGGACCGGGTGACCCGGAACTGGTGACGGTGAAGGCCGCGCGGGTCATTGCCGAGGCCGATGTGGTGGCGTTCCACAGCGCCCGGCACGGCAAGAGCATCTCCCGCGCGGTCGCGGCGCCGTACCTGCGAGACGGCCAGATCGAGGAGCACCTCGTCTACCCCGTCACCACCGAGACCGTCGACCACCCCGGCGGATACCAGGGGGCGATGGACGAGTTCTACGAGGAGGCGTCACAGCGACTCGCCGCCCACCTCGACGCCGGCCGTTCGGTCGCGCTGCTCGCCGCGGGCGACCCGCTTTTCTACAGCTCGTACATGCACATGCACAAGAGGCTGGCGCAGCGCTTCGAAGCGGAGGTCATTCCCGGAGTGACGTCGATCAGCGCCGCCTCCGCCGCGCTGGCGATGCCGCTGGTCGAGGGCGAGGAAATCCTCACGGTCCTGCCCGGAACGCTGCCGCGCGGCGAGCTGACGCGGCGCCTGCGGGAGACCGACGCCGCCGCGATCCTGAAGCTCGGACGCACGTACCCGGCCGTCCGGCAGGCGTTGAAGGACTCCGGCCGCATCGACGAGACGTGGTACGTCGAGCGGGCCAGCACGACCAGGCAGAAGATCGACGCCGCGGACGACGTCTCGGACAGCGACGTCCCCTACTTCTCGATCGCCATCGTGCCCAGCCCGTCGAACGCCCGCCGCGACGACGCGGCACCGCAGGGCGAACTCGTCGTCGTCGGGCTCGGTCCCGGCGACCAGGCCTGGACGACACCGGAAGTGCAGCACGAACTGTCGCTCGCCACCGACCTCGTCGGCTACGGCCCCTACATCGACCGGGTCCCCGAACGTCCCGGCCAGCGCCGTCACTCCAGTGACAACCGCGTCGAGGCCGAACGCGCCGCGATGGCACTCGACCTGGCCAAGAACGGGGCCCGCGTCGCCGTCGTGTCGTCCGGTGACCCGGGTGTGTTCGCGATGGCCGCCGCGGTGCTGGAAGTCGCGGCCGAGGAGCAGTGGCGCGGCGTCCCCGTGCGCGTCCTGCCCGGCATGACCGCCGCGAACGCCGTCGCGAGCCGGGTCGGCGCACCCCTCGGGCACGACTACGCCGTCCTGTCGCTGTCGGACCGGCTCAAGCCGTGGGACGTGGTGGCGCAGCGCATCTCCGCGGTCGCGAGCGCCGACATGGCCTTCGCCGTCTACAACCCCGCGTCGAAGTCACGCACCTGGCAGGTCGCCGCGATGCGCGATCTGGTTCTCGAGCACCGCTCCCCCGACACCCCGGTGATCATCGGCCGCGACGTGGCCGGCGCGCAGGAGTCGGTGCGGGTCGTGCGGCTCGCGGACCTCGACCCGGCCGAGATCGACATGCGGTGCCTGCTCATCGTGGGCTCCTCCATGACGACCGTCGTCGAGAACGAACACGGAACGAGGGTGTTCACGCCCCGGCGTTATCCGGGCTGAGTACCTCAGTCGACGCGGCCGGAGCGGAGTTCGGTCACCGCGATCCGGGCGGCGTGCCCGATCGCGGCATCGACCACCGGTAGCACGGGATCGGTTCGGGCGGCGCGGGTGAAGACTGCGACCGCGACGGGCGTCTCACCGGGAAACGTCACGACAGCCACCTCGTTGCGGATGGCGCCGATGGTCCCGGTCTTCCCGGCGACGTCCACCTCGGAATACGGGAACCCGGACCGGATGCGGTGCTGCCAGATCTGCGCGGACATCACGTGCCGGACGAACTCGCCCTGCGGCCCGGGCACCGCCCTTCCGGTCCAGATCGCGTCGAGAAGCGAGGTCATCTCCCGCGGAGTCGTCGCGCTCGCATACGACGGGTCGTAGGCGGACACGGTCCACGCCTCGTCATTGTCGGCCAGTGCCGCGAATGCCTCGGCGGTGGTGTGCGCGTGGGCGTCGATCACCAGGCTGCGGTGCGCATCCGCTGTGCCGCCGATGATGCGCGTGCTCGTCATGCCCAACTCGGACAGCGCCCGCTCGACGCTCTCCAGTCCCACCTGCCCGAGAACGAGGTCGGCGGCGGCGTTGTCGGACACGGTCATCATCGACATCGCCAGATCCCGCCAGCTCAGCACCACGGGATCACGGAACGTCGACACCCCCGTCGGCCCCGGAGTGCAGTCGGCCGGATTGATCCGGACGGTCGCGGTCGGCGACAACTCCCCGGATTCGAAAGCACGGCACAGGGCTACGAGTAGCGGAAGTTTGTAGACCGACGCCAGAACCACGAGGTCGTCCGCGCCGACCGCGATGTCACCCCCGTCGTCGATCGGGGTCCCGACGCGGCGGGCGTGCAGCCATCCGGTGCACCCGGCGTCGGCGAAGACGTCACGGATCCGCTTCTCCGCCGACACGGTCATCGATCGGCCCTCAGCAGCACCCGGTCGAGGGCGGCAGCGGACGGTGCGACGTCGGCCCCGGAGCGCCAGACGATCCGTAGGCGCAGCGGGAGATCTTCACGCAGCAGATCGACCCAGGCCACACCCGGCATGACCGTCGGCGCCGTCGCCGTCACCCCGAAATGACCGCCCGCTGCCACGTGCGTGAGAATCTCGCGCGGACCCGGTGCGATCACGATGTCCGGGTCCACACCCCGGGCCCGCCACAGGTCGACGAACAGGTCGTGGGCAGGCGGATTGTCCGAGCGTGGACCGGTGGCGAGCACCAGCCCGCGCAGCATCCGGACCTGCGCCTTCCTCGCGACCGCCGCGGGGTGGTCGTCCGGCACCACCACCCACCGTCGAAGCCTCAGCACCGGCCCACTGTCGAGACCAGTGAGCAGAGCGGGATGTTCGACCACGGCGACGTCGAGACTGCCCGAGCGGACGGCGTCCACGAGTTCGGTGGTGGACGCCGTGGTCGTCACCACGCGAGTTGGCCGGGCCTCGTCCGCGTCGCGAAGGGCACGGACGCACCGCACCACCACACCGTCGGCCACCGAGTGCGGGACACCCCATCGCACCACCGCGTCGCGACCGCCGGCGATGCGGTGCGCCTCGTCTTCGAATCGGGCCGCGTCGGCGACGAGAAGCCGCGCACGCGGTAGCAATTGGCGTCCGGCGTCCGTGAGCCCGACTCCTCGGGCACTGCGCTGGACCAGCTCCGCGCCGAGTCGCTGTTCGAGCCGCCGCACTCCCTGTGACAGCGGCGGTTGCGTCATTCCGAGCCGGGATGCGGCGTTGCCGAAATGTCCCTCTTCCGCAACGGCGACAAAGAAACTCAGGTGGCGGAGCAGATCCATGGCGACCATTGAACCAGTTCCGACCGCCCCCGTCAGGCGACGCCACCGGTTCCCAGGCACAAAACATTGCCCTGAACTGCGGCGATAGCGCACCCGACTCGCGACCACGCCGCTTTCGTCTTTGCGCTATGAGTGTCCGCATCCGACATTGGATCCATGCCCACATACCGAAATCATCCGAAGCCACGGCGCACCGGTCGTCGCGGTGCCGTCACTCTCGCGCTGGCTCTGCCCCTGCTGCTCGGGGCGTGCACGGCCACCGCGGAACAGGCCCAGCCCACCACGTCGGTGGCTGCGGCGCCGGATCGGCGGCCCCTCGACGCGACGATCGCCGCCCTGGAGGCGCAGTACTCCACGCGGATCGGAGTGACGGCCGTCAATCCCGTGACCGGCGAGGTCTACAGCCACCGAGGCGACGAACGGTTCGCGATGTGCTCGACGTTCAAGGCCTACGCGTCCGCCGCGGTCCTGCGCAAGACCGAGGACGGGTCGACGTCACTCGACAAGTCGGTCGTGATCGAACCCGGCGACCTCGTCGAGAACTCGCCGGTCACCGCCGCAGCGGTCGGCACCCCGATGACCTTGGGGAAGATCGCCGAAGCAGCGCTGACGCAGAGCGACAACACTGCCGGGAACTACCTGCTCCGCGAGATCGGCGGTCCGCAGGCGGTCACCGATTTCGCCCGAGTCGTCGGAGACGAGAGCACACGACTGGACAGGTGGGAGACCGAACTCAACACCGCATTCCGCGACGACCCCCGGGACACGACGACACCGAACGGCATCGCACAGGGTTTCCGTGCGCTGCTCCTGGGAGACGCCCTCGACACGGCCAGTCGTGACCAACTCCTCGAGTGGATGCGGGCGAGCAAGACGTCGGACAAGCGAATGCGCGCCGGTCTGCCCACCGGATGGACTGCCGCCGACAAGACCGGTGGCGGAGGCTTCGGCACCGCCAACGATGCCGGTGTCGCATGGAGTCCGGACGGCGCCCCCATCGTCCTCGCCATCCTCACCGACAGCCTCACGAATCAGGAAGGCGCGCAGGGAAACAACCAGGCGATCGCCGACACCACCGCGGCCGTCATCGAGGGCATGACTGCGCCGTGAGCCATCCGAGCACGTGTACCGGTACCGAACCTCGCTCTCTACTGCACAGGTGGGGCAACAGCTGGTGCGTCGACGGACGGAGCGAGCTGCCGCTAGCTCACGACGTCGTGACTGCGCACCGCCCGGCGCAGAGGCCTTTCCGTCTTGGCGACGCGCCGCCCGGCCACCGTCAACATCGGGCGCGGGATTCCGATACCCATCACCGGCACCCCTGTCACATACCCTTCCCGGTAGAGGTAGTTCGACGCATCGGCCACTTCGTCCCGAGTCAGGGGCGAGGGCACCCAGCCGACGGTCTCACCGATGGCATCCGCGTCCAGAATCGGACTTCGGTACCCTTCCGTCGCCTTCGCGAGAAGCCAACGCAGAACAGCGTCACGAACCGCCCATTGACGATCGGTAGCTGCATTCACATTTCAGTCCTCCGGTAGATGCCGTTGATGCTTGCATGCACCATAGCCACCGCCCAGGAATAAGCAAGTTCGTGAGCGTTCCTGGGGTTCTTGGGATCTCACGCAAGGACGCTTCCAGCAGGGCACCACGTGCGAGCCGGATGCCGAAGTGGACTTATCCACTTTCCTGGGTATGGTCGGGATCAGTTCGTGGTTGCCACCCTCGAAGATGGAGCGACAATGGCTGACAAATCCGCCGTCAAGAGTTCGAAACAGTCCGCACGCGCACTCGAGGAGCGCCGGGCGGAGAAGCGGGCGAAGGCCAAGGAGTCGACGGAGATCATCCGAAAACGAAAGGGCTGAAGCCGTATTGAAGGATCGCGGCGGATTTCCCGGAGGACGGCCCTGCAACCCTCTGCGACAGTAGCCGGCGCCAGGGTCGGCCAACACGCCGCTCCGGCATATCGGCGACCGGAGTGTTCTTCCACCGCGCGCACTCGACTGCGGCGAGGGATCCGATAGACCTGGCCGCGACCAACCGATCACCGATGAGGGTCACGAAGGACGAGGAGCCCACCCCGCCCCGGCGCACGGAACGTGCACAACCCTTGACTCGGACACCTATCATCCGAGTAAACTAGGACAATATAAATCCAAGTTAGGAGACGGGCATGAAGATCGTCATTTTCGGAACCGGACTCATCGGGAGTCAGGTCGCATCGTCGCTGAGCGAGTCCGGGCACGACGTCGCGGCTCTCGGTCGCGGCGACGGTATCGACACCACCACCGGCAAGGGCGTCGCGGAGGCTGTGGAGGGCGCCGACGTCGTCGTGGACCTCACCAACTCGCCGTCGTGGGAAGACGACGACGTCCTGGCCTTTTTCCGCGAATCGACGACGCACATGCTCGCCGCCGAAGAGGCGGCAGGCGTGGGGCACCATGTCGTCCTGTCCATCGTCGGCGCCGATCGACTCCCCGACTCCGGATACATGCGTGCCAAAGTCGCCCAGGAGGATCTGGTCAAGTCCGGCCCCATCCCCTACTCGATCGTGCGATCGACGCAGTTCTTCGAGTTCATCGCCGGCATCGCCGCGGCAGGCACAGTCGGCGAGACGGTGCATGCGACCCCGGCACATCTTCAGCCGATCGCCTCGAAAGACGTCGTCACCCGGGTAGCAGAGGTCGCCGTCGGCGCCCCGCTGGGCGGCACAGTCGAAATTGCGGGACCTGAACCGCTCGGCATCGATACACTCGTTCGACGGCTGTTCGCCTCGACCGGCGACCAGCGGACCGTGACGACCGACCCCGATGCCGGCTATTTCGGCGCCAAACTCGATGACGCTGCGATCACTCCGACACCCGGCGCCAATGCCTGGATCGCACCGACCACTCTGGACGAGTGGTTGCGCGAACACGCCTGAAACAATGACGCAGTGCCACCCCGCAACACCGACACAGGGGCGTGGATAGAGTCGTGGCCATGAAGCTTTCCGGTGGTGTGGAGTGGGCACTTCACTGCTGCGTCGTTCTCAGCCAGGCCGAAAGCCCGGTACCCACTGCCCGGCTGGCCGAACTGCACGGTGTGTCGAAGACATACCTCGCCAAGCACCTGCAGTCGCTCGCACGTGCCGGCCTCGTCCACCCCACCGAGGGCCGCGACGGCGGATACGTCCTGACCCGCGCACCCGAGGCCATCACCGTCCTCGACGTGGTCCAGGCCGTCGACGGAACCGAGCCCGCCTTTCGGTGCACCGAAATCCGTCGACAAGGAGTGCTCGCCGCCCCTCCAGAGCAGTGCCGCTCTGCATGCGGCATCGCGAAAGTCATGGCCGGCGCCGAACAGGCTTGGCGCGCATCACTGTCGGGTGTGACTATCGCCGACCTCGGCGCGACGACAGACCTCGCCGGCCTCAAACACATCTTGGCGACGTCCACGACCTGAGGTCGCCCGCGGCAGACCGAACGCGAGATTCCTGACTTCCCAACCGTGAACCGCCCTACGATCGATGGATGGAGACCGGAACCGACGAGACCAAGACCTGTTCGTTCTGCCGCGGTCCGATCGGATACGAAATCAAGGACGCCCATGCCGGCTTCGCGTCGCTACCCCCGGGCAAGCGGTATCGCGTCTTCCACTGCATGAATCGATGCCCACGATCGGCCCCCGACGGCCTCGAGTGCGGACACCGCCACGAATACCTCTGACCCGTCCGTCAATGCCGCCAGGAAGGGTCGACCCAGCGAATTCATGCCCTGCCTAGCCGCGTGAGAGTCCGGGCTGGGTCTGGATCTGTCCGGGGCCGCCCTTGAATCCGCCGGCCTTGCCCACGGTCCATTCACCGTCCGCACCGCAGACCAGGGCACCGTTGCGGTCACCGGGCTTGCCGTACGTCACTGTCTCGTTTCCGTTCGAGTCCGTGTTCACGATCGGGCACTGCCCACCGGTGGGACCGTTCGGGCCGATCGGCTCGGCATGAGCGACGGACGCCGCCCCGAAGGCACTCAGGACGGGAAGGGCAGCGAAAGCGAGGGCGGCAATGGTGCGGCGGGCGTTGATCATTCAGTGTCTCCAGAGGGTGGTCGGAAAGTGCTTCGTTGACAGGTACAACTCTGCCCACTCCGGCTCCCGAACTGAAGCAACCCTCGGGGGGCTTCGCGGCACCCCTGGGAGTGGAATCACCCCACCCCTGTGGAAATCGATCGCAACATACCGACTGCCGGGATCCGTTCAGAGCCGATTCGGTCCCGAACCCTCTACGGCGAGTTGGTCTTCGGGATTGAGCAGATAGCACGCCTTCATCGACAGGCAACCACACCCGATGCATCCGGTGAGTTCGTGTTCGAGGCGCTCGATTCGCTTGCGCTGATCCTCGAGCTGCACGCGCCACAGCTTCGACACGCGCTGCCAGTCGCGGATCGACGGCATCCGGTCTGCCGGGAGCGTCTCGAACACCGTTCCCACGTCGGCCAGTGGAATCCCGAGCCGTTTGGCCACCACGATCAGCGAGATCCGCCGGAGCATGTGCCGTTCGTACCGGCGTTGATTCCCGGACGTCCGCGTCGACGCGATCAGTCCGAGCTGCTCGTAGTAGTGGAGGGCCGAGACGGCGACACCGGTCCGACGGGACACCTCCCCCACCGACAGCAGATCCTTCGGATCCAAAGACATCGCATCAGCCCCTTGACCTCGAGTCCACTCGAGATTTTAGCGTGGAGTGCATGACAACGACCGCCCCGTCACCGGCCAGCTGGTCCGCACTGCTCGGACCCCGTTACCGCTCCACCTCCGCCGTCCTCGCCGGCGGCGTCGGATTGCACGCCGTCAACATCTTTCTGACGACGAGCCTGCTGCCCACCGCCATCGGCGAGCTCGGTCGCGAATCGCTGTACGCGTGGAGCGCGACCGTCTTCATGGTGGCGTCCGTGATCTCGTCGATGACCGTCAGCCGACTGCTCGCGCATCGCGGGGCGCTCGGTGCGTATCTGTTCGCTCTGGCTCCGTTCTTCGTCGGCACGATGATCTGCGCCGTCAGCCCGTCGATGGAGGTGCTCCTCGTCGGACGAGCGGTCCAAGGGCTCGGTGGGGGCTTGCTCGCGGGGCTGAGTTACGCGGTACTGCGCGAGGCGCTACCGGAACATCTGTGGGCCCGCGCGACCGCGCTGGTCTCCGCGATGTGGGGCGTCGGAACTCTGGCCGGACCGGCGATCGGTGGGCTGTTCGCGCAACTCGGCCAGTGGCGTCTCGCGTTCGTCGCGCTGGCAGTGGTCGCCGCCGTCATCGCCGTGCTCGCGCCCCGGGCGTTGCCGCGCACCGAGCGTGTGCGTGGCGGCGAACCCGCGCCTGCCACGTCTCTCGTACTGCTCACCCTCGCGACGATCGCGATCAGCGTGGCGGGCATCCTCGGCAACCGGACCCACATGCTGGCCCTGATCGCGGTCGGGGCCGCGTTCATCGTTCTCTTCCTGGCCTGGGAGCGGCGATCACCGCGCCGAGTGCTGCCGCAGTCGACGTACACCCGGGCGTCGTCGCTGAAGTGGATCTACCTCACCATCGCGGTGCTCGCGTCCGGCACCGTGTCGGAGGCCTTCACACCCCTGTTCGGTCAACGGCTCGCCGGACTGGTGCCGTTCGCCGCGGGATTCCTCGGCGCCATGATGTCGGTGGGATGGTCGGTGACCATGATCTTCAGCTCCGACATCTCCCGCCCGCGTGCGCAGACGGCGGCGAAGATCGCCGGACCGCTGATCCTCGCCGCCGGACTGCTCCTCACAGCGGCCCTCTGGCGTGAAGACGCCGGACTGGGCGTGGTGATTCTGTGGTCGGGCGCCCTGGCCGCCGCCGGTGCCGGGATCGGCCTCGCCTTCCCTCACCTGATGGTCGCCGCCATGCGGAGCACCGACGACGAGCAGGAGGGGGCCAAGGCCGCGGCCGGACTCAACACGGTCGAGTTGATCGCCATGGCCGTCGGGTCCGCGGTCGCCGGTGTGCTGGTCAACCTCGGTGCGCCCTCTGCCCTCACCTCGGCACGAGTGCTCTTCCTCGGCCTCGGCGTCATCGCGGCAGCCGGCGTGTTCACCGCGTACCGCGCGACCCGGCAGGCCGAGCACGAGGTCGCCCGGCCATCCTAGGCTCGAGACGCGAAGTGGTCTGCGCGACGGAGAATGTCGTGGGCACGGGCAAGCTGTGGCAGATGCCCGCCGTGAGTGACGCGGCTTCCGTCCGCGCCCAGACGCTCGATCGTCGTTTCCGCCCACGAGATGTCGTCCGCGTCGGGTGAAAACGCGTTATTGATCACCGGCACCTGCTCAGACGCGAGGGTCAGTTTTCCGGTCATCCCCATTTCGCGGGCCAGTCGCGTATCGTCCCGGACGACCTCGGCGTCGCGCGACAGCGTCGGTCCGTCGATCGGAGCTCCGATCCGGGCTGCCCGGCTGGCATTGACGAGCCGGGATCGGGCGTACGCCAACGCCATCGGGGTTCGCCCGGCACCGGTGTCGCGGCAGTAGTCGCCGATCCCGAACGCGAGTCGACAGACGGGAGCGCTGCGAGCGATGTCGTCGACTGCCACGATCGCGGCCGCGGACTCGACGAGGGCGACCACCGGAACACCGGATAGCTCCGCAGCGGTGTCCCGTACCTGTTCGGGCGCTTCGGTTTTCGACAGCATCAGTCCGCGCAATCCGGGCAGACCGCGGATCGCGTCGAGGTCTCGGTACCAGTGCGGAGTGGTCGCGTCGTTGATTCGCACCCAACCCGCATTCCGTGCGAGCCACTCGGCGGTGCAGGCTCGCCCCTCGTCCTTCGCCGCGAACGGCAAGCCGTCCTCGAGGTCGATGATCAGCGAGTCGGCGCCGGACGCAGCCGCAGCCGCGAGGACCTCGCTCCCGACTGCAGGAACCAGAAGCCAACTCCGCGCCATGGCGACGTCGACCCCGCTGCGCTGGGCTGTCTCGACACTCATTCTGCTCTTCCCTCGGCCATACCGAGGAGTCTGCGCGCGGCCCGGAGGCGACGCACTCGACGAAGCGGAGTGCGGGGACGGTGTTCGGTCACCGCTTCGTCAGGTGCGCCTCCGATCCCGGCAGTTCACCTCAGAAGTCGAAGCCCCAGGAGGCCGGGTTGAAGACGACGCGATACCAGACGTTGGTCGGTTCATCGAAGGTGCACGGCACGATCACGGCTCCCGACGTCTGTTCGAGCGCCGCAGCCTTCCCGCAGAAGTATTCCGCGCCTTCACCAGACGTCTCGGCACGGTACACGGGGCCGATGTGCCAGGGTTCGGCACTTGCGGTTCCGGCCCCCACGGTGGCTCCGAGGACGAGGGGTGCGGACAGTATCCCGACCAATGTTGCGGTACGCCGAGCGGACTTCTTCTGCACGAGATCTCCTTCGTAGGCGACGACACGACGGTTCTGTGTGATTAGTTCGCACAAGAACCGTCGGACGTTACCGGGGAGTCGACGCCCGCTCCTCGAACACCTGACCCGACCCGTTCTGCTCGGCAAGTTCACGGGCGCTGTTCAGCGCTTCCTGGGCCGCCGCCTTCACCGCCGCCTTCACCGCGGCGGAATCGTCGACGGTCGCAGGCGCTTCGACAACATCCGGCGTCTCGACAACATCCGGCGTCTCGACAACATCCGGCGTCTCGACAGGGTCAGGAGTTTCGATGGCCGGTGCAGGTGCAGGTGCAGGTGCAGGCGTGGTGTGGGGTACCTCGACGGGCGCTGTGCCGCCCTTCTTCAGGTACTGGCCGCACACGGGCCACGCGCCGGGGCCCTGGGTTTTCAGGACGTTCTCGGCGACCCGGATCTGCTCGGCCTGACTGGCTTCCGAGGCCACGCCCGTTCCGCCGTTGGCTTTCCAAGTTTCCGGTGTGAACTGCAGTCCGCCGTAGAACCCGTTTCCGGTGTCGGTGGTCCAGTCGCCGCCGCTTTCGCACTCCGCGACTTCTTCCCAGTCGTGCGGGGCGCCTCCGGCGGTTCCGGCGCCCGGCCCGAGCAGAACGGTGACTGCCGCCCCGATCAGGGCGATCCAGCCGAGGGTGTGCTTCTCCATGTTGCGAGTGGTCATGCTGGCTCAATCCTCTCCGCGCGTGCGGACGCGGCGTGCCGGCGACAACGCCTCGGTTGTCGGTCCGGCCATCCCTTTCGGTGCCTCGTCCCGCGCCTCGAAGGTGTCGGGATTACGAACCCGCGTCGGCAGATCTGCAGCGGCGGGCCCCCGAACGTGGCCTCCTCCCGAAATTCACACGGCATGAACAAGGTACGGATGTTCGACTATTGAGAAACGCGAGTGAAAATTGTGCTGTTCTGAGGTTTCGATACCGTTTCGACGTCATGTCGTGACAAATCCGTGACGCGCCAGAGGGGCTCGTGAATGCCACAGTGGCTCACCCATTCCCGCTCGGCGGCGTGGTCTCGATTTCGACACGGCGCCGGCGCGGCGCACCCTCCGAGCCCGTCGTCGTGGCAGCACTCTGCCCGGACGGCCGATCCGAACGAGATGAACAGCCTTCGAACGCAGGGCATCTCGGAATCAGTACCCGAGACGGTGACAGGTCAGGGAAGCAAACCCTGTCGCCGGGCTTCCACGACAGCTTCCTGCCTGCTGCGCACCTCCAACGTGCCCATCAGATTGCGCATGTACGACCTGACGGTCTCGACGCTCAGCGACAGCCGCTCGTGCGCCAGGGTGTCGTTCTCACCCCGTGCGTGATCGGCCGCGAGTTCGAGTAGTCCTGAACCCCGATCGGGCGCAGCACCGCTTCGGCATCCCACCTCGGAGGGTAGCGGTGCGGGCGTGTTGTTCCATAACGTCATCGTGGGCGTGTATCGCCCGTCAGAGCACCTTCACCACATCTCGGAGGTTTCCAGTGTCCGGACCGACCCTCTCGCCCGCGAACCACACACCGCTCAGTCCGCTGCGCTTCCTCGAGCGCTCGGCGACCGTGTTCCCGGACCGGGTCGCCGTCATTCACGGCGACCGACGCTACAGCTATCGCGAGTTCGGCGACGAGGTCGAGAGACTCGCCCGGGTCCTGCGAAGCCGGATCGAGCCCGGCGACCGCGTTGCGTTCCTGTGCCCGAACACCCCCGAGATGCTGTTCGCCCACTTCGCGGTGCCCCTCGCAGGTGGCGTCTTCATCGCGCTGAACTCGCGACTGGCGGGCCGCGAATTGGAGTACATCCTCGAGCATTCCGGGACGAGCCTGCTGTTCGTCGACTCCGAACTGGTCGGATCCGTCGCGACCGCCCGCGCCGCCGTCCCGAGTCTGCGCGAGGTGATCGAGATCCCCGACTCCACGATCGCGCGGCCGGTGGTCCCGGAGGGGATCACGACCGGGCTGTACGCCGACTTCCTCGCGGCCGCGGACGACGTCGACGGCACCCTGCTGCACTGGGGTGTCGATGACGAACAGCAGGTGATCGCGATCAATTACACGTCCGGGACCACCGGGAAACCGAAGGGCGTGATGTACACGCACCGCGGTGCCTACCTCAATTCCCTGGGCGAGACGTTCCACAACGGCTTCACCGGGTCCACCAAATACCTCTGGACGCTGCCGATGTTCCACTGCAACGGATGGTGCACCCCGTGGGCGGTCACGCAGGCCGCCGGCACGCACATCTGCCTGCGCGCGGTGCGCGCCGATGCGATCTGGGACGCCATCGACACCCTCGGTGTCACTCACCTGTGCGGCGCTCCCGCCGTGTGCTCCACAATTGCCGAAGCGCCCCAGGCACATCCGGTCGACGCACTGCGGATCACCACGGCCGCGGCGCCGCCGTCACCAACTGTGATCGCCCAGTTGGAGGCGATCGGCGTCACCGTCGTCCACGTGTACGGGCTGACCGAGGTGTACGGGCCGTACACGATCTGCGAGTACCAGGAGTCGTGGAGCGAGCGCACCCCCGAGGAACGCGCCTCCCTGCTGTCCCGGCAGGGCGTGGGCATGGTGCAGGCGGAGAACGCCCGCGTCGTCGACGCTCAGATGAACGACGTCCCGGCCGACGGCGAGACCATGGGCGAGATCGTGCTGCGCGGCAACAACGTCATGCTCGGCTACTACCGCAACCCGGAGGCCACTGAGGAAGCCTTCGCGGGCGGCTGGTTCCACACGGGCGATCTCGGCGTCCTGCACCCGGACGGGTACATCCAGCTCAAGGACCGCGCGAAGGACATCGTCATCTCCGGCGGCGAGAACATCTCGACCATCGAGGTGGAGCAGGCATTGAGAACGCACCCCGCCGTACTCGACGTCGCGGTCATCGGTGTCCCACATCCCAAGTGGGGTGAGCGGCCCAAGGCATTCGTCATTGTGAGGAAGGGGGCCACGGTCACGGCTGAGGAACTCGTCGAGCACACCCGTGGGCGCCTCGCGAAGTTCAAGGTCCCCGATGAGATCGTCTTTCCCCACGAACTCCCCCGCACCCCGACCGGGAAGGTCCTCAAGTTCGAACTTCGAAACTCGAATTGACTGTCTCGCAGGCAGCGTGTGGGCGCCGACTCGGTCGCGAAAACGGAGAACAAAACCTTCCAGTCGGACTTTTTCTATGGCATCGTAACGGTCCATGGGGGAACCGGGAGTCGACGCGATCGCCATCTACCACGCAGCGGGCCACCGGGTCACACCGATGGTGGCGCTCGACTACAGCGTCGAACCCGGCATGCAACAACGCTTGCTGCGAAGGTTGGCGGGGCGTGGATGGCGGGATCCCAGCCCCGTCTTCGACGGCGTCGACGGCGTGACGTCGGCAGTGCTGTCGTTGCGATCGGTCGACGGGCGCACCCTGTTGATCGAGGACGACACGGACGTGCTCTTCGAGGGCGTCGTCGTACCTCCGCACGGGTGGATCGACCACGTTCGAGCCCTCGGCGCGGTCGGCGTGATCGCCGGGGCGGGCATCACCTCTACGCCCGACTGGGAACGGCAACTCCCCCGGTTGGCCCGCGAGAGTGAACTGCTCGGTTCCGTCGCCACGGTCACCCTCACGAACGCCTTCGGCAGGGAAGACTTCAACGCCTTTGCCCACGAGGTGATCTCGGCATTGCGGCCGGCACTGCCTCCCGCGGCGCTGCACGACACGGGCTTCGCGCTCGAGGACGACCGGCCCCAGCGCGCGGTCGTCGAGGTCGTGGCAAGTGCGGCGAGACACCGGGTGGTCGTCCCCGCACGAATCTTCGACATGCTCCACCGCCGCGCCACAGACCACACATCGTTCGGGTGGAGGGACTCCCGAACACTGAAACGGCTCCTGCGAAAGGTTCGCACCGACGAACGCGCACCGGCCGCCGACCTCTGAAGGCCCGGCCCCGTTACGTTGGGAAGATGCCTCTCCGCTACCACGTCACCTCCGTGCTGAAACGCGCATCAATTTCGCGCCACGGCTTGGACTGGAGCCGAATGAGTGCTGCCCCCGGTATTGCCGGCAGCCGGCGGCCGGAGCAGGAGGGTTGCTTTCTCGCCGCCAACGAGTGGGAACGCGACTGGTTCATTCAGATGAACAACACGGGAGGGTCGGTGGACGTGTGGGAGGTCCGAGGGATCAACGCTGACGACCTGATCCAATCTCCAGAGGGCCACTACTACTTCCCCGGTGTCATCCCAGCCACCGAACTCCGCTTGATACAGCGAGACGTACCCCCGGGCCGGCGGGGTTGAGCCGCTCGGAGACGTGTGGGCACCGAGCTGGGTTCGCGCACGTGCCTGACGGCCGGTGCGGCGCTGTGCAAAACTCGGAAGGGCACGTACGAACGTGCTGCGCCGGACCATTGTGATGCGGAGGGCGTCATGTCCCGATCGGTTCCCGGAGGTGCTTCGGAATACGCGGAGCACACGGCGTACGACCGTGTGCGCGCCGGCCAGGTGAATGCGGTTCAGGCCGCCCTCGAGGATCACATGGGACGCCTGGATTGGTCGAGAGATCAGATCGAGCGCTACCGCACCGAGCGGCTGCGGGCCCTCCTCGCGCACGCACGCGAGCGGTCGCCCTTTCATGCCCGGAGACTTCGTGGTCTCGATCCGTCCTCGGCCTCGGTCGCCGACCTGGCGTCGCTGCCGATGATGACGAAGCGGGACGCCCAGGACGAGTGGGATGCGATCGTCACGGTTCGCGACCTCGACCGCGAACGCGCCGAACGGATTCTGTCCGAGCAGCAATGGTTTTCGTACACGTCGGGCGACGAGCAGATCTTCAGTTCGGGTGGGTCGAGTGGTGTCCGCGGCGTCTACGTCTGGGATTGGCAGTTCTACGTTTCGGCGGCGTGCCTTGCCTGGCGGGTACAGGCGCGCGAGGAACGGCGGACGCCGTCGGTGCGGTCTCCCGCACGGCTGGCCGTGCTGGCGGCCGGTGTCCCCCCGCATGCGAGCACCCCACTGTTCGACGTGCCGACCGCACTGGGGATGGAGACCGTCGTGATCCCGGCGGGCGCACCGTTCGACGAGGTCGTCGCCGCGGTGGCAGCTGCCCGGCCCACGCACCTGGTGGGCTATGCGACGGTGATCGGACGACTTGCCCGAGCGGCCGTGGCGGGTGATCTGATGATCAGTCCCGTGCGGGTGAGCACGAACTCCGAGCCCCTGCTGGACGAGGATCGGCAGGCCATCCGCGACGCCTGGTCGGTGCCGATCCACAACCTCTGGGGGTCGACCGAGATCGGCGTGCAGGCCGTGGGTTGCGGATACGGCGAGGGCCTGCACGTGTGCGAGGACGAGGTTGTACTCGAGCGTGTCGATGACAGTGGCACTCCGGTCGCAGCCGATGCGCCCGCGGCGCGAACGCTCGCCACAGGTCTCGCCAACCGCACGTTTCCCTTCATCCGGTACGACCTCGGAGACCAGGTCACATTGCTACCCGGTAGGTGCGCGTGCGGAAGCGCGTTCGCGCGCGTCGCCGACATCGGTGGGCGGCGCGACGACGACTTCCGGTACGGAACGACGCTCGTGCCCGCGAGCACTTTCCGTTACGTCCTCGGCGCAGACCCGCGTATTTCGGAGTATCAGGTCAGACAGACGGTCGACGGAGCGGAGATCTTCGCGGTCGGCGACCCGGACGTCGCCGCGCTGACGCCGGCTGTCACCGCGGCGTTGCGCCGGCAAGGTGTCGCCGACCCGCAGGTCCGGATCGAGGTCGTCGACCATCTGCAGCGTCATCAGGCGAGCGGGAAACTGCAGCGGTTCATCGCACTGCGATAGACCCGAAGTGCACCGCGGTACCCACTCGGGTGTCGAGTCGGCCGGGGGTCGACGATCTGCACCCCAGGGTGTCTGTCTTCACGGCCACTCCCGTCCGAGGATGGTCATACACGGTCACCCAGTCGAGGAGCAACGATGACGGACACTGATTGCGGTGCGGTCGCCGAAAACGCTGCGGGCGCATCACCTGCCGCGACAGATCTGAGTCGCGTTCACGCCGAGATCGCCCGCCTCGACGCGGAGATCCTGGACGCGGTCAATCGCCGTCTCGCTCTCGCGCAGCTCGCGGCCCGAACCCGGGTCGAGTCCGGTGCACCGATGGTCGCGCTCGGCGGGGAGACGGACGTGATCCGCCGGTATCAGGACGAGTTGGGTCCCCGCGGCTCGCTGCTGGCCCTGGAATTGCTCCGGCTGGCGCGGCCACCCTTCTCGTCGACGTACCGAACTCGGTAGCCCACCCACTCTCACCTCGGTCGATACCGAGCACGAGAGCAGTGCCCAGCAGTCGTCGTGACGCTGGGCACTGTTCGCCTGTCCAGCGCAATCCGGTGCGCCAGATCCGGCCGCGACACCGCAAGCGCCCCCCACCCGACGTCACCCCCCCGGATCCTCCGACGGCGGATGCGACCGCGGCTGTCGAACTGAAGGCGGCACTCGAACAACTCCGCGACGCCCCACCGCGGGGCGACTTCAGTGCGTTCGGTGCCGCCCTCGACCGCCTCCAGCAAGCGGTCGATGCCTGTCTCACCTCCGGGGGATGACGGTCATCGTCCCGGCTCACGGGAAGCTGTTCAGGCGTTCACCTCACGCAATTCGGTGGTAGGTCCTTGTTCGCCGGCGGTGCCATCGTCGCCGTCGTCGGACTGCGCCGTACGCCCACCGCGAGCAATGAGGCGATCGAGCGAGAGAGCGCCGGCGCCCAGGAAGATCATCAGGAACAGGGCCCAGCAGAAGATGGCCGAGAGCTCACCGTTGTTCTGGATGGGGAGGACGCCGTCCGGCTGATGACTCCAGAAGTAGGCGTACGCCATCGAACCCGAGGCAATGAAGGCGGCGATTCGCGTCCCCAGGCCGAGGAACAACGCGGCGCCACAGACGAGTTGGATGACTGCGCCCCACCAACTCGGCCAGGCACCTACCGCTGCGGTATGCCCCCCATGAGGTGCGGTCGGCCACGCGAACAGCGTCGACGCGCCGTGGCAGAAGAACAGGAAGCCGATAACCGCACGAAAAGCCGCGATGGCATAGTCGACACTGGGGCCGTGAAGGCGTGAAATGCTCTTAGTTGTCACATCGCAGAAGATAAGGCATGCCTGCCCTAATCGTTTCCCCACCACGTCGATGGGACACAGCCACATGGGAAAACAGACCCACGTGTGTCGAGCATCACATTTATCCTGTGGTCCTGGATTTCCTCATCGCATTCGGTCACCGGCCGAGCCACTCGGGGTGCATCGTGAAGTCCATGCGTGATTTCCGATTCTCGTTCAACATCTTCGGCTTCGAGTCCCGCGACGCCCTTCTCGACCGATGCCGACTCGGCGAGAGCGCCGGCTACGACACCGTGTTCGCCGCGGACCATCTCGGCGCCCCGGCCCCGTTTCCGCTGCTGGTGGCCGTCGCCGATGCCACCCGCTTGCGAGTCGGAACCCTGGTGCTCAACGCGCCGTTCTGGAATGCGGCCCTCCTCGCCCGCGAGATCGCGACGACGGACGTCCTCACCGACGGAAGACTCGACATCGGACTCGGTGCCGGACACATGAAGTGGGAGTTCGACGCAGCTGGTATCGAATGGAAAGCCCTCGGCGGACGGGTGGAACAGTTGTCGGAGATGGTCGACGGCCTGCGCACCTTCTTCACCGCGGATCTCGACGAGCTACCCGAGGGCCGCGCTCTGCCACGACCGTTGCAGCGGAGCGGATTCGGCGGCTCGGGTCCGCCCCTGATCATCGGCGGCACCGGCGACCGGGTGCTGCGGGTCGCGGCGGCCCACGCAGGCATTGTCGGCGTCGCGGGGGCATTTCAGATTCCGGGCCGACCCCCGGGCACCTTCCGCCTCGCCACCGCGGACGAGACCGCCGAGCGAATTCGGTTCGTACGGACACATGCCGGCGCGCGAGCCGAAGACATCGAGTGGCATCTACTGGTCCAGATGGTCGTCGAGACGGATGACCGCCGGGCCGCGGCGAGCGAGATCGCGGACCGGCTCGGTGGGACGATGTCGGTCGGCGACGTCCTCGACACCCCGTATGTCCTCGTGGGGACCGTGGAGGAGATGGCCGAGCAGCTCCGACGCCACCGGGAGCGTTACGGTTTCTCGTACATCACCGTCCACGAACCGTATCTGGAGGTGTTTGCGCCCGTGATCCGTCAACTCCGCGAACAGAGTTGACGGACAACGACTCACGGGGTGTTGATGTATTCCTGGATGGCCTGCTGCGCCCGGGGGTTGCCCTGTCCGATACCGACGATCGCGCCGGTGATCGCCCCGATCGGCGTGCCGACGATGCAACCGGCGAGACTGCCGGGGAACATCGAGACACACCCGACGCCGAGACCGATCAGCGCGCCGATCGCCGTCCCGGCCGCTCCCCCGTTGGCCCAGCCGACGCCGAGCTCGTTGAGCATGTTCTCGAGGGCCTTCTGCTTGTCGACCTCGTGCCTGCCGGGGATCGCCAGGGCCGGCGTTCCCGTGTTCGGTATGACCGGGTCGGCGTGGGCCGTACCCGCCCCGAGTGTCACCGTCGCTGCGACGAGGACCGACGCTGCCGATTTCTTGATCAAGTTCATCGCGATCCCACCCTGCTGAAGAAGGAAAAACCGGTTCCGACTGTAACCTGCGGCTGCATCATCGGTGGCGAAACCGCGGCATCGGAAGACTACCTCGGCGATTGCCCGCCGGCACGGGTGAAATGTTCGGCTCGAGGTCTATGTAAAGATGTGCGCGCCCGTCGTGGTGCCGCCCGTGGCGCACAGCATGTCGCCGAAAAAGGGGTCAGGGCAGCGATTCGGGCAACCCGAACGGCTCGAAGTGTTCCGGCCCGAGGAACGAGGTCAGGTCCGCGATCTTGGTGCCGCGCAGGGTCAGCACGGTGATCGACCAGCGCAGGTGGGTGCCGGCGTCTTCGTCCCACAGGTAGAAGGCGACGGCGGGCTGCCCGTTCGCTCCGACCGGGAGGTGACGCCACGAACCGCACCCCGTGAGCGGGACCCGGACCGCGAAATCGGTGACCGCGTCGAGACCGCGGTACCAGTGCGCCATCGGCGGCATCGACCAGGTGACATCTTCCGTCAGCAGGGCAACCAGGGCATCTGTGTCACCGCGTTCCAAAGCAGTGGAGTACCCGGCGACGAGGGCACGCAGACGCGTGTCGCCCATCTCCCGCAAAGTGTGCGCCTGCGTCACCGGCGGAATCTTCTCGGCGACGACCGCGCGTGCCCGCTGCAGCGCGCTGTTCACCGACGCCCTCGACGTGTCCATGGTGTCGGCGATCTCGGCGGCGGAGAAACCGAGGACTTCGAAGAGAAGCAGGGCCGCCCGCTGATTACCGGGCAGATGTTGCAGTGCCGCAACGAACGCCAATTCGACAGCCTCGCGTTGCTCGTAGTGTGCGGCCGGCCCCGCCGAACCGGCGGCCAGACCCGCGGCGGCGTAGGGCCCCAGCCAGGCCACGTCCGTGACGGGGACGTCACCGATGACGGCACGATCACTGGACGGGCCCAGGTCGACGGGCAGGGCCCGCTTACCGCGCGATTCGACGGCGTCCAGGCACGTGCGCGTCGCGACGGTGTAGAGCCAGGAGCGCAGCGTGCTGCGACCTTCGAACCGAGCAAAACCGCGCCACGCCCGCAACAACGCATCCTGCAAAGCGTCGTCGGCGTCGTGACTGGATCCGAGCATGCGGTAGCAATGGGCGTGCAGTTCTCGGCGCAACGGTCCGACCAGGCGGGTGAACGCGGCATCGTCTCCGTGGCGCGCCCTGGCCAAGTCGGCATCCTCGGCTTCTGCCGCCGCGTCGGGTGTTCGTGCGGACATGTCGGTCACAAGGGACGATTCTGCCCGACCGCCGGCGGTCGCGCCGGCGACCGGGAAAGGCATAGCGCTCGCGCGCATCGGACCGTGGCACCGCGCACCACGTCACCTGGTGGTGGTCGGGGCTGGTGTGGGCGCCAGCGACATCCCGGCGTAGACCTCGTCGAGAACGGTGGGCAGCAAAGCGTTCGCCGTGGTCTTGCCCTCGGGCGACAGGGTCAGGTTCGTCCAGATCACCAGCGTGACGTCGTTGTCCGGGTCGTAGCCGATGAACGAGTTGAAACCCGGCAGCTCACCGCCGTGGTAGTACATCGAGGCGTTCGGCCCGAAACGCTGATAGCTGATGCCGTACCCGTATTGCTGCCCGTCGGGTGTGCTCGGATCCTCGGGTTGCAGGCTGTGGAGCCATTGCTGCTGGTACTCGGCATTCAGGACATTGCCCGACACCAGTGCCCGGATCCACGTGGCCAGGTCGTCTGCCGTGGAGATGGCGCCACCGGCAGCGGTGGCGTACGAGGAATTCTGGTTGGTGTAGTCGAGGGGTTGAAGTGTTCCCGCTCGTGCGGCGGCCTGCATGTCGGCGGGATACTCCTCGTCGACCATCGCGTAGGACGATTCGCCGTACATGTAGCCGTGCGAGTAGCGATCCGGGATGGTCGCGGCGTCGGCGGCAGCGGGAAGCGAGGTTTGCTGCAACCCGAGGGGTCCGAACAATCGATCCCGGAATTGCTCGGCCAACGGGCGCCCGCCGACCTTCTCGGCGATCAGACCCAGCAATGCGTAGTTCGTATTGCTGTACTCGTAGGACGTGCCCGGCGGGAATTCCGACGGGTGCCGGAACGCGATATCCAAGACCTCTTGCGGCGTCCACGCCTTCGCCGGGTCGGTATCCAGAGTGGCCGCGAATTCGGGCGAGTTCGTATAGTTGTAGAGCCCACTGCGCATCGTCAACAGCTCTGCGACGGTGATGTTCTCGCCGTTGGGCACGTCCGAAACGTAGGTGGACACCGGGTCGCCGAACTCGAGCTTCCCGTCCTGGGCGAGGAGCACGGTCAGCGCCGCAGTCATGGTCTTGGTGTTCGACGCGATCCGGAAATGGGTTTGTTCGTCAGGCGGCGTCTGCGCGCCCAGTTCGGTCGTACCGACCACGGCGCCAAAGGTCCCCTGTGGGGTGCGGAGCTGCACCACCGCGCCGGGCACGAGCAGCTCCTCGGCCGCAGCGTTCACGGCGGACTGGAATGCAGCCGGATCGATGGGTTTCAGCGCCGACCCCTCTGGTGCGGCCGCGGTCGTCGCGGCGGGCAGTGCACCGTTCGACGTCGGCGAGGTCGTCGGCTCGGAAGTGGTCGAGCAGCCCGCGATCGCAAGGGCAACGCCCACCGCGAGCACACCGGCGCGGGTGGTATTCAGTGTGCGGTAACGACGCCCTCCGGCCCTCCGGCTCGGCACGTTCTCCGCCGGGGAATCCCTCATCGTCAGTATCACCGCCTCTGCGGCAGGGTCCGATACCGCGCCGATGAGCGGTACCAGCTGGGCAGATCTCCGTGTGCATCGTAACCCCGGTGCCCGCCCGCTCCTTCGACTTCACCGGAACAATCTCCCGCGGAAAAAACATACTTCTCCTTCACGATCGGCCCCCGGGAGACAGAATGCGGGAACCGCACGGACACCCGATCACCGGCTCACCTCCTCCGACCCGCTCATCGTCACCCGCAACAACCCGCCCAGACGAACGCGGCCTCGGAGATCAGTACATCCGCCGCACCTGTAGCGCCCACGAAAATCCGCTCGCGTTTCAAGAATGGTCGCGAGGGTAATTGCGGTGTATGGGCGCACGAGTGAGGACAAGCGGCCGGAGCACACCGGCCAGGCCTGACCGTGGAGGCACTTCCTCTCACAGCAAGACCACGGACAACGACAGCCCGATGGCCACCGCCACGTCGGCGACAATTCGATCGCACCAGACTGCGAAGAAGTCGACGCCGCCCTCGGGCGCAGCCTCGGGGCGGCTGCCACGAAGACGACCGTTGCCCCCCAGGCGACCGGCAGCCGAGAAATCACCCTCCACGTCACGCCGCAGCGTCCCCCGGAGAAGTAAGCCGGCGCCCCCACCGTCGCGAACGGCCCACCCCACGAAGCCGACGGCCCGGAAGCATCCCCGAGACACCGGGTCCCACGAAACGGCGCGCCCTCGGTCCACCACGCCGACCCGTCAGCGCAGGCCCGACCCGATCTCGCACGAGACCGAACGCGGACTCTTGTCGCGGTCGGTCGAGGCGGTCATCGCATGGCTGAAAAACCACGTTCACCGGCTCATGGACGCGATGCGAGAACACACCGAGACGGTGATGCAGAATATTCGGCAGCAGTTCCGGGAATGGATGGACACGCTCGTCGACACGATCGCGCAGAGCGACGCGGGGATCAACGCCGTAATTGCAGGCATTCGGGCCGCCCTGACCGGCAAGAATCCTGTGTGGGCCGCGATCAAAGCGCTCGTGTCCGGGTTGAGCGGCAAGGCCAAGGTCGCCCTGGTTCTCGTCCTGGTCCTCGGGTCCCTGCTCGCGCCGGTACTGCTCGTGGTCCTCCTGCTCGTGCTCGTCGTCGCGGCGCTGGTGGCGGCGGTGCGCGCCGCCGCCAAGTGAACGCCCACAATCTTCACCGTGAACAGGGTTGCCGCTGAGGCACTTCCGATTTTCGGTGCCAATCCGCAATCTCGAGACAGTCCGCGTGGATGCGTGGCCGCGGAAAGCTGCCCGAACCGAATTTTTTGGTGGTGGTTGAGTGTCCCGCGGCTGGGGTAGTCGACAAGCGGCGCCCCATACCGCGCACGGTTTTGCGAGACATTTCCGAGGACGGTTCTGCCACACATTGCCGAAGTGGGCGAGCGGTGCGCCGGCGACTACTCGGTAAAGGGGTTCGACGATGAAAACCAAAGGTCAGGTGGCATTGGCCGTCGGCGCAGGATACATGCTGGGCCGTACACACCGGATGAAGATGGCACTGATGCTCGCGGCCGCGGGCGCGACCGGACGCTTCCCCGGCGGGCCACGCGATTTACTGGAACGCGGTACGAAGATGCTCGCGAGCTCCCCCGAGTTCGCCAAGATCAGCGACTCGGTGCGCGAAGAGCTGGTCAGCGCGGCGAAGGCCGCAGCGGTCACCGCCGCAAGCCAACGCATCAATTCGCTCAACAACCGCCTCCTGTCCAGCGGCGGAGAAGTCGTCGGCGACGTGGGCGACACCGTGGACGACGCTGCGAGTGGTGTCGGCAATTCCGTAGGCAAGCTCAGCAGGCTCGGAAAACTCGGTCGCAAGCGACGCGGCCGGTCCGAGGACGAGGAGTACGACGAGTCCGAAGTCGAGGAAGAGCCGGACGAACAGTACGCCGACGAGGAAGACGAGTACGAGGAGCCCGACGAGGAAGACGCCGCCGAGGAAGATACCGCCGACGAGGAACCCGCCCCACGCAAGCGGCCCGCCGCGCGTCGACGGACTTCCAGCAACGGCAGCTCCCGGCCGACCAGCAGGTCGCGGAGCGCGAAATCCGACGAGGATGACGAAGAGGCCCCAACCAGGGGCCGCAAGACACGGGCGAAGGCCACGACTAATTCTGCGCCCGTCCGGCGCGGCGGACGGTGAGCACGATGACGAACGCCGCGAAGAAACTGCGAGAAACCGCACCGGGTGACGGCAACGGATCGTCCAGCGTGCTCCAGGAAGCAATGCAGAGGCTGGTCGGCACGGTGGCCGACAAGGCACTCTCGACTGTCTCCGACAAGGTGCAGGGTGCATCCGGGAGGCTCACCGATTACGCCGAGGGTGGCGGCGGAAGCCTGCTGTCCGCGGTCACCGGCAAAGAGCAGCAGGGTGACGGCAACGGGGACGAGAAGGGCGATGGCAAGTCACTGTTCTCCGGGTTGACGGACAAGGTGAAGGACACGGCGTCGGATGTGAAGGACGCGGTCACTGGTGGTGGCGGTGGCGGTGGCGGTAAGGGCAAGAAGCTCAAGTTGACCAATATCGTCGAAACGATCGATGTCGGAGTGCCGGTCCAGCTGGTCTACAACCAATGGACCCAATTCGCCGACTTTCCCTCCTTCATGAAGAAGGTCGAGCGGGTGGAACAGGAATCGGACGAAAAGGTCGAGTGGAAGGCTCAGATCTTCTTGTCGCACCGAACCTGGGAAGCGTCGATCATCGAGCAGGTTCCCGACGAGCGGATCGTGTGGCGCTCGAAGGGTGCCAAGGGTTTCATCGACGGGGCGGTGACGTTCCACGAGGTGACTCCCGACCTCACCCGCATCGTTCTGATCCTCGAGTATCACCCGAAAGGACTATTCGAGAAGACAGGAAACCTGTGGCGTGCACAGGGACGACGAGCACGGCTGGAATTGAAACACTTTGCACGCCATGTCATGACGCAGTCCGTTCTCCATCCCGACGAAGTCGAGGGCTGGCGCGGAGAGATCCGGGACGGCGAGGTAGTCGAGCCCGAAGAGGACGAGGCGCAGCCGGAAGAGTCGGAAGAGCTCGAGGAAACCGACGAGCCCGAGGGCGACGAGGCTGAGGGCGACGAGGCCGAAGGCGACGAGGCCGAAGGCGACGAGGCTGAGGAAACCGACGAAGACGACACCGAGGAAACCGACGAGGACGCGGGCACGGAATCAGACGAGGAGGAGGAAGCAGAAGCACCGCCGCCGCGGCGCCGAGGTCGCCCGCGCAAGACCGCGGCTGCCGCTGAGGACCAGGGCCCGAAACGGCGAGGGCGCCCGCGCAAGACTGCCGCGAAGACGGCGAGCTCGCGACAAGGAGCACGACGATGACGGCAATACAACCGGCGGGGGGAGGTGGTGGCGGCGTCAGCGGCGGTCCCAGCTCGAGTAGCCTCGCCGACGTCATCGACACAATCCTCGACAAGGGTCTCGTCATCGACGCCTACGTGCGTGTCTCGCTGGTCGGCATCGAACTGCTGACGATCGATGCACGCGTCGTCGTCGCCAGTGTCGACACCTACCTGCGGTTCGCGGAGGCCGTGAACCGGCTCGAAATCGGCAGTGGCGAGCCGAAGGGCCTGACGGATCTGGTTGGGGACGTCACCGAGGGCGGCGCCAAGTCGAAAACCAAGGGCGCGATCGAGTCCGCGGGTGAGAAACTCGGCGACATCCTCGGCGGCGGGCAGGAAGAACCTGAGCGCGAACGTGTTTCGCGCAAGTCCACTCGAGGGGACAAGTGATGTCTACGTCAAACCAGAGCACCGACGCACCCGACGAGCCGCGCACCAGCGGTGTCTACGTGTACGGCATCGTGCCCGCCGATGTGGAAGCCGAAAAAGACGCGGTCGGAGTGTGTGACGGACCGGTCAGCATCGTCAAGCACGGCGACATCGCAGCGCTCGTGAGCGAAATTTCGGTGGACAGGCCGCTCGGCAAGCCCGAGGACCTCCGAACCCACGCGCACGTGCTGGATGGCACGTCTCGTGTGGCACCGGTGCTCCCGCTTCGTTTCGGGGCAGTCATGACCGATGAGGACGCTGTCGCGGAGGAGTTACTCGCGGCACACGCCGAGGAGTTCGCCGCCGCGCTGGAGGAACTCGAAGGCCGAGCACAATACGTCGTGAAGGGGCGATACGTCGAGCAGGCGATCCTCCGAGAAATAATCGAAGAGAACGAACAGGCGAGCAAGCTGCTCGGCACGATCCGGGATCAGCCCGAGGAGACCACCCGCGACGCCCGGATGGCCCTCGGCGAAATCGTCAGTAATGCCATCGAGGCCAAGCGGGACGAAGACACCCGCAAGGTGGTCGAGGCACTCGACTCGCTGTCCGATTCGGTCAACGTCCGGGAACCGACTCACGAGGAGGAGGCCGCGCAAGTAGCCGTCCTCGTCGAGGTCGCACGGCAGGAAGAACTCGAGAAAGCAGTGGGAGAACTGGCCGAGCAGTGGGACGGCCGGGTCGACATGCGCCTGCTCGGACCGCTCGCCGCCTACGACTTCGTGGTCACGCAGAAACCGGAGGGCTGACCGATGGGTCTCCTGTCGTTCATCGCCACGCTGCCGCTTGCCCCCGTTCGCGGGGTGATCTCGTTAGCCGAGTTGATACAGCAACAGGTCGAGGAGGAACTCCACAATCCCGCGAGTGCGCGCCGCGCACTCGAGGAACTGGAGGACGCACGTGCGGCAGGCGAGATCTCCGCCGAGGAGGAAGAGCAGGCACAGCAGGCCATCCTCGATCGAATGACCGGAACGGCACATCCCACCGGTCCGGAGAGGGAGTGACGGGCGATGGCAGAAGAGGAGCCACCACCGTTGCCGGCACCCGAGATCGCCGAGATCGCGACGCGTGACATTGCGCAGTTGACCGGCAAGAAACCACTGGGTGCGACCTCGGTCATGCCGACCGACGACGGCTGGGCGGTGGAGGTGGAGGTAGTCGAGGATCGACGAATCCCGTCGTCGACGGACATGCTCGCGATGTACGAGGTGGTGTTGGATCTGGATGGAGAGCTGTTGTCCTACCGCAGAACCCGCCGCTACATCCGCGGTGTCGGTGACAGTGGGAGCACGCAGTCATGACCATCGCCGGCGGCGGCGCGAGCAACCTTCCGCAGAGTTCGGGCGGCGGAATGGGCGGCGGGCACCAGTCGACGAACCTCGGCGAGATCCTCGAGCGGGTGCTCGACAAGGGGCTCGTGATCGCCGGAGACATCCAGGTCAACCTGCTCGACATCGAACTGCTGACCATCAAGGTGCGACTGGTGATCGCCTCGCTGGAAACCGCGAAGGAGGTGGGCATCGATTGGTGGGAGCACGACCCCTGGCTGACCGGCAGGAACAGCGACTTCGAACTCGAGAACCGGAAGCTTCGGGAGCGGATCGCCGAACTCGAGTCCGACAGGTCGGTTCGCCCTGCCGTCGAGGCCGCGGAAACGGTCGAGGTGGAGGCGAAACGTCAGGAGCCCGGCGATGACGGCGGATGAGGGTGTCTGGCTTTACAGCATCACCACCGACAGCATCGGCGACGCACAACTCGCCGGGGTCACCGGTGTGGCCGGCGAGCCGGTCCGCGCGGTGGCGTCGGCGGGTCTCGCCGCGGTGGTGGGGACGGTGAGCCTGAGCGAATTCGGGCAGGAACCTCTGCAGCGCAACCTCGAGGACCTCGACTGGCTTGCGGCAACCGCGAGAGCACACGACAGTGTGGTGGCTGCCGTGTTGCGCTGCGGTCCCACGGTTCCATTGCGGTTGGCAACCCTCTACCTCGACGACGATCGCGTTCGCCTCCTCCTCGACGAACGACAGGAGGAGTTCAGCACAGCGCTGCGCCGGGTGACCGGACGGAGTGAGTGGGGTGTCAAAGCGTTCGGAGACGCAAAGGTGCTGGCGCAGAACGTGAAAGAGGAACCTTCCGCGACCGGCGCGAAGGGAAAGGGGACCGCGTATCTGCTGCGTCGTCGTGCGGAGTTGAGCGCACAGCAAGACGTGGAACGCAGGGCGGCCGGCCACGCGGGCGAGATTCACTCCGCGCTCCTGGGCCGTGCCGTCGACGGGCTTCGACGGCAAGTCACCGATCCGGTGCTGACCGGTAAACGGGCCTGGATGATCTTCAACGGCACCTACCTCGTGGACAACGCACGGATCGACGACTTCGCTGCGCTCGTGTCGGCACTCGACGCCGAACGCCCGGGCATCACACTGGATCTGACCGGACCGTGGCCGCCGTACTCCTTCGCCGGGATCGACGGGTGAGGCCATGAGCGAGATGGTCCCCGCGGACGACACTCGCCGCATCGCGCTCGTCGACCTGCTCGATCGGGTGCTCGGCGGTGGTGTCGTCATCACCGGCGAGATCACCCTGTCGCTCGCCGACGTCGACATGGTCCGGATCTCGCTGCGCACGCTCATCGCATCGGTCAGCGCACTCGTCCCCGACCCGGTCGGGCCGGAGCCCGCCGATGACTGAGTCCGAGCCCATCGATTCGGATGCCCCGACCGACATCGGTCGTCGGGTTCTGCCACAGCGAATCGACGCCGACCCCGAATCCGTCGAGAAGGGCCTGGTCACGCTGGTCCTGACGATCGTCGAGCTCTTACGCCAATTGATGGAACGGCAGGCGATACGCCGAGTCGAGCACGGCGATCTCAGCGACGAGCAGATCGAACGCATCGGCACGACGCTCATGCTGCTCGAGGAGCGGATGGCGGAGTTGCGTGAGCATTTCGATCTCACGCCCGAGGACCTGAACATCGACCTCGGGCCGCTGGGGCCGCTGCTGTCGAACGAGTAGTCCGGACTCGCCCGAGGTTCGGTCAGTGTTTGAGGGCGTTCTTGATCTTCTTGCCCGCGTCCTTGACCTTGTCTCCCATCTGCTTGGTGTTGCCTTTGGCCTGTTCCTTGCTCCCCTCGGCTTCGAGGTGGGCGTTCCCGGTGGCCTTGCCGACTGCCTTCTTGGTGGCGCCTTCGGCGGTTTCGACCTTGTGCCGGATCTTCTTTCCGATGTTCATGACGACGTCCTGTCCTCTGTGATCCCTTCTGAATTGCCGAGATCACCAGTTTCAGTCAACTCGCCCACGGCGCCGCTGTCGAGAACCGCGATTGCATCGTCACTGTCGCAGCAACAGCGCACTGTCCCCGAACTCGTGCCACAGGTATCCGCGTGAAAGAGCCTCGTCGTAGGCGCGACGGACTGCCGCCTCCCCCACCACCGATTCGAGCAGCATGAGATGCGACGCCCCCGGCGCGTGCCAGCCCGTGACCAGGCCGTCCACCACCCGTGCCGGCCTCTCCGCGCTCAGTACCAGGTCCGTCCAGCCGGCGCCCGCCACCGACATGCCGTCAGAAGTGGCCTGGGTCTCGAGGGCCCTCGTCACGGTGGTGCCGACCGCGATGACGCGACCTCCGGCGGCGCGCCGGTCGTTGACCAGACGCGCCGTCTGCTCCGGCACCTCGTACGGCTCCGGTATCGGTGGCTCCCCTCGCTCCGGCGAGGAGACACCGGTGTGCAGCAGGATCGGCGCCACGACCACCCCCGAGGTCGCCAGGTCGGTGACCATCGGATGGGTGAACGGCCTCGCAGCGCTGGCCATCTCGGCGCTTCCGCCACTACGGCCGAAGATCGTCTGGTACGACGACAGAGGCCAGCGTTCGTGGACGTACGCGTAGGTGATCGGACGGCCCGAGGTGGCGAGCAGTTCCGCGGCTACATCGGCGACGCCGTCGATCGAGGCCCTCCACAGCCTGGTCGAACCGTGGGGCCAGGGTTCCACGAGGGTCGCAACAACGCCGCGCGGCAAAATGATCCGCGTTCCCGCCGCGACCGTGTCGAGGGCGCCGGAGGCCGGTCCCGGCGCTCGCACCTCGACCGCCCAGTCCCCGTTCCCGAGGTCGGTGGAGAAGTGCGCGACCACAGGTCCCACCGCGTCGACGGTCCCGTCCACCGCCGCGGCCAACGTCGACGACGCGTTCACCACCACCACGTCGCCGGCCTCGAGGAAGTGCGGCAGGTTGTGAAATCTGGTGTGTTCCACCCTGCCCCGATCGGAGACCAGCAGCCGCACCGAGTCGCGCGGCAGCCCCCGGCTCTCCGGTGGACCACTCGCCTCCAATCGCCGAGGCAGCGCGAACCGGAACTCGGCCGCGGAGGGGACGTGTGCGCGGGTCACGACGTCACCCCTGTGTTCGCTGCGACCGCGAAGTCCGCGGCGCGGTACCGGCCGCTGGGTGGGCTCGTGTCGAGCAAATGCAGCAGCGCAGGCACCACGGTCTCCGGATCGGGCCGATCCGAGATGTCCTCGCCGGGGAACGCCGCCTGGTGCATCTCGGTGCGCATGTCGCCGGGATCGAAGGCGTAGACCGCAAGGCCGGGTTCCTCGACCGCCAGCACCGCGGTCGCGTGGTCGAGCGCCGCCTTCGCGGCCCCGTACCCGCCCCAGCCCGCATACGCCTCGACCGCGGCATCCGACGAAATGTTGATCACGGTCCCGCCCGCGTCCCGCACATGCGCGATCAGCGCGGCGATCAAGGCGAGCGGGGCGAGCACATCGGTCGCGAAGACCTGCGCCAATGCGTCCTCCGGATACCGGGCGAGGGTGGGCATCGGGCTGGGTCCGAGCGCGCTGGCGTTGTTGAGCAACAGATCCAGTCGTCCCCGCGCCGCGATCTCGACGGCGATGCGCTCGCGCTGCCGTGGATCGGTCACGTCACCGGGGAGTGCGGTGATGGTGTGTGCCCGCGCGGCAACCCGATCGAGCGGTTCGACCCGCCTCCCGGTGATGATCACCTCCCAGCCACGCTCCGCGAGCGCGAGTGCGCTCGCCCGTCCCAGCCCTGCCGATCCTCCTGTGATCAGCGCCGTCCCGGTGCCGTTCATCGCAGACTCCTTGCCTCCAGTGACATCTGCGACCATCGTGAAACCTAAAGTCCACTTCATGTCAAGGACGGTGGGTGGAGCGTGCCGCCTGGCCGATTCACGCGGCGCATACCCGGGGTGGGATTTCCGGGTGGAGCGGACGATAATTGGGGTCCTACCGTGAGACGAATGCGTCACGGGAGACGACCCGCCCGGAACCCGGCGAGCTGAATCCGGGGCGCCCACCGAATCGAGGGTGAATCGCATGAACACATTCGCAGTGCGCTCGGCGCTCGCGGCGGCCGCCGCACTCGCCATCTTCGCCGCACCCGGGGTCGCGGCCGCGGCACCGAACCTGCACGGGGATCCGAACACTCCGGGCACACAGGTTCAGGTCGAGAGCGAGCCGGGCGACTCGAACAGCTACACCTGCGGGGCAGTCGGCGTCGCGGGAGCCGGAGTCGGGTCGAATTCCTCCGGTGGCGCCGGTCAGGTCAACGGCGCATACTTCGGGCCCGGCCCCGTCCAGGGCGGCTGCGTCGGTAGCGACGGGTCGGTCTACTTCCCGACCGGAAACGCCGAATGACGGCACGCACTAACGAAATGCCGACCGTTCACCGGGCCGACCCGCCCGCCGGCTAGATCCGCTCGATGGTCGCAAACCAGGCCGGTGCGCCGTCGTCGTGGAATCGCGTCTCGATCCGGTCCGGTTCAATGGCGGCGACCTTCCATCCATCGCTGGGGTCGAACGCCGCTCTCAGCTCCTCCCGGCTGACGGGGTGCGGGCCGGTATCGGGACCATCGTCGCTGAAGCACAACACATACACGGTTCCGCCGTGTTCGGTCACCGACGCCAAACTCGCCACGTAGCGTGGTCGCTCGGCGGCGTCGAACGTGTGGAACAGTCCGCAGTCCAGCACGATCCCGAACCGGCGCCCCATACTGTCCAACTGGAACGCGTCTGCCACTGCGAACTCGACCTCGATCCGGCGGTCGTCGGCCTTCTCCCGGGCGATCGCCAGTGCCGTCGCAGCCACGTCGACGCCCAGAACCTGCAATCCCAGCGAGGCGACGTGAAGAGCGTTCTCGCCGGTCCCGCATCCCGCATCGAGCACCGCTCCGGCGAATCCACCTTCGGATGCCACCCGCACGATCGCCGGCTGCGGCCGGCCGACATCCCACGGCGCAGGCCCCTCGTGGTAGGACGCATCCCAGGGCCGTCCCGTCATCCGTTCGTGACTGGTTGGCTGCCGACCGCTGAACGGATCGTCGGCGTGGGATCCTGATCGCTCCGACAATGTCGTCGCCTCCCTGCAAGTGATCGTGCCACCTCATCCTGGCACGGCACTGCGCGGTTCTCGACCCTCGACACCGCGACTGCCTGCTCTACAGACATAGATTGTTCGAATGTCTTAACATATAATCCACGCATGAGTATGAATATCGGAATCGTCGGGTACGGACTGGGCGGCCGCTACTTCCATGCACCGTTCGTCGAAGCGGCCGAGGGAATCACACTGGGCGGCATCGTGACCCGCTCCGCCTCACGTGTCGCCCAGGCTGCCGCAGGCTTCCCTGGAATACCGGTGTTCTCGAGCCTCGGCGAGCTCATCGACTCCGGCGTCGATGCCGTCACGATCACCACCCCACCGCAGACGCGGCGCGAACTCGTACTCGAGGCGATCGGGCGGGGTGTGCACGTGGTCGCGGACAAGCCCTTCGCGCCGGATGTCGAGACGGCCCGAGAGTTGGTAGCAGCCGCAGACGACGCCGGCGTGCTGCTCAGCGTCTATCACAACCGTCGATACGACGCCGACATCCGCACGCTGAGGTCGGTGTTGCCGCGACTCGGCGACATCTGGCGTATCGAATCCCAATTCGACCTGGACGGTGCCGACACGCTCGAAACCGGCCCGACTGGCGGGTTGCTGCGCGACATGGGCGCACACGTCGTCGACCAGATGCTGTGGTTGTTCGGTCCGGCAGAGAGGGTCGACGCCCACCTCGATTATGTCGACCGCCCAGAGGGGCGCACCGACGCCGGCTTCGTCGTCAATATCACTCACCGCAGCGGGGTCTATTCGAGCGTCTCGTCGAGCAAGGTCAACCACTTCGAGGGACGACGGCTGCGGGCGTTCGGCAGCTTGGGCGCCTATGTGGCGGACGGTACGGACGTGCAGGCACAGACTCTCTTCGCGGGGACGCGGCCCGTCGACGATCCCGCCGGGTGGGGTTACGAACGACGGGAACGCTGGGGCGTCCTCCATACAGCAGAGGGCGCGGAAACGGTCCCGTCGCAACGGGGTTCGTATCAGGACTACTACACGGAATTCGCGGCCGCCGTTGCCGGCACCGGCGAGCAACCGGTGCCTGCCCGCACCGCGCTCGGCACCATCGCGGTGTTGGCAGCGGCGCGTGAAGCCGCGGAGAGCGGCGGCACGGTCGTCGTGCAGTCCGTCGACTGACCGGTAGCGACTGCGGCGGCGCTTGCCACGGTTCGGGGCTCAGGACGCGGAATCGAGAAATTCGGCGACAACCCTGTTGAACGAATGTGGTCGTTCCATGTTCGTCGCGTGGCCTGCGCGTGCGACGACGGTCGACGCTCCGTTCGGTGCGAGTGCTGCGGCCGCGGCGGCGTGTGCTGACGGCCAGAACTCGCTGTCGGAACCGGCAACGATGAGCACGGGAAGATCGCTCGCACGGATCGTCGAACACCAGTCGCGTTTCGCATGATCGTTCAACAGGGCGAGTTCCGGTGGCGACAGGGATCGGTCGACGCGGCCCATCGCGGCGAGCAGGCGGACCAACCGCATACCGCGTTTCCAGATCGGGGTGCCGTGGCCGGTCGAGGGAATCCCGTTCGCGAAGAACGTGTCGACCTTCTCCTGGTCGTAGCCGTAGACCCGTACGCCCACTCCGGCGCATTGAGCATCCGCGGAGTCTGATCGACCACAACCGCGGCACGAAGCCGCCCCGTGCCGTACGTGTCGACGTACGACCAGATCGTGTTTGCGCCCATCGAGCCTCCGATCATTGCCGCATCCCGCAGGTCGAGTTGCTCGATGAGGGCGTGCACGAGTCCGGCGCGTGTCTGCATCGTCGTGCCGTGCGGCATGGCGGGAGCCGTTCCGTGGCCCGGCAGATCCACCGCGATGACGCGGTGACCTGCCTGGGTCAGCGACGGGATCTGATAACGCCACGACGTGGCGGGGGCTGTGAAACCCGCCAGCAACATCACGCTCGACGAGGATCGGCCGTCACCGTGCACGGTGTAGTCGATTCGAGCCCCGCCGGATTCGATGGAAGGCACTGCTTCTCCTCTCCCCCACTGGTCCCGGCTGACGCGCCATGGTGCCCGCCTGCGGTCACTGCGACGGTAGTACGGACACGGGAATCCATCCATGGAGAACATCTCCACTCCGGCGCGGATTCACTGTGGAACCGAGATTCCTGCACCGCGGGTGTAACGTTCCGGGCCCTCGCAGACACCATTCGAATAGCTGTGGACGCTGGGCCCACGCATTCGAACAGGACTACGAAATGCACACCTCACTTCCCCACTCCGAGACTTCGCACGCGGCGAATCCGTCGGGCGCAGTGAACCGTCTCCCTCGAATCCCCCTGCGAAACCGGTTCGCCACGGCCGCCGTCGCCGCCGCGCTCGCCGTCATCCCCCTCGGAGCCGCCACCGCCATCGCGACAGCGGCCGAACACCCCGTCACGACAGTCGCCGCACCCACCATCCCCGGCGATCGCGGTGACCACGGTGACGGCCCCCGCCACGACCGACAACGCGACCAACGGCAAGAACGCAGGGACCAGAGCATGACGCTCGACGAACTCCTCGTCGGTTGGAACAGCAGCCAGATCTACCAGATGTGACGACGCGTGACCGGGGACGACGCCATTTTTCGTCGTCCTCGGTGCCGCGTGCCTTTCTCGTATCAGCGTGGGGTGGATTCCGCTCGTCGCTCGTAGCGCGAGCGAGCCAGGGTGTGCGCCCCGCGCAGCAACTCTCGAACGACTCTGCCGGTGCGAGAGCCAGGGTCGATGACCGCCAGCCAGCTCAAGGGGCCGTAGACGGGATGCGCGATGACGGTGTCGGGCGCACCGGCGTCGGCGACGCCCTGTTCTCGCGGTGCGTGGCCGGTTGCCTCGATGAACGCCTCCTTCCCTGCGTGGATGTTCACCCGGAACGCGCCCGCGCGGTCCAGACCCGAGCTTTCGTCCCCGGGGTAGTTCTTGGTGACGATGGTGGCGAAGGGCTGGGTCCTGTCGGGAACGATCCGATCCGGTGAGTAGTAGAAGAAGGTGTCACCCCAGCTGATCTCGGGCGAACCGTCGCCGGGGGCAGGCCTGAGTGTCAGAACGTCGCCGAGGCCTTCGACGAATTCGATGATGTCGTCCATGGTCATAGCTTCCAGCGTTTCATTAAAGTGCTCGTGGAGACCTCGACGAGCAAACGTAGGAGAAATACGGTGCCAAGTCTCCAATCACCTCATCTACGGACCGTCGATGTCGCCCGGCGTGCCGGGTGCTCCGTGCAGCACGTGCGCAACCTCGAACGCGACGGGGTACTGCCCCCCGCAACCCGCACAGACGCCGGATACCGCATCTACACCGAGGTGCATGTGCAGTCCGCGCTCGCCTATCGGGAACTCGCCGTCGGCGCCGGTCCTGTCGAAGCCAAACGGATCGTGCGCAGCGTGCACACGTGCCCGGCCGCGACAACGGTCGCCCTCCTCGATGCAGCACACGCCCGACTCCACGCGGAACGAACCGAACTGGCCCTGGCGAAGGAGGCCGCCGATGTGATCTCGACCGAACCGATCGACGACGTGCAGGCCTCGGACTGGATGGGCGTGAGCGAACTCGCCGTCGCCCTCGGTCTCCGCCCCTCCACGTTGCGACACTGGGACACAGAGGGACTCGTCGTCCCGGACCGGGACACACGCACCGGAGCGCGCCGATACTCCCCGACGCAGGTCCGCGACGCTCGCGTCGTGCATCAGCTTCGCAAGGCCGGTTACCGCATCGCACCTCTCCGCGGGGTCATGACACAACTCGGGCGCACACCCGGATCGGGTGACATCGGCGCCGCGCTGACTGCCCGCGACCAGGCCACCACAGCACGCTCCCGCGCCTTGCTCGACGCAACCGCTGCCCTCACCGTGCTCCTCTCGCTCCAGGAAGGGCTGGTCAGTGCGCGCGCGAAAACACTGCCACGAGAAAGTCGGAATCCTCGGTGAACGGGCGCAGATCCCACGTAGACAACAGCAGATCTGGCGTGAGGCCGTTGGCCCGAGCATCCGCGAGGAATTGCGAGAACTCGTAGCCCCGGTCTGCACCGAACCCCACAACCACTCGGCCGGTCGGGGCGAGATGGGAGGCGAATCCCGCCAGCACCGACTCGCGGGTCGTCGGCGCCAGGAAAGTCATCACGTTGCCCGCACAGACGATCACTTCGAAATCGGCTGCTACCCCGCGGGCCGGCAGATCCAACTCTGCGAGATCACCGACCAGCCACGTCGGACCGGGGTGATCCTCCTCCGCCACGGCGATGAGCACAGGATCCACATCGACACCCACCACGACATGACCGGCATCGTGCAAATAGCCACCGAGGCGGCCCAGTCCGCACCCCGCGTCGAGTACCCGACCGCCACGGCCGAGCATTGCATCGACCAGACGCGCCTCCCCCACGATGTCCTTACCCTGCGCCGCCATCGCCCGGAACCGCTCGACGTACCACGTCGAGTGCCCGGGGTCGGCGGCTGTGATCTCCTCCCACTGGCTGGGGATGCGCTCCTTGGGGCTACGTGCACTCATTACCGATTCCTCCTCGATCCGGCCCGCCCGGCGAGCCACTGCCACCGTATGCGACCCGACCTCGGCACCCCACCCGCAGCCCGACGGTGTTACGCCACCGGACAGTCTCGATCAGCGGGACTCCGGGCCGACGCAGCCGGACCTCCGAGGAAGATCGAGCCATGCCCGAGCCCGCTCCCGACCGCGTCCGGATCACCGACCGCCTGCACGTCGTGGCCGTCCTGCTCGACACGAAGGACTGGCCGGGGTTCGCGGCGACGCTCACCGAAGATGTCGTGGCCTACGGGCGGACCGGGCCGGCGGACGTGGTCGCCCGCGTCCGTTCCCACCTCGACGTCTGCGGCGCCACCCAGCACCTGCTCGGCAACATCCGCGTCGACGTCGACGGCGATGCGGCGCGCACTCGGTGCTACTTCCGGGCGTTTCACGTCGGCCTCGGCGACCGCGCCGGCGCGACGTACGAATGCCTCGGTGAGTACCGCGACGAGTGGCGACGCGAACCGTCGGGCTGGTTGCTGGCCGGGCGGGTGATCGACGTTCGCGCCGAAATCGGCGACCGCGGTGTCATCGCGCCTCTGAGCTGAACTCGCCGAGTTCCACCGGCTCAGCTGTGCTCCCCGCACACCGCGGATGCCGGATCCGGCGCACAGATCTGCTGCCACGTGTAGAAGCCGGAGTTGACCACGACCTGGAGGTTGTCCTTCGTGATGTTCTGCACGGGCAGGAACACCGTCGGCACGGCCATGTACTGGTTGTCGATCGTGCCGTTGATCATCTCCTCCGGAATGCCTTCGCCGTGGAGGATCGACGTGGTCAGCTGCGCGGCGACCTTCGCCTGGTCGGCCAGATTCTTGAAGATCGTGTTGTCGAGAGTCCCCTGCGCGATCAGTTGCAGCGCAGCGAGATTGGCGTCCTGTCCCCCGGTGACCGGGATCCGTCCGGCGAGCCCGCGGCCGGCCAGTGCCGCGACGATTCCGCCTCCCAGGTCGTCGTTCATGGTGACGAACAAGGCGATGTCGTTGTTCTCGCGGGTCAGGCATTCCTCCGCGAATGCCTGACCTTCGGCCGGGTCCCAGTCGTCGATCGCGGTCTCGCAGACCACGCGGATCTTGCCACTGTCGGCGAGTGGCTGCAGATACTCGTCCTGACCGAGCCGAAATTGACGGGTTCCGTATTCACCGAGGTTTCCCTCCACCCGGGCGATCTTCACACCGTCGCCGGGCATCGCGGCGATCAGATCCGCGGCGCGGCTCCCCTGCCGTCGGCCGACCTCGAGTGGATCGAAGATCACCTGAACGTCTGCCGGTCCACCGACCGCGTCATGGTCGTAGAGCACTACCGGAACGTTCGCCTCGGCGGCGGCAGTCAAGGCTCCACCCGAAAATCTCGCGTCCGCGGAGATCAGCACGAGCACGGACGCGCCCTCCGCGATCGCCGACTCGACCTGGCTCTGCTGACGGGCAGGATCGCCCTCGGCGTTGCAGACCGTCACCGTCGCCTCCGGTGCGAACAGCTCCAGGAAGTCGGTGAACAGGGGTTCGTCTCGCTCCATGAATCGGGTGGTCGTCGTGTTCGGCAAGAGAAAGTAGACCTTCTCCGGTGCGTCGTCACCCTGCTGCGCAGGGACCGCGCAAGCCCCGAGCACCACCGCTGCGACCGCGGCGGCGACGGAAGACGCGCGCACCCTTTTCCTCATGAGCCTGCCTTCATGACCCGAGCATCTCCAGTCTGATCGTGCCCAGTCTGGAGGTACCCGCAGGCAAGGCAGGCTACTCGCGCTCGTCGATGCTTTCGGTGTTTTCCGACCGTGATCGGCGCACACTGAGTGCAGGGATGAGGAGGAGAAGGTGTACCACCAGGACCGCGGCGCCGTATCCAGCGCAGATCGTGACACTTCGCCGGCCGACGAGCATCTCCTGGACGAATCCCTGCTCGTCGAACCCGAGGTCCACCGCCGCCCCTGGCGCGAATTCCTCGCGTCCACGCCCGGACGCCTGTCCCTCCTGGCCGTCGTCCTCGTCGCGGTGGCGCTGACGGCCGGCCTCGTGACGTCCGCCGTGGTCGCCGCACGGCAGCAGCGCATGGAAACCCTTCGCGCCCACACCGAACCGCTCGCGGACGCCGCGCAGAACCTGTTCAGCTCGTTGTCGATCGCCGACGCGGCAGCGACGTCGTCGTTCATCGCGGGTGCCATCGAGCCGCTGGCGGTACGCGACCGGTACAACCAGGCGATCGGCGACGCGTCGAACGCACTCGTCACCGCGTCGTACGGCGTCACCTCCGGCGATGTGGAATCGCTGCGACTGCTCACCGAGATGTCGCGGCACGTCGCCGTGTACACGGACCTGGTGGCGACCGCACGGTCCAACGACTCCGCGGGAAATCCGGTCGGGGTGGCGTATCTCGGAACCGCTTCGGCTCTGATGCAGGACACCATCCTGCCCTTGGCCGAACGCCTCTACAACGACCAGGCCCGCGCCGTCGCCGACACGCAGTCCCACACCGCCAGGTTGCCCGCCACCGCCATAATCGTCGCGTCGGCCGGGGTCGTCGTCCTCGCCGTCGCGCACGCGTACGTGGCTCATCGAAGCCGCCGCCGGGTCAATCCGGGACTGGCGTGCGCGACCGTCCTGCTGGCTGCTCTCGTCGTATGGATCGTGGTCGCCGGGCTGTTGTCGACGTCGGCGAGCGAACGCGCACGGATCGACGGCGCGGAGCCCCTCGCGGCGGTCACGAAGGCGAGGATCCTCGCCCAGCAGGCGCGCGCCGACGAGACGCTCGGACTGCTTCGTCCGGGTTTCGATCCGGCCGGGAGCGACTACACCCGGCACACGGACGCACTCGCCGAGATTCTGAATTCGGACGCGTCGCGGAACACCGTCGACGATGCGTCCGCCGCGTTCGACGGATGGCGGGCCGCCCACCGGGATCTGCAGCAGAAGCTCGCAGACGGCGACTACCAGGGCGCGGCGGACGTTGCGGTCGGTCCGGGATCGACGGCATCGACGGCCCAGTTCCGGGCCCTCGACGAAGGGCTCGAAGACGCCATGACGGCCCTGCGCACCGAGGAACTCGACGCGATGCGGGAGTCGTACCGCACGATGGCGGCGCTCGCCGTGGGTGGCATCGTGCTCGCCGTTTCCGCAGCGCTCGCCGTCGTCGCGGGGATCGAGCCCAGAGTGAGCGAGTATCACTGATGGTGCGACCACACTCGGATCGGCGACCGCGCTCCGCCCGGCTGCTCGGCAGCCTCGCGTTCGGAGCTGTCCTGCTTGCCGGCTGCGGCGCGCCCGATGCACCCACCCCGAGGTTCTCCGGCGACTTCACGGAGTTTCCCCTGTCGGCCGGCGCCCAGCTCATCGCACCGTCCGAGGCGCCGCCACCGGCCACGGAGCCGTCGGCATGTGTAGCACAGGCCAGTCTCCGTCCGGGGGCGCCGAGCCTCGGCGGCACGATCGACGATATCCGTGCCCGCGGCACGGTGGTCGTCGCGGTCGACCAGAACACCAACCTGTTCAGCTTCCGCGACCCGACTACCGGCACCCTCACCGGATTCGGTGTCGACCTCGCGCGGGAGGTCGCACGTGATCTACTCGGCGATCCCACCAAGGTCGAGTTCCGGCCGCTCGGAACCGATGACGGCGCCGAGATGCTCGCCCACCGCGACGCGGACATGGTCGTGCGTCCGGTTGCCCTCCCCTGTGAGGTTTCCCAGGACTTGGCGTTCTCCACGGTGTATCTCGAGGCATCCCGCCGGCTCGTGGTGCGGGACGGGTCGGGCATCTCCGGTCCGGCCGACCTTGCCCGGCGACGGGTCTGCACGCATAACGATCCGGCGTCGGTGTCGGCGCTGTCGCGTATCGCCCCCAAAGCCACGATCCTTGCGGTACCCGACTGGGACGACTGCCTCATGGCCATCCAGCAGCGGCAGGTCGACGCGGTCGCAGGCGCTGCCGTCCTCGCCGGCCTCGTCGCCCAGGATCCGAATCTCGAAATCGTCGGTCCCGAAACCGATTCCGCCCAATACACCATCGGCCTCGCTCCCGGAAACGACGACCTCGTCCGGTTCGTCAACGGCACACTGGAACGGCTGCGCACAGACGGAACCTGGACTGCTCTCTACGATCGGTGGCTGTCGTCGCTCGGCCCGGCACCCGGACCGCCGGCCCCGGAGTACCGGGACTGACGACCCCAGACCGCGAGCGCTCGTACTCGCGCGCAGTCCCGACAGATGGCGAACGGGTGAGGCGACAGACCACGTCCCAGGTCAACTCGGATCGTCGTCGGCGACGGTCTTGGGCAAGCCGGTCCCCATCGGGTCGAGCAGGGCGGTCGTGCGGGAACCCCATCGCTCGTGCGCGGACTGACGGGTCATCCCGGCGGCCCTGCCGATGGTTGCCCATGTTGCTCCCTGAAAGCGCAGGCCGAGAACGGTTTCGATGCCGTCCAGCCCGGCGGCGAGCTGGATGCGAAGACTCAGTAGGTGCCAGGCAAGGGTTCGCTGGTCGGGGATGTCCGTGCCCTGCTCGGCGTCCCATTCCGCGGTGCCGGGAAGCGGCCCGGTGCCGATGATTTCGTCAGCGTGACGGCTAGCTTCGGCGGCCGCAGCCGTTATCACCGCGCGAGCAGCGGCGTCGATATCCGCGCTGACGGCGCGTTCGACTAATTCCATGACAACCTCCATCTCTGTCAGGTATAGCCTGACAGGAGTGGTACGCGGCGTCAAGGATTACCTGACAGAGGTGAGTCACGCGACCCGAAGGTTCGCCACCTCACCTGAACCCTGCCGATTCCGCACGGAGCTGCGCTGCGAGATGAGTGATGTCGGTGGCTGAAATGTCCCAGCTGCCTGTTGGCGCCAGATCATCGGTCTGGTGCGGTCCGTGTTCGACGGGCCGGAGAACGAACGCTGTAGCCAGTCCCGTGGCGTGCGCGGCTTCGAGGTCGTCGTTGTGGGCGGCGGCGAGCATGACCTCGCCCGGGTGAAGACCGAGAAACTGCGCCGTTTGCAGGTAAGCCTGGGGATCAGGTTTGTATTTCCGATTGATGTCGGATCCGATGATCACGTCCCACGGGATTCCGGCGTTCTTGGCCATGTCGAGCAGAAGTGAGGTGTTGCCGTTCGAGAGCGGACCGATGATGTACTCGGTCTTGAGTGCCGTGAGACCTGGCACGCTGTCGGGCCAGGGGGTGAGCACATGCCAGGCGCGCGCGAGCTCGTCGAGCGCTCCGGCATCGTGATTCGTGGGGTCGATGCCCGATTCACGGAGCGCGAAATCGAGGTTCTCGCGGTGCAAGATATCGAGAGTCACGAACTCGCGGGCGCCGGAAAGGATGGCGTTCATGGATGGCTGGTAACGGGCGCGCCACCGGTCGGCGAACGCAACTGCGTCCACGTCGAGCTGATGGCGCGCCGCGTAGTCCGCGACAGCGGCGGCGATACCGGTGCGCCAGTCGACAACGGTGCCAAAGGTATCGAACAACACGGCGCGAACAGCGCGTCCCGTCGACGGGGACCGGAACGGCACACCAGCCATGGGCGTCCTTTCGACTCGAACGTACGACGTGGCATCAGAATAGTGCCGTCATGCAAGGCCGTCGGCGAATCGAACGGAGCGCCCATGTGTGAGCGTCTTTTTCAGTACCGGGAGTAGTGCTGTCCACTCACCTGTTCACCGGCGCAGATGCATTTACGATCGAGGCTTCGCGCCGAGGTCACGGCACAGAACCGAATCCCGAGCGCATCGTGGGAATCCGCGCTGTGTGGGCATGCCGTGCACGACGCCGCCGATTCCACCGTCAGCGCGGAGCTCGGTGACTCGGACACGAGTAAATTCGACACATCAGTCGGGTTCGACGCCATGGCGGCGCTCCAGTTCTCGGCCCTTGGACTGCGGGCCGGTGTGGGCGCCGAGGACGACATGGCATGACCGCGCATATTCGAATAACCCTCGACACCCACCACGCTACTCCCCCCGCCGCCCAACCCCCGCCGATCCCCGGGCGATCGCCGAGCCGTCAGGGAGCGTATGGCGTTGCGGGGGAGACACCGCACTGCTCATCGGATTCGGTGCAGGTCTCACGTATGCCGCTCAGGTCGTCACGCTATAACGAGTACATTGCGGGCGGTGCCGCCGCGGACGGCATCGGAGGCGAGAGCCAAGGCGAGGCAGAAGCCCGCGCACCCGGAGGACACGTCGAACGAGCATCCCACGATCCCCAGCCGGTGCGCGATCTGCGGGCCGGCCGCCGGCGTCTGACAGGGATAGGTCGAGGTTGCCACGATCACGCAGCCGATGGTGGAGTCGATCTGCCGGCAGATCTCGTCATTGGTCACCACCCGCTCCGGCCGGTAGACCCCCAACCCAAGAATGGAATTGTGTTGTAGCTCTTCTGCATTGGCTATCGAGGCAGTAATGGGGCTTCTCCGCTGTTGCACCCGCGACATTCATCGGTGGCATCCGCCGGGTGGCAATGCCATCCAGTGTCCGCGTGAGCCGCGGCGCGAGACAGCCACCCTAGGGTGGAGATGACGGCACCCTCCCGGTGTCGGCGACCGATCAGCGGCCGACCGGCGAGGTAGTCGAGTAGAAATCGCACACTTCCGCCCCGCGCCCGTGGGTCCGACAATAGGGAGCGTGAGTTCTCGACCTTCCGCCGCAGAGTGGGCGCTGAGTCAGGTCCACGCCGTGCGTGACGACCCTGCAGCCCGTCACGAGCTGATCGCCCGTACTTATCACGGTCCGATCGGCCGCGCACCCCGGCACTTGCCGTTCCGCCGTGCGGCTTTGTCGTTCATGCGCTGGCAGATTCGCCGCGGCGTGCTGGCGCCGCTCGGTGCGATGCCGCCCGGCAGTCCGTGGTGGCGAGCGGTCAACGAGCGGCTGATGCGCGACGGCTGCGAGGCTGTCGCCCGGAGCGGCGGAATGGGAGGGACGCCGTCCTCGCACACGGTCGATCTGTGGATGCTCTTCGTTGCCGATCCGACCGCACGCACGTGGTACCGGGCGCACAATGCGAGCATCGCCTCCGCCTACCTGGACCATCGCGACCTTGCCTGCACCGAGAGCCGCCCGGAGCGCTTCTTTCTCAACGTCGTACTGCTCCGTGTTCTCTATGCCCATGCCCTGGTCGCGGCGCCGCGTCTGGCGCTCGGGCGGCTCGCGCCGGCCGGTCCTCTTCTGGGAGATCCCCGTCTCTCGATGACCGGGATCTTCCTGTCCCTTTCTCGGGTCCTCCCCGACCGATATCCCCTCGGGGACGACGTCGCGGCATATGTCGCTGCTGAGCACAACGTGGGCGAGATGCTGGATTACGGCCTGATCGGGCCGCGACTGCAGCGATTGTACGAATGGTCAGCCGAAAAACTCGACGAGCCGAGGCTGCTCGACTGCATTTGTGACGGTAGTCCGACGTACGCCTGGTCCTACTCTGATCGCGAGGTCTGGCATCCAGCGAGCCCGGCCGCCACGATTCGCGCGGTTCGGCGGATATTGCCGGCGAACTAGGGGCAGCCTCTCTGCCGGCTCGGTGGAAGTCGACCGGGTTCTGGACCAACAGCTGTTCCGGTCACCCCTGCCGCGGCGAGAAGCTACCGGCGGCGGTCGCACGCCGCGTCGACGAGGTACTCGGAATCATCCCCGCCGACATCACACTGATTCTTCCCGATTTCCGGTGCCGGACAGTCACGAAGGCCGGCATCCTCGAGAACTCGATCTGCCCGGTCTATCGGGTCACCGCCCACACCCGGCTGGTCCACCCTGATCCGAACGAAGTGGAGATCCTTGCCTGGATTCCGTGGACTGCCCTCGTCGCACGGGCGGGTGGCGATGCGCGGTCTCTGAAACCGTGCTGTCGGGAACAGGTGCGGAGGCTCCGCCTGCTGGGCCCCGACCCCCGTCGCTGGCAGGCGTCGCCGAATTCGGGACTGCCACCTGCGGCACGCACAGCGTGATCCGCACAAGTATGTGGGCCGTCAGTACCGGACGTCGCTCTGCAGCAGCGGCGGATACACGGTGGAGGATTCCCCGTCCACGGTGGTGCCGGCGAACTGGAGCATCGCCCGCTGCTCGCCGTGCATCGGCACCGGGTAGTTCAACGTCGGCGCCGAGACTTCGTCGAGCGTGCGGAGGTGTTCGGGGCTGAGGGTCACCTCCAGGCCGGCGATGTTGTCCGTGAGGTGTTCGACGCGCCTGGCACCGAGGATGGGCACGACGGTCCCGGATCGGGCACGCAGCCAGGCCAGCGCGACGGCGGCCGAGGTGGTCGCGAGGTCGTCGGCGATTGCGGCGACGGCGTCGATGACTACGAACTCGGCGTCGGTCGGGCCGCCGACGAAGGCGGTGCGGGCGGAGTCGGTGACCTCTGTGCCGCGGCGATATTTGCCGGACAGGAAACCGTTCTTCAGTGGGCTCCACGGCACCAGCGCCATGCCCTGATCGAGTGCGAGGGGCGCGAGTTCGCCCTCGACGGTGCGGGCCAGCAGTGAGTATTCGACCTGCAGTGCGATCAGCGGGGTCCAGCCGCGCAACAACGCCGTGGTCTGGGCCTGCGCGGTCACCCACGCCGGGTTGTTGGAGATCCCGATGTAGCGGATCTTGCCGGCGCGAACCAGGTCGTCGAGGGTGCGCAGGGTTTCCTCGATCGGGGTGTGGCGGTCCCAGTTGTGCAGCCAGTACACGTCGACGTAGTCGGTGCGCAGGCGGCGAAGGGTCTCGTGGAGTTGGGCAATGATGGCCGCGCGGCCCGCACCGCCGCCGTTCGGGTCGCCGGGATAGAGGTTCGCGAAGAACTTCGATGCCAGCACCACCCGCTCGCGCCGACCGCGATGGGCGGCGAAGAAGTCGCCGAGGATCTTCTCCGAGTGGCCGTTCGTGTAGAAATTGGCGGTGTCGATGAAGTTGCCGCCGAGGTCGAGATAGGTGGCGAGGATCTTCTCGGATTCCTCGACGCTGCAGCCGGCGCCACCGGCGTCTTCGCCGAATGTCATCGCTCCGAGGGCGAACGGGCTGACTCGCAGTCCCGAGCGGCCGAGTGTGACGTACTGATCGAGTCGCATGATCTGCTCCTTGTGTATCGGAATGTGCACATCTATCGAAACGCGACCTGCGGTGACGGCGGTAGATCGATCGACGCTGGGCATTGCACGATCCTCTCGATGTCGCCACGATCGGGTTGCCGGACTGCCACACGGATGCTTTCGTGAGTTGTGCGCAACTCCCCCGACCTGCTGGACGAGATCCGCGCCGGCATCACGCTCCATGCCCGGCCGGATCTGCAGACGCCGATCGACGGGTTGTTGCTGTCGAAAGTGACGGCCACGTCGGCGGTCCAGGAGTATTCGCTGACCGAACCGCTGCTGGTGATCATGGCCCAGGGCGGCAAGCGGCTCCTGCTCGGCGACCGGGTCTACGAGTACCGGGCGAGGCAATGTCTTGTCGTCACCGCCAGTCTGCCTGTCACCGGCCACTACATCGACATCAGCGAAGGCGCGCCCTCGTTGGCCATGGGACTGGTGCTGCGCCCGGCCACCATCGCCGCACTGATGCTGCAGGCCCCGACCGAACGGTGGTCCCGCGGCACCGCCGGCCTGCCGGCGATCGAGACCGGCGACGCAGACGACGATCTACTCGACGCCGCGGCCCGGATGCTGCGGCTGCTCGATCATCCCGCGGATGCGCCCGTGCTGGCCCCGCTGATCGAGCAGGAGATCCTCTGGCGGCTACTCACCGGCCCACACGGGAGCACGACACGCCAGATCGGGATGGCCGACAGCGACCTGTCGCATGTCAGCCGGGCGATCCACTGGATCCGCGACAACTACGCCGAGCCGATGCGGGTCGATCATCTCGCACGATTGGCCAGCATGAGTCCATCAGCGTTTCACCGGCACTTTCGAGCCGTCACGGCCATGAGCCCCTTGCAGTTTCAGAAACGGATTCGACTGCAACAAGCCCGCTCGATGCTGGTCGCCCACCCCGGTGACGTCGCGGGCGTCGGGCATCACGTCGGCTACGACAGCCCCTCACATTTCAATCGCGAATACCGCCGCCTGTTCGGCGCCTCCCCCGGCAAAGACGCCCAAGGCCTACGCACGAACACCGCACTATCGCACACCGGTCCCCTGCCCTGACGGTTTCCGGGTGCTCTCGAAGGGGTAAGCGTGACGGGAAGCGCCTCACTGATTCGACGAACTTGTCGGTCCTGCTTGCCGATTCGACAGAAGACGAAGGGTACGAGAATGGCCGACCAGTACGCCCGGCAGGATCCCACTACGCAATACCCCGCCCCCGATCGCGAACACCAACCGGAGCTACCGCACCCAGGACTGACCTCCGACATGGTGACCGCCCCGGATCACGGCGAGAAGTCCTATCGGGGAAGCGGGCGCCTCGACGGTCGCCGCGCCCTGATCACCGGCGCGGATTCGGGCATCGGACGAGCGGTCGCGATTGCGTTTGCTCGCGAGGGTGCCGATGTCGTGGTCAGTTGCCTGGACGCCGAGGAGTCGGACGCACGGGAGACCGTGCGACTGGTGGACGAGGCCGGACGACAAGGCGTCGTCGCGACCGGCGACATCACGTCGGAGGACCACTGTCAGGCGCTCGTGGACCTGACGGTCCGTGAACTCGGCGGTCTCGACATACTCGTCAACAACGCGGCCTTTCAGATGGTGCAGGCGGGTGGTATCGCCGACATCACCACCGAGCAGTTCGACCGTGTCCTGCGCACGAACCTCTACGCGCTGTTCTGGTTGTGCAAGAAATCCATCGCGGTCATGGAACCTGGATCGACGATCGTGAACACCTCGTCGATCCAGGGGATGAATCCGTCTCCCGGGCTTCTCGACTACGCCACCACGAAGGCAGGGATCATCGATTTCACCAAGGGTTTGGCGGCCGATGTGGCGAAGCGGGGAATCCGGGTCAATGCCGTTGCGCCGGGGCCCATCTGGACGCCACTGATCCCCGCGACAATGCCCGCCGACGGTTATCGGCAGTTCGGGGACGACGTGCCTCTGGGCAGGCCGGGCCAGCCGGCCGAACTGGCACCCGCGTACGTATTCCTCGCATCGAACGAATCCAGCTACGTCACCGGAGAAGTGCTCGGCGTCACCGGCGGGACGCCCTTCACCTGAGCACCGCGCGGGTGACGGAGGCCCTGCGAGGTCACTCCTTTTCGCGGGCGGCGACGATGGCGTCGAGGTTGGCGGCGATGTTCTCCTCGGCGGCAGCTTTGTCGACACCCAGTCCGGTGAGCACACCGACCCCGTCCTCGACCTCGAGGAGGGCCAGCAGGATGTGCTCGGTTCCGATGTAGTTGTGCCCCAAACGTAGTGCCTCACGGAAGGTCAGTTCGAGCGCCTTGCGTGACTGAGCATCGAAGGGAACGAGTGCGGGCATCTCCTCGACCACGGGGGGCAGCGTCGCGGTCGCGGCGTGCCGGACCGAATCCAGGTTCACGCCCTGCGCGGCGATCGCCCGGGCGCCGAGCCCTTCGGGATCGGTCAGGAGTCCGAGGATGAGATGCTGGGGCAGGATCTCGGCGTTGCGCGCCGCCCTGGCCTCGTTCTGCGCGACCACCACCACCTGTCGTGCGCGCGGAGTGAACCGGCTGAATCCCTGATTCGGGTCGAGGTCGGAGGCCTGCCCGGGATCCTTGGGGACGAACCGCTTCTGCGCGGCCTGCTTCGTGACGCCCATGCTCTTGCCGATTTCGGTCCACGATGCCCCCGAGCGGCGGGCCTGATCAACGAAGTGGCCGATGAGATGGTCGGCCAGTTCACCGAGGTGTTCGGCGGCGAGGACCGCGTCGGTGAGTTGCTCGAGTGGGGCCTCGGCGTGCACCTTCTTGATCGCGTCGATGAGCTCGTCGAGTCGGATGGGTGGGGTCGTACGATCCGAATTCTCCATGCGTCAACTCTAGGTTGACGCACAGCGAGCGTCAACCCCAGGTTGTCGATGTCGACTTCCACGAGCTGCACACGGACCCGCGACCCGATCTGCTAACTTTGATGACTAGCAGTTCTAGGGATAGGGGTTCTATGCATATCGAGAAAGATCTGGTGGCAGCTTCGGCCACTCCCCTCGTGCTCGGAATTCTCGCGGAAGGCGAGTCCTATGGGTATGCCATCTTGAAGCGAGTCAACGACTTGTCCGGTGGACGGATTCAGTGGACCGACGGAATGTTGTACCCCCTCCTGCATCGCCTGGAAAGGTTGGAATACGTGTCGGCGTCGTGGGGGGCCTCCGACAGCGGGCGAAGGCGCAAGCACTACACGATCACCGCTGCGGGCCGGGAGATGCTCGCGGAGCGACGCGCCCAATGGGACGTCGTCGCGGACGCTCTGAGCCAGGTCTGGCGCTCCGTCCAGCTACCCCCAGCCTCCGCCGAAGGATGGTCGTGATGGATACCGACAAGGAACTCGAATCGCAGATCGGTCAGTGGCGGGGTTTCGTCGAGCGCCGTCACGCGATATCCGCCGCCGACACCGACGAGATGGAAGACCATCTACGTGATCAGATTTCGGACCTGTCCGCCGCCGGGCTGAGGACCGACGAGGCATTCCTGGTCGCGGTCAAACGCATGGGCAACGTCGACGACATCTCCCGCGAGTTCGCGCGGGAGCACTCCGATCGGCTCTGGAAGCAACTCGTTCTGATGCCGTCCGCGTCGGATGGCGGCGGCACTCGCCCCACACGTGAGCTGTTCGTCGTTCTCGGGCTCGCCGTCGGCGCGGCACTGTCGGTCAAGGCAGGCGTGGCGACACTCGGCGAGCAGGACCTCGCACGCAACGTCAGTCTGTTCGTTCTTCCGTTCCTCGCCGGATATTTCGCCTGGAAGCGACAGGTCACGGCCCGTCTCGCCGCGGTACTGCTGGTGCCGTTCGCCCTGGCGGCGGTTCTGTTGAACGTCTTCCCGTTCGCGTCGAACGGTTCCACCGAGGTGATCGCGGCGATTCACGCACCGATCGCGCTGTGGTTCGCCGTCGGTCTCGCGTATGTCGGGGGTCAGTGGCGATCGGATCGGCGGCGAATGGACTTCATCAGATTCACCGGCGAATGGGTCGTCTACCTGACCCTCCTCGCCCTCGGCGGCGGCGTCCTCATCGGCCTGACGATCGGTGCGTTCGACGCGCTCGGCCTGAGTGTCGAGTGGTTCATCGAGGACTGGGTGCTGCCGTTCGGGGCGGCCGGCGCGGTCATCGTCGCAGCATGGCTCGTGGAGGCGAAACAGAATGTAGTCGAGAACATCGCCCCAGTCCTCACCCGCGTGTTCACCCCACTGACCACTCTCATGCTGCTCGTGCTGCTCACGGCATTCGTTACGACCGGCAGCGTCGTCGACGTCGACCGAAACCTGTTGATCCTGATGGATCTCATTCTCGTCGTCGTCCTGGGATTGCTGTTGTACGCGATTTCCGCCCGTGACCCCTACCTGCCACCCGACCTCTTCGACCGCCTCCAACTCGTCCTCGTCGTCAGTGCCCTCGCGGTCGACCTGCTGATGCTGTTCGCCATGCTCACTCGAATCGCGGAATTCGGCTTCACCCCGAACAAGGTGGCGGCACTCGGAATGAACCTGGTCCTCCTCGTCAACCTGACCTGGTCGGCTCATCTCATCCTCGGGTTCCTGCGCGGCCGCCGCGGTTTCAGCTCCACCGAACGCTGGCAGACCCGTTACCTTCCCGTCTTCGGCGTGTGGGCGGCGTTGATGGTCGGCGTTCTCCCACCGGTTTTCGACTTCGTGTGACCACGGAGCTGATCGAGATTGTTTTCCTCGCAAAGGGAATTCACGGCATACGGCCCGTCCTACTGGGCCATGATCGCGCTGTTCGTCGTGGGGTCCGCGATTCTGGTCTGGCGCGGACGCCGCCAGACCGAATCGCAGGCCCGACGCCTCGGCCGCGTCCTTGCGGTGCTGACTGCCGCGATCTACGGCGCGACGCTGGTCTATTTCTCGTTTCCGCCCACGATCGGCGGCTCGGTACCGCTGCGCCTGACCGATCTCGCGACCGTGGCGGCGGCCTGTGCGCTGTGGTCCCGGGCGCAGTGGGCCTACGCGCTCACGTACTACTGGGGACTCGTGCTGAGCACCCAGGCGTTGATCTCGCCTGTTCTGACCGGTCCGGACTTCCCCCACTACCAGTTCCTCGCGTTCTGGGCGATTCACCTGCTCGTGGTGTGGGCGGCCATCTATCTGACGTGGGGCCGAAGGATGCGGCCTCGGTGGCGCAGCTACCGGTTCACGGTCCTGGTCACGGTCGTGTGGGCGGCGGCTACCTTCACGTTCAACCGTGTCGCCGGAACCAATTACGGATTCCTCAACAGAAAGCCCGCCACCGCGACCCTTCTGGACGTTCTGGGTCCGTGGCCGGTGTACCTACTGACGGCGACGACACTGATTCTCGTCGTGTGGGCCCTGATGACCTGGCCGTGGGAGCGGGCACGACGGCGCGCCGAGGAAGGCCCCCTGCCGTCCTGACGTTGTCCCGGGTCTTTGGTGTCGCGCATTATCTTCCGAACGACGCTGCCGCTGCGTAACATCAGATCCATCTCGCTGGAATCCCGATGGAGGCCGACGTGGGTGGACTTGGTATCGATCTCGGAACTGCCAACACTGTCGTCGGAACTCCCGACGACGGCATCGTACTGAACGAGCCGTCCTTCATGCTCGTTCGAACGAAGGATCCGCACCGTGCTCTCGCGATCGGCACGGAGGCGCGAAGTCTCGTCGGCCGCACTCCTATCGGAATCACGCCGGTTCGACCGATGCGTGACGGGGTGATCGTGGACCTGGAGTCGGCGCGGGCATTCGTCACGGCCGTCATCAAGCGGGTCTCCTCTGCACGGCGATACGGGCTGCGGCCCAAGGGAGTCATCTCGGTCCCCGCGGGTGCCACCCCGCTCGAGCGTCGGGCCCTGCTCGAGGTCGGCCACGAGGCCGGTTTGCGGAAAGTGGGGTTGATACCGGAGCCGGTGGCGGGTGCGCTCGGTTGCGGAATCAACCCCATGGAACCACGCGCACACCTCGTCGTCGATATCGGCGGCGGCACTTCGGAAGTCACCGCCATCTGTTTCGGTGGCATTCTCTCTCACCGTAGTTGCCGCGTCGCGGGCGACGAATTGACGAACGCGCTATACCAGTACCTGAAGGCAGAGCACAAGATCGTCGTCGGCGAACTCACCGCCGAGCGTGCCAAGTTGGGTGAACCCGACAGCGCCGAGGGGCAGTCGCTCGTCGTCGAGGGCCGCGACGCCGTGACCGGCCGCGCACGCCTGGTGACACTCGAGACCGAAGAGATCGTGGAGGCGTTGCGGCCGACGACAACCGGAATCGTGCAGACATTGACGGAATGCCTGGACGACCTCCCCGCGCAGGCCATCGGTGACGTGATGTCGGAGGGGCTGCTCGTCATCGGTGGCGGCGCGTTGCTCCGCGGGCTGTCCCAGCTGCTCGAAGAGTCCTTCGGATTCCCGGTGAAGACCGCCGAGCGCCCGCTCACCTGCGTCGCCGAGGGCGCTACGGCGTGTCTGGTGCACCCTGAGGTGGTTGCCGCCTACAGCGCCTGATCACCGAATCGGCGCCGGCGCGGGTGGTCGCGGAAAGTAGTGGTCGAGGAGTTTCTTGACCACGGGGCCCGCCGTCGCCGACCCGAAGCCACCACCGCGGATCAGCACCGACACCTGGATCTGGGGTGCGTCGAAAGGCGCGACCGCGGAGAACCAGGCGTTCAGTCCTTCTCCGGGCGCCGACGGGTCCTCCGCCGTGCCGGTCTTCGCGCCGGCCGGGACCGGGAGGTCCGCGAGTTGCCCGGCGGTCCCCGCCGACGCGGACGCCCGCATTCCTGCCCGGACGGGACCCAGCAGGTCGGCGAAGGGTAGACGCTGCGGCGCCGCCGTCGGTATGGGCACCGAGTCCGACCCGTACGCCGCGGCGAGCTGGGGCGTCACCATCGCGCCTGTGGCGATCCCCGACGTCCAGCGCGCCACCTGTATCGGGGTCGCGCTGACGGTGCCCTGTCCGATGCCCATCAACAGGGTCGACCCGGGATACCAGGTGGCCCCGATACTTCCGACGTTCTCCGGGGTGCCGAGGAACCCCTCGGCCTCGCCGGGTAGGTCGATTCCGGACCGCCGGCCGACGCCGAGTTGCCCCGCGACGTCCGCCATCTTCTCCGGGCCCAGGAGTTCACCGAGCTTGTAGAAGTAGACGTTGTCGGACCACTGGATCGCCTGGAGCAGATTGTGCGGGCCCATCGGTTGCCAGTTCCGGAACGTGTGACCGCCGTAGGTGTAGGCGGCGCCGGTGTCGATCACCGTGTCCGGCGACAGCACCGGGTATCGGGTATTCGCCGCCGCGACGACGATCTTGAAGGTGGAACCGGGCGGGACCGCGGTCTGGGTGGCGTTGTTGAGCAACGGGCTCGGCCCCGGGGTCTGACTCTGCGCCGCGAGGGCGACGAGGTCGGCCGGAGGTCCGTAGACGTTGTTGTCGGCCCCGGGAACACTGGCGAGGGCCAGCACGGCTCCGTTCCGCGCGTCCATCACGACGGCGGCACCGAGGTCGCCCTTGCTGGTGCGCATCGCCTCCACGAGCGCGTCGGTGGCCAGGTTCTGGACCCCGATGTCGAGGTGCAGGCGCAGATCGTGGCCCCGTACCGGGTCCACGCGTTCGCCGGCCGCCACCGGATGCCCGGACGGATCGACGTACATGCACTGTTTGCCGTCGCTGCCGCGGAGCAGAGCGTCGTACTGCTTCTCGAGTCCCGCCTTGCCGACGCGTGACCCGAGCGCGAGATGCGGCCAGCGTTCCATGTCGTCGGCGTCGGCGACCCCGACGTGTCCGAGGACGGAGGCGAGCACGGCACCGTACGGGTACTGCCTGCGACCGGACGGCACCACGAGCACACCGGGAAGTCGCGCATCCACGATGCGGCGAGCCTGGTCGGGCGCGACTCTGCCTACCGCCACCTGAGATTCCCCCTCGCCACCGGCCTCGATCAGGTCCGCCAACTCGTCGGGAGACGTGGCTAGCAGAGCGGCCAACCGGTTGCGGGTGTCGTCGTCGTTCTCCTCGAACATCCGAGCGACCACCGCCACGGCGTACTCGGCGACATTGACCGCGAGCGGAATACCGTTGCGGTCGAGGATCAGTCCGCGCTCTGCGGGCAGGCGAATGCACCGCATCATCTGCTGGTCGCTCATCGCCCGGAACTCCGCACCCCGGTCGTGTTGCAACTGCCACGCGAATACCGACATCGCGACGAATGCCGCGGTCATCGTCAGGGTGCCCGCCGACATTCCGCGCGGGCGGCGTCGCCGTCGGGGATCCGGGGTCCACAGCGGTCGCGCGACGCCGTCTCGGCGCACCGCGAGCACCAGTCCGATGGCGACGAAACCGACGATGGCGGCGGTGCCCCCGTAGCTGAAGAGGGGAATCGGCATGCCGGTATGGGGCAGAAGCGACAGACTCTGACCGATCGACACCAGCGCGTGGATGCCGAACAACGCGCCGATTCCGGCCGCGACGAGTGCGGCCTCGCGAGTGCGCGCCGTGCGCGCGGAGAGTGCAGCCCGCCACACGATGACCGAAGTTGCCACCACGACAGCCAAGCCGGCGATCAAACCCCACCCGTACACCAGGCTGGCGAACGCGAGATCGTGCTCCGATTCGGGAAGATACTCGGCCCGCACCGCGTACATCGGGTCGCGCGCCAGCCCCCACAGGCCACCGCTGCCGATCGCGATGTTCGCTTGCAACTCGGCCCATCCCGCGCCGGCGGGGTCGGCGTTGCTCGACAGAAACACGTGGACCCGTTCGAGCTGGTAGGGGCGAAGGAAGAGCACGGCCAGCGGAAGCGACGCGAGACCCAGCACGAACAGCGGAACCAGAGGCAGCAGCGGGACGCGGGCGAGGATGAGCATGAATCCCAACGTCGCGACAAGGACGACGGCAGTCGACAGGTCGGGTTGGAGTGCGACGAGTGCGATGGGTACACCCCCGATCGCCAAGGTCGCGACGAATCGTGCCGGCGTGAACCCACCTGCGAGCATGCTCGCAGGCACGAGAACCAGGGCGAGCTTCGCCAGTTCGGACGGCTGGACGGTGAACACGCCGAAGTCCAGCCAGCGTTGAGCACCCTTGGTCGCGACCCCCGCGAGCGGCACGACCGCCAGCAACACGGTGGCCACGGTGAACACTGCCCAGCCGAAGGCGCGGAGATCACTCATCCGCAGGCGGGACACCACATACATGATGCCGAGACCGGCAACGGCGAAGAGCGTGTGGCGAACAGCGTCTGCTGTCTTCCCTGTCGAGAGCAAATTCAGAAGGCCGAGCACGACGAGAACGATCGCCGCACCGACGATCCACGGGTCGGATTCGTGCTTGTCGTCGTGCTTGTCGTCGTGCTTGTCGTCGTGCATCCCACCCCTCCCCCGGCGCTCAGCAGCGAGCGTTTTCGGCGGGCACCAGCAGCGGCTCGGACGCGGCCGTCGCCGGGGCGCTGGTGACGGCCGCGACGGCAAGCGCGGCGCTCGGCGGCAGATCGGTCCGGACGATGCCGTAGACCTGTTGTGACCCGGACTGAACGGGCAGCGTCACGTCACTGCCCGTCCGCACCTCGCCGGAACAGCGGTCGTACACGTTCACCCGCCACGTCACGGCGCCGACAGCTGCCGCCGGATCGAGGTGAACGTCGACCCGGACCGCGCACGCTTGCCCGGGGCGACACCCACCGTTGGCGCGCGTGGCCGTGACGAGGGTGATCGGCCCTGCGCTCCCGGGGGCACCGACGTCGACGGACGACGGCGCCCGGCCGACATCGGTCGTCGCCGGCGCGGCCTGATCAGCCGGGGGTTCCGGTGGAGGCGGCGACACGGGCCGAATCTGATTCTGCTCCGCGGGATTCACGGGATTCAGGACGGCGTCCCACCCCCGGCGCAGCTCGGACCACACCCGTGGAGCCATCAACGCTGCAGCGACAAGTATCAGGATCGCGATCAGACCGAGCGCTCCCTGCCGCCGCGACGGTCGTCTCCTTTTGCGATGCCACGGATTCCGGACCGGCGGGAACCAACCTGACGGTGCGAGGGTGGATTCCTCCGCAACATACGGCCAGTCCTGTACGTCCGTCCGCTCCCCCACGACTCGACTGTCAGTACGCGGCAGTCCCATCGTCGCTGCGACGAGCCCGGCAAGTTGGCAGCGTTTCCTGCTCTCCTGTGCCGGGTCGACGTCGGGTGTGATCGCATGACGGACCCGTTGCACCAACGCATCCAGATCTGTTGTTTCGGCGAGCGTTTCGTGCAACCGGTCGGCCAATGCCGAACCGCGACAGTTCGTCGCGATACGTCGGACGAGCTCGATCACCGCCTCGCTCATGCCTTGCCGTGACGCACTGCCCGTGCACCCGATCGTGAGCTGTCCGCTTTCGGACACCGTCACGTCCCGGAGGTGGAGTGGGTAGGGCCCTTCGCTGCGCGCAGGTTCGAGTTGATCGAGCGCATCCGTGACGAGTAACGCAGCCTGGGCTGGTGTCAGGGCCGCGACCGCAAGAAGTCGTCCGAGTGCGACACCGCGGACACGTTCGTGGTGATCGATGTGTTCGGGCGGGTCGGGGCGGGCATCGGCGGGTTCGGTTCTCCTCGCAAGGAGCCCTGTCACTGCTTCGATCATCGTGCACCCCGACGCTATGCCTCCCGCACGGTTGGGACGACACCGGAGCGGGCGGCGGCGGACCTTGAGTTGGGCTTACTCGCTGCCGAAATCCTTTACGCCTTTGTCATTCCATTTAACTCCGGGCCGTGCTCCGGCGTCCGAGAAATCGCCCCGTCCGCTTCGACACAATTGTGTGTCGTCGATCAGACAGCTGGTTCGCCACGGTGCCGGTCAGCTCACGCTCGGCGGTACCCCGAACGCCTGCATCACGACCGCACCCCAGTCCCGCCACATCGGGCACGGTGGAGGATCCCGGCGGTCCAGGAACCGGATCACCTCGTCGTCGAAGGCAGCCGATGTCGGCAGCGACGAGTGTTCGGCGCGGACCGGGCAGCCATTGCGTGCGACGTCCAGCCGCCAGCCGTGCGGCATCAGTGGAAGGTCGGCAGCCGAGGTGATACTCAGAACACGCACCTCCCCGGGCAGCGGCTCGCCGAGAATGGCCTGGGCACTGCCCGCGGTGCCGAGCAGTTGCCGCGCCGCGGGCGTATCGGGGTCGAAGTGGAAGAAGACGATGTCGGTCGCGGGCGCCGCCCAGCGCAACAGGTCGCCGAACACCCTGCCCCGTCGGTCGACGTCCGGAGGCGGAAAGCCGAGCGGGGTTTCCGGAAAGACACCCACCAGCACCAGCACGTCGACCCGCGCCCGACCCGTGGCAACCGCTTCCCACGCAATCCAGGCGGCATGGGAATGTGCGGCAACGACCAACGGCCGCTGCAGGTTTGCGGTCTGTTCGGCAAACAAGGCGACCTGTTCCTCGACGGGGCGCTGGGTGTCGGCAGGTTCGTACGGGGCACCCGATCTGATCGGACACGTCGAGTCGCGCTGAGGCTGCCCGTCACCGGGGCCGGCGTAGGAGAAGTAATAGACCTGATCGCATTCGTAACCCAGCCGGTGCACGTCCGCCCGGTGGATGCTCCCCTGACCCGAACGCGAATTGATTCCGGACATGATGAACAGCGAACCGGCCTGTCGTGACCCGGGTTCCGGATCGTCATACCGTCGTGTCTGAACAAAGACCACCGACATCACACTCAATGCGACGAGGACGGCAGCGAGCGCAGTGACGGGCCGGGTGAGCGGCGCACGGTCCATCGCCCACACCGTCAGCCCTGTCGCCGCAGCCGAGATCGGCACGAGCAGCACAGTGACGGCCGGGGCCCGGTCGGCCAGAGCGCCGAGCCCGAGGACCGCCGCGCAGTACGGCGCCATCACCTCGATCCGCAGGCCGCGACGCCACACCCGCGCCATCGCCCCGCGCAGGGTCACCCCACCCTGCCACGGGACCGGGCCGAGTATCAGGACCAGCAGCCCGACCAGCGCCACCGCCGGCCAGAACGCCCGCGAGTACAGCGTCGCGTAGGCGGTCGCGTCACCGAGCGTCGCCAGGAGGACGGGGCCGAACGCCGTCGCGTAGAACACCGCGGCGAAGCGGAGGCGTCGGGCATCGAGTCCACCGAGAAGCCAGGCCATCAACATGACCCGCGCGGCCGACACCACGGCCAGCAACATCAGGAACTGGGGCCACGAGGCAGTACGTACCAGCAGAAGTCGCAGGTCCGCGAACTGATCCAGCGGCGGCAGCGCAACAAGGTGCAGCAGTCCCGGCCAGACGGGAATTATCCCGCTCGCCGCGAGCACGACGACGAGCACCGCGGCGGCGGCCAACGGCGACCACCGCGTCCACTTCGTCGACGTCATATCTTTCGCTGTACTCGCTGTTCGTGGTCCTGCACAACCCGTGCGGCGACCACGCAGGACAGGTTGTCAGGTCCGCGGCCGACCCAGCTGGATCGGACAGCCCCCGCTGCGTCGATGCGACCCGGATGTCCTCCCGCCCATGTCCCCGGCGGTTGGGCAGGCTCGGGTGATCGCTCGACTCCTGAACATGCTTCGGTTCCGGGGCCGCATCCACTCCTCGAACTGAATCTTCAGCATCCGACACGCTTCCAAACAGAATTATCTGCAGTTCTCTTGGCACTGAATTGGCGAATATTCATACTTGGTTCCGCGATGAAGTGATGCGCCTCACATTCACCGTTCGCCGCGACTCCCGTCGCGCACAACCCACACCCACAGGCTCAGGAGCTTTACCCGTGAAAATCGGCATCCCCCGCGAGATCAAGAACCACGAATACCGCGTGGCCATCAGCCCCGCCGGTGTCCACGAACTCAGCGA
>NZ_NSDX01000014.1:0-352075 GCF_002300195.1 Rhodococcus sp. ACPA1 | reverse complement strand
GTGGGGCGTCACCGCCCCGGGCCTCGAGAGCAAGCTCGAAGGTGTCAGCGCACCGGCAGGCTCCGCTCCGGCGGTTGGGCACATCCCGAACACCGGCGAAGACGAAGAAGGTCCTCGAAGCCAGCCTGCGCCAGACCGCCCTGCTCGGGCACGAGGAAACCGGCACCGACCACCTCCTCCTGGCCCTGCTCAACGACCCTGCCTCCACCGACGCTCAAATCCTCACCGACCTCGCATCCCCATCCGGCTCAGCAACGACGAATACACCCGCGCCCACGCCGCCGCCATTGCCGCCATTGGCACGAACGCGCACACCAACGGCAACGCGAACTGCCGAGCGGACCGCCACGGAACCGTCATCGGCCCGCACGCCACCACCACCACAAGCTGGGCCCGCCAGCTCACCCAATACGAGGCCAGCGGCGGATCAGGCCCGAACGAGGTGAACGAGCCGTACGGATACACCCTCGGCTGCGGAACATTGCCGTAGTGCTGCCACAAGATCACCGCCGGCACATAGCCGAAGAACCCCAGCAGCAGGCCCGCACCACCACACCGCAGAATGACTGCCAGAGAGCCCGTGCGCCCGTGCAATCGTCGTCGACCTACATATCCAAAACCGGCCCCACCCACGTCGAACCAGCGGCACCCCATCGCCGGATGTGACCGAGCGTCACGACCCCAACAAGGCCTAGGTGCGATAGGCGTCGGCGCGGTGCGAGATCGCGGTGACCTCCACCGTGCGGTTCTCGTCGTTGATCAGATACAGCACCCGGTACGTACCCCGGCGGGCGCTGTACGCCGGCGCCAGCGGCGGATCCAGAGGTTTTCCCACGCGCCGCGGATTCTCCAGCAGCGGACCGGTGACGAACTCGTACACCGCGGTCGCGACCTTCTCCGGCAACGACGTCGCCAACGCCCGCGCAGCCGACCGCGCCATCACCAACCGATACCGATCACCTGGCTCGCTCACTCGCCGGAGGACCGAGCATCGCGCATCAGCCGTGCCAACTCGTCAGCCTCGACGACATCCCCGCCCTCGACCTCGGCCCGGCCGGCGAGATGCGCAGCCAGCAGGTCGGTATCCGACAACACCGCGATCGTCTCCCGCAACGCGTCGTAATCGTCGGCGCCCAGCAGGACCGCGGCGCGGTGCCCGTTGCGGGTGATCTCGAACCGCTCGTGCGTGTGCTCGGCCTCGTCAACCAGCCGCGATAGCTGCGCCCGGGCGTCGGCAACAGGAAGAGTCGTCATGTACATAATTCTAGCTTAAATATGGTGCCTGTGTGGTCGGGTGCGGCGTATGCCGGGACACCCCGGTTGCCGGTTCCGACAGCCCGCAACCCCTCGCCGACCCCGCCGGCGGCGGTCTCAGCTCATCGGCGCGACGGGGATCATCGAAGGTCAAGTCAGATCCTCGGTCGGGGCGGTTGCGGCATTGTCCTTGATCGACGCAATCCCGGTCTGAGCCGCTGCCTTCGAGGTATACCCCTGGCTCGCCGCGATGATCTCCCCATTAGCCGCCTTCAAATGGAACCGGAACTTGCCGGCCGCGTCCTTGAACAGCTCGAACTTCGCAGTCATCACCCCTCCTCCACACGGTGCCCACGACCGTCGCGGACCCCATGGAATTCACGGTAAGCCGACCACACACCCACCGGCGGCCGAACAACCTCTTTTCGGCGGCACCGTCCGACCCACACCCCGCGGCGTGTCATCTTCCCAGGTCAGCACGCTCACCAGGTTCCGGTTCTCCCCCATCCATCCACGCGACCACATCGAACACCCGCAGCGCCGAGACCTCCGGCAGGCCCACCCCTGGCGGGGCGACTGGACTGTCCTTCCCACACCCTCTCTCCCACACAACTTGGTGGCATCGCGGGCCCCGGTGGGATGCCGCAACGAGTAGCGTCGGATCGACGCGCCGCCCACGTTCGGTGCGATGGAGGAGCGGGAAATGACAGCTTCGCTGACACCGAACGAGGCGCGAAGCCTCGCATATGACGCTACGTATGGGGTCTGCCGCTGGTCTACGTGGCGACGCAATCCGAGGTGCTCACGCACGTAACCTCCCCCACCGGTGCCCGGTCGCCGATCAACCAGTTCGCGCACTACCGGACCTTCCCGGAGGCATCCAACAAGACGGTCGTCGGCTTCAACGTCGACACGCTCTACTCGCTCGCACAGACGGACCTCGCCGCCGAGCCACTGCTGCTGACAGTGCCACCCATGGGCGACCGGTACTGGATCATGCAGATCATCGACGGATGGAATAACGTCCCCGCCGCCCCGGGAGCACGCACGGTCGGCGGAGCAGGTGGCGTGTTCGGGCTCGTCGGACCCGAATGGGAAGGGACGCTGCCCGACGGGGTGACCAGGATCGATGTCCCGACCAGCATCGCGCTCATCGGCGGCCGCATCTACACCGCCGGCCCCGACGATTACGCGGCGGTCCACGCGCTCCAGGATCAGCTCTCGCTCGTACCCTTGTCCGCCTGGGGAACTCACTACACCCCGCCCACCGACGTTCCGCTCGAGCCCGGCGTGCAGGACACTCCCGTTCCCGCGCAGATCAAACGCCCTGACCGCGGAGGAGTTCTTCAACCGGCTCAACGAACTCCTCCTCACGAACCCACCGGAGCCCGATGATCCGGAAACCGTTGCGAGGCTGACTGCGCTGGGCGTGGCACCGGGCGACACCTTCGCGATCGGCGCGTATCCCGCCGAGGTGCAGTCCGCGATCGACGATGGTGTCGCCGCCGCCCGCCAGGCGATCCTTAAGGAAGAACCCAACCTCGGTGAGCACGTCAACGGGTGGGCGATCGCGCGCGATCTCGGCCGATACGGCACCCGCTACCTGTACCGGGCGGCATGGACCTACTTCGGTGTCGGGGGCAACCTCGCCGAGGACGCGATCTACCCCCTCGCCGTCGTCGACGGCGAGGGGCGATTCCTCGACGGAGCCCACCGCTACACCCTCCACTTCACCGAAGACGAGCTGCCGCCGGTGAACGCATTCTGGTCGGTGACCATGTACGACGCCGACTCCTACCTCGTCCCCAACGATATCGACGTCTACGCGCTCGGCAACCGCAGCAGCCTCCACTACGCCCACGACAGCTCCCTCACCATCGCCATCCAAGCCGAACAACCCGACAACACCTCAACGACAAACTGGCTCCCCGCACCACGAAGCGGACGATTCAAACTCGCCCTGCGCCTCTACCACCCCCGCGAGGAAGCCTCGAAAGGCATCTGGCAACCCCCCGCCATCCGTCGCCTCGGCTAGCCACCGGCATGTCCAAGAAGACAGGCGGTGCTTGTTTCTGAGCGTCTGCGGATGCGACGAGAGTCGCACCTGGAGCAACCACCAGCGGGACGGCTCAACCGACAACGCTGCGGCGGCCAGACTGTCTCGCTGGTGGTTCCGCTTCCGGCACGGTGATGATCGCCGGATTGGCGGCAAGCCGCGGCGGCGTACGGGCGAAGGGCACCTGTTGGACGGTCCTGGTGGTCACCGGGAGCTGCTCGGACCGCTGTAATTGCGCCGCGCTTGTATGCACCGCATTCCGTTTGCGGGAGCACTGGTCGCATTCCCTTGCCCTGGTCGTTGACCAGCCACACGGTAGGGGGCACTCTCGCTCAGGCGTACTCGGGGCGACCGCCCACGCTGTACGTGAGGGCAACGATGCCCGTACCGAACACGCGGGAGTCGATCAGGTCGAGTGCGAAGTCGGGGCCATGCTCGGGGAATAGCCGTTCGCCCTCGCCGACGATCACCGGAAACTGGACCAGGTTCAGCTCATCGACCAGCTCGTTCTCGAGCAGCCACCGCGCGAGCGCCGCGCTGCCCACCACGAGCAGTTCTCCGCCAGGCTGCGCCTTGAGTTCGCGCACGCGAGCCGCGACATCGCCGGAGATGACAGTGGTCTGCTCCCACGTGGGGTCCGTCACGGTGGTGGAGACCAGGTACTTCGGCTTCGAGCTGATCGCCTCGCCGAAGCCGTCGTCGTCGCTGCGGGCACCCCAGTATGTCTCGAACAGACCGTACGTCTTCCGGCCGAGCAGGAACGCGTCCGGTCGTTGCCAGGTGTCGAGGATGTACTGCACGGCCTCGCCGTCGTTGAGCGGGAGCGCCCAGCCGCCGCGGGTGAAGCCGGGATCCATCTCCTCGTTATTGCCGCCGTTCGCCTGGGCGACGCCGTCGAGGGTGACCTGCAGGCTGATAGTGAGTTTCATAACTACTTCCCTTCTCTCAACAGCAGGACGAACGGGCTCCGCCGACTACGGACAACGCTCAAAAGCCGGTGAGCCTGTGACCGGTTTCCCCGCCGCCATTCGCCTTCCCCGGATCGTCGGCGAAGCCGTCCAGCGAGAGCATCTTGGAGAGCAGAACACGGTCGATCATGCGGGGCGAGGCTCTCGCCCCGCATCCTTGACCAGGCGATCCCCGACCTTCAATTCCTTCCAGAGTGCCCGGTCGACTCGGACCTTCTCTGTGGTGCCAGTTTCAGTCTGGACGGTGACCTGCCGATAGAGGTTCGAGCCGTCCAGCAATTCCCGCGACTTCTTGACCACCGTGCCGGTCCAAGCGTCTTCGTGTCCCATGCGGTTTCCCTTCATTGTCGGACACACAAAGATTATCAACGATAGTCTTGCTCGCCAATGCCGATATTCTGGGACGATGCCGTACCCCTCGCGCACCGACCGCGCCTCGATCGTGGCAGCCACGATCACGGTCCTGGACGAGCGCGGACTGGACCACGTGTCGCTCCGCGCGATCGCAACGCACCTCGGCATCCGCCAACCGGCGCTGTATCACCACTTCGCCAGCAAGGCCGAACTGCTCGATGCCGCCGCGAACGAAATCCTCGCCCGGCGGCACACCGACCGTCTCCCCGCGGACGGTGAGTGGTGGGACGTGTTCGTTGCTCGGAACGCGCGGAGCCTGCGCCGGGCGATGCTCAGCATCCGCGACGGCGCCCGCCTAATCGCATCGTCCGGCTCGCGAAGCCCTCATCTCGACGCCGCGATCGCTCAGGTGAACCTCCTGGAGAACGCGGGCTTCACGGCCACCGAGGCCATCCTTGCCCTCATTGCGGTGGCGCGTTACACGATCGGCTCCGCGATCGAACAACAGACCGCCCGCGACGGTGGGGACATCGCCATCGAGACCAATCGAACCGACAGTGCTGCGAGTCACCTCATCGAAAGCACTCGACACGTCGTCGCTCTCGGCCAAGACCACGAATTCGAGACCGGGCTCGCCGCCCTCATCCGAGGACTCACCCCCACCACTCCCGCTCCTCCCGCATAGTCAGCCGTTTTCACGACATGTGATTGCCCCCCGACATGTGAACTGATACCTCTGAAGAGGTGACCGGTCATCGATCGATGACCGGCACCCGATCGGCAACCGGTGTCGGAGCCGTCACCGCGTGCTCAGGATCGGAGGGACCACGGTCGCCAGCGCCCATTTGTCGGCGGCTGCACCGGTCTGGCACGCAGCTCAGCGGCCCGTGCCGCGGACAGTCTCGTCTTGCCGCTCCGAACCCAGCCTTCGCCGTCCCAGGAATGCTCAAGGATCGGCCGGAATTTGCCGGTGATCCGTTCGGACAGTTGCCCGGTAGTCAGCGCCTCGGAATACTCGGCCAGCTCCCGCAAGACGTCCTCCGCGGCCTCATCACACGCGTCACACCCGCACGCGGGAAGCGCGATGTGCGCCCATGCGCCCGCGTCGAGATACAGACCAGGAACGAAGTGAAGGTGATCGCCAACGGCGCCTGATCTACGCGAAGAGGAGTGATCTCCACCAACTCCACCAACTCGACTGTCCGCGACTTCGACGACGGCGCGGGACCACTGGTGACACTGACCTCGAACCGGCGCTCCAGGTCGGCGATCAGATCCTCGGCAGCCGATATCGGCGAGGCGAACCGTTCCGGGTTCGTCACCCGCCCGTATGCCTCTGCCGGTGGATCTTCCACCGCCGCTCCCTCCTGCACCGATTAGTAGGTCCATCGTCCTCGGTGACCCAGATCAGCGGCAACGCAATTATCTGGCACAGATCAAGTAGGAGCCCTTAGGCGTCGGAACCCGGCGTCTCAGGGAACCGTCACCGATGCGTTCCGGAAGTGGATCGGTGACCGGTCATCGATCGTTCAGCGGATTCGAACCGGTGCTAGTTCGCAAAGGTCGGGCAGCGACGCCGGCCGGGCTGTTGCTCATCCGGATTGGTGCTCGATCCCATGCCCCGGGTCGGGAGGCTCGTCGTGGGATCTGACCAGGGTGGTGATGTATTGCATGATCGGGCCGATCTGCAGGTGCGTCTGCGGTTGCAGCTCACCAGGTTCGGGCGGCACATACGGGTCGGGGGTGCCCGGCCGGATGGGCGGTTCGAGCATGAGGGTCTTCAGGAATGCCCCCGCCCCGGCCGCGATCGGATGCAGGACCCAGGCATGCGGGAAGTCGACCTGATACTCCTCACGCGGATCCCACTCCAGGTTGTAGAGGATCGGCACGTTGGTCGGGGCCCACGTGGAATAGAAGTCGTCCTGCTGGAACAGGTGCACCTTCCACTGATGCCACTTCGCCGCCTGCAGCCGGTTGCCCTGCAGGCACAGCACCATGTCGCGGCCCGAGTCCTCGTCGCCGCCCAGCAGGAACCCCGACATGTCCATCCCGTCGATCTGCCGATCCCCCGGGACCGTGCCCCCGGCGGCCGTCACCAGGGTGGTGAAAAAGTCGACCTCGTGCACCAGTTCGTTGCTGACCCGCCCGGCGGGCACCTTCCCAGGCCAGCGCACCAGGCACGGTGCCCGATTGGAACCCTCGAGCGCGGTGAACAACCCACCCCGCCAGGGTCCGGAGAATCCGTGCCACAGGCCACCGACCGGATCCGGGTCGATCGCCGGGAGGTGGTTCGTGGTGTCGGCGCCGTTGTCGGAGGCCCAGACCACGATCGTGTTCTCGGCGATGCCCAGCTCGTCGAGCTTGTCGAGAATCGTGCCGGTGAACGCATCCATCTGGGTGAGAATGTCGGCCCAGTTCCCGCGCTTAGTGGTGCCCGCGTACTGCGGGTCCGGGATCGGCGGGATGTGGACCTGCGTGTAGGGCAGATAGACATAGAACGGCTGGTCCGCCTTAGCCGAGCGGGTCATGAAATCACAGGCCCAGTCGGTGATCTGCCGATCGAATCCGGCCCGGAACTCGGCGTCGTAGGTCGAGATCCTCTCGGATTCCTCGCCCGTGCGCCGCGAATAGATCGGCTCCGGTTCCAGCGGGATCTGCATCGACCCCGCATACGGGGCGGCGGTCACCGCACCATCCGGGAAGTACGACTGCATCGTCCACAGCACCTCGTCGGCCGTGCGCGGGCACCACACCGCCTCGTCGAACCCGAAGTCGACCGGGCTGCGCTGTTCGGGATCACTGCCCAGGTGCCACTTGCCCCACATCCCGGTGGCGTACCCGGCCTCCGAGAGCGCCTGAGCGATCGTGACCTCCCACCGGGTCATCCCGTCCGGGCCACCGGTGAGAGGCACCGTCTGGGTGCCCGAGCGGATCGCATGCCGCCCGGTCAACAACGCCGAACGGCTCGGCGTGCACTGCGCCTCGACGTTGAAGTTCAGCAACTTCAAACCTTCCCCGGCCAGGGCGTCGATCCGCGGTGTCGGCGCACCACGCAGCACCCCGCCGCCGTAGCACCCGAGCTCACCCCATCCGAAGTTGTCCCAGAAGAAGAACACGATGTTCGGCTGCTCGTTCATGTCTCATCCCGCCTGCGGTCGTGACACTCTGCCGTCCGGTCGGAGCCGAGCACGCGTCATGCACCGGGAGTGACCACCCCCGACGGTGTCGGCACCTTCCGGGCGGCGCAGAAAGGCCGACACACGAAACGGTAATCCGTCGGACAGAGGTCAGGTCAGTGATTTGAGGATCGATGGGCAGGCTGGCTCCCGCTAGAGGAATGGTGACCGGCACGTCCCGAAAGCCGCCCCATGACCGGAACTCGCTGACCTGCGACGTCCCGTAGAGGTGGTCCGGTGAAGAATCCCGTTTTTTGGGGGGCGGATTCTCACAGTCGTTGCAACACGCATCAATTTCCACTGGTCTTACCAAACTCTTTCGTACTTCCGAGATTGACCCGCTCAGCGCGACGGGATCAGTACCTCCACCAAAAAGACCCGCGAAATCAGGCTGGGGTGACGGTGCGGTCGGCGGGGACCAGTCGGGGAACCAGCCGCACGTAGAGGACCATCCCGACGACTTCGACGAGGGTTTGGGTGACCACGACGACCGCGGCGACGGCCAGCTGGTCCGGCAGGGCCAGGGCCAGCGGGAGAACGACCAGGGAATTGCGAGTCGCACCGGTGAAGACCACCGCCCGCCCCGACGGGGCATCCAGCCGGAACACGCGTGCGACCAGGGCCCCGGCGAAAGCCATCACCACCAGGAACAGCACATAGAACGGCACCACCGCGGCCACGTCCGCGACGCTTCCGCCCAACTTGGGGACCTGCGAGGCGACCACCACCAGGAGTGTGGCCGCCATCAGCGGCACCATGATCGACATGGCCGCGTCGGAGACCTTCCTGCCCAATGGCGCACGGGCGGACCAGAACTGCGTCACCCACGCCAAGGCCAGGGGGATGACGATCAACACCACGAACGCCTCCACGAAGGGGCCGACCTCGACGATGTCGGACAAGTCCGAGCCCATGAACAGGAAAGGGAACAGCGGCAGCAGCAGCATCTGACTGATCAGCAGCAGCGGGGTCGCGGCGAGGAGTCGGCGGCTACTACCGCCGGCGAGCCCGCTGAAGACGATCACGTAGTCCACGCACGGGCACAGCAACACCAGCAACACCCCGACCCGCACCGCCTGATCGGCCGGCAGGAACGCGAACATGGCCGCCACCACCAGCGGAACCACCACGAAGTTCACCACCATCGCGGCGGACAGGAACCGGGCATCGCGCAGCGACCGCACCAGCTCCGCGGCGGGGACCTGCAGGAACGTCGCGTAGAGCTGGGCGCCGAGCACCGGATTGATCGCGTGCTCGAGCCCGGGGCCCGCCGCCGGCGCCGCCCAGCCCAGACCCGCGCCGGCGACCATCGCCGCGAGGTAGATCGCCACCTGGTGATGTTCCATCCGTGCCACACACCCTGGGGCTGCACCACTATCCGAACTCCCTCAATCGTTTCGTCGCTCAATCGCTCACACGGTAAGTGGCACTGCATTCTTGTCTGCCAGATCCGCCAGGGCTCAACGAGGCTGGGACGTCGTGCGCTGGCCCACACCCCCACCCACCGTGGGCATCTCCAGATCCACTGGCGACGCCGTGACCGCGCAGGAAGGGGGCGGCGCGGCGGCGGCGCACCACCGCTAGCAGCATCAACGCGGCGAGGATCGCGGCAACCATCAAGGCCGGCACCCACACCGCCCCGACCACGGACAGCACCGACAATCCACCCAGGACGGTGAGGACGGGCCCGGCGCAGCACACCGAGCAGGCACCGACCGCGGCAGCGCCCACCCTGATCGCCTTCCACCATGCCCATCCTGGGCGCCGTGGGGCGGTCATACCTTCGCCCCGAACAGATCGGTCAGCAGCGCTTCGGCGGTCTCCGGAGCGCGCACGGTCAACGCCAGCTCGTCGGGGCTCAGGTGCATGGTGAAGTCGAAGAAGGCGCAGCAGCCTTGTTCCGCCACGGCTAGGCGCGCCACATCGGCGACCAGATCCGGGTCGGCGGGAAACTTCACCCGCATGCCACCGTCGATTTCCTCACGACCGGTGGCCGAGTCCAGCACCTGCTGCCACTGCTGGGCCCGTTCGTCATACTCGTCGCCACCCAGGGTGCAGGCCACCGGGGCGTCCCACCAGGGTTCTCGAGTCGGTGACGGCTCGGGCCGGACGCGTTCGAGGGTCAGGGGTACCGGTGCCGAGGATGGGCCGGTGACGCATCCGCAGTCCGGTCCGCAGGCACCGGACGGGGCTGGTTCGGCCAGGTCGGCGCGGACACCGGCGAGGTGCGCCGAGAACGCGGTCAGCTCGGCGATCCGGTTGTCGGCGTCGGTAATTCGGTCGGTGACCAGCGGGAGCATCCGTTGCCGAACTTCGGCACAGACTCCTTGCTCCCAGACCTCGAGCAGGTCCCGGATCTCCTCCAAGGGCAGCCCGAGGTGTTTGGCCGAGGAGATGAACGCCAACCGTTCCACGGCCTCGTCGCCGTAGACCCGGTAACCCGACGCGGTCCGCTCGGCCGACAGCAGCCCGGCGGTCTCGTAGAACCGCAAGGTCGTCGCCGGAATCCCCGAGACCTCCGCCAGTTGCGAGATCCGATAAGTACTCATGAAATGACGGTAAACCTTCGAGTCGACTCGAAGGTCAAGCGTGGAGTTGGAAAATGCTTTTCCAGCACGCAGTACGTCTGCGCAGATCTGGAGGAAGAAGGAGGCCACCACAAAAGAGGTAGATCACCGGACATTGGCGTCCTAGATCGCAGGAGCGTGCGGTGGGTGATCGTCGCCCGCATACTCCCACTCGCGACAACTTCGATCATGTGGCAGCCCAGTTCGGTGCCTATACGTAGAGCGGCGAGTAGTTCGTAGTCCGGTAAAGCACATCGAACGGCAGGAACGTGACCGGTACCTGCCGGCGCAGGGCGGTGGTCGGGCGCAGGGTGTTCATCCGCTTCTGCAGGCGTGCGAAGCTCGGCCGGCCACCGGACGACAGGGCGACGACCTCGCCGTCGAGGACGATGCGGCCGCGGCCACCGAACACGCTCGTCAGGGCGTCGGCGACCTCCGGGTACGAGGAGGTGACCGTGTTAAGGTTGCGGGTCCACAGCACCGGCCGATCGTGGCCGCCGATCGAGGCCAGGATGCGGCAGCCGTCGTACTTCATCTCCGCGGCCCAGCGGTGCTCGGTGCCCTCCGGCGACGGCCCGGGGGCGGCCAGCATCGGCGCGATCAGCCGATTCCCAGCTCCGCTCATCGGACGCTTCCGCTCTCGAGGGACCGCGAAGGGGGTCAGGGGCAGGCGTTCGTCCAGACGTGCCATCGCGGTGTCGGCGAGGTGCGCTGTCCACGACTCCAGCTCACGTGTGCCCACTCGCATCACGGTACCGGCGATCACGCCCCCGACCAGGGCCCCGAGGAGAAAACTGGCCGGGCGTCCCCGCTCGGCACGTACTGGACACGGCGGTCGGGCGGTGCGCCGCCACTTGCGGGAGAAGACGAGACGGGTGGCCCCTACGCCCGCGGCCGCCAGGATCCTCAGTGCCAGCCAGCTTTCGATGCTCATGAAGTCCCCTTCTCGACGTGACACGAAATGGGGGACGTGTCATTTGCCCAGGTCAATTGCAGGAGTTGACCGATGCTCCGCTCTCCCCTACTCGGGTTCGGCGTGGGGCGGGCCGAGGCGCACGATCTGGGTATCACCGGCGGGCGTCTCGGTGGTCGGGTCGAGCCGGACCGTCCAGCGGCGGGCGAGAGCGTCGTGGCTGAGCCCGGGCGCGAAGATCAGTTTCTTGCGTCGTGCGGTGTCGCTCTCGGTGGCTGGCGCGGTGGCGGCCAGTGGCAGCAGGTCCTCAGCGCGATGTAGTCGCGACGCCCGCGGCGGAGGGTTGTCCGCGGGATTCATCCCCGTTCGTGAGAGGCGTGTGAGTTCGTTGACGCGGGCGAAGAGGGCATCGGTGACCGCGGTGCGCCACGGTTCGTCAAGGTAACTGCCGGTATGGGCCGGGACATTGCGATCGTTCGGGATCATCTCGTGGCTCCTGTCTGGGTGGGCACCGGTATTCATCATCGACGCGCTGAGCGCATGCAGCGAGTCGACAGACCCGTTGCGGGATCCTCGTGTGCCACTTGCCCCCTTCAGTGCAGCGGGAAGTCGTACACCCGCACTGCGTGGGGACAGCGTACCCAGCACCTCGGACAACGTGGATGACATCCTCGTGCAGGGCTCCGATGGCAGGACCGGCCGCATATGCCTGCGGGGCAAGGGCGTAGGCGCCGGTGGCCTGGTCGTAGACCGCAGGGGTCAGATACCAGCTGACTCCGCGCGGGGTGCCGAACGCACCCTCCACAAATGCGCTGGTGTCGGTGTCGACGGTGGTGACCTCGGTGGCCCACTGGACCGACACGAGCACGTAGAGCGCCGGATTCGGGTCCGGGTCGGCGGGCGGGTCGAACGCATCGACCATGGTGCCGCGGGACGGGCGATCAGGGCCTGGCGGGCAGGTGGCCGACGACCCGGGCGCGCCTGGCCAGGGGATTGCGATCACGGTGCCGCTACCCCGAAGATGCACCAAGTCGGCGTTCCCCTGTTCCCTTGTCGATGGCGCCGCGCTGCGCCGACGTCCGGACCAGCTTGCCGTGAGGTCCGAAACGCATCTCTGCAATCGGGCGTGGTGCGGTGCGCGCGCAGAATGATCCCTGGCGAGAGCGGCGCGGGTACCATTCTCGCCGTGACAGCAGTCGACGTCCTGACCGAAATTGTGATCGAGCGACCGAGGCATTATGTCGCCGCCTACGTATCCGACCCGGGCAACTCCACCCAGTGGTACGTGAACATCAAGGCAGTGCAGTGGAAATCGCCGAAGCCGGCGATGCAGGGATCGCGTGTCGAGTTCATCGCTCACTTCCTCGGTCGAACCCTGACATACACCTACGAAGTCACCGACTTGGTCCCGGACGAGCGCTTCGTCATGCGAACGGCCGACGGCCCGTTCCCCATGGAGACAACCTACGAGTGGGAAAACAGCGCCGACGGGAACACCCGGATGACGCTACGCAACCGCGGTGAACCATCCGGCTTTTCGCGCATAGCAGCACCGATAGTGGCGATCGCGATGCGCCGGGCCAACACCAAGGACCTTGCCCGACTCAAAGCGATACTCGAGGCCTCCTGACCCGGATCCGTCGCTGAAAAAAACGGTCATTGCCACCGTGCCAGGCTCGACGAGGCTCTGCACGGCGGCAGCACTCACTCCTTGTCGCGGGCGAGGACTCCGCCTGGCCGTTCCTGCGAAGCCGTTGCGCAGCAATACCTTCGGCTGCGCATCCGACAGTCCTGAAGACCAAAGTCAGGCGCACTTCGATAGCCCAACACTGTCGGCTCCGCCCCTCCGACGCGGGGACGCCGCCCGACGCACACCGCGATTGCGGTAGACAACACCGGCACCAACGACTCCCCTTCGAGACCAACTGTCCGCCCACGGGTTCTCGGGATGCCTCCCTTGCCGCCCTAATGGAGAAGTTCACCGGGAAGGGACACACGGGAATCGCCGGCTCCGCAACGTCCGGTCCTGGACCGGCGTGCGCGACACGGGTCGAGGCGCTGCTCTGCCGCCACCGCGATCCGGCCATCCACCGGTGTCCGGTCGTGTGGACCGAGGCACCACGGAATGGATCGCAGAGCGTCATGATGAGGTGATGCGGATCTGGATGCTAGTCGACCTCGAACCCGGATACGAGCGCCTGCATGTCGGAGACCGAATCGAAGCCACAACCGCATGGTGCCGGCCGGAGATGCTGCCAGCAGAATTGGTGAGCTGGGACGTCCCCGTCCACGTCGAACACGTCGCCACGGACCTTCCCGGTCAGCACGACTGGGTAGCCCACACCAACGAACACGTCTCCGCGCTGCTCTCGGCCTGGAAAGAAACGGAGGGACCCACCGCCATCTCCGGCTGCCTGATATACGACAGATACCTGCACTTGCTCCACCACGTTGCGCCGACGACCCGTGGTCGTATCCTTCGCCACGCCTGCATCACTCGAGACGCACACCGCACCCCGACCCCACACGGGGGCTACTCGGTGAACCCTTCGGGACCGCCTCCCTACACCGAACGCGGCGAGATGCCGCCGGACAGGACCGTGACGTGGGACTGCGTCGAACTCGACACCGACGACGAGTAGGTCGCAGGGCACGATCGCCGACATCACCGAGGCTGCGACGCACGTGACCGGGAAAGCCCACCAGAAACAAAGGGCCCAGGGCCTGCCTGAACACTGCACACCTCGCTCCTGAGCGCTGCACACATCGCCCATACCCGCTCTGACGAACGACCAGGGATTTGGACGCCTCGCGCCCATCGACGGATCGAACCTCGACGGTGTTCACTCGAATCAGCACAAGCACTGCGACTGCTCGACCTGAGCGGGTCGACAGCATGCTGATGCCCGTCGTCGAAGCTGGAAGGAACGGCCTGGATGAAACCGGAAACAGCGGAAGCCCGCATGCTGCTGTCGGCGATCGAGCACGCCCAGAACATGGTCGCACTCGCTGACTACGACACCGGACGCCTGCGCTACCTCAACCCCGCCGGAATGCAGCTGATGGGACTGACCGACGAGGCCGCCGTCGCCGCCCGCTGGGCGCCGGAGTTCTTCACCGACGTCGGATTCATCCAGGCCCCCGAGATGGAATCAGCCCTGCTCGATCAGGGCCGGTGGGAGGGCCGGTCGGAGTTCCGGCATTTCCTGACCGGTGAACCGATCCCGGTGACCCTGTCCACCTACGTGATCGAGCGCACGCAGGACCAGCGCCCGGCGGTGATCGCCTGCATCGCCCAGGACCTGCGGACTGCGCAGGAGCACGAACAGCGCCTGCACACCGCGTTGGAGGCAGCCGCGTACCGGGTCCGCGAACAGCACGCCCTCGCCGACCTGAGTCAGCTCGCCGTCGACGGCGACCTCGACCACGTCCTCGTCGCCGCGGCGGACGCAGCCGCCGCATTGGTGGGGGTCAACTGCGCCTCGGTGGCCCGGGCCGAGGAGCCGGGCGCGGTGTTGCGGGTGCTCGCCTACCGTGGTCAACCACCCGTCCCGGACACCTTCGCCCCCGGTACCGATTCGCAGCCCGGATTCGCGGCCGCCACCGATCAGATCATCATCTGCCCCGACCGGTACGGCGAGCACCGGTTCTCCACCGAAGCCATGAATTCCCGGGGGCTACGGAGCGGGGTCTGCGTTCCCATCGGCGCCGAGACGGTGTGGGGTGTGCTCACCGCACACAGTGCCCGCCCCCGCGACTACTCCGACCGGGAGGTGATGTTTCTGCGCTCGGTGACCGCGGTGCTGGCGGCGGCGATCCGGCGCATCGAGGCAGAGGAGGCGCTGCGGCATCTGAGCCTGCACGATTCATTGACCGGGCTACCGAACCGTGCCCTGGCGCACCAGCAAATCGACGCCGCACTCGCCGCAGCACGCGGAAGCGCGCGCACGGTTGCGGCGTTGCTGATCGACCTCGACGAGTTCAAAACCCTCAATGACCGACTCGGCCACGCCGTCGGCGACAACGCCCTCATCCGGTTGGCCGAACAACTGCAATCGGTCATACGCCCCACCGACACCGTCGCCCGGATCGGCGGCGACGAATTCCTCATCGTCTGCCCCGACACCACCACCACCGAGGCCATCGCCCTCGCCACCCACATCACCGAACTACACATCGGACCCGACACGGCCGGACGCGAACTTCGCTACACCGCCAGCGTCGGCATCGCCCTCGCCCGACCGGAAGACACCCGCGACACACTCATCCGCCGCGCCGACGCCGCCATGTATGAAGCCAAAACCACCGGAAGCGGACACACCCTCGCCCCCTGACACGAACCCCAAACGCCCGCACCCAAGCACACCGCCACCGACATTCATTGTGCAGCATAATGTTCCTACCGAAACACCAAACACGCCACCCAGGCCAGCCGGGCGTCACCGAACCTGACCTACCCTCAGCAGGCTCCGGGGAGCGGATGCTTGCGACCGGGCCTCGGCCGGCACGAACACCCCCGGTGCAGCAGCGAGATGCGCGAGCACCCCAGACGCGAACTCGCCCACAGGCCCACACCAGACCCCACCGCACCACATTCAGCTCAGCGACGACGAATACACCCGCGCCCACGCCGCCGCCCGCACAGCCGGCCAGAACCTCGAAACCTCCGGTCCACGACCTCATCACCGCCGCCCTCGACACCGAACAACCCGAATAGCAGGTTCAATCGGAGGTGAAGAACAGCGCCAAGAACAGCGCCATCGCCATCAAGAACCACACCACCAACGCCGCCATCGGCACCAACCGCAGGAACGCGCACACCAACCGCAGGGCGAAGTCCACCCTCGGATCGGCCGCGGCCATGCGGCCCGTGACGGCGACGACCTACCGGGTCATCTGTTCCCCGGTGACGAGGAAAATCACCCGCCGTCCCACGGTCACGGTGTGGTCGCCGAAGCGTTCGTAGAAGCGCCCCAACAAGGTCACATCGACCGCAGCTGGGATGGTGCCGGTCCAGGCCGGATCCTCGATCAGGATGAGCAGCTGGCGGTGCAGATCGTCGAGTTCGTCGTCGCGTCTACCGATCTCGGCGGCCAGTTCGGGATCGTGCGTGCGCAGAACCCGTTCGGCCAGGCCGGCCAACTCGGCCGCCACCCGCCCCATCTCGGAGAGCAATTCCTCCGCCTCACCGGAGGCGACGTGCTCGGGATGACGGCGGCGGACGCTTTCGGCCACATGCTGGACTAGCCCGTCCATCCGGCGCAGATCCGTCACAAGGTGCATACCGGTGACCACCTGACGGAGATCACGCGCCACCGGGCCCTGCAACGCCAGCAGCGCCATCGCCAGGTCCTCGCACGGACCGCGTAACTCCTCGATCTGTTCGTTGAGGTCGAACACCCGCTCGGCCAGGGGCAGGTCCGCCAGCACCAGGGCCTCGGTCACCGCCCGGACCGCCTCCCCGGCCAGGCGGCACATCGACGCCAGACGGTCTGTCAGCTCGTCGAGCTGCTCGTGAAACTTCATCCGCATGCGCATCATCCTCGTGCACCTGTCGAAGACCGCACCGGGACGTGTCATCTTCCCTGGTCAGAGCGCTCTTCGAGTCCGCGGTTCTCCCCGTCCATCCAGGCGATCACATCGAACACCCGCAGTGCGGAGATCTCGTCGGGGAGGCCGGCCTCCTCGAGGGTCGACAGCAACCGGCGGTGCAACGCCTCCATCGTCGGCCAGGAGGGCGTTCAGCGCCTCCGCCTCGGACTTGCCGACAAGGGAAGTCCGCACCTCACGTGCGACGGCAGCACTGCCGTTTACCCCAACGTCAGATCGAAGTCATCGAGGAGCGAGGCGGTCACCGCATCCCGAGCCCACCCGTCTATGTCGAGTGGTGCCGACTGGACCACCGTCAGCGCCGGTACCGTTCGTCCGTCGATCAGCATCAGAGCGAGCTCGTTTCGCCCGTGCCGGCACTCGTAGCGAAGCCCCTGCGCAGTGGGGGTGTTGGTCAGAATATCGGTTGCGGTCCGACGAGTCTGCCCGTAGTCCCGCCAGGTGCACGCCGTCAGGGAGGCATCCTGACCGAGCCGGATCAGGTTCCGTTGCCCGTCCAGGATTGCGATGTCGATGTCGTCGTCCAGTACGAGTTGCGTCAAGGACTTGCCGGTCAAGAGTCGCTTTCGGATGATCAAGTCCGGTGGGATGTCCTGGCCACGCAGGATGCCTTCGGCGACCACCGCACCCACCGACAATCCGAGATACAGGTAACCGCCCAGCGCGGCCCCGTCCGGGCACACGGCCGGGTCGTGGACCGGCTCGAACCGCCCCTGCACCGGAATGGCGGTCGTGCGGGTATCGAGGGTGCGTGCATCGACCCAGGGTGCGATGTTGCTGCGGTTGAACGCATTCGGAGGATATGCCGATGATGTCCAGTGCACCCGCCACAGCGGGGTTCCCGCCGCGAGGGTGTCGATGTTCGCCGGATTGCCGTTGTAGGCCCCCACCCCCTACATTCCCTGCTCGGCCACGCTGATCATGTTGTCGACGGCGATCTCGGTCAGATCGCCCTCCTCGAGGTCCTGCAACGGGGTTCGGCCGTCGAGGATGTCGGAGGGGGTCCGCCACCAGGACGTGACCCCCCACGGGTCCTCGGCAGCCCCCAACCTGCGGTTCGCGTACGCCACGATCGGCCACACCCGGTGGTGCACCGTGTCGAACTGGAACTCCGGGTAGTGATAGTCGGGGCGGCGCCCCAACGGCAAACCGAGCAACACGCCCTCGTCCCGCAACTTCTTCACCAGGGTCCGCGATTCCCCCGCCCGCGGTGCCAGCACCCGGCCGGCCTCCCCGGCCTTGAGGGTGGCCACCTTCTCGAGCAACGACTGCCGCCGCTCGGCCGCCGCCTCCGCCCGGTCCCCGGCACGAGTTCCCACCGGGCCGGCGAACGCCTCATCGAGAATCAGCTTCGCGATCAACGCCCACTCGCCTCGCGGCGCATTCCGGGTCACGTACTCCACGAACTCGCCAGCCACCTCCGCGCCACGGCTCGCACCTGCGGGGTAGGCGGCAGCGCTCAACCGGTGACCACGCCCGGCAACCACCCGCGGCCCACCCCCGCTTTTCGCGGCCGGCGCCTTGATCACCTTCCGCCGTGTTCGATTCTCCGGCATCCCACACCTCCGATACGTCAAGTACGTATCGATGATCGTACTCCACGTACAACTTGCTCGACCACCAACAGCAGCGCGCTCGAAAGAAGCCGATCTGCGTACCCGGCTCGGCACACCGGATTCGATTCTGGTCAGCGGCGGCGGTCGTCCATCGCGCGCAGGAAGTGGCGCAGGCTGCGCGGCAGCCGGGGGTGACCGTCCCGATCACGCGGCAGGAACCCCTCGCCCGCCGCGCGGACCAGCAGGGTGGTGACGTCCGCGCTGACGGCGGTACCGGAGGCGACGTGCATGAGCGCGGCGCGTTCGGCGGGATCGAGACGCTCCCACAGGTCCAGGTAGCCGCCGTGATGGGTGCGCGCGGCGGTCGCGGTGGCCCAGTAGGTGAAGGTGAACCGGCGGATCAGGTCGGTGCCGGTGGATGCGGTGGCGCGCAGCTCGAGACCCGACCAGTGCTCGATGCCGCGGTCGCGGAGCTCGTCGGCCGCGGTGGCCAAGGCGGTGTGCCGCGGCCAGGTGCGCGGCAGGTCGAGTATCAGCAGACCCATTCCCATCGGCCCACGGTAAGACCGGGGCCCGATACCCGCAGCGTGTACACCGTCGCCGGAGTCGGGCAGGGTGTGCGGTTCGGCTCAACGTATTCGCCTGGGCCGGTCAGAGGACGGTTTGCCGGCGCGCAGGTAGTGCAGCCAGGGGCGGTGGTCGCCGGTGCCGGTGACCCGGAGCCCGGCCTGCTCGATCAGGCCGGTGAGTTCCCCGATCGGGTTGTGCGCCATGGCATGTCCGGCGAGGGCGCTGATCAGGTGGTTCGCGACCGGGTTGGTTGGGGGTCGGAAGTCGGCGACCAGCAGGCACCCGCCCGGGCGCAGCACCCGCGCCATCTCGGCCAGCGCGGTCGCCCGGTTGCCGTGGGTGATGTGGTGGATGACCAGGGTGGAGGTCACCACGTCGAAGGTGGCGTCCTCCAAGGGGAGCGCTTCGGCGGCGGCGACCGTGAACACGCAGTGCGCATTCTCGCGGCCGGCGGCGTAGTCGATCATCGGCGGTGACGGGTCTATGCCGTCGACCCGGCCGCCCGGTTGCACCGCAGTGGCCAGGCGCGTCGCGAAAAACCCGGTGCCGCAGCCTACGTCGAGAACCCGATCCCCCGGGCCGACGCCGCTCAGTGCGGCCAGTTGATCGAAGACCCGGCGGCGCCGTCCCGCAAACGCGGCCGCGGAGAAGATTTCGTACAGGCGCGCCCGGCGGATCAGCCCGCCGCTGGCATCGTCGGCGTGACCATGCCCATCGCCCAGAAGCCGTGCCCCCAGTCCCATCGCAGTCTCCTCGATCGCCTCAGAGGGAGTTGATGCCCTGGACGGCCGCGACGGCACAGGCCGGGATCAGCACACCCAGCCCGAGCGAGGCCAGCCGCGCCCCGGCCACGCGGTGCCCGGCGAAATGGAACACGGCCAGCCCGGCCAACCCGAGGCCGGCCGCGGCCAGCACCAAGTAGATCGGCGTGAGCACCAGCACCGCGGCGCAGCCGAGAACGAACCCGGCCAGGACCCAGACCCACCGCAGATCCTCGACCTCGAGACTCGACGCCGCACTCATCACCAGCTCCTCGCTGACCTGCGTTCTTTACCCGGAACGTTCCTCCTCGGGTCCGCCCGCAAACACACATGGTTGCGCAAGTGCGCACATATAGGATTATGGTCGGGTCGACAGGAATTGGGAAGAGGACTGGAGGTCCCGGGTGCTCGAGGTGTTGCGTCATCGCACGTTCGGCCGGTTGTTCGCGGCGCAGATCGTGGCCCTGGTGGGCACCGGTCTGCTGACCGTGGCGCTGGGCCTGCTGGCCTACGACCTGGCCGGCGCCGATGCCGGGGCGGTGCTCGGGACGGCGTTGGCGATCAAGATGGTCGCCTACGTCGGCGTGGCACCGGTGATCTCGGCGCTCGCCGACCGGGTGCCGCGCAAGGCGCTGCTCGTCGGCGCGGACGCGATCCGGGCAGCCATCGCAGTGCTGCTGCCGCTAGTGGATCAGACCTGGCAGATCTACGTCCTGATCTTCGTGCTGCAGGCGGCGTCGGCGACGTTCACCCCCGCGTTCCAGTCGGTGATTCCGGCGGTGCTGGTCAAGCAGGCCGACTACACCCGGGCGTTGTCGCTCTCGCGCCTGGCCTACGACCTCGAGTCCCTGCTCAGCCCGATCCTCGCCGCCGCCCTGCTCACGATGATCAGCTACAACTACCTGTTCCTCGGCACCGTCGCCGGATTCGTCGGGTCGGCGCTGCTGGTGATGACCACGGTGCTGCCCCGGCCCGCCCCGGCGGACCGGTCGGTGCCGCTGATCCACCGCATCACGCTCGGCGCGCGGGTGATGCTTAGCCGCCCGGTGCTGCGCGGACTGCTGGCGATGAACATGGTCGTCGCCTCCGCGACCGCTCTGGTGGTGGTCAATACCGTGGTGTACGTGCGGGATCTGCTCGGTGGGTCGAACACCGGGGTCGCGGTCGCGCTCGGCTGCTTCGGCGGCGGCTCGATGCTCATCGCGCTGGCGGTGCCGCGGGTGCTGGCCGCGGTACCGGACCGGCGGCTGATGCTGACCGGGTCCGCGGTGCTGCCAGTCGGGCTGGCGGCGGCCGCACTGATGCTGCTCGCCGCCCCCTCCCCGGCGGTGGGGTGGGTGCTGCTGGCCGGGATCTGGATCGTGCTCGGCGCCGGGACGTCGATGATCAACACCCCGTCGGCGCGATTGCTGCGCTACGAGTCCGACGAACGCAACCGGAGTGCGGTGTTCACCGCCCAGTTCTCACTCTCACACGCCTGCTTCATCCTGACCTACCCGCTCGCCGGGTGGGTAGGCGCGCAGGTCGGCCAGGTCACCGCGGCCGCCGCATTGACCGCCCTCGCTACACTCGCAGGACTACTCGCCGCACGCCTCTGGCCGGCACAGGCCGAGCCGATCACCGAGATGGCGGCAGCAGGAAGGCGGTAATGCGATGGAGCCGATGAGCGAGGTGAGCGCCGTACCGGCGAGCCTGAGCCACCCGATCGCCCCCGATCAGCAGCGCCTCGACACCGCCACCGAAACCTTCCGGATGCTCGCCGACACCACCCGGCTGCACATCCTGTGGCTCCTCACCCGCGGCGAGGCCGACGTGACCGCCCTGATCGAGCAGACCGGCGCCACCCGCACCGCGGTCAGCCAGCACCTGGCGAAGCTGCGGTTCACCGGCCTGGTCGACACCCGCAAGGAAGGTCGGCGGGTGATCTACCGCATCCACGACGGCCACCTGACCCGGCTGATCCTCGAGGGCATCAACCACGCCGACCACGTCGTCACCGGCGAACCCCCACACGAATAGATCCACCGCCCGGCCGATGCCGGGGCTCCCCTCGATGCGCCCACCCGAGACGTTTGCCTCCGGGTGGGCGCGTCATCGTCGGGTCAGCGGCGGGTCTTGCCCTGCGGTCGGGGGAAGAACGCCACGCCACCGCCGACGACCACCACCACTGCGATGGCGGGGCCTTCCCCCCTGAGTGAGGACATCGTGAACACTGGGTCGTGAAGGTCCCAGAGGAAGAGATGTCACTGATGGCGATGAAGGCGTACTCGGCGGAATTCAAGGCCGATGCCGTCGCGCTGTACCTGTCCGACCCGAGCCACACCTTCGACGGCATCGGCAACGACCTGGGCGTCAGCCGCGAGACCCTGCGCAACTGGGTGCGGGCCGAACGCAAACGCACCGGTACCTCCACGGCCGAGCTCCGGGCCAGCGGGGCGGCGCGGTCGGCGTCCCGGGCGGGCGAGGTATCGTCCGAGTCCGTGTTGGAGGAAGAAAACAAGCAGCTCAAGGCCCAGATCCGGAAACTCGAAACCGAACGGGAGATCCTGCGGAGGGCCGCGAAGTATTTCGCGGGCGAGACCAACTGGTGAGCCGCTTCCAGTTCGTCGACGACCACCGCGACACCGCTCCGGTGAAGTGGCTGTGCCAGATCCTCGAGGTGTCCCGGTCCGGGTTCTACCGGTGGCTTGCCACCGCACCGGCCCGTGCCGAGCGCGCCCGGGCCGACGAGGAGCTCGCGACGCGGATCCGCGAAATTCACGACGATTTCGATGGCACCTACGGTGCCCCGCGCATCACGGCCGAACTGCGCGATGCCGGGATCGAGGTGAACCACAAGCGGGTCGAGCGGGTCATGCGCGAGCACGGGATCGTCGGCGTGCACCTGCGCAAACCGGTGCGCACCACCGTCCCCGATCCGGACGCGGCCGCGGTGCCGGACCTGATCCGGCGAAATTTCACCGCAAGCGCACCGAACACCCGATACGTCGGCGACATCACCTACCTCCCAGTCGGTGACGGTGAATTTCTGTATCTGGCGACGGTGCTGGACCTGAGTTCGCGACGGTTGGCGGGGTGGTCGATCGCCGACCACATGCGTACCGGACTGGTCACCGACGCGCTGCGGGCGGCCGCTGCCTGTCGCGGCGCCGCAGGTCTCGATGGGTCAATTTTCCACTCCGATTAAACCGAGGTTTTCGTTAAGCCGAAAAATTCAGGGTTGGGTCTGGTCAGCTCCCTATTTCGGACGGATTCCTCGGCTTAATTGTTCCAGGTTCATCGCAGTCTGCAGAGGGCTCGCAGTGTGTCTTCGGTGAGGTGGTGCTCGGCGAGGCGCCGGGCTGAGGAGGCGGTGTTGACGGCGGCGCGTAGCATATCGATGCTGACGAGTGCGTAGAAGGTAATGGTGTTCGCTACTTTTCGTGGCCGAGGTGTCGCAACTCGGCAACAACGCACCGCACCGATCTGGTGATCGTCGTATCCATCGCCGTCTCCTTCCATTGGGACAGTGGACACGACAAACGTAAGCCAGGCAATCAATCGTTAAGCCGAAGAAGTCCTCAGAACATCTAAGCGGCACAGACAAACTCGCACTTTTCTCGGCTTAACGAAAACCTCGGCTTAATCGCTGTTAAACCGAATTCCGCTTAACAGCGACAACGGAGCCCAGTATGCATCGGCCGAGTTCGCCGCCCTCTGCCGTGAGCTCGGGGTAACCCGGTCGCGGGGTGCGGTAGGAACGTCGGCGGACAACGCGGCCGCCGAGTCGCTGAACGCGACGTTGAAACGGGAAACGCTGAAGGGGCGGAAGCGCTGGAATAGTGCGGGTGAGGCCCGCGCCGAAGTCTTCCGTTGGATCACTCGATACAACACCAGAAGGAGGCATTCCACTCTCGGTCAGATCTGTCCGATCGAGTTCGAGCAGCGATCGGCTACCCTGGCCACCGCTGCATAGGAATTGGTGTCCACATCTCGGGGGGAACGCCCGCGATCAGCACCCGTGAGCGGCTTAGACCGTGTCGATGCGATCGAGGGGGTGGCCGAGTGGTTCCGGTCGCGGTCGTGCACTGCTCAGCCGGTCCGATCCAGCGGTACCGGTGGTGCGGGTGGCGGCGTACCCGCCGAGCAGGATCAAGGCGATCACGGCGAGGCTGAGCCAGACCGGGAGTTGCCCCTCGGCACTGTTTTCGGCGGCTTCCAGGGCAAGGCCGGCGATGGTGGGGGTCATCGAAGTTCCTCCATTCTCATCGATGTGGATGTGCGGTGGGAGACGGTCAGGTGACGGGGAGCCCGGCCAGGCCGGCGGCGAGGCCGAGCAGGGCGCACACCCCGAGGGTGCGCAGCACGGACCAACGCAGTCGGTAGATCATCACCCCGGCCGCCGCGCCGATCACGAGCGCGAGGGGCCGGAACGAGGTGATGTCCGGGACCAGTAGATGCAGCGGACCCCAATGCCGAAGGGAGGCGTCCGCGAAGAGGGTGTGGATCGCGAAATACAGGGCCAGGTTCGCGATCACGCCGACGACGGAGGCGGTGATGCCCGACAGCACGGCCGTCAAATGTTGGTTGTTGCGGAGCCGTTCGACGTAGGGGGCGCCGAGGAAGATGAACACGAAGCACGGCACGAACGTCACCCAGGTGGTCAGCAGCGCCCCGATCGTGGCGGCGACCCACGGGTCGAGATCACCCGGGTTGCGGTAGGCGCCGAGGAACGCGACGAACTGCACCACCATGATCAGCGGACCCGGGGTGGTCTCGGCGAGGCCGAGACCACGGACCATCTCGCCGGGGCCGAGCCAGCCGTAGGTTTCCACCGCCTTCTGCGCCACATAGGCCAGGACCGCGTAGGCGCCGCCGAAGGTGACCATCGCGGTGCCGGAGAAGAACAGGCCCTGCTCGGTGAACACGCTGTGCCGGCCGGTGAACACCACGACGGCGACCATCGGGATGGCCCAGGCGACCACGCCGACACCGAGGACGAGCACCGTGCGTCGCAGGCTGGGGACGTCGGCGTGCAGGGCGTCGTCGGCGATCAGCGGCGGAGCCTCCTCTGCGTCTTCCCGGGTCTTTTTGCTGATTTCGACGCCGCCGCGGCGGCCGATCAGCCAGCCGCCGAACCCGGCCACGGCGATCACGATCGGGAACGGCACCGCGAACAGCGCCAGGGCAAGGAACGCGCAGACCGCGATCACCCAGTGCGCCGGCCGGGTCAACGCCCGCTGGGCGACCCGGGTGACGGCCTGCACCACCACCGCCAGCACCGCGGGGGCGATGCCCGCGAACAGCGCGAGCACGATGGTGGTGGCGCCGAAGGCGACGTAGATCGCGGCCAGGCCGAGCATCGCGATCATGCCCGGCAGCACGAACAGCACCCCCGCGATCAAGCCACCGATCGTGCCGTTGAGCAGCCACCCGGTGTAGATGGCGAGCTGCTGGGCCTCCGGGCCGGGCAGCAGCATGCAGTAGTTCAGGGCGTGCAGGAACCGTTTCTGCCCGATCCAGCGTTTCTCGTCGACGAGGGTGCGTTGCATGACCGCGATCTGCCCGGCCGGCCCGCCGAAGGTCTGCAGGGAGATCAGGAACCACGCCCAGGTCGCCTGCCGCAGCGGGATCAGATCACGGCGGCGAGAGCGGGCGGGGCTGGTCGGTGTGGCGCGGGTGGAAGGTTCGTTACTACTCACGTCGGTCTCCGAAACATGAAAGGTGTAGTACGGCACAGAATCCGGGCCGCATCGAGGGTCAGGACGGCTCGCGGCCGGACAGGACACGTTGGCGATGAAACTCATACAACCCGTCGAAGATGCGGGTCGCCACAGCGAGGGTGTCGTCGTCGGTACCGGTCAGCGACAGCCCACGCAGCACCGTGTCCAGACCCGGCGCCTCCGGGGCGTCAAACTTCGCGTCGTCGATGTCGGCCTCGTGCACGATCTCGGCGATCACCCACAACACCGGGTCGGTGATCTCGTAGCGGCGCAGGATCGTCTCGAAGCTGCAATCCCCGTGATGATGGGACAGTTCGACCCCGCGCATGTCGAACGCAGTCGCATCCGCCGGGACATCCGCCGGGTCGGTGACCCACAGAAATTGCGCGTCCGGGTCGATGTTGCGGCGGATCAACCACGCGCAGGCGGCGCGGTCGATGTGGATGCCGGCTCGGGTGGCCCACTGCATTTATCGTGCCTCCGTTCGCGCTCGCTCCGGCGCCGCGTCGGGCCGGCCGGCGGCTAACTCGCGGAGCGCCGCCTCCGCGCTGTCACGCTGTGCAGTGGGGAAGAAGGTGCGCTTGTCGATCTCCCGCAGGCGGCGGCGCAGTTGGGTGAGCTTCTTGGCCCGTCCGGCGGGATCGGGCAGGGATCGGGCGGCCTCGGCGGCGGCGGTGATCTCGTCGTACTCGGTGCCCCGGTCCGCTGACAGTTTCGTCCGCATCCGGTCCCGTTGTTCCTGAGTGGTGGGGGCCGCGGTCCATACCTCCGCCTGACCGCCCGCCTCGACGACTTCCTCGGCGACCCAGTCGAACTGCTCCCGGGTGCGCGGTGACGCCGGTAGGACCACCACGCCGTCGGCGAGCTGGAAGACACCGTATTTGCGGAGCTTGCGCCACACCGCGATCCGCGGCGTCGAGGGCTCGCGGGGGATGCGATACACCAGCATCACCCATTCATCGGGGCGCTCGCCTGGTTCCGGTTCTGGTTCTGGTTCCACAACGGTGATGTAACCACGGTTTCAATTGGATGTCCACCGGGGATCGTGCCTGCCACCGATCGCCCGGGGCGTCGACCCTGGACACCGCACTGTAACCGTGGTTACCGTGAAGGGGGCCGACGCCCTGGAGGCCGTCGAGACGACGAAGAGGTGCACGGATGCATCACAATCGGCAGGTCACACCATTTCGGTCCCTGCTCATGGCCACGACACTGGTCCTCGCGGTGGCCGGCTGCGGGAACACCAGCACCTCCACGACCGGCCCGACCTCGGCGCAGCAAGGATCCGGGCAGGCGCCAGCTCAGACCACCGACGCGGACTGGGCACCGGTCACCGATGCCCTCGGCCGCACCGGCAAGCTCGGCGACGACGGCACCGTCTACCGGGTCTCCCTGCCGCGCACGGATCTGAATGTGGTCTCCCGCGGCGTTCCCATCAAGCCGGGTCTGTCCCTCGGTGGCTACGTTGCCTTCGCCCGCTACGACGACGACACCCTGGTGATGGGCGACCTCGTCGTCACCGAGGACGAACTACCCAAGGTGACCGACGCGCTCCAGGCTCACGGCATCGCCCAGACCGCGATCCACAAACACCTGCTCGAGCAGACCCCGCCGGTGTGGTGGACCCACGTGATGGCGATGGGCGACCCGGCCGGCCTCGCCCAGGGGATCCGGGCCGCCCTCGACGCCACCACGATCGCGCCGGCGGCGGCGCCCCCGGCCCAGCAACCGCCGGTCGATCTGGACACCGCCGCCATCGACACCGCCCTCGGCCGGCACGGCACCGCGGACGGCGGCATCTACAAATTCACCATCGCCCGCCAGGACACGATCGAGGAAAACGGGCATGTGCTACCGCCCACCTTCGGGGTCACCACCGGCGTCAACTTCCAACCCCTCGGCGGCGGCCGGGCCGCGATCAACGGCGACATCGTCATGACCGGCACCGAGATCCAAGACGTGATCGACGCGCTGCGCAGCGGCGGCATCGACGTCGTCGAGGTCCACAACCACACCCTCGACGAACAGCCCCGCCTGTTCTACCTGCACTTCTGGTCCGTCGGCGACAGCGTCCCCCTGGCCACCACGATGCGCGAGGCGATCTCGGCCACCCACGTCACGCCCGGAACCTGACCATCCAAGAGCAGACAGGAGCCGGATGGACACCCGCACCGGTGACCGGCGCAGCCCGAGACCAGCCCGGCTGCTGCCCGCACTCGTCATGGCATCGATCCTGGTCGGCGCGTGTTCCTCCGAGCCATCGTCGCCGGACAGCAGCCCGCTGCCGCTGCACCCGGTCGCGGAAATCGCCCTCCCCGGCGACAATTCACGCTTCGACTACGGAAGTCTCGACCCCGAGCGGGGACTGCTGTTCATTGCACACCTCGGCGCCAGTGAGGTCATCGAGGTCGATCTCCACACCCGGCAGGTGGTACGCACCATCCCCGATCTGGCCCAGGCACACGGTGTCCTCGTCGTCCCCGAGCTACGCCGGGTCTACGTCACCGCCACCGGCGACAACCGCCTGGTCATCCTCGACGAGGACACCGCCGCCGTGCTCGGGCAGGCCCCGACCGGTGACTACCCCGATGGGATCGCGTACGACCCGAAACGCGGGACGGTGTGGACCACCAACGAATCCGGCGGCACGGAAACCGTCATCGACGCAGTCACCGCCCAGGTACGCGGCACCGTCGACCTCGGCGGCGACGTCGGCAACGTCGCCTACGACCCGGTCGCCGACCAGATGCTGGTCGCCGTGCAAGGGAAGGGCGATCTCGCCGCCATCGACCCACAGGCTCTGACCGTCACCCGCCGACTCCCGTTACCCGGCTGCCGCGGCGGCCACGGCCTCGCCCTCGACCCGCCGGCGCGGGTCGCGTTCGTCGCCTGCGAAGACAACGCCACCCTGCTCACCGTCGACCTCGACAGCTGGCAGGTTACCGGTACCAACGGGGTCGGCGAACACCCCGATGTCCTCGCCTACGATCAAGGCGCGCAACGCCTTTACGTCGCCTCCGAATCCGGCACCGTCACAGTCCTCGACCAACAGGGCGGACACCTCACCGAACTCGGATCCGGTCACCTCGCCGACGGCGCACACGTCGTGGTGCTCGACCCGAGCACCGGCCACACCTTCTACCCGATACCCGCCGGAGAAGGCGGGCACCCCGCCCTCCTCGAACAGGCACCGAGCCCCTGACACCCACCCCACCGACTGACACTGTGGGCGCCGTACCTATCGGGCGCGGATTGACGCGGGCCGTCATGGGCGAGCAGGCTGACCGGTGTGCACTCCTGGCGGAAAAGGGCGCCGGATCCTTGCAGGTCCCACGCCCACTGCTGAGACCGGCGACCGGTTGACACGAGTCGACGACTAGTAGATCGAGGGTGACATCGAATGAACACTTTCATATCCCGAGCGGCGATGACCGCGGCCGCGATCGCCGCGCTGGCAGCGCCGGGGGCGGGCAGTGCCTCCGCGGCACCGTACCTGCACGGGGACCCGAACACTCCCGGCACCCAACTCCACGCCAGCAACAACGACCCGACCGATACGAACAGCTACAGCTGTGGAGCGATCGGCGTCGGCGGTGCCGGCGCCGGAACAACGTCCCCGGGCGGCTCCGGACAGCTCAACGGAACCTACTTCGGTCCCGGCCCGGTGCAGGGTGGGTGCGTCGGCAGCGACGGGTCGGTGTACTTCCCGACCGGGAATGCCGAATGATCCGGCCCTAACCCGGAATCCGGGCAGCGCCCCTCGGCTACCAGCCAGCCCGGACGGAACTGCTACCTGAGGCGCCGATAGAGGGTGCGCGAACGGGCGAGCCAACGCCGCTACGTCTCGGGGTACCCACTCCAACAGGCCGTCGGCATCCACATGATGTGCCAATGCACCGGAGACCAACCTCTCGGGTGCCTCAGGAAAGGACCACACGATGCTCGGACTGGGAATCATCGGCTGGATCATCATCGGTGGACTGGCCGGCTGGATCGGCAGCAAGATCATGGGCACCGACGCCCAACAAGGCATCCTCCTCAACATCGTCGTCGGCATCGCCGGCGGACTGATCGGCGGGTTCCTGCTGAAGCTGTTCGGTGTCGACGTCGAAGGAGGAGGGCTGATCTTCAGCTTCCTGACCTGCCTACTCGGGGCGGTGATCTTGTTGTTCGTGGTCAAGACAGTCACCGGTCGCCGCACACACCACTGAAGCCTGCGCCGACGACGAAGGAAACTCTGGACACCGACGACCTCAATGCCGACAAGTCCATTCAGGCCGAGTGCCGGACGTGTCTTCAGCCCGTCGATATAGGCTCCAGCGTCGTGGACGGTGTCCATGACGCAGTGATGACGGCGCAGCGTTGTCCGTCGTACCATTGCACCGAGGTCACCGGGGCGACGACCACCTACGGGGTCAACGGTTCCCCGGTGACGAGGAAAATCACCCGCCGTCCCACGGTCACGGTGTGGTCGCCGAAGCGTTCGTAGAAGCGCCCCAACAACGTCACATCGACCGCGGCCGGGATGGTGCCGATCCAGGCCGGATCCTCGATCAGGATGAGCAGCTGGCGGTGCAGGTCATCGAGCTCGTCGTCGCGGCTGCCGATCTCGGCGGCCAGTTCGGGATCGTGCGTGCGCAGGACCCGTTCGGCCAGGCCCGCCAACTCGGCCGCCACCCGCCCCATCTCGGAGAGCAATTCCTCCGCCTCACCCGAGGCGACGTGCTCGGGATGACGCCGGCGGACACTTTCGGCCACATGCTGCACCAGCCCGCCCATCCGGCTCAGATCCGCCACCAGGTGCACACCGGTGACGACCTGACGCAGATCACGCGCCACCGGGCCCTGCAACGCCAACAGCGCCATCGCCAGGTCCTCGCACGGACCGCGCAACTCCTCGATCTGATCGTTCAGGTCGAACACCCGCTCGGCCAGGGGCAGGTCAGCCAGCACCAGCGCCTCGGTCGCCGCCTGGACCGCATCCCCGGCCAGCCGGCACATCGACGCCAAACGGTCTGTTAGCTCGTCGAGCTGCTCGTGAAACTTCATCCGCATGACCATCATCCTCGTGCACCTGCCGAGACAGCACACCGGGGCGTGTCATCTGTCCCGGTCAGAAGGCTCGCCCAGGCCGCGATTCTTCCCCGTCCACCCAGGCGATCACATCGAACACCCGCAGCGCCGAAATCTCCTCGGGGAGGCCCGCCTCCTTCCGGATCGACAGCAACCGGCGGTGCAACGCCCCGTCGTCCGCCCGAAGCGCCTCCCGGGCCGGATTCAGATGTGCCCGCTCGTGCCCAGCACCCGACCACCGAAACCGAAGATCGGATACAGCCGGGGACGCTTACGGGCAATCAGCTTCGTCGTCTTCGTCCCGTCCACGTCCCGCAGGCCGCGGAGGGCGGGTTTCCAGGTCCCAGGCAGGCCACCCCAGCGGCGAGCGGCTCCGGTTCATCGAACCAGGTCCCGATCCGGGCCCATCGCCGTCAGAAGAGCGTTCGACGCCTCCGCCTCGGCGTCCAGGATCACCCCGCACCGCCGTCGGGGGGACCTGCGATCTACGCCACGTCCGCGCCCGGTAGAGCGGCAGTCGACAAAGTGTCTCATTATCGTGTATTTCGTTGCTGCTGAGGAGCTCTCGTTTTCGGCTCCTGAACTAGCAGTAGCAACGCATCACGTCCTCGTCTCCGGCGTTGCTCGGGCATCGACAGCCACGAGCGATGATCCGGATCGGCCAACGCCTCGGCCAGGGCTCGGACTCTGCCGCGATCGCTTCCCCTCATCCGTGCCCGATCGACCACGGGGTTCTCGATGGCACAGGCCAACACCACGGCATCGTCGAGATGACGCCCCCGATCGCGGGGATCCTCGAAGTAGGCCGCGCCCTTGAGCACCAACGCCCCCAGGACGTCGGGCACACTCAACTTGGTTGACACCCCGTCGATCTCGATCAGGCAGTCCAGTGTCTTACGCAACGCGGACGTGCCCGCAGGAACGGCGAACACCTCACGTCCAGACACACTCGGCCGAAACCGGGGTGCCAGGTGATCGGCGACCATCACATCGACCTGCTCGACACCACCCGAACGTACGAAACGGTGCACCCGCCCCCTCACCGGCACCTGCAACTCGTATCCGAGCTGCTCGAGCCGGGCGCGGACCCCGCCGAACGTCGCGGCACCGGTCTCGATATGCAGAATCATGTCGACATCGACGGTCGCCCGGGTCGGCGGCACACCCGCGCGCACCGCATGAAGCTGAACCATCAACCCGCCGATCAACGTCCACTGCTCGGACGGAATCATCTGGGCGATCTCGGCGGCCTGCGGCCACGGCGGCCCCCACCCACCGACCGGTGCCTGCACCGTCCACACCGGCCGCTGCTCACCGGAAATCATCGAGCAACTCCCCCAGCACCCACGCCCCGGCGCTGCGCTCCCGAGTGTCGAGCGACTCCATCAAATCCACCGCAACCGCCGCCACCGGCAACGTCGTCGTCGTGAAAAACCGGTCCAGGCCAGTGACCACCCTCAACGTCACCTCCCCCTGACCGTCCGCCACCAAACCGAAGGTATCGATCACGCCGGCGAGGTCGTCGCCGACCACATACCCGTCCACAACACCACCACCCCTTCCCGACAAACCGAACCGGCCCGCCACCCCCGGAACCTGGGTCAGCGCACTGACACCGGTGGCCGCCACGTACCCGCCGGTGACAAGAGTGTTCAGATCATCGCCCCATCCCCGCATCCGGTGCACCCGCGCGCGCCGGCGGGCAAGAAACGCCACCTCAGTCGCGCTCGCCCGGCGCAGCCGATGCCTCAAACGACTCGCCTGCGAAGGAGAAATCCAATCCACCCCCGCACCAGACAACATCGCCAACGCCGCCCACGCGACATCCCCATTCCACGGCCGACCCCGATGGCGGTCCGCCTGCGCCACACGGTGCACCGACCCCGCATCCAACAACAACGCCTTCCCCACCTCCCGCGTCACCACCAGCTCCCCCGCCCGCGCGAGACGAGTGACCTGCCGGCCGGACACGCCCAGCTCGGCGGCTGCGGCCGACACCGACATCTCACCCATACATATATGGTCGCAGTTGCGACAACATACCGCAAAACACACAGTTCAAGAAGCACACCACACGGCTTCCAACCTCACCCAAGCGGCCCCGGACCGGACCGGCATCCCGCCGTGTGCACGTGGCAACCACACAGGACCCGTTCACCGAGTCGCCCGACACGGTTGATACTCCGTTCCCACGGCACCCGTCAGCACCCGGATCCGCCAACGAAACGCCGTCAAGCACCGACCGCCGGCAGTGAACGAGCCGTGCGGATACACCCGCGGCTGCGGAACATCCCCGTAGTGCTGCCACAGCGTCACCGCCGGCAGTCGATGACCCTGCCCGTGCCGAACAGCTCCCGGGGCGGGCGAAATTTCTCGCACGCGTTTTAGTGAACGGAATGGGCCGATGAATCGTGGTATCGGGTATGAAGCTCTCCACAGCTCTGCTGGGGCCTGCCGTCGTCGCCGCGTGTGCGCTCACCGCCTGCAGCAATGACGGCGGCAGCACCGTCGACTACGCACCCACCCCGACGATCACCGACACGACGTCGATGCCGTCATCGGAAGGGGCCGTGGCGGCGGGAGCGAACGAGATCGTCATCTCGGGATTTGCCTACACGGTGCCCGCCACGGTGGCACCCGGCACGCAGGTCACCGTTCGCAACAGCGACACGGCCGAACACACGATGACCGCAGACACCGGCGGCGCGTTCGACGTCGCGATCGAGGGCGGCGAGACCGCGACACTGACGGTGCCGTCGGCACCCGGAACCTACCCATTCCATTGCACGTACCATCCGAACATGCACGGCGACTTGACCGTCGGATGACGAGGTCATCGCCTATCCGGGTTCTACGCGGCAGGGCCCGCACACGCCACTGCTCACAACACCGTTGAGAGCAGGACCTGATCGTTGTCCCCGGCCCGCACCTCGACGCTGATCGAATCGACAGGCAGGCTGGTGGTCGCGGTGGGTCGCACCGTCTGTCCGGGACTCCCCGTCCACGTCGACACAGTTGCCCCAACTCCCGACACGTCGATGACCGTCAGAGCGTAGTCCTCGGTGGTGGTGCAGTAGCGATGACCGGACAACGATCGGCAACAGGTCGGGTCCGGTTCGTATCCCACCCACCTCGACGAACGCGGTCATCCCGATCCCTCAGTCGGGACCTGACTCCGGATTCGAATCGCGAAACCGCACTGCAGCAGCAGCCGTCGCCTCTGTAGTGATTCCTGCCTGCCAGGTCGAAACCGAGCGCGCGCAGCGTCGGCACGAACGCGGCGCCCGTGGCGAACGTGACGCGATGGGGCATCGCGAGAGCCGCGTCCGCCAACGGCATCATCGGAGAGATGTGGCCGAACGGGCATCCGCGAGTACAACAAGGGAAGCGGTCGGTCCCCGAGTGGTCACATACCTCAGCCGACTACGACCGAGTCACCCTGAACGGAGACGCTCCGTGGGGCGAGCGGAGCGGACGCTGGACCGGTGTGCACAGACCCATCGAGGTTGAACTTGCTGCCGTGGCACGGGCAGTTGATGGTACCGCCGGAGACGTCGGAGACGGTGCACCCCGCGTGCGTGCATGTCGACGAGAACCCGCGGAAGTCACCGCCGCTGGGCTGTGTGACGACAGCATCGCCGAGCACCGCGCCGCCACCGACGGGAACGTTGCCGACGGGAACGCTGCCGGTCTTCACGGGTGCACCCGCGGGCTTCACAGCTGGGCCGGCGCTGGGCCCGGGCGCAGCTGACGCGCGCGTTCTACCGAACAGCGCGCTACCAGCGGCCAAGGCGGCTGCTGCAGCGCCGATACCGGCGACAACTGTGCGGCGCGAAAGCGCTATCTGGTCGCTCCGCAGGCTCTGCTCCTGGTTAGGTTCGTCGGACTGCATGGCAGTGCCCCTCTCTGGGCTGGGGTTCTGGGCTGGGATCGATGCGGACCACTCAGTGCTTATAGTCTTGCCTTCCCCACCACTAACGTCGAGGGGCTGTGCGCGTTTATAACGAGGGGCCTGACCTACACGAAAATTTGTGCCCGCCTCGCCACCCACGTCATGATCAACGCCCACTTCGTCAAATCCTGACCAACCGGCGGCGTGGCCGTTAGATACCGCTCCGTAACAGGAACCTTGGGTTCGTGCGGTGATCGGCACGTTCCGGAAGTGGGGCGTGGACCGAGACTTTCTGAGCTGCGCGTTCCCGTTTGCCCCGGGCGAACTCCGCACAAACGCCCCGGAACCATGGGACACGGCCAGCTGGTGGGAGCGAGATTGTCCTCTGAAGAAATGCCACCAAGTTGAGACAGATCGCGGTCGCCATAGCCGTGAGACCCAAGATGAACGCGCAGGTCGCAGCGTCTCGAAATGTCATAAGCAAGGGAATCGCTCTTCGTGGCGGAATCTCGCGGTTGATCCGGAGCGATGGCGGATCCGCCATTCGGGTGTGACACGGCCGTTCAATCACGGCTTGCTGCGTCACCGGGTGCAACGATCAGGGCCACGAAGGTGCGGAGTCGAACCGCACTCGGACGGCGGACAAGGTTCTCGATGAGTTCGCCATCGCCCATAACGTCCTTGGTTCCCTGTTCCCCAACGGCCGTTGGCTACTCCACGTGGATGTGGGTGTCGTGGAGTTCGGTGACCGCCGCGTCGAGTATCCCGGTGAGCGAGTGCGCTGGGTTCCCACACGACTCCCACGGCCCTGCGAGGGGATCGGGGTCACGCCAGTCATGGCAATACCAACCGGGGAGCAGTTGATCGTGAGCTTCGGCGTCGTCGCCTTCGATGATCTCGGTGAGAACCTCGAGGACCGCTTCGTAGAAGTCCTCCTCAACGAGGACATCACCGGCAGTGAACGCCGCATCGGCGATCACGGTGGCCAGGTGCCGCGACAACCGAGAAATTGTGTCTCCTTGGGCGACAAGCATGTTGAGGACGTCTGTGCTGCCCCCGTCGACGGAGGCCAGCTCCTGTTCCGTTTCGATGAAGTACACGAGCATTGCGTGGCATTCGCTCAAGGCGGCCGACGTTTTCGCCGCCGTCGCCATCGGGATACGCACCAGCGGCACCTCTGCGACGTCCACGTCCGCGGTGAAATCGGCTGCCATCCCCGCAAACATGTCCGCCCACGCAGGAACGGCGTCCGCGTTGATCGTCAGCTGGGCGTCGCGCTCAGTGATACCGGCGATCGCGGCGACCGCGGCGGCGTTTCTGTCGACAAATACCGCCAGCATCTCGTCCGGGTAGTGCACGCCGCGGGCGGCTAGTTCGGCCGCTAACAGTGACACGTACCGGGCCGACCACGACTGCTCCTGTTGCTGATCCGCCATGCCCCTAGTGTGCCGAACTCGGTGCTTAACTGCGACGGGAAACGGAGCCACTTCCGTGCCACAACGTGGGGTTGCCGCAGAAATGCCACGAATCTGAGACAAACGTCGGTGACATAGCCGTGGACAAGTCCGACTCAGCAGGTCAGAGCGCTGCGGCGATAGGTCACCGGATTTGAGACCCTAATGGGGACGCCGCAGGTGGCCTCGTAACCGCCGGCGGCGGGTACTGTCCCCTGACCGCCATTGCTCCTCTTTCTTACCCGAGCTGCTCGTTCTGCCACTACGGTTCGCTCGTTCTGATCGGGCTGGATGGTGGCGCGTGGCCGATGCTGCGGCCCGCGTGGCCACAGAGCCCTGCTTGGTTGGTTGAGCTGAGCCTTGTCGATGTGCTGGGTGCGGATCGGCGTGCGGGCCTATCGGCGTGCGGACAATCTCAGCCATCGGGGCATCCAATAAGGACGTAGGTAGGTCCGGTGCCGGCGAACCAGCCACCGGTAGAGGTGATCGGTCATCCCGATTACTGAGCGGGGTACTCGCAATCGCTCGGGTCCGGTAGTAGATCCGAGAGGCCCGCCGGACCAACCGAAATCCGGTCTCGACATGTACTTTCGGCACCGCCACACCCGAAATGTGGGTGCCGGCGTCGAGAGCGCACATGTAGGACCGGGGTCGAATCGAGTGGGCCGGACAGGATGGGCCGACCGGCCCGGGCCCGCGCCGGGCCAGCCGAACGGATCGGCGGCGACACCGTCGAATGCGTCGTCCGACTCGTCCTCGAAACACCCGGACGGGGCGCCGCCCGCGGCGCAGCCGACAACGAACATCCGCCGCTCGCCCACCACGATCCCATCGAACACCGATGCCGGTCCGTCTGTGGTGTCCGGCTGGTCGCGGCGCTTGCCGTTCGCGTGCCGGCGTTTGCTGGTGCTCGGCTCACGGCCCATGAAGTCGGGCGTTCCCCTCGACGTCGGGTTTGTCCGCGGCGGTCACATCGGTCCCGCGGCCACCGAGAAGTGGAAGTTCCCCGCACCCACGGACCGCTCGAGGGTCGCAATGACAGCAGCCGGATTGTCGTAGGGCCCGTTGAGGTAGAACGGCTGACCGTCCCTCCCGAACTCGATCCGACCCGGCCCGGCCCACTCACCCAGGAACGCGGCGGCATCACCATCGAACGCGGCCGCGGGCTCGAAACCGAGCCCGCGCGCATACGCCGCCGCCCCCAGGATCAGTTCACGGCCGAGTTCGATCGGAATCTCCACCGCAGGACGGTCGAACGCCGCATAGTACCTGCGGACGGCGGTGGGGATCCTGCCCGCGTCCATGGTTTCGGGGTCACGGGTGTTCTTCACCCCCAGACAGTGCACGTCGGCCAGGTAGCCCCGCAGCGTCGCCCGACCACGCCGTCCCTCTCGTGCCACCAACACCTGCGCGAAGCCTTCGGCCTCACCGGCGGGAGCATCCAACTCCGCCCACTCCGGATGCCCCTCGAGGCCCAGCCCGACACTCCAGCCGCAATTGACCCAGCACCCCAGCACCCGCCCCAATCCTCGGGACGCGTCGGCCTCGGCAGCGATTCGTCGCACCAACGGCGCCACCACCGACGGCCGCACGCCCAGAGCACGCGCGATCACCTTCGGCGGGACACCCTGCTCCCACCGCCGCCGCACCTGCTCGACCAACTCCACATCGTCCATGGCACCCCATTCTGCTTCACCGATCGGGAAGCTCCCGCGTCTGCACCTATCCGCTCGTGCCGCTGATCGAGCGATCACTGCACCCCACGAGCAGCAGGACCACACCCCCCGCATCACGCACGCAGGCCACGGCAGCATCTCCACCATGCCGCTGATACCGCCGTGCCGGTTCCCGGTCCAGGTTCTGCCTGCTCCCGGAGTCCCGATCATGACCGGATCGGGGCCGGATCAGGAACCGAAGGGCTCGCCGCTGGGGGCCTGCCTGGGAGCCGGAACACGGCCCTGTGGGCGTGCCGGGGCCCACCGCCCGCCAGGACGGCGTTCAGCGCCTCCGCCTCGTTGTGACCAGGATCGCCCGCGCCGCACCGACGATCTCGGTGATCGAGGCCACGTCCGTGCCCGATCGAGCGGCAGTCGACACAGACGCCTCGCTGTCTGTATTAACTTGCTGCGGAAGCGATTTCGGGTTCATCTCATGAACCGGAAGCAGCAACGCATCGGAAACCACCGGCGCGAAGCGATCCGCCTGCTCACCAACCACGAGCGGGACTCTTCGTTCCCCGTTCGCGGTCGTGCTGGTCGGCCAACCTACCCTGCGGCACCGCCTCCGACTCGGTGTGCTCGCCGCCCTGGACCAGCGCCTAGCCGTGCGCTACACGATCGCCGGGATGAGCGCAGCCGACACCGCCGACTACATCCGTCACCACTGTCGCATCGCCGGCCGCGACGACCCCCTGTTCTCCGACGACGCGATCGGGCTCATCCGTGGGCGCCTCACGCGGACACCCGCGCGCGGTGAACAACCTCGCATTGCACGCGCTTACCGCCGCCTTCGCCGCCGACCACGCCATCGTCGACGAGAAGGCCGCCCGCATCGCCATCAGCGAGATCGCCGCGGACTGAACCCGACCCGCATCAACCCGACCACCACCGCGTCAACCTGACGACCACCCCGTCACCACGCCCACCACGGCCCCGCCCACCACCCCCGAGCGGGGCCGTTCTCGCACCGCATCGTCGTCAACCTCAATGACGCCGTCGTCGTCACCTTCAACGACGCGCAACACCTTCGCGCCTCCACCTCACACAACAGCATATATTCGTACTGATATAACCTGGGGAGGTGAACCGAGGTGACGAGAAACCGATCCGATGGGTGGGTAGCGCACTCGACGACCTGCGCGATCTGCCCGCCGCCGCACAGGACGATCTCGGCTACCAACTCGGCCGGGCTCAACAGGGGCTCGATCCGGACGACTGGAAACCGATGAAGGACGTCGGGCCCGGATGCCGCGAGATCCGGGTCCGCACTCCGGACGGCGCCTTCCGAACGTTCTACGTCGCCCAGTTCGGCGAGGCGATCTACGTACTGCACTGCTTCCACAAAAAGACACAGAAGACCTCGAACGCAGACATCGACCTCGGCCGACGCCGCTACAAGACAGCCCAGGCATACGCACAGGAGAGATCATGACCGACAAAGACATCACCGAAACCACCTCCGTGTGGGAGGCGATCAGTGACACCCCCGGCGAGGCCTACAACCGGCAGCTGCGCGCCGACCTGATGACCGCGATCCGCGCACAGATCGACCGCTTCGGCTGGTCCCAGGCCGTGGCCGCCGACAACCTCGGCGTCACCCAACCGCGGATCTCGGACCTGCACCGCGGCAAACTGAGCAAGTTCTCCCTCGACGCCCTGGTCAACCTCGGCAGCAAGGTCGGCGTCCACCTCGACGTCCACATCGACACCGACCGCACCCTCACCGGCCACTGACCACGACACGCCGCCAGGACCACTCGGTCCGTGAGGCTCGGACACGCCCGCGGCCGCGAAAAATCGACCTCGAGCATCATCTGCGGGGCGACTCCCTTCCCTCCCGTCACCGAGCCTCACCGATCAGCTGATAGGTATGGCGCCCGGCCGCTCGCCGGCCCCCCTTGGGCGCGTCGACCCAGACCTGCATCGCCTGCCGCCGCCATGACGTCCTCACTGAGACCGCCCCCGCACCAGCGCGCGAGTTCGGGTCGCCGGCCGGTGATCGGGACGGGCCGGCGTGGGTTCTTCCGTCCGCAAAGGATCATCGCGGGACCGACGGATTCGCTGTGATTGTTTGTGCCAGACGGCGCTGCAGGTCTGGGTCACGGCGCCAAATCTTGGTACGCCTTCGAAAGGGCAGAACGATGGGCATCATTGCCGATCCGATCCCCGGTGGCGACACGCTGCCATTTCCCCCACCCCCGTCCGGCAGCATCGCCGGACGCACCATGCAGGAATCGGTGTACCGGCCGCGGCCGAAGAAACGCCGACTGCCCGAGGACGCACCCAACGTGCTGATCGTGTTGATCGACGACGCCGGACCCGGACTCCCGGACACCTTCGGCGGCGAGGTCCGCACCGACACCCTGACCCGGATCAGCACCGAGGGGGTGTCCTACAACCGATTCCACACCACCGCGATGTGCTCACCGACGCGGGCGGCGCTGCTGACCGACCGCAACCATCACCGCGTCGGCAACGGCCAGATCGCCGAGCTGGCCAACGACTGGGACGGCTACTCCGGGCACATCCCCCGCTCCAGCGCCACCGCCGCGACGGTCCTGCGGCACTACGGCTACAGCGCCGAGCAGTGCCGACACAGGAGCGCGGCCTTGCGCTGGGCTGCACCCCGTACAAAAAGTTGGTCGAAGTGACCATCCCGACACAACGCCCGCGTTCTCCAGTTCAATCCGTCGACGTCGTATTCGATGCGGGTATGCCTGGTGGCGTCGCTCATGCGAATCGTTCCCCCTCGAAGACCGAACGGAATCGGGCGGCCTGGCGAACAGTGGAAACACCGCCAGGACCGCCGCCGCGCCGCCCAGCCCAGGGGCCGAACCGGGACCGGCGCCGCCGTTACACCAGTGACTTGGACTTGATCGCTTGAAACTCCGGTTCGGTGATCGCGCCGGAGTCGAGCAGCGCCTTCGCATCCGCGATCTGCTGAGCCGGGGACTGTCCGGCCACCTCCCGGATGTAGCTGTCCTGAGCCTGCTTGACCTGACCGAAGGCCGCCGCGGACCGCTCGGTCATGCCTTCGTTCCGCACGATCAGGTAGATCAGCGCGGACAGGAACGGGACGACGAACAGGAAGACGATCCAGATCGCCTTGAGCCACCCGGACATCTGGTGGTCCCGGAACAGGTCGGTGATGATCTGAAACAGCACCATCAGGTATGCCACGAACAGGAAAGTGACGGTGACGAACCAGAAGAAATCCCAGAAGCCGTCCATTAGCGGTGCTCCGTCCACTCGATGATGCGGTTAGGAGGCCAGGATCCCGGCCTTCTCGGTGTTGAACTCCTGATCGGTCAGCACCCCGTGATCGCGGAGTTCGCCGAGTTGTTTCAGAGCGGAGATCCGGTCGACCCCCACCGCCGGTGGGGCCGCCGGCTGCGGCGGGAACTGCTGCGCCGGTCCTGACTCGTACTGCGCCGCAGGCTGTTCGGCAGCCCACCGTTGACCCTCGCTTCTAAAGACAGCAGTGGGAAGAGCAGATCGGGCGACTCTCAAATACAGCCCCGGAGGACCTCCCCAGCGGCTCCTCGTTTGTCCAGCCATGAGCTCGTTCTCGACAACCTGATGTGGACTAGACCCCCGCATCTGCCGGGACGGATCGGTGAGAGGCTCCACGCGACAAACCGTGATCGAGGGACCGATCGCCGGCCACCCGACCCTTTTCGAGCCTAGGGCTTGGTGCCGGCGCGGTGTCTCACCCGTTGCGGGTGAGATACGCCTCGTCCGAGGCGTCGGACAACAGCTGCTGCGCGCGACGACCTGCCCGGCACGCCGCCTTCGCCGCGCATCATCAGGGACTCGGCTCTGACCCCGTTCGAGTGCATCGGGCAACCGGCCTCGGCAACCCGCGACCATCCTCATCACCATTGTTCTGCCCCAGCTACTCCCGGGGATTGCGGCGCTCGCAGAGGACGGGGTGTTCGTCGACGATGTCGTCCCCCGCACGACCGCAACGTCGCCGTTCCGGTCTACTCACCAGAGGGTCAGGGGCAGCCCGGCCGCTTCGGCACACCTGATCCGTTCCTCGATCCTGTCGGTGGCTTCGCCGCAGGCGAGTCCGGGTGCGGATGGCGGCGGCGATGGCGCGGGTGCGGCCGGCGGGGGCCGCGGACATCGGCGAGGGGGCTGGCGAGGTTGCGGCGGGCGTAGGTGGCATTCGGTGCGGTTGACGGCGTTGGTCCCCAACCGCATGTGTGTGGGGTTGGTGCAACCGGCGAAGTCACACTGGTGACACACCACCGCGTCGCCGGCGCCGGCGCCGGACCACCCGAGTCGCCGGATAATTCCGTCTGGTCAAGTCCCAGGACGTGGTGTACGAGGTGTCGCGTGACTCCTCGTGGGGCTATGCGGTGAGCTCCGGGTGCCACCTCCTGCTTGGGTTCGGTAGTGGCGGCATTGTCGCCGCGGGAACGGGCGAGGACGTCGAGACCGAGACAGCGGCGCCCGTCGATCCACTCGTCGTGTTGCTCGGCCGTCATGACTGGTCTCCCTGCGTCGGCAACGGCGGGGTCTGACGGTGCCAGGCCAGTTCGCGGATCCGGACCCAGTCGACGGTGGGTTCGGCGGGGCGGACCCCGGGGCGGTCGCGGGGTACCCGGATCCGGAGGGCGCCGGGCTCGATGGTGCAGCGCACCGGGGTGGTCAGGAGCAGGGATTCGCCGTCGACGCCGACCGGGGTCTGCCGTGTGTCGGCGTCGACAATCACCTCGGTGGTCGTGTGCTGGGTCAAGCCCCGAACGTTCGCGCGGCGCAGCAGCCCGACCGCCTGGCGGGCGTTGGCGACCGAGACGGTGACGGCGCCGAGGACGCCGCGGTCGAGCCGTTCCCGTCGGCTCAGACCGGCGAGATCGCTGGTGCCGTAGGGGTTGTTGCTCACCAGTACCGCCTGCGGGTTCCTTACGGTGACGTTCCCGATCCGGGTGACGAGTGGGGCACCCGCCTGTCCGGCGAGCAGGTCCGGAAGCATCTGGAGCACCGTCCCGGCCTTGTCGTCGCGATAGGCGGGGCTGCGGACCACCTCGGCGTAGACCCCGAAGGAGGCGTTGTTGACGAACGGGCGGCCGTTGATCCGGCCGAGGTCGACGGCGAGCTCGACGCCGTCGCGGAGGGCGTCGAGACCCCGGCTCGGGTCGGCGCGGTCGAGTCCGAGGTCCATCGCGAAGTGGTTGCGGGTGCCGGCGCTGATCACCAGGAACGGCAGGTTGTTCTCTGCCGCGACCCCCGCGACGAGGGCCTGGGTCCCGTCGCCGCCGGCCACGCCGAGCAGGTCGGCGCCGCGGTCGACCGCCTGCCGGGCCAGGCCGGTGACGTCGACGGTGCCCGGGCCTTCGAGCAGGACCACCTCGGCGCCGAGTTCCTCGGCCTTGCGTTGCAGATCGAATTTCGTGACCTTGCCGCCACCGGAGTGCGGGTTCATGATCAGCACCGGACGCCGTACCGGTGGGGCGGGCACCTCGCGGACGGTGGTTGAGGTGCGTCCGCGCAGGGCGGCACGGGCGCAGGGCACCGTGAGGAGCGCGAGAACCATGGAGGCGACGACCTCGGCGAGCAGATGGGCGCCGATGAAGAGGACCAGCACGACGATCGGCGACAGTATCGCGATCGCCAGCGAGATCCAGCGCAGCACACCGCGACTGGCGAGGAACCAGTACAGGGCGGCGACCATGACGACGACGCCGCCGACTCCGACGAGGAGGCTCCCGACGGCGCTGAGTAGACCGGCGGACACCAGCGGCACCGCCACCGCGAGGATCGCCAGTGCGAACGCCGCCCGCGCCCACCAGCGGCGGGTTCCGGTCGCGGTGTCGGGGGCGGCGGATCGGTTGTCGCTCATCGTCATGTCCCCGTCGTCATCCTGGCGTGCCGGGTGCTGGGGTGCCGGGTGCGGGCTGGTCCTCGCGGCGGGGGTGACGCCGAAACCAGGCGGCGTAGCGGTCGGCCAAGGGTGCGGCCGTGAGGCCGTGGGCCAGGACGGAGAGCGCGATGGTGATGACGGCGGTGGTGACGAGCAGCCCTTCGTGGGGCAGCTCGTCCGGTTCTTCGAGGATGAGGATGACGAAGACGATGGTGGCCAGTCCGCGCGGGCCGAACCAGCCGACGAAGGCGACGGTCGGTCCGCGCGGGTGCGTCCCGATCAGCGACAGCGCGACGGGGACCATCCGGACGACGGTCAGGCTCAGCACCGCGTAGCCGAGCACCGCCCAGGACAGATGCCCGAGCGCGGGACCGAGCAGCACGGCACCGAAGACGATGAACGTCACGGCGCTGAACACGTCGCCGGCCTCGTCGAGCATGTCGGCCTCCTCGTCCTCTCCCTCGGCCTCGCCACCGGTACCACCGCCCTCGTGGTGGTCGGTGGCGCGGTGGCGGACCGCGCCGAAGGTCAGCCCGCCGACGAACGCGGCGATGAACCCGGACCCGCCCAGGGGCACGGCGGCGGTGTAGGCGAGCGCGGCCGCCGTCACCGGAATGATCTGCGCCCACAACGGGTCGAGGGAGCGGCGGCGGGCGCCGGTGACCAGGAGCGCGGCGGCGATCGCCCCGGCCACAACGCCGGCGAGGACGCCGTACCCGATCTGCTCGGTGAGCAGGCGGGCGCCGGCGCCGCCGCCGATCGCGCCGGCCTCGGCCTCCGCGACCGCCAGCACGACCAGGAACAGCGGCACGCAGATCCCGTCGTTGAGCCCGCTCTCGACGTTCAAACCCTGCCGCACCCGCGACGGCAGGATCGGCAGCGTCACCACCGCCTGCCCGAGGGCGGCGTCGGTCGGGGCGAGGATCACCGCGAGCAGCAACGCTTCCGGCCAGGCAAGGTCACCGAGTATCACCAGTGCGGCGCCGAAACCCGCCGCAATGGTCAGCGGCAGGCCGATGCCGAGCAGTCGGGCGGGAAGCGAGATCTCGGCGCGCAGGGTGGGCAGGTTCACCCGGGAGGCGTCCGAGAACAGCACCAGCCCGAGCGTCACCTCGGCGAGCAGTTTCACCACCTCGGCGCCGGCGTGCACATCGATCAACCCGAACGCGTTCGCGCCGAGGATCAGGCCGCCGACGGTGAAGATGATCGGAGCGGTGATCGGGGTGCCCGCGATCCGGCCGGAGACCGCCGAATAGGCGAGCAACATCGCGGCGATCGCCGGTAGCGCCCACGTCATGCCGGCACCGCCTCATCGCCGTGCTGCCGGGCCCGCGCGACGACGGGCCGGACGAGGATCTCGAGCAGCAGTAGCGCGAGAGGGCGAGCAGCACGGTCCAGCCGACCACGGCCCCGGCCGGGTGGTTCCAGAACACGATCCTTGCCGTCGAAGGTGATCAGGCCGAGACAAGGCCGACCGGGAATCGGGAGAACCTCGAGACGCACACCCGTTCGCTCCACCATGGCGACTCACATCCCGTTCCTCGACTCGGAACGCTCACGGGCCCTCGCCTGGGCCCGGAGTGCAGTACTGCACACAACGCTATCGCCGCCCGCGGGGCGCGCGGACGGGAACGAGTATGCCCGCCCGCACGAACCCGCACGCAACGCCGAATCTGCGGTCAGCGCCGGTCCCTGCGGTCCTCCCGGCGGTCCGGAACCGCCGTTGGCCGAGGCAATCACAGGAGCCCGGGTCGGATCGTTGTCGATCGTTGGGTGCCCCCTGACAGCGTCGAGCATGAGGTTTCGTCGGCGAGGTGCTTATGATCCGGGTCGGTGCGAGCGGAAGGTGCAGACCGATGCCCGAGAAGAAACACAAGCCGCAACCCGAACCCGGTCCGCTCTGCGCGGGCGCGCGGGTGCTGGTGCGCCGGCCGTCCGAAGCGGACCAGACCGGTCGGATCATCGAGGACTACGCCGAGCTGACCGACACCGACGAGCGCGGGCACGCCTGGGCGCCGTTGCACCGGTGGGCGGTCGCCCTCGACGACGGGCGTCTGGTCTTCGCCGACACCGACGACCTGACCGCCGACCCGAGCACGCAATGATTCACCGGGTAGATCGACCCTGGCCGGTGGAACAACCAGCCAGGGGCCGTGCCCCGGGGACCGACCAACTGGGTTTCTTCACCGCCACGCTGCCGGTGAAGAAGAACGGCGCCGTGCCGCCGAAGCAGAAGACGGTCGCGTTTCCCTTCGCGAAGCCGCTGAGCTTTCCCAGCACCAAGGAGCGGAGCGCGGCGGCAACGACTACGGCGGCGACCGTGTGACGCCGGATCGATGCCCTCGAAGTCGAGATCGGCCGCGGGGGGCCTCTGATCGGTCGTACATCAGGGGTATCTCGCCGTCCAGCCCGGGACGATAATGGGTCCATCACCAGGTGACGGCGCTCCACGCGCCCGGCCGGCGAGGAAATCACGACTCCCGCACTGGTGTCGGCTGAAACCGAATCGAGAGTGACCACCATGACAACGATCACCAGGCGTGCGGTCATCGCAGGGGCCGCCATCGCCCTGTTCACGGCTCCGGGCGTCGCAGCGGCCGCTCCGCACATGCACGGCGATCCGAACACACCAGGGACGCAGGTTCAGTTCGATAACGACCCGGGCGATTCCAACAGCTACACGTGCGGCGCATTCGGAGCCGGCGGGGCAGGAGTCGGATCGAACCCCGGAGGTGGAACCGGCAAGGTCAACGGTACCTTCGGGCCGGGACCCGTCCAGGGCGGATGCGTCGGCAGCGACGGATCGGTCTTCTTCCCCACCGGCAACGCCGAGTGACCCCGACGGGCAGGCACGCGCCGAGCCGTCACGATGCGACGAGTTCCTGCCAGGAGGGCAGCGAGGGCGCCCGCCCCCTCGTTTGTCTCCGCTTTTCTGCTTATCCGCATCTCCGTATTTCCGTGTGGTCCGAGGGTTGATGCCGGAGTGCGTCGTGAATCCGGTCGAGCAGGCGGAATGTTCACCGTCACCGACAAGTCCGGCGAGGCGCCAGGCGTGTCCACACACTCACGGAGCGAGGAACCTGTTCGTGGGCCCCGACCAATTCGTACCGTCCGTCCTGCGGCCTGGACGGACGGTGCGTCGCTGTCCCGATCTGCTGAGGTCCGCGCGGGTCTTTTCTCGACGCGCATACTGGCACAACACCTATGAAGAGGAAGTAATCAGCATGTCGAGCCAACCCGGACGATATGAGCTCGAGGTCTTCGATTCCAACTCGATGGACTGGCTGGAGCTGCCGATCGAACAGCTCGGCAGGAGTCTGACGCTCAAGCCGTTCACGGCAGATCCCGACACCGGAATGTCCTGCATGCTTCTGCGCTACGACGCCGGATTCATCAACCCATGGCATACCCACGACTGCGCGCACGGCATGTATGTGCTCAGCGGGACCCTGCGGACCCACAAGGGGGACTTCGGCCCGGGGTCCTTCGTCGGGTTCCCCGAGGGGATGACGATGTATCACGGTGCGACCGAGGAAAGCGACTGCGTCATCCTCTTCATCACGAACAAACCGTTCACTATTCGCTACACATTCGAAAATGAAGAGAGCGGAAGCGACGCCGAGCGACGGGGCCGGGAAAAGGCATGCCTGTGCTCGACGGCTTCCGTGACCTGACGCCTCGCGGTAGGTGAGTGGATGTCGACAATCAAGTAGTACTCCACTCGAGACTCGATGGGTGCGTGGTCATCCTTGGATGGCAGAGAGTTCGACCTGCGTTCCGCAGCTATCGCTACACGCACGACCACCGCACGGTGGCAGCCCGGGCAAGCACCCCCCTGCGGTTGCCTGCTCCGTTCCTCGGTAGGTGCGGTTCTCTAGGTCCGTCGGCACGGGTCACCCTCCGGGCGAAAACCCGTATCGCCCGGAGGGTGGCTCCGCCTCGTCGGGCGCGGAGCGGCTCGCTCGGCTCGACGCGGGTTGCTGTTATTCGCGCGAGAGCATGGCGTCCGCTTCGCGTTCGAGGTCGACGTAGGGTTCGCCGCTGACGTCGACGGCCACCCGGTTCAGGGTGCCGCCGGTGAACGCCCACGGGGCGGTGCCGGGGTAGTCGTCGGTGACGGGTTCCCCGGTGTCGCGGCCGGCGGTGAGACCCTCCCCGGCGATGCTGAACTTGCCGGGCTGAGTTCGGATCCGGCCCTCGCCGACCTTCCGGTCCCCGTAGAACAGGGTCAGGGTGCCGTGGGCGATGCCGGGCGGATCCTCACCGTCCTTGTCGAACGAGGCGGCCAGGAGCAGGTTCTCGCCGGTCGGCAGGTCCTCGGTGGCGACGATCCGCTGTTCCTCGCTGCCGAGGAAGTTCATCGACATGGACAGTGCCGCCAACTTCGTTCCGGTCAACACCGCCGACAACTGGCTGCACTTCGCCCTCGGAGCCGCCATGATCGCCCTCGGTCTGCTCCTCGGCCGCCGCACCACCACCACCACCGACACCGCCCCCGGGACGACACCCGGTACGGTGCGCTGACTCCCCACGACCCCACCCCTGCCGCGGTGGCGCGGACCGCGGCCCGACCACCGAAAAACCTGAGAAGAGCAGCAGGGCGAGAGCTATTTCGGCGAAGCGAGCAGCCAGTGGGCGTCCGGCGCCATCGGGACGAGCGCGAAGCCGGTGTCCCCGCGACAGGATTGTCGACCGGAATGAAGTCGGGCACGAGATCGAACGGCAGCAGCCAGGTATCCCAGCATCAGCGCCCACGGCGCCGATCCCAACCCACGACTGAGAACCGACCACGGAATCCTCTCCCCCAGCCTGCAGGCCGACTCCTCCAACTCTGGAACCGCTGACGTCGGTGTCGCTTGGCGGGGTCAACACGCGCGTGTGTTTCGCATCTTCGACGCAAGAATCTGCGACGGAAGTGCTTGCTGCTCATGCGGTGTTCGTCTAATCCAGGTTCCTTGTTCAGGATTCGTCGTCGCACGCCATTCCTGGCCGAGTCCGGCCGTCGGGTGTGTACTCGGCGATCAGGGTGCGGTATCTGCGATGCGAGATCAGATCGATGTGTCCGGTCCGCACGGCCGTGCGGTACAAGATGGTGCGACTGCGGTCCCGCACCAGGATCTGGCGGCGAGCATCATCACCATCCGACAGCTCCCCGCCCTCACACCTCAGTTCGGCGAGGCGGCGGTTGATCTCCCCGAGCACCGACGCGAGTACAGCAAGCTCCTCCACCCTTAAGATTCTTGTCCAACCCGATCCGATCGCGGTACCTGCGCGAACCCACGGGACGATCACCGACGCCGAGTTCCAGGCGCTCAAGACGAAGGCACCGGCGTAGATCCCGAGTCCTCCTTCGTCCCATCGTCCTGCGCGGTGGCCGTGCGGGCCGGGCGGATGAGCAGTTCGAGTGCCGCCAGCGCGAGGAGGGCAATGAACACGATCCACAACACGACCAGTCCGGTGGGATAGCGCCAGAACATCAGCAGCAGAGCCGCGACGCCGATGATGGCGCAGCGCAGCGGAACCCGAAGCTGGTTGGCCCACCGTTCCACTTCGTTCGGCGGTCGGCCGGCGCCGGACTTGCGGGCGAAGTCCAGTGCCTGCCCATAGCCGCGACGCACGGCGGTCGCGGACGCCGAGCCGCCGACGAGGAAGGCGCCGATCGCGATCACCAGACCGAGGACGGCGACCGCACGCAGGCTCGTCCGCAGCGGTACCAGGACGGTGTCGATGACCGCTGCCGCCGCGTCGGGCGACAGGATGTCGGGTGGGACGCTGTCGAGGTAGATGGCGCGTCCGACGAGAATCCCGATCGCGAGGACGAGCATTCCCAGGGCGATGGACAGGCCGGCGAGGGAGAGCGCGCGCAGCCGCCGGCCGGTGGGGGCGACGGCGACCGCGGCGGCGGCGCAGGCGATTCCCAGCCACGGCAGGATCGCCGACGCCTTGTCGAGGGCATTGACGGCGCGCTGCGCCTTCACCAGTTCGGGGGACTGGAACAGCACGAATTGCTTGTCGACCGCGGGGATCTTGTCGGCGAACGCGAAACCACGCTCGGTCAGCGCGGCCTTCACATTCTCGATGACGGTGCCCAGAGAAATGCTGACGGTGCCGCTCTGGTCGACCTCCACCGAGCTGAGACCGTAGTTCCCCGTCATCACCGCCACGAGCGCGTTGTGCGCCGAACGGTTCGCCTGGATCCAGAGGTCCTCGAACTGCTGGGACTGCACGAGTGAGCTGACGGTGTCGTGGACGAAGTTCTTTGCCTGGCTCGTGATCACCGGTGCGAGGCCGATCACGGCCGCGTCCAGCCGGGGAGCGTTCGCTGCGAGATTCGAGACGTCGGTCAGTGCTTCGAGTGCGTCCTTGGTGAGCCCCTCGACGTCGACTCGAGTGAAGATCTCGTCGGTGATCTGGTTCGTGATGTCCGCCTGGAGGGCCGGATTCGCACCGAGGGGGGCGACCGTGCTCACGTAGCGGTCGGTGTCGAGGATCTGACTTCTCGTGAAGCGTGCGGTGACCGACGCGAGTGCGAGAACGGCGACCAGGACCAGCAGAATCGTGACGGCCGTCCAGCGCAATCCGTTCCGGGGTGGGCGGGCGACCGGTTCTGCCGGAACACCGGCGGCGGCGCCCGCGGCCTGTCCGCGCAGCGTCGCCACCTCGTCGCGCAACCGGAGGAGTTCGGTGCGTTCGTCCTTGTCGAGTGGGCCGGTGCTCGTGCCGTCTTCCATTGCGGATCAGATCACTTCGGGGTTCCAGGTGGCGACCGCCCAGATCACGACGGCGTTCAGCGCGATGATCGTGATTGCCCACACGGGGTAGTAGGGCAGCCACAGGAAGTTGACGAGGATCGACAAGGCGCACAGCACCATCGCGCCGACACGTGCCCAGGTGGCCCCGGTGAACAGTGCCACACCGACGGCCGCAACGATCACGCCGAGCACGAGATGAATCCATCCCCATGTAGTGACGTCGAATTGGTAGGTGTACTCGATGCCGACGACGATCACGTCGTCCTTGGCTATCGCGGAGATCCCCTGGAAGAATTCGAGCACGCCGACGGTGACGAGAAGAACCGCCCCGCCCATCGACGTTCCCTTTGCCACACCTTGCTTGACCACCGAGTCCTCGGACATGACCGTTCCTTTACGTGTCAAGGCGCGAAACTACCTGGCGAGAATCATTCTCCTCCGGCAATGCAGGTGTTGGCAGCGAGATACCCGGATCACCTCGACGACATCCTGGTCGGCGACGGGGCCGCACTCGCCTCGACTGCGGTGATCGCACAGGCTGCGCCCGCGAGCGTGAGTTGCGCAGAAACCAGCGACGACAGGCCCCGGGAGGTGGATGCTTGCCTGGTGAGCGGGCACATCTGAGAATCGCTCTGCACCCAGGCAGCTCACATGCGGGGCTGCCGCACTCGAAGGAGTCACACCATGTTGGATTCATTGTGGGAACTGATCTGGTACACGCTGATGGTGTTCGCGTTCGTCGCCTACCTGATGATCCTGTTTCACGTCCTCGGTGACCTGTTCCGCGACCGCGGCATGTCCGGTCTCAGCAAGACTCTGTGGATCATCTTCCTGATCGTGCTGCCGTACCTCAGTGTGTTCGTCTACCTCATCGCCCGGGGCCCCGGCATGGCGGAACGGCAACTCGAGGCGCAGAGCGCGGCGAAGCAGGCGACCGACCACTACATCAGGGAGGTGGCCGGGAAGTCGGCTGCCGAACAGATCGCCGACGCAAAAGCATTGCTCGACGCGGGCACCATCAACCAAGCCGAGTTCGACGCCGTCAAGGCAAAGGCGCTCAGCTGACACACTCAGCGCGAGCCCGCAGGCTCGACGACCGCCCCTCGATCCGGCGTCGACCCCACCGAGGAGCGAAAACTGTTTCGCGTGCTGATCCTGTGCCGTCATCGCCTTCGGGGGGCCGTGCGCGCCCTTCACGAAGGGGCGGGTCTGTGCCCGTCAGGGCTGTCGCAGACAGGGTCGGCTCTGCTTGAATTGAGGTATGTGCCGGTGGATGGCGTACTCGGGTGAGCCGATCCTCGCGGAGGACCTGTTGTTCCGCCCTAAACATTCGCTGATCGACCAGAGTCTGCACTCACGTCTCGGGGCGACGACCACCAATGGCGACGGCTTCGGTGTCGGCTGGTACGGCGAAGGCACCGAACCGGCGGTGTACAAGAGCATCGAACCGGCCTGGAACGACAGCAATCTGCGGGAGATCGCCGGTCAGGTGCGAACACCCATGCTGCTCGCCCACGTGCGGGCCTCGACCGGGACGCCGGTGCAGCGCAGCAACTGTCACCCCTTCCGGCACGGGCAGTGGTTGTGGATGCACAACGGCGCACTGCGCGGGTTTCACGAGACCCGGCGCGACCTGGTGATGGCCGTCGACCCGGCCCTGTTCCTCGACATCGAGGGGTCCACGGATTCGGAAACCTTGTTCTTCCTCGCCCTGACGTTCGGTCTCGTCGACGATCCCTTCGGTGCCGTGGCCCGTGCGGTCGGCTTCGTCGAAGATGTCGGCCGCGCCCATGGGGTCGAGGATCCGGTGCAGATGACCGTCGCGACCACCGACGGCGAATCGCTGTGGATCTTCCGCTATTCGAGTGAGCGGCAGTCGAGGTCGTTGTTCTTCTCCACCGAGGTCGCGAAGCTGCGCGCACTGCACCCAGAAGTCGAGGTCCTGCACCGCCTGGGCGGGGAGACCCGTTTCGTGGTCTCCGAGCCCCTCCGCGACCTCGAAGGCGCGTGGAACGAGGTGCCGGAATCATCGGCCGGGGTGGTCCGGCCCGGCGACGACGAAGTCCGGCCCTTCGAACCGATCTCACCGACATGAGTTCGCGCAGCACCGATATCAACCGGTGACCACCCTACGTGTCGTTGCCATTTCGTGTGTTGCCCCTTGTCCGTTCCGGGGCAGACGATGAATGAATGCGCGGAGATGACGAAATGCTGCAGATCGAACAGGTCATCGCCCGCCTGATCACGCGATACCCCTCGATCCCACCGGTCGACATCGAAAACACCGTGCGGAACATGCACAAGCGGTTCGTGAACGGGCGAGTACGTGACTTCGTGCCTCTCCTCGTCGAGAAAGCAGCCCGCCGGCACATCACCGAATCGGTCTCGCCGTCCGCCGTACCCGCCGCGCTGCCGCCCGCCGGGTAGCGATCCCACCGGGTACCGGCTCAGCGGCGATGTGCACAGATCACTTGGCGGTGGTCTTGCGCGGCCGCTCACGACGCGCGGTGGTCTTGGCCGGAGCCGGACTCGTGATCGGAGGCGGACTCTCCGATTCCGGTTCCGCGTCGGCCGTCGACTCCTCGGACGGATCGTCGCGCCAACTGATTTCGATTTCGATCTCGGTCTCGTCGCCGTCGACCTCAATCTCGAACTCCCACCGGACCCGGTCGGCGACGACGATTTCGATCGAGTCGCCGCCAGAGCCCAGTTCCATCTCGGAGCCGCTCGCGAGTGCCTGTCCGAGCGCGATGAGCCGGTCGGACACCTCTTTCCGGGAGAGCTCGGACTTGCGCTTGATCTCCAGCTTGGGCACGACGACTCCTGACCTCGGCGAGGTGTGTACTCACCGTAACTGCCGCGGCGCAGGCGGCCGGTCCGAACCGGGGAGAAACCAACGACGATGTCGGCCCGTCGGCTCGAAATTGCGACGATCGGTCCTCGGAACGGCTCTGTGGCTTCTGAACCCGTCCGAGCACGTCGGGTATCTGGAAAGCCGTTTGGCTCATGCCCGGCCCGGGGCTTGCGTTCTAGATAGGTCGCCCCACACATGAGACACTCAGTGTTGCGGGATGGACGTCGCGCTCGCGTCTACCCCACCCATTCCCGTCCCGGGTTCGATGGCCTGACCAGGGCGGTGGGCGCAGGAGGTGGCCGTGACGTCTTGGGTAGCTCCCCGTCGATCACCGTCCCACCTCGTGTCCGCAGGTCAGCGCGGGCGACCGATCGGCAGGCCGACACGGTCTCGCGCTCACACGCCCGTCCGGCTCGACGTCATGACAGCCGCGGCGGTGGGTCTGTGATGACCGAAGGACCGACGACCAGCGATCCCTCCGAGAAGGCAGCGGGCCCGCAACGCCTGCTCGGACTGCTGCTGGCGATGGCGATGTTCGTCCTCGTCGTCGACACATCACTGATGAACGTGTCGATCTCCTCGGTGGTTCGCGACCTCGACACGACCGTCAGCGGCGTCCAGGCGGCGATCGCACTCGAGGCGCTGGTATCCGCCGCGTTCATCCTCATCGGTGGCAAGGTCGGCGATCTCATCGGACGCAAACGGGCGTATGTGCTGGGCCTGCTCGGCTACGCAGTCGGTGCGTCGGCGATGGCACTCGCACAGAGCCTGACCGCGATCATCATCTTCTGGGCAATACTCGGTGGAATCGGCGCGTCACTCCTCTTGCCCGCCATGCAGTCCCTCATCCACGGCAACTTCGAAGGCGCCGCTCAGAAAAAGGTCTACGCCCTGGTCGGGGCGGCGGCCGCGATCGCCGCCGCCGTCGGACCGCTGCTCGGCGGTTTCATCACCACCTACCTCTCGTGGCGCGTCGGGTTCGTGCTCGAAGTCGTCATCATCGCGGTCGTCCTGTCCGGCATCAAACTGGTCCGCGACGTGCCCTACACCGGACCCCGAGTCATCGACCTGGTGGGCGCGGCCCTCTCCGTTCTGGGCATGGGCGGGATCGTGCTCGGAATCCTGGTGTGGCAGGAGGGTGGCGAATCCGTTGGTGCGCTCCTGGTGATCGGTGCGATTGCGATGGCTGTGCTGGCGTACTGGCTCGTGCGGCGCAAACGTCAAGGGAAGCCGGCACTGCTGGACCCGGACCTGTTCCGCTCCAAGGTCTTCCGACTGGGCATCTCTGGGCAGATGCTCCAGCAGATCGCCCTGGGTGGCACGATGATCGCGCTGCCGATCTACCTGCAAATGGTGCTCGAGTACAACGCGATGCAGGCAGGCTTGTCCCTCGCACCTCTCTCGCTCAGCATGTTCGCAGTGGCGGTGCTCGCGGGCAAGAAGGCGGGCGACCGGCGCCCGAGCAGCATCATCCGGTGGGGATTCGTGCTTCTGACGATCGGGATCGCGGCGCTGATCCCGATCGTGCCGCGCGCCGAGTTCGGTTGGGGCCTGGTGATCCCGTTGGTGATCGCCGGATCCGGGTTGGGGTTGCTGGTGTCTCAACTCAACAACTACACGCTGGCACCGATCGAGGAGGAGCGGATCAGCGAGGCCGCCAGCGTCAATTCCGCGGCGGGATCGTTCGGGCTCTCGTTCGGGCTGGCGTTCGCCGGCGCCATCATGCTGGCAACGCTGTCCTTCACCTTCACCTCGATGGCGGAGTCGAGCACCGTGCTCCCGCCGGCCGAGCAGCAACAGGTGGCGCAGGTGCTCGAGGACGACGCCGAAGTCATGAGCAACACCCAGCTCGAACAGTTGCTCGTCGACCAGCCCCCGGAGATTCAGGACGAGATCATCCGCATCAACACCGACGCACGACCGCTCGCCCTTCAAATCGCCCTGCTCATCCCCATCCTCGCCGGTCTCATCGGGGTGTTCAATTCGTTCCGCATGAGGCGCATACCGGAGCCCGCACCACCGGCCTCCGGCGAAGGGCCAGAGGGCGACTGACGCGCGTCTACCCACGGTCTCGTAGTCCTGCCATCACCGATGATGTTCGGACGCCGTGTCGAGCGCGACTCAGAGTCCGGTGTCGGCCGTGATGCGACCCGCGGTGATGGCCTCGAGCAGTGCTGCATGGTCTCGGGCGTTCTGGTCGGTATACGTGTCGGCGAATTCCGCCATCACATGGTCGAAATCGGTGCCGTCCCCGAGGTAGGCGGCGATGGCGATCCGGTCGCCCCCGCGGGCGTGGGCGAAGGCGAGGGCCCGACCGCACATCCGCCCGTACAGCTTCATCAGTCGGGGGGGTCTGGGATTCGACCACCGCCGACCCCTTGCCGTCACGCAGTTGCCGGATGTAGAAGTCGTGCTCGACGCCATCGCGATCCGGCCCGCGTTCCCAGCCCAGAAAGATGTCGCTGGCGGCCTGCATCAACCGCTGGCCGTGGACGACGCGCTCGCCCTCGGTCGCGAACGGCCGGCCCTCGACGTACGCCGACAACACCGACGGCTTCGCCTCCTTCACCTGGAGAAACAACGGATCGCCGGTGTCTGCTCCGGCCATCAGGACGATCCAGGTGCGGGTGCCCACACTGCCGACCCCGACCACCTTGCGGGCAATCTGCACCATCTGGAACTGGTCGTAGAGCAGCCGCCGATCCCATTGCAGGGTCTGGGCATAGGTGTCGAGTCGCCGCTGGATGTCTCGATACAACGATTCGACGTCCTCACCGCCGTACAACTCCTCGATCGGAACGATCAGTGGTGGGGTGCTGACGATGCGCCTTCGGCCGTCCACCACGGCGGTCAGTTTCGACAAGGCCTGCACGCTGTCACGGCGGCGGGCCTTCTCCAGCGCAGCGCGCGCCCGTTTCCTCTTCGCCTTGCCGAGCTCGTCACGGAGCTCGGTCAGGTCCGCGGTGGGCTCGCTGTGCGAGTACCAGACCGCCAGGTTTGCCAGTTCCGCCTGCCGGGCCATGGTTTCGCGGTACTCGGCAACGCAGGCACGGATGATCTTCCTGCGCTTGTTGCCGCTGAAGCCGTTCTCGTTGGCCGCGACCGCGAGGCTGGCGACCAGGCGTTTGACGTCCCATTCGAAGGGCCCCGGATACGTCTCGTCGAAGTCGTTCACATCGAACGCCAGCTTGCGTTCCGGGGTGGCGAACACACCGAAGTTGCTCAGGTGCGCGTCCCCGCAGAGCTGCGCCGACAGGCCCGTGGTGGGCGAGCGGGACAGATCGGCGGCCATGACCGCGGCGCCGCCGCGGTAGAAGGTGAACGGTGTGGCCGCCATCCGCCCGTACCGGAGCGGGACCAATTCGGGGACCCGGTCCGCCGCCTGCTGCTCGAGGAGGCCGACCGGGTCGCGCCGCTCGGCGACATGATGCTCCGCGAGCGCCGCCAGCGGGGTGTCTCGGCGGGCGTCCACCCCTCGTCGTGCGCGTTCGGGCCGGCTCGGATGCGCCACCGGTTCTTCGGCTCCTGCGGATGTCGAAATTGCACTTCCCTTCCCTCGGGCACAGTGGGTGCCGCGGCCTGGGGGCTACGACGCCAGGATCTTGGCTTCGGCGTTGAACTCGTCCTCGGAAAGCACGCCCCGGGCCCGGAGCCCGCCGAGGTCCGGCCCGCTGTCCCCTATTTCGATGTCATTGACCGGAAACGCTCTCCTTGTTGTCCGCTGGGTGTCGGACTGTGAGGGCCACGGCTGCGGGGAATCGCGGATGATGTGGAGCCGGCCCCAGGTGGTGAGTGTCAACGTATCCCACCCCGACCAGGAACACTTCGTTCTCGGCGACGGCGGCGACACCCTGGAAGAACTGGATGATGCCGACGGTGACCATGATGATGGCCCCCCGCCCCGGGTCCGGTGGGGTCGGCGGAAAGGACTTTGTCCCCTAGCCGAACCGTCGCGTGGGTAGGAACACTGATAGTGACCGGGATCGGTGCCCGCGCCTTGACCACCGCTCGGCCACATCTGTGCGACTGAGAGTACCCACAAGACACGCCTGCAGGCTTCTTCGGTGAGCGCACCGCATCACTGCATTCCCACCCGCCGAGCACTGAGCACGCCGGAGATCCTTCAACGGATCCAGGCGATGTTCGCTGACGGGGACGACGCCGGCTCGGCTGGCACCGACGAGAAACCGTCGCCTATCTGACATGAAGGCGGTCCGGCTACCCCCGCAGGAGTGTTGCGGTGCACGAGAATTCGATGATCTCGCCCCGTCGGCAGCCTCGTGGTCCCGCCGATGACAATCCGATCCAGTGGCCCCGCCGGGCGGAGATCGTCAGCTGACCGGCCATCCCGGTGTGCGGCCGACATCGTTCCATTCTCGATCCCACTGGCGCATCCGGCTTCGCGTATTCACCCACCGGACCCCGCAGAGCAGCAGGAAGGAACCAACCGCGGCGGTGGCCCACACCGACAATGCGGCGCTGACGGCGATCGCCGCGTTCTCCAGGCCCGATCGGGGCTCGTCGACCACGTGACCGTCAGGATCGATCCACACCGAGACAATGTCGCCGCGGTGGGCGCCGTGCCGGGTTTCCACGTCGGCGGACTGGAGGGTGCCATCGGGCGCAGGCCACTACGCCGTCGCATGGTCTTCGGTGTCCGGGGCGTCACCGGCCGCACCCCCCACGAGGACTTGGTGCGGATCGTCGATGAGAACAGCAGATTGTGCATGTCCGCTCTGCAGGTCGGCGCGGGACTGATCGTTCAGGCGGGTGTTGGTCACCGTTCCGAACGCCGCCGCGAACGGGACCATGATCAGGACGAAGGTGATCACGACCGCCGCGACGACGGCATCGAGACGGTCCCTGGCCCGCATGAGGGGATTTCGGCTCCACGGAGTCAGTCTCCACCAGCGTGATGCGGATGACTGATGGATATTCATCCCGTGCCTCCTCGGCCATCCTTACTGAATCCGAGTCTTCCGCACCCAGGGCGCGCGGCGTAGAGCACAAGGTCATCGGCAGAAGTGACAGAGAGAGCACCTTCTCGGCCGCGGTCCACGGCGGGTGCGTGGACGGCATGCGGACACCGGCCGCCAAGGACGCCCGGACGGGTGCCCTTCGCCCCCTGGAAATGGGCTCGCTGCGACCGCACCGAGTGGGAGCATCGTCACCCACACGACGGTGGCACGTGCCGCCCCGTCCGATGCGATGAGCTGAGCGTGCCCCGAGACGAAGAGTCGAGTGCCTGAACGGTGACGTCGACACTTTCTCGCCGAGAACGAATTCGGGTGTGCGGGATGTCGATTACCCTGTCAGGCTGCACCGCCGCGAAGGTGCCGGTGTCGGTGGGATCCGGTGCACCGAGAAGGGAATCTGGTCATGCGCTACCTCCGTAGCGTGCCTTCTGCGGCACTGTGCCGGTGAAGTCGGTGGTGATCGCATCGCCGCCACCGACGCCATGTCCGACGACGGTCACAGCGGTGGGAGCCCTAATCTTTGGTCGCCTGCCAGCCGGGGCAGGGTCAGCCGGTGTCCGGTGACGTACTCGATGTCGAGGACCAGGTAACCGTCGGAGGGTCGGATCGTCCACGGGGAGGGGCCGGTGTGGTCGAACCCGGACAGATACTCCGAGCCTGTGGCGGTGCGGGCGTGACCGAGCACGACCACACTCCACCCGGCGCGGGTTCCCGACTCGACGTGGCCGGCCTCGAATGCGACGAACGTCCGATCGAAGCGGCCGAACCAGGACTCGTTGTCGGTCGCGATGACGATCTCGGAATGGGGGGCGGCGAAGGTCACCAACCGCACCGCGGGCAGGGCATCCTTGGTGTAGAGCAGACGACCCGTGGGCACCGACCGCAACGCGTGGACGCATTCGGTCGGGGTCAGGGTGCCGTCACGGCCGGAGGTACGCATCACGCTGTGGTCTTCTTTCCAGACGCGACGGTCGGGTGCGTGCGTCTACCTCCTCAGCATGACCGTGCCGTCCCGGCAGGGTTAGAGTCCTGAGTCGTTGCCCCGGTCGCTCACAGTCACCAGGTCGCATCCCCCTCCCGCGGCCGGGTTTGACCCCGACGAAAAGGGGATATCCCCCGGATACACGCGCCGCCGTCGGGCTACGCCGCCGCGCCTGCACGGCGGGCGTGTCAGGAAGCGGCGCAGAAAGCTGGTGACGATGCCAGGAGACGACGAATCACTCCTGCTCGACACACTCTCGCAGATGCGGCTACGTCAGATGCTGACCGAGATGCAGGACCGCATCGAGCAGATGACCATCGCCCGGGAACACTTCGACGGACTGCTCGAGGCGATACTCACCATCTCCTCTGGGCTGGACCTGGCAGCGACCCTGCGGCGGATCGTCGACGCCGCGATCAGGCTGGTCGACTGCCGATACGCGGCCCTCGGCGTGCTCAACCACAGCGGAGACCGGTTGCAGGAATTCGTCTACGCGGGCGTCGACGACGAGACTCGCCTTCTGATCGGGGAGTTGCCGACCGGGCACGGGCTGCTCGGCCTGCTGATCGAGCGCCCCGCACCGCTCCGTCTGGACGACATCGCCGGGCACCCCGCTTCTGTGGGGTTCCCCGCACATCACCCGCCGATGCGCACCTTCCTCGGCGTGCCGGTCCGCATTCGCGGGCAGGTTTACGGCAACCTCTACCTCACCGACAAAGCCGCAGGTCTGTCCTTCACCGAGGGCGACGAAGACCTCATCCAAGCCTTCGCCGCGGCGGCCGGGATCGCCATCGACAACGCCCGCCTGTTCGAACAAGCCCGCCAGCGCCAGCAGTGGCAGCAGGCCACCAGCGAGATCCGCGGCGAACTGCTCGCCGCCATCGACCCGAGCGAGGTGCTCGACCTGATCGCCCGCCGGGCCCGCCACCTGGCCGGCGCCGATCACGTCCTGATCGCCCGACCCGACGATGTCGAGCAAGCCTCCGCCGACGTCACCGCCCTCACCGTGACCGCATACGCCGGAACCGATCCGAGCGTGCCCGGTATGCGGATCGGCGTCGACGACACGGCTACCGGGCGGGTCTACCGCACCGGGACACTGACCCGGGTGCCGGAGATCAGCGACGCCGGCCCGCACGGTGGTCCGGCCCTGCTGCTGCCACTGCGGGTGTCCGCGGACTCGGTGACCGGGGTCCTCGCCCTGATCCGCACCCGCGGCCGGGCACCGTTCGACGACCGGCAACTGCCGCTGGCCGCGGCCTTCGCCGACCAGGCCGCCCTGGCGCTGAAACTGGCCGACGATCAACGCCAACTCACCGCCCTGTCCCTGATCGCCGAGCGGGACCGGATCGCCCGGGATCTGCACGACCACGTCATCCAACGGCTGTTCGCGCACGGCCTGCACCTGCAAAGCGCCCACGGCCGCAGCCGCGTCCCCGAGGCCCGGCAACGGCTGTCGGAGATGATCGACGATGTCCAAGACATCATCACCGACGTCCGCACCGCCATCTTCGACCTGCACGGCGGAGAGGCCGACGGGTTCGCGCTGCGCCCGGCGTTGACCGCGATCATCACCGAACAAACCGGTGAGAGCGGGTTGCGCACCACGGTGCGGATGACCGGGCCACTGAGCGTGGTCACCGGACCCCTCGCCGACCACGCTGAAGCGGTGCTGCGGGAAGCACTGAGCAACGTCGTCCACCACGCCCACGCCCACCAGGTGGATGTCACCGTCTCCGTCGACGACGACCTCACCCTCTGCGTCACCGACGACGGCACTGGCATCGCCCCGGTCGTCACGCTCAGCGGCCTGCACAACCTCACCACCCGCGCCGAACAGGCCGGCGGCACCTGCACCCTCACCACCCCCACCACCGGTGGTACCCGACTGACCTGGTCCGCACCACTGCCGGAAGTGTCAGGAGCAGGCTAAATATAGGACTTCGGCATTCGATGTCGGTTTGCGCCGCCCGGTGACCCGAGAGAACCGAACTGCAGGCTCGGCACGGAGAACCCGTCCCAGATCGAATTCACCACCGCCCGCGGCCTCGACATCGAATTCTGGCGGTCCCCACGCACCCGCAAACAAGCCCGATCGAAGGTCCGCACCCCCACCGCCCGCGCCGCCGGGATTACCGACCTGCACATCGTCGTCGACTCGCACGAGCGATACCCGTGCCGGTTCACCGACCAGCAAGTCACCACCGTCAAACGCGCCACGCCCTGCGGAGACTACGGACTGCTGCGCGATGACACCCTGATCGCCTCGGTCGAACGCAAATCCCTCACCGACCTGGTATCTGCGCTACGCCCTCGCCGAGCTTGCCGCATTGCCCCGCCCCGCCGTCGTGGTCGAGGACCGCTACTGGGCGATATACGCACTCAACCGGAGCCGGCCCGCAACATTCGCCGACAAGGTCCGCGCCTGGGCCCGCGACCGCGGCATCCCCGTACCCGACCGCGGCCGATTAGGCCCCGCCGTTGGAGAAGCCTTCACCGCCGCCCACCCCGAAAGCGGACACCGGCCTCCGTCGGCTCGGTCTGTACCACCGCCGACAAACGATTGAGACACCCCACGGCTCCGGCGTGTAGTCGAGTATCGAACGCGTGCAGCCGACTTCTGCAGCTGACAGCGGACCGGTCGTGCCGGGAAGGTCGAAATACCCTGTCGTTGCGGTCTCCGTCACCTCGATGATGGAACGTGAACCTCGAGGTGACGGAGCCGACAAGATGACGATTCTGATCCCCACATTCCCACGCGGGTATACCGACGAGAGGCCGCGATCGGCGGGGCAACAGTCATTGACGTCGGTGTGTCCGGCACATTGGTCAGACGCGGAGCCGACGCGGTGACCCGGCTGGCAATTCTCGTCCGGGCGCTCTGGGGTGCGCAAATTGCCGGGCATGTCCTCGCCACGAAAGTCCTGCGACGCAGGCGCACCAGTTGGGGTGCCACCACCGCGGAGACGGAAACAGCGATGCCGGGCGACGAGCTGATCCCCCATTCGCGTTGGGGATACACCCATGCCGTCACGATCGATGCGACCCCGGAGCAGGTATGGCCCTGGATCGCCCAACTCGGCCAGGGACGGGGCGGATTCGACAGCGATCAGGGCCTGGAAAATCTCATCGGCTGCCGTGTGCACAACACCGACACGATTCTCCCCGACTACCAGAAACTCGGAGTCGGTGACGGAGTTCGGTTACACCCGAAGGCTCCGCCGCTGACCGTCGCCGTGGTCGAACCGAATTCGCGGCTCGTTCTGCGCGGAGCCAACCCCGATACCGGTGACGCATCGATCTGGGCGTTCCACCTTCTGCGCGTCGACGACCGGCACACCCGGTTGATCGAACGGGGCCGCGGCAACTATGGGCCGACAGTGTCCAGTCGGCTGACGTTCGGGCCGCTTCTTCTCGAACCCATCGGCTTCGTCATGAGCCGGAAGATGCTGCTCACGATCCGCGATCTGGCCGGCGGACCCACTCGCGCAACCCGACCGCGGTCCTTGTGACAGCGAGGCGTACCCCCGTGAGCACACGAACGCGCCGACCAACAGTGGACGCGGGAGGACCCTCGCCCACCCACCTTCCCGTGGGGGCGGCGGCATCCGATGCCGCAGACGATGTTCTCCACACGCTCGAATCGTCGCGCCGCGGCTTGGCGGCCGCCGAGGCCGCAAGACGGTTGGACCGCTCCGGACCGAATTCCGTGCGAACCTACAGAGTCAACGCATTCGCGGTTCTCGGACGACAACTGCGCAGCGCTCTGCTACTCCTGCTGGCCCTCACCGCAGTGGCATCGTATTTTCTGGGCGACCGCAGCGACGCACTGATCATCGGGACCATTCTGCTCGGCAGCGTCGGTCTCGGGTTCGTCAACGAGTACCGGGCCGCAAAGGCCAGCGCTGCCCTGCATTCGCGGATGCGGCACACCGCCATGGTGCTCCGGGACGGCACCCCGATCCGGGTGGATGTCATCACCCTGGTACCCGGAGACATCGTCCGCCTCGTTCTCGGTGAGGTCGTTCCCGCCGACCTGCGGCTCCTGGACACCGCGGATCTCGAGTGCGAGGAGAGTGTGCTGACCGGAGAGTCCACTCCGGCGACGAAAACGGCCCACCCGGTGCCGACGGACAGCTCCCTCGGCGATCTCACGAGCTGCGCCTTGATGGGAACCATCGTGCACGCCGGCACCGGCACCGGAGTGGTGGTCGCCACCGGCGCGGACGCCGAGTTCGGGCGCATTGCCGTGGGGCTCGGGGAACGGGAACCGGAAACCGAATTCCAGGCCGGACTGCGCCGCTTCTCTGTCCTGCTTCTGCAGGTGGCGTTCGCCCTGACGACGTTGATCCTGGTGACCAACCTGCTCCTTCGCCGCTCGCTGATCGAGTCGCTGCTGTTTTCCCTCGCGATTGCCATCGGTGTCACCCCCCAGTTGCTTCCTGCCGTGGTCAGCACCGCATTGGCCGCCGGTTCCCGGCGACTGGCCCAGCGGAAGGTGTTGGTCAAACGACTGGTGTGTATCGAGGACCTGGGTGATATCGACATCCTGGTCACCGACAAGACCGGCACCCTCACCGACGGCCGCATCAGTTTCGTCGAGGCGCTCGACCCTCATGGCGGTCCCGCACCGGACGCGCTTCTCGAGGGCCTGCTCGCCACCGAAGTAGAGGCGGCGTCCGCCGGCCATCTCGGAACCAATCCGCTCGACACCGCACTCTGGGCCGCCGCCGGATCGACCGGTCCCGTCGCCGACGCCTACACCAGGCTGGCGACCTTACCGTTCGATCATCAGCGGCGCATGACGTCGTCGTTGGTGTGCGGGCCCGGCGGGACCCGGACGATCGTGGTCAAGGGTGCCCCCGAAACGGTGCTCGAACGGTGTGCGGAGGCCGGGACGGCCGCCCGGTCGATGCTCGACACACTGTTCGCGCAGGGTAACCGGGTCGTCGCGGTCGCCGCGAAACCGGTCGGTGTCGCCCACGACCGGATCGAGGTCGGCGACGAGCGCGATCTCACCCTGACCGGATTCCTCGTCTTTCTGGACCAGCCGAAAACGTCCGCCACACCGTCGTTGGCGAGGCTCGCCGACCTGGGGATCACCGTCAAGGTGGCCACCGGCGACAACCCAAAAGTCGCCGAAAAGGTTTGCGCGGAACTCGGTTTGACCTCCACCGGCAGCATCACGGGCGCCGAATTGGAGGGCCTCGACGACACGGCACTGGGCGATGCCGCAGTCGGGCACACCGTGTTCGCCCGAGTGTCCCCGGAACAGAAGGCGCGCCTGGTCAACGCCTTGCGCACCCATGGCCGGGCTGTCGGGTTCCTCGGCGATGGCGTGAACGACGCGCTTGCCCTGCACGCGGCGGACGTCGGCATCTCCGTCGATTCCGGCACCGACGTCGCGAAGGACGCCGCCGATGTGGTGTTGCTCGAGAAAGACCTCGGTGTGCTCGCGGACGGCGTCACGGAAGGACGGCGTACGTTCACCAACACCATCAAGTACGTGTTGATGAGCACGTCAAGCAACTTCGGGAACATGTTCAGCGCCGCAGCGGCCTCCGCGGTACTGCCGTTCCTCCCGATGCTGCCGGGGCAGATCCTGCTGAACAACCTTCTCTACGACACCAGCCAGCTCGCGATCCCCGCCGACCGGGTGGACACCGAACAGCTTCATGCTCCCTCGCACTGGGATATCGCGTTCATCCGCCGGTTCATGCTGTTCTTCGGGCCGATCAGCTCCCTGTTCGACTTCGTGACCTTTGCCATCATGCTGGGGATGTTCCATGCCGGGCCGGAACTGTTCCACACCGGCTGGTTCGTCGAGTCACTCGCCACGCAGACGCTGATCGTGTTCGCGATCCGCACCAGACGGATTCCGTTCCTGCGCAGTCGACCCAGTCCGGTGCTGGTGGCCACGGTGGCCGGCGTCCTTGCAGTCGGAGTTGCCGTCACGATGTCGCCCTGGGCGACGGAGCTGGGCTTCACTGCCTTACCGGTCGGGTTCTTCCTCGTTCTCGTCGCAATGGTCATTGCGTATCTGGTGTTGATCGAGTTCGGCAAAGCCGTCTTCTATTCGGAGCCGATCCGTCATCTCCCCCCGCCGCGGTGGCGCAATCATCCGCACCGGGTGCACCGGCGGGCCGCCCGCTTCAGCTCGGCCGCCGCCGTCCCCCCTGCAACGCAGTAAACCCTCGTCAGGTGTCTCCGGAGCGAATTTCCACGACTCCCAGCACGTCAGGGAATGGCGGGGCACCCATCACAAGCACCGCCGGCTGTCTCACGTCTTCCGACCGTGTCTCCCACAGGACCGGTCCACAAGTACGCACGTCGGGGGAGTTCGTCGACTACCTTCTGCGATTGCGTCAGTTCATTTTGTACGACACGGACACCGGCGGCTCGTAATAGAGGGCGGCGCCCGCGGTCACGCCCCACCCGCGGCGACGAACAAGGTGCGGGTGCCAGCGGGCAGGCGATGGTCGCCCTGGTCGAGTCCGGCAACCAGTGCTGCGGTGTGCATGCGCTCGTCGTCGGCGACAGTGATCCGTCGGGTATCCCCAGCTGCCCCGCCAAGTCCGCCCGGAATCCCAGGCGGGCCGGGGCAGCCACGATCGCGTCGACCTCGGCCAGCGTGGTGGACACCGCGTGAAGGCATGCGGTGACGGCTGCGGCGCCGCGGACGCATAATTTTCGTCCATGGACTCGGATTCGTGGAAGCGCAGCACATCTCGGGCGTCGGTGTGCCCGACGGTGCGTGGAAGGCTTCGCGGATGGTTACCCAGTGGACCGGGCCGAGGCAGTAGATGGCAAGGTGCTGGTGGTCAATGGGTCGCCCCAAAGGCACATTCCATGTGACAGGCAGGGCGTCGGCATCGAGTGGGCTACCCGCTCGGCTCTAGACACCGCCAGCGGTCCGCGAGGACCCTCTGCGTCTGTATGGGCCATGTTCGAAACGGTGATGCGTCCGATTCTCCCGGATTTGAGAGCTTCATCCGACGTGCACGTGCGGTCGCTGCTGCCGGTTCGGCTCTGCTCGCCGGAGTACTTCTCGGGCTACGGGGGCGACTTCCCCTTCGCCGATGAACAGGAACCGGAGCAGGTTGACGAGCGGGTTGCCTTCGGTCCATTCGAAGTACACATCCGGGTTGACGCCGGTGATGTCCCGGATTCGAAGCAGGACGGCGGCAATGGTGTTGGGGATCGCGGGACTGTCGACCCATAGAATCCGGTATTTGTCGCGTTGGCGGCCGTGGACGACGAGGTCGGTGCTGAAGTCGGAGGAGTCGGTGACGTTCACTTCGAGGAAGAGGATGGATTCGGATTCGGGGATATGGCTTTCGGCTCGTTGCTGGGTTTCCTTGTCGCGGTATTCGTCCTCGTCGAGGCGGTCGGTGTCGTGCGCGACGATGTCGACGGTGCCGGTGGCGGCGGCCTCGGTGAGGAATCGGAGCGCGGTTTCGTCGAACTCGACGGAGGTGGCCCGCAGTTCGAAGGACCGGGAGATCCGGGAAAGCAAGGAGACGACGATGATCGCGGCGATGAAGAATCCCGCCACTTTCACCCCGTCGGGGCGTTCGACGATGTTGGCGACGGTGGTGTAGGCGAACACGGCGGCGATGGCGCTGTATGCGATCACCCGGCGATGCTGACCGTGGCGGCGGGCGGACAGGGTGACGGCGACGGTGGCGGAGGTGATCAGCACCAGGACACCGGTGGCGTAGGCGGCGCTCTGGGAATCGACGTCGGCGTCGAAGTACACGGTGACGGTCACCGCGATCACGGTGAAGACCAGCACCAGCGGGCGGACCGCCCGCGCCCAGGCCGGCGCCATCCCGTACCGGGGAAGGTAGCGCGGAACGAGATTGAGCAGCCCCGCCATCGCCGAGGCGCCGGCGAACCACAGAATCAAGATCGTGCTCACGTCATAGACGGTGCCGAAGGCTTCGCCGAGGTACAGGTGGGCCAGGTAGGCCAGCGCGCGACTGTTGGCTTGCCCGCCGGGTTGAAACTCATCTTCCGGAATCAGGATGGTGGTAACCACGCTCGAGGTGAGCAGGAACCCGCTCATGGTCAGCGCAGCGGTGGTCAGCAGTGTGCGGGCGCCGCGAATACGGCCTTCCGGATTGGCGTCCGTGTCACTTCGTTCGCCCTGGATCTGGGGCATCACGGCCACCCCGGTCTCGAAGCCGGACAGGCCGAGGGCGAGTTTGGGGAAGACGATCAACGCGAGCAGGATCATCATCGCCGGGTTGCCGTGTTCGGTCGTCATCGCCGAGGTCCAGTCGGTGACCAGGGACGGGGCGGAGATCACGTGCCAGAGGCCGGTGGCAATGACCACCAGGTTGAGCGCCAGGTACACGGCGACCAGGGCGACGGCGATGCCGATGGCCTCGGTGAACCCGCGCAGGAACACCGCGGAGAGAAGCGCCAGCAGCACCAGCGTCACGGCGACCGCGTGCTCAGAGAAGAAGTGCGGGGTGAAGGGGTTCTCGATCAGATGCGCGCTGGCATCGGCGGCGGACAGGGTCATCGTGATCAGGAAATCGGTGGCGGCGAACCCGAGCAGTACCAGCACGAAAAGTTTGCCGCCCCATTGGGGAAGGAGTTTCTCGAGCATCGCGATGGACCCTTCCCCGCGGGGGCTTTCGCGGGCCACGCGCCGGTAGACGGGCAGGGCGCCGAGCAGGGTGAGCGCGATGAGCACGACGGTCGCCAGCGGGGCCAGGGTTCCGGCCGCCAGGGCAGCGATCCCGGGCTGGTAGCCGAGCGTCGAAAAGTAGTCGACGCCGGTCAGGCACATCACCTTCCACCAGGGATGTTTGTGCTCTTGTTTCGATGCCGTTCGGTGCGGTCCTTGATGTCCGGCCGGTTCCTCGGTGATGTCCTCGAGCAGCCAGGCCTGAGCCTGCCGCTTCACCGACGATGTCGATGACCTCGCTGCCACGTCCACACCCGTCCTCCGACCCGCCCGACCACAACCACCGAGCACCGGCGGTGCTGCGGACAAAGCGTGCCACGCCGCTACCCGCACAGCGCGACGGAGGCCGCCCATGTCCGCATTGCCCGGATCGGCAGGGGCGCAGAATGTTCCGCACGCAATACGCCCATACCGGACATCCCGGTCGCCGGGAGGTGAAGTGATGCCCCAAATGCCCTCACCCGGCTGGTCCGGGGAGAAGAATCAGGGCGGTGAGCCCTCTGGGTCGAATCGGTCGAGCGTTATTGGCGTTTGCGCTGGTGGTCGTCGCCGGTACGGCCGGCTACCTCATCCTCGGCTTCGGGGCCGAGGACGCGCTCTATCAGACCGTCACCACGATCACGACCGTCGGATTCCGCGAGGTACACCCGCTCACCGGTGTCGGGCAGTTATTCACCATGATTCTCATCCTGGCGGGGGTCGGCACCGCGCTCTACATGTTCGGCGTCCTCCTCGAGGCGCTCATCGAAGGCCACCTGCGCCAGCACATGGAGAGACGGCGAATGGACCGACGTATCAGCCGGATGACCGGCCACATCATCATCTGCGGATGGGGAAGAGTGGGCACGGCGAGCGCGCAGTATCTCGACACGCTCGGCCGTGAGATCGTGGTTATCGACCGCGATCCCGAGCGACTGCGAGATCTCGAGCACCCCACCGTGATCGGCGACGTCACCGACGACCGCACCCTGGAAGCTGCGGGCATCGCGCATGCGCACGCGTTGATTTCCGCGCTCGACACCGATGCCGACAACGTCTACGTCACCCTCTCGTCCCGGGCGCTGCGCCCCGACCTGATCATCATCGCCCGCGCCCGCAACGAGGGGTCGATGTCCAAACTGATGCGCGCCGGCGCCAACCGGGTGGTCAACCCGCAGCTGATCGGCGGCCGCAGAATGGGATCTTTTGCACTGCAACCCCACGTGGCCGAATTCTTCGACGTGGTGATGCACGACGACAGCCTGGACTACCGCATGGAGGAGATCACCGTCGACCCGGCTTCACCCTGGGTGGGGCACGCCCTCGCGCAGATGCGACTGCAGGAGACGAGTGGCGCGTTGTTTCTCGCAATACGCGCTGTCTCCGGTCAGTTCATCGCAAATCCGGCCCCGAATATCTACCTGGAGGCCGGAACGATCCTCATCGCGCTCGGCACACCCGACGAACTCGATGCCGCCCGCCGCCACGTCAACCCCTGACGCACACCAGATACCGCCACCTCGAACGCCGCTACAGCGGTCGGTCGGAGCTTCGCTCCCGATGTTCGTCGGCCGGCGCCGTCAGCAGTCGACAAGACGAGTTTTCGACGCCATTTACAAGGCGAATCTACTGTTCAGAGGCTGTATCGGATAAGGATCGATTTCCGTCACATGCCTCAGTCCAGGGGGCATTACCGGGGCGGGAGGGTTGTCGAGTTTCCGGGCGGGCACGTGGCGCGGCGGCGTTCTCGGAAACGTGCCCGGTGGTGCACCATCACGACGTCGGATTCGGTGTGGATGCTACTGGGGTGGCGGGCGATCGCGTCGTGGAAGGCGGCGCTGCGTCCACGGAGGAAGGTGGCACGGACCGTCGCCGTGTCGTCGGCGAGGAGATACGCCACGGCACCGTCGCAGTCGAGGAGGAACTTCCCGTACGCCCGCCGCACCGGTGAATGCTCGTCGAAGATCACCGGCAGCACCACCTCGTCGACCAGGTGGAACGGGAAACGGACGAGCCTGTACGCGGCCCGTATCAGCGCTCGCGCCACGGCGCCCGGTCCCATGGTCCGATCGTAACGCCGGCACGGGCTGTAGTGACGCTGTCACAGGGCCGGGTCCCGACGGGGCGTCCTCACCGCAGTGGGAAGGGTGCCGAGGACCCGCAGCGGTGCCCTGGCCCTTGGTCTCGCCCGCGGCAGAGGCCCTATTCTGTACCCGCGCCGCCGGAACGTGTCCGTGGGAGACGATGGCTTCGCTTAGCGCAGGCACCGATATCGGCCAAACCCTCCAATATGGGCCATCAGTCACCGCTCCTGGGAGTGGGAACAGGATTGCACGGTTCGACTCAGGCGGGTCGCCGCGGCTTCGCTCCGGGCAGCCAGGTGTTCTTCGCGCATCTCACGGCGCTGAATGGACGCCCGTCACGTGTGATCGATCTCCGGTTCCGGTGTTCGGCTCACGGACTCAGGGTCCGGCGAATCCGTTGCACCCCAAGTTCGTTCCATCTGACCACCCACGGCGCGTTCACGGCGTTCGACGTCGTGCTGCGGTCCCCGGTCCACCGCGAGGGTGCGGTAGAGGTCGTAGCGGGTGACGGCCGGCGATTCCTCGCTGATTTCCCGCGCGTTGACCTCGCTGACGGACCTGCCGTGCAGCGGTTTGCCGTCGGGAAGCCGCTTGTCGGTGAACAGCCGGTCGACGGCCGAGATCGGGAGCCACCGCCCACCCATCCGGGCCGCCGGGTCGGTGTCTGACGTATTCAGGGCGGCGGCCAGGCCCTGCTGCCACCGGTGCACGATCCGGGCGGCGGCAACCTCCCGGGAGGCTTCGACGTCGGCGATGTGGATTGTGTAGTGCTCCCGCTCGAGTCGGGTCACCAACTCGGTCACCCACGGCTTCCAGGCCATCGTGCCGTCGATGATCACGTTCTCCCCCACCGACAGCGACTGTGCCACGGCCGTTTCGAGCAGAAGATTCGACTCGATGTGCACCAGCGCGCACAGCTCGTTCGGATAGAACCGGCTCGGCTGCCCCGGCGCCACGCGAAGCTCCTCGGGCAGCAGTTGCTGCAGCGACCCGTCGGCGACGGAGGCCGCGAGGGGGCGGAGTTTGAACTCGTCCGCATCCAGATGCCGCCACCCCTGCGGGTGCTTCCCCACCAGATGGGCCTGGACGGTGGATTTGCCGGCGCCGGGCGGGCCGGCCATCAGGATCGAAACCCGGTCTCGGCGGACCTGCGTGCGCGATCCTCGCCAGTCCGCGAGGATCCGCTCATGCAGCCGCAACCGCGGCCGGGTGGGGATCGGTTCACCCTTGATTCGACGGAAGTACCGGCGGTCGTTGATCGTGGCGTGCGGGGCGTCGATCGTCAGCGGGCCGCCCGGGGTGGACAGCGAGGCGAGGAAGGCACGGCGATCCTCAAATTCGTCGGTCGGCACAGGTCAGTCGGCCAGTGCGTCGAGGATCAGGTCGTAGTCCTCATCGGTGAGGAACCCGTGGGTGAGCGCTCGGCCGACCTGGTGGTTGAAGCCGCCCTCCGTCTGGGGGCGGACGTCGTCGACGTCGGGGTAGCCGCTCGGCGCCGTCGGCTTGTCGTACTCCCAGCCGATCAGTTCGGCGCGCATCATCGCTGGATCGATCTCACCGGCCGCGCACCTCGCGGCGACCTCATAGGCGGTGCCGCCGTGGGTGCCGGGACGGACATCCGGCGCCTCGACGCGGGCCCGCTGGAGCATCTGGCTGATCGCGGGCTGGCTGACACCGTTGACCTCCGCCAGCCGTGTCTGGGTGACCCCGCCCTCGTACAGTTGCCGCAGGTTACGCAGGAAACCGATATGCGCGACCACCTCACGCGCCCGGTTCTCGGCCATGCTGGAAAACAACCAGTCCCGGTCCATCATGATCGTCATGACCCACCTCCCCTATAAGCAATCTTATACCCGCAGGACCAGGCAGTAAAGGACGCCACAACAGCTCAGCGCGGGCCCCTCTACCCGTCGCGCCGCCGGGGCCGGTGACACGGCGACCAGCGCCCGCGTGGTTCCGCTCCGCTCGCGGCCCACCGGTCCGCAGGACGGCTCAGTCCTCTCCCTGTGTCAGCCTGCCGCGTCTGCGGTGCGGCGCACCGTGTGGCTCTGACCGCGTGGTCGATGCACCCTGTGACCGGTCGGTCTCCCACCTCCCCCAGCGGTCAGCGTGGCGCGCAGCTTCCGCACCCGCAGCCCGGACAGCTCCTCGAAGGAGTGCGCCCGCACCCCGCGGGACCGCAATGCGTCTACGGTCCCCGGTTCGTCGTCGACGAACGCCGACAACCATCGCCCGACGGCCCGGCAATGGCCGGCCTTGACCTCGACGGCCGTACGGTGATCGCCACGAGCCCGACACAACAGTGCTCGCCCCGGTGGAAAGCCGTTCTCACCCAGCCACATCCGGGTCTGCTCCGCGTACGAGACGGGCCGAGTCGTCGAATACACCACCACGAACCCCAGCCCGGCCACCACCTCCACCACATCCCGGCCCGCCTCGACCACTGCCGCCTGTCCGACATTGTCGAAGAACCGCTGCCACGCCTGCCAGCGGCCCCCATCCGAATTAGCCGCGGTCAGGAGGTGAGTGAACGCCGACAGGTCCGCCACACCGCCGTCGATGTCGACCATCACCACCCGCTCGCTCCCACTCACCTCCCCGAGGCTAGCCACCTGACCGGCAGACATCCCGGTGCCACGCCCACACCGACGAAGCTGCGGAGAGCAGCCCCGTGTCGTGCCCGCGCGAAAGCCGTAGAGAACGCAACAACCGTGTTCGACTCACGACCAGCTGCTGGTCACCACCTCTTGCAATCGGCTTCACCGACAACCGCCGCACGCCGTACGTCACCGAGACGGACGGGCTCACCGCTGGTTCGGGGTCGATCATCGGCACCACTCGACACCACCCGCCCGCGCGGTCATCGCGGGGGGGATTCGAATCGATGGGTACCGTCGAGAACACCTCGGCCTAACGTGGTCACGTGAGCGCAACTCGTATCGCCATCGACGAGACCGAACTCGACGCCGACGGCGTCGTCGCGCTCCTGACGCATGCGGTGGAACGGAAGATCGGGACCGCCTCGACGTGGCGCTCCTGCCCTATCGGACCGGATCCGCGGTCCTCGCCGTCGCCCGATCCTCCCGGCTGCCGGTCGGGTGATCGGATACAGCGCCGCACCCGATCGGACGACGCTGCTGCACCTCGCCACCGACCCCCACTGCCGACAACACGGCATCGGCACAGCCCTCATCCACTGGGTGCACGCACGCCATCCCAGCATCCCGCTCACCGCGGAAACCGACGCCGACGCAGTTCACTTCTACGAGAAGACCGGGTTCACCAGCACATCACTCGGAGAGAAGTACCCCGGCGTCGAAAGGTTCCTCGTCCGCCGGCCCCCATACAACTGCTCGCCACAACGGTGATCATCACGGCCAGAACGATCATCGAGTACGTGTGACACCACGAACGCTGATGGAGGACGATCCAAGACATGAGCAGCCAGGTGATCGTCCTGACAGGTCTGTCCGGCACCGGCAAAATCCACCCTCGCCGACCTCCTCGCACGCGATCTCGGTGTGCCCTCCTTCGCCGGTGACTGGCTGCTCGGCGCACTCGCGCCCGCCCACCACGTCCTGGCCAAGCTGGACCGACCCAACTACCTCGCGATGTACCACAGCCTCGTCGAATCGCTGATCACCCGGCAGCTGATGCACGACCAAGGTGCCACCGTCGACTGCGCGGTCAACGACACCGTGGGACTGTCAGAACATCGGTGGATCCAGTTCTGGCGCATGAATCTAGATCACAGTTGGGGTGATACGGCCTTCGAATGTGATAGCAAACGCATTGAGGGCCGGCTTCCACCTCGTCACCCATCGTGCCCTTCCCTTACCCGTGGGGTCCAGCGCCCGGGTGGCGAGGTAGAGACACTTGAGCGCGGCCTGCTCGCTGGGGAAGTGGCCCCTCGCCCGCACCGACCGCCGGTAGCGCGCGTTGAGGGACTCGATCGCGTTCGTCGAGCAAATGACCCGGCGAATCTCGGGGTCGTAGTCGAGGAATGGCACGAACTCGCTCCAGGCGCTTTCCCACAGCCGGACGATCGCCGGATACCTCGGTCCCCATTTGCCGGCGAACTCGGTGAAACACTCCTTGGCCGCGGTCTCGTTGACTGCGGTGTATATCGGTCGCAGGTCCCGTGACATCTCGTCCCAGTATTGACGGGACGCATAGCGGAAGGTGTTGCGCAGGAGGTGGATCAGGCAGGTCTGCACTACCGTGAGTGGCCAAACGGCCGTGATCGCGTCGGGCAGCCCCTTGAGTCCGTCGCAGACGGCGATGCACACGTCGGCGACCCCGCGGTTGCGGATTTCCGTCAGGACGGCGAGCCAGAACTTGGCCCCCTCTCCGCCGTCACCTGCCCATAGTCCGAGGATCTCGCGTTCCCCTGCGGTGGTGACGCCGATGGCGACGTAGACGGGTCGGTTGGCGACCTGGCCGTCGCGGATCTTGACGTGGATGGCGTCGATGAACAGCACCGGATACACCAGGTCGAGGGGACGGACAGACCATTCGGTCATCTCCGTGAGGACCTTGTCGGTGATCTTGCTGATGGTCTCCTTCGAGACCGAAGCGCCGTAGACGTCGTCGAAGTGGGCCGCGATTTCGCCTGTGGTCAGGCCTTTCGCCGAGAGGGACAAGATGATTTCGTCGACCCCGGTCAGGCGTCGCTGCCGTTTCTTGACGATCTGCGGGTCGAACGAGGCGTCGGTGTCCCGTGGCACCTGGATCTGTACCGGCCCGATCTCCGTAAGCACGGTCTTTGTCCGCCGTCCGTTGCGGGAGTTCGCTCCGTTTCTCCCCTCGACCTGGTGTTTCTCGTAGCCGAGATGCTCGTCCATCTCGGCTTCGAGTGCGGTTTCGAGGACGTTCGCGGTGAGCTGGTTGAGCAGTCCGTTCGGGCCGACCAACTCGACGCCCTCGGCTTTGGCCTGGGCCAACAGTTGTTGGGCCAGCTTCTGGTGGTCAATCTTCGACTGATCCATGGGATCCAGTGTTTCGGTCATCGTCTTGCCTTCTCGCCAAGAGAACTCGGCGTGTCGGCCAGATCCAGTTCAACCGTTATCCCGACAGTCCCGACACCGTCGCACAGGCGCTGTCAAGTTGTCTGGGGTGCAACCGGTTCAGGGTGCGTCGGGCATCATGGGTGACCGGTTGGTCAGGCCGCGGGGGCCTGTTCGGTGACCTGATTCCACACCTGGAATCGGGTGCGTATCTCGGTGCGGTAGTCGGTGGCGGTCATCCGGTGCCGGTGCGGCCGAAAGTGTGGAGAGATGCGGCTGAACGAGGACAGAAATCTCTGGGCTGAGCCCACCGAGCGGAAGCCTTTCATCGCCCGTTTGCGTTGGCGGGTCGGTTGATGGGAGTTCTCGGCCCGATTGTTGAGATATTTCGATTGCCGGTGCTCGGTCTTCGAAATGGTGATCCGGTGGGCGACCTGGTAGCGGGCGAGTTGGTCGGTGACCAGCACCCGCGGGCTGCGGCCATGCCGTTTCAGGATCTTCCGGAAGAACCTGGTCGCTGCCTTCCCGCTTCGATTGGATCAAGATGTCGATGACGTTGCCGTGCTGATCGACGGCCCGCCACAAGTACTTCCGGACCCCGTTGACCTTGATGAACACCTCGTCGAGATGCCACTTGTCACCCGGTTGGGGCTGACGCCGCCGCAGGCCCGCCGCGTATTCGGGGCCGAACTTCGTGCACCATGTGCGGATCGTTTCGTACGACACAACGATCCCGCGGGCGAGCATGAGCAGCTCGATCTCGCGGAAGCTGAGCGGGAACCGGTGGTACAGCCACACACAGTGGGAGATGATCTCCCGCGGAAACCGGAAACCCTTGTACATAGACACCACCGGATCATCCCAGATGGTCCGATCTCAACAACTTGACAATGCCCTTTCAATTGCTTACGGCCCCTTCCAGTGGCGTGCCGGTTTTGCCCGATTCGATCACCGTCGTGGTGTTCGATCTGGACGGGGTCCTGACGAGCACCGCCGTGTTGCACCGCAAGGCGTGGATGCACTCCATCTACGCCTACCTCAAGGCGCGGGACGCAACGAGATTCATGGAGTTCACCGAGCATCTCGTTGGTCCCTTGGGATCATCGTCTGGATGTTGGTCTTGTTGATGGGGAGGTCGCCCCGCTCGACGAGTGCTGTGGTGATGTCGCGGACTCCTCCTCGTCGGACATGCGCCGTCGGAGCAGTGCGATCAGCGGGAAGTAGTCAATCACAGGCATGGTTCCGTGCCGGTTGATGCATCTGAAGGTGGATGGTGTACTCGGGCAAACCGATTCGCGCGCACGATCGGCTGTTCTGGCGCCACCACTCCCTGATCGACCAGAGCCTGCACTCCCTCCTCGGGGCGACGACGACTGTCATCGCGATGATCACAGCCGGGCCATCGCCGGCTACACCGCGCCGTTGCCGGGCAGCTGTCGTCACGGTGCGGTCATCAAGGTCAAGGCCAGTCGCGGGCAGAGTCTGACTGCGGCGGCGGCCTCTGCTTCGCAGCCGGCCGGGATGTGAGGTTCGTGGGTGTGATCGAGGGGCACGGGGTAGCCCCAATCGTCTCGCCCGAGGATTCCGGGGAGCAGTTCGGTGCAGAGTCCCCGACCATCGCACTGGGTCCAGTTGATGTGCAGGCGCAGGTGTGGGGCGGTGCGGGTGGTCATACGCGGGACTCCTTTCGGGAGTCGTGGCCAGTGACGGTTGTCAGCAGGGCCTCACACTGTCCGTCGTTGTGAAGGAGGATGTCGGAGGCGAAGACGTCGAGTGCGCTGCGGACGAAACGGGCGGTGCCGTCTGGGTGCCGGCACGAACCACGCCCATCGACGAGATCAGCTATTCGGCGAATCTCGGTGGCGGCTCCCGTGGCGGTGGCGGTGCCGTAGGCGAGCTCGGTCAGCAACTGAGCCAGCCGGGGCAGGCCATTGATGCACGGCCCGCATTGGCCGGCACTCTGCTCGGCGAGGTAGGTGACGATGTCGGCCGATCGGGCCAGGCCGCAGTCACCGATCGCGAGCGCATGGACGATCCCGGCACCGGGACTCGCCCCCGCGCGTGCCATTGATGGGCGGCAGAGATGGAAGTCACCGAGCGAGGCCAGTGTGAGCCAGGTGCCGTGATAGCCCCCGACGAGCACGGACCGCAGGGTCCGCAGGTCGGTACCTCCGTCGTGACTGATCAGCTCCGCTATCGAAACACCGGTAGGTACCTCGACGACACCGCCGGCGCGGACGGCGCCCGAGAGGGTGACCAGCATCGTCCCGGGCTCGGACGGATCGCCGACCGACCGGAACCAGCGAGGTCCGTATCGCGCAATCAAGCCGATATGAGCCAGTGTCTCCACGTTCTGCACCAGCGTCGGTCGCCCTCGAACGCCGGAGACCGCGGTGCTGGCGAGCTGATCGCGGGGCAGCGCCGGACCGCCCTCGACACGGCTGACGACCGCCGACTTCTCGCCGGCGACGAACGTATCGGGTGCCTCGATCACATTCACGTGGGGTCGGTGCCAGCGGGCGTCGTGCCGCTCGTCCAGCGCGGCACGAACAGTGGCCAGAGCGCGGGTCGGGACGTATAGGTACAGTTCACGAGCCCCGATCGCCTCGCCGGCCAGGATCAGCCCGTCGAGAACGAGATGGGGGGCTTGTGCGAGCAGGGTTGCGTCCTTGCGGCTCTCAGGTTCACCTTCGGCCCCGTTGCCGATCGCGATCGCGCCGCGTCCGGTCGCCGTGGAGATCTTGCGACCCGTCGGGAACCCGGCGCCGCCACGTCCGACGAGCCCGGCTTCGTCGAGCAGTGCCGCCAGCGCACCCGGCCGCCGGAACTCGGGCAAGGAGCCGAATCGTCCATGATGCTCGGCGAGAGAAGGCCCGCCGGCGGCGAAGAGCCGACCCTGTTGTGGCCCGGACTCCTCTGGGAAGGCATCGACTGTCATGGCCACTCCTTGATCCGTGCGGTGGCGTATTCGACGAAATCAGCGCGAAGTCTCCAGGTGACGCTCGCGACCACGGTGAAAACACAGACCGTCACGACGACGAGAAACCACACGTGCGACGGGTCGGTTCCATTTCCGAGTGCGTGTGCGAGCGCGATCGGCCACAGCGCGTACGTACCCCAGTGCATTGCCCGGAAAAGTCGCACGCCGATGCGGTGCCGCAGCACGCTTGTCACGACGACGACGAGCAGAACGTCGAAGGCCAGCGTTCCCAGACCGAGCCAGAACGGTTTGTAGGCACCGAGAAACGGTACGAAATTATCGACCAACCGCAGCTGCGCGTACGGATCTGCGAGCAGAGACAGCACGTGAAGTGCGACCAGGATTGTTCCGGCCAGGGCGGCTGCGCGGTGCACGTCAGCGACCGCAAACCGCGGCAACGACAGCATCGGGCGGCCGGAGCGGGTCGCGACTCCGAGCGCCACCGAAACGGTGAGAAAAACCAGTGCTGTGATACCTGTGCCTCGCCCCAAGGCCCACATGGCTTGATCCATTACCCCTCCCGATATTCGTCTCGATACGACGACGGCCATGCCCCGACGGTGCGCACCGCGCGATCCCGGGCCACGAATCGTGCAGGCAACCCGAGGGTGCGCACCCAGTTCACGGCGCGGTGCCCGCGGACGATGGCTGCGGTGGCGACGGTGTTCGCATCGACACAGGTGTCGGCCGCGACGGTGACGGTGCGCCAGACCGGGTCTACCGACCTTCCGGTGCGCGGATCGAGGATGTGGTGCACTATTTCTCCCCCGGTGCGCCAGCGGCGGCGGGTGGTGCTCGAGGTTGCCAGCGCAGCACCAGATGGCAACGCGATACGACTCGCGGGGTCGCCTACGGTGTCGTGGACAAGCACCTGCCAGCCTCCGGCGGGCGCATTGCCAGCGGTGGCGATGTCGCCTCCGAGGTTGACGAGAACGCCGCTGCCGGTCATTGCGGCAACCTGGCGGGCGCACCGGTCGGCGGCAAAGGCCTTGGCAGTGGCTCCGAGATCGAGCAGTACACCGTCGGGGACGGTAACCGTGCGGTCGCTCAGTTCGATCATCGACCACGACGCGGGCGTCGTGATCGTCGCCGATGGTGCCGGCTCGTCACTCAGGACGGCGAAGTCCCGGTTGTAGCCGAGAGCGACCACCGCGGCACCGACCGTCGGATCGACATCGCCGTCGGTCCGCCACGCAGCCGTCAGCGCCGTCAGGATCAACTCGGCGAGCAAGGGACTCACGTCCGTGGGCACGCCGCCCGACTTGCCGAGCACGCTGACCTCCGAATCGGGTCGAAATCGCGAACACGCCGCCTCGACGAGATCGAGTTCGGCATCGATCTCGTCGCGCGCGAGAGAAAGAGCGGCGGGATCGGTGAGCACGATCTGCATGGTCATGCCCCACCGTGACCATCGCGACGCCACTAACTCACCGGTGGGTCCACGGCCGGCTGTCACTGTCATGACCCGTGCGAACTGGTGTGGTGCACACCGGAACCCGGGGACAGCGACGGTGCCGAACCGAATCCCGGCGTCGCGGCAGCCCCGGTACTCGATGAGGTCGGCACCTGGCCGGGCGCTGTGGGCCCCGCCGTGGTCGCTCCGGGATCCGATGCATCGACCGCGGTCAGCAGAGGATGCGTCGAGGTATCGGCATATGCCAGAGCGGATGCGCCGACGACGCCGACGACGCCGGCCCCGACCAGCGCCCAAGTCGCCGCGACGACCCGCGCGAAACCGTCCCTCGGTTGTTCCATGCCAGTCCTTCGGTCACATGAACGTCGACGCCGGTTCCCGGTATGCAAGTGCCGCGTCGACAGCTGTCGATACCAATGCTGACCGACGTTTCTGGGAGCATTCGAAGAAATGACCTGGCAGGCTCGACTCATGGCCGACCGCACCGCTGCCCCGAGGCTGCTTCTCGTCGAGGACGATCGTGCGCTCTCATCGATGCTCGTCGAGCTGTTCACCGACGAGGGGTACGAGGTCGATGTCGCACACGACGGGCAACAAGGTCTGCACCTCAGCCTGATCGGCCACTACGAGGCGATGATCGTCGACCGCGGTCTGCCGGTGATGGACGGCGCCGAACTGGTGGCCGTTCTCCGGTCCCGTGGTGTCGTGACCCCGGTGCTGATCCTCACGGCTCGCGGCGCGGTGACAGACCGGGTCGAGGGCCTCGACGCCGGCGCGCAAGACTATCTGATCAAACCGTTCGACGTGCCCGAGCTGCTTGCACGGGTACGGTCGCTCCTGCGTCGACAACGCGACACCGCCGCAACCCTCACCGCCGGCGCGTGGCGGCTGGACCGGCTGACCCGCACCGTGAGCGATACGACCGGAGAGCGAGCTGACGTCGAGTTGTCCGAACGAGAGTGTGCGCTACTCGCCGTCCTGATGAGCTCACCGCGACAAGTGTTCACCCGAGCCCAACTACTCGAGTCGGTTTTCGATCGCGCCGACACACAAGGCGCCGTCGACACCTATGTGCATTATTTGCGACGCAAGCTCGGACGCGACGTGGTGCGCACCGTCCACGGAACCGGCTATCGGTTCGGTGATCGATGACACCCGCACGTACCACACCTCGCGCCGAACGTAGGCGTGGGCACTCGGCGACATCCAGTGACGTCGCAGTCGTTCGGCGTGCGGGCCAGATAGCGGCGGTGCAGGCCTCGGTCGCGTTGGCGGCGGTGCTGTTGGTGGTCGGGGCGGTGGTCTTGTTCGTCGATGTGCGCGTACAGAATCAGCAGATCACACGGCAACTGGTATCGGTCGCCGCCACTGCCGATGACGTCAACGACCCGCCACCGGGAATGACTTTGGCGCTGCGCGACCTATCGGGCAATGTGTCCGTGGGAGCTCACGCCACCGTGACCCTCGGGTTGCTCGCGGGCCCACCAGGTTTCTCCGATGTCGATGTCGACCATCGGCACTATAGGGCACTCGTCGTGGACAACACCCACGGCCGGGTCGTCGCGCTGATCGACCTCGAGCCATTCGAGTCAGGTCGCAACCGACTGCTGCTCTCCCTCGGGGTGGCCGAACTCGCTGGTATCGCGGCATCGGTCGGTGTGGTGATTCTCTTGACGCGCCGTTCCATCCGACCGTTGACGCAGGCGCTGGACCTGCAGCGACGTTTCGTCGCTGACGCCTCGCACGAGTTGCGGGCGCCCTTGACAGTCCTACACACGCGTGCGCAGCTACTGGACCGCCGTCTCGATCGACTCCCCCCAGAGGAAATCAAGAAGCAACTCGGCGGATTGGTCGAGGACACCCGGGCACTCGGCGACGTCGTGGAAGACCTACTGGCTTCGGCGTCATTGACCACCGGATCCGCGCCGAAGGAGAAGGTCGATCTCGCCGCCGTGGCCGACAGAGTCCGCGACAGTATGTCTGTGCACGCGAAGTCTCTAGGAGTCACCCTCGAGTTCGAGCGCTCACCTTCCGACGCCGTCACCGAGGCCTTCACCGTCCTCGGCTCCAAAACTGCGCTCCGCCGGGCGGTGACATCCCTTGTCGACAACGCATTGACCCATCAGCGTTCGGGCGGAACAGTCCTAGTTCGGGTGCGGCGAGACGCCGAGCAGGTTGTCGTCGATGTTCGCGACACCGGTGCTGGACTCGACCCCTCGATCACGGGCACGCTGTTCAGTCGTTTCTCACACGGCGACAATCAACCTGGCAGTGGGCGCCGCTACGGAATCGGGCTTGCCCTCGTCCGCGAGATTGCACACGCCCACGGTGGAGAGATCAACGCCGCCGCAAACCCCGACCAGGGCGCGACCTTCACCCTCACGATTCCTGCCGCACCAACCGACCAGTAGCTCGAGTTTCCCCCATGAATCACCCCGCCACTTCCTCTGAGTGGCACAGATATGCGTTTCCTCGCACTGGAATTCACACCGAAGTCTCCCGCGGTGCGATGGGCCTGCACCCAACGGGAGTCGCGGTGCCGGCCACTCCACCTCTCCCTCCGGGTGACTACCGACACGCGGCCTCGTAGCGGGTGCCGCGATGGGCGGCGAATAATATTTAGCACAATCACATTACGTAACCGGACGCTTACGATTCTCAGCACAATATCAGGCACTCTGCTTCGACAGAGACCGCCGATCGACCCGCCGCGCAATCGGACAAATTTCCTCAGCTAGCTTTCAACAAGTCCAGCGTACTGTGGGAAATCCTGACTGATCAGCGTTCTACCCCTGATCGGTGGCTTCGCGGCATCTACAAATGCCGTTGCAGTGCAGTGTGTAAGAACTGGATATCGATGGACCCGAAACGAAGCAGGATTGCTCGTGCGCACCAAATTCACGGAAATTCGATTGACCATGGTGACCCCTCCGTCCGTCTCGGCACGAATCGCTCCGCGTGTTCGTCCAAAAGCGCTAATGTCGCCGATCGTGACGACATTGCGTGACGCGCCGATGGCGCTTTTGCGATTCAATTACCGATTGATGCGTATCCCCTTGCAATTGGTGGAAGATGTCGCGTCCACAGAACTCGATGAGCAGGCACCAACTCGCCTCGCCTACGAACAACTGTTGATTCAGTACGATCGAGTAGCAGGCCACTTCCTCAACGACGAGGACGCCCAGGACCGTGCGGCAGAACTGCACCGGCATACCGTGGCCGTCCGAGCCGCGATCGCCCGCGACCATCAGCGAGTCGACACTGAGAGCGCAGCGCTCTTGGATCTGCAGCGTGCACGGTTTCATCAGCGCCGCACAGGCACCGACCCAGCGTAAACCTCTCCACCACCGTGCCGGGATATGGAGCCCGCGTTCGTGTTCGGACCGGGAAACTGGGGCACACGTGATGTTCTCGGTTTCTTGGCCACGCACGCTGAACACCATCCTCAGCGTCCTGCACCCGCAGTAGAAACTGCGTTTATGCACACCCAGCGCCATACCCTCAAGGCGACGGATCTCGACCGGAGACTGGTCAGTGCGCGAACTCGCGGACATTTTCCCTACCAACGAGATACGGTCCCACAGACGGAAAGACACGACCGGGCAGGTTTGGATTCAGCGGCACCGAGGGGGCACTACCGGTGGCTGCGTGTGCCAGACACGTTACGGACTGGTTCGCAGCTGCGAACTCGGCCCGCGCGGAACCGAACACCCTTCCGAACTAGGGTGCGGTGCGAAACGCAACGGCACCCCACCGGGCGCCGACTCTTCTGTTACCCCGCGGCATCTGCGACTACGCCAGCGGTCGTTGCCATCTCTCGCCCCGGCTGGCTCCGCCGGGCGTCCGGGGTGAAGAATCCAGACGCCCGGGTGGCGGGACCCCGCCCGCCGCCGGCGTCACATGCGCTGCAGATTGGGCGGGTTCTGCCGCCCAAGAATGGAAGGGCAGCAGGGACTTACTACCGACCCCTAGCACCAACAGGCGGCCCAACGCTGCGGAGGGATCGCTGGTCAGCTCACCTCCATCCCGTTCAGGACGTTCTCGATGTCCTCTCACCCAGCCGGGGGCGGCGGGACAATAGATGCATGATCGACGTCGAAGGCGAAGGGTTCGAGGACATGGTCATCCGGGCACTCGACAGTGTGCCACCGGAACTCGGGCGAGTGATGGCCAACGTAGCCGTCACCGTCCACCACGACGCCGGTCCGATGGGTCTGCTCGGCCTGTACCAAGGAATTCCGCTGACCCACCGCACAACCCGGTACGCCGGTGTGTTGCCCGACCGGAACACGATCTACCGCCGAGCAATCTGCGCCATATGCCGCGGCGACGCCGAGGTTGTGGAGCAGGTCCGCCGGACCCTCGTCCACGAGATCGGACACCACTTCGGCATCGACGACACCCGACTCCACGAACTCGGATGGTGAGCCAACCAACTCGCCCCCCGATACGACGGCCTAACCCCTCACAGGTGACACGGCGAGAATCGACAGCGAGGGCCCGGCGTGTTCCTCACGGCGACGTGATCATTGATACCGGCCACCGCATCGGCCCCGCGGTACTGATCCAGATTGTCCTCCAGGTCGGCGATCGTCGCGATAAGAGCAATGCAGCCGCCGTTGGCCGATCTTCCGACGATGGGAAATTGCTCGAGTTCCGCAAGGGACTACATCGCGGATTGCGCTCCCACTATGTACCCGAGTCGATGAATACGCCACGTTCGGTTGACCGCAGCCACTGGCACAGTCACACCCCCACCCACCTCGACGCGCGGCGTCGACCTGGGAAAATGCCGAGGTCTAAGGGTGTCGACGCTCACGCCGCGGCCGCGGTTGTCAAGCGCATGCCCTGGAGTTTGTATAGTCTCATCGGCGCTCGGAACGACCTCTGGAGCGGAGTCTGAATAGTGACGAGGGGGCTCTGGTGCTGGTGCGACTTCCTGGGGTATACCCCGCGCAGCATGATTCCTGGGCGTTGGTCGAAGCTCTGAAACAGGAGGCTCTCGGGCCCGATTCTCGAGTGCTCGATCTGTGCGCCGGTACCGGCATTGTGAGTGTGCGGGCAGCGGAAGCGGGTGCCGGGCAGGTGACGGCGGTTGACCTGTCGCGGCGCGCGTGGGCGACTACGTGGATGAACACCCGACTGCACGGTCGTTCGGTGCGAGTGGTGCGCGGTGACCTCACCGAGCCGGTCCGCGGCGAGCGTTTCAATCTGGTGGTGTCCAATCCCCCCTACGTACCCGCCGAGAATGACCGGGTGCCGGTCAGCGGGATCGCACGATGCTGGGATGCGGGCAAGGACGGTCGCGCGTTGCTCGACCGGATCTGTCTGCAGGTCCCGGACGTTCTCGCGGCCGGCGGGGTGCTGCTGCTCGTGCAGTCCTCATTTAGTGGGATCGAGAAGTCCCAGACGATGCTCGAAGAACAGGGTCTGCGCGTCAATATTGTGTCGCGGATCGATATCCCTTTCGGGCCGGTGCTCGCGGCCCGAAGGGACATGCTCGTCCAGCGTGGGGTGATCGATGTGGGGCAGCACTGCGAGGAGCTTGTCGTGCTGCGGGCAGTCAAGTGAGGGGTGGTGCGGGTGCCGTCGCCCCGACTCTGACGCCCCACTCGTCGCGTCGAGTCGAAGACTCGACATCCTCGCCGGCACCGCCCGCTGTGGTTGGACACAGACCAGATGCGACGAGATCCGCGAGGCGAATGTGATCACCGGTAACGACCTGCCCGGGCCGGGGGCGCGCGTGATCCCTCTGACGGCGGCGCAGCGCTCCATATGGTTCGCCCAGCAACTCACCCCCGACGTCCCGTACGTGATCGCCCAGTACGTGGAGCTTCGCGGACCGGTCGACCTCGACCTGCTGGCCGAGGCCAGCGAGCAGGCACGCCGCGAGCTCGGCGGCGGATTCATCAAGCTCGTCGACGTCGACGGGCACCCGCACCAGGTCCTGGGCATGACGTCGGCGAAGCCGGTGCCCGTGGTCGACTTCCGTGGCGACTCCGTCGAGGCGGCCCAGGCGTGGATGCGGAACGAGAGCTGCGCGCCGATAGAGATGTACGGCGAGTCGTTGATCGTCTCGCACATCCTGCAACTGGCCGACGAGCACTTCTACTGGTATTCACGCGCCCACCACATCGCGTTGGACGGGTATGCGGCGATGATGTCGATGCGCCGGGCAGCAGAACTGTATGTCGCCGCAATCGACGGCGTCGAAGCCCCGCAGCGCCAGATGATCGACCCGGAACAGATAGTGCAGGAGGACGCGGACTATCGCTCCTCCCCGCGTTTCGGTCGGGATCGTGACTACTGGCACCGTCAGGTGCTCGAGCTTCCCCCCGTGGTCAGCCTCAGTCCGCACACAGCGCCACCCGGCGCAACGGTTCGGGTGGCCAGTGATTCCCTTCCACTGGGTGGCCCTTCGGCCCGGAGGCTCGCGCGCGGGAGCGGCCAAAATCCGACGGCGCTGATCGTGGCCGCATTCGCGGCATACCTCGCCCGGATGACCGGTGTCGACGATGTCGTGCTGTCACTGCCGGTGTCTGCGAGAACATCGGCCCGGCTCAGGGCCGCGGGTGGTTCGGTATCGAACGTTCTTCCGCTGACGCTGAAGGGAATTGGCTCCGCCACGATCACGGAGGCGATCGGGGTGGCCCGAGCTGCGCTGACGACTGCACTGCGCCATCAACGGTATCGCCGGGAGGACATCGGACGTGAGATGGACTCGGCAGGAAAAGGGTTCGCCCATTTCGGGCCAGTCCTCAATCTCATGCTGTTCAAGCAGGAGATCAGCCTCGGCGCGGTGACCGGCCGGGTGCGGGTGTTGACCACCGGGCCCACCGCGGACCTGTCGGTCAACATTTACCCCGGAGTCGCCGATTCGCTCCCCCGTGTCGATTTCGAAGGCAATCCGACTCTGTACGACGAAGCGGAACTGCGCAGCCATCACCTCCGATTTACTACCTTCCTGAGATCGTTCACCGCGGCGATCGACACGGATCTCCCGGTCGCCGATCTCGACCTCTTCGCCACGGGCGAACGCGAACAGTTCACGCCGGCCATTGGTCTCGCGGACAGCGATCCGGTCACGCTCGATCGACTTCTCATGGCCACGGTCGAATCCCACCCGGAGGCCATCGCGATCCGCGACCGTGGACGTGCGGTGTCCTATGCCGAACTCGACTGCCGCGCAATCCAGGTCGCTCGGACCCTGATCGGGCACGGACTCGGACCAGAAGACCTGGTTGCGGTTGCGGTGCCGAGGTCGTACGAGTCGGTCCTGGCACTGTGGTCGGTCGCGAAGACCGGCGCCGGGTATGTGCCCATCGATCCCACTCATCCGGTCGACCGGATCGAGTACACGCTCGGCGACTGCGGTGCGGCGGTCGGGCTCACCGTGTCCACCGAGCTCGAGCGTCTGCCCGATAAACTCCGGTGGCTGACCCTCGACGACGGCCACCTCACCGGCGGTGATGCTGGTCCCGGCTGCGCGACGGTAGCGGACCAGCATCGTGTTCGTTCGCTGCTCGTCGAGCACCCCGCTTACGTGATCTACACCTCCGGCTCCACCGGACTGCCCAAGGGTGTGGTTGTCACCCACCAGGGTCTGGCCAACCTCGTTCAGGAGATCCGCGACAACTACGCGGTGTCCGCACGCTCACGCGTGCTGCATTTCGCCTCACCTAGCTTCGACACCGCGCTGGTCGAGGTTCTCGCCGCGTGCATCGCCGGTGCCACGCTGGTCGTAACGCCCCCCGAGGTGTATGGCGGACAGGAATTGGCGTCGCTCGTACGCGACGAACGCATCACCCATCTGCTGTCGACGCCGTCGGCGTTGGCGTCCGTGGACCCGACGGGGCTCGACGACGTGGAGCTCGCACTGGTCGGCGGCGAAGTGTGCCCCCCGGAGCTGGTGCAGCGCTGGGCCGGCGGGCGGGCAATGCGCAACGCATATGGGCCCACCGAAACGACCTGCAGCGTCACCCTGACCGACCCGATCGCACCGGAGCAGAGAGTGACTATCGGATCCCTCATGCGCGGGGTGAGCGCCGTGGTACTCGACCACCGACTACATCCGCTGCCACCGGGCGCGGCCGGCGAACTCTATCTCGCCTCCGCGGGAGTTGCCCGCGGCTACCACCAGCAGCCAGCGCTGACCGGATCACGGTTCATCGCAAATCCGTTCGGCAAACCCGGTTCCCGCCTGTTCCGCACCGGCGACCGGGTTCGCTGGACCGGCGAGCACACCCTCGAATTCTTGGGCCGCACCGACGGACAGGTCAAGATCCGCGGGTTTCGCATCGAGCTCGGCGAGATCAACGCCGCATTGCACCGACACGACGACGTCACCTTCGCCACCACCGTGGTGCATCAGAACCCGGCCGGTGATCCCGTCCTCGTGTCCTACATCATGCTCCGCCCCGAGGCGGCAACCACACCCGGAACTCTGAAAACGGAAGTGGCCCGGTTCCTTCCGGACTACATGGTTCCGGCATCGATCATGGTCCTGGACACGGTTCCGCTGACACCGACCAAGAAGCTCGACCGCAGCGCCCTTCCCGCGCCCGAGTTCGGCTCCGCCCCGGCATCGCGCCGCGACCCTACGACGGCAGCCGAACGCAGCGTCGCCAACGTGTTCGCCCGGATACTCGGAGTGCATCCGGTGGGTGCGGACGATTCGTTCTTCGACCTCGGCGGAGACTCTCTGTCGGCCACCCGGGTGGTCGCGGCGATCAACGCCGAACAGGGCACCACGCTCGGGGTGCGGGAACTCTTCGATACGCCCACGGTGGCCGCCCTCGCGCAGGTCGTCACCGAAGCCTGTGCTCACCGGGCTGACGACGAGAGTGCACCCCGCCCGCAGGTGCGTGCCGTCACGGTTCCCGATCGCGTGCCGTTGTCGCCGTCGCAACAGTTCATCGACCGCACGATCACCACACCCGCGTTGTTCAACATTCCGTTCACCGTCAGGGTGGTCGGCGAACTCGACACCGATGCCCTGCGGCTGGCTACCGCGGATGTCCTCGAGCGGCACCGATCGCTACGAACGGTGTTCCCCGACTCCCCCACCGGACCGCACCAATGTGTCCTCGACGTCGCTGACGCCCTCCCCGATCTCGCCCCCGTGAAGATCCCGGCCCGAGACGCCGACGAACCGATAGCGCGTCTCCTCGAGACCGGGTTCGATGTGCGCGAGCAACCGCCGCTGCGCGCCGGGCTGTTCGCGCTGACGACTCGCGAGCACATCCTGGCGTGCGTCATTCACCACATCGCGGCGGACGGCTGGTCGTTGGCGTTGCTGGCCCGCGATCTCGTCGCCGCGTACACCGCCCGCGCCGCGGGCGCGGCGCCGGAGTGGGCGCCCGCCGAGGTGCAGTACGCGCAGTACAGTGTGTGGCGACGCGAACTCCTCGGCGCCGAGACCGACACCAAGAGCCTCGCATCCCAGCAAATCGCGTACTGGAAAACGGAATTGGCGGGACTTCCCGGCGAACTCTCACTGCCGGCCGACCGCCCGCGACCACGAGAATGGTCATATGGTGCGGGCCGTGAGAGCTTTCAGATCGATCAGCGCACCCATCGCACCCTGTTGACCCTCACCCACCAGCAGCACGCCTCATTGTTTACCGCGCTGCGTTCGGCGGTGGCCATGCTGCTCGCGCGGTTGAGCGGGGACCGCGACATCGCCATCGGCACCCCGGTCGCGGGCCGCGGGGATCCCGCGCTCGACGACGTGGTGGGTATGTTCGTCAACACCATCGTGCTGCGTACCCACATCGACCCGGGCATGGGCTTTGCCGAGATCGTCGATCAGTCCCGCGACGTGGAACTGCGTGCCCTCGCCCAGTCCGAGGTGCAGTTCGAGCGGCTGGTCGAGGTGCTCGATCCACCCCGCTCATCATCGCTGCATCCGTTCTTCCAGGTCGCACTGTCGCTGAACAACTTCACTCCCGCCACGCTCAATGCCGAGACGTTGCGCTTCGAGATCACCCCTCGGCCCCTCGACATCGCCAAATGCGACCTGCACTTCCATTTCACCGAACGCCACGACACCGCGGGGCAGCCCGCCGGCATCGACGCCGAACTCGTGTACTCGACGGACCTGTTCGACGCCTCCACCGTCCGGTCGTTCATCGACGGCCTGCAGGTCGTCCTCGCAGAGATCGCGCCATCAACCCTGCACCGCCCGGGTCTGCCGGCCAACCGGTAGTTTCCTCCGGCCTCAGCGCTTTCTCAGCGCGACCCGCGATACTGGCGTCATGTCTACTGTCAGCGGCTTGCCCGCCCACGTGCTGCTCGTCCATTTCATCGTGGTCCTGGCTCCCCTGACGGCGCTCCTGGTCATCGTGTGCGGTGTGTGGCCCGCCGCCCGGCGGCGGCTCGTCTGGCCCACCCTCGTCCTCGCCGCCGTGACCACCGTGTTGACTCCGCTGACCAGCGACGCCGGCGAATGGCTCGAGAAGCACGTCGCCAGGTCGGCCACCGTGCATACCCACACCGAGTTGGGCGACACGATGATCTATTTCTCCGCCGCCCTTCTCGTGGTCGCACTGGCCACCGCCGCGGTCCATCTCCGCGAGCGAAAGGCGGACCCGTCACGGGCGCTCACACTGGTCGTCGCCGCGCTCGCGCTCGTTGTGGCAGTAGGGACCATCGTTCAGGTCTACCGCATCGGCGAATCGGGTTCGCGCGCCGCCTGGAGCGACGTCATCACCACCACCGCGCCGTAACGCCAACCGAGTAGCAACGGGTGCGATAAGAGGTGACGGGCTGATGAGGGTGCTGGTCGTCGAGGACGAAGCTCGATTGGCGAATATGATTCGCCGCGGCCTCGAACTCGAGGGGTTCGTGGTGGTCACCGCCACTACCGGTCAGGACGGTCTCTGGCGCGCCACCGAGGACACCTTCGATGTGATCGTTCTCGACATCATGCTGCCGGGAATCAACGGATATGAAGTTGTTCGTGCACTTCGCGCCAGGCAGATCTGGACCCCGATTTTGATGCTGACCGCCAAGGACGGTGAGTATGACCAGGCCGACGCGTTCGATCTCGGTGCCGATGACTACCTGGTCAAACCGTTCTCTTTCGTGGTGCTCATCGCTCGCCTGCGTGCGTTGGTGCGCCGCGGCGCACCAACGCGCCCGGTGTTGCTGATCGCGGGTGATCTGAGCCTCGACCCGGCGCGGCGACGCGTCATGCGTGGTAACGAAGAGTTGGCCCTGACTCCCCGCGAATTCGGGGTCCTAGAGTTCCTGTTGCGTCACCCGGACACTGCCCTGACGAAGGGCGAGATTCTGCGCAACGTGTGGGACGCGCACTACGACGGTGACGAGAACATCGTCGAGGTGTACGTCGGTTATCTCCGCCGGAAGATCGACGCACCGTTCGGGGCGCACACCATCGACACGGTCCGCGGCGTCGGATATCGGCTCACGACAGTTCAGCCGGAGTCACCGGACTCGCCGGAAGGGTGACCACGACCTGCACCCCGCCCGCCGCACTCTCACCGATCCGCACCGAACCTCGATGGGCGGACACGATTTCCGCGACGATGGCCAAGCCGAGGCCGGAACCGCCGCGGTCGCGTTCACGGGCGTTGTCGAGTCGCACGAACCGTTCGAAGACCCGGGCCCGATCGGACTGCGGGATGCCCGGCCCGTCGTCTGACACCGTGATCTGCGCGGTGTTCCCGCGGCGCGAGACCTCCGCGTGAACAGAATGTGCCGCGAACCGGACGGCGTTGTCGATGAGGTTGCGCATTACTCGTTCGAGTTGGGTGACATCGCCGCGGATCCGCACGGGGGTCAACGACGCGATGACCATCTTCTCGGTCTTGCCGCGAGCGCGGTGGACCTCGGTGCCCACCACGTCGTCGAGGTCCACGTCGCCGAGCCGGAGGGGCAGGCCGCGCTCGTCAGCGCGGGCAAGCAGCAGCAGATCGTCGACCAGCAGGTGCATCCGGGTGACTTCGGGCAGCAACGTGTCCCGTACGAGTTCGCGGTCAAATAGTTCTGGGCGGGCATCGGCCAGCTCCAAGGCCATGGTGACGGTGGCCAGTGGGCTGCGCAGCTCGTGTGATGCGTCGCCCACGAATCTGCGTTGCGCGGTGTGGCCGGCCTCGATGCGGGCGAGCATGTCGTTCATGGTCCGCGCCAGCGCCGCGATCTCGTCCCGGGGTGCGGGCACCGGAATCCGTTCACCGAGTTCGGTACTCGAGATCGTGGCGACTTGGGTGCGGATGTGTTCGACCGACCGTAGGGAGCGCCGTACCAGTTTGTAGGTCACCATTGCGGCGACGAGGGCGATGACCGGACCGCCGAGGGCGAGAAGCCCACCCACCGTGGCGAGGGTGACTTCCACCGGTTCCTCACTTGCCGCGACCAGGACGGTGTATTCACCTCCGACGCCGCGGGCGCCCTGCACGGTGATCCGCAGATCCGCACCATGCTCGGGCCGCCCGGTCAGCCCCGGCACCGGCGGACCGCCGGCAGGTGGCCGCACATCGGTCGCCGGGGCGCCGGGGTCGGTGTCCGATGTCCGCACCACCTGCCCGGCGGAGTCGACGACCTGAACGAGCGCGATGCGCTGATTGGTGTCGAATAGCTGACTGTCGAGGTCCGCGGGTTGGTCCGACCGCAGGCTGGTGGTGATGTCCTCGGCTCGGGCGGTCGCGGCGTCGTCGAGTCCCGAGAGCAGGGACCGGTCCAGTACGAACAGCAGCGCCGTCGCCCCGAGCGCCAGGGCGATCGTCACGACCGCACCGGCGACCAGCGCGGATCGGATCGCCAGCCCCCACAGCGACGGTCTGAGCCACTCGGGTACGGATCTCATGCGGCCATCATCCGCCATCCGATCCCTCTGGGACGCCGACGACAACCGCCGCAGCGGCGGACACCTGCCGGGTCGGCGCTGTCATTAAGGATGCTCGGCCCCGGACGGGTCACCGTCCCGGATCCCCGCTGCGGTCGAGGCGCTGTCCGGGTGGTGGACCTTGCCGGTTGTCCGATGCCGGGCCCGCAGGCCGTTGATCAACAGCGGCAGAATCGACACCAGCACGACAACGATCAGAATCACCTCGATGTGACCGCGTACGAACGCAATACCGCCGAGCAGGTAGCCCAGGACCGGCACCCCGACACCCCAGGCAATGCCGCCGATGACGTTGTAGACGGCGAAGGTGCGGTACCGCATCCCGGCCGCGCCGGCCATCACCGGCGCGATCGTGCGGGCAACGGGAACGAAGCGGGCCAACAGGATCGTGCGCGGCCCGTAACGGTCGAAGAACCGCCGCGACTGCTCGAGTTGTTTCGGACCGATCCGCTTGGCGCTGCGATGAAACACCGCGTCCCCGGCCCGCCTACCGATCAGAAACCCGAGTTGGTCACCGACGATCGCAGCGGCCGGGACGGTGAGCAGCAGCAACCACAACGGCGCGAACGGATGCGCCCGGGCGGCGAAGACACCAGCCGTGAACAGCAACGAGTCGCCCGGCAGAAAGAAGCCCACCAGCAGACCGGTTTCGATGACCACGGCACCGAGGACACCGAGCAACCCCAAGGTACCCAGCAGCGTCGACGCGTCCAGTAACCCAAGTCCGAGCGCCACATTCATGCCGCGCGTCCCATCGTCGTCGGGTTGGTGCGATCCGAGTGAGGGGTGACCTCCTCCTGGCTCGTCGCCCACCGGACACGCGCCCGGTCCATCCAGCTCGTGTAGAGCGCCCCGCCAATCACCGCGGCGAGGCCACCGAGGAACATGCCGCCGATCACGTCACTGAGCCAGTGTTCACCGAGGTACAGGCGCGTCACCGACACCACCACGGTCACCACCGCAGCCAAGATCAGCAACAGGGCACGACGGGTCGGCGGCAGACCGTACCCGAACATGACGGCGGCCATCGTGAACGACACCATCGCCCCGGTCGCATGCCCGGATGGAAACGAATGGTCCGTCTCGAGCAACACCTGGGACACGATCGGGGGGCGAGTGCGCCCGACAACAGATTTCGTCACAGTAGAGGCCAGTGCCGCCGCACCGACGGTCCCGATGAGAATCAGCGCGGGGATCGGTGAGCGGGCCCGCCGAGACAGCACCGCACCGATCGCGACCGCGGCGATGATGGTGCCCGCCGGTCCGCCGGCGTCGGTCACCGCGATGGCCGGCCCGGTCACCCAGTCCGACCTATGCTCGGTGAACCAACCCAGAACCGCCGGATCCGCACCGGTCAACCAGCCCCCGGCCATGACCTGATAGGCCAACGCAACGAACACCGCCGCCAATCCGGTGCTCTGCAGGATGGTCACCGCCGATCCGGCCGGGCGGTGATCTCCCTGCAGGCTCCGCCACACCGACGCGCTCAGGAACAGCGCCATACCCCCGACCAGTACGGCCACAGCCAGGGTCGTGGCACCGCCCTGATGGATGTCGGCAACTACCTCGTGGGCCCGCCCGAACAGATTGGAATGAATCGGTGCATCGTGGGCCGTTGCCAATGACACCGGGGGTTGAACTGCTTCTCTCACACCCGCAGTATCAGTGTTCGCCGCTGTGGAGCCGCTGAGAGCGGGACGGCGATCACACCCGGCCAGCCCCCGGATGGGAAATTTTCGGCACGAGCAAGCGCACGACCCCAGGGACGTTCGTCGGTCGCAACCCGACACCGATGGTGTTGCGGCCGCAGAGAAACCTTCCGTCCCTGCTGGGACGGGCCGGGCAGGAAGTGTGACTGCCACCGCCGCCGTCTGCCGCCCGAGGGTGCCGGTACTCGTTCGCATCTCTCAGCCAATCCTCAGCGTGAGAGGCATACCGTCGGAACGGGTTTCCTTATGACGGATGCCCTTATGACGGATACGGAGTCACCATGGTCGATCCAGTCTCCGAACCTGCGCCGGACGAGACGCCCACCCGAAGCATGCCCGCCACCAGTAGATCCGCGGTCCCGTCGGCCCGGGCGAGACCCGTCAGCAACGCCGGCTGGGCCGTGGCGTCATTGCTGTTCTTCTGGCCGCTGGCGTTCTCGGCCTTCCACCACGCGTTCGAGGTCTATCCCCGATGGGCGGAGGGCGATATCGACGGCGCCGAGTACGCCTCCCGCCGGGTGCGCAAGCTCGGGCAACTGTCGCTGTGGATCTTCGGCGGCTTGCTGCTGCTGGCGATCGTCCTCTACGCGATCGCCGTCATTGTTCTGATCGCGCACGGCGGCGAGGGAGGCGACTGGCACCACCGCGTGCGCGACTGACCGCGGGAGAAATGGTCTGCGGTGAGCGATGGACTGTCGTACATTCGTCGAGCCGAGGGAGCGAGGGTGCCCACGCTCCCCCGACGACACCAGAGCAGAACACAGAAGGTCCGTCTGCGCTACCCGCTCTCAGCGTTTCCACAGCACCCGCGCACCAGACTGGAAGGGTGTCCGGCACTCTGCCCCTTGTTCGGGAGATGGTCACCGAGGTCGTGACCGAGACCGCGACGATGGAGATCGCTCTGACGGTCCTCGGGATCGCGCTTGCGGTGTTCGTCGCCGGTATGGTCGTCACCGGGTCCGGGCAGGCGAGCGGGCTGCGCACCGCGGCGTTGGCCCTGGCATTGGGCATTGTCTGCGTTCACATCCGCGACGGCGGGTGGCTCACCGGCGCCGACCGCTCCATCACCTCCGTGCTGACGGCACACCACAGAGCAGGACTCGATCACCTTGCCACCCTGGGCATCGCGGCGATCGCCCCCGCGGGCGCGGGCGCGATCGCCGCGGCCGCGGTGGCCGAGATCGTGCTGATCCGGCGCCGTTGGCCGGTGCCGGTGGCCTCGATCATGCTGGGTGCAGTGATGGGCGCCGTATTCTCGGCCGCCGCCCTCGACACCGGGAACGCGTTGTCGGCGAACTTCAGCACGACCGCCACGGTGCTGGGTATGGCGGCGGTGATCGCCGGTATCGGCCGCAGCCGCACCTTCCGGACGCTTCTGGCCGCAGCCGTGGTGATCGCGGTCGTGTCTCTCGCCGGCGCATACCTGTATCTCGGGACGCCCCTGACCGAGGTGGTGGCGGGAGTGCTTGTCGCGGCGATCTGTCTGACCGTGGGGCATGCCGTGCTGACGGCGTTCGCCGCACAGATGCCACATCAGCACTCTCGAAGCGGCTTCAGAGGCTGGGTTCGTGCCGGCTCATGAGGTTCTCCGGTCTCGCGGCACCGGGGTGGCTGGTCTTCGCCGCCGCGGTGGCCGCGCTGTCGATCGGCTACCTGTGGGTACTGCGCCTGCGGCGCAAACACACTCTGCGGTTCACCAATCTGGAACTACTCGAGACCATCGCACCGACCCGGCCCAGTTGGTCGCGGCACGTACCACCAGCTTTGCTACTGGTGGGACTGCTGCTGCTGACCGTCGCCATGGCCGGACCCCTGGCGCAGACCAGAGTTCTGCGCAACCGTGCCACGGTGATCCTCGCAATCGACGTGTCACTGTCGATGCGCGCAACAGACGTACCACCCTCGCGGCTGGCCGCAGCCCAGGCCGGCGCAAAAACGTTCGCGGACAACCTCACCCCCGGCATCAACCTCGGACTGGAGGCGTTCGCGGGGACGGCATCGATGCTGGTCTCACCGATCACCGACCACACCGCAACCGACAACGCCCTCGACCATCTGCAACTCGCCGAACGGACCGCGACCGGAGAAGCGATCTTCACCGCCCTGAACGCGATCGACACCCTCGCCGGCGTACTCGGCGGAGGCAGCACACCGCCACCCGCCCGGATCGTCCTCGAATCCGACGGCAAGCAGACCGCGCCCACCGACCTGAACGATCCGCGCGGCGCGTTCACCGCCGCCCGCCTCGCGAAGGAGCACAACGTCCCCATCTCCACCATCTCCTTCGGCACCACTGCCGGCACGATCGAGCTCAACGGAAGCCACGTCCCCGTCCCCGTCGACGACGAGTCTCTGCGGCAGATCGCGGACCTGTCCGGCGGTTCGTTCTTCACCGCGACCAGCGCGGACGAGCTTCAAGCCAGCTACCAGAATCTGCAACAACAGATCGGCTACGAAACCCACCTCGGCGACGCCAGCCGACCGTGGCTGATCCTCGGATCCATCGTGATCGCGGTGGCGGCCGGCACCGCACTCGTTCTCAACCAACGCCTACCCTGAACACGCGGAGCGCTGCGAGCACACGCCCACGGCACCGTGGTCGGCGACCGGATACCAGGGCACTCCCGCATCTAAACGGTCGTCACTCGGGCGCGCGGCGCGCGGCGATCCATCCGGATTCAGGAGACCGCCCTCATTCTCCGTACACGGCGGACCGCCTCCACCGGGGACCACGTGCCCCTGCGCGAGCGAACCAGCGGATAACACCCCAGACCGAGAAGTGCCGCGGTGAAGTGTCCGATCGCCGTGAAGTTCAGGTCCACGAGAAGCGGGACGGCGAAGAACCCCAGCACTGCTGCGACATACGGGTAACGCCACGGTGCGCCAATGCGGTAGGTCAGCACCGCGATCACTCCGGCCAGTCCGTAACTGACACCGATATCGAGCGTGTCGACCGCCGACGCGGGGGCGTGGCCATGGCGAATTGCCCAGTACAGCGCCCCCTCGCTGATGTATGTCGCGCCGACGTGCGCGATCACCACCACCCACAACCACCGAAGCGTCCCCAGCCAGCGCTCCGCCGGGACGTGGAAGACGTTGAACGAAATGAAGTAGGTGATCCATCCGCCGCCGGCGAGCCAGAAGGCACTCGAGATCAGTACCCGAACGGGATCCTCGGCAAGATGATGCAAGTTGGTCGATCGATCGCCCAGAACCTGGGCGAGGACATCCGGCGGCAGGTTCCTCATCACCACCGATGTCACCAGCAGTATCGCCAGCCAGATGTACGTCCCGGGTGCCCGCCGCACATACGTCCACGCTGCCCGCGGAAAGGATCGAAGGCGTGAGGAGATGGCGACGTCCATCGACTCAGTGTGCACCGGATCGCCCTCGGGGCGCTGAACCGGAGTGATAGCTCTGTGTGCCGGCCGATGCGTCAGACGCCTCCGACGCATCGGCCCCACCTCGGGTGTCCTCCCGGTCGATCACCAACTCCGGCATCAGCAGCGCGAACAGGGCGCGATCCCCACCTCGACCAACCCGGCTGGATACCGCCACAGAATCGGCACGGCGACTGCGGATCCGATAATCCACGTGCACAACGGTATCCGATTCTCGATCTGCAGGTGGTCCGTCACGTTTCGGTGAGCCTGGCTGGGGTCGGACAAGGGCGGGCGCTCCTCGGACGGTGCAGCGTCTCTCACGTCGATACGTTCGCGGCTGCGCGCGTCGCCTCGAACTTGTTGCTCCCGATGACGCTCGAATGAGGCTTGTTCAAGAATCAACCGAACAATCGCCCGATCCGCTCGTGGTCGACCCACTCACCGCGACGACATCGATGAACCCCAAAAACCTCACTGGCGGTATCTCGGTTCAATGCGGATCGGGCGCAGGGCGGACTGCGGTCGTCGTCGCGTCCGCGGACGCCGCTCCCCATCCCAGCGCGGCGAGCGAGACGATCACCACGATCGTTGCGAGGACGTGCCGTGAACCCCTCGTGGTCGTTGTACTCGCGTTCATGATGGTCAGTCCCTATATCCGGTACAGCCATGAATCCGTCGGATAAGGCACCTCGACCGATGTCGTCCTTGGCATATTCGTGACCGTCACGTGGATGCCCCGGATCCGCTGCGGTGGTTCGGGGGCAGATCGAGGCTCGGTCCATCTTCATCGTAGGCCAGGCCGTCAACGACGGATCCGAACTCTCAGGAACTCCACAGGTCGCCGTCAGGGCGGGCCCGTCATGCTCGAGCCGCGCACGGGCCGGGGCGGTGGATCAGTGGCAACGGGTAGAACGGTGGTAGCAAGATTTCAGGACTTCCGCAGGGGCACACGTTGACCGATCTGTCGTTGCTGTCGGGGCCGGTACCACTCGTGGTCGCCGCCACGGGTGCGGCGGGCGGCGTGTGGTTACTGACCGGGCGGGCGGGGTGGTTTCGGCGCCGGGCGATACCGCTGTGCGCCGCCGCGGCGGGAGTACTGACCGGCTGCCTCTGGTTCTGGGTGGAGCGAGTGTGGCGTCCACTTCCCGACCCGATACCCCTCACCGTCTACCTGTGGACGGTTCTCGCCCTGTGGGCGGTGACGTTGCTGGTCCCCCGCATCCTCGCCGCCCCCCGCCGTGTGTGGGCGGCTGCAGTGTCGGTCGTTGCCGTCCTCGCCGTGGTCGTGGCCTGCGCCGTACAGATCAACCTGTTCTTCGCTGCCTATCCCACGGTCGGTGCAGCCATGGGGTTCGAGCATGTAACTCGCATCGACTTCCAGGCAGTTCCCCCGCCGACACCGACACCGATCGTGAGCCGACCCCTCGAATCCATTTGGGCGGCGCCGGCGGACATGCCACGGTCGGGCAAGGTGACCTCGGTGAACATCCCCGGGGACCGTTCCGGGTTCCACGCTCGGCGCGCCGAAATCTATCTTCCTCCCGCCTATTTCACCGATCCGCGACCGCAGTTGCCGGTTCTCGTCCTGCTGGCCGGTCAACCCGGCCAACCGAAGGACTGGCTCACCGGAGGCAGGCTGGGCACCATCATGGACAACTTCGCTCACCACCACGGCGGGCTCGGACCCGTCGTGGTGGTCGCCGACGCGACCGGGTCGACCTGGGGCAACCCGCTTTGCGTCGATTCGCCACTCGGCCACGCCGCAACCTACCTCGCCGAGGACGTGCCCGCCTGGACCAAGGCTCATCTTCAGGTCGACTCCGATACCGCTGCGTGGGCGATCGGCGGCTTGTCCTTGGGTGGAACCTGCGCGCTGCAGATGGCCACCAATTACCCCCAGACGTATCCGACGTTCCTGGACCTCTCCGGGGACCCGGAGCCCACCCTCGGCGATCATCAACGCACCCTGGACGCCGCGTTCGGTGGCAACCAGACCGCGTTCACTCGGGTCAATCCCCTCGATCTGCTCGCCGAACATCGCTATCCCGGCTCGGCCGGTGTCTTCGTGGTCGGTAACCGCGACGACGAACTCAAACCGTCGATCCGCAAAGCCTGTGACACCGCCCGGCAGGCGGGGATGGACGTGTCCTACACGGAGGTTCGCGGCGGCCATGACTTCGCCGTGTGGTCCGCCGCACTCGCCACCGAGATGGACTGGCTGGCCACTCGGCTGGGGCTTACGTCCTGACCGTCCGTGGATCGGATGCCGGCGGCGACCCTGACCGGGACTGCAGAGTGAGGAATTGGCGTCGATCCACGGCCGCATTGTAGGGGTGTGCGATGAACGTCGACCATGTGCGACGCGGGCTCCACAGGCGGCACTGAGGGCCCCACGCGGGCCACCGTATCGGTTGCCCGAGTCGAATCCCATCGGGCGCATTTCACGCTGAGATCCAAATCTCAGCCCAGTCCGATTCTCAGCGTTCATTCAGCAACAAAGTCCTACACTTGCCCAGCTCGCGTGGACACTACACAGCCGCGCCGTCCTCCGCCGCGCCCTCTGATGCAGGCGGATGAGGCGAGCCGGACCCGCGCGCGCCCGGGACATACGCACTTCACCCTTCCGAGGGGAAATGCTCCGATGCCCGATATCGGGCATTATTCCGATAGACCGAATTCCGTTGCCTACCAAGGCTCTGTCCGAACAGCAGGCGCATCGCAGTGCCACCATCGGTCGCAGGAAACTAGGTCGTGAACTTCTCATCAATACTGAGATTCTCTGCGCCCCTGTGGTTACGCTTCGCATACTTCTTCATTTCTGCTTTGAAGCACTCTGAATGGGGTCGGTATGACGGACATCAGCACATCTCGCTTTGGCTACAAGAAATTCACTCGCACAGTCGCAGTCGCAGGAATCGCCGTGCTCGCCATAGTCATGGGCAACGGCACCGCCTCGGCCGGCGTCGACAATTCCAGCTCCGTCGTCGACGCGAGAGGCAATCGGATCGAAGTCCTGCAGGGCGATACCCAGTATCAAGCGGTCCCGCCGTTGGACGGCGTTCCCACCAGCGTCGAGTTCTTCCACAACGGCTACGCCGGGGTCGACATCACCGGCCCCAACGCGGCAGAGTTCAAAGGCACCAAGCTCACCGTTGGCTATCAGATCGGTTACCCGATCGCCCTGAGCGGCGCGACCATTGTTCTCAATTCACCCGGGCTGGGGTTTGTGATCGGCTCGAGCAACGGCATCGACCTGGGACTCGTCCCGGACCTCACCCTGGGACTGAACGCGGGCACCAACATCGGACTCGCCGGCGACATCATCCCGTCGCAAGAACTCGACATCGACCTGGCACCGGGCGGCATCACCACCGTCCCACTGCTGGAGAACCAGTCATTCGACGGACCGGCGGCGTCGGTGCGGATGCAGGGAATTCATGGTTCCATCTCCGGTGCGCTCGGTGCGGTCACCATCCGGCCATACGCCACCGCCGTGACATCCAGCGGTGACACCGTCACGACCTACGGCATGCCGCAGAAGCTCAATTAGCGACTCACCGTCCGGAACCAGTGGCCTGTCGACGACACCAGAACAACAACAGGCCGACACGACTGATAGTCGCGTCGGCCTGCTGTTGTGTGAGCGGCCCGACCCGATGTGACGTCACAGCGGCAAGGTCGAGTCGCCAGTGTGAGCGGCGATTTCACCGATTGTTGACACGGCGTTGAACTACAGCCGTTCCCCCGAGTGCCGCAAGCAAGAGAAGCAACACCGTCAGCACATTGATCATCGATGCCTCCGTTAACAGGTTGGTTCGACCCGGAAGGGTCGGTTCCGGTCAACCTACACCGCTGCAGCGCTGGAGGATTCGTGCTTCTCTGAGCACCACGAAGCCGGTTACACCGACGGGGTGCTCCCCGCTCGATGATATGACGTGAGTGCTGAGAAATCGCTGAGAGAAGACCTGTTCGTGGTTCGGCAGGGAATGACGACGCATTTCGGCTGCCCCTAGGCTGTCACGGCAGACGAATCGGACACCGCACAGCCCGACAGACCGTTCCCCATCGACGCACGACAGAACCCCGGTCTGTTACTTCGCGACACCCCGGAACGACACCGCAAGCAGCCGGTGCATCACACCCGACCCCGGTGAGGACATCGCGCCGACGGGTCGAGTGGCCTAAGGGGCACCTCAGGCACCAGCCGGTAGGCGCGGTGCGATCGGCTCGCCCGCGTCCACCGGCCATGTCCCAGAACAGGAATGTCGGCAGCCCGGTCGCGGCGCGCGATGGTGCACCCCGCGCCGGCGCAACAGATTGCGATATTGACTGATGTAATGAGCACCCTGAACCCGGGGTTCAGGGGCACCACAATGCGTGGAGTATGACCGTGCCCCGCTGAGAGAATGCTGAGATCTGAGACGTGTCTGAGAAGACCAGAATCCGTCACGGTTCACCCGTTGCGCGTGAGTAGAATTCAGCGGGTGCTGTAGTTCGCTGCAACCGATACGACGGCACGTCAGCCCCCGCCCACCGCTCCCCCAGATGTGGTGGCGGGGGCCCTACACACCTCAGCGTGGCCGGTGGTGCGGCGCACCGACTCCCCGAGCGCGGTGGAGAATCCGATCTGGCGAATGCCCGATTTGGGCGCGCCGGCGACGCTGGCCTCATCGGCCGGCCGTTCGTCGTGACTCGGGATGATCGCCGATCTTGTGAGAAATGCGCGCTGTCGTACACAAGGTTCGCGATCCACGTTCGATCGCAACGTCCCGACCAGTCCTGGCCGGCGGTGCAAACCGCGACGACGAACGCGCGGGATGGGTTAGCGCGGGTGCGTTGACAGTGCTTCGCCGGCAGGCCTACGTTCGTATGACAGCCAGCTTCTTCGCCCAGTTCTGGGGGTAATTCTGATGCTGCGAAGCGTCGGTGCGTGTGTCGCCGCTGCAGTCGTGCTCGTCCTGGGCGGCTGCTCGAGTTCGTCGACGTCGAATAGTCCGGCCTCATCGTCGTCGGGTCCGAACGAATCGGCCTCGGGACATGCCCTGCCGACGATCACGCTCGCGACCATGCCGACCGGGACTGCCACCTTGAGCTGGGACCCGAATACACGGCTGATCACCGCGGCGGTCGACATGTACGGCTTCACCCCGAGCAGCAGCCACGCCATCCACATCCACCCGGGGACCTGCGCCGACCAGAGCCAGCCGCCGTCCGTGCCGTTTCCCGACCTTGTCGCGGACGCCAGCGGGGCGGTCAAGCAGAACGTGGTCAGCGCCGCGGTTCCGGACGGCATCCCGACCGGGGCGTACCTGAATATCCACCTCGCCCCGATGGCGGAGCTCGGGGCGACCACCGATGTCAGCTTCACCCCGATCGCGTGCGCAGACATCCCCGCGGGCACCACTCCCGCGGGTCCGGTGACGCTGAACGCTCAGGCCCCGCCCCAGCAGGACCGAACCCCGCAAGCGACGGCCACCCTGACCTACGACAGCACCCAGCACACTCTCGGGGTCGAGGTGAAAGCCACCGGGCTACAACCCGATAGCGCACATGCCGTGCACATGCACTCCGGCTCGTGCGCCGCACAGGGTGACGTCGTCTATCCAGTACCCGACCTGCAGGCCGACGGCACAGGCGCAACCACCACCACCACCACCACCATCGACAACGTCGACGCCCCTCCGCCCGCCACACGCTGGTACCTGAACGTGCACATGGGACCGATGAGTCAGATCCTCAACGGCAGCACCCCCACCCTGCTGTTCGCCCCGATCCTCTGCGGCGACGTCACGCAATAGAGGCGTGAATGCCGGGTGACGACAGCCGATGGAGCGTGCGTGAAGGATGGCAAGCGGACAAGTCGGCCCCGACCTCCCGTACCCAAATTCCGTTTCATCAGAGCAACAGCGCTTTTCGCCTTCCTCTGACCCCGGAAATTTTCACCTCCCACTGACCCTGACTCTGAGCTTGGCACCTTCGCGTCACGGATCACCGATCCTCGCCGGCACCGCGAGGGGCGGCCTGGGCGCCATCGCCACCAACGCAGATCCGTTTATCACGCTGCTGAACACGCCGCCGGTCCCGCACCACGCACCTGAATCCAATGGACACGCCCCGAGCTCCCGTCCACGATCGGGACCCCGTGGATGTCATTGCGTGTCGACACCCGCGTCTTCCTGCGCCTGCGGCAGAGGACGCCAGGGTGTGGGCCGCTCGACGCCCCCCGGACCATGCCCAGCCCACAGGACCTATGAGACCGGGACACCGTCCTTCAGGAAATATAAACCCGCGACGGTTCCGTCATCGTGGAAGGCGACTCGGAACTGCCCGGGCTCACGTTCCATCTGCAGCGGCACGTTGACAACGGTCAGGTCGCCAACCGCGACGTCGTCGGGATCTCCGTGCGACTGGTAGCTCCCGAACTGCTGTTGATAGGTCGCCCAGGCGGCCTCGAGGCCCTCCGGAGGAAGCTGTTGCTGCATTGGCGTGTCGAAATGAGCCACCACGGTGGCGAAATCACCCTGCACGATCGCGTCAAGAGCCTCGAGGGCCATCTCGTCCGCGGGGCTCTGGGCACGGGCCGTGTCCGAGTTCTCCGTCAGCGCAGGCGTAGTCGATTCTGCAGCCGACGTCGGTGACGACACCGAAGGAGTCTCCGAGGTGCTGCAGCCGGCGATCGAAAAGGCCACCACCATGGCGGTGGCCGTGATCGCCACCGGTCCGATAATCCGATAATTCACCGCTACTCCTTCCGGGGCCGATGGTGAAAGGAAGCTGTGTCCGTGGCCGCACCCATGAGAGTGGCCGGTTGCGCCTGTCCCCGTGACATCCCACGTGCAAACCGACGTCAGCAGCGCGCCAGAACCCATCTACTATCATCATCGATCACGCCGACCGCCAAGGGAACACACAGTTAGCTCGTTGATCGGGCTGTCGACCCCACCCATTTGGTACGGACGATTTCAACGTCGGTACGAGAACCAGGAATCGCGACGGCTGCATATGCGAGAAGAATTGTCAGCGCTGCCGCGACGACCAGGACCACGTGACACAACGTTACTTTCATTGCCCGCCACGTCCCCGGACGCGTTCGCTCCCATCCGGGAAGTCCTGGATGCCGATGATGTCCTGGTCGCTGTCCGTGACGCTCAGCGTTTTCCTACGACGGCGGCGAACCTGGTGGGCGCGCTCCGGTGTTCCATTCTGGCCCAGGCTGCCTCGGCGGTGAACGGTCCGAATGTGCAACACGTCCCGTCGTGCCGGTCCACTTCGACCACCCAGTACTCGGTCACCCGGAGGGATGCTGCGGCGTCGACGGCGGTGTCAGTCATTGGTGCTCCTTTGCAAGAGTGAAGCCTCGCGATTGTGTCAAGGTCCATTGTCCGCCGACGCGGGCGTGCAGGACGAGGGACCGGTACCGACACTGCCGACCAAGACGATGGTGCGCAGATCCCCAGGGTACGGCCGACCGGTCGATCGCGATCCACGCCCGTGCCCCCTCCTCGTTGCCTCTCATGCTCAGGGACCGGTTCGACCCGTCCGTCGACTCCGACTCGAACACGAAGTTCGGCGGAACCGGCCTTCCCGCAGCCCGGAACGACCGTCACAGCGTTCGGCACACCCGACTAGCTCGATGCGGTGCGCCCCACTTCAGCCCGCGGGGCCGGACACTGGAGATCACCGCGTCCACCCCAACGCAGATGCCGACCTGCCGCGGCGCGGTGACCACCGAGCCCCTGCCGATGCACTACCTTCCCCCTTCGGTAAGTGAGCGGTCGTCAAGCTCCATCACCGCCGCCATACCTCGGGTATCGGCACCGAAATGACCCGGTGCGGTGGGTACCTGCGGGTGCGATGATGAACTGATGCTCGCTGTTCGTCGTCCTCGACCTCGTGGTCAAAGGATTTTGTGGCTCGCGATCATCGGGATTGTGCTGTTCGCCGTGACCGCCGGGTGGGGCTGGCTCAACCGCAACACCCGCACCTGACCTCGCCGCGCCCCGGTGCCCCCGGTGCTCAATAAGCACCCGGCCGCCGGCCGCGTCGAGGCTCGCAAGCGGCGCCCACCTCGAGGAGGATCAGGAAGTCATGCCCACGCTGCCCGGGCTCGGCTCCCCCGACGATGCCGACCACCGAACCCACCCACCAACAAACCCAGAGGGGCCCGGCGACACCGATCCGGTCCCCGAAGCCGAAGCCATCGCCGCCCGGATCAGCACCCCGACCAACCCCTCGGCCGCCCAGCGTTAAGACCCAGACGCCCGATCGGCTAGTGCTGGGGCTGTGGTGAATCTGAGCGTGTCTCCCCAGTTTCCGATTTCCCAGCTCCCGTTGTAGCCCGAGAACCCGTGGTCCGTCTTGGTTGCTGTTCCGCTTTTCTGACCGGAATTATCTGCCGTACCCGTGATCTCTGCGATCTGGACCCCGAATTGGGTGATCGAGCCCCACTGCTGTATTTGACTCTGCATCTGCTGAATGTCGCGTCCGGCACTATTGCCAGAGTCGGGCTGGATTGCCGCCTTGTATGCACGCGCTGACGTTTTTATTCCGTTAAAATAGTCGAGGTAGCTTTGCTTAATGGGCCCGTTCAGTTGATCGCACATCTTTTCACACTGTGTGACTACGTTCTCAATGTCCAGGATTTCAAACACAACGTCCGCTACCGACATGACGACTGCGACAACTGCGATGAACTTGCCGACAGCATCCATGGCGCCAAAAGCAGTGGCGTCTACTTCCTCCACGGGAAGGCCGGCAGCTTCTGCTTGTTCCCTAATGGTGGCGTTCGCTATTTTCAATTTATAAAACATAATCGCTATGCACGCATTTTGGACCATGGATATCTCAGTCTCACCGGGGAAAGTAAAACCCGCCAGAAAGTCCATGAATTTCTTGACGTCGGCATCAGTCTTTTGACTGAGATTCAGCGTATCCAAAGCATCGTAGACCGCGTTTATCTCGTCGCTGTTGTATAGACGCCGCGCGGACTCAGCGTACTGCTTGAAAGTCCCAACATCCAACGTCGTGTTTCTCTGCACCTGCGCTAAGAATTGCAGTAGAAGGCCTCGACATGTTCGCGTGTCGAGGCCCACCGGAGCCTTGCTCGCAATCAGATTGTTGTTTTGCTTGTATTTAGCGACGTAATCACTCACCGGCGAGTTGATTTGAGCGGAGATGTCAGCGTCGACCGATGTCAGCTTATTGTTGAGATCGGTTGACTTCGATGAAATAACTTTTTCCTGAATTATCTCGGCAGCTTGGAGAGCGGCGAACGCGGCCATCCCAAGTCCGAAAGACCAGATTGCAGCTACCGCGGCTCCGTCGGCGGCAATCTGGGTAGCGTCCTTCGCAACGGTCAGGTCACGCACCTCGCACGACAAGTCGTACAGCGTCGCGAATTCGGCGTTGACCGCCGTGTCTGAATCGAATTCTCCAAGATTTACAAAGAGAGCCTGCTCAGAAATAATGCCGTCGATGTTTTCATCTGATTCGGTCTCCCAGGTAGACATGTAGTTCAAGTAGGTGATGAGGTCCGTGCTGCCCATGGCAGGTTGCCTTTCGAATTGACTAGTCAACCGACGTACACGCCGGCCGTCGTGAAGCTGCGGTCTCGCTGGACGTAGTGCGGTGGGGCCACGGATTCCGGCGGGTAGATGGGTGGAAATCTAGGAACCTCAATCGTCCGCTGCTGATCGGCGAAAGGTCAAGACCGGTTGGTCCTGTTTGTCAGTAGGTCCGAGCGTATCGGCATGAATATTGCATAGTTATACACTGTGTCAGATTATCTCTCATTCGAGCAGTGTTGATGCACCGCACCAGTGCTGAGGCGTCGCATCAGGGAGATAGGCACCGGCCATCGACTAACTTGCTCGAGACATCCGACCCTGCTACAGGTCGGCAATGCCGCCAGAGAAACGCGCCGCTCAAGACAGGAGAACCAACAACGCCCGGCGGAACTCGGAAGCTCGGCGCGGAGGTCCGTCCGGTACCCGCTGAGATGTACGCGGCGATCCGCAACAGCGGTCCATGTGTGTATTGCGGCGGTCCGAGCGCAGTGGTGGATCACGTCCGGCCCTTGACAAAGGGCGGATGGGAACACGAAGACAATCTGGTTCCCGTCTGCAAGCCGTGCAACTCCTCCAAGGGCGCCAAATTGCTCAGGGAATGGAAGACGGACCGAGTCGCTCACGCCATCGCGCTATCAGCGAAAGTCGCAGTCGAGTACGCCCGGCTCACCCGATTCTGAGTAGGCAGCTGCCTATCCCTGTCAGCCCCGGCGACAGCACGTGCACCGGAAAACGCTTTGAAGTGCGGTTTCCCGGGAGACGGTGCGGGAAGCGGAATTCTCGTCACCAACCGCGCACAAACCGGAAGTAAGCCGCAGCAGAGGACTATTCACGCCGGCGCGCAGTCGCCGTGTAGGTTCCGCAAAGCGGTGTCACTTTCCAAATTTCATGTCACTCGCGTATCACTTTCCAGGTTTCGTGTCACTCGGGACAACACTGGATGCGTGCCCAGGACCAGAGAGGTCGAGGTCAGGTACGTGCAGGACGGGTGCTGGCAGTGCTGTGCGATCCTGGGTCTCGGCGTCGTGTGCGGCCGCTGGGGAGAGGATCCACACGAGCGCCGCCGACCTTTCGGGGCGTGAGCGTATCGGGCTTCTGGTTTCTGTCGCGGAACCGGCGGTGCTACCAGCCGAGCGCGAACCAGTCGACTTCGCGCAGGGCTGTCTCGATGCGGGTGGCTTCCCGAGCGATTTCGGCGGGGTCGTCGCCGTCATCCCGGGTGGGATCGTCGCTCCCGAGGGCGGCGAGCGCGGCGGAGACGGCCAGTTCGACGGTGGGATAGGCGCCGAGCGGGTTGCCATTGTGTGCCCACCATGCGCGGACGTAGCAGCCGTTGGGCGATGGGCAGAACCCGATTGCCTGGTCGCCGCGACGGACGGTAGGGCACTGCGGCGGGTATCCGCTGGTCATGAGGGTCGGTCATCGGACGTCATCGAGCAACTCCTTCAGTGTCCGCGCCTCGGCCTGCGATTCCGGGGGTGATCGACGATCAACGGTCTCACATGGTCGACGGCCACCCGCATCGTGACCTCGTCGCTGTGGGTATGTCTCGACGAAAATGTCCGCGACCTCGATCGGCGTGCGCTCCACCATCCCAGTCTCTCACCGTAACCCCACCCTGAGTGGCTTGGTGCTCATCACCGTCGGCGGATCGCCATCCGGTGCTTCGCTCAGCGTTCCAGCCGAATTGAGGATTCCGACAAGTTCGCGAGAATCGGGTACTGACACGATGTTGAGAACCCTCAGGTCAAAGATTCAGAGAAGTGACGCCGAGACGTGGAACCTACACGCCGTCTAAGCGCTGGGCCGGCATCAGGACGAGAGTAAATGTCCTGTGACAGAAGATCTTCCTTTTTGCCAATGAATCTTGCTTGTCCGTGCTGTCTCGCCACTGTAGTTTGCTCGGTTCGTGTTCACCCCACCCTGGCTGGTAGGCCAGTTCGCAGGGTCGATGCGAATCACCGCAGCCTGCCGACGGTGCATGAGCAGACGGCAACACACGCCGGTTCAAGCAAGATTCACTGGCACACAGCGCCCGGCGGCCATGTCACCAACCCCCGAAACGCTGACAGGCACACCTGAATCCCGCCAGTCAAAATTCCTCGGCCGAGGTCACAGCTCCACACCGAGGACAATCCCGTGTCACCGGACAGTAAACGCGGCCGCAATCCGTGCAGAGTTGGCTGTGTAACGGATCGCGGAAAGCGAGCGGTTTAGACCATGCCCCAGGCCGCGTCAGTCGTGTTTCTCGGCCGATGGGGGCTATTCCGGCCACCGATGGTGGCTTCGCGAGCTCAGCGCACCCCGCGCAGCGGTTCGGCTCGGCTGCGTGGCCGGGAATCAATGGTCCGGAGAGAGATTCTGATCGGCCTGTGCAATCGGGTGTTGTCGTTTTCCGACGCATCCTGGGGCGTGGATGGGAAACTGTGTTTGCTGGGACGAGGCATTTCGCATGCCCGGAGGCGCAGATTTTGCGCCTGATGTTGTATCGCTGCGGTCGTCAGAAGCGAGGTCGAAGCAGTGACCGACACGGATTTCGACGACGTCGGGCCCATCGACTATCTGGTGGTGGAGTTTCCGGCCGAGCACCCGCCCGACGGCTCCGCGCTTCCGCTGCTGCTTGACCTGGTCGAGGGGAACATCATTCGGGTCCTCGACCTGGTCTTCGTGCGGAAAGGCGCCGACGGATCGCTCTCAGGGATCGCTGTCGAGGATTTGGGCTTCACCGGGACCGTCGATGTGACACTGTTCGCCGAGGCATCGTCGGGCCTGATCGACCGGGGCGATCTCGAGCAGGCAGGCGCTGTCCTCGAACCGGGCTGCGCCGGAGCGATCCTCGTGTACGAGAACCGCTGGGCCGCACCGTTCGCCTCCGCGCTACGCCGGGAAGGCGCCCAACTCGTCGCGTCGGGACGGGTACCCGTCCAGGGCATCCTGGCGGCGCTCGATGCTCTCGACGACCCCACCTGAAAATTCGTGAGGAGCACATCATGCCCGGACTTCTCCGCGGAATTGCCCGCACCGCCGTGGTCGCGGGAACCGCGACCACGGTGTCCAACCGGGTCTCGCGGCGGCAAGGCCGCCGCTGGGGCGCGGGCGAACCGCAGCAGACGGCCGCGCCCGCGCCGCCGCCCGCCCCACCGCCGTCGCCACCGCCCGCAGCTGGTGTCGACCGTCTGACCGCCTTGAAGCAACTCGGTGAGCTGCGCGAGCAGGGGGTTCTCACCGACGACGAGTTCAACGCCGAGAAGGCCAAGATCCTGGCCTCCTGACCGGAGAGTCACCGAGTGGACGGAACACCCACCATGGACAGTTTCTTGGAGTTCTTCTGGTTCATCTTCGTCTTTTTCCTGTTCGTGGCCTACCTGAGGGTGCTCTTTGCGATCATCACCGACCTGTTCCGGGACCACCAGATGTCCGGGTGGCTGAAGGCGCTGTGGTTGCTGTTTTTGTTCCTGATCCCGTTCCTGTCGGCGCTGATCTATCTGATCGTGCGTAACCAGGGCATGACCGAGCGGTCCGCGGCGGCCTTCGGGCAGGTCAAACAGGCCCAGGACACCCACATCCGGGACGTCGCGGGTAAGTCCGCGGCCCAGCAGATCGCCGACGCCAAGGCGCTGCTCGATTCGGGTGCGATCACCCCGCAGGAGTTCGAGACGCTCAAGAGCAAAGCGCTGACCTGACAAATGAAAGGCATCGAGGCACAACCCTTCTCGCACCCCGCAGTGCCGTCATCGAAGGAGAGGCAAGGGCCATGATCGATCGCACGGACACTCCCGTCAGGTTCCGTCGGCGCGGGCGGGGGTGGATGTCATGAGCACGGTGGACGGGCCCGTCGACCAGCCTCCCGCCGAGGCGGCGGCGCGTACCCGAGCACCTGCCGCGTCCTGGATTTCCTGGATCGCACTGGCACTGATGACCACCAGTTCGGTGGCCAGCCTGCGACCGTCCCCGACGATGGCCGTCTACGGCCTCGCGTGTGTCTTCCTCTACCTGATCCCCGCGATCGTGTTCCTGTTGCCCACCTCCCTCGTCTCGGCGGAGCTGGCCTCGGGGTGGGAAGGCGGCGTCTACAACTGGGTTGCCCTTGGCATCTCCAAGCCGATGGGGTTCCTGGCCGTATGGTGCCAGTTCGCCATGACGATCTTCTATTACCCGAGCCTGCTCGGCTACGTCGCCAGCACCCTGGCCTACGTCATCAACCCCGACCTGGCCAGCAACGGAGTATGGACCGCCCTGGTCATCATGGTCGCCTACTGGTCCGGGGTCTTCATCTCCGCACGTGGCACCAAGGGTGTCGCGGGCCTGGCCAGCGGCGGCCTGATCATCGGCACCCTGATCCCCGGTGCGCTGTTGGTCATCCTCGGCATGGTCTTCCTCGGGCAGGGCAACCCCTCGGCGGCCCCGATGACCGCCGATAATCTCCTGCCCGCCTGGGCGGGGATCGCCAGCCTGGTGCTGATCGTCAACAATTTCCTGTCCTACTCCGGGATGGAGATGAACGCGGTGCACGTCTCCTCCCTGCGTAACCCGGCCAAGGAGTTTCCCCGGTCGATGTTCTTCGCGATGGGGCTGGTGCTGTTGATTTTCATCCTGCCCGCGCTGGCGATCAGCTGGGTGGTGCCGGCCGAACAGCTCTCCCTGACCGCCGGGGTGATGCAGGCGTTCGACGCCGTGTTCGCCCAGTTCGGTTGGCAATGGCTGACCCCGATCATCGGAATCATGCTCGTGGCAGCATCTCTCGGCGGCATGTTGACCTGGCTGGCCGGACCGTCCAAGGGTCTGCTGCTGATCTCCCGCCAGGAAGGGTATCTGCCACCGTTCCTGCAGCGGGTGAACAAGCAAGGCGTCCAGCAGAACATTCTCGTCACGCAGGGGCTGGTCACCACCGTGATCGCGCTGCTGTATGCGTTCATCCCGGATGTGTCGAGCGCGTATTGGATCTTCTCGGTGATCACCACCCAGGTGTATCTGATCATGTACCTGTTGATGTTCGTCGCCGCGGTGCGGCTGCGCCGCAAGTTCCCCGACCACCCGCGCGGGTACCGGGCCCCGATGCTCGTCGGGCTCTGCGGGGTCGGCTTCGCCGCGTCCCTGGCGGCGTTGCTGATCGGGTTCGTCCCACCCTCGCAGTTCGGGGGCGGAAACGCCGGGGTGTACTTCCTGGTCGTCGCCGCCGGCGCACTCGGCCTCGGGCTTTTGGTGCCGTTCCTGTTCTACCGGATGCGTAAACCCTCCTGGAAGCAACCAGGTCAACCGGAGGTGAGCTCGTCATGACCACCGGATCGGAAGCCTCGACCCGACGCGACCGCATGATCATCTACGGTCTCGTCACCTTCATCATCGTGATCCTCACGGTCATCGCCCTGCTCCTGTTTCCCTATGTCTCGTCGAACCGAGAAGCCGAGGCCAAGGCGGATCAGCTCATCGCGGCCCTCGACCAGGCTGGTGCCCGCACACCGTCGCACGACCAGATCGTCGGGGTGCTCGGGGACGACGGCGGGGCGATCTGCGCCAACCCGAATGCGCCCCTGGCCCGGGCCACGTTGCTCACCCAGATGGTCAATGGAGCCGGCGGACCGGGCACCCGGCCGGTCGTCGTGGACGACCGGGTGGTCCAAGGGGAACAGTTGATCATCGAGATCTACTGCCCCGAGAAGCTACCCGAATTCCAGAAGTTCGTCGGCGACCTCGCGACCAGTGACGTGGCAGGTGAGTAGGCGATGGATCTGAGAGAGCGCATCAGCGGTCTGATGCCGCAGGTGCGGGAGGAACTCGCCGAACTCGTCGCCATCAGATCGGTGGCGGACCCGCGCCAGTACCCTCCCGAAGAATGCCGGCGCGCCGCCGACTGGGTGTCTGCGAAGTTCAGCGAACTCGGCTTCGCCGACATCGATCTGCAAGAAACCGCCGACGGGAGCCTCGCGGTGGTGGGGTCGAGGAACTGCCCGAACCCGCAGGCTCCCACCGTGCTGCTCTACGCGCACTACGATGTCCAGCCACCATTGGACGAGACCGCCTGGCGGAGTCCTCCGTTCGAGCTCACCGAGAAGGACGGACGCTGGTACGGGCGCGGTGCCGCCGACTGCAAGGGCAACATCGTCGCCCACCTGACGGCGCTGCGCGCCCTCGACGACGAGGTGCCGGTGCACCTGAAGCTGGTTGTCGAAGGGTCGGAGGAGCAGGGCACCGGCGGTCTGGAAGCCTTCGTCCCCGACCACGCCGATCTGCTGCGCGCCGACGCGATCCTCGTCTGCGACACCGGTAACGCCGCCGTCGGCCGGCCCGCTGCCACGGTCAGCCTCCGCGGCATGGTCAATGTCGTGGTCACCGTGCACGCCCTCACCTCCGAGGTGCACTCGGGCATGTTCGGTGGCGCCGCCCCGGATGCACTCGCCGCCCTGGTGGCCATGCTGGCGTCCCTGCGCGACAGCGCAGGCAACACCACCGTCGACGGGTTGGACAACACCGACACCTGGTCCGGGGAGCCGTACCCGCCCGACCAATTCCGGGTGGACGCCGGCCTGCTCGACACCGCACGGCTGCTCGGCGACGGCACCGTCTCCGACATGCTCTGGGCCCGCCCGGCGCTGACCATCCTCGGTATCGACTGCCCGCCGGTGCTCGGATCGGCGGCCGCGATCACACCCCGAGCGCGCGCCCGGCTGAACCTACGCATCCCACCCGGACTCGAACCCGCACAGGCGCAGCGGGCGCTGATCGAGCACCTGCGCTCCGCCGCGCCGTGGGGCACCGCAGTCGACATCGAGCTGGAAGCGTCCGGAGCACCGTTTCAAGCGCGCACCGACGGACCGGCCTACCGGGCCCTCGATGCCGCCATGCAGGACGCGTACGGCCGGCCCATGGCACTGCTCGGGCAGGGCGGGTCGATCCCACTGTGCAACGTCCTCGCCGACACCTACCCCGACGCCGAAATCATCATGATGGGCGTCGAGGAACCACAAGCCCTGATTCACGCACCCAACGAAAGCGTCGACCCCACCGAAATCGCGGCCATGTCCCTCGTCGAAGCCCGCTTCCTCCAGCTCTACGCCAACACAGACAGCTGACCGGACGTCCCCGCGCCCGCGGAACTCGAGCCACGGCCGCCACACGAGGTGGTCTTGCCGGCCACGAAAGCACCTGCCCTCCAGATACGCGTTTTCGACACCCACCCTGACCATTCGCCGGGTGAAGACCGTCGAAATGTCGTGTCGAGAAACCCTGCGCGGGGGATTGTCGACACATGCTCATCGGCACGCACGGGTTTCCAGACGAGACCCCCGACCACCAGGTCGATGTGTTGTGCCACGCCGGCGTGGCCCCCGAAAACATCCCCGTCGATCATGCGGTTGGGGCGAAAGTCTCGCGGCACCAACTCGATCTGGTGCTGCAGCGGCTCGGCGGGGACGGCGTTGTGGTGATCACACCGTGCTGAATCGCACGGTGGGAAGTCGCTATCGGTGGCAGCTGCGATTCTGCCGGAGGGCCCGAGAAGGCGCTTCGGGTGGCGGGCGAGTTCAATGCGTCGCACGCTCTCCAGCGACGCGACGAGCCAGGTGCGCGGGGCTGCGGTCGAGGCAACCAGTACGGCAGCAACGGGTATCGGGTCGGGGCCCTCGGCTGATGCGCGGACGCCGCCGAGCATCACGGCGGTGTCGTCGTTCTCGACTACCGCAACGGGAGCACCATCCACACCCAGGCGGTAGTAGCTCTTACTGGGAAGGTGAATGCGGGATCGTCACTGTGCGAGAGCAGGTGGTCGAGAAGTCGACCGGTCGACCCGCAGAGCGCGGACGTACGGCAGAAGATACCCGGTCGGGAGTCGGTTCGGTCAACCTGTGCACATTAGGCCCTGAGTAATCGGGGAACCGCGGCGCGACGGCCGCCGACTCGGGGTCACCTCCGATCACCATCACCGACCAGAAGGTATCCGGTCAAGGCTCTGGTGAGTTCAGTTCAGTCGTTCGGTGAGGTGGACCTCGACCTCGTCACCGTCGTTCTTGCCGATCGTCTTGCGGATGGCAGCAGCCACCGGCAGCTTGTGGGTGCCGTCTCCCAGCGCCATGAACGCTCCGGTGAACGGGTGCGCGTCGACGGTCCCGGCGACCTTGACCAGACCACGGGTACCGAAGATCCGTGCTGAGTCGGGTAGTTGCACACACGTCCAAGTGTCCCCGGGGCGGACCTTGCCCAGCCGAGCGGTGAAGGTGACGTCCAGGGGTCGGGGGTCTGCCATGCTCTGCTCCTTCGCGCTGCTGGCCGGGGGCTGGCGTGCTTAGCGAGGCTCGCTCTGGTCCGTCTCCTCAAAGTAGACCAGACCGTTAGCGTCGGGGCCGGTAAAGGACAACATCGCCGGCACCCCTTCCATCCGGACCAGCTCCTCATTGTGTAGCGTCACGCCAGCCTCACGGACCTTGTCGACGGCAGGTTGAGCATCGGAGATGCCCAACCGAATTACCACCGGGATCTCACGGTCGGGCGGTAGGAGCACCAGGGCGACATTCGAACCCCGGGGCACGACCTCGACCAGCCGTGCATCCGGCCACACCTCCACGTCGGTGCGGAGTTCGCAGCCCAGCACCCCGGTGTAGAACGTCAGCGCGGCATCGCTGGTCAGCGACCGGAACCGACACTCAACACTGTCGTCGTCCTCCCTCCGCCCCGAAACTCATCGCTTGAGCTGCGTGAGCCGGTCGTCCCGCAAGCCGAACGCTGACCGGCTCGTCCCGAAAGCCGGCCCCCTCACCGGAACTCGCTGACCAGCCCGAACCCGATAGCAGACGGTGGTGCTGGGCACTTCGAGGATGCTGGCGATCTGGGCGACAGTGTGTTCTCCGGCGTCATAGAGGCGTTGAGCGAGGTCGATCTGGTCCTGGGTGAGTTTCGGCGCCCCGGCAATGGGAAGGTCACCGGACGGGTAGCGGTTCAGCGGCTGGACGTCTCGAAGCCGAGAGCACCGGCCGGCGTCGATCGGCGCCGGCCGGTGCTGGGGTGGTGCAGGTGAACGCTGAGCTGGTCTGGGTCTGCGGTCACACCCGGCGGCGGGTGCGGATTCGATCCCAGATCAGCTCGAGGGCGACCGCCAGAGCCAGAACCGCCACCATCGCTGTGAACGTTTGCGGGGAGGTGCGCAGGGTCTGCACCGCGAAGACGACGAGCACGATCACGGTCGCCGCGATGCCGGTGACCAGGATCGCGGTGCGGGCCCGAATCTCTTTGCGCAGCCGGAAGGCGCCGATCGAGGTGACGAGGAAGATCGCCAACGCGACGACACTGCCCAGGGAGGCGATGGCGGTCAGGTCGACCAACAGGGCAAGGAGCAGGATCAGCATGGCCGAGATGGTCAGTCCCCGGGTTCCGCCGATGAGGGCTCGATGACCGAACACTGGTGGGAAGGTGCCGGTTTCGGCGAGTTTCGCGGTGGAGCCGACCGCCGCATAGATGTTGGCGTTGACCGACGACGAGGTGGCGAGCAGGGCGGCGAGGGCCATGATCGCGAAGCCGGCATCGCCGAGTGCGGGTTTGGCGGCGACCGCGAGGGCGGTGTCGCCGTGGGCGATGACCTCGTCGACCGGCAGGGTTCCGAAGACGCCGACGGCGATCAGGATGTAGAGGGTGACGGTGATGGCCAGCGACAGGTACATCGCGCGCGGCAGGTTGCGGTGCGGGTCGGGCAGATCCCCGCCGGTGAAGCTGACGACGGTGAACCCGAGATAGGCGAAGAAGGTCAGTGCCACGCTCGAAACGATGTCCACCGCCGGCGGGTAGGTGGACGGGGCGAGCAGGGCGGGATCGAGTTGGGCGAGGGTGACAGCGATGAAGACGGCGAAGACGGCGAGAAGGATCAGCACGATCACGGTCTGGACCCGGTCGATGAGCGTGGTGCCGGCGATGTTGACGGCGGCCACGAGCACGATCACGGCGGCGGTGAGGATTTTGCTCCACACGGTGGAGTCGTCGAAGAACAGTGCGGCACCGTAGTTGCCGAACGAGACGGCGACCATGGCGGTGACGATGAGGGCGGCGAAGTAGAGCAGCCACGAGGCGGTGGCGGTGATGTGTCCTCGGCCGTACGCCTGCAGCAGGAACGTCACGATGCCACCCGAGGACGGATACCGCGCACCGAGCTTGGCCACTGCGTACCCCTGCAAGGTGGCCACCACCCCCGCGAGCAGGAACGAGAGCCACACGGCCGCCCCGGCCACCGCCCCGGCCTCGCCGAGGAGCGCGAAGATCCCCGCCCCGACCATCGATCCGACCCCGAGGAATGCGGCACCGCGCACCGTCATCGACCGTGCGCCCGCCGAAACGTCTCCCGCAGCGGAAGGGTCCCCCGGTGCGCCGTCGCGGTCGCCGGGTGAGCCGGGGACGGTCTCGTCCATGTCTTCATGATGCCCCCGACGGCCGCCGCCGGTATCCGGTTCGGCTCGGGAAGCTATCACCAGCTCACCCGCACCGGGATACCGAACGCGTTGCGGGGTTCGAACCGTCGCAGCAGCAATCCCCTCGGTGTCCGATTCCCACCACGGCGGGCCGAAACCAGGGCACGACCGAACGGTCCGCGACCGCCTTCCATCAGGTCAAACAGGCCCAGGACACCCACATCCGGGACGTCGCGGGCACATCCCCGGCCCAGCAGATCGCCGACGCCAAGGCGCTGCTCGATTCGGAAACGATCACACCCCAGGAGTTCGAGACGCTCGAGGGCGCAGTCGTACCCCAGCGCCGGCGTCCGCCACCTCGTGGCGCACGGGTCAGACGCCTGCCGCAACGCCAGGAAGACGATGCAGCAGCTCTCCCCGGTCATGCGTCCGATGGTGTCGAGACGATGCGGCACGCGCCCTCCCGGAATGACGCTCCGGAGAGTTTGCGGGACAAAGACTTCCGCACCCTAAACGGTGATTCTCGCCGATCCGATCGCGCCCCGATGGGTGATGAATGGTGCGATCACCCCTTCCGGCATGGGCAGTGGTTGTGGGTGCACAACGGCGCACTGCGCGGGTTTCACGAGATCACGGTTAACCGCCGGGCCCGGCGGGCAATCTGGATCCATGAGCACGGCGCAGCAGGAACGGGAAGACAAGTACGACGTCGGCGCCGACTTCGCGGTCCCGGACCTGGACGACCTGGTCCCGCCGGGCGGTCGGCTCGAGGACGACACCGTCACCCTCGACAGCGAATACTTCGACACCACGGACCGGGACCTACTCCGCCAGCACGTCACGTTGCGGCGCCGATCCGGCGACACCGACGAAGGGTGGCAGCTCAAGGTCCCCGACCGCAAGGCGCGCACCGAAATCCGGGTGCCGCTTACCGCGGACGACTCGGTACCGGGCGAGCTGGCCACCCTGATCTCGGGGGTGGCCCTGGGCAAACCGGTGCACCCGGTGGCGACGATCTCGACAGTCCGGCGCCGCCGCCGGATGCTCGACCCGGATGGGAACCTGCTCACCGAGGTCGCCGACGACACGGTCCGGGCCACCGCGGCCGCCGCGGCGGCCGGGGACGGTGCGGTCGCCAGTGAGTGGCGCGAGGTGGAGGTCGAACTGGGCGAGACCGGCGACGGAAAACTACTCCGGAGCATCGGCAAACGGCTGACCCGGGACGACGCCCGCCCGTCCCGGTACCCGTCGAAACTGTCCCGAGCACTGAGCCCGAACGGTCCGGGCCCCGCCGACGACAACTCCGGCACAGAGATGGTCCGGAAGCTTTTGACCGCCTACCTCGACACCCAGGTGCAGGCGATCGTGGGCGGCGACGTGTGGCTGCGCCGCGGGTTGGACCCGGTCCATGCCACCCGGGTCGGCATCCGGCGGTTCCGCAGCACCCTGCGGGTGTTCAAGAAAATGCTGGACCCCGCCGCCCGGTCCCGGCTCGACGAGGAGCTGTCCTGGTATGCGGGGGTGCTCGGTGAGGTGCGGGATCGGCAGGTCCAGCGCGCCCGGTTCGCCGCCGCGGTCACCGACCTGCCCGAGGAGCTGGTGCTGGGTCCGGTCGCCGCCCGCATCGAGAATGATCTGCTCGCCGAGCAACTCCGGTACCGGGCCGAGGTGATGGAAACCGTCGACGGTGACCGGTACCGGGCGGTGCTCGCCGCGCTGGCGCGGTGGCGCACCGACCCGCCGCTGACCGAAGACGCCACCTCCGGTGCCCGGGTGCTGAAGAAGGCCGCCCGGAAGGCGCGCCGCAAGGCGGACAAGAGGTTGGCTGTCGCCCTCGACGACGGCGGCGACGTGGCCCTGCACCGCGCCCGTAAGGCTGCGAAGCGCGCCCGCTACGCCGCCGAGCTCACCCGCGGGCTGGTCGGGAAGAGGAAGGGCAAGAAGAGGATCGCCGAATACAAGACGGTTCAGAAGGTTCTCGGGGAGCACCAGGACAGCGTGGTCGCTCTCGGCACCCTCCGTACCCTCGGGGCCCGCGCCGGGTCCACCGGCGGCGAGAACGGGTTCACCTTCGGGCTGCTGTACGGGCTCGAGTTGCAGGCCGCCCGGCGTGCCCGCGAGGATGCAGCCCGGCTCACCACCTGACCCTTCGGGCACGGCGCGCACCGCCGGCGGACTCATGACACCCCGATCCACGGGTGGACACGGCATCGACGTGCACTCGGCCCGGCTTCTCCCGGCGGGCGGGCTGCTCGCACGTCTGCTCACCCACGTCCCGGCGGGAACTCGAGGAGCACGACGACTACACCGCCGCCTGGGCGGTGACCCAAATCCTGCCGACCGGCAACGGAGCCGATCGGCAACACCGGACACTGTAACCGGGTTCCTTCACCGCCGTGCTCGACCTACCGACCCACCACGCCGCCTTGTTCCGCGGTGGCCTGTGGGCGCGAACGTTGGCAGTCACCCTCGCGGCCGCATCGATCGTCGTCAACTTCCTCTGGCTGCCCACTACCCGGCGTGGGCGATCGCGATCATCGCGATCGACACGGCGATGATCTGGGCGGTCATGACTGCGATCCCTCGCTCGGCCCGGCACTGACACACGCGATCGACGCTACTCGACGCCGGTACTTTCGACGATCTTCGGTCGTGAACGCGGTGGGGGCAGGGGTGAGATGCGCGCGCCCAGACGGCACGCGAAGATGTGGGGTGGGCCACCGGAAACCTCTTGTCCCCTAGCTGATCCACCACCGAGGAACGGTGCGTGGTGCGATGATGGGGGTATGCGCCGCCATCGTTGGCCGGCTCTCGCGCCACCGGCAGATCGGGGGCTTCGTGTGCACCCCCCGACGCCGATCGTTGCCGAGAAGGACCTGGAACTGGAACTGTCCGCGGTCACCGCGTTCACGTCGGGGCTGCTGCTGCAACTGGCGATGCGGGTCACCGGGATCCGCGCCGACTTCGCCCGCTACGAAACCCGTCCCCTGACCGACCCGAACGACTGGTCGGCGCGGTGGTCCGATCTGAGCGTGCAGGTCCGCGCCGACGATCTCGACGGGCCCGCCGACGCCCTCCACCGAAGCGAAGCGCCCACCGGGGAATCCGGGCCCTACCGGGCGACGCCGTCGTACTGGATCGGCGCTTACCCCCGGACCGGGACGCTGACCGTCACCACCAGCTGGACCGAGATCGGACTCCACCGGACCTCGATCATCGTCGCTCTCGGCCCCAGCCCCTTTTCTACCGCGTCCGAATCCGGTGCGGGACGGTAACAGCCACCGACGCACACCCTCCGCCGCCTCACCCGGCGCAACGATGGCCGCGGGTGTTTGGTCCCGAACACCAGCCGCATTCGACACTGCCGGTGTTCGACAGGCGGTGCCGGAACCAGGACGCGACGCGGTCGCCAATATCAGACTTGCATCGAGGATGCCGTATCCACCACGCCGAACACAGTGAAAAGTGATATCGAAAAGTGTCCCCGCCCGAGCGCCCGGGCAGGACAATTCTTCTCATGGACGACAACGAAAAACACGCCCTCGATGTCGTCCGCGCCCGGCTGGTCCAGCGCTACCCCGATCTCGAACCCGAGATAGTCGAGGATCTGATCGCGGCCGCGCTTGATCGGTTCGACGGCTGCCGCGTCCGGGACTTCGTTCCCCTGCTGATCGAGCGGGCCACCACCCGCACACTCGACGCCACGTACCGCCGGGCACCGGCGCCCCCGCAACCGATCCGCACCTCGGAACTTCCCGCCACCGCACACGCCGAACCGGCGGCACCGGCAGTGATCAGCAGCCGGAGAGTGCGCAGTGTGCGGGGTGCCTTCGCCCGTCGCTCACCCCGCCTGTCCTAACCTGTTCCATGAGGGGACAAGGCACAGGAGCGGGAACCGGTGTCGGCGGCCGTTCACCGCACCCGGGCGGGTGGGATCCTATCCGTCGACAACACCGAAGGCTCTGAAACCGCAGGATCGGGAATGCGAAGCCCCCGCCCGCCATCTGGGGTCGGACGCCGAGAAGCTCACCCCAGAGCTCACCGCCACCATCACGCAGCAGCGGTGATCTGTCGCCGGGGATTCCTCGCGCTCTACTCGAAGTCATCGTGCCGGTGACCACACAACACATCCCAGTCCGCACAACAAACAAATCCAGGACGACCAACCGAACCAGCTGGCCCAATTCCCAGTCACCCGGCGAAGATCGTCACCCAGCCCCCTCCAGCCGGAATCCGGGTTCTCCCCCGAACGGAGCACGCGGCGGCGGACAATCGTCGTACCGACACATCGAAGCTTCGGGGAGGACCGGCCATGTCCGATCGCAGCGTGGGGGAGGGCCCAGCGTCCGAGTACCCCTCGACCAAACAGAGTTTCGCGGCCGGCACGTCGATGTTCGCGGCCATCATCATGGTCACCGTCGGCTTCATCCAGTTCTGCCAGGGCATCGCCGCGGTCGCCGACGACGACGTGTTCGTCCGCGGGATCGACTACGTCTACAAGTTCGACCTCACCACCTGGGGCTGGATCCACCTCGTCCTCGGCGCCCTCGTCGCGATCGTCGGCCTCGCCCTGTTCACCGGCGCCGGGTGGGCGAGGGTGTCAGCCATCATCGTCGCCGCGCTCTCGATCCTGGCGAACTTCCTGTGGCTGCCCTACTACCCGGCGTGGTCACTGCTGATCATCGCCCTCGACGTCGTCGTCATCTGGGCTGTCTCGACGTGGAACCCGGATCAGGATCTGAGAGACGGGAACTTCCGCAGTACGGGCACTCCCACACGGTAATTCCGGTCGGCATCACGGTCGGACCGGACCCGTCATCGACGAGCGATCTTCCGTGCGGATCGCCCAGCAGGTCGACAGCCGCTGCGGATACCCCAGGATGACGCCGATGCGGATCAAGTTCCACGAAGAGCTCGACGACCTGACCGATCGGCTGGCGCTGATGTGCCACCTGGCCGGTGAAGCCATCGAGTCGGCCACCGACGCCCTGGTCCGGGCCGATCTTCCGCTGGCCGAGCGGGTCTTCGACCTCACCGAGCAGATCGAGCGGTTACACGGTCCGTGCGAGGAGCAGGCGATGGCGTTGCTGGCGTTGCAGGCCCCTGTGGCCCGAGACCTGCGTCAGGTCGTCACCGGGGTGCATCTGGTGTCGGATCTGAGCCGAATGGGGGGCCTGGCGCAGCATGTCGCCGAGAGTGTGCGCCGCCGGCACCCGAACCACGTCACCTCCGGGGAGACGGAAGAAATCCTGAACCGGATGGGACGGGTGGCGACCGCGCTGGCCGGCCTCGCCGAACAGGTCCTGCGCACGCATGATCCCGAGCTGGCCGCCGAACTCGGCAGACGCGACGACGAACTCGACGACCTGCACCGGCAACTGCTCACCCTGCTCGAGGACCCGGCCTGGCCCGGCAGCATCCCGGCCGCGGTCGATGTCACCTTGCTGGGGCGTTTCTACGAACGTTTCGGTGACCACACCGTCGTGGTCGGGCGCCGGGTGATCTTCCTCGTCACCGGCGAACCCCTGAGCCCGTAGACCGGCGCACTCGGGTCGCCAGCGTGGACCGCGACGGGCCTACTGCAGGCTTTCGGCGCGCCGCTGCTGGCGGGCGTATCTGCGTCGCTCGGTCTCGCTCATCCCGCCCCAGGTGCCATACGGTTCGGGAGCGGACAGGGCGTAGTCGCGGCAGGGCGTGAGCGCCGGGCAGCTCGCGCAGAGCCGCTTCGCTTCGGCTTCCCGGCGGGCGCGGTCGAGTCCGCGTTCCTTGTCGGGGGAGAAGAAGATCGTCGCGTCGACGCCCCGGCATGCTGCCCGGGCACCCCACTCGGCGACGAGGGGACCATGGGGGTCGGTGCGCCGGGGGTCCCGATCATCGGGGTGCACGGTCGGTGGAACAGGGCACGGTAGCGATGCCATGGGGAAGGGGGCCTCCGGACGGACAGCCCGGGGAACCGGCGCAGGGTGTGGCGATCCTGGACTCGTTCCGCCGGGGGCGAAGAATTACCAGGGCTGCTCTCTCAACCTGCAGCTCCGATGATAGGAGCCCTCCGAATTTCCGTGCCGATCGGGGGTCGCCCCTGGGTTCATCCTGATCACCAGCACACCCAGCGTGCGGCTCGGTGACCCGCCGCGGGTGTGACGGGTCTGTGCCCGTTCCCGGCGCTACCTCGAATTCGAGTGGCGGCCAGCAACGATGTCGCGGTGAGCAGCACGGACGGATCTGCCGTGAGCGGGCTTCTCTACCGCGGTAAATGAACCCATTTCACGGTCCGCGGGTACGGATTCTGACCCACGGGTTTGGTAGGCAAATGGCGTCGAAAACCTGTGTCGAGAAGTCATGTCGAAAAACCTCTACAAAAGGCATTTTCGACACATGCTAATCGGCTACGCGCGTGTCTCGGCCGAGTCCACGCCACTGGCTCGTGGCTGCCATTCGATCGAGCACCGAGGTGCCGTAACCGCGGACCTTCTCGGCCGTGAGGTGGCGGTGCGCGGGTGGAAAGTGCGCAGCGAGAACTCGACGTTGCGGAACACCGTGCGGCGTGCCAGCCCCATCAGTACCGCCATGCCGGTCACGGCCATCCACATCGGCAACGGGTAGAGAGCGAGACGCTCCCCCAGGCCGAAATGCAGCGCCTGACCCAGCATGAGGCCGGCGCCGACCAGGCCCACGAGTGCGCACAGCGCGGACCACAGGGCGACCAGCCGCTTCTCGTGCCACATATGCCACGCGATCAGCACGAGCACCACGTGGCGCGCCACGAAGCCCGGCAACACGGCCGACCAGTGGATGATCGTTCCATCGTTCGCCGGAAACAGTCCGGTGGCAGCGGTGCTGACCGCGATGATCACGGCAAGGGAGAGTATCCACTTCTTTTCCCGGCCACTTCGTATGTGCCGATGAAGAAACAGTGCACCGAGGAGGGTGAGCACCCCGAGCGCGACGAACGTCGAATTCATGAGGTCGTGCAACGGTGAGCAGGATCCGACTTCGCAGGTCGTCACGCCCAGGGAGCTGATCGAGTCCTGCGCGAAGCTGTAAGGCGTGCTCCACGCCGCCGCGGTGAACACCTCCGCCAACAAGTAGGCGAACGAAAGTACCCAGGCCGTGCCAGCAGTTGCGTGGCGAAGATTATCTGTTCTCGGTGACGTTCCGGCGCGGTGCGGATAACTGATATTGGATTCTCTCTGTCGAACCAGATGTGTCGAGTGAAGCCGGAAATCGCCGACCCGGATGATCTGCGTGACCCTACGACCCGAACCTGAGAATGCTGTCCGAAATATCTGCATGGTCAGCCTCCACTGTGTATCAGGTCGTACTTGCCGGGGATCGGGCTCTGCGCCCGGCGTCGTCGGTACATTGGTGGTGATTCAGAAGCACTGGCGCGCAATCACTTCAAAGTTTCGGTTGACATATCTCCGTTATCGGCGGTTTCTTCGGCGAGGTGGCCGGGGTCCTTCGGTGCCCCCGGCCCCGCACACCGGCGGACACGACCAGCACAAGCAAACGCAGACCTCCTCGTCCTTCGGACGGAATACCCGACCGGCTCTTTCGGAAACGGCGATTGATCGGGTGCTTGAGGGAGACCTCCTCACAAGGACATGGACCGACTGTGAGGCAGTCGAATTGATGCGGCACGCACGTCCTACCACTTACCATCGAATTCCATGGGAGTCGCAGCCGTGGCACGAGCGCTCGGCCGCCTCCAGTACCGACTCGCGCGTGTCCCCTTCCAACTGTTCGACGACACGGTGATGCCGGCGCTCTTCGACGACGCGGGCCCGGCCCGGCTGGCGTACGAGTGGGTGCTGATCGAGTGTGACGAGGCCGCGGCGGTTCTGTTCGACGACCAGTCCGCGGCTGCCCACGCACAGATGCTGCGGCAGCGCGGTGCCGCTGTGCGATACGCCAGTGCCCGCCGGCATCGGCAGCTCCTCCGCGATACGGAGGCCACCCTCGAGCGGCACCGCGCTCGTTTCCTCGCGCGGCACCGGAAGCACGCCACAGACACCGATTAGTGTTTCCGGCGCCGTCGACGAGTCGTGCAGGCTCGTGTGCACAGCCGAGACGAAAGGAAACCCCGCGGTCAACTCACAGGCCAGTGCCCCGTCACGTTTCACCGCGAGGTTCTGAAAGTATCCTGCTTCCTGCAGGAATCCGAGTCGGCAACTCGCCTCCCGCCGCTCAGCTTCGCACCAGGCGTTCAGGCGTGCTCACTGTTGCGTTGCACAACACAACGCCGCCTCGGCGAAGTTGGGCGCGGCGCTCATCGGCGGGGACCTTCTTCGCCATTTGCCGAGCGTAAATGCTCGGCGGCCGGGGCCGAGGGCTTATCCCACGATGATCAGCAGCCCGACGGACGCGACCGCGATCACGGAGGCGATGACACAGATCGCCCACGCCCGTATCGCGACCCGGTGCCAGTCCCGCTCGCGGCGCGCCGTCCGGGCGGTGAGCACCCCCGTCGGCGAGGGTGATGCGGCAGTGTCGGCTCGGTCCGACACCCGCGCGTGAGAACGTCGAGATACCGCATCCGCGGTCACCGCCGCGGCGAACGACGCAGCAATCGCGCACAGCGTGGCCACCAGGACCTCGACCATCCAGAACATATTCATTCGGGCAACTCGAACTTCCGTGTTTCTCGGGCGCCCACCGCAGTTGGCGATCGGAAACCCCATCGGTCCCCCGCCCTGTCGTGTATCGCCGGCGGGGCTCACTATGTTGCGCCGATCGGTCCACGAATTTTCTTCTACATTCTGATCAGTCGTCCCACACCCGTCCCACCATCGGCGCGCAGGCAGTCGGCCTCGCGCAGGGTGCCCTCGACGCCGCACTCGCCTACACCATGCGAGCCGCGTTTAGGGCCTGGTGTCCGGGTTGAGCGGCACGGCATCGGTCGCCCTCGTCCTCCCCCTCATTCTCGGGCTGTTGCTGGGGCCGGTTTCTGCTTGTCGTCGCCCTTGCTAGCCCTCCTCGGTGCCGGACTCGCCGGGGTTGGCCGTGCAGTCGCACGGCCGGGCCGACCAACACAGAAATGTGGGGTCCGGCGCAGTCTCACACGGCGTTCACCAAGGCGGCCCCGGGGCACGGCCCGTGGTTGGTTGTTCCACCTGCCAGGGTCGATCTACCCGGTTCCCTGGGTGCCGGGGTCGGTGGTCAGGTCGTCGGTGTCGGCGAAGACCAGACGCCCATCGTCGAGGGCGACCGCCCACCGGTGCACCGGAGCCCAGGCGTGCCCACGCTCCTCGGATAAGGGTCGGCTGGGGCCAACTCGAGCCGACACGGTGGGGCCAGGTCGAGTTGACAGAGCCAGCCCCTATTGGGCCAGGCCGAACGAGGCTATAGCCCCGGCTCCCTCATCGTCACGCTCGCCGTCGCGGCGATCTGGTCGGTCTTCCAATGACGCGTGACGTCCTCGACGAGGGATCGCGAACGCGAGCGGTTCGCCTGACTCCGCCCTACTAGGAGCTCTTGAAGAGAGAGTTCTTCGTCGAGGAAGCCGGCACGACCTCCAGCCGCTGTAGCTCTGCACCGGCACCGGTGACGTCACCGTCAGCTTGGTCGAGTATTTGCAGGCCTTTCTCAACTGCGCGCCAGTCCGCTGACAGATCGAAATATCCCAGGAGATCAACGACCTCGGCGACCCACCGTTTCGCGCCGCGTCTGTCACGTCGCAGCTGGGCGTAGTAGGTCACCATGGCGTCGCTCACCGACTTCTTGCGCTGCCCCCACTTCTCGCCCTTCCGGGCCGCCTCAGTGGCCAGTTGCCACAGCTGTGCAACGTCGACGTGCCGATCCAGCACCGGTTCCCTCACACCTGGCACAGTAGCGATCCAACAGGACAGGTGATAGCGACCCTGCTGCATGTAGCCGATCGGCTTATGGGACGAGCGCCGATTGCTGCCGGTTCGGACTGAAGTTCGACGTTTCGCTTGCTCCAGTCGAGGGTTCGGCAACGCCCCGGCCCCATAGGAGGGTTTCAGCGGCCTCGGCCGCGGTGCACGCTCTGGTGTCGCTGGGCGGCCGGTGCGGCTGCTTTGCGTGGCGCTCGGCGGTCGCTGCCGCGACTGGGGGAGCGTTTCGGTGCGGTCAGCGGTGTCTGCGCCGCGGCGACGACGGTGGAGTCGAAGGCGTCCGCTTTGGCGAGGTCCTCGTCGGCCTCGGTGCGATCGTCGGCCGCGGTGCCGCGTAGTTGAGCTTCGAGTTGGTCGTCATCGTCCGTAGTAGGCGAACGCGGACAGTTCCGTCCACAGGTTCGCCACCGGTTCCTCGATGTCGTCGGCGTCGTTGTCGTGCCAGGCCATCGCTTGTTGCGCGATGGACGCCAGCACGTCGCTGCGGTCGATGTCGGGTTCGGCGTTGAGATGATCGGCGAGTGCATCGGTGGCGTCGGCGCCGGCAAGCTCGTTCCTTGCCCGCTGCTCGAGCATCGTGGCGGTGGGGTCGAGCAGCCCGGGGAATCGGCGACCGAGTTGTGCGTCGAAGTCGTTGTCGATCTGGCCGAGCATTTCGGCGGCCTCGGCACGGTGGCGGGGGTCGTCCGGGTCGGTGTTGAGCAACCATTCGCCGGCGAGCATTTTGCGTTCTTCGCGCACACGGTTGTCGGCGTCGTCGAGGGCCCAGACGGCGTATCCGCTGGGGGAGCGGGCGTTGTCCCAGTCGAGTTCGGCGAGGGTATTCGAGAGCATCGCGGGATCCGCTCCGGCGTCGACGAGTTCCCGGAATCGGTCTTCGACTTTCGGCCACCGGGCATTGTTGAGGATCGAGTCCGGGACCCTGCCCTGCAGTCGGTCGGTGAGTGGAGTATCGGGGCCGTAGGGCACGGCCCAACCCTCGTGTGCGGCGAGCGCATCGTCGGAGAGTCCGGCCATGAAGTCGGCCCATTCGCGGTCCGCGGATTCCAAAACCTCCGGAAGCGGATACACCCTCGCCCCCTGACACGATCCGCGACGGAACTTTGCGAGTCGAACGCGTGCAATCCTCCAGTCCTCCAACTTGTCGAGAATCCAACGATTTCCGTCACACGCCTCAGTCCCCGGGGGCTGTTACCGCGGCGGGCGGGTTGTCGAGTGTCCGGGCGGGTGGGTAGCGCTGCGGCGCTCTCGAAAACGTGCCCGATGGTGCATCATCACGGCGTCGGATTCGGTGTGGAGGCTACTGGGATGGCGGGTTATCGCATCGTGGAAGGCTGCGCTGCGTCCACGGAGGAAGACGGCACGGACCACCGCCGTGTCGTCGGCGAGGAGGTACGCCGCGGCGCCGTCGCAGCCGAGGAGGAATCTCCCGTACGCTCGCCGCACTGGTGCCTGCTCGTCGAAGATCACCGGCAGCACCACGTCGTCGACCAGGTGGAACGGGAAACGAACGAGCCGGTAGGTGGCCCGTAGCAGCGCTTGCGCCGCGGCGCCCAGTCCCATGGCCTGATCGTAACCGCCGGCACGGGCTGTGGTGACGCGTTACCGGGCAGGTCCCGACACGGCCTCACCGCAGTGGGGATGGTGCCGAGGACGGGTAGCGGCGTCTTGTCGCCCGGTGTCACCCGAGGCAGAGGCCCTATTCGGTACTCGCGCCGCCGGCACGTGCCGCGTCAAGGATCCGCTCCCGCATCCACACGTCGATGCGTTGGCCGGCCTTGGCGGCCGCGGCCACGCACAACTCATGTTCTGCGTCGGTCAACCTGACGTTGGTGACCTGTGTCGGCCCCAACCCCAGCTCTGCGGTGAGCCGATGCTCGGTGACCTGGCGGAGGATGTGCTGCCGCAGTTGGTCGAAGTCCACCGGGAGGACCTCGCCGAGCAACCGGGCGCCGGTGGATTCGCCGTCGTCGATGAGGGCGAGGAGGATCTGTTCGGTGCCGATGCGCTCATGGCCGAGCAGCGAAGTTTCGTGCAGGCTCTGTTCGAGGACCTGTTTGGCGTGCCGGGTGAACGGGAGGTGCCCGGATCGGGCCTGCTCGCCCTGACCGGTGGTGAGTCGGCCGTCGATGACGGCCGCCGACACGCCGAACGCTTCCAGCGATCGCGCCGCTGCCCCGTCACGTTCGCGGATCAGGCCCAGCAGGATGTGCTCGGTTCCGAGATAGTCGTGGTGGTGGGCCCGGGCCGCTTCGGACGCCAGGACGACGGAGCGCCGTGCTTGGTCGGTAAACCTCTCGAACACCGTTGCTCCCATCGGATTAGCCGCTGCAAGCGGTCCCGTTGTGGACACCAACTGTGGGCTCGGGCGGGTGTCTCCCGCGTATAGGAGGAGCCGGAGCCCCGGAAGAGATATCCGAAGCTGTGATGCCAACCCCTTCGAGGGTCAGCCCATTCTCCTCTGCCCAGCGAGGGCCGATCGCAGCAGAGAGGGAGAGCACTGCGGTGGTGATCGGAGTGCACCGCTAGGGGGAGGTGCCGCCGGACTTGCCGGTGGACGGCGCCGGCTTGGCCTTCGCCTTGCCGAGGGCGTCTTTTGTGGCGGGCGGCACCGTGGACGGCGTCGACTGTGCAGGCGCCGCCTTGGCAGACGTCGACTTGGCGGCGGCTCCCTTTGCCGGCGGTGCCGGCTGCGGCGCGGGGGTGGTCGTGCCCGCGGGTTCGACCGCGGTCCCGGCTTCGGCCTTCTCCGATCTGTGCGTTAGGTCTCCCAGTTTGCTGCGCGTCCAGGACCACGCGCCTCCAGCTGCTCCCCCGAGCACTTCGACTGCATGTCTGGCGGTGTGCGCGGCACCCCCGACCATGGTCCTGGCGGTGGTGGCGCCCAGGACCTCGAACACCGCCGGGGTGGGGATCTCCTGGGGAAGCTTCGGCTTGATGTGCTCGCCGAAGAACGCGTCGTGATCGGCCTGGGTGTCCCAGATCTCGGAGACGGTGAGGCCGTCACCTTCGAGGAAGGCGTAGTGGGCGATGAATCCCTTCGCCGATTGGAGATCGTCCAGGGTGACCTCCGCGATCGCCGAGTACTGATCTTTGGTCATGCCCGGTGCGTGGTGACGAACTACGACTGACATGCTGTTGCCCTTTCCGAGCGGTTGTCCGGGACCCGACAGGTCCACCGAAGTTTGAAGTGTGATGCACCTCACATTACTGGGCCGCGGTTTTGTTCGAGCCGAATGCTGGAGAGTCACCGCTACGTACCCAACTTCACCAGGCGCAAAGGCGGCGGGCGTCGCTGGTTGGACCGAGTGCACAGTTCTCCGCCGGTAAGGGGCGAAGATGCGCCCGGTGCCCCTTGACGAAGCACCGGCCGAGGGGGCAGGTTTACCCGAGCGAGATGGTCCGTGCCCTGGTCGGCGTGTGGCTGTTCGCCGGATGCCGGACCGACGAAATTCGCCGACGGGAACTCGACTGCGTCGACCAGGACGAAGACCGTGACGACAAGACCGCTACGGCCATGCCGATATGCGGAGTCGTTGATTCGCCGTAGGACGGTGACCATACGGTCGGGCTTCGGGGTCTGTGCCTGTCAGGGCTGTCGCAGGCAGGTTCGGCTCTGCTTGAATTGATGTATGTGCCGGTGGATGGCGTACTCGGGTGAGCCGATCCTCGCGGAAGACCTGTTGTTCCGCCCTAAACATTCGCTGATCGACCAGAGTCTGCACTCACGTCTCGGAGCGACGACCACGAATGGTGACGGCTTCGGTATCGGCTGGTACGGCGAGGGCACCGAACCGGCGGTGTACAAGAGCATCGAACCGGCCTGGAACGACAGCAATCTGCGGGAGATCGCCGGTCAGGTGCGGACGCGGATGTTGCTCGCGCACGTGCGGGCTTCGACCGGGACACCGGTGCAGCGCAGCAACTGTCACCCCTTCCGGCATGCGCAGTGGTTGTGGGTGCACAACGGCGCACTGCGCGGTTTTCACGAGATCAGGCGTGAGTTGGTGATGGCCGTCGACCCGGCGCTGTTCCTCGACATCGAGGGGTCGACGGACTCCGAAACCTTGTTCTTCCTCGCCCTGACGTTCGGCCTCGTCGACGATCCGTTCGGTGCTGTCGCCCGTGCGGTCGGCTTCGTCGAAGACGTCGGTCGCACGCACGGGGTGGAGCATCCGGTGCAGATGACCGTCGCGACCACCGACGGCGAATCGGTGTGGATCTTCCGCTATTCGAGCGAGCGACAGTCGAGGTCGCTGTTCTTCTCCACCGAGATCGCGAAGCTACGCGCACTGCACCCCGAGGTCGAGGTCCTGCACCGCCTGGGCGGGGAGACTCGCTTCGTGGTCTCCGAGCCTCTCCGCGACCTCGAAGGAGCGTGGAACGAAGTTCCCGAATCATCGGCCGGGGTAGTCCGGCCCGGCGACGACGAAGTCCGGCCCTTCGAACCGATCTCACCGACATGAGGTCGCGCGGCACCGATATCAACCGGTGACCACACCACGTGTCGTTGCCATTTCGTGTGTTGACCCTTCTCCGTTGCGGGGCAGACGATGAACGAATGCGCGGAGACGACGAGTTGATCGAACTCGTGGACCCGGCTCACCGGGGTGTGCTCGCCACCCGGTAGCGCTCGATCAGTCGGGTTCGGACGACATCTATCTCATGTTCTTCGCGGTCGTCCATGCCACTTATTGTCCGCCCGGCCGGGCTGGTAGGAACACGTTTCGGGTCCCATTACCTGGGGTTCCACGGCGGAGACCGCGCACTCGGTACACGGCCGGGTGACAGGGATCGACTCTGGATGCTCGGGCCGAGGCATTCCCTTCGGTGCACCTGCGGTGGTGGGTACCCGCTGATGATCGGGACGAGTTGGTGGTCCCCGGTGGTGGCTCGGTGATGCGGCCGGGTGTATGGCAGTGGCTGTGACTGTGACCGCTACCTTCCTGCACCGGATTCGGAGGCGGTAGGGAACGGGCTGGGGCCGAGAGCAACGATGATCGAGGTGGGGTGAAGTCCGATCTCGCTCCAGCTGGTGGTGACGGTCAGCGACCCGGTCCGCGGGTAGGCGCCGATCCAATACAGCGGCGTCGTCCGATACGGACCGGATTCGCCGCAGTGGGGTTCGCTCCGGTGAATCGCGTCGGCGGGTCCGTCGCGGTCGTCGACGCGGACCAGCACCGTCAGATAGGACCACCGCGCCGACCAGTCGTGCGGGTCGGTCAGGGAACGGGTTTCGTAGCGGGCGAAGTCGGCGCGGATCCCGGTGACCCGAAGCGCCAGTTGCAGCAGCAACCCGGACGCGAACGCAGTGACCGTCGACAGTTCGAGGGTCAGGTCTGTCTCGGCCGCGATCGGCATCGGCGCGTGCACGCGAAGACCCCGATCTGCAGGCGGCGCGATGGCCGGCCAACGATGGCGGCGCATATCTCATCATCGCACCCCTCATCACCCACCGGGGTGCGATCGGCCCGGCGAGGATCACCGTTTTCGGTTCCGGAAGTCTCTGTCCCGCAAACTGTCCGGAGTGCCGTTCCGGGAGGGTGCGTGCCGCATCGTGATCAGAGGACCCGATCGGTACAGGCCGGAGAGATCCCTGCATCGTCCGCCTGGCCGTGGCGTTGCGGCGGGCGACTGACCCGGCCGCCACGAGGCGGCGGACGCCGACACCGGGGTACGCCCTGCGCCCGCGCCCCGCGTTCGCGGCGACTAGGTCAGTGCTGTGCTCTTGAGCGTCTCGAACTCCTGCGGGGTGATCGCCCCCGAATCGAGCAGCGCTTTGGCGTCGGCGATCTGCTGGGCCGGGGACTTGCCCGCGACCTCCCGGATATGGGTGTCCTGGGCCTGTTTGATCTGCCCGAAGGCCGCCGCGGACCGCTCGGTCATGCCCTGATTGCGCACGATCAGGTAGATCAGCGCCGACAGGAACGGGATCAGGAACAAGAACAGCAGCCACAGCGCCTTGAGCCACCCGGACATCTGGTGGTCCCGGAACAGGTCGGTGATGATCGCGAACAACACTCTCAGGTAGGCCACGAACAAGTAGAAGACGAAGATGAACCAGAAGAACTCCAAGAAACTGTCCATGGTGGGTGTTCCGTCCACTCGGTGATTCTCCGGTCAGGAGGCCGGACACCGCCGCCCAGTGGTCACAGTTTCCCACCCACAGCCCAGGTCATGTGGGAAAACAAGAGTGGGATCGTTGTTCGTCTATACATCGCCAGCGCCGGCACCTTGCCCCAGCACTGGACTGACGATCATCAGTGTCGATGCCTTCGCCGACAAGTCTTCCCTCTGACTTTGCAGCTCGTCGAGACGGCGAGCTGGAACGGAAGATGCCGCGGGAACGCGTGGGAGGGCTGACTCGGTCAGGTCCAGCAACGACATAGAGACACGGCCGCCCCGGGGCCTCGGTCAAGGGAAACCGAAAATCTGACCGGCGTGCTCGAAGCAACAGTGCGTGACCCTTCCAGGTCGGGCCCCACCGCCAGGCTCATCCGCGGGCTGACAGCCCAAGAATCCATCGGCGTCGACAGGCGACCGGCGGAGTCGCTGCCGTATGCGCATCCGCACACCGTGATCAACCGCTGACCCGACGACAGAAGAGGGGCCCTGCACCGGATCGGTGCAGGGCCCCTCTTCTGTGAATTGCGGGGGATTACTGCGGGAGCAGTCCCTTGTTTGCGTCGATGAGCTGCAGGATCTGGGGATCGATCGCGATGCCCTGAGCCTTGACGGCCTCGATCGCGCTGTCGACGGCGCCGGCGTACTGCGAGGTGCCGTTGGTGCTGGGGACGCCGCCCGTGAGGTCGGGGAGTGCCGGCGCCGCGGGGGCCTCGGGCACGGTTGCGGGGGCGGTGCGCTGGGTGGGTGCGCTGCTCAGGCCGAGGCTCGAGGAGCAGGACGGCCATGCGCCCCAGCCCTGGGAGTCGAGGACCTTCTCGGCGACGACGATCTGCTCTTCACGCGAGGCCTGGTTGGCGGTGGCCGCGTACTGGGTTCCACCGTGTGCGTTCCAGGTGCTCGGGGAGAACTGGAGTCCGCCCTGGAAGCCGTTTCCGGTGTTGATTCCCCAGTTTCCGCCGGACTCGCACTGCGCGAGGCGGTCCCAGTCGGAGTCGGGTGCCGCGTTCGCGGTGCCCGAGAAGGCTGCTCCGGCGACGCCCATGATGGCGCCGGTGACGGCGACCTTGGCGACGGTGCGGCCGGTGGTGGTGGGCTTGCGATGGCGTCCGCTCATAGTGGTCGAGATCCTCTCCACACGCGCCTGCGAGGTCAGCTGTCGGGTTCGGGCTGAGAGGTCGCCCGGCCTCGCCTCTCCTGGCTGGAGAGGGTCTGGCTTCACCCCAAGATCCGAGTGTGCGAGGCACATTCGGGCCGGTGTCCGTCTGAGAACTTGCGTTCCCTGGAGGACTTTGGGTCCCCCGTCCTCGTCCCTGGAATGCTTCGTCGGGACTCCGGTACCCGCGGGACGAGGTTTGGCGCGGCGGGCCGGATGTGGCCGATGTTTCCTCGGCCGGTGACGACGGTAACGGGCCGAGGCCGCAGTGTCACCATTTGATAACGCGGAGTGTCTTCGCCTGTTGCGGGACCACATTGGAGGCACAGAGACCATGCCCAGCTAGTAGCGACGAGACGCGGGCATTGCCGAACCGTGGCCCTTCCGTTACCGGGCCGTTATGTGAGGAAGCTCACGCCACCGGGGTGCGTCGACGATCTCCTTGGCCGTGCCCTGAGCGGAGATGGGGATGGGTGGGATGAGTGGATCTGACACTCAGGGTCCGATCGGTGGGCGTTGTGCGTCTTCGGCGCGGCGATGGCCCGGTAGACAGTGGAGGGGCGAGATTGATCAGCTGAGGAGGAAGACGGTTGCGATGGAGGGGATGGGCGCAGGGCGTGCGAAACTCCCGGGCCGGCCGTTGACCGGTCCCGGCCCTGCGGGCCACCTCAGGGCAGCCGCGCTCCCGCAGGAAACCCAGGACGAGAGCGCTGAACTCGTCGGTCCGCTCCAGCATGAGCGCGTGGCCGGTACACACTCCCACATCGGTCGTGCTGCACGCCCCGGAGAAGTGTTACTCGATGTGCCCGGACGAGTCGATCTCGGCGGATACCTCGTCGAGGCGGCGTTTGGCCCGCTCCAGCCGGCCCTCGAGTTCGAGGACTTCCACCACTAACTCGTCCCGCTCGGCCAGCCGGCGGGCAAGCTCGTCTCGAGGGGATTTGGTCTTCATCCATTCACGGTACGCCCAGGTCACCGACCGATGCCTGCCCCGGGATCGCCCGCGTTGCAGCCCTCCCATGGTGTTGTTGCGCGGCGCGACGCACCCGCGTGGGTCCCGTAGGGTGAACCGGCCAATGATGCCGAACCGTAATGGAGAGACAGATGAGGCAGCTCGGTAGCGCCGGAGAACGAGACCTCCAGCATCGGTACGGCACCGTCGAGCGTGCCGTCCGGTTCTACGCCGAACAGGTGCTCGACCATCTCACTCCGGCCATGATCGACTTCGTCGGCCGCCAGGAGATCGCGTTCGTCGCCACCGCGGACGCGGCCGGCGAATGTGACAACAGCCTGCGGGCCGGCGCACCCGGATTCCTGCACGTGATCGACCCCAAAACCCTCGCCTACCCCGAGTACCGAGGCAACGGGGTGATGGCCAGTCTCGGCAACATCGCCGAGAACCCGCACGTCGGACTCGTGCTCGTCGATTTCGTCCACGATCTGATCGGGCTGCACATCAACGGCGCGGCGCGGATCGTCGAGGACGAGGTGCTGCGCTCCGAACTCCCGGATCTACCGGGCGACTGCGCGCCGGGACGAATCCCGCAGCGGTGGGTGATGGTGGAGGTCGAAGAGGCATACATTCACTGCCGCAAGCACATTCCCCGCATGGAGCCCGTTCCGCACCACCGGGACTGGGGAACCGACGACGCGAAACGCAAGGGCGGTGACTACTTCGACGCGAAAGACACCCAGCGATACGACAGAGCGGCGGCGACCGCACCGCCCGAATCGACTCCGGCCTTGCCGTCGAGGTGTTTCTGACGTGGCTGAGCGTCACGGTCGCCGGCCGCCACTGACCGACGGGGGCACGCGAGAAGAGCCGGTCTCGTGACCCAGAGACGGGCACACCTGACCCGGTGCGCGTTACTGCAGCGGGCGGCGGAAGAATTCGACTGCCACGGGTATGTGCACGCGACGTTGAATGCGATCTCCGGGAAGTCCAGCACCACCAAAGGCGGCCTGTTTTTCCATTTCCCCACGAAGGAGCACCTTGCCCGCGCAGTGATCGACGAGGGCTTCCGAAGATTCGAGCGGGCCTGCGCACAGCGGATGGCCACCCATTCCCGTGCATTGGAAACCCTCATCGATCTCTCCTATGTCCTCGCCGACTACGGCCGCGACGATCCGCTGGTGCGGGCCGCGTTCCGGTTGCTCTTCGAGATCGGCGACTACCGCGGCGACCGCGGGGCGCCGAGCATCTTCGAGACCTGGACGCTGCACTGCCGAAACCTCGCCCTTCGGGCCGGCGAGGAGGGGGATCTGCGTGCCGGCATCGACCCGGACGAGCTCGCCGAAGTCCTGGTGGAGTTGGCCTTTGGGGCCCGGGTGCTCGCCACGGCGACCGGCGCCCTCGACAGCCCCACGCACCGGGTCACCACCGGATGGACACTGCTGCTGCCGACCCTCACCGACCCGGCCGCCGAGACGTATTTCCGGCAGTTCGCCGCCCGGCGCAGGCCCACCACGGTCTCCCCGCGGGGCATGGAGCCGACCGCGTCCTGACTTGCGGTGCCACCGGCCGCGCCGTCGGCGGCCGCCGACACTGGTTCTAAAGCGTCCCCGCTATGCGGTGATGACGTCAGGCGGATCGGGAAGGTCGACATCGAGAAGAAAGTCGAGCCAGATGAGTGCGTCGGCCAGCGCTTCCGCCCGCATCGTGATGTCGAAGTGCTGCTCGGCGGCGGTGAGCGACCGCACCCCGTCCGCGAGATCCCCGGCGAGTAACGCCGACACCGTCCGCAGGACCCAACGCCCCGATTCCGGCAACTCGTCGACATCGACGTATCCCCCATCGGTGAAACGGAGCTCGAGAATGAACCTCTCCCCCGGACCGGCCGCGCCCAGGCGCGCGATGATCACGTCGACGATCGCATCGACCACCCACGCGAGCACCTCGCCGTAGTCCGACCGGCCGTCGGTGGGGTGCGGTTCGGCGCACAGCCGGGATACCCTCGCACGAGAACCGGGCGGCGTCACGGTCACCGGCCAGTTGCAGCAACCGGCCACCGAGAGCTGCGGCCGACGAGCTGGTGGGGCGGCCTGCGTTCGATCCCATCCTTGGGGAGTGCCCGACCCCGTGCATCACGACACAGCCCGGTCCATGAAGCGCACCGACACCACCGGCATCCGCATCGGTGCCCGCGGCAGCCAAACCCCCGGCAGATCTCGCAGGCGTCGACAGCATCACCGCATCCCGGTCTATCGCCACCGCAGTACGAGCCCTATCGTCACCGCAGCACAGCCTTCCTCGAGTTCCTCGGAGCGCACGCCGAACCACTGCCGGATTGCGCATCGCCTGCTCGCCTGCTGACGCTGGATCATTCCGCCGGCGAGATCACACCCTTCACCTGCCGGATGGGCAGCGGGACGATGACTGACAGCAGACCCCTCGGTCAGCCCTCCGGCTTCGGTGCCACCACGAAGTCGTACGGTGCCATCGGGCCGACGAGGCGCATGGTGACCCGGTCCTCCCAGCGCGCGGCAAGGTCTCCGACCGTCTGCTCGAGTTCGCGTTGCCGGTCCACCTCGAGCAGGACCGCGAGCTGGACGGCATCCTCGTCGTGGGTGGGTTCGCGGACGGTGACGGTGTCGGTCAGCGGTGCCAGCACGTCGAGAGTGGTGCCGGTGTCCGTCTCCCGCTTGGCCTCGAGGGCGTGGCCGATCATCTCCCCCAACGCCATCCGGTCATCCCGGGAAACCTCCTCGGGCTGGTCGCGGATCGCCTCGAGCAGGCTGGTGGCCTTCGGGCTCTCGTCGACGATCTCCCGGATGATGGCCTCCTCGACGTAGCGGCCCCTGACCAGGTACTGGGCGAAGCCCTCCAGTTCCTCGAGAGCGGAGGCGAACTCGTCCTCGTGTTCGGCAAGCAGTTCGTTGACCACCGCGTCGCGGTCGGACACGACGGCACCGAACCGCAGCGGCAGCACCGGCGCGACGTGCGAGGTGCCATCGAGGATGCGGGCGTGAGCCTGCAGATCCGCGGGGGTGCCGAGTCGTTGGTCCGGGTCGATCTCGCTGACCAAGGCCGCGATGTCGCCGTGGGTGACGATCTCGATCGGGGCGTCGTGGATGCCGGTGGCGTCCTCTTCGGGTTGCACGTCGGCGGGCACGATTCCGTACACGTAGATCACGGCCATCGGAGCACCCTCGTTGTTGTCGTTGTTGTCGTCGGTGTCGGTGTCCTCTGGGGAGGTCATTTGTGCCTCCGTCGGGGTGCCGGTTCGTGTTCGCTCGAGGTTCCGCCGAGTAGCTCACCAAGCGTCTCCCCCACGCCCTCGAGGACACCCTTGGTCTTGGACTTCGTGCTGCCACTGCCCTTGACGTCGGAGACGAGGTCGCTCAGGCCTTTCGGTTCGCTGCCGATCGCGAGCCGGTTCGCCGCCTCGGCGAACCGCAGGTAGGTGTCGACGCTGGCAACGACGATGCGTGCGTCGATGGTGAGCAGTTCGATGCCGACCAGCGAGACCCGCACGTACGCGTCGATGACCAGGCCCTTGTCCAAGATGGTGTCGATGACATCGGCCAGGCTGCTCGAACTCGGACCACCCGCTGTGGTCATTGCTGTGCTCCTCACTTCCGGCTCCCAGGTGTTTTCGCCTGGGCGCGCCGATCCCGACCGACCGCGAGTACCCCACCAACCTTCCCCCTGAACAGGGCCCCGACGACCGCGAGCGTTGGCGGAGTCGGCGGCATCGCCGATGCCGCCAGCGCATCAGCCTCGGCCCAACTCCGGCGGCCGGACGCAGGGCCCGGGGCGTGCCTCGGCCGCCGCTGCGGCGTTCGAACCGCACAAAGCCCTCGTCGATCACGCCACCGGCAAGGTCCGCTTGCGAGGTGGTCGGCGCTCTCATCCGACAACGATGAGTACGCCGACCACCGCGACCGCGAGTACCGAGGCGCCGACGCAGGTCATCCATGCCGGCACTGCAAGCCGGTGCCAATCGCGAACCCGGGACGCCGCGTCGACGGTGCGCAGCGGTGACTCCGGATCCGCGGCGGCAGTGTCAGCTGATCGGTGCACTCGGCGGCGAGATACCGCGTCCGCGGTGACCGCGACGCCGACGGACGCGACGATCACCACCAGCGTGGCCACCAGGACCACGACCATCCAGGGCATGTTCATACCAAGCACTTCGGATCTCCTGTTTGCGTGTGGTGTCCGCACCTCACCGCGATCGGTCCCGCCGCCTCGTGCATCGCCGAGACAACCTCCCGTGTTGCTCGGCGTCCCACGCTCCATCCCACTCGTCGACGCCCGAGACCACCTTCGAGCAGGTAATTCGCCGGGGCGCGAGGAGATCGAACCTCCACGTGTGATTCAGATCATTTGTCGTCCCGGCCCGGTAGGGCCCGATGAGCGCAACCCGTTCACAGCGGTGCACCCGGGGACTTGCGTTCGCGGCGGCGACGTTGGAAGCGCTCCCGCTGTTCGTCGAGAAGCAGAACCCCTCGCCGCTGCATCTCGTGAGAGTCCCGGGCGATCACCGTCCGGACCAGCACGATGTGCCGATCCAGGTCTTCGGCTCGCCGGGCCGCCTCCTCATCGTCGAGTAGCCGCGCAGCCAGCCGGTCGCAGTCGATGAGGAGTTGCTCATACGCCAATCGTGTCGAGGCCTGCTCGTCGAGCCGGGACAGCACGCCCCATTCCGCCAACTGCAACGGTATGCGGGCCAGGTGGTAATTGAACCGCAGAAGGGCCAGCGCCGAGCCGCGCAAGGTTGTCACGATCGGGCCGCTATCCGGCACTCGTGCACGTTGCGCAGCGCCTGGAGCACGGCCACATCCCGGGGTGTGGTCGCGTCGCCGAGTGGCGGATCGGCCGCGGCGGGGTCGAGTCCGATCAACATAGCGGTCCTCTCCGAAAAGGAAATACCGGCCATCTTTAGTGGCAGCGAAATGCCTGGCGACCGCATCCAAAGTCGCTTTCTTATATACCCCACATTCCGCCACATGCTGCAATCGTGCATTTCGGTTTTGGGTGCGCCCGAAATCCGGGTCACAGTGTCGACCTTCCCTGCCCGTCGACATGCGGGTAACCCCCGGCGAGGCGGTCATGGTGAGCTGCTGCGCCCGAGTCCCCGCGACGGTGTGGAGCAGGCGGTGGCATACACGTACGTGCTGATCAGGGCGGTAGCCCGGCTGCCCCCAGGCGAGCCGGGCCACCGCTGTCCCGGATTACTCCGTCGGTCAGCTCAGCCCGATGCCGCCGCCGAAGGTGACGCTCAGCCACTTCAAAAACGCCTCGAACGCGACGCTGAAGTCGATTCCTGCAGAACCCATCAGAATTCACTCCTCCACTGGTGATGAAAATCCACGGGATCGTCGATCGCCGCTTACACCATTTATCGCGTTCGCAATCTCGGGACGTTTCACCAAACCCGAGAAATTCTCACATATTGAAATTTAACAACCGTCCACATTGCTGGACAATTGATCAAAATCGCCGTTCCAGTGAGAGTTCGTGTGTTTCTCGTGTTTATTAGAGCGAATTGTGAGCAACCAGAGAGACCAGAGGCGGGTGAGCGGCACACCCTCCCGGGAGCGCCGGATGAGGCTTCCCCGGCGAGGTGCTTATGATCCGGGTCGCAGCGAGCGGAAGGTGCAGACCGATGCCCGAGAAAAAACACAAACCGACACCCGAGCCCGGCCCACTGGGCACAGGCGCACGAGTGCTGGTGCGCCGGCCATCCGAAGCGGACCAGACCGGGCAGATCATCGAGGACTACGCCGAGCTGACCGACACCGACGAACACGGGCACGCCTGGGCACCGGTGCACCGGTGGGCGGTCGCCCTCGACGACGGGCGGCTGGTCTTCGCCGACACCGACTACCTGACCGCGGACCCGAGCACGCAATGATTCACCGGTAGACCGACCCTGGCCGGTGGAACAACCAGCCAGGGCCATGCCCCCGGGACCGACCAACCGGGTTACCTCACCGCCACGCTGCCGGTGAAGAAGAACGGCGCCGTGCCGCCGAAGCAGAAGACGGTCGCGTTACCTCTCACGAAACCGCTGAGCTTTCCCGCAGCCCCGGGTCCGAACGCACCGGTCTTGAAGTTGAAGCCCGAGTCGAAACCGAAGCAGGTCCAGTTCTCACCGGCGGGGACCGTCACCACCACTTCCCCGGTCGCCCCGGCGCTCAGCGCCGGTACCGCGGCGGCGGTACCGCCCGCGAAAACCATCGCGGGCGCGAGGACCGCCGACGCGATGGCGGTGCGGACCGCGATCTTCTTCGTCATGATGCTCACCTCATTCTGAGAGTCCCCGACTCTTGCAGCGAACGGGTGGCGGAACAGCCCCACACAGCCCCTCTGGGCGCCGATTCGGGCACCCGTTCGTGTGAACACATCAGGATTGCCCCGAAAAACAGCAGGTGAAACGGCGGAACGGGGTCGAAGCTCGAGTACGCAGCACCCTCTCCGACGACCGCTGACTGCGCCCGGTATCGACAAGGAGACCCGCGAACGTCTCGTGCGATTCGTCTGCTGGTGGGACGTGCGAGCGCATACGATCCGCTGATGCAATGGCTTCCCGCGGAAGTACGCCGTGGACAGCTCATCGATACCGCGCTCATGCTCGCCGCGCAACAGGGTGTCGCCGCGTTGACCATCCGCCGCGTAGCCGAGGCCGCCGGGGTGTCGCTCGGAGTGGTGCACTACCACTTCGAGGACAAGGACGAACTTCTCACCGCGATGGCGGAAAGCCTGATCCTCGCCATCAGCGAGTCGATGCGCACGGCGTTCACCGACCTCATCGGAACCGCGCACCCGCGCGGCATCGAGGGCCTTCGTGAACTCCTGCGGGCCGGCATCGGGGGCCTGTGGCCAATCATCGAGGCCACCCCCGACCAGCAGTTGCTCACCTACGAGATCACCGCGCAGGCCCTCCGGCAACGCGGGGCCGGCCACGCCGCGGCCGGGGCGATCGCCGCCCGGCAGTACCGCACCATGGACACCGAAGCGGTGGCATTCCTCGACCTGTGCGCACACCGGGCCGCCGTCACCTGGAGCACGCCCGTGGATCAGGTCGCCCGCTTCGCCCTGGCTGCGCTCGACGGACTGGTGCTGCGCTGGCTCGTCGACCGGGACGGCGACGCCGCCCTCGCCGCACTCGACGACCTGGTACAGATCATCGCCACCAAGGCGGTTCCGGATCGGCCCGGATGACCTGCAGAACCTCGATCCCGATGTTCGAACACACGTCGGCCGCGTTCGATGGGTGGTAGGGAGTGATCATTTCCGATCACCTCCCGGGCGCCGAGGACGGTCCGGGCATGGTGGTGTGGATGCGTTGTGCTCGTGCGTTTTCGTGGTCGACGATCGCGTCCTGCCACTGACAGTCCGAGCATGCGCGGTCCGGTGCGCAGGGATGAGGAACCCCGAGCCGGGCGCCGATCTGTGCCCAGGACGCGCCCTGTGTCAGGGCGGCGGTCACCGCCCGGGCGAGGAGTTCCTCGCCCAGCTCCCCGGGCGGGGCGAGCTGAGTGCGATCGTCGTCTCGGTGCTGCCGCCGCCGATCCTGATGGTGGACTGGCGGCATCTTCGGGACTGTATCGGACCCCCAGCCGGTGACGAGGCGACGTTCGCCCGCGGCGAAGTCGGAGCGCCGGCCACTCCAAGTGAAGGACGTGTCGTTCGAGACCGGCGTGCCGCTCCCGCAGTGGTAGTCGACATCGAGCGGGAGATGCTCGCTCATCTCCGTGCGCGGCGGCGCCCCGCCGCATCGGGCGCAGGCCAGTAACCGACGCGATCGCGGCCTTTACCCTAAGGTCGGCGCGTGTCCGCCGTCCCACAGTTGCTCGGTTACGTCGTGGAAGCAGACGAGCAGCACCGGGTCGTCCGCCCGTGTCAGCACGGACTTGCTGATCGCCGCCCGCACGGCAGAACCGTCTCGGTGTGTGAGCGTCACGATCGTGCCCGCCGACTGTTTCAGATCCTCTGTGACCGGCCGCGGAGGGGACGCCGTCGGGAGCAGGTCGCGCATCGATCGCCCCGAGAGCGCATCGTGCGGATACCCCAACATGGCCTCGAACGCGCTATTGACGTGCACGACGTGACCGTCGCGGTCGAGGGCGAGCACCGGCACCGGGAGCCGTTCCAGCAGCACCAGCGCGGGAAGTCCTTCGAGGTAGCCCAGTGCGGTATCGGGATCCGCACGTCGTCTCTCCATAATGATGTATCGAGGGTGCGGCCTCACTGTTACCCCCGACGCTGGAACACCGGCAGCGGCGGCGACCCCTCGATCGGGCCACGTCGACACCCTGACGCAGCCCGCCCGTCCTCGCGGCCGAGGGTATGAGGACGGGCCGGGCCCGCCGGGACGTCATGCAGCGTCGCCCCGCCACGCGACGAAGCCCTTCAGCGGCCTATTTGGGAAAATTGCTCTCGCAGTCACCATATTTCACGGCGAGCTCTCCCGATGAGTCCCTGCTCATCGGTGGACTGGTCGAGACGTTCCTCGTGACACCCGGTGCCCTGGTGCTGTCAGGGCTGCCGGACCTCGACGTGGTCGGGGAGTTTGTCGCGCATCTGGTCCACCTGCTGCTCGATCCGGTCGACGGCACTGTCGTTATTGAGGACGGTGACCACGCCGGCGGCGAAGGCGATCGAGATGACGATCGCCAGCGCACTCAGCACGAGGCCGGCGATCGCCACCCCCTTCCCGGTGATCCCCACCCGGCGGGCCGCCCGCACACCGAAGACACCGAGGATCAACCCGATGATGCCCAGGACCAGTCCGATCGGGGACAGGATCACGATCAGCACACACACGAACGCGGCAGTCCCGACGGCGAGCGCGAATGCCGCGGCCGCGCTGGTGCGGGCGGGCTTGGTCACCACCCGCTCCTCCACCGCGACCGGGCGGTCATCGACGACACCGCGGTCGTCGACCCCGGGCTCCATCCGCCGCGGGTCGTCATCGCGTCCCGGGCCGGTCAGTGGTCTGCTCATCGCTTACCTCCGTGTCGTCGATCCGCCGCATTCGGTGCGGGCGGCACACCCCTTCGCTGCCCGGTATGCCACCCACAACGCATGCCCAGCTCACACGTGTTCCAATCCGACGAGCCGACCACCGGGTGGCCGTCACCACGGGCGGCGGTTTCTCTCGGGCGTGGGAGGTGCCACCGCTGCGGCGATCACCAATCCCCGAGTCGGCGCCGCGGAACTGTCCGCCGGCTCCGGGGCGTCATCACGCTCGCGTAGCGGGCGGGGTATCCGGTCGCGGGGCACCACCCCCGCCACCCCCGGGACGGCAGCGGGTGCTGCCCCCTACGGCCTGACTCGCACAGATTTAGTGTGCAACGCTAACTACGAATGCGGGATGTCCAGTGCGGTGAGGATGCGGGCTGCGTCGGCGGTGAGTGGGTCAGCGGCGGTGTGGGGTTGGCCAGCGATGGTCAGGCTGATTTCTCGCAGGGGCCGGAGGGCTTTTACGATGCGTCCGATCGAGATCCCGGTCTCGGCTTGCAGGTAGCAGGCTACGGCGAGGGCGGTGAACACGACGGTGAGCTGGGCTTCGATCGCGTCTCGGGTGTGGTGGAACATCGGCCGCGCCGTAGGTCAGTTTTCGACATGCGGAACGACTGCTCGACGTGCCAGAGGTCGTGATATTTTCCGAGGACCTCGCCCGGTGTCATCAGGGTGGCGGAGAGGTTGGCGGATGTAGCCCTTCAACCCGACCAGCGACCGGGCCCGGGCGAGAGATGCGCTGTCGAGGGTGCGGCCGCCCGCGGTGGTCTTGACGAACCGCGTCGATTTCGGTGACTTCGCCCCGTCGACGACCTTGCGGGCCCGGGCGTCTTGGGGCGTTCAGGGTTTGGTTGTCGCGGACGGCGCGGCGCTTCGAGTACTGCCACACCGCCCGCCACGACTTCGGATGTCCGGCTGCGTCCCAGACGGGTTCGGTGCGGTGACGGACAATGTTGACGGTGCTCTTCGCATGCCTCGGGGTGACGGTGTCGATGATCTGACCGTCGGTGAAAACGTCACCGTTCCAATGGAAATGGTTCGCCAGATCAGCGGGCGCCTTGGTGACACGAGACCCGACGATGAACTTCAGGCCGGCGTCGTCGAGGTCCTTGAGGTTGCCGGCCGACAGCATGCCGGCGTCCGCGGCGACGACCATCTCGACACCGGCGATGTCGTGCCGGGTCTGGAACAGCCTCAACACTGCTCGAATGAGAGTCAATCCCAAGAGGTGTATAACTATGCAAAATTCATGCCGATACGCTCGGACCTACTGTTAAACAGGACCAACCGGTCTTGACCTTTCGCCGACCAGCAGCGGACGATGAAGGTTCCTAGATTTTCACCCATCTTCCCGCCGGAATCCGTGGCCCCACCGCACTCCGTCAGCAAGACCACAGCTTCACGACGGCCGGCGTGTACGTCGGTTGAAGAGTCAATTCGAAAGGCAACCTGCCATGGGCAGCACGGACCTCATCACCTACTTGAACTACATGTCTACGTGGGAGACCGAATCAGATGAAAACATCGACGGCATTATTTCTGAGCAGGCTCTCTTTGTAAATCTTGGAGAATTCGATTCAGACACGGCGGTCAACGCCGAATTCACGACGCTGTACGACTTGTCGTGCGAGGTGCGTAACCTGACCGTTGCGAAGGACGCTACCCAGATTGCCGCCGACGGAGCCGCGGTAGCTGCAATCTGGTCTTTCGGACTTGGGATGGCAGCGTTCGCCGCTCTCCAAGCTGCCGAGATAATTCAGGAAAAAGTTATTTCATCGAAGTCAACCGATCTCAACAATAAGCTGACATCGGTCGACGCTGACATCTCCGCTCAAATCAACTCGCCGGTGAGTGATTACGTCGCTAAATACAAGCAAAACAACAATCTGATTGCGAGCAAGGCTCCGGTGGGCCTCGACACGCGAACATGTCGAGGCCTTCTACTGCAATTCTTAGCGCAGGTGCAGAGAAACACGACGTTGGATGTTGGGACTTTCAAGCAGTACGCTGAGTCCGCGCGGCGTCTATACAACAGCGACGAGATAAACGCGGTCTACGATGCTTTGGATACGCTGAATCTCAGTCAAAAGACTGATGCCGACGTCAAGAAATTCATGGACTTTCTGGCGGGTTTTAATTTCCCTGGTAAGACTGAGATATCCATGGTCCAAAATGCGTGCATAGCGATTATGTTTTATAAATTGAAAATTGCGAACGCCACCATTAGGGAACAAGCAGAAGCTGCCGGCCTTCCTGTGGAGGAAGTAGACGCCACTGCTTTTGGCGCCATGGATGCTGTCGGCAAGTTCATCGCAGTTGTCGCCGTCGTCATGTCGGTAGCGGACGTTGTGTTTGAAATCCTGGACATTGAGAACGTAGTCACCCAGTGTGACAAGATGTGCGATCAACTGAACGGGCCCATTAAGCAAAGCTACCTCGACTATTTTAACGGAATAAAAACGTCAGCGCGTGCATACAAGGCGGCAATCCAGCCCGACTCTGGCAATAGCGCCGGACGCGACATCCAGCAGATGCAGAATCAAATACAGCAGTGGGGCTCGATCACCCAATTCGGGATCCAGATCGCGGAGATCACGGGTACGGCAGATAATCCCGATCAGAAAAGCGGAACAGCAACCAAGACGGACCACGCGTTCTCGGGCTACAACGGGAGCTGGGAAATCGGAAACTGGGGAGACACGCTCAGATTCACCAACTAGTGGTGGTCGGCGTTAGTTCGTCGGGGGTTCAGGTCCACACGGTGGGGTCGGCGAGATAGAGGCCGCAAGCGGTGTCCAGGGCGTCCTCGGCGCTGCCGGCGCTAGCCGGTGGGCAGGTAGGAGTTTTGGTAGTCGTCGTGGTTGGCGTAGCCGGCGTACTTCAGGCGGCACAACTGCAGGGTCTGCCCGTCGGTCAGGACGGCGTCGACATAGGCGTACGGTGCCCGGGACCGCAGGTCGATCCGGGTGATCGCGGTCCATCGGTCGAGAGCGCGGGCGGACAAGCGTTGGCGCAGCGAGGTCTTCGTCGAGTCCGGGATGGCAGCCATGACGGGACGGCGCAGCGGGTGCTGTCCCCTACGGGCACGGGAACCGCAGCAAGCGCTCCGACAACTGACATGACAGTGAGGTGCCGCGGAATCGGATGGACCCCGCCCGCACCGCTCCAGTGCCCGAATCCCTAGGGCGATCCCGTCAGCCGGTCGATGAGCGCCTGTTGCGCCTGCTCCTCCTCTTCGGCCGTGATGTCACCCCGGGCACGGGCCTCGTCGAGTTCCTCGAGTGCGCGGCGGATGGCCGCCGGATTGTGCATCTCCTCCTCGACCTGCCGTTGGATCAACTCCGCCAGCGAGATCACACCCTTCACCGGCTGGAGTGGCAGCGTGACGATGAATGACAGCAGTCCCATGGTTCAGCCCTGCCCCGCCGGATTCTGGGTGACCACGAAGTCGTAGGCGGCCATGGGCCCGAGCAGCTTTATCTCGACCCTGCCGTCCCACTCCTGGGCCAGTTCCCCGATTGCCTGTTCGAGTTGGTCCTGCCTGTCCACGTCGGCGAGCACCGCCACCTGCACGGCCTCTTCCTCGTGCGTGGGTTCGCGGCGGTTGACGGAGTCGATGAGGTGGTCGAGGGCCTCGACCGTCTTGCGGGTGTCTTCCTCGCGCTTGCCGGCGATCGCGTTGTTCACCAGTTCCCCGAGCGCCATCCGCGCCTGGCGGCCGGCGTCCTCCGACTTGTCCCGGATCTCATCACGCAACTGCGCCGCCTGCTCGTTCTCGTCGAGGATCTCCCGCAGGATCGCCTGCTCCACATACCGGCCCTTGACCACGTACTGAGCCTTTCCCTCCAATTGTTCGAGGGCCGCCGCGAACTCGTCCGCATGTGCCGAGAGCAGTTCCTCCTTCACGGCGTCGGCGTCGGTGAGCACCGCACCGAACCGCAGCGGCAACACCGGCGCCACCCGGGACGTCCCGTCCAGCACGTTCGCGTGGGCTCGGAGGTCTTCGGGTTTGCCGATCGGACGGTCCACGGACATTGCGCTCACCAGGGCGGCGATGTCACCGTCCGTGACGACGTCCACCTTCCCGCCGGCGACCCCGGTCGCGTCGTCCCCAGGTTCGACGCCGGCCGGGACGATGCCGTAGACGTACACCCCCGCCGTCTGCTTCTTGTCCGACTTGTCCGACTTCTCTGTGTTCTCGCTCTTCTGCTTCTTCGCCTGCTCCGATGTAGCCATCACCTGTCACCTCGAGTCGACTTGCGCGACACCCGTTCCCGTTCCGGTTCCTCTTGCCCGCCGCCCAGCAGGCCGCCGAGCTTCTCTTCGATGGCGCTCTTCGTCTTCGACTTCGCAATCTTTTCCGTCCCGCCCGACACCAGATCGGACAGCCCCTTCGGCTCGCTGCCGATCGCCAGCCGATTCGCCGCCTCCGCGAACCGCAGGTAGGTGTCGACACTGGCGACGACGATGCGGGCATCGATGGTCAGCAGTTCGATGCCGACCAGCGAGACCCGCACGTACGCGTCGATGACCAAGCCCTTGTCCAAGATGGTGTCGATGACATCGGCCAGGCTGCTCGAACTCGGCCCACCCGCTGTAGTCATGCTCATGCTCCTTGCTCCCCCGCTATCGCCCCTGGCAACGCCGGTGTGCGAGCGGCTCGGCGACGTGTGGCGGTACCGGTCGTTCCTCGGCCCGCTCTGCGCTCTCGCCGCCGCCTCGTCCAGCTCGCCCCTGTGGCACACCCGAAGTGGAGAGGTAGGTGCGGACTACCGGACTACCCGGATCGGCAGTTGTTCAATCGATCAAAGGCCGCCTGGGACTGAGTAATTCGACGAATACACCCCTGCTCGAAACGGTGCGACCGGTCGGCTCCTCGGGTGCCCGTTGGCCTGTTCCGACGTCGACATCACTTGTCCCCGCGAGTGGACTTGCGTGAAACCCGTTCGCGCTGAGGTTCTTCCTGTCCGCCGCCGAGGAGGTCGCCGAGTTTCTCGCCGGCGGCCCCGAGTGCGCCCTGGGTTTTCGATTCAGACTCGCTCTCGCCGCCGCCCCCGGCCAGGTCCGTCAGGCCCTTGGGCTCGCTGCCGATCTCGAGCCGGTTCACCGCCTCCGCGAACCGCAGGTAGGTGTCGACGCTGGCGACGACAACGCGGGCGTCGATGGTCAGTAGTTCGATGCCGACCAGCGAGACGCGCACGTACGCATCGATGACCAGGCCCTTGTCCAAGATGGTGTCGATGACGTCGGCGAGGCTGCTCGAGCTCGGTCCGCCGCTGACTCCCCCGCCGCCACCGCCACGACCTGCGGGTTGTATCGACGTCATCGCCGCGCTCCTTGCTTCGAGGCGGCCGACTTGGCCGCGGTCTTGCGCGGGCGGCCTCGGCGTGCCGGCGGCTTGTCCTCACTGGCGGACGCCGTCTTGCGCGGGCGGCCACGGCGTGCCGGCGGCTTGTCCTCACTCGCGGCCGCGGTCTTGCGCGGGCGGCCACGGCGTGCCGGCGGCTTGTCCTCACTCGCGGCCGCGGTCTTGCGCGGGCGGCCACGGCGTGCCGGCGGCGGCGATGTTTCCTCCTCCTCGTCTTCGTCTGTCTCCTCCGGCTCCTCAGCCTCGTCCTCCTCCGGCTCCTCGTCCTCCTCCGGTTCCTCGTCCTCCTCCGGTTCCTCGTCCTCCTCCGGCTCCTCAGACTCGTCTGTCTCCTCCGGCTCCTCGTCCTCCTCTGGCTCCTCAGACTCGTCTGTCTCCTCCGGCTCCTCGTCCTCCTCTGGCTCCTCGTCCTCGTCTCTTTCGGCGGGCTCCTCGTCCTCGTCCTCGTCGCCCTCGTCCAGCTGCGCGTCGTCCTGCTCGTCCTCGTCGGGCTGTGCTTCGTCCTCGGCCGGTTCCTCGTTGTAGTCCTCGGACTCCTCGGGTTCGACAACCTTGCCGTCCCGGATCTCCCCGCGCCAGCCCTCGACTTCGTCGGGATGGAGAACAGACTGGGTCATGACATGGCGTCCGAAATGCTTCAACTCCAAGCGTGCTCGACGTCCCTGTGCACGCCACAGATTTCCCGTCTTCTCGAACAAGCCCTTCGGGTGATACTCGAGGATCAGAACGATGCGGGTGAGATCCGGGGTCACCTCGTGGAACGTCACCGCCCCGTCGATGAAACCCTTGGCACCCTTCGAGCGCCACACGATCCGCTCATCCGGGACCTGCTCGATGATCGACGCTTCCCAGGTCCGGTGCGACAAGAAGATCTGAGCCTTCCACTCGAGCTTCTCGTCCGCCTCCTGCTCCACCCGCTCGACCTTCTTCATGAAGGAGGGAAAGTCGGCGAATTGGGACCACTGGTTGTACGCGAGTTGCACCGGGACACCGACATCGATCGTTTCGACGATATTGGTCAACTTGAGCTTCTTGCCCTTGCCCCCGCCACCGCCGCCTGTGACGGCGTCCTTCAGATTCGACGCCGTCCCCTTCACCTTGTCGGTCAGCCCGGAGAACAGTGACTTACCATCGCCCTTCTCGTCCCCGTCACCATCACCGTTGCCGTTTCCGGTGCCGGTGACCGCGGACAGCAGGCTTCCGCCGCCGCCCTCGGCGTAATCGGTGAGCCTCCCGGTCGCGCCCTGCACCTTGTCGGAGACGGTGGAGACCGCCTTGTCGGTCACGGTGCCGAGCAGGCCCTGCGCCGCCTTCTTCAGCGGTGACACCGATGCGGCCTCACCGGACGCACCGGACACGTTCTGGCGCAGCTTCTTCGCCGCATTGTCGAGATTCGAGGTCATCGTCGTTCACTTCCGGCTGCGTCGTATGGGGATGACATCGGTTGTCGCCTTGGCGTGCGATTTCCGGGTGCGGGTGGGGGTTTCGTCCTCGTCGTTGTTCGACGACCGGGACCGTGACCGGGTGGGCCGGGAACCACCGCTGCTCGAGGTGCGGCGGCGCGGGGCCGGGCGCTTGCGGGCGCGGGGCGCCTCCTCCTCGGCGGTCTCGTCCTCCGCGTAGTCGTCGTCGTAGTCGTCCTCGGGCTCCTCGTGCCGCCTGAACTTCGCCCCCTTCCCGCCCGCGGCCTCGTCACCGCCCGATTGCAACCGCGAGTTGAGTGAGTCGATGCGATGGCTGGCCGCGGTCACCGCGGCCGTCTTCGCCGCGTTCATCAACTCCTTCCGGACCACCCCGCCGAGCTTGGCGACCTCGGGCGAATCCGCGAGCAGCTTGCCAGCCTGACCGAGCACACCCAGTGAGCCAGAAGGAAACCGACTGGATGCTCCGGCGCCCGCGAGCATCAGCGCCAACTTCATCTTGTGCGTGCGGCCCAGCATGTACCCGGCACCCACGGCCAACGCCATCTGACCTTTGCCTGTCATCGCCCAACCCCTTTGTCGAGAAGATGTGGTGCACCTCGGCGCCGGCGTCGGCGAAAAAGGGTGGGGCCGTGGTCGGTGGGTGGTGCCTTCGTTCCCGCCGACTACCCCGGGGCGGCGACGCTCAATCCGGCCGTACACCACATCCCCGATCCGAAACAGCCACCGCACGAAGCAGGCCGGGGCCGGCTTCCAGGGAAGCCCGCGTAGCGCAGTGGCAAGCGGGTACCCGCCGAGTACGCTGCCCGCCCCGCAATAGCGGTCCGGGCAGCCAGCCCCGCTCCGGCCGTTGAACCCCTCGGCCCGCGGGGCGCCCCCGCCGCGCGGGGCCGAGGTCACGTGTTCGCCCACCCCGCCTCAGCCCGCGCGCGGCACCCACCTTCGCAACCTCGTGGATCACGCGAATACACACGAGAAATACATGCGCCGATCAATTTCGAATTCACCCTAATTGCCTAACCGATTTCCCAGAACATTATGGGCGGTTGTTAAATTTCATTATTTGAGAAATTCGCTGTTTTGCGAAATACTCCACGAGCCCGAGCGCGATAGGCACCGTAAGCGGTGATCGACGATCCCGTGGATTCATCACCAGGAAAGGCGTGAATTCCGATGGGTTCTGCTTCAACGCCCGTTCGAGGCGTTCCTGAAGTGGCCGAGCGTCACCATCGGCGGCGGCATCGGCCTGAGCTGACCGACGGAGCGAATCCGCACAGCGGTGGCCCGGCTCACCTGGGGGCAGCCGGTCCACCGCCCTGATCAACACGATCACCGGCCAGGTCGCCACCTGCCCTACCGCCGTCCTCGGCCGGGAAGCGAGTTCGGTCTCCGGGGTGCCCGGTCGGCAGGCGACCCGGGCAGTCGAGCGCAGGCACCCGAGGGCTCGGGCCGCGCTGACCGAACGGGGGCGGTGGTGTGGGCCGACGGAGCTGCGGCACGTGCGGACCGGCGCGCCGATCCCGGCGGTCCTGTCGGTCTTCGTCACCGAACGCGACGAGGACGGGCGCCCGCTGCTGATCGGGGTGATCGGCCGGGAGCCGTCCACCGCGGGCGAGCAGGAGCAATCGCTGCTCGCTACTGGCACGAGCCGGTCACGGCGTGAGCAAATCCCGCTGGTCAGGCCCGATGGTGTACCGAGGTGAGCGCTGGCTGGAAACCGCTGGGTGGGACTGCCAACGCACCCCGGAGGTGGGGCACGCCACTCACCTCATGGATGGATCCCGCCCCCGCGACCGCGGGGCACGAGTTCAAACCATGCGCTCGTTCCGCCGCGCAGGTGCGGATCCGGGTAGCACAGGGCGAGGCCTTGCGCATCGAACGCGGTGAACCATTCCTGCCAGGAGATGTGCTCGAGCTCGCCAGGGCGGACCGCGGCAAAGTCGATATGCAGGGTGCCTGCGATGTCGGTTTTCGCCGCCGTTCGTGCCGGTACGCCGTGATGCGCCTGAATCCAAGCGCGGATTTCGTCGTGATCGGTGGTGATATCCAAGTACTTGAACAACCGGGCCGAGAATTCCCATCAGCCGACCCGACAGCGGGAGCGGGCGATGAAACGCTTCAAATCGGTCGCGCACGCGCAACGATTCCTGTCCGCGTTCAGCTCGATCTCACCGCATTTCCGGCCCCGCCGGCACCGACTGACCGCGCCCGAGCCGCGCACCGAGATGGCCGACCGATTCGCGGTCTGGCGGGAAGTCACCGCGAGCGGTGTTGCTGCCTGAAACGTGAACAACCCGAACGGGGGTACACTGCCGTGCGCTCCAAACCAACGGCGCCGCTGATTCTTTCAATCAACGTGACAGCGCCCTTTCGCCAGTTCCAGCACGCTGGAAGGGGGTTCGGCAGACCGGGCCGCTGACGATCGGTACCGGTCACGCCGTGATCAACGTAGATCCGTTCCGGTGACACCCCGAGCCCGAGCAGAGCGCGCTGTGCGGTCAGGTCTTGCTGATCGGTGGACACTCGTGCATACCCGATGTACATCGCTGATTACCGGTCGCGCAGCGGCTCGGCCGGTCCGGAGCGCGGGCCCATCGCAGTCGGCATCGAGGGTGCGGACGTGTTGCCGCCCGTCCTGGCCGGTTCTCAGCCCTACCCGGAGACCGATGCGTATCTGAGCCGTACCTGGTACGGCTTTCGAGGTAGACTGAGCGGGCCGGGATCACCCTCAGGAGGACATCATGAGTAAGGACGACGTTTCCAAGGTCACCGCGAATCTGCCCAACGACGACATCAAGACGCTCGACGAGATCGCCAAGCGGCACGCCTCGACCAAGACCAGCGCCCTGGTCCGGGCCATCCGCACCACCGCCTACATCGACGAGGCCGCCGCCAACGGTGCCAAGGTCTTCATCGAAGAGCCCGACGGCACCAAACGGGAGGTCGTCTTCAAGTGACCGAACCCGACGGGCCCACCGTGCCCGCTGAGGACGGTGTCACCGCCCGGGACGACACGACCGTCGACGAGGTCAACGTCGGCAGCACCGACCCCCAGGTGACCGAACAGCCCGAGGTCACCATCCGGCGCCTCGACGAACGCCAGGAGGACACCCGTAAGGCCCTGGCGATCGGCCTGTCCATTGCCACCTTCCTGGTCGGCCTGATCTACCTGCTGGTGCCGCTGTGGGCCGGCGCCGACAAGTGGGATCGCGCCAGCAGCCCGTTCCAGGTGGTCTTCACCGCGATGGTGGGCCTGACCGGCAGCGCGATCGGCTACTACTTCTCCTCGCGCAATCCCCCGTCGTAACCGATTGGGGAACACGGAGCAGCCCCGCGCCGGGGTCCCGTCCCCATCGATCTCGATCCCCCTGCTCACTGCTACGCCGACCCTCAGAGGCGTTCCACAGCACCGCGGTCATCCGGCTCGGTCCGCCGGGGCAACGCGCCGGCTGACCTGGCACCGGGGAATGAGTACGGCACGCCTCGCGAAATTTTCCCGGCTCGGGCGTCACACTGAAGCTCGGGAGAACCGGGCGGGGCGTTGGTGTCGGTATGTGGTCCTATCGTCCGGGATGCACGGAGCGACACACAGCCGCGGCGGAAGGAAGCAGTGCAGCCAGGACCGTGGTGACGACGGAGGGTGAGCGCGATGGGATTTCGCAGCTACAAGGGGAACACAGTCTCCGAGAACGGCTGGCGCATTTGCGATACCGGCGAGATCGTCAAGCCGCTCGTGCCGGGCACGGACAACGTGCGGCCGGAGGTGCGCCGGGGCGCGGCGGCGACGATCCTGATTGCCTGGGCCGCGGTGTGGCATCGGCGGATCTGGCGGATCGACAGCTACCGGCCCCGTGACTACTGGGGATTCAGCTGGGACAATGATATTGCCAACAGCAATCATCTCAGCGGGACGGCCGTGGATCTCAATGCCACCCGGTTGCCCTGGAAGGTGCGGGCGTCGGTGAACATGCCGGCCGACAAGATCGCGGCGGTCCGCCAGATGCTCACCGAGTTCGAGGGCACGGTGTTTTGGGGTGAGGACTGGGCCACCAAGGACCCGATGCACACCCAGATCAACCTCCCTGAGGGTGACACCCGCCTGGACGCCTTCGCCACCCGGCTCGAAAACGGCTACCTCTGGGTGTACGGGCCGCCCGATCCTGACGCGTTCCCCCTCCCGGCGGGGTATTACTACGGTCCGCTCGACGGACCCGCCGAGTCGATCAGCGGCCTGTTCCCCACCGACCCGCAATCCTGGAAGGACGGCCTGAGGCGCTGGCAGAAGACCTGCGGGATACCGGAAACCGGAATCTGGGACACGGACACCGCCCGCGCAGCGACCGCGCTGCAGATCTCGAACGGATGGCCGGTGACCGGCTATGTGTTCGAGGGCGAATGGAATGTCGTGATCCGCCACGGGCAACGCCCCGATCTCGGCGGACCGGTCACCCCGCCGCCGGTGGTGCGCGGCAAGACCTGGGCGGATGTGTCGCAGTACCAGATCACCCCGGTCACCGACGCATACCCGTACGACATCTTCTGTTTCCGGTCCAACAGCGGGAACCTGCGGGATACGAAGTTCGCGGCGAACCACGACTGGGCGGTGCGTGCCTGTGACGACGGCAGGCTGCGGTTCTTCATCGTGTACTGGTTCTTCCGGCCCGGTCAGGCGAACATCGACTTACTGATGCAGATGGTCACCGAGCAGGGCGGGCCGCATCCGCGGATGGTCGTCATGGCCGACGTCGAGGACGCGGCCGGGGCGATCACCGGGGACCAGTCGGCGGAGGTCAACGACGAGATCCGGCGGGCCCGTGAATGGCTCGGCGAGCGGCGGGTGATCGGCTACTGGAACCCGGTCTCGAACGCGGACCTGTGGCGCACCCGCCCACCAGGTCTGCGATTGGTGACTCCCAGCTACGGCCGGGAGCCCGGCTCGCCGAAGATCAAGCCGGACGGCTATTTCGCGCACCAATACACCGACAACGGCCCGTGCCCACCGTTCGGACGCTGCGACCTCAACTACACCCACCTGAGTACCGACGAACTCGAAGCGATGCTCGGGCTGGGGCACAGCCCCCCGCCCCCGGGTCCGGAACCGTTCCCGGTCGACGACGCGGCGCTGTGGGACTACATCGCCGGGGAGGTTCTCGGCCGATGACACTGGTGCGGTCATGAAGATCAGGGATCTCACTCCGGTGCCGCAGTTCGGTGTGGGCGGCACCGACCTGGGCATCCCGGTCCGGGTGCCCACGGGCGAGATCGGCTTCTTCTTCGGTGACACCTTCGCCGAGAACCGGGTCGGCGGCCCCGGCTGGCGCAGCCCCATACTGCTCTACAGCCACACCCATGACCTCGATGACGGGGTGCGGTTTCACCGCGCCGCCGGGGGCAACCCCGCGAAACAGCTCTGGGACTACCCGCACAACAACCCGGAGTTCAGCACCGTACTCCCGACCGACGCGATCGTGATCGGCACCCGAATCTACCTGCACGTCCTCGTGGTCCGGGGCCTGCCCGACACGCGGTGGACCGAGATCCAATACTCCGACGACAACGGCGAGACCTGGACCCACGGCGGACCCAAGGCCCGGTGGGAAGGATGGGAATTCGGCGGTCACCGCCGGATGCTGACCTGGGAACGAGGCGGGGACGGCTTCGTCTACGTGATGACCACCGGCGGCCTCGAACGGGACAAGAACGTGCTGCTATTCCGCTGCCCCGAGGACCAGCTGCTGAACCGGGACTTCTACGAGCCCTGGGGATTCAGCAACGGCGCCTGGGCATGGGGTAATCCGCCCACCCCGATCCTGCCGGTCGGCTCCAAGGTCGGGGAAATGTGCCTGCGCCGAATGCAGAACAACTGGGTACTCAGCTACTTCAACGAAGCCGAATACAACATCACCATCCGCGTCGTCGGACAGATCACCGACAACTGGCACACCGCCCCAACATTCCGGCCGGTACGGGGACCGTCGGGAAACGGTGGCCCCGACGTCGTAACCCGCCTGTACGGCGGATACGTGCACCCGGACAGCACATTCGACAACTTTCACATCATCGTGTCCGAATGGGCCGAATCCGGATGGCCCTACCGGGCCATGCAATTTCGGGTACAGGTTCAACCCGCAGTACCGATCGAGGAGGACGAACACATGAGTGCACGCGAAGTCGCCGCCGCGTTCCGGGACGACCACCCAGTCGCCCTCTACGACGGATCCGGCCGCAAGCTCGATCTACGAGAAGCCATCGCCGAAATCTTATGGAAGGAGGTCACCAACCTCGGTCTCGAAGGCCGCCCGGTGCCCGTCGACCGCAAGGACGATCAGTTCGGCCACATCCTGTCCACTCACGCGCTGGCCGAGCAGAACAACAAACTGCTCCGGGCACTGTGTGAGAAGGCGGGCATCGACGTCGACGAGGTCCTCACCTGAACGGACCCAACCCCCGTGGCCTACGCGGTCAACGGGTACAAGTTCACTACGTCAGCGACAACCAGGCCGCGGCGGCGTGGTACGCCCCCTCGAGACGGTGATGGTCCGTCACGACGTTCTGTTCGATGCAGCGAAACAGCTATCAGGACTTGATGTTCGGATGTACGCACGCTACCGCGGGACGGACGCGGAGGCGATCATGAATCCGCTCGACAGAGCGGTAGCCGCGGCGGCGGCTCAGCGACCCGAATACAGCTCCTCGATGGTGGCCGCGTACTTGGCATCGATCGGCCGGTGCTTGAGTTTCATAGCGGGGGGTCAGTTCGTCGCCGGACGGCTCCCAGATGTTCGGCAGCACCGAGTGCCGCTTGATCTGCTCGACCCGGGACACCTTCGCGTTCGCGGCCTGCACCGCCTCCTCGACGGCGGCGAGCACGACCGGATCCCGTGCGAGTTCCTCGTGCGTCTGCGCGGTCAGCCCGTGGCGCTCGGCGAACGCGGCGAGACCGTCGGGGTCGAGCGCGAACAGCGCCGCGTTGTACGGCCGGTCGTTGCCGATCACCGCAGCGCCGCCGAGCAACGGGCAGGCCGCCCGCAGCGCGCCCTCGACGTTCGCCGGCGACATGTTCTTGCCCGCCGCGTTGACGATGAGCTCCTTCTTACGGTCGACGATGCGGACATATCCGTCGGCATCGATCTCGGCGAAGTCGCCGGTGTGCAGCCACCCGTCCTCGTCGATCGCCTCGGCGGTCCGCCCGGGATCGTTGCGGTAACCACGCATCACCAGCGGACCGGAGCCGCGACTCGACGGTGAGCACCCGTGACTCCGGGTCGGATGCAACCTGATCGGCCCGTTCCGGCCCCTGCCTGCGAGACGCCGCGTCAGCGGTCACCATGAGGCATCAGCGGAGTCACCTCTGGCACAAGGGTTTGACCTGCACTTTTTAGGGGAGTTCTGAGGTGTTCACAGAACGGGTTCCTGAACTTCGACGGTGGTCCCGGACGACGTGACGCGCCGCATGTTCACCCACCCGTTCGCTACAGGAGTCGGGGACTCTCAGGATGAGGTGAGCAAGGTGAAGAAGAAGAGCGCGGTGCGCATGGCCATCGCATCGGCCGTCATCGCTCCCGCGATCGCGCTCGGGACGGGTACCGCAACGGCAGTGCCGGCACTGAGCGTCGCGGCAACAAGTTCGGGGGAAGTAACTGTGTCACCGTGCCGGACAGGGAAAACTGGACCTGCTTCGGCTTCGACTCGGGGTTCAGTTTCAAGACCGGGGCCTTCGCCCCAGGTGTCGGCAGGCTGGGCGGCTTCGCGAAGGGATCCAACGTGACCGTCTTCTGCTTCGGCAACCAGGCCCCGTTCTTCTTCACCGGGAGCGTGACCGTGAAGTGACCAGCTCGGCGCAGCCGGACCTGTCACCGTAGGCATCTGGAAGCTCACTCGGCCGCATGCGGCCGCTCAGCCAGTTGTCCTGGCCCCCGGACCGGATCCCCGGGTTCCGGGCTCGATGGTGAGATCAGCGGTATCGGCGAAGACCAGACGCCCGTTCTCTAGGGCAACCGCCCACCGACGCACGGGTGCCCAGTCGTGCCCGCGTTCGGCGGTGTTCGCCGAGCAAAAGCACGACCCCTAAGTGTCCGTCGAGCGATGGATGGCGGACAGACCCGAACCCCGCCACGGGGACGGGCAGCGTCCTTCCTCCCAGAAGGCCGCGGTTGAGCGAAGTGACAGCTTTCGCCCGCGAACCACGTGCGGTTCAGTCGTGGAGGCTAGATAGACCCGATGTTCGGCGATACCGGCTGGTGTCACGGATGCGGAGTTCCTCGACCCGAGCAGAGAGGTTCTCTTCACGTTCAAGGCTCGAGGTTCGCAGCCGGAGTGGGCTCGGTGCCGAACCGGCTCTCATGCCAACGGGGGCGGGCGGGAGCAGTTGGGTGCGGAGCGTGCGCGCCAGCCAGGCTTCGTACTCGTCCTCGCTCCATCCCCTTTCAACGGTGAGGATGCGGAAGACCTCGGGGGACATCACTGTGTAGACGATGTCGGTGGCCTTGGGTTGGGTGAGCCCGGTTCGGAGCATCTTTCGCCGGGCCAGGGCGCGCACAATGCGGCTCTGTCGAGTATGGCGCTGGCGGCGGGTGACCTCCAGCATCTGGGCGGCATCGTCGTCGACGAACGCCGAGGTGGCGAGTACGTGCTGCAGCGCGCCTGCCCGGTGCATCACGCCGCGCAGGAGGTGGGCGAAGGCGTCGAGCACGGATCCGGGGTCCTCCATCACAAGGGCGGTGTATCGGCGGCCCGTACTCTTGCCCCATGTCCGCTGACCCAGGCAGCATCCGCGCCGACGGCCACCAGGCGCTGCCGAACCTGGCTCGGCAGGAGGCTTCGACGGATCCCCACATCATCACAGCCGGGGCCCGTACCGGAACGGACATCGAGCTGCGGATTCACACATCCGTCGCACCGTTCGACGTCGCGGCCGAGGAGTGGTTCCCCGCGGCGGCCGGCTTCGTGGTCACGGTCATCGTGCACACCCTCGACGCGGCGACCGGCGAGCCACGGTATCTGCCGCCCGCCGAACCTGCCGAGTGGGCGCGGGCGATCTTCTCCACCGCCGGCGCCGCGCACGGCTACTTCCTCGACGCCGTCGACCCGAACACCGGCACCCACCGGCGCGGGCAGCTCCCCTACCGCCTCTACCTCGACACCGACCGGCAGCCGATACCCGTGCCGCATCAGCTGGTCACCTGCCCGCACTACCTCCTACCCGGCCTCGACGGCAGAGCCGAGATCACCATTCCCACCAAGGCCTGACCCCCACGGCAGAAACCAGACACCGCGGCGCCGACCCACCTCGGCCGTACAAGGTCGGCCAGGGACCATCGGGAAAGCCTGCGAACGAAGACCTTTCGGATCGCCGACTGCAATCACCGTGATCATGCGGCCACCCCTTCACCCCGACGACGACTTCCGTAGCCGCATACCACTCCTCATGCCCGCCGGCCCCGCATCGTTGCCGCCGGCCACACCTCGGGTCAGGTCAAATCCTCGGTGGGAGCGGAGGCCGCATTGTCCTTGATCGACGCAATCCCGTTCTGGGCCGCCGCCTTCGAGGTGTACCCCTGGCTGGCCGCGATGATCTCCCCGTTGGCTGCCTTCAGGTGAAACCGGAACTTGCCGCCGGTGTCCTTGAAAAGCTCGAACTTCGCAGTCATCGCCCCTCCTCCGCGTGAGCCCACGCCGGTCGCAGACCCCGTCCCCTCACGGTAGGCCCGACAAACCCTCATCGGTGGCGGAACCACCATTACGGCGGCGCACTTGACCCCCAGCCGGGGACATGTCATCTTCGCAGGTCAGTCGATGTGTTCGGCCTCGGTCTCCCACCGCACCGGGGCGGAAAGCACCGCAGTGGGAGATTGGGCCAACGCATCCCACCGAGCCGCCGAGTTCGAAAATAGTGTGATGGTGTGGATCACAATCCCTGGACTTCCCCACCACAGCTCACGAAGATCACTCATGCGCCGCTCGTCACTACGTGCAGGTTGACCGTGTAGCGCCCCTGCCAGCTGATATTCATCGTTGGCGGGGGCTGCGCTTGGCTGTCCCCCAACACAACCCACACCGCCACTGGCTGCCACAGATGTCCCCGGGCCCGCGACTTCCGGCCGACGGTGTCACTCACGAGACAGTCGCCGCCGTCGCGACCGTGGCCCGCCCATTCGGCGCTCGACCGACAAGCCGGCCCCCATCCCCAGGCGGTGTCAGGGTGCACGCCGGCGCCCGATACGCCCGGGACCAGCGACGAACTCCTCCGTCGCCCTCCTCGGCTAAGTACCGTCAGGAGGCGGATCAGTTCAACACCTGGTCCGTCCTGCCACCCTGGGTGAACCCTGCAGCCCGCTCGCCCCTCGGGGGTGCGGTCCCTGACTGGTTCTTCCACCGCCCAGGATCGGTCTACCCGGCGGATCCTGACGTGCTCGGGTCGGCAGTGAGGTCGTCGCTGTCGGCGAAAACCAGGCGACCGTCGTCGAGGGCGACAGCCCACCGATGCACCGGAGCCCAAGCATGCCCACGCTCCTCGGTGTCGGTCAGCTCGGCGCAATCCTCGACGATCCGACCGGGCTGCGCCGATTCGGACCGCCGGCGCACCAGCACCCGCGCGCCCGCGCCGAGCGGACCGGGTTCGGGTCTCGGACTGTGATCCTTCTTCTCGGACATCGGTCTGCGCCTTCCGGTCGGGCTACACGCCCGGATCATAAGCACCTTCCCGACGAAACCTCATACTCGACGCCGCCAGGCCGCGCTGAAATGAACGTGGTGAACGCTCAGCGCCAACGCATTTCAGAGAGAGCGAGGGGGCCGTGTTCGCGAGCGCTCACAGGCACCCCCGTCAACGGTCATAGTCAGGCGAAGCGCATCCCAGGCCGATAAGGGTACGTTCGCTGGGTCTATCTCGCACCAACTGCCTCGACGGGCATGGGCGCGAGCTTGGCGGCCTCGGCGACGGCGGAGCTCCAACTGAACTCGTTGTTGTCGCTGAAGTAGTAGTAGGTGGCGCCGTTCGGCATCATCGCGACCGTGATGCCGCCGTACCCCGACATGAACGGTACGTAGAAGGGGCTGGTGTAGGCGGGGTTGTCGGCGGAGGTGAACTCCTGGCCCCAGAAGCCGTTCTGGTATTTCATGGGCTTGGCGCCGGTGGTGGTCATGCCCCGGTCCTCCGGGTCGCGTTGCATGGTGGCCGTGAGCAGTGCCGGGTCGAGTATCTGCGTGCCGTTGACGGCGCCGTGGTCGTTGTTGAGGAACTTGGCGAACCGGGCGACGGAGTCCTGCGTCCAGAACATGCCGTACCCGCCGAAGGGTGCTCCGCCGGGGTTGTTGTCGGTGCGGGAGGAGACGAGCGAGTCGGGCCCGACGCCGACGGGTTCGAGCACGTCGTCACGGAGCATGTCGAAGATGTCGGCGTCCGAACCGGTCTTGTCCTGCAGGTAGTTGTTCATCGCGCGGGTGGCGAGGTAGGTGTCCGAGGTGTGGTAGGCCCACTGGCTGCCGGGGCTGGCCTTACGCGGGAAGGACAGGGCGAGTCGCATCTTGTCGGCGTAGGGCTCGGCTGCGAAGAAGTCCGCCATGGTGGGGCCCGCTTCGTCGGTCTCGTAGCCGTGCGAGATGTAGTTCCCGGTGGCCATGTCGAGAGTCTGGTCGAGGGTGACGCCGCTCCAGGCGGTGTTGCCGGCGGTCTCGGGGATTCGGTCGGAGAGCATCTCCTGGGCCACGGCGGGGCCGTAGCGCTTCGCCAGCCGCAGCATGGCTGTTCCCGCGAACGCCGACTTCGCGGTCGAGTACGAAGGCAACAGCATCTGGCCGCAGAATGGGTACTCCCCTTGCCGGGTCCGACAGTTGCCCACATAGTGCACTCCGCCGAAGTAGAAGCCGAAGGTGCTCAGTGCGGACGGCGTGATGCCGGCGCTGAACTTCGCTACGTCTACCCCACTGTCCGGGTAGTCGGTGGCCAGCGCCGAGATGGGCTTGGTCGGGAGCCGGTCCCCGACCTCGGAGGCGTACGCGTCGCGCAGGTTCTCGGCGCCGTCGACGGGGCCTGGCCGGTAGTCGGCCGGTACCTGGCCCCACATGTCGAGCTGGAAGTATTCGCAGGTCTCCGTGGTGATCTGGTAGCGGATTTCGGAGACCGATGTGGCGTCGAAGAGGAACATCAGGGCGCCGTTGTGCACGCAGTTCGCGTTGCGCTCGACGAGCGCGAAAGGCAGTGAGGCGCGGGTGCGTTCGCCGTCGCCGTCCTCGTTCCACGCACGGCCGGGGCCCACCGCCAGGTTCCACGCCTGGTTCCCCGTGTACTGCAACCCGCGCTTGGCCGGGACGAGGTGGCTGCCGTTCTGCACGAGGGCGATGTCGACCGGTGGCAGGTGCCGGGTGGCCGCCGTATCTCCGTATCCGTACGGGTCTTTCAGTACGCGGAAGCCGCCGGTGGCGGAGAGACCATTGAGGGTGAGGGTGCCTTCGAAGCTGTGGGTGGGTGGTGCTGCCTGGGCGGGCAGCGCGAAGGCGCTGTCGGGGACCGTGTCCGTGGCGGCGCCCTCGGTGAGTTGGCCGGCGGTGAGTTCGGTCCGGTTCACCGCACCGCTTCCGGTGAGCGGATCGCCCGGTACGGGCACGGCTTCGGCGGGCGCCGCGATCGTCGGTGGCGAGACGGTGCACGCCGCCGCGAGTGCGACGGTAACGACGATGGCACGGCTCAGCCGTCGGGCATAGAACGGTCTTGGCATGGTGGGTGTCCTCTGGGGCCGGCAGCAGATACGGATATCGCTGTATCCTTGCGGCCCGCCGGGGCCGCCGTACAATGCCTGTCCGGTCTGATCAGGCTGCCCGCCAGGTATACGTCCAGCTCATCTGCGGGCGGTGACCTGAGGCCCGTACTGCTCGACGCAGAAGCGCGATAACCCCGTGGCGAAGATCTCGATGCTGCGCAGCGCATAGTGGCTGGGGTCCCATGCGGCGTGCAGATGAATCTGCAGCGGCTCGCCCGCGCCGTCGAGGATGAGCAGCGGGTGCAGGTCGAAGCGGGGATCGTCGGAGACCACCGCAATTCCGTGGCCCGACGCCGCCATGGCCTGGGCGACGTGCGGAGTGTCGCATTCGAGCACGATGTCGTACGAGGCGTCTGCGTCCTGCACGGCATGGTCCAGGACGCGTCGGGTGCCGTGCGCCGGGGTGAGGACGATGAGGGGCGCCGCGGCGAGTTCCCCGATCGTGACGCCGTCCCGGTTCGCCCAGGCGTGGTCGGCCCGCACATAGGCCCACAGCGGTAGCCGCGCCACGGGCAGCCCGGCGAAACGGCGCCTCGGAGGCGCCGTGGAAATGGCTACGTCGGCGCCCCTCCCCAGGGCCTGGTACGCACGAGCCGGGCTCTCCGCCTGCACCGTCACGAGCGGATCCTCCGGTCCCCAGGTGGACAGGAACGGTGCGATCACGTCCGTGATGGTGGTGGGCGGCGCCGCCACGGTGATCCGCATGGCGCGACCGGAAGCAAGCGCTCCGACTGCGGCCTCGGCGGCGTCCGCTCGGGCGACCAGATCTCGGGCCAACGGAAGGAAGCGCCGGCCGGCGGCGGTCAGGATCAGCTGTCTGCCGCCGCGGTCGAAGAGCGTCATGCCCAACGACGCCTCCAGGCCGCGCAGTTGGCGCGACAGCGAGGGCTGAGCGACGCGGACCTCCTCGGCGGCCTTGGTGACGGAACCGGTCTCCACGATGGTCAGGAAGTAGCGCAGCACCCGTAGTTCCATTGGTAGTGGCCTCTCGGAAGACGGAGGAGACATGACCCTTACATGCCTCAAAGGCATGCAAGTCAGCCCTAGAAAGTATTTGAAATTATATGTGACGAGGCCCACGCTTGTCTCACCCCGGCCGCCTGGCCCACGCCCCCGGCGCCTGAACCACCATCAACTGCTCCCTCCAGAGCCCTACCTTCGATTGGCTGGTGTTCCCCACATGACCCGCCCCCTGCCCCTGATCCTCGCCCAGGCGCCCGGCCGCCCGGCCGACGACCTCGCAGGCTTCACCTCCGACGTCGAGCGGCGCGTGAAGCTGCGCGCACCAGGCGCCCTCGTCGTCTACCCCGAGCTACACCTCGGCGAGAGCGCCCCAGGCGTTCCGGCCGCGCCGGAGAAGGCCGCCGAGCCGCTCGACGGCAAACGGGACGCTGCCCTCGCCGAACTCGCGGGCGACCTGGGCATCTGGCTGGTACCCGGCAGCGTCTACGAACGCGGCGCCGACGGTCGCGTCCACAACACGGCACCCGTCTACTCGCCGCAGGGCGAGCGCCTCGCCGCGTACCGCAAGATCTGCCCGTGGCGCCCCTACGAGACGACCGCACCCGGCAACCGGTTCGAGGTCGTCGACCTCGCCGGGGTCGGCCGTATCGGACTGTCCATCTGCTACGACACCTGGTTCCCGGAGGTCTCCCGCCATCTGGCCTGGATGGGCGCAGAGTTGATCGTCAACGTGGTCCGCACCCCGACGAGCGACCGCGCGCAGGAAGTCGTCCTCAGCCGCGCCAACGCCATCACCAACCAGGTCTTCGTCGCCAGCGTCAACTCCGCCGCCCCGTCCGGGATCGGCCGCAGCCTCGTCGTCGATCCACAGGGCACCGTGCGCGCCGAAACCGTCGATGCCGGCGACTCCACCCTCACCGACGTGATCGACCTCGACGAGGTCAGCAACGTCCGCCGCTACGGCACCGCCGGCCTCAACCGCGTCTGGGACCAGTTCCGCCCCGGTGACGCGCCCCTCGAACTCCCGCTGTACGGGGGCCGTATCGACCCCGCCACCTGGACCGCCGCCCACACCACCGAGGAGCCCCCACGATGAACAGCGAGACAGAGACAACTGGGAACACCATGAGACTGAAAGGCGACCTGAGCCTCTTCTCCGTCATCCTGTTCGGCCTGGCCTACATCTCCCCCGGCATCGTCGTCACGATCTTCGGCGTGGTCGCCGCCACCAGCGGCGGCGTGGCCCCGACAGCGTTCGCCGTCGCCACCCTCGCGATGGTGCTCACCGGGCTGAGTTACGCAAAGATGGCGCGCGCCGTGCCCGGTTCCGGGTCGGTCTACACCTACGCCCGCAAGATGCTCGACAGCCGCATCGGTTTCCTGTCCGGCTGGGCGATGCTGCTCGACTACTTCTTCATCCCGATGGTCGGCTGGCTGATCACGGCGATCTACTTCAACGCCCAGTTCCCTGACATACCCAAATGGGTCTGGCTGATCGTCTCGGTGGGCATCACCACCGCCATCAACGTCTTCGGCATGAAACTCGCGGACCGCGTCAACAAGGTCCTGATGTTCATCGCTCTGGGGTCGCTGGTCCTCTTCGCCACCCTGTGTGTCGTCTTCCTCGGCAAACACGGCTCCTCCGCGCCCGCCACGGACGCCCTATGGAACTCCGGCACTTCGATCGGCGCGGTCACTGCGGCCGCCGCCATCGCCGCGTACTCCTTCCTCGGCTTCGACGCCCTCTCCACGCTGGGCGAGGAGGCCAGGGGCGGGGCGAGGACGATCGGCAGAGGCATCGTCGGGTGCGTCATCGCCGCCGGCGCCATCTTCTTCGTGCTGTCCTTCGTGATGCAACTCGTCCACCCGGGTGCGATTTTCGCCGACGTCGACGCTGCCGCCTACCATCTGAAGGTCCAGGTCGGCGGCGAGACGTACGCCGAGATCATCAACTTCGTCACCATCGCCGGATCCATTGCCTCCTGCATCGCCCTGCAGGCGTCCGCTGCCCGCCTCATGTACGTCATGGGACGCGACGGCGTACTGCCCAAGGCCGTCTTCGGCAAGCTGTCGGCGAAGACCGGCACCCCGGTCAACAACCTGCTGTTGACCGCGGCCGCCGGTGTCATCGCCATGAAACTCGACCTGACCACAGCCACCTCGTTCATCAACTTCGGCGCGTTCCTCGGCTTCGCCGTGGTCAACGTCTGCGTGATCGCCCACCTGATCCGAGAGCACAGACGCGGTCGCACCCCCAACCTCTTCTCGTACCTGGTCATGCCGGTCATCGGCGGCGCCGTCTCCGTCTATCTGCTCACGCGGCTCGGTGACGTCGCTCTCCAAATCGGCGGCGTATGGTTGGCGATCGGCGTTGTCTATCTGGCCGTTCTGACCAAGGGCTTCCGGCGGCCCGCACCGGAAATGACCTTCGACGACGACCCCGTGGCCACCGACAAAGTCACCGCGTAGCTCCCCTCCCCAGCTGCCCTTTGCCCTACGCTAGGGCCCCGCTAGTCTCCTGGCATGAGAAAGGCCCTCACCATCAGAGGCGGATTCCATGGGCCGCTGCGATCGCCTTCGCCGAGAACGGGGCCATTGCAACACGTGGTTTATGCGGCAGCGGCGATGAGTCTAGCGAGGCGCTCGGCTGGGGTATCCCAGTCGAGTGTTTTGCGGGCCGGATGTTGAGTTGCATTCGTGGGCGACTCGTTCGAGGACGCGGGTCAGTGGATCGACAGTTCTGCACTATTCGGAAAGTACTGCCGCAGTACGACATTGGTGTCTTCATTCAATCCTCACTGCCAGTGCGAGGCTGGGTCGCAGAAGTAGACCGGCATGTCGGTCGCCAGCCCCCGCTGCACCTATCGCGACCTGTCGCGTGCGCAAGGGCGGGCGCGAAGATGCTCACGGATCCGAATCGAGGGGAAATGTACTTTCGCAGGATGGAGGACTACAGCGATACCCTCGACAAACTCGCAAGATGGGTGTCGTGGCTGCCAATCAATGATGTGCGAAAGCAAATCAATCCGGGATTTCCTGGCGTCTGTCACCCCGATTCGACTTGGTCCGCAAACGAATCCACTCAGCGGCAGACACATTCAGAATCGATCACGGAAAGTAGGCCAGAACCATCCGACCCTCCGTCGACAGAAGTCACCGCGCGCGATGTTGCTGACTGAAACGTGATCATCCCCCAGCGGGATTCCATCTCCGCATATTCCAAATTACCCGTGCCGCTGGCTTCTTTCACACGTGACAGTGCCGTCGCAGGAACCATCTATATCAATACGACCGGAAATCGATGCCTCCCTCCGCGGCGCGGAGTCGACTCAGGCGGAGGGCGAGGTGCGTGTCCAGGCTGCTGGGTGCGCGGCGCCAACTCTCGCCCAGGATGGTGTCGATACGGTCAATACGCTGTCGCACGGTGCTCATGTGGACGTGGAGTGCCGCGGCCGTCCGGGCCAGGTGGCCACCGTTCTCAAAGTAATGCCATGCAGTTTCACACAACTGCGTGTGGCGATCCTGGTCGTACGAGATGAGCGGACCGAGGAAGCGGCCGATCAGGCGGGCCACCCACTTCTGATCTCGCGCCCCCGAAATCGCTCCTGCCAGACCGAGGTCTATAACGTCGGAGGATCCGTGAGATCGGCCCAGTGCTCGCATCGCCGAGACCACTGCGCGCGCCTCGTCGTGCGCGGCTCGCACTGCGGCAACGCCGGACGCTTTCGCACTGCCGACGAGGACGGTCAAGCCTGCGGCTTTCAACGTATCCGCGATCGTTGCGCCTCGTGTGTGCGGTTCGGTGGCCGGGCAGAGCACGCAGATATGTCCGGCATGCACCGCGACAACAGCGGGGATGCTGGCCGTCGCGGTCTTGATCGCCGCGACCGTCGAGCTCTGCTGTACCGAAGCCGTTCCTTCGCACACGTGCACTTCGAGAGCTTCACCCTTGTTGAAGCCGTATGACTGTAGTCGCATTTGTAGCGCAGGCTCGGTGCGTTCGCGCATGTTCATCAGCAGTTCGATCAGTTCGAACTGTTCTCGATTGGACGAGGCCTCCAACGTCCGCTCGAAGAGGTAGGCCGTGGACACGAAGACCGATGCGCGGGAGATGATCTCGCGCCGCCCCCTCCCGTCCTTCACAACGAGAGTCGCGAGATGTTCCTCTCCCGCGGATGCCGCCATGACGAGCAATGGGACGTCACCGGCTGTGACGGGAACTGCACCCTGTTCGCGATGGGAGATCGTCACCGACGTCCGCAGCTCCGGCGTGCACAGCAACCCGTCGGCTGCTACCGCCTGCCCGACAACGAGATTGCCATCGGGATCGTGAATGCTCACCGGTGCGCTGAGGAACTCACCGAGCACGTCGATGATGCTCACCAGGGCGCTGGAGCCGCGCAGGGCGGCCATGAGACGGTCGTCGAGGAGTAGCAGTGACTCCAGTTCGTGCTGGCGGCGCTCCGTTGAGGACACGGTCTGGGACAATGTTGTCCGCAACCCTGTGACCTCTCGCCGGATGCGCAGGTGTTCATAGGCGACACCTGCCTGTGCGGCGAAGTCAACTAGCGCGGCGACCGATCGTTCGGAGAACTCGGAGGGTCGTCGGCACGCAACGAGGAGCGCTGCCACCACCCGGCCGCCAACCCGGATCGGTGCCCCGAGGATCGAACGAACCCCTTCGCCCCGGACGATCGCGTCGATTTCGGGCAGATGGTTCATGTTCGGGTCTGTGAGGTAGTCGCTGGTCTGCACGGGTGCATTCCCCGCGGCGACGGCTCCGAGGATTCCGGTCCCGAGCGGCATGCGGATGGAGCGGTAGGCGGTGGTCTGCACGCCGACGGCCTCTTCGATGCATGTCTCGCCGCGCTCGAGGTCGTTGACGCTGAGATATGCCATGTCGGCATCTAAGAGGGTTCGGGCGCGGCGCAGAATTCCCTGCAGTACCACTCCACGGTCCCGGACGCTGGTGAGGTCCTCCGCGCACTCGCGGAGCGCACGGCGCACGTCGTCCGTCGAGGGAGGGGTGAGCACGGGCGTCGACGGGGGCGCCTGGGGTGGCGCGGCTTCGACTGTCGTCGAAGCATCGCTGGGAATGTGCATTGGTCCTCCGAACCCACCTGTAGCACCTACTGCCATCTTTGCAGGCTAAGTATGTCACTCTGCGCTGTGTTCGTGGCCGAAAAGATCGGCCAGAGTGAGAGACGCCACAAAGTGAAGGAGGTTGCAGTGGTCGATATGAAGGTGCACGTCCTCTCCACCGGCGTTATGGAGACGGACTTGACGTGGTTGCTGCTTCAGGGGGGCCACACGATCCGCGACAGGAACCACAAGAATGACCCCGTGGTGTGGGGAGAATGTCCTACCCATGCCGTACTGATCGATCACCCTGAGGGGAAGATCCTGTGGGATACAGGTGTCCCACGCGACTGGGAGGAGCGGTGGGCGCCGACCGGTTTTCACGATTTCTTTCCGGTGAGCGATCCAGCAGACGGTCCGGGATACCTCGACACGTCGCTCGCGAGCCTCGAGCTCACCCCCGACGATATTGACATCCTGATCTTGTCCCACTTGCACTTCGATCACGCCGCCAATGCGAAAATGTTCACAAGTCCGAAGACACGGATCCTCGCGCAAGCTGACGAGATCGAAGGCGCGCGGGGCATCACCGGGTACTCGCGCGGCGCGCACATCGTCAGCGATTACAAGGGCCTTGATTTGGAGGCGGTCCACGGAGATGCCGAGATCCTTCCCGGCGTGAGCGTGATCCACACTCCCGGTCACACGTGGGGAACCATGTCGTTGCAGCTGGACCTGGAGAACGACGGCACGAAGATCTTCACCTCCGATGCGGTGTACCTCGGCGAAAGCTGGGGACCGCCGGCCACCGGAGCCGCGATCGTCTGGGACAACCTCCGTTGGCTCGAGTCGGTGGACAAGCTGCGCGGTATCGCGGACCGTACCGGGGCGGAAGTCATCTTCGGACACGACGCCGAACAGTTCGAGACACTGCGGCTCGCGCCCGACGGCTACTACAGCTAGACGGGCACATGATTATTTACGATTTCGGCTGCGCGAACGGACACCGTTTCGAGGATGTCCTACCGAGTATGAACTCCGCGGCACCCGACTGCGTCGTGTGCGGCAGCGAGACCCGGCGGCGTCTCTCACAAGTGCGCATCGGCGGAATGGCGAAGGCGGGGCCTAGCCGCGAACAACTGCCGAACACGTGGCGGGCGGTGAGGCAGGGCGACAGGGAGACCGTTGCCCACTGGCACAAGCTCGCTCGTAAGCGGGAGGCACTCGAAGAGCGGTACCCGGAGCTTGCCGGCGACCGCCGCCCGGTTCTCGCTCACGAAGGGATCTTCGCGGACCGCCCCCTCCGCGCCGGCGACGACATCCAGGCATCCGTTGCCAGCGCGCTCGCGACATCCGGCGGCGGTCGCTGCAACAGCCACGCAACACAGAAACCTACTGCAAAGGAGAGTGATTCGGCGTGAAGATCGTCGGAGCCGTACTCGAGGAAATCGGCACGTCGCGGCCGTACGCTGAGTCCCGGCCGATCGGCATCTGGGAGCTCGACCTGGATCCGCCCGGACCCGGAGAGCTTCTGGTCAAGGTCGAAGCCGCGGGGCTGTGCCACTCCGACCTGTCCGTCGTCGACGGCAACCGGGTCCGTCCCGTCCCGATGCTCCTCGGGCACGAGGCCGCGGGGCGGGTCGTCGAGGTCGGGCCGGGAGTGGACGACCTGCGCCCGGGCCAGCGAGTCGTGATGGCGTTCTTGCCGCGATGCGGCGAGTGCGCGAACTGTCGGACCAACGGGAGGCTGCCCTGCACTCCCGGCTCGGCCTCGAACAACGCCGGCGAACTGCTCGGAGGCGGTCACCGACTGCACCGCGACGGTGAGGACGTGCATCATCACTTGGGCGTCTCCGGCTTCGCCGACCATGCGGTCGTCGACCGACGTTCTGTCGTGCCGGTGGATGATGACATTCCACCGCAGATTGCGGCCGTCCTCGGCTGCGCGGTCCTCACCGGGGGCGGCGCCGTCATCAACGCCGGTGATCCGCAGGAGGGCGACACCGTCGTCGTCGTCGGACTCGGTGGTGTCGGCATGGCCGCACTGATCACCGCGGTGTCGCTCGGACGCGGCCCGGTGATCGGCATCGACGGTGTTGCCGAGAAACTCGAGCGCGCCCGTGAGCTGGGCGCGACCGCCGTGTACACACCGCAAGAAGCGATCGAGGCCGACCTCAAGGCACCGATCGTCATCGAAGCGGCGGGAAACGCCCGCGCATTCGAAACTGCGGTGCAGGTTACCGGCATGGGCGGCAAGACGATCACTGTCGGCTTGCCCGCGCCCACCGCAACAGCCACGATCACCCCGCTCGGGATAACCGCGGAAGCGCGCACCATCGTCGGCAGCTACCTCGGATCCGCCGTCCCCGCACGGGACATCCCTATCTTCGCCCAACTGTGGCGTGAGGGAAAACTGCCGGTCGAGGCGCTCATCTCATCGACGATCACGCTCGACGAGATCCACCAGGCGATGGATAACCTCGCTGACGGCACCTCCGTCCGCCAGGTGATCCTGTTCGAGAACGGCGCAAACGCATGACCGCACAGCGCGAGCAGGAACTTCTCGCGACAATACCCACAGGGCTGTTCATCGCCGGCGAATGGCGCGAATCCTCAACCGGTTCACGATTCACGGTGGACGACCCCTCCACTGCCCAGGTATTGGTGGCGGTTGCCGACGCCTCACCGGACGACGCAGCCGCCGCGCTCGCCGCGGCCGCGGCGGCACAGGAGCTCTGGGCGGCGACGCCGCCCCGAGTTCGCGGCGAGTTGCTCCGCAAGGCGTACGAGGCGGTCCTCGCCCGGGTTGACGACTTCGCACTCCTCATCTCCATGGAAATGGGAAAGTCGCTGCCCGAGGCGAAAGGTGAAGTCACCTACGGTGCCGAGTTCCTCCGCTGGTTCAGCGAGGAGGCGGTGCGCATCGACGGTCGCTACACGAAATCACCCGACGGCAATTCACGTCTGCTCGTGCTGAAGAAGCCGGTGGGGCCCTGCCTGCTGATCACACCGTGGAACTTCCCACTCGCCATGGCGACACGCAAGATCGCCCCAGCGCTCGCAGCAGGATGCACGATGGTCGTCAAACCCTCGGAACTCACACCGCTGACAACCTTGCTGTTCACACAGATCCTCGACGAAGTCGGCGTGCCCGCAGGCGTGATCAACGTGATCCCCACGACCCACGCGGGAGCTGCCGCGGGACCGCTGATCGCTGATCCGCGGTTGCGGAAGCTGTCGTTCACAGGCTCGACCGCAGTCGGCCGGACACTGCTCGAACAGGCATCCGCCAACGTGCTGCGCACGTCGATGGAGTTGGGCGGCAACGCACCGTTCCTGGTCTTCGAGGACGCGGACATCGACGCGGCCGTCGAAGGCGCGCTCGCGGCGAAGCTACGCAACACCGGAGAGGCGTGCACCGCGGCCAACCGCTTCTACGTGCACGAGGACGTTGCCGGCGAGTTCGTGCAGCGCCTGGCCGCCCGTTTCGAAGCCAAACGCGTCGGCCGCGGCACCGAGGAAGGTGTGGAGCTGGGTCCGCTGATCGACGAGAAGAGCCGCGGCAAGGTTTCGGCCCTGGTCGACGATGCGGTGAGCCGGGGTGCCAAGGTCGCGACCGGCGGTTCCCCAATTCCGGGGGACGGATGGTTCTACCAGCCGACCATCCTGACCGAGGTACCGAGCGACGCGACGATTCTGTCCACGGAAATCTTCGGCCCTGTAGCACCGGTCGTCACCTTCCGCACGGAGGACGAGGCCGTTGCATTGGCCAACGCCACTCCATTCGGCCTGGTCGCATACGTGTACACACGTGACGCAGGACGCGGGCTCCGCCTCCCCGAGCGTCTGGAAACCGGGATGCTGGGCATGAATTCGGGTGTGATCTCCAACCCCGCCGCGCCCTTCGGCGGAGTGAAGCACTCCGGCGTCGGGCGCGAGGGCGGAAGCGAAGGAATTAACGAATACCTGGAGACGATGTACGTCGGCATCGCTGGAATATGACGTACGCCGAGTAGAGGTGCACGCCCGCAGAGCGCATCTGACGGTGTGTCCCAGTTTGTTCACCCACTGTGTCGCTCGTCCTGGGGCCAGGGATCCTGCGCACCACGGACGGCAACGTAACCCCGACTTAGCAGTGTTTGTCACCTATTTGAAAGGCGAGAGAATCCACGATGAACGTCCACAACAAGCCGAAACTCGAGAGCGAAGCCCCGCCGTCCGGGCTGAAGAAGGTGGTCGGCGCATCCATGGCCGGCACCGTCGTCGAATGGTACGAGTTCTTCCTCTACGGGACCGCGGCGACGCTCGTGTTCAGCAAGGTCTTCTTCGCCGCCGGGGACAACGAACTCGACGCGATCATCGCGGCGTTCGTCACCTACGCCGTCGGCTTCGTCGCCCGGCCCCTCGGCGGCATCGTCTTCGGTCACTTCGGCGACAAGTTCGGCCGCAAGCAACTGCTCCAGTTCAGCCTCCTCCTCGTCGGCGCGGCCACGTTCCTCATGGGCTGCCTGCCCACGTACGGCCAGATCGGGTACTGGGCCCCGGCCCTGCTCGTCACCCTCCGCTTCATCCAGGGATTCGCCGTCGGCGGCGAGTGGGGTGGCGCGGTGCTGCTGGTGGCCGAGCACAGCCCGAACAAGTCCCGCGGCTTCTGGTCGTCGTGGCCGCAGGCCGGCGTGCCTGCCGGCAACCTCGTCGCGACCGTCGTCCTGCTGATCCTGACGACGACGCTGTCCGATGCGGCGTTCCTCAGCTGGGGCTGGCGCGTGGCGTTCTGGCTGTCGGCCGTGATCGTCCTCGTCGGCTACTACATCCGCACGAAGGTCACGGACGCTCCGATCTTCATCCAGGCGCAGAAGGAAGCGGAGCACATCAAGGAGACGTCCTTCAGCGTCTTCGAGGTGCTCAAGCGCTACCCCCGCGGCGTGCTGACGGCGATGGGCCTGCGTTTCGGCGAGAACGTCATGTACTACCTGGTGGTCACGTTCTCGATCACCTACCTCAAGGTGGTCGTCCACACGGACACCGCGCAGATCCTCTGGTGGATGCTGATCGCGCATGCCGTGCACTTCGCGGTGATCCCGCTCGTCGGGCGGCTCTCCGACACCATCGGCCGGCGTCCCGTCTACATGATCGGCGCGCTGACCGCGGGCACGTGGGGCTTCTTCGCCTTCCCGATGATGAACAGCGGGCACAACGCCGTCATCCTCGGAGCGATCATCATCGGCCTGGTGTTCCACGCCTTCATGTACGCCGGCCAGCCGGCGATCATGGCCGAGATGTTCCCGACGCGCATGCGGTACTCGGGTGTCTCCCTCGGCTACCAGGTGACGTCGATCGTGGCCGGTTCGCTGGCGCCGATCATCGCGGCCAGCCTGCTCAGCAAGTACGACTCGTCCGTTCCGATTGCGATCTACCTGGCGATCGCGTGCCTCGTCACAGTCGTCGCCGTCATCGTCGCCCGGGAGACCAAGGGCATCTCGCTCGAATCGATCGACGCGGCGGACGCCCAGATCCTGGCGGACGAGAAGGCTGCCGGCGCGAAGGCGGGAACCCCAGCATGACTGAGCAGAACCAGTCCGGACGCACGGCACTCCTCACGTACGGCGCCAGCCGAGGGGCGGTTGCTTTTGTGAACCCGGGAAAAACCCGACTCGGCCGAGGTCGGCGACTGTCGCACGCACGCATTGCTGACATTCAGAATCACGAAGTATCCGGTTTCGCAACACACGCAACCTACGATCACCGATCCGTCGGTAGCCGCGGCACTCACCTGCTTCAAGAAACTCTCCACATGAGACAAGCTCTTAGTTGGCGGCCCCCCTGTAGTGCGCGAAATCTTCAGTGGAACTCTGTGCGGCCGAAGCAAACAAGTGCGCAATTAGTCCACCCGCACGGATCCACTCGACTTCGATCGCGGTATCGATTCGGGCTCGACCAGTGAGCTCGCGAAGGCCAGTCGTCACGCACCTGATAGTCACATGCACCAAACGGTCGATATCCGGTCCATCGGCAGGGACTGTCGGGATAACGGTTGAACTGGATCTGGCCGACACGCCGAGTTCTCTTGGCGAGAAGGCAAGACGATGACCGAAACACTGGATCCCATGGATCAGTCGAAGATTGACCACCAGACTCGGCGCCCTCCAAGCCGAGCTTCACGCACCGACCGCACTGAAGGACTACGGACTGACCGAGCAAGACATTCCCGAGGCCGTCGAGTTGATCCTGCCCGTCATCCCCCCATCCAACCCCCGCCCGGTCACCGCCGACGATCTGAGTGCCCTGCTCCGCGCCGCCCATGCCGGCAACTCACCGGCCGTCACCGAGCCGGCCAGCACCGTCCCCGGCGATCGCGGCGTCGACGCTCACCCCCACGCGCGGAAGGCGATCCAGTGACCATCGACGAACACAGCGCTCCACCCCGTGGCAGCAACTACCCCCGCTACCGCGAACTGCTCACCCGAACCGACGCGCCACCGGGCTCGTCCTGGGGTCTGTTCGGACCCGACGACCAACTCGGCACGCTGAACTTCCTCCGGCTCGCCGACCTGAGCCGGTCCGCGCACTCCGTGCGAGCCGGGCAAGCGTTCTCACTCGACCTCCGCTCCGACACCATTGCACCCTCCCTGGCGCCGACACGAGAACCACTAATCCATCACATCTTTCAACGGACACCGTTCCACCGCGACGAATGGCTCGACCGCTTCTACACCCAATACGGGTCGCAGCTCGACGGGCTCCGCCACATCGCCCACCCCGACCACGGGTTCTACAACGGCGCCGACGGAGAGACCTTCACACCCGGCACCGAGACACTGAGCATCCACCACCTCACCCACCTCCCCATCGCCGGGCGAGCGATCCTCATCGACGTCGACCGATACCTGGCCGCGAACGGCACACCGATCGACCACACCGCGGGCCAACCGGTCCCGCTCGCCACCATCACCGCCGCCCTGCACGACCAGGACACCGAGATACGCCCCGGCGATATCGTCCTGATCCGGTTCGGCTGGCTCGACCACTACCGCAACCACAGCACACCCGAGTGGCGGGAAAACCTCGTGCACAAGCAGTTCCACACCGGAGTGCTACAAAGCCAGGACGTGGTGGAATGGCTGTGGGATCACCGTGTCGCCATGGTCGCGGCCGACAACTTCGCCTTCGAGTGCTGGCCGGCGCAACCGGGCACGCCGTTCCTCTCCGACGCCGAACAACGCGGAGAAACCGGAGACCCGCACGCAGGCATCATGCACCGCGCCCTCATCGGGCTACTCGGCATGCCCATCGGCGAACTGTGGGACCTCGACCCCCTTGCCGCCGCCTGCAAGCAAGACGGGCGCTACGAATGCCTGATCACCGTCTCGCCCCTCCCGATCGTCGGCGGAGTCGGATCACCGGCCAACGCAACCGCCCTACGCTGACCCCCTCCCGCTAGCCGACGACGCACCGTTTCGTACCACGGCCGGCGAACCGGCTTCTCGCGTAACGATCACACGGAATCGGCCCCTACCGCGGTACCTCCGACAAGGGGAGATAGGACTGCCGCCGTCCCTGGACACCGAATCCACCGCCGACCATCACAAGTACTGGAGATCTGCCAATGCACTCTGTGGCGCAGGACCAAGACGATCCTGTGAACAGCGACGAATGGTCGTGGCGATGGCAGGCCCAATGCCGCTCGATGGACACCCAGTTCTTCTTCACCTACGACGGAGAACCCCGCGGCGCCCGCCTCCGCCGGGAACGCGCCGCGAAACACGTATGCGCTCAATGCCCCGTTCAGCGCGAATGCCGCAGTCACGCAATCGCGGTCGGCGAGCACGGCGTCTGGGGAGGCACGACGGAAAACGACCGACGTCGCCTCTCCCTCTCCTCGGCGCCGAACGACTGCTCGACACCGTCCCGCGAATGCGGTTAGCCACCCACGAACAGCACGTGCACTGAAGCTGCACCCCATGCTGCGGCAAAGCCCGCGCCAAATTCCGGACTCAGTTTTCCCACCGCCGACGCCCAATTCCACAGCAGGAGTACAAGCCGTGACTCTCGTGTCCGAACCCACCACACCGCAGAAGGTCGAGATGCCCGACGAAGAGATCTTCGCCGGGCATCTCGGCGGCAAGCTGTCCGTCGAACTGGCCGCCCCACTCGACCCCCAGCGTGATCTGTCCATCGCCTACACCCCCGGCGTCGCGCAGGTTTCCCGCGCCATCGCCGCCGACGAAACCCTCGCCGATCGATACACCTGGACCAGCCGCCTCGTGGTCGTCGTCAGTGACGGCTCCGCGGTGCTCGGCCTCGGGGACATCGGCCCCCGCGCCTCCCTGCCCGTGATGGAGGGCAAGTCCGCCCTGTTCAAGAACTTCGCCGGACTGAACTCGATCCCGCTGGTCCTCGACACCAAGGACCCCGACGAGATCGTCGAAACCCTGATCCGGCTGCGCCCGAGCTTCGGTGCCGTCAACCTCGAGGACATCTCCGCGCCGCGCTGCTTCGAGATCGAAAAGCGCGTCATCGAGGCCCTGGACTGCCCGGTCATGCACGACGACCAGCACGGCACCGCCATCGTCGTCCTGGCCGCCCTCGAGGGTGCGGTCAAGGTCCAGGACCGCGACCTCCACCAGCTGCGGGTGGTCATCTCCGGTGCCGGCGCCGCCGGCGTCGCCTGCGCGAACATCCTGCTCGCCGCGGGGATCGCCGACGTGACGGTCCTCGACTCCAAGGGCATCGTCTCCGCCGACCGCAAGGACCTGAACGCGGTCAAGGTGGATCTGGCCGCGCGCACCAACCCGGCCGGCCGCCGCGGCGGCACCGCCGAAGCCCTCAATGGGGCGGACGTGTTCCTCGGGGTGTCCGCGGGAACCGTGCCGGAGGAGCTGATCAGGGCGATGGCGAAGGACTCCATCGTGTTCGCGCTGTCGAACCCGGACCCGGAGATCCACCCGGACATCGCCCGCAAGCATGCGGCGATCGTGGCCACCGGACGCTCGGACTTCCCGAACCAGATCAACAATGTGCTTGCCTTCCCCGGGGTGTTCCGGGGTGCGCTCGATGCCGGTGCCCGCCGGATCACCGAAGGTATGAAGCTCGCCGCCGCCGAGGCAATCCTCTCGGTCGTCGGTGACGAGCTGGCTGTAGACAAGATCGTTCCCAGCCCGCTCGATCCTCGCGTCGCCCCCGCTGTCGCGGAGGCAGTCGCCGCCGCTGCTCGCGCAGAAGGCGTCACCGACTAGCGAGAATCTCGTCAACGCACGGCTTCTCAGTCACCCCGACGATGTATGCGGGGCGTGTGTTCAAGCATCCGGCTGACGATTCCGTCACAACGGCAGGAACGCGCACACCAACGGGCAGGGCGAAGTCCACGCTCGGATCGGCCGCAGCGATGCGGCCCGTGACGGCGACCACCTACGGGGTCATCTGTTCCCCGGTGACGAGGAAAATCACCCGGCGCCCGACCACGACGGTGTGGTCACCGAAACGTTCGTAGAAACGCCCCAACAAGGTCACATCGACCGCGGCCGGGATGCTGCCGGTCCAGGCCGGATCCTCGATCAGGGTGAGCAGCCGGCGGTGCAGGTCGTCGAGCTCGTCGTCGCGTCTACCGATCTCGGCGGCCAGTTCGGGATCGTGCGTGCGCAGAACCCGTTCGGCGAGGCCGGCCAACTCGGCCGCCACCCGCCCCATCTGGGAGAGCAATTCCTCCGCCTCACCGGAAGCGACGTGCTCGGGATGACGCCGGCGGACACTTTCGGCCACATGCTGCACCAGCCCGCCCATCCGGCTCAGATCCGCTACCAGGTGCACACCGGTGACCACCTGACGGAGATCACGCGCCACCGGGCCCTGCAACGCCAGCAGCGCCATCGCCAGGTCCTCGCACGGACCGCGCAACTCCTCGATCTGTTCGTTGAGGTCGAACACCCGCTCGGCCAGGGGTAGGTCAGCCAGCACCAGGGCGTCGGTCGCCGCCCGGACCGCATCCCCGGCCAGCCGGCACATCGACGCCAGACGGTCCGTCAGCTCGTCGAGCTGCTCGTGAAACTTCATCCGCATAACCATCATCCTCGTGCACCTGCCGAAGACAACACACCGGGACGTGTCATCTTTCCTGGTCCGACGGCTCGCCCAGGCCGCGATTCTTCCCCGTCCATCCAGGCGATCACATCGAACACCCGCAATGCGGAGATCTCGTCGGGGAGGCCGGCCTCCCCGCGGATCGACTCCAGTCAGTGGTGCAATGCCCAGTCGTCGGACCGCAGCGTCTCCCGGACCGGGTTCAGATGTGCGCGCTCGGTGCCCAGGACCGCACTGACCACCGAAACCGAAGATCGGGTACAGCCGGGGACGTGAACGGGCAATCAGCTTCGTCGCCTTCATACCGGCCGAGCCGATGTCCGAACTTGCTACGACACGATCGTTCGGGAGTCTGCTCGCCGCCGGCGGCATCCCCGGCAACGCCCACAGGGCCGTTTCCAGGTCCCAGACGGGCCACCCAAGGGTCAGCGGGACCGGTTCGTCGACACCAGGTTCCGATCCGGGCCTACCACCGTCAGAAGAGCGTTCAGCGCCTCCGCCTCGGTGTCCAGGATCGCCCCGCACCGCCGTCGGGGGGACCTGCGATCTACGCCAGGTCCGCGCCCGGCAGACGACAAAGTGTCTCATTATCGTGTATTTCGTTGCTGCTGAGGAACTCTCGTTCTCGGCTCCTGAACTAGCAGTAGCAACGCATCACGTCCTCGTCTCCGGCGTTGCTCGGGCATCGACAGCCACGACCGATGATCCGGATCGGCCAACGCCTCGGCCAGGGCTCGGACTCCGCCGCGATCACTTCCCCTCATCCGTGCCCGATCGGCCATGGGGTTCTCGATGGCGCACGCCAACACCACGGCATCGTCGAGATGACGCCCCCGATCGCGGGGATCCTCGAGATAGGCCGCGCCCTTGAGCACCAACGCCCCCAGGACGTCGGGCACACTCAACTTGATTGACACCCCATCGATCTCGATCAGGCAGTCCACCGTCTTACGCAACGCGGACGTGCCCGCAGGAACGGCGAACACCTCACGTCCCGACACCCTCGGCCGAAACCGGGGTGCCAGGTGATCGGCGACCATCACATCGACCTGCTCGACACCACCCGAACGTACAAACCGGTGCACCCGCCCCCTCACCGGCATCTGCAACTCGTATCCGAGCTGCTCGAGCCGGGCGCGGACACCACCGAACGTCGCCGCACCGGTCTCCATATGCAAAATCATGTCGACATCGACCGTCGCCCGGGTCAACGGCACACCCGCGCGCACCGCATGAAGCTGAACCATCAACCCACCGATCAACGTCCACTGCTCGGACGGAATCACCCGAGCGATCTCGGCGGCCTGCGGCCACGGCGGCCCCCACCCGCCGACCGGTGCCTGCACCGTCCACTCCGGCCGCTCACCGGAAATCATCGAGCAACTCCCCCAGCACCCGCGCCCCGGCGCTGCGCTCCCGGGTGTCGAGCGACTCCATCAAATCCACCGCAACCGCCGCCACCGGCAACGTCGTCGTCGTGAAAAACCGGTCCAACCCAGTGACCACCCTCAACGTCACCTCCCCCTCAACGTCCGCCACCAAACCGAAGGCATCGATCACCCCGGCGAGGTCGTCGCCGACCACATACCCGTCCACCGCACCACCACCCCTTCCCGACAAACCGAACCGGCCCACCACCCCCGGAACATGGGTCAGCGCACTGACACCGGTGGCCGCCACGTACCCGCCGGTGACAAGAGTGTTCAGATCATCACCCCATCCCCGCATCCGGTGCACCCGCGCGCGCCGGCGGGCAAGAAACGCCACCTCAGTCGCGCTCGCCCGCCGCAGCCGATGCCTCAACCGGGTCGCCTGCGACGGCGAAATCCAATCCACCCCCACACCAGACAACATCGCCAACCCCGCCCACGCCACCTCCCCATTCCACGGCCGACCCCGCTGACGATCAGCCTGCGCCACACGATGCACCGACCCCGCATCCAACAACAACGCCCTCCCCACCTCCCGCGTCACCACCAGCTCCCCCGCCCGCGCGAGACGAGTGACCTGCCGACCGGACACGCCCAGCTCGGCAGCTGCGGCCGACACCGACATCTCACCCATACACATATAGTCGCACCCGCGACCATATAACGCAAAAGATGCACCTCAAACCTGGTAGGAGCCGGTGGTCGGGTCTCCAGAACCGCTAGTGACCGGTCAGGGGCGATCGGGACGCGTTCGGTCGGCCGATACGCCTGCATCGTCGTTGTCCGACGAGTTCGAACCGCGTCGCCGCAGGACGCTGCGTGACCATCAGCCACTCACGCGGGGAGATCTTGGCGGGAGCGGCGTCTCGTGGGATGCGCGCCCCGGTCGTGGTCACCGGCTCGTGGCTGCTGCTTCCAGGATGGCCTTCAGACGAGAGAGGTCCTTGTTGTTGGCTCGACGCATGGCACGGGACATCACCGGCGCCCCAATCCGTGAGAATCCTGACGGTTCACCGCGGTTGCGCAGCACCATTTTCGTGGTCTCGTTTGGTGCGTCCGTCCACTCGTAGGTGGTTTCCATCGGGAACGGACCTTCGGCAGTGCGCATCACGAAGCGCTGGTCCGGTACCAGTTCGACGACCTCATAGGTATAGATCAGGCGGCGACCGAGGAATTCTGCGATGAAGGCGACGCGAGAGCCGATTTTTGCCGGTCTCGACGACTTCCACTGCACCTCTTTGATATTCGTGTACCACGCGGTCGCATTGTCGGGATTCGACGCATAGTCGGCGACCTCGTGCCGTGGCCGCGCGATGATGATCTCGGTCTCGACGACCACTCCTGTCATACTTGGCCTCCTCCGTTCCGGAGCTGCCCGGCCGCGGGATGGGTTTGCAAAAGTCCGAGCCGAATGCGTCCGATGAGCTCGAACACCCAACATTAACCGGCGGTGGTATCGCAACGTGATTGACAGACTCAACCGGTGGACGCGGTTCGTACCCGAGATCTCAGTCGCTGGTGTGCGGGCTCCCGCACGAAGATCACGACGGTACTCGTCAGCGACGTGTCGCCCGGGAGGTCAGGTGTGCGCGGTGCAGGGCCTTCCAATTCGCAGTCTGCGCGGCGGCTGGGCGCCACCAAGGGTGAACATCGCCGGGCAGACCAGCGAGGCTGGTCCTCTCCAGCATCGCCCCGACCGCGATACCGGTGGCCGGCCCGGCACCGCTGAGGATTCGGGCGCCGACCAGGACCGCCAGTGTGCGGCGCTGCTGCGGGATCTGCTGCGGACTCATCGATCACCTCGGAAGTTTCGGGGGTGGGCCCGCACAGGCGCGGCCGGGTTGGGCTCAGGCCAGGGAGTCGACCGGCAGGGCCGCCAGGCGCCACTCGAGCATGCCGTCGGCCAGCCGCGCGGCGCGGCGGCCGTGGTCGGTCAGCAACCGGACCGCATCGTGCGCGAGCACGCAGTACGCGCCGCGGCAGTAGGCGACGATCTCCTGGTCTTCGGGCAGGTCCGCGAGACGATCGGCCAACTCGTCCCACGGAACCGACACCGCGCCCGGGATGTGCCCGGCCTCGTATTCCTCGCGGGGACGCACGTCGAGGACCGTCACTTTCCCGAACCGGGCCCGCTCGAACAGCTGGTCCCGGCTGACCTGGTCGGTGTCCGGACCTGGCTGGGCTGGCTCGCCCCGACCGACCGGCCGCTGATCATTGTCCGCGACCCCGATCAGGACGTGAACGAGATCGTGTGGCAGGGCGTGAAAATCGGGTACGACAACCTGATCGGCGAACTCGACGGTGGCCTCCCCGCCTGGACCGCCGCCGAACTCGAGGTGGCCGCCACGGCACTGACCGACCCCAACGGGGTCGAGGGCGTTCGGGTCGAACACCCGCTCGGCAAGGGACAGGTCCGCCAGCACCAAGGCGTCGGTCGCCGCCCCTGGCGGCCTCCCCGGCCAGGTGACACATCAACGCCAGACGGTCCGTCAGCTCGTCGAGCTGCTCGTGAAACTTCATCCGCACGCATCATCCTCGTCCGCCTGCCGAAGACAACACCGGGATATGTCACCTTTCCCGGTCAGAAGGCTCCCCCGAGGAGCCATCAGCTCGGTCGGTCTATCCAGGAACTAATGCCGGGCAAGATCAATAGTCTGATCGTCCGGCTCGTCTGATGTTTGGGTGGACAGCGGATCCCCCCGCCTTAAGTTGCGGTCCTGCTGCTCGTACTGCATCCGCAAACGCGCAATCTCGGGGTCCAACAGTTCGTCTTCAGCGTCTCTGAATAGACCAAGCGCCTCACCGAGGAGGTCGACTTCTCCAGTCATGTGGGCAAGCTCGACAGCTACATCCGCCAGAGTACGGATATTTTGTCCGTCAACATCATGATTTGCAACGAGCTTCCGCGCCTTATTCAACGCGTCTTGCAGTATCGCTTCGCGGTCTTCTATCCGGAGCGAATTGTCCGCTCGGGCTCGGGCAAGCAACATCTTCACTTCGTAACGATCGATAATCATGTCTTTTGCAAATACCGCACGGGCCGACTTTATGGTTTGGGCAGCTTCACCTAGGTGGCCCGAGTCCAAGAACTTCTTTACCAATCTACGCCGGGGTATCCGCTCCGCCGGGAGTACGGATATCACCCGTCGGAGCAAATCGACCTGGTCGGTATCCGAGTTGAGCTTTGCGATACCCCAGTCCTGCGCACATATCGCTCTTGCAGTTTCAATCTCCATGTGCACACCAGGATTCAGTCCCTCGATAATTCGAACCAAAAGATCGTACAACTCATCATCGCGCGCGAACTTATATGAGGAAATTATGTGTGCGACTACGTCGTGACGGACGCACCATCCATACAAACCCTTGTCGCGACTGACATCAAATTCTTCGACTATGCCGTCGAGCTTCACCAGCATTGCTTCGAGTTGGCCAGCGTCTATATCGAGACAACGCAGTACGAGTTGACGGTGGACCCGCGCACCCATTGCTTGAAGAGCAGCAACATGCCTGTAGACATCTTGTTCAGCCTGCTCAAGCTCTGCGTATTCGTGCAAGAGAATATAATCAAGCTCATCATTCCCGAAGATATTCTTCAAACATACAAACATCTCTGCGCTACATCTGTCCCTCAAGCGTTCTAGTCGTTGCCTATCGCTCAGAAGCAGAAAAGCGGGATCGACTAATTCGTGAATTCTCGGTTGCGATGCAACCAGGTTGATTAGGTTGACGAGATCTGCTTCCTTCAGACGTGAGAGCCACACAGTCGTACCCCGTTTGAAAAAGGCGCTCGATTTTTGACGACTTCGCCATAATCCGGAGTTCGCTGTGAGCACCAGCCGCAAATGCGGCCGATCCAGTCTCCCGAGCTTGGACGCAAGCGCGTTGACCGCTGACATCTGGGTAGTGCAATCGTCAATTAGGAGAAACCCTTGACGGTTGGATCCCCGCAGATTCTCGTCCACAGTCAACCACCCCTCTACGTCGAGGGGGAACTGCATGTTGGCTTCCCAGCATAGGAATCCATCTTGCGCGCGTTTATGTAGGATTCTTCGAGCAAAGGTCGTCTTACCAACTCCAGCGACTCCAGCGAAAACTGTGAAGAAACCCTTCGCCGAGTCCTGGGCCTTGAAGGCTCGGATTTCATCGGATCTCTCTGCCGTGAAACCCGACTTTATATCTGAGTATGTAGCAGCGGCACCATTGAAGAGGCGGACAGGATTACTGGGGAGCGTGGAGGCGTGCGACACGTCTACGCATGCCGTTGCCAGCCTGGTGGGCAAAACACCATTGATTGGGCTTGTGGATGATGCGACGAGCGGATCCGGCGAATCAAGGCTCAATTTGTATACGAATTCCTCTAGCGAGGCGAAGCACACACGGATCCCCGACTGCTCCATGAGCATCGCGCGGTCGTCGTCACGTTCGAACGATAGAACGTACACCCGGCCGCTCGTGCCGCTGCTTATCGCTTTTTTCGCTGCGTCTTTTGCCATCTGCCGGAGGTGGGCATCTTTGAGAGATTGCCCGATTACAAGAGTGTCCGCTGTTACGAGATCGAACGATAGAGACCTAAAAACTGCTTCTCGATAGTCTGCAACCGCATCGTAATCCCGTTCGGTCAGAATCATTCGAGCCTGGTGACCAGTCGATATATCTTGGGTTATGCATCCGTGAATTTTGTACAACGTCGGGACATCGTCTCGTTTTCCAGCAAAGTCAAAGTTCGACCTTACGATATTGAGTTCAATCCCAGAATTTCGGTAACTCATTTCTATTAGGCGGTCGAAATTTGTCGAGTATATATTGCGCCATCGAAACTTCGGGAGTGCGAGAAGGGCGTTGCTGGGTGACAAGTGTCCCAAGATCGCTTGGATTTCTGCTACGAGAGATGCACGGTCCTGTCGCGCTTCCCAAATTCCGCAGACCTCTTGTAGGTCCGTGGTGTCGGGCTTCGGGTTCATCCGAGACAATAAGAGTGAGGACAACTGGGCGCCACTCGGAGCGCCCGACGTGATCGCCGCCCCTGCACCCAGGAGCAAGACTGCTCTTTCTGGCCGGATCTGATGCACAAGGTCGTCTAGTGTGATCATCTTGCCCTCTCTCAATCTGTCCGTCGTACCATACGGTCTCTTATGCGGATTCGAGGAGAGCATGACCCGAATGCATTCACGTGGCGTACAAGTTCGCGGCAGTCAGAGTTGCTCGAAGGGACATCTTTCATCCCCGGGCAAGGCGGACTGGAGTCTCAAGCGTGTGGCTGTCGGCTATTCGATCGACAACGCGGTGTCGCGCCAGGTCCACCCCGCAGTGCGCCGCGATCGTGCGTAACCCCGGTGTCCGGGACCCGGGCACCCCGAGCCAGACGCGGAGCACTTCCTTGACTTCGTTCACGTTGACCTACCGAAACGCCATGCCCGTCCGCCTTCGCGACCGGGGATACCGACACGACGATCAAACGAGCGATCCGACGGGACTCCGGCGCGACGCGCCGGGTGGTCCCACAACTGGCAATCCCAGTGGTCCCATGAAGGTGGCAAGAATCAGGTCAGGACGGTCCCATGCTCATGGCAGGCGACAGGGTTCCTGCACGGAGCACACCGACGTCCCGAACGACATCGAGTCGATGGCTCGCAAACGAACCCAGAGAGCGACTGCGGCGGCGCTGAGGGACTCCTCGACGTTCTCTCATACTGCAACTATTCAGTTGCTCCAAAGGTCGCGCCGCAGAGTAGCTGAGACGGGCCGGACGTAGTGTCAAACACGACCTGACCAGTGAGAATCCAGTTTCCTGAAGGGTTGCGAAGACTGAAGATTGTGCTTACCTTCGATGGCGCGCCGGGACATCCTCGGCGCCGGATGCGGGCTACCGCACCTTTAGCCCGAAGGAGTCGCATGACCCTGATCGTCGCCCGGAAGCACGGAGACAAGATCTCCGCCGTCGCCGACACAAAAATAACCGTCCACCCGACTCGGGAGGCGGGATCCCGGCGGTCCCTTCGCGAGTACGACGCACCGGTTCTGAAAATGGCGATTGTCCGCTCCGACCTCCTGGTCGGGGTCGCCGGGGACGCCCCACCAGAAGCGTTAACTGCGGCCGCGAAGCATTGGCACAAGGGACCGGCTGAGGATGTCCTCGAGGCGCTCAAGAACTACACCACCAGCAACGACAATGGGTTCGTGGTCGCCGCCCTTTCCCCGGCACGCCTCTGGAAAGTCGCCAACGGAGTCGTCTACGAGCGGACCGCACGGGGCGAGACTTGGGAAGGGACTCACAGCCGTACGAGACCTTCATGGAACTCTACGCCGAGTGGCCGGACACTTGCCCCGTCGACCTCCGCCTCCTGAGCTCCATGCAAGCCCTCACCGACGGTCCGTGGTCAACCCAGCACCCTTCCGTCGGAGGCCATGTCCTCCACGTCCAGACAGTCGACAACGAATTCCGGTACGTTCCCAACGGCTCCGCCACGTTCGAGCCCACGCCCGGAAACGGGATATTCTTCACCCAGCACTTCGCGACAGGAATCGGAACCACACCCGGTGCCTTCGCCGCATTCATCAAGGGACGTCGGCACCAGCCTCTGTTCGTTCACGGAAAACCCTGGGAACCTGTTCCTGTCCAGGCCGAAACCATGGAGGAGCTGATCTCCGCTGCCGCGGAGCTGCACCGCCAGGAGCTGGCGGCGGCGAATCCGCTCGGCAGCCAGTAACAGTGTCGACAGACGCTGGCGAACACGCTGGTGGCCTATGAGCCGGTGGCGCGACCCGCTCGCCTCGCTTCACGCTCACGGCTCAGGAACGGCACGGCCCCGAAGTCACCCGTGGACGGCGTCGACAGAATGCGGCGAGTTCCGGGTCGGCATACACCTCCGCCGCATGCCGCCATGCGGTGTCCTTCATGCCCCAGCGGCCGAAGCCGGTACCGATCTAGACGTACCATCGGCAACAACGTGCGGGCCGTCACCACCACCACGGAGGAACCGACGTCACCGCTCCGAACGCCCCGCACCGAGCGCGTCGAACGCCCGCGCCGCCTTCCGCCCGTCCCACACACACCGCAGTGCTTGGCTATGCGCCGCGGCGGGTACGGGCGCCCTCGATCACCGACTCGTAGCACCCAGGTACCGCGGGTCGCCGGCAGCACCTGGGCTTTGATGCCTTCAGCGCACACCTTGACGGATCATGCCAAGGTCGTCGGAGGCCTCCTGCACCAACTCGAGCGGCGGAAGTCCGCGGAGTCGGGCGAGATGGTCATAATCGGCGATGGACGGCGTTTTCAAGCGGCCGTCGCAACAACGAGTTTCCCGAGACGCTCGGCTGGACTGTCCCAGTCGAGCGTCATACGGGGACGACGATTGAGTTTATCGGCCACCACGTCGAGGTAGACCTCGTCGAACCCGTCCAACGCGATACCCTTGGGGAAGTACTGGCGCAGCAAGCCGTTGGTGTTCTCGTTCGTCCCGCGCTGCCACGGCGAACGCGGATCACAGAAATACACCGGCACCCCCGTCTCGACAGTGAACCGGGCGTGCTGACTCATCTCCGCACCCTGATCCCAGGTGATCGACTTGGCAAGGTGCTCGGGAAGCTCGGTGATCTTGCGGGTCATCGCCGACCGCACCTGCTCGGCGGAATGCCCATCCGGCAGGTGCAACAGCATCACGAACCGGGTCGACCGCTCCACCAACGTCCCGATCGCCGACTTGTTGTTCGCCCCGATGATCAGATCGCCCTCCCAGTGCCCGGGCACCGCCCGGTCCTCGACCTCGGCGGGACGCTCGGAAATCATCACCATGTCCGGGAACTTCCCCCGCCGCTCACCGACCGTGCTTCGGTGTTTACGCAGGTAGCGGCCGGTCCGCAGATGGGCGGTCAGCTCCCGCGTCAACGCTCCCCGGGACTGGACGAACAACGCCTGATAGATCGATTCGTGTGACACCCACATCTCCGGCCGGCTCGGATACTCCCGCCTGAGCTTGTGCGAGATCTGCTGCGGTGACAAGTCCTCACCCAGCCACCCCTGCACCTGCTCCCTCAACTCGGCGTGGGCGGCGAGCTTGGCGGTCTTGGGGCGCCGGGCGCGGGCCTCGGCGTCCCGCTGGGCCCGTGAGGCCAGATACTTCCCGCGATAGGACAACGCCCGCCGCAGTTCCCGGCTGATCGTGGACGGGCTGCGGCCCAGTGCGTGGGCGATCGCCCGGATCGTCCACCCGTCCCGGCGGTATTCGTCGATCTGCTCCCGCTCGGACAGCGACAGATACCGCCCCGACGGGGGAACAGGTCGGCGGGGACGCATGTTGTCCGTCGCTGAACGTGCCGACGATGGCGTCACTGTCGACGACGGTGATGCCGATATGAGAAGGGCCCTGCCCGCGGTTGCGGGGAGGGCCTTCGTCGGAATGGTGACGGCATCGTCGGCGTGGTGACGTCGCACGATCAGTGACTCAATCGTGGCCACTTTCGGTGACGGCCACCCGTGCGGACTTCTCGTCGACGATGGATGCTTTCGCGGCGAACGCCGCCGTCAATGCCTGCACCGCCAGGTTGTTCACCGCCCGCGGATATCCCCGTGCCGCATTGTGAATTAGGGTGACCGCGTCGTCGGAGAACAACGGATCCGTGCGGCCGGCGATCTTGCAGTGATGGGTGATGTAGTCCGCCGAATCCGGCGGGCTCATCCCGGCCAGCGCGTAGCGCACCGCGATCCGCTGGTCCAGCGCGGCGAGTACTCCGAGCCGCAGTCGGTGCCGTAGCGTCGGCTGCCCGACCAGCAGTGCCGCGAACGGCGATCCCGAATCCATGTCGTGGTTGGTCAGCATCCGGATCGCTTCCATCTGCGCGTTGTCGAGCAGATGTGCCTCGTCTATCACGACCACGGGCGTGCGGCCCCGCTCGGCGTATTCGGCGGCCAGTGCTTCGGCGGCTTGCGGCGCAAGTGTCGCGGTGTAGAAACTCGGCACCCGGCCCAGTGCGGTGACGATGTGATGCAGCATTCCCCGCACCCCCACCGACGGGTTCGGCAGGTAGATCACGACGTGTCGGGCCGGGTCCAACGCGGAGGTCGCGGCGCGGATGGCGACGGTTTTCCCGGCGCCGACCTCCCCGGTGATCACCCCGAGCGCGTGTTGATCGACGCACCAGGAGATGCGAGCGACGGCTTCGGCGTGGCCGGGGTGCCGGTGCAACATCGCCGGTGCCAGACCGCGGCCGAACGGCATCCTCGTGAACCCGTAGTACGACTGCAGGCGTTGGATACTCATGCCGGCCGCCCGTGGTGATCGGTGGACCCGTCGGCGAGACTATCGGTGAGGTCGTCGATGCTCAGCTGCCCGGGAATCTGCCCACCGCCACCGTTGTCGTTGTCGTTGTCGGTGGGTCCGTATAGGGCGTGATACCCGATCCGCCGATCGCTGCGCACCTGCTCGTGGTGCAGGTGCGCCGTCAACGCCAGATAGTCGATACCCGTGACAACCGGTGCCGGCGGTTCCGGTGTTTCGGGCCGGGCTTTCGGGTGCACGTGCCGGGTGATGGTGTGCGGCACCGCCCGCCCGTGGGAGGCGTCGCGGTAGCGGACCTCGACGGTCTCCATGTCGAACGGAGAGAACACCAACTCCACCTTCCGCCCGACCAGGGCATGATCGACCTGGTAGGTGTTGCCGTGCAACGACACCGTCGCCGTTTTGGTCACCGTCCGATATTCCGACCACAGGAACGCCTCGGTCAGATCGGCGGCCGTCGGCATCGCCGGTGTCCGCCCCAGCCGGGACCAGCCGGCCTCCCACCGCACGAGTGGACTCTGCCCGGTTTCCGAGTGCGTCCGCCGGTGGTATTCGGTTTCGATCCACCCGGTCAGCAACCGATTGAGCTCCAACAATGCGGTTCGGTGATTGATACCCGCGGCGGTGAGGTCCTCGGCGGTGGTGTCGGCGACCTCGACGAGGAACTGCTCCCGGATGGTGCGGAAGAACCGTTCGATCTTCCCGCGGCCCTGCGGGCGGTGCGGGGTCGAATGCACCAACCGGATGCCGAGTTTCGCGCATGCCCGCAGCAGCCACGCATCGACGAACGCCGATCCGTTGTCGACGTAGACCGATGCCGGGACACCGCGCGCCGCCAGCGCCGGTTCCAACGCGACCCCGAGACGGACGGTGTCCTCGGAGAACCCGAACCGGTAGCCGGTGATCAACCGGGAATGATCGTCGAGGAACGCGAACAGATACGTTTTGCGGCCGCCGATCCTCGGTCCGTGCAGCGCGTCCCCTGTCCACCGATCGTTCGGGTTCTCCGCCTCGAACCGCCCGAACACCGGCGGGGAGTCCCCGGCGGCGGGGCCGATCAACTCCAGCCGGTGAAAGTGGCGCAGCAGCGTCGATTCCGACGGCGCCCAGCCGGCCGAGGCCCGCATAATCCGCCCGACCTGGGCGGCGGTGCGGGCCGGGTTCTCCCGTTTCAGCGCGGCAGCCAACTCGAGGGTGGCGGTGTCGGTCCGCGGCGACCGCGCCCGCGGGGAGGGAATCAATTCTTCGAAGCCGCCGGCCCGGTAGCGGCGGATCCAGCGGTCGAGGGTGTCCCGCGAATACCTCACCTTCGCCCCGAACGGGTCGGTGTGTTCGCGGCTTGCGATCTCTCGCACCAGCCGGCCCCGGGCCTTCGTCGACAACCCGGTATCGAGGGCCGGGCAGATCAGTTGGTAGCGGAACAACCCGACCGCATGGCTTCGATCACGTCGTTTCTCATCGTCGGTAGGCAACGAGTTTCTCCCCTTCGTCCGGTGCTCATGCTGCCCGAACCTGTTGCCGGGCAGTCACACCCGCGACGATGACGCATCACCCTCCTCTGTGGCAGGGTCAACTGGTGTTGCAGAATCCGATCTCGGGGCCGGCGGCCATCCTGGTGAGAGAAGCCGACCAGCACTGGCCGCGACCGCGACCTGCGCGGCCGTCACCGCGCCGAGGACCGCGGCACTCCCGAAGCGCGCGGTGATCGCGGTCCGCGCCGCGTCCACCGCGGCGAGGACGTCGCCCCACACGGAATCCGATGCCCTCGGCACCGTGACATCGACACCCGCCGTGACCGCGACCGTGAGGAACCAGATGCGCACCGCATCCGCGCGGGCCGCCGCCGCCCGCAACCAGCCGCGCACCGTCGACCCCGGGATGCCCAACCGCTGCGCGATCGGGCGATGCCCGCTCCCGCGGGCCTTCGCCACCAACGCCGTCCAGATCAACTCCGCGAGATACGCCCTGCGCAGCAACAACGTCACCGGCAGCAGCACGTGCGTCACCGCGCACCCCCGGCAGCGAGCTCGTCGCGGGCGCACCGGGGTGACTACGCCCACCACCGGGCGGGACCGGGCGAAACCCCACCCCGCCAACACCCCGTCCGAGCACGACGGGCAGGACATCTCTCCGCTCGACAGCCGGGACTCGACGCGGACAGGATCGACCTCTACCGTGACCATCAGTGCCTTCCGCACTACGCACGGTGCCCCCGTGAGCTCCGCCAAGAATTCAGCGGGGGCGCCGTGCACCCATCAGTTCCTCGTCACACTGACGGTGCAGACCACCAAGATCAACCCCACACTCACGCCGCCACCCAGATCGGCAACGTCACTGACGAACACCTACCCGCTGCTCGGCACCCCGAGCGACGCTCAACAGACGCACCCCACCGACCTGCACCAGCCACCGCCGCATCTGGGTCAGCGAGACCTGCACCTCACACGCCGCGCTGACTGTGTCCTGCCCCGCCCGCAAACATTCCCAGAACTGCTCCCGCACTCGCCGCTCGATCGGCGGCCGCCCCTTGAACACCATCCACAACACCCTTCCTTACCAGGGATGTTGCGTCGACCGACTGAATACGCCGACCGGTAGCACACCAGAAGGCCGCTTTCTGCACTCTCACACTAAGTCACGAGACCTCGTCACTGATGAGACCGTACGGGGGATGTTCGGCTCGGCCGCTGAACCGTATGACCACATCCCCGTCCGCCATGGTGGGTGGCGCGTTGTCGACGATGAGGATCTGCGCGCCGGCGCCGGACCCGCTGAGCCAGGCGTTGAGGTGTTTGTATACCCCGTCGACCGCGACGCTGTCCGCAAACTCGGCATCTCGATCCTTGCCTTGACCGAGGTTCTTTTGTGGGCTGTCGATCATCATGAATCCTGGATGGGATGCGCCCGTCTCCCATGCGATTTCGAAGATGGCAAGCGCCCATGCCATTGATATGAGTGTTCTGCCGCCCGAGGACGCATCCCGGTAGCTCGTTCCTCGCATGTGGGGCACCAATTTGGTATCGATGAATGCCTGGTCGATCTTCGGGTAGCGCCACGCAGTGAGAATCTCGCGATACCGGTCACTGATCAGGTGTATCAGTCGGTCGCGGTCGGGTTCGATGCTCGATTCGTCGCGCTCGCGGCGGAGCGCCTCGACCTGCGTCTGCAGCCTGGTAACTGCCGTTCCACGGCGATCCAAACTGTCGAGCATGCGAATGCCGGTCTGGGTGCGCTCGATCACCGCGGCGGACTCTTGCTTGCGCCGCATAAGGTCGTCCCGTTGGCTGAGGAACGGGGTGACGGCATGGTGCGTCGACTCGTCGAGCTGAGCCGCAAGTTGCCTCTCTTGTTCCTTCGCCTGCTCATGTTCTGCTCGTCGGTCCTCGATCTCTAATTCGAGATCGTCGATATACCCGGTGATCTCACGCAGGCGCGCCTTGGTGGCCCGCAACTCGGTGGAGACGTCGAACTTGGCGGTCACTGGACCGTGGGTGTGCACGGTCGAGGTGTCCTGGTCGGGTCGATCCGGTGCCGGTTGGTCCTCGACATTTAGGTTGCGGTGTGCCGAGTGCGTCGGTATGGCGCTGCGGCAGAGCGAGCAGTGTCCGTCGTCGATGCTCACCGCGTTATTCATTGTGTTCATGCATGCGGGACACACCTGCACGCGCAGGGGGTCAAACAGTTCGTGCGCCTCGGTGAGCATGATCAGTTTGGAGACGTCGTCGGCATACTGCGCGCGGAGCGGTACCAGCCTGCGGACCTGGGTCTCTCGGTCACGCAACACCATCGAGGCCCGCCGTGCGCGCTCGCTCGCACCGCGATGGCGCACCCGTAAGCGTTCGGCGAAGGTGGAGGCGCCGAGGATTTGGCCATCGAGATCGCGCAGTTCGATGTCGATGCTGCGCATCCTCGCACGGGCCTGATGAAACTGACCTTCAATGTCGATTCGGTTGCCGAAGCTGTTCTCGAATAGGAACTCCTCTGCCGACGAGTATTCCGTGCGGGCACGGCTGAGCCGCTTTTCGAGTTCTCCTATGCGGCGTCCAAGTTCGACGGCCTTGTCGTCATGTACGCCGAATACGACGTCGACTACCTGGCCCAGTTTGAGCCGTTTCATATGTGTGTTCTCGAACAGAAGATTCTTGTCGTCAAGCCGCTCGTTCGGTAGGAAGCAGAGGCTCATCAGATCTCGGAAACTCAGTGGATCGGTCGCAGAGTCCGCTTGGGTGGGGGCTTCACGTAGTTCAACCCCTTCGAGCCCGCAGTGGGACAAGAGCAGGCTCGACAGACTGCGTGGGTCGCCCGGTGGCCTCAATATGCGGCGTTCGACTGGGGGAATGTCGATGTCACCTAGTTGGCCGGCGCGGACAAAGGCGTGGGTTGACGGTTGCTCGCCGACGGATCGTTCGATGACGTGCGATGCGCCCGATAGGGTCACTTCAAGAGAAGCGGAGCGCACCTTGCGCCTGACTTCGGGATGAGGCGGATGGTTCTTCGCGCCGAGGCAGTAGTCGATGAATTCGAGCACCGATGTCTTCCCGGTGCTGAACGCTCCCGCTACAACCGACAACGCTCGCGGGTAGTTACTCGTGTCGGTGAAGTCGATTTCGTAGGGTCTGTCGACCCCGTTCAGGCGGAGTTTCCGGATCCGGATTCCGCGGTCGGAGTCTGCGATCTGGAAATCGTCCGCGGCCACTGCGCGCTGGTCAGGAGAGGTCATCGTGTCGGCCATTCGTCGATATCGCTGTCGGGGTCGTCTGTTCCGAGCAATTCGAGCTCGAAAAGAGCACCATCTGGCTCCCCCACAGATGCTGCGGCGAGCGTGGTCCATGTTCGTGCCTGCTCACGCAGTCGTGTGTCGCTCATCCTGTGCAATCGCCGAATCAGGATCTCAGCGGAGGTGCGATACGCGCGAGCGTAGATCGCCGTGAATCGGCCGGCGAGTTCACGCCCAAAGGCGGTGACCGAGTACCGCACCGCTTTTTCCACCGTCGGGACCACGAGCCCGTAGGAAACGAGAAGCGCCAGATCGTGTTGAAGTCGTTCACGTCGTGTGGTGAATCGGTGTGTCGGGCTTGCATAGTGCAAGGCACGGCGGTCGAAGCCCGCCATCAGCAAGGCCATTCTGTCGGGGTCGTCCTCTGTAACAACAAGGAGAGGATTGGCAACGAGGAAGTCGTAGTAGCTCAACCGCTCGATGGTGACGTCCGGACGGCCCTGCTCGGCCATCGATTCCAGAAGTAGCAAGAGCTGGGCCAGACGGAAAACGACGTCGTCTTCGGGCATGGCAACCGGTGGGAGTGCGGGCGATTCCGCGTTCGTACGGTCTTTCGCCGGCATCAGGGCCCGACCGATGTGTCAGACGAATCGGAGGCCGGGTGCGGGACCGCTGTCGTGGTGCCCGCGTTGCTGGGGCGCGGAGCACTCGGAGATTGTGAACTCGCGGGATGCTGCTCGGCGACCGAACGCCAATCCTTGACCCATCCGGCTCGGCGGTCATCTACGACGCGATGCATCAAACCACGGGCGTGGACACGACTGGCCTTGATCCTGCTTGTGATCGTGTCGTGTGCGTCGCGGATGTCGTTCATCACCGACTTATGCAGACCAGCGAGGGCAGCGTCCCCGGCCTCAAGACAGGCATCGTTGAAGCGGTCCTCCCACAGCATGTGCACGTGGGCATCTGCCTCCGACAGCGCAGCAACCTCCGACGGAACCGCCTTGTCAGCGATCTCCCGCGCCATCAGATCGGCATTGAAGAACTGCCTCTTCGCCGATCCCACCTCGACGTGCCCGGCAGCTTTGAGCTGACGGACGAACAAGGCCGATTCCATCTCCTCGACCCGTTCCTCAGCCGGCGACACTACCTCCCGTGTCCCCGCTAGCTGGCCGACGCGGCCGTAGTAATGTCGCTGCACGTTCGCCGCATCGGGGGAGATCAGATACGAACGCAACCGATTGGCATCCCACAGATCGATCGACAGCCCCTGGGCCTTTTGAGTGCGCAGTTTCCACCCATCCCACCATTTTGTGGTCGGGCCATCCATATCGGACGGGACACACAGAATCCACTGCTTCAGCACATGCCCCTGCTTGCCGGCCTGTCTACAGACCGATTTGAACGAGTCCCGTATCTCTTGATGATGCTTCTCTGCCACAACTGGGTAGAAGAACTTCGACTGCCACACAACTATTTCCCCGCCCATGTCACCCGCGAAGGCGTCAATCCCCCAGTCCCCAGGATTGGCCGCGATCATTCTGGCTCCGGGATGGATAGCTGTGACGAGTTGGCCGATCATAGTTTCGAAGTCGTCGCGGGCACCCATCTCGCCACCCGCCCGCACAATATGCGTCGCAAAACTGATAGGCGACTCCCCCGCCTCCACCCCCACCCGCGCTCCTGCCGAGCCTGCTGTCTGCGTCACCTCGCACTCCCCCTCGACAACCGCCCTTGCACAGCGCTATCCCTGCTGGACCTTGGCGTCAATGATGTCCTACTCCGTGAACCTAGACGCAATCAGGGCGTGTCCGGAAACCGTGGTGTCGTTCATCTGACATACATCCACCGCACCGCCGGTGGTTTACCCACGGCCCCGTTGTCCACGTACGCCCTCCGCGCACTCGACCTCATCCGGCGCGTGTCCGCTCAGATCGATGTCATTCGATCGAAGGGAATAGGAAGAGCAGGCCTGTCGTAATGCATGTCCCTGGAACGGAAACTCACTCCTTCACTCCGCGTCGGCCACTCTCAACAGCATTTCTCGCGCACTCGGCGTCCAGGCGCATGCCCCGGCCTTGCGGTGTGGGCCGGTGGTTATCGTCCTTCGACCAGTTTGCCGTCGACACGCCGCGAGACCAACGGCTCGGCGCCGAGTCTGCGGTCGATGTGGATGAGGGTGACCTGGGTGATCGCCGCTGCGAGCGAGCTTTCGAACGCCGCGCGGGCGTGGGCTGCGCACCGGCTCACCGAACCCTTCTCATAGAGCCGCGCGATCGCCGCCGGCGGTGTGAACCGCCCGCCCATCCGGTCCTGCCCGCTGATCCCCCGGAGCCGGCCCTCCCACCACCGACGCACCGCCTGCTCATGGGCGATCGACTCCGGTACTTCGACGTCGACGATGCGCACGTCGGTGTAGTCGTGCTCACTGAGCTGGGCCATGAGGATGTCCCCGAGCGGACCCCATTGCAGGGTGCCTTCGATGACGACGTTCTCGCGTCGTTGCAGGCACACCTCGCGGACGTCGTCGATGACTTCGGTGGATTCGGCGTGGACCAGGGCCGCGAGTTCCCGGGGGGCTATGGGGTGTGCATCGGCGAGTGTCGTCGACAGCAGGTCCGCGTAGTGACCGTCCGCGATGGCGCGGCGCAGGAGTTCGTCCTTGACGATGTCCGCGTCCAGATATCGGTAGCTGGTATCGAACAGGTGACGCTCACGCAGCGCCGTCGACTTGCCGGCCCCCGGTGGCCCCGCAGAAATTATCGCGGCGCAGCGCCCGTCGCGGTCGGGCTCGGCGAGGTCGAGGTACCACTCGATGACCTCCTGCAGCGTCCGGTCTCGCCGGCGATCATTCGCGTACAGGTCGAGGGTGCTCCGGCCGCTGTCAGGGTGCAGCGGCTGCCAGTGTTGACCCAGGTGCACCAATTACCGAGAAACTGCCTCGCGCAGTGGTTCTCCGGTCACGCTCACCCTCGGGCCGCGGCGCGGTGCGCCTGCCGTGGCGTGCGGGTGCTGTCGAACAGGACGTCCCACTCGTCGTCGCTGAGTAGGCCCCGCCGGTATGCCCGCCGGACGTCGTCCCAGCTGCCCTTGGCGTAGGCGTCCATCGGCTGGTCGCCTACGGTGGGTACATAGCCGTAGGTGTAGTTCCAGTGCACCAGCGTGTCCATCATCTCGTCATCGGTGATCACCCCGGCCGAGCGCTGGTAAATCACCTCCTGCGGGGTTCGCTCGAGTTCGCCGGGCTGCTGCAGGACCCGTTGCGCGAGCCGGTGGACCTGCGTTGCCGAGATTTCCAGGAGATCAGCGATCTGGCGCAGCGTGAAACCCTCGTTCTGCGCCTTGTCGATCAGCCGCAGTCGGTCCAGCCGCAGGAGGTGTTCTCGCGCGGAATTGGCAGCGAGAGCACTTCTGGTATCGGTGATGGTCATATCCACCCCTTCCCGAACTCTTGTCCCAAATTGTAACACCAATGTGGAAACTCTGACCTGCTGGTGATCGGAGCGGTACCGCCCCGTCCGATTCGGACCGCGACGGCTCGCCACACGGTTTCGCACGCCGGCGGCGGGTAGCCCGGCCCACCGGGACACGTCCGCGATGCGGCACGCACGCCACCGTCCGCACGCGATTGCGCCTCAGCCCTCGACGCGCCAGGCGAGAAACCGCGACGAACTACTACGACCTGCCGCCCTCCCGGGACCGGCAGCGGGACGGCCTGCCACCCACGCCGGGAACCGCCGGCATCTCCGATGCCCGGAGGCGGTCGCGCACGGAGACGAGCATAGCGAGTTCACGCTCGAGGTCGGCTGCGATGCGGTCGCTCACGAACCCATCCCGCCCCGAGCCGGAAGCGATCAGAATCGCGCCACCCGGATGGCGCCGAGAAGAACGCCGGCAGCACGGCATTTGTGGGCCAAATTCTGCTTCGGGGGACATGCTGTCACCGCGGGTCAGATGCCCCGCCCAACCTCAACACCGACGCCGCGCTGCCGTCCCTGGCCACCGGCGACACCGCAGCGAATCCCCACATCTTCGCGGTGCCTGCCCGTACCGAAACGGACATCGAAATGCGGATCCACACATCCATCACCCCGTTCGACGTCACCGCCGAACAGTGGTTCCCCGATGCGGCCGGCTTCATTCTCACGGCCATCGTGCACACCCTCGACGCGGCGACCGGCAGCCTACGGTATTTGCCGCCCGCCGAACCCGCCGAGTGGGCGCGGGCGCTCTTCACCACCGCCGGCGCCACGCACGGATACTTCCTCGGCGCCGTCGACCCGAACACCGGCACCCACCGACGCGGGCAGCTCGCCTACCAGCTCTACCTCGACACCGACCGACAGGTCGTACCCGTGCCACGGCAGCTGGTCACCTGCCCGCACTACGCCTCAACGGCGGAGCCGAGATCACCATCACGGCCTGACCCGCGGCAGAACTGAAAACAAAAGCCCGTCGATGTTGAAGGTGAATGCCGCCACACAAGCCTTGACTGGGCTGGTCGGATGTTGCCTTGACTGGGCTGGTCGGTTGTTGCTCAGGGTTCCCAGCGTCACCGCACCCGGCGACCCCGTCCCTCGGATCATTGACGACAGGAGCATGAAGTAAAGCCAGGTGTGGCGACCGCAGCCCTCCTCGTCAAGAACCACTTGATGAAGTCCGTCGAACTCGGCCTCCCTCTTCGTGTTCAGCTCGACGAGAAATGTCTGCAACGGTCACTTCACGCCGCACCAATCGAGTGCAGTGAGCGCCAAACTCTTGGTTGCGGAGATGATTTCGTCTACGTCACAGTATTCGTTCGGCTTGTGGGCGTTTGCCAGATGGCCCGGCCCATAATTCACAACCGGAATATCTGTTCGCGCAATCCAAGTCGCGTCACAGGCGGCGGGGAACGCTTCGACTATTGCTGTGCTGCCGGTCCCCTGTTCGTGAGCGTTACCGAGAGTGCGGACGATTTCGTGATCATCTCGGGTGTTGAAGCCCGGAAACTCGACCAGCCACTCGTAGGTGGGTGGGTGCTCCGCCAACCAAGGGTCCAAGGAGACCGACCGATTGACGAAACTCTCGATCTCGAGCTTCACTGCGTCGGAGTCGTCCTCCGGTGGATACCAAACGATGAAATCGATCTCACAGTACTCAGCAAAGACAAATGGAATGTCGATGTCCTTCCCACGTCCGTGAATCGTTCCGGGCATGACGACGAAATGTCCCGCCTTGAACAGTGGGCGTTGCTTGCTCAGCCCCCATTGCTCTTCGATCCCGTACAGCGCTTGCAGAACCAAGTAGCCTTTGTCAATCGCGTTCACGCCCGCACGTGCACCGGCCCCGCCGGCCCGTACCAGCTCACGACGAAGCCCTGGATGCCCGGCGAGTCCCTCGACTCGAACTCGACCCCACAACAAGCTCGCAGCAGTTGGATTTATCGTCAGCGGGGAATCGAAACTAGCGGATGGCTCGACGACTATCGCCGCGTCCGCAATGTATCCGTTCTGCAGCACGCAACCTGTCCCGACTTCATGCTCGCCCAATTCTTCACCTGCCACGGCATGAACGACCAGGTCGCCGGCAAGCTCGATACCTGACGTTCGGATCGCTTCGATCGCACTGAAGGCAGCGACCATCCCGCCCTTCATGTCGCTTGCCCCTCGGCCATGTATTCGGCCGGACACTTCGCTCGCGACGAAGGGGTCACCTGTCCATGTATCGAGATTCCCCGCCGGTACGACGTCGATGTGGCCGTTGAGCAACAGCGACCGACCTGTGCCACCGCCCTTCACGACACCAGCGAGGTTCTCGCGCTTTTCTTGGCTCTTGACGAGTTGGGACCTGTCGAAGAGATAGCCGAATCTGTCGCGGAGCAAGAGGTTCGCCTCGGATTCCTGACCGAGATAGTCTTCGGACCGGACGCCAGGATAGTTCGGATTCACGCTGGGCACCTCGACCAGACGTTTCACGTCGTCGATAATTCGTTGACGCGAGTCCTCGATCGCGGCGAGTACCCGCCGAACTGCATCTTCTGTCATGTCCGCGTCCTTTCGAGATTGTCGTGATCATTGGAGCCATTGGCTGAGTGGAGCCTGGCCCGGTTGGTCGACGGAACCGTCGATCTGCAGTCGTCTGGGTGGGCATGCCGCTTGTGCAGAAGCGATCAGCCCCGGATCCGCTCGCGCTCTCCATGCCATTCGCGGTCGCGTAACTCGTTCTTGCGAATCTTTCCGGTCGAGGTCTTCGGTAGCTCGGGTAGGAACACGATTTCTCGTGGCGCCTTGAACGCCGCAATGTGGTCTCGTACGAACTGCGTCAGGTCGGAGTCGGAGACGGTGGAATCCGTCTTCAGAACCACGAACGCTTTGGGTCGTTCTCCCCATTTCGTGTCCGGAACGCCGATCACCGCGACGTCCAACACCGATGGGTGGGACATGAGAACTTGCTCGACCTCGATTGTCGAGATGTTCTCACCGCCGGATATGACGATGTCTTTGGCGCGGTCCATGAGCTGTATGTAGCCATCTGGGTGCATGACTCCCAGGTCGCCGGAGTGGAACCAGCCCCCGGAGAAGGCCTCCGCGGTGGCCGAATCGTCGCCGAAGTACCCTTTCATGACTATATTTCCGCGCATGACGATCTCGCCCATCTCGGTACCGTTGCTGGCGACGTCGACGAGTTCGCCATGCGGACCGCGTTGAGTGCGGACTACCCGCACTGGGCCGGAGGCGAGCATTCCCACTCCCTGACGCGCCAGCAGCTTCGCTAGTGTGTCCTCATCGAGCGCGGCCCAGTCTGCCTGAGGTTCGCAGACTGCACACGGGCCGTACGTCTCGGTCAGGCCGTACACATGCACGATTTCGGCTCCGAGTGCTCTAACCGCCCGGATTGTGGTTGGGCTGGGTGGAGCTCCTGCTGTAGTGATGGTCATACTGCGGTCGAGCGGATGCGCTGCATCGGCAGTGGCGAGCGTCGCGAGGACCGTCGGTGCACCACTCATGTGGTCGATCTTTTCGCTGTCGATGAGTGACCACATCGCGTCACCGCGAACCGCACGGATGCATACGTGAGTTCCGGATGCGGCTGTGACTGCCCAGGGGCCGCACCAGCCGTTGCAGTGGAACATCGGCAGTGTCCACAGGTATTTGGTGTCAGTGTCGAAGCGCTGATGGTGAATCTGACTGAGAGAGTTGAGGTACGCGCCGCGATGGGTGTACATCACCCCCTTTGGGCGACCGGTGGTGCCCGACGTGTAGTTGATCGAGATGGTTCGGGTCTCGTCGTCGACCTCCCAGGGCAGAGGCTCTTCCGATCCGCGTGCCATGAGTGCGTCATAGGTGAGGGGTGAGCGCCCGGTGTCCGGGTAGCTACCGTCCTGCTGCGGTAGTTGTACCGTCTCCTTAACTGTCAGTAGCGACGTATTATGCAGCTGTTCGAGCAAGACGGGTTCGCCGAGGAGAAGGACAGCCTCAGAGTGGTTACATATGTACTCGATTTCCGGTGGCGACAATCGCGTGTTAATTGCGACCAGTGCCGCGCCGATAAGAGGGACGGCATAGTGGGCCGCCAATAGCTCAGCCGAGTTGGTTGCCAGATAGGCAACTCGGTCACCGGATCCGACTCCTGACTGGCGAAGACCGTGCGCAAGGCGTGTGACTATGGATGCGAGGTCGGAATACGATATGCGCCGCTCCCCGTCTACGACCGCGGTCTTGTTCGGATGTACCTGGGCCGAGCGCTCGAGGAATTTCAAAGGCGTTATCGGTGTGTCCAGTCCTGCCACGAAGGCTCCTTCAATTTTGAAACGGTTTGGTCATTGTCGTTGCGAGTTCAGCGTGTTCAGTCGATCGCTGTTCCCAGGTCAACGCCCGTGTGCACGCTTCCAAGGCTTCTGAAGTTCCATGCGTGGCATCTCACACGTGCCCGACGCGTGGGGCTGTCCGCGCGTCAGATTGATCGACAAAGCGCACCGATTTCTTGAATCCACATCGGGAAGGAAGATGTTGGACTTGCCCCAACTAACATGCTGGCAACCTTGCGAGTGGCGCTCCCTACGCAATCCATGATGTGTCATCCAGCGCTACTGCAGACTCGCTACTTTAGTATGTTCAATAGCCGCCGACTGGGAGTGCTTACGAGCGGATCTGCGCGCGCGTTCGTTGGAAAGCGCGCCAGGTCATAGCGCGAGTACTGGGGTCATCGGTAACACCGGGCTTCAATCGATGAATTGCCTGGTTGTGTGGGGCGGATTTCACAATATCGGGATTCGAATATGCCTCGTCCGAAATCTGGGCGAGTACCGCGATCCATCGATCCAAGGACTCCTTGCCGTACATCTCGCCGGCCTCTGGTGTGAAGGGCTCAGGAATTAGCCACGGTTCATGGCTGGTCCACATCGCGTCAATACCGAAGTCAGTCATACGGTTCTGCACATCGTGCACGTCGACGCCGGTGTCTTCCTTGAGGGTCTGCATGCTGTAACGCGTCATTTCGAGGCGGGGGGTCGTACTCTCAGGGTGCGACCGAGTCACGCCGCGGATTGCGAGTAGCCCTTTTTCCATGTAATTGTTTCCCAATACAGAAATGTCGGACGCCTGGGAGATACCCTCAGCGCCCATTGCTCGTACCCATGCGTACGCTTTGAGGATGACAGGCACGTTGCCCCAGAATTCGCGTATTTTTCCGACACTGTCGGGGCGGTCGTGATCGAGGTGGTAACGCTCACCGTCGAAGGTGACAAGCGGAGCGGGTAAGAACGGGGCGAGCTCAGCCGAACACCCGTAGGCGCCAGTAGCGGGTCCTCCGACGCCGCTCTTAGGTGCGCCGAAGGTTTTGTGAAGCATGAACATACATGCGTCAAAGCCGATTTCACGGGGTCGTATCTTCGACATCGTTCCGTTGAAGTTGGCGCTGTCGTAGAAACAGAGGCCGCCCGCTTCGTGGACTATCTCCACCCACTCCTTCATCTCCGGGTTGTAGACGCCCATGTCGTCGGGATTGCCGACCATCAAGGCCGCGGTCCGATTCGACACAGCAGCCTTGAGTGCGTCGAGGGATGGGTATCCGTTCTCGTCGAGCATCAACGTAATCACCTTGAACCCCGCGGCGGCGGCTGTCGCGGCGTTGCAGGGGTGAGTTTGAATAGTCGTGATGACTTCGTTTCGTTGTTCCAGCTCGCCCCGGGAGGCATGGTAGGCGCGGGTCACCGAGGCGTTGACGAATGCAGCTTCCGCCCCACCACCAGCTTGAAACACGAACTGGTCCATTCCGGAAAGCTCACGCAGAATGAGATCCATCCCGTGCACAATTTCCAGTGTTCCCTGCAGTGTGCCCTCGTGCTGCAGCGGATGTACTTCGGTGACTTCCGGCCGCCAGGCAAGTGCTTCGTTGACTTGCGGATTGTATTTCATCGTGCATGTTCCGAAAAGGCTGACACCCATCATTCCCAGCGTTTGTTGTGACAAGCGCAGGTAGTGGTACAGCACCTCGGGCTCGGACATCTCGGGCAACGCGGGACGGTCGCGTCGGCGGACGGCGGTGGGGATCAGGTCGACCGCTGCGCCGACCCGTGCTTCGATGTCGTCCTCGGCGTGACAGACCACTGCACCTCGACGGCCCGGGTAGCCCATCTCCATGATGATCGGTTCGTTCCAAACCGGCGCCTGGATTTCGTTTACCCTAGTGCTCATTTTGCAGTCACCTCTATGAGAGCGTCCACCAGGCGGTCAATATCGGTTTTTGTGTGAATCTCGGTGACACAATAGAGTGCACTGGCACCTAATTCAGGGAAATCGCCCGTCAAGTCTTTCCCGCCGAAGATCCCGTTATTCAATAATGCAGCGTTGATCTCTTCGACGGTCTTACCTGTGTTATCGAAGTTGATGACGAATTCTTTGAAAAAACCCGATGGAAAGGTGGCTCGGACACCCTCGATCTCCGACAACAACTGTGCCGCATAGTGCGCGCGCTGCAGGATCACGCCCCCGACGTCCTCGAACCCTTGCGGCCCCATCAACGCCATGTATGTGGTTGCAGCGATGGCCCACATGTACACCGAATGGCCGGTCCAGTCATTTCCCTTGTCTCGCAGACCATAAGACGATTGCTCGAAAAGACTGAGACCGAATCCGTATTCCCCAGGCTTGATCGTTTCGGCAATACTGATGAACAGGGTGGGATACTGATGAGCGTAGCGATCCTCGTCGCGTGAGGCTATGAAACCGCCGACTCCCCCGCCGGTGTGCATATGGATGCCAAGCGGCTGGATCGTTCCGACAACGATGTCCGCGCCGAAATCCACTGGTGATGAGAGAATTCCGAGCGAAATGGGGTCGACACCGACGATGGTTTCCGCACCTGCGGCACGCGCAATGGCCGCGATCTCGGTTCCTTGCTGCTCTATTACGCCAAGATACGATGGCGTTTCGAAGTACACCGCCGCTGTGTGCTCACCTACCGCTGCCCGAAGATCGTCCAGGTCGATCCGCCCGCTGGCAGGATCATAGTCGATCAGCCGGACTGCGATGTGGCTCTCCATCTCCGTTGGCTCACAATAGTTGCGGATCACGGACAACCGCTCGGGATCGATCGCGCGGACAACCGCGACCTCCGTGCGTTGTGTAATGCGGGCAGCCATTCGTAGGGCATGGCCCGCGGCGGAACCCCAACTTCGGACGGGTAGTCCGACCAGGTCGAGTTTCAGCAGCTCGCCCAGCTGGCTGCAGAACTCAAACCATGCCTGATTGCGGCCGTGATCCGAGCTGGGCTCGCCAAAGACTGAGGTAAGCCATTCGTTTCGGCGAACCACCTCGTCGCACGCTGCGGGGACATGGTGTTGCCACAGGCCGGCTCCGAGGAAGTTCAAGTTCTGCTCGCACGTGCGGTTCTTCGCGAGGGTGTTCACGAGATGCCGTCGGAGTTCGGCTTCACCCAGGGTCGGCGGCAGATCGAGTGTCCGAGTGGTGCGATGGTCGGTGGGAATTTGCTGGAAGAGTTCCGCGATGGTGGAGACGCCTATTGCGTCGAGCATCTCCTGCTGAAGCGCGGGCACCGAATTTGCCATGTACGGATGCGCTGTGCTGTTACTCATTATTGATGCCTCCTTATGCTTTTGTAATTGAAGTTTGTTCATGAGGCGACTTTATGAATCACACTGCGATCATTTCCCGTCTGAACACGGATATAACCGGTAAGCCTCTCGTCCAATTCGGGATCGCCGGTGTCGACACGGAGCGGCGCATTGCCGAGCGCAATCAGTTTTTCGATAGATGAGAGCACCATAATGTGGTCGAGCCCAGCTTCGCGAATTACTCTTGGACTGATTTGCTGGTTGCCGCGCCCGAAGAGGCTGCCTTGGCCACCAAGAACGCCGACGACTATTCGAGTCTCTCGACCACTCATCAGCCGAAGTAGAGTGCTTTCATCGACGTCGGTTCCGACCATTTTGCCGTCGAGGACGGCATCGACGCCCAATAGGGTCGAGTGCAGATTCAAAGCACTGGCTATGCGTTGTGTAGTCGTTCCTGGGCCAAGGATATATAGGCAGTCGGGACTCATCCCGCGTGCCAGCTGGTGAGCGGCGGCGTCCAGATCTTGTTCGCTCCCCGGCCGCGAGCCGGACTTTGCGTTCTGGACGAGATGACGCTCGAAAGGGCTGCGCGCGTAGCCGTAGAGGTGCGCGGACATCGTGTCGTTGCGGATCGCTGCCTCGTCGAGATCCATGATCTCTGCCTCGCGTAACCTGGCCACAGGATTTCGGGACAAGTACAGACCGGCTAGACGGCCAGCGTTCGCTGGGTTCGTGCCGAACAGTGCCGAGTGCATCTTCACACCGGCGGGCACTCCGACGATGGGGACACGATCCCCTGCTGACGAAAATATGTCTCGTGCAGTGCCATCGCCGCCGACGAACAGGATCAGGTCAACCGGTCGAGCGGTCATGATGGCTGCGGTCGCTCGGGTGTCGGCAGCGGTTGAGCAACCAGCCGCGAATTCGTACACCACTTCTGGCGTCAGACCTGCTGCGCGCGCAGAACGTTCGCCCATCTCGGCAGGACCGGTGAGGAGTCGGAAAGAAGCTGTGGTAGCAGCGAGTTGTGTCAACGCGAGGCTGGCTCGGGCCTGCGAGGTGGGCCGGGCGCCACGCGATTGCGCTTCGCGGAGTATGTCGGCTCCGTCGGTGCCTTTAAGACCCACGGCGCCGCCCATCCCTGCCACGGGATTGACGATCAGTCCTAGTGTGGGCAGCGTCGCGTCGTCAGCCTGTGCGGAGATCTCGTGCACGTCTATCTCCTATCCGGGCGGCAGGCCGCACTCGACTGCTACGGTGCGAATCGGGGAGCGGTGAGAACGGTAGTTGCTCGATTGCATGGAGTGGGTTGGTGCCGGTCCGCCAATTAGAGAACCAGTTCACCCGGGCCCTTGTATTCCTGAATCATGTTTCCACCATCGATGGTGATGAGTTGACCCGTCACGTACGAAGACTCTTCCGATGCGAGAAAGCCAACGAGAGCACCAATTTCACGAGGTTCACCACTTCGCCTGAGTGGGGTGTTTTCGCCACCGATATGCATTCCGGGCGTCAATGCTGCGGTGTTGACGTATCCGGGCGCGATCGCGTTCGCTGTGATTCCGAACTGGCCGTTCTCCAGTGCGATGGACTTGGTGAGACCGACAACACCCGCTTTGGCTGCCGCGTAGGCGCCCAACCCAGCGATCGCGCCGACAGGACCGGTCACAGAGGAGAAGTTGACGATGCGGCCGTACCTCCTTTCAATCATGTGCGGTAAAACAGCCCGCACACAATTGAATTGAGTGGTGAGGTTAATGGCGAGAGTGCGCTCCCATGATTCGATCGAAGTCGTGGCAAGTATCGGTACCTCGAAATCGACATCGTCACCCTTCTTCGCCCGCGCTGCGATTCCTGCGAGATTCACCAGGCCGTCGATGACACCGGCGTCTTTCACTACCTGGTCGATCAGGTCGACGACATCCGAATGATTCGTCAGATCCACTGTGTTGGATCGGACGTCGAACCCCTCCCGCTCGAGATCATCTCGTCGCTCGTGGACCTGCTCGGAGATGTCCACCAGAGTCAGCAATGCACCTTTCTGCGCCAGCACCCGGGCGCTCCCGAAGCCGATGCCCTGAGGATCGGCGACCCCCGTGATGACGATACTTCTGTTCTCTAATTGGCCGGCCATGGTGTTTCTCTTTCTGTAGAACGGCGCCACTCACCAAGCGGCGAGCTGAAGACGGCATGCAAGCGCGAGTGTGCGAGGAGAGTCTCAGAGGTTGCTGTGTGGTTCCCCGGCCGCGAGACCCTTCGAGAGGTCCACATCACATCTGTTGTCGCCTCTGATTCTGCCGAAGTTTTACCGACGAGAGAAACAACGAGTCCATTCAGATTTACGCACTTCTGTTGTGGATTGTTTGATCGGATGTCCGTGGGGCAGGTCTCGCACATTTCAACTGGACGTCCAGTGCGGGAGCTGTCGTGACCCCCACCGTTGAGTGAGAGTGGCCTCGGTCGCCAAGTCGATATCGAAGTAACGAGGCCGATTTCCCTACGGTGCACAGCGCGTGGGAGATAGTCGTCTCCTAGCACCGCGAGTTGGGACGGTACGGAACGAGACGATCGATCTGTGTCTCATACGCACTTTGGCGCGTCGGTTGGCGTGGAAGTGAGACGCTGCGACCCGATTGCTTGCCGCAACATCGGCGGATCGTCGAGGTCTGGTGAGGTTGTGTGGTTTTGCGACAATCTTGTGGGCGGACGGCATTAGCCGTCTGCGACTCGGACACCAAGACTGTCTATTAATTGCGGAGCAAGGACGGGGTTGACGTCGACTGCCCGGATCTCTGCGCGCCGTTTGGGGCTCTAGCAAGTCGAGAATCCCAGGACAGGGCACTAAAGATTTCTCGCCGACGACCTGCTGATAAAGCTGCTTGCTGCTCCACCCGCCAATGCGATTGCCAGCACTGCGATCAGAGCCACTGCTACGCCGTAACCGCCGACCAGCAGCGGAAAATTCTTCACCACCAAAAATACCAGTGCCCCGAACGCCACGAGCGACACAGTCGGCGCAATGAACGTCGTCAGCCAGGATCCTCGTTCGTGTCCGCGGAAGAACACGATGACCGCCAACGAGGTCAAAGCCATCAACACGATGATTCCCAGAGTGGCTGCGCCGGAGAACCACGTGTACAGATCGAGCACTGGATCCAATCCCAGCATGACGGATCCTGCGATGGCGAGGAGGCAGTACGCGGTGACTGCCAGCGATGCCCGCGACGGCGCGTGATGACGGGGATGGGCCCGACCCAATGCCGAGGGAAGCAGACCCGCCGCGCCGAAGTTGAAGGTGAACCGGGCGAGCACGTTGTGGAAGGTCAGAAAGCAACCGAAGAGACTTACCAGAACAAGTATCTGAACGCCATCCTGTCCGAAGACGCCTAGGAACGTCCATGCCAGTTCGGTGACCAGGGTCTGAGGGTTCTCGGTTGCTTTCGCGACGAGACTGTTGGGGCCGGTACCTACTGCGACGGCAAAAAGACTGAATGCATAGAACAATCCGATGGCGACGATGGACACGTATGTCGCTCGGGGAATTGTTCGATGTGGATTACGCGCCTCGCTCCGGAAAATCACAGTGGCCTCGAAGCCCACGAACCCGAAGAAGGCGAACATCAGGCCGAGCGATGGCGTGCCGTCGGTGAAGTGTAGTGGGTTCAGGGCCGATGCGGTGGTTCCCTCGGGCCCACCACGAAACACCACGACGAAATCGAGCACCAGCATGATCGCAAGTTCGAGGACCAACGAAACACCGAGAACCTTGGTGCTCAATGCGATGTCGCGGTAAGCCAACACCCCAGTGATGAAGAGCGACACCGTGCTCCACGCCCACCACGGAATCACGGCACCGGTGAAGTACTCAATGGCACTTGCAGTGGAAGCGCCCAAATATCCGACGAGCGCGACGAACAGCAGCGCATACGACACCAGCGCCAGTGTGGCTGCCCCACGTCCGCAGACGTGGCCCAGGCCGGCACGAATGAAGTCGTAGAATGCGCCGGCGTCTGTGACTTCATGGGCCATTCGAGTGAAGCCGACGGCGAATACAGCCAAAGCCAGCGCTGCAACAACGAAGAACAGGGGTGACACGGGACTTTCGCTGGCACTGACGACAACTGGAAACACCGCTACTGCGGCCGCCAGCGGGGCAGCACCGGCAGCTACCAAAAATACGACGCCTCGGACGCCGATGCCTTTACCCATGGGGACCGTGGCGGTGCCGGTCTCAGTACTGACGACTGAACCAGAGGATGTCGAGGACGATTTTTGAGACATGCCTGCCTGCCTGACGTGGGTGGTCGATCTCGCCGATCGGTCTAGTGCGAGATGATGAAAGTAGAGATTCTTGCTAGGTTTTGCATCGCCGTGAGCGGTCTTGCTGCGTTGATTCCTCGGCGCGTCCTGTCGGATGGTCGACGATTGATAACGGGTCGCGGACCAGCAGATCGGCCGCCGTGTCAGCCTGGAAATACGACCGATTAGGGTATCGATTGCCTCGGTTGTCGACGCACCGCTCGTTTGCAGTCTGCTGGTGATTGTGACCTCACGGCTTTGGACTTATGGCCGTCGACGTGATCGCCCCGCAGCGGAGTTCACCAAGGAGCGTCCCAGCGTCAGAAGCGTTCGCTGCATACTCGCTCCTTTCGGTCGAATCGGCGGATCTCAGAGACGCGCATCACATCCATCTGCGAGTGTGCCGCACGAGACTGAGGTGAGGGAAACAAAATTTTTGACTCTATTTACGCTGATCTGTTGTGAATCGGAGATCCGGGGGCCATGATGGTTGGCGTTGCATTTTTAGATACCGAGAGCGAGTTCGATGGACGTTCATACGCGTCGTCTACGGCATTTCGTGGCAGTTGCAGAGACCCTTCACTTCACCCGTGCAGCAGAGAGTCTGTACGTTTCGCAGCAGGGTTTGAGTCGCAGCATCACTGAACTCGAACACGATGTAGGCGTACCGCTGCTTAAAAGGACAACGAGAGCAGTCGAACTGACCGACGCTGGCAAGGCCTTTCTCCGTTCAGCGCGTGAGGCGTTGGCAGTTCTGGACGCGGGCGTGGCAGACGCGCACCGAGCGCATTCCAAAATGTCCGGTGTTCTGCGCATCGGGTTCTTTGCCGCGTCAGCACTGGAGCTGACACCGTTGATTATTTCGGAGTTCAGAACTCGTCACCCGTCCGTCAGCCCTCGGATCGAAAGCTACGACCTCACAGATCCCTCCTGTGGTCTGCGGTCCGGAGAGACGGATGTGGCGTTCTTGCGGTTACCGATCGATCTGGCCGACCTGAACTCTGAAGTTTTGTTCACTGAACCGCTTGCAATTGGGATGACGAACTCGCACCCTCTTGCAGCGCAGAAGGTGGTGCTGTTGTCTGATTTGCAGGATCAGGTAATTTCAGCACCGCGTACCGACGACGCACGTTGGCGCGCGTTTTGGACACTGCGTGATCTCGGGGTCGACGATGACAATCTGCCCCGCATCAGCAGGGAAACCGCAACGATGGATGAAGAGCTGGACAACGTAGCGGCGGGTCTCACTTTGTCGGTGTCTGTGCCCAGCATGGACCGATTCGCACATCGGGCGTCGCTGGTGTACCGAACGCTGGGTCAAGTACCGGGATCGACGCTATGCGTCGGATGGCGCGGACAACCAACTCCACTGGTCCAAGCATTCATAGCCGTCTCGCGAAAAGTCCGCGACGAGCACCGCGACCTCGTGGCCCGAATTGAAAGCGGTAGCGCCGACTGATGGGTACTTCTTACTTGCAATGAACCCGACTCAGTAGCAACCACTCGAGCCGCAGTTCACGCCGGAAAGCTCACCGGCACAGCTATTCCCGAACTGCTGAATACGCGTGATCACGGCTAGACTAACCACACGAGACGCACTCGTCCGCCGCGGCGCACCGACCCGCCGTCATCGACCTGCACAGCCCGTGAACCACCTCATGCGCAGTAGGCGGACCTCGAAGCTCATCTAGAAGACGGGAACACCGATTCGCCGGAACCGGTGAGCAAGAATTTTTCGTAGAGCGATGCCGAAAGGCCTCGACCATCTACTGGCCGAGTCGTTGATCCCCCAGGTGGCGTCTCAGGTCGCGTCCGCTGCGACCGATAATTCGGTGCGATGCCAGCTGGACCGTCAAGACATCTTGACAAATAGCTCGCAGCTCCCCTTCGATGCACCTCAGACACGGCTCTCGGCGTCGAGTAGGTCGAGGGTGCGTTGCGAGAGCTGCTCGATCCGGTCCTCGACGTTGTTCGACCAGGTCGGGGACGTCGGTCAAGGCGGCGTGAGCGCGGCGACGCGCCTCGACCCCCGTGCGGTAGCACTCGGAGCCGAGGTCAATCGCCGGCGTCTCCTGTGCAGCGACGGTCGTGCTGTAATCCGCGGCGTCGTCGTCGCGCAGTCGCCTGATTCGACGGCGCGGGGGGTGCTGCGGCGCAAATGCCGGTGCGGTGCCCGGCGATGACCGCCCGAATCTCGGCACCAATCATCGCCGCGACGGGCAGCGGCAGATGGCGGCCACACCGGTCGATCGGCACCGCGACCGGCCCCGGTCTGCCCTACATCGATTAGCACCGCACACGCGCCACTCGAGAATTCCACCGCAACGACGCCGACAACGCACGGCTGCTGCCCGAGGGTGAATTAAGGTTGCGCCGCATCCCTACCTCCGAAAAGCGCGGAACACTCTCCGACATCACGAGCCATCAAGCATCACGAGGCATCAGACGGCGGTGCGCTGGCTTCGGCTCCGAAGCATGGTGGGCAGGACTATCACGACTGCCAGAAAAGCCTGGATCAGTGCGAGTGCGCTCGCACCATAGAACAGCAACTCGAGCGTACCGCTCGGCGTAGGGGCGGCGTCCATGGTGTGGGGGGCCGAGCGGTGACGGTGTCCGGGGGGCGCGGTGTTCGCCGCGCCGGTGAGGGTGTTCGTCATCGAGACCATCATCATCGCGTGAAAGACGAGCATCCCGGCTGCCAATGCCCCCGTGGTGGACCAGTCGCGGATGGTCGGCTTGGTCCACAGATGCCCGACGCAGAACAGGCAGGCGCAGGAGAGGGCGAGCATCAGCAGGCTGGTGCCGGGAAAGTGGGGCAGGTGGGTGAGCAGCACCGGAATGTGTGCTGCGACGCAGGCCAGAACCAAGAGGGCAGCGACCTTCCCGGCGGCGGTCGCCCGCACGGGATTGACCGGCAGGGTGGGCCGCCAAACGGTGGCGGCGGCGGAGGTGGCCATGAGTTCTCTCCTTGGGTTCACTCGTGGTTCCCGGCAAGGACGCGCCCTGAGCTGGTACGGAAAGGGGGCGCACAGGTTTTCGGCGCTGGTGCAGTGCGGCGGGTTTGCCAGAAGTATGTGGCCGGCCCGCACCCTGCTGGGCGCGGGTCACGGTCATCTGTTGTCGAGTTCGGATTCGGCCTCCTCGAGGGCGGCGAATTCTTCTTCGGGTGCCTTCGCGACGAGGTGGTGTCGGCTGTAGAAGGCGAAGTACGCGATCATCACCGCGTACGCGGCGGCCGCGTACAACACCACCGAGGGGTCGACCATGAACCCGGCTGCCAGGGCGGCGACGGCCAGGACCAGGGCGATTCCGGAGGTGAGCATCCCACCGGGGGTGCGGTAGGGGCGGTGCAGGTGCGGCTCCCGGATCCGCAGGACGATGTGCGAGATCATCATCAAGATGTAGGAGACGGTGGCCCCGAACACCGAGATCAGGATGAGCAGGTCCCCGGAACTGGTGAGGGACAGAATGAATCCGATCACCCCGGGCACGATCAGCGCCAGGAACGGGGTCTTGCGCCCGTTGGTCAGCGACAGCACCTTGGGCAGGTAGCCGGCCCGCGAGAGCGCGAACGTCTGCCGCGAGTAGGCGTAGGTGATGGTGAAGAAGCTCGACACCAGACCCACCAGGCCGATGACGTTGACGAACTGGCTCAGCCAGGTGGTGCCGCCGTTGGCGGCCTCCATGGCGTCGATCAACGGGTTGTCGGAGTCCTGCAGGGTCGATGCGCCCGATCCGCCGGGTCCGAGGGTCAGCAGCAGCGCGGCGAGGGTGAGCAGCACCAGCACACCACCGATCAGTCCCTTGGGGATGTCGCGCACCGGGTTGCGGGCTTCCTCGGAGGCGAGGGGGACGCCTTCGACCGCGAGGAAGAACCACATCGCGTAGGGCAGGGCGGCCCAGACTCCGACGATGCCGAATGGAAGGAAGCTGCTGGCGCCGACAGCATTGGTGGGGGCGATGTCGATGAGGTTGCTGACATCGAAATGCGGGATCATTCCGATCGAGAAGGCCAGCAACCCGATCACGGCGACGATGGCGATGCCGAACATCAGCTTGAGCACCTGCGAGACGCCGTACAGGTGCAGACCGATGAAGGCGATGTAGAACACCGCATACACCAAGGGTCCGCTGATCCCGAAGAGGCTGTCGACATAGGCGCTGATGAACGTGACCACGGCGGCCGGGGCGAGGACGAATTCGAGGAGCACGGCGGTGCCGGTCAGGAAGCCGCCCCACGGTCCCATCGCGCGGCGGGCGAAGCCGTAGCCGCCGCCGGCGGTGGGGATGATCGAGGCCATCTCGGCCAGGGCCAGGCACATCGCGGTGTACATCAGGCCCATGAGTCCGACCGCGATGAGCATGCCACCCCAGCCGGCGTGGCCGATTCCGAAGTTCCAGCCGGCGTAGTCACCGGCGACGACGTAGCCGACGCCGAGTCCGATCAGCAGGACTGGTCCTGCGGTGCCGCGGCGCAGCTGACGGCGGAGCATGTAGTCGTCGGCGACGTTGTCGTAGTCGACTCCGCCCGCGGCGTGGGCACCGGTGGTGCCCGCGTGTGTGTGGCGTGCGGGGGGCGCCACCGGATCGGTGCTCATGGCTAGTCCTCGCATCCGCAGTGCGACCCCTCGGCCTGCCGCTCGGGGCGGGGCAGGTTCAGGGTGGGGTTCTGGTCGAAGAATCCGTGGGGTTGGAGGATGAAGCCGACGTGCTGGCGGGGCATGACCGGCCAGTCTTCGAGGCGCACCACGTGGTGCATGCCGAAGGTGTACCAGACCACGATGTCCTCGTCGACGATGTTGCGGTTGCCCTCGATGTAGGCGGGAAGGCCGTCGCCGCCGCGGGACTGGTTCGGGTACTCCCCTGCGGGGAAGCGCTCGGTCTGGTCGTAGGCGGTGACCCAGAAGTTGTTGGTGGCGAACCCGGCTCGCTTGGCTACCCAGGAGTCGGGGGTGGCGGAGAGGGTGATCGCGTCGGTGGGCTGGAGCCGGTAGGCGACCGGTTCGTCGACGATGTTGCGGCGGTCGTGGTTGACGATCTTCCAGAATCGGTGTTTGCGGGCGTCGGCGAGGCGGGCGGCGTCCTGTTCTCGTTCGAGGAGGCGGTCGACGGTGTAGAAGCAGCTCTGTGTCGGGTTGGTGCCGGGCACCTCGGTGTCGACCTCGTAGACCGCGTTTTTGGTGCCGTCGAGCTCGAAGTCCATGCGCACGTTGAAGATGTGCTGGTGGATGGGGGCGTAGAGGCCGTCGTTGTTGAGGGTCTGCCCGTACAGCGACTTGGTGCCCGGCTGCTGGCCTGCGGTGGAGAGGATGCCGGTGGCCTTGACCAGGAACTCGATGGTGCCGTCGAGGTAGAGGTGCCAGTAGAAGCCGTATTCGTAGTTGGCGACGGTGGCGATGAAGGAGATGATCAGTTTGCGTGAGCGCCGGACCTCGGCGGTGTCCTGCCGGTAGTCGTAGTGCTTCCACATGATCGAGTCGTCTTCTTCGTGCATGCAGACGGCGTTCTTGATGGTCATCGGGTTGCCGTGGCTGTCGCTGACGATGCCGTCGAAGTACTGGATTTCGCCGAGGCAGTCGCAGCCGAGTGCCAGGGAGTTCGCCAGGGCACCGATGTTGTATTCGCCGGCGTCGAAGGCGTTCTTCTTGTGCTGCACCGGGGACGGGTCACCGTAGGGCACCACCATCTCCACCAGTGAGGCGCGGTTGATCACCGACCGGTCGCGGTTGCCGTCCCGGAACTTCAGCTGATGCAACACCAGACCCTCGCGAGGGGTGAAGCCGACGCGGAAGCTCCAGTCACCCCAGGTCACGTGCTGGCCGTCGACCTGGAAGGAGCGGCCCTGGGGTGAGGTGATCTCGAGGGGCTTGATGTCGGTGCGGGCGGGACCGACGTGCTGGGGCAGGTAGTTGCCGGTTTGCTGAGGGACGGGGATGAGGCCGTTGTCCTCGATCTCGACGACCTCACCGTTGTTGAGGTCGTAGATGATGATCAGGCCCTCGGCCGGGTGCGCGTAGGGGCTGTCGTCCTGGTCGAGCCGGGTAAAGACAAGGGCGCGCATCAGGCGGCGACCCTGGTCGTCCTTGCCGAAGTAGCCGGCCGACCACGGCTCGATGCACACCAGGTCCAGGTCGGTCAGCCCGCGGGTGGCCAGGGCTTCGACGACGCGGGGATCGCGTTTGCAGTTGACCTCACATTCCTCGAACTCGTCGAGCATGATCGGCGGCTGGGCGCCGGACGGCAGCTCCACCCACCGCTCGAGGCTTTCGTTCTCGAGGTCGACGGTGGCCTCGTAGCCGTATCCGGTGGACCGGTCGATCAGCACGGCGCTGGCCTCGCGGCGAATCTGCGAGAGGTCACCGCGCAGTGCCTTCTTCGACGGTTCCTTCAACTCCACCTGCACGAACCGGAAGCTGTCCGCCTGTGCCTGCGTGCACTTCAGCACCGACACTGCCTTCGAGATTTCGTCGCGGCTGAGGGGGTCGAGGGGATGTGTTCCCGGTGCGGCGACCGTGCGATCGATTTCCTGAATGGACATGGGTGTCTCGCTCCTTGGGCATGGTTCTTTCCACGCGTCGACATCACGAAGTGGCGCCCTCGATGGTGGGCTTTCCGGGTGGCACGGCGGCCGGGCCGGTTCATGAATCGATCGGTGGAGATGTCTGCGTAGATCACGGGCTTTTCGCTTAGCGATGTGATCGGCCGTCGACACTTTTCGAGGTGTCCCTGAAGAGGAACCTCACGGGGTGCGGTCAACCGTTCACAGCAAGAACCGTAACGCTGCTTTGTGATCGGGAGCACACGTCGAAGGGAACAACGGTGAGAACTTCACGCCGGAAAATTCTCGACCTGGTTAACATGGATGAAACATTCTCGTCATGCATCGGAAATGGTTGGATTCGACGCTGGGCGTGACATCGATCACCACCCAGGGCCGCGTGCAGCCTGCTGACCAGGCGACTTCGCTGCTTCTTTCAGAGATGAGCGTGCGGAACATGACGACTTCACCGCACAAGCGGGCGCTGGTCGCGGCGCGGTCCCCCGTACAGGGGTTGCCGCGCCGTCAGCTGCCTTTCATACCGGTGTTCGCCCAGTCCGTCGCAGCGATCGCGCCGTCGGGTGCGGCAGCGGTGATCCCGGTGCTGGTGATCGGCACCGCCGGCGGGGGCGGCGCGCTCGCCGCGTTCGTGTGCGCAGCCGTGGTCATCCTGCTCGTCTCGGCGTGTTTGCGGCCGATGGCCCAGCGGATGGCCTCGGTCGGCGGAATCTACAGCTATACCGCCCGCGGCCTCGGTCCGACCGCCGCCGTGCCGACCGGCTGGTCCGCGATCGTCGGATATGCGACGGTCGGCATGGCCGGCCTGCTCGCCGTCGGCACCTACCTCTCGCACATCGCCGTCACCACCGGTTTGGCGCGGGGCACCCCCACCGGTGCGATCGTCGCCGTCACGGTGGTGGCCGCCGTGGTGGCCACCCTGGTGATGATCCGCGGCATCCGGATCTCGGCCCGGATCACCCTGCTCGTCGAGTGCGTCTCCATCGGCCTCGTCGGTGCCCTGCTGATCTTGTTGCTGGTCACCACGACTCGCACCGGCGCCCCGGTCGCCGCCGCCATGAGCTGGGAGGGCAACGCGCAGAGCATGGCACTATCCGTCATCGTCGCCGTCAGCGCCTTCGTCGGCTTCGAAAGTTCCACGACACTGAGCGGGGAGGCCCGCCAACCATTCCTGTCGGTGCCTCGCGTGATCCGGTGGACCCCGGTCGCCGCCGCCGCGTTGTATCTGATCGCCCTGCCGGTGCAGGCGATCGCCCTCGCCAACGCCCCCGACTCGGTGCGCGAGAGCGCGACACCCCTGGTGGCACTGCTGGTCTCGGAGGGCTCGACCGGTTTGTCGGCGATCCTCGACCTGGGAATCGCCGCCTCGTTCTTCGCCTGCACCCTGGCGTCGGTCAATGCGCTCGTACGCGTGCTGTTCTGCATGGGCCGCGAGGGCGTCGCCCCGTCCGCCCTCGGCCGCACTCACCCGCGTTTTCAGACGCCCGCCCCTGCCATTGCCGCGGCGATGGTCGCGGTGACCGCTGTGCCGATCGCGGCTTTACTCGCCGGTGTCTCGCCCGATCAGGGTTTGCGCATCTTCCTCACCCTCAGCGCCTGCGGCTATATCGGCAGTTATCTCGCCGGGTGCTTGTCCGCGCCGATCCTGTTGCGGCGCATCGGAGAGTCGACCCCCGCGGTCTGGGTGCTCGGCACCGTGACCACCGTCATCCTGTTGTTCCTGGTCGTCAACGCCGTGGTCTTCGCCATTGCGGACGGGATTGTGCTCATCGCTGTCTATGCCGTCATCATGGCGGCGGCGGTGCTCTACACCCTTGCGCTTCGGCGTCTGGCCCCGCACCGGCTCGCCTCGGTCGGTATCTACGACGAGACCCAGCGCGCCGACCTGCTGCCCACGGCCGCGTTCAGATGAGCCCACGCAGCGACCCGTCCCGACACCACCCCAGCACCGTCTCGAACTCTCTCGACATCCTGGAGGTGGTCGCCACCCTCGGCCTCGGGGTCACCGCCAGGGAGATCGCCGGCGCCCTGCACCTTCCCCAGGCCACCGCCTACCGGCTCATCAACTCGCTCGTCGCCGAGGAGTATCTGGTGCGGACCTCGGATCTGCGCGGATTCGGGCTCGGCGCGCGCCTCAACGGGCTGGTCACCGCCGCCGTCTCCCCCACCGTTCCTACCGCCGCGCGCCGGCAACTCGACGACCTCCGCGACAGCGTGCGGTTCGCCGTCCACGTCATGGCCTTCCACAACACGACGCTGCGGGTCCTCGACGCCGACCCCGACCACCCCGTGCGCGCCGAACGTGAGCTGGTGCGTTACCTGCACGCCTCGGCCGCCGGAAAACTCTTACTCGCCGACCGCACCATCTGGCAGGCAGCGTTGCCCTCGACTCCGCTGCGGCAGCTGACCTCGGCCACCGTCATTGATCTCGCCGCTCTCGACACCGAGCTGCGCACCATCCGCGATCAGCAGTTCGCTGTTCAGGTCGACCAACTCGAACAGGACCTGGCCTGTCTGGCGGTGCCGCTGCGCGACCCGGACGGCGACACCGCCGGTGCCCTCTGCCTCGCCGGCCCGTCCACCCGCATTGACGCTCTCCTCGGGCGTGCCGACTCGCTGCAACAGTGCGCGGGTGTGCTCGCGCCCTTGCTCTTCTGAGAGAAGCCTAGTCGCCGTCACCCACCACCGTATGAGGACATCCACCGTGCACCGAGCCATCCCAGCGGCGCGACCGCCCACGAGGAGGTCACGCTCCTGCGGTGGGTCCCGGCCGCGGCCGGATCACCTGGTGGTTCGAATGCGCGGAGCTGCTGTGGGGGCGGGCCCGGAGCGATCACCATCGCCGCGCACACACTCGGTGGTGGCCTACACCCGAGCGAGCTGATGATGGTTCTACTCATTGCCGCGTGTGCCGCCGTGGCTGCCGTCGTCGGCGCCGTCCCGACGCCCCGCCACACAACGCTGTTTCTGATGGCGATGCTCTCCGTGGGCCTACCGATCGCACACACTGCACTGGCGATCCTAGCCGATCACGATCACGGCCCGAGCATGTCCGTGACGATGCTGGCCGCCCACATCACCGCGATCGCGGTGACCGCGGCAGCCATTCACGGCGCCGAGGGTTCGATGCTCGCCGCGGCGGCCGTGGCGCGGATCGCCCCGATCCCCCTCCTGCGCTGAAGATCGGACCGGAGAAGACGAAGCCGGTATGCGACTACCATACGAACTTGTCGCCGCGGCTCTTCACCGAGGCGACCAGTACCCGCGGCCCGCCACCGCCGCAGGACCTGCTCCACACCGCTGCCGCATAGGCGGCCGCGCGGCTCCTGACCCCGCTGTCCTTCCTTCGCCCGTAGGCGACCGCACCTCGGGACGTTCCCAACCGCGGCGCGTCCGAAAGCTATCTGACACTGACGCTTTCGCTCGTCGCGCCCAACCGTGCCTTCTTCTGCTGGCCGTCCGCGCACCGAGCACGGGCTGCCCAGCCGACATCGAAACGAGAACGCCTTGTCCATCCTAGAACTCGAACGCACCGCTTCGGTCGCGCACTCCCCTGCCACACCGACCACCAGATCTGGTGCACCTTTCGTGATGGTGTGGATGACGCGCTTGCGGAGCAGGTCCAGGTTTGCGCGTCCGTACATCTGACGTTTGAGCACTTTAAAAGTTACGTGGAATCTGGCCGTGGAGATGATCATGTCTCGTCGGTGTTGACCACGAACTGAGGAGATGGCTTGAGCGGCACGGTGGTGTTGGAAGAGAAGTGGCCGGTGCTGGACCGGCATATGCAGGCGGCCGGGTGGCTGCGGGTGTGGACCGATCTCGGGAGGGCGCCTCGGGCCATCGACGCCTACGCCCGGGAGCTTGCCGAGTACCTGGAGATGTGCGAGCGGGAGGGTGTCGACCCGCTCACCGCCAGCCGTGCCCATATCGGTATTTATGTGCGGGAGTTGACCGAACGGCCCAGCCGCCGAGGCGCGAGCGTGGTGTCCCTCGACTCCGGATCCGGTCTCGCGAATGCCACCATTCAGCAGCGGGTGGTGCCGGTGCGGCTGTTCTACGACCACCTCATTGGAAGAGGGCCTGCGCGAGTCCAATCCCGTTGGCCGAGAGCCGCTTCACGCCCGGCCGACGCGGTCGCGGGCATCAGCGCGAGTTGGTGCCCCGGTTGACGAGGCTGCCCTGGATCCCCACCGAGCGGCAGTGGGCGGACATCCTGACCGTCGCCGCCGAGGAGCATGTCCGCAACCGCCTGATGCTCACCCTGGCCTACGATGCCGCGCTGCGCCGTGAGGAGCTGCGCGCGCTGCGCACCGACGATCTCGACCCCGCCCACCGCACCCTGCGGATCAGAGCGGAGACGACGACGAACCGGCTCGAGTGGGTCGTGCCCTACTCGACTCCGACCGGCGTGTTGCTGTCGGGCTATCTCCGCGCCGGGCGAGACTCAGCAGAGCTCGCGGACCGCTGTTCCTGTCGGAGTCCCGCCGCAATCAGCCCAGCCGTTGCGTGGCGGTGTGTGATCAGGACTGCTGGTCCTGCTTCTGCTCTTCGCGTTTCGCTAAACACTTCGTCCCGAACAGTGATGATCGACACATACATTGACCTCAACTGTGGTTGAGGTCATACGTTTTCCGTAGCGGATCGGGCACCCCCGGAAACGAAAGGAGCATCAATGACAGCCTCAGCTATCGCAGCGGAAAGTTTCGCCCTCAGCGATGAATTTCGCAGAGCCTTCCGCAGACATCCGGCCGGCGTTGCGATCGTGACGACGCAGGGCATTGACGGTCCTGTGGGCATGACTATTTCATCTGTGTTCTCGGTGTCCGCTAGCCCTCCGATCCTTGGATTCTCACTCCAATCAGAGGAGGGAGCAGCTGCCGTCATCCGATCGGCACCGAGCTTTCTGGTTCACCTCCTGGACACACCGAATCTCACACTCGCACAGAACTTCGCACATGGAGTCAACCGATTCAAGGATGGAACTTCTTGGGCGCGAGCGGATACGGGCGAACCATTGCTTCACGACGTAGACCGTGTGCTTAGGTGCACGCCTCTGACGGCTACGCCCGCGGGTACCGCTGTTGTACTGACCGCGAGCATCCTCGCGGTCCGCTCGTCGGGGTTCACCGCGAGTTCATTGGTCTATCACGAGCGAGCATTCCACTCCACGTCTTCCCTGTCCGCACTCCCCGCCTGAAATCGACCCGCACGCATGATGAGAGGACCTACAGATGGCTATCTATGTGCTACCGGAGCTTGACTACGACTATTCGGCGCTCGAGCCGCATATCTCCGGAGAAATTATGGAATTACATCACAGCAAGCACCATGCCACTTACGTCGCCGGAGCCAATGCCGCAATCGAGCAGCTCGCCGAGGCCCGGGAGAATGCCACCATTACGGCGAACGCGACTGCCCTCAGCAAGAACCTGGCTTTCCACCTGGGAGGACACACTAATCATTCGATCTTCTGGAAGAACCTGTCCCCTAATGGCGGGGACAAGCCCACGGGCGAACTTGCCGCGGCGATCGACGTCGACTTCGGGTCATTCGACGCTTTCATCCGACACTTCTCCGCCGTGGCGACCACCTTGCAGGGGTCCGGTTGGGCAGTACTCGCCTATGACACCGTTGGACTTCGCTTAGTCATTGAGCAGCTCACTGATCAGCAAGGGAACATCAGCCTCGGAATTGTCCCGCTACTGATGCTCGACATGTGGGAGCACGCCTTCTATCTGCAATACAAGAATGTGAAAGCGGACTACGTCAAAGCGTATTGGAACGTCGTCAATTGGGAGGACGTCGCTGAACGGTTCGCGAACGCCACAGCCAAGACTGCTGCCCTCGTGACCCCAGCCGGATACGAGGCAGCAAGGACCTAGGGCTGGGTGGGCACGAGCCACATCACCTATCCGGCGTGGGAAGATCGTCTGATCCGCTGATCCACCCGCCGACAGCCGCCGGTGGATCAGCGGACGCCGAGGGCGCCGGAACACCCTTCATCGCGTTCACCGGCCGCCGCCAGGCCGACCACATCCCCGGGCGTCTGATCGTGCGGCGTGTGAACGCTCACCAGGACCTGCCCGGACAGGCCACACCGTTCGACACGTGGCGGCATCACACGTTCGAACTGCGCGCACGACCCCGTCGGCATCGGCCGCAACATCCGAACCCTGGCGTGGATCGAAGCCGACCGCCCACCAGAGCCACGCCGACCGCGCCGCCATCCTTGCGACCGCCGGCGCCTGGCGAGAGGTAGGTGGCCCCTACCGCCAGTTACCTCGATCAGCCGATCTACCATCAGGAATGCGAAAAACAGACCCGGTACGCACTCGGTGACCGTCAATTCGAGAAACGGTTCCAGCATGGCACCGCATTGATCCTCAGCGACGCCGTCGGCGACGCCCTCGGTCAACAACCCCACACACCCGCGACCCCCTCAGCCGAGACCACCCTGAGCCGCCGTGATCGGCACGCCGCCGATCACGTCGAAAGGCCTCACCAACACGGCAATCCGCAAAGCTGGTCGTCTCCCAGCGCACGGCCGAGGGGCACTCGAGCACATTCTCTCCAAGCTCGGATTCACCTCACGAACACAGATAGCCGCATCGATCATCGAGAATCACCTCGTCGATGTTGTCGAGGGCGAAGATTGAGTTTCAGCGATGCGGTGTGCGACCACAGCTAACGAAACGTAGTGCACAGAACTCGATCATTTGGTCGATCGCTTATGGCGCCGGTGCGGCGGATAGCCAAGCTTGGATCGGCACAGGGTGACAAGCCTTGCCCGGTCGCTAGATTCGAGCCGCGGCGTGAGGACCGGCTGCAGCAGTCGCAGCAGCCTGCGGTAATACGTTGCAGGTTGGATCCCGAATTCGGGAAGTATGTATTCGTCGACTCCGCCATACTCCGCCCACCGCAGCGCGAAGTCGACGAGTCGGGCATCGTCGGATGAAACGGAACTTACTCGCGACGTTTGGTCTTCGTGTTCTGACGCGCTCACTGCATCTCCTGGCCTTCAAGTCCGTCGGGCTCCTCGCCGCTCCCGCGGGCATTGCCCCAGTCACCCACTGATCCGGCTCCTCGATCCGCGGCGAACACCCCGCCCGGTCGGGCAACCGAAAACTTAAACGCGCCCCGTTTCAGCCCGCGTTCACCGCAGTGCACGACGTGACCGGCAGCGCCTACTTCGACCGATAGCGCGCCGAAGGCGAGAAGCGCAACGCCGCACTCATTTGCCTCGCCCGACGCCGACGCGACGTCCTCTACACCAAGCTCAAGGACAAGCCCTTTCACCAAACTCCGGCAACCGCCGCTGCTTGACGGAAACCATAGGGACACCGCCGGGGGCGTGTCGTTGATGTAGGTCAAGAACCTTTCGTACGAACCGTGCTGCGGGGGACCCGGCATCTTCAACCTGTTTGTCTGGACAGTGCTGCTTTTGCTGCGGCGAGGGCTTGATGCCGCGACCTGTTGGGGCATACTCGCGCAGTGGCGGTTAGTCATCTGAGCGTCGCGGGCGGGTACAACGGCTGTTCGGACAGGAACGCACGCACTCGCTCCAAGAACAGTTCATCGATGGGAACCGGAAGAACGCACATCTCCTTCAGAATCACCAAATGGCGATGAAGGGCTTCCAGGACTTGGTCGTCCGTCGGGGCCGTGTGCAGTGCCGTGGCTAGGTCGCGGCACATGTCGTCGACACTGTCGATGCAGAGGCTGCGGACGCCACCGCAATCTATCAATCGCCGGCACGCCATCTCCGCTTCGAACAGGACGGCTCCTCGTCGTCCGAGGGTTTCGGCGGGCACCAGGAGCTCCGCCAGCTGACGCGCCGAGGTGATCAGCTGGAGTTGCAGCGACAATTCGAGCGGAGGACTTGACGCATGCCGTCCTGCTTCGAATGGTGGTTCCGTGACGAGGACTCCGACAATGCGCTCGATGAAGAGCAGGCGGAGGGAGATGCTTTCGAGTTCGACGTCGCCAGGCATGCGGATTCTCCTGCTAGTTCGAGAGAACTGACTTTGAGATGATCCGCACTTCCCAGGTTCTCCGTAGAAGTCCTCGCGTGCGGCTGTGGGGAGGAATCGGCACCGACCCAGCTCAGAGCCGATTCACGCCATCGATCGTGCTTCGGGCTGTGTTTGGGAGGGAAGGTGCTGTTTGCGAGTTCGTAGGGATTTGTGGTTGCTGCGCCGAACATCGATGCGGCGAGCGGAGGGATCACGCCATGTCGTCGCTCATTTCGAACTGGACCGCGAGTTTCGCCGTAACGTGAGGTGCTACTATGTCTCTCGCGACTGCCACGTGCGCAGGATGGTCGAGGTATGCGCTCGGGTCCGATCCTTCGATCACAGCCATAACGCCGTAATCCCCGTTGCCGTTTCGCATCCGCAGGTCGGGTCCGTGAATGAGTCTCCGCAGGGCCGGAATTTGTTCGGGCAGAGCGTCGATCGCGCGGCCGATCTGCTTCAGATCTGTGGCGGATGTAGCAGGCTTCCAGGTGAAGTTGACTATGTGTGCGATCATTTCGAGAATCCGTCCTTCACGTCGTCGTGTGGGCAAGTGTGGAGTCACCACTGGCCAAAGTGGGGCCAGTCCCAAAGTGGGGCCAGTCAAGGAAATCAGCGATCACTGATCCCGCCGGAATGGCCTGGTTGCAGAGAGCGCGTGGTAGGCCTCATCAAGCCGTCTCTTCCCGTGGGCCGAGAGCGGGACGACTGAAAGCGCGCATGCGCATAGGGAGCGTCACCAAGGGTGCGGCAATCATGGGAGCGTTCCGGCCGGTACAAGTACGGGCCTGCCGGCAACGCCGCTCTCGACATCGTGGTAAGCCTGCTGCGCGGAATCCAATGGGTAAGTGGCGAAGATCGGTGCACCCACCAATGCGCCAGAGGCGAACCCGTCGGCGAGCGAGGCCAGAACTCGCGCCGAATCGGTAGACGTCAGACGGCCCGTGTGCAGCCCGACCAGGCGCAGTTCTTGCCGGTAGAAGTGGAGCGTATCCACTGCCGCCAGAGGGTTGGCCGCAGGGGCTCCCAGTATGCACAGGCCACCCCCCACTGCGAGCGCAGGAAGTATGGCAGCGATCATGCTGCCACCGACCACATCGACTGCCAGAACCGCTTCCTCGGCGGCGTCCGCGAGTAGGGTTACGAAGTTCGGTGCGTCCGCCGGCACAACCTCACTGAAATGACTACGCCGTAGCCTTTCCGACTCGGCGTCACTCTTCACGACGCCGACGACTCGCATTCCTTGCCAGTGAGCCAGTGCTGCCACCGCTCCGCCGACACCCCCAGCGGCGCCCGTCACGATGCATGTCTTGCCCGGTCGCATCCCGCCCGCCCTTGCGATCGCCTCTGCCGCAGTGAAATATGCCAGACCAGATGCTCCAGCTTCGATATCGGAAAGCCGATCGGGAATCGGGGTTACGCCACTCACCGGAGCAACCATGTATTCGGCGTGGCTTCCATTCATTGCCAGTCCGAGATCGCGGCCGCCGCTGCCCCACACACGCACGCCCTCCAATTCCGTGGAGCCTGCCACGACGACGCCGGCGAAATCGCGCCCGAGGATTCGCGGAAACGGACCTGGAAGGATTCCGCGACACGAGAGAGCGTCGCTGCGGTTCACCGCCGCGGCCGTGATCCGGATTAGCACCTCACCCGCCTCCGGGGTCGGAATCGGCGCTTCTTCGATCCTTAGGTCCTTCGGATCGCCGGCGTTGTGAGCCAGGAGGGCGCGCATCGTGTCAGCCATGCTGCGGCCTTGACTGACACCAGGCGGTTGTTGCGTCTGATCGTCCGAAGTTCACTCTTGCTCCATGAGTTTTGCTGGCCGAGCAGTGTCGGCCTGGTGTCTGTGTTCATCCCCGAGAAACCCACATCAGGACGGTTCTCACTTTAGCGGATTATCGAATATTTAGACAATAGTCGAGCATCTACTCGATGATGAGTAGCCGGGTTGTGTGTTGGATGTGATCGCGCAGCAGTTCCCCAGCCAGCGGAACGTTGCGATCGACGGCGGCCTTCAAGATGGCGCGATGTTCGCCGAGCCCATCACGAGCGGGTTCCCTTTTGAACGAAACCGACCACAGTTGGTACAGGCTGGATTCTTCACGCAGTGAGCGGGCGAGCTTGGCCAGACGAGCGTTCGGGCAAGCGGCAAGCAAGGCAAAGTGAAAATCGGCATGGGCAGCGGCCCACTGATCGCTTATGCGCCCGGGGTCATCAGCGTCCATGAACGGCGTCCGCTCCATGACGTGAAAAGCTGCGATGACCTGTCCCTCCCAAGCCACGTCCCCGTTCTGGATCGATAGACCGAGCACGAGGGACTCGATCTCGACGCGCGCTTGGGTGAGTTCAGAGAGATCACGTTCCGACAGCGGAGTGACGATGTATCCAACGTGTGGCCGCGACTGGACCAGCCCCTCCGCCTGGAGCCGATTCAGCGCTTCGCGCGCGGCACCGACGCTGGTCTCGTACCGGCGGCACAACTCGGCCGACTTGAGGCGTTCCCCCGGCTCGACACGTCCGGCCAGGATGTCGGCCCGGAGCTTTTCGTGCACGAAGTCGGCACGCGTCGCCTTTACTCGAGTTTCAGTCATATCATCGAAAATAGCCGTGATTGGCGCTTGATGGGTAGCCGATGCTGGTGTGCCGCCCGGTTGACCTTTGTAGTTGCACCTCGACGCGAGCGAGGAAGGCCCCGCCGACGCCTGGTCGCATGACTCGATACCGGCCGGGCCAGGCTGGTGTGCTATTCGACAAACGTTTGGTGGATCGACCCGATGCCCTCAATCCAGCTCACCAACTTCTCACCTGGCCGAAGAAAACGTTGCGGTGTACGAGCGAGACCTACGCCGTCAGGGGTCCCCGAGAAGATCACATCGCCCGGGTACAGCGTGATGGTCTGCGAAAGCCGTGCGATGAGCGTCGACACAGGGAAGATGAGATCTTTCGTCCTGCCCAATTGAACTGTTTCGCCGTCGATTGCGCAGCCGAGTTCGAGATTGTCGCGATCGGCGAGCTCGTCCGGTGTCACAAGCCAGGGACCCACGGGTCCGAAATTGGGGAACGACTTACCGAGGCTGAACTGGGGTGCGGGGCCTGCCAGCTGCGAGATACGTTCCGAAATATCCTGTCCGACAGAGAGCCCCGCGACGTACTCCCATGAATCTGCATCCGACACATGATGCGCCTCACGTCCCATGACGACGACCAGCTCAACTTCCCAGTCCGTATTTCCTCCCCTCGGCAGCTGGACGGTGGCTTCCGGGCCGGCGAGGCAGCTGCGAAATTTCGTGAAGGTTGGCGGGAGGTCCTCTGGTAGGTCGAACCCAGACTCGGAGGCGTGGGCGCTGTAGTTCAAGCCGACTGCGATCACTTGCTGCGGAGCCGGCGATGGGCAACCGAGGTCCGCTGCATCGAATGCCACGTCGGCTTCAGGCAAGACCGCGGTTTGTTGCCATCCGAGAAAGTCCGACCAGTCGGTGTACAGCTGCGGAAGGCCAGGGCCGAACCTGCCCGCGCTCGCGCGGGCGATGTCGATTCCGCGATGATCGTCGACGACGATCGTTGCCCTGCCGTCGATATTGGCGATTCGCATACGTTGGATTCCTTTGCTCGGTGCTCCACTGGTCCCACGGTTCCTGCGGAGGACGATTCTGTGCTCGCGACGACGAATGGTCGCCTGAGGGGATTGCGCAATACCTGCCCACGGTGCAGCTAGAGCACGGCGTGGAGGCTTCTACTCGAAGATTATTCGAGTATTTTATCAATATTCGAACAAGCGCGTCGTTAGTGACCCGCGGAGTTGCGCTGCGGATCGATTCCCGAGGCGTGCAGAATCCGATCCCGAGACGATTCCGCGAGGTTGCGCAGGCGCGTCAAGTCAACACCGACGAGTGCCCCGTGACGCTTGCGCACCTCGCCACGCACCAGGACGGTGTCGATGTTGGATACGTCTGCGCTGGTAACGACGGTCGCGATTGGATCAATGACCGGCATGGTATTGATCGCATCACCTCGAACGAGAACGATGTCGGCATCCTTTCCCGGCGAAAGTGTGCCGGTCCGGGAGTCGAGGCCGCACGCCTGCGCACCAGAGATAGTCGCGAATCGAAGAACGTCGCGATGTTGGAGGGCGGGAGCGAATGCGGTGTCGATATCGTCACCGAAATCCTGGATGCGCTGATACGCCAAAGCTGTCCGCATCTGCGTGAACATGTCTCCCGGCACCGAGGTCACCACATCGATACTCAATGACGGATCCACGCCGACATCCTGGAGTCTTCCGATCGGCGGGTGGCCATGACCCATCAGTAGCTCCACATATGGGGCAAGTGACACTGAACCGCCGCTCTCAGCCACCAACTTCAGTTCGTCGTCGGCATTAGTGGTTGCGTGCACGTACGTGGTGTCGGCGCCGAGCAGACCTGCGTCGGCGAGCTCACGGATCGCGTGCCCGTGTACACCCGTGATACGCATACCGACGTGAACGCTGATCCTCGCCTCTAGCTCACGAGCCAGCGCCCAATCGTGAGCGACAACCTCACGCCTGCTCACTCCGGGGCCGCGCACCGCGAGAGCGAAAGTGAGCAGTCCGTCGTCCGAGGCGAAGTAGCGCTCGCGCACGCGACGTGCGTCGTCCGGGTGATTGAGTTGGCTGTCGAACCACCATTCGGCCCCTGCAGGCACACCGTGGGCATACATCGCGCGAATACCGGATTCGCGGAGCGCTCGGATGCCCTCGTCAGCGTGATCCGGGGTGTTGTTGCAGTGCGACCAATCAACAAGAGTCGTAATGCCGGCGTTGAGCGCCTCCAACGAACCCAGAAGATTGCCCACATAGACGTCCTCAGGCCTGTAAGCGGGTCCGAAGGCGCCGATCACGGTGGCCAAATAGTCGTCGAGGGTGCAGGAGGGCATGCTCCCCCTGAGAGCAGACTCCCACGTGTGGCGGTGAGTGTCGACGAACCCAGGAATGACAATGCATCCGGTCGCATCGATGACCTCGGAGCCGTCCGGACTGATCCCTCGGTCGATCTGGACGATTCGGCCGTCGACAACGAGGATGTCGGTGTCCGCACGGTTGCCGATCGAATCGTCCATCGAGACGACGAAGCCACCCTTGATGAGCTTTCTGGAAGACATGTTTCTCTAGTTCTCCTACTCGGCGATCGCCCGTCGCAGCCGACCGACTGTGATGTGTGCCTGTTCACACGATGACGGGTCTCGTGCTCTAGGTCAATAGATTGTCGAATATATTTCAAATGTTCGATCATCCGACCGCCGACGCAAGATCTTCACGAGCGAGGATCGGGGCGTCCGCTCCACAACCCCCGGCCAGCGAGTCCCGACCGGACCGCGGGTGCCCCCGGTGGAGCGCGGGTAACCAAAAATACTCGACAATCATCTTGACATTCCTAAATAAATCGGCGTTTGATGTGACGATGGCCACGCCGTAGCGACGGGACGCCGACACCGTGGACATCGAGCGTTGCGCTCTACGACCAGACGCGCATGCCCGCACCGCCCACACGGCCCGCGCAGCGGCCTGCACGGAGGAGAATCATGAAGTACACCGTTGCTCTACCCCAGTCCAATCGTGTGAGCGACCCGGCTGCGATCCGTGACGTGGCTCAAGCCGCGGACGAACTCGGTTTCTGGGCGCTTTCGATGCACGATCACGTCACTTTCGACGGCAAATGGATCGCGTGTGGCACCGACGACGACGAGGGAGTCGAAGACCTGCGGAACGTATACGAGCCGCTGGTCACCTACGCCCACGTCTCGGCAATCACCAAGCGGGTCAGGTTTCTGTTCTCGATCATGCTGCTACCTGCCCGAGAGCCGATCATGACGGCGAAACAGTTAGCTACGCTCGATCAGCTCAGCGGTGGCCGAGTTTCCCTGGGGATCGGTGTTGGTCTCGCCGGCAATGATTCCGACCCCGCATTCCTCAGCGTGCTGTCTGCCAACGCCACCCGGGAATGGGCGGCACTCGACGTTCCAGTACGCCGGCGCGGCAAGCTGACCGACGAGCGCATCGCGGCGATGCAGGCTCTGTGGACTGAGGACGAGGCGTCCTATGTCGGTGAGTTTCTGTCCTTCACGGACGTCGCCATGTACCCCAAGCCGACTCAACCGGGCGGGCCCCCAATCCTCATCGCCGGAAACTCGCCGGCGGCGCTCAAACGAATCGCCCGCGGTGGGTTCACCTGGCTTCCGAACCATGCCAAGCCGGAGGAGATTGCCGGCGGGATTGTCGCCCTCAAGCAACTTCACAACGACTACGGCACCAACTTCTCCGGAGACGTTGTCCTCGACCTGTTCATGCGTCTCGACGACTCGACCGCGGCGGCCGAGGACGCTTTTCCTCGAGTTCTCAAAGAATCGCTAGGCGCCGAGCTCGGCGCGCGGAATTTGATCGGCAATCCCGCTGATGTGATCTCCCGAATCCGCGAGTACAGCGAAAGCGGCGTCACGACTCTCGATATGAAGCCCATCTATCGCAGCATTCCCGAATTGCTCAAGATGATGGAGACTTTCGCCCGCGAGGTCATGCCCGAAACCAACTGAAGCACTATTCGGCACAGCCGCTAGACCTTCGATTCCAACTGCCGCAAAGGAACTCATGACACACAACATTGCCGTCATTGGTGGTACCGGCCCTCAAGGCCGCGGCCTTGCTCTTCGATTCGCTCTCGCAGGCCATACCGTACTGCTCGGGTCCCGAAACGCAGTGCGCGCCCTAGAATGTGTCACCTCTATACGCGAGATCGCTGGACCCGACGTCCACGTCGAAGGCACAGACAATCTTGACGCTGCCTCCCGAGCAGACATTATCCTGCTGGCCATTCCATGGGACGCACATACGGATCTGGTTGCTGAACTCGCCGACGTCATGACCGGCAAGATCGTGATCTCTTGCGTGAACCCCCTTGGCTTCGACGCCCAGGGTCCTTTCGGACTCGAACTCGACGAAAGCGCCGCGCAAGAGCTCCAGCGCTCAGTTCCGGGAGCGCGCGTCGTGGGCGCTTTCCACCACGTCGCGGCGATGTCGCTGTGGAAGCATGCGGGCCCTCTAGAGCATGAAGATGTCCTCGTTTGTGGTGATGATGTCGCAGCAAAACACGTGGTGATGGATCTGGCAACGTCCGTAACCGGGAAGCCGGGAATCGACGTGGGAGCGTTGCGGTTGGCCCGCCAACTAGAACCATGGACCGCGGTGATGATCAGCGTGAACAAGCGGTACAAGATCCGTTCCGGCCTCGCGATCTCGGGAGTCGCCTCCTAACCGATCCCCCGGTCCACTCGCACCGCAGGAGGAGGATACGAAGTAATGGGTGATGATCCGTAAACCAGTTTCCGAAAAAGGCTCTCCCACATGGTCACGTCCCCGAATGCTGGCTCCAATCCATCAGGCGGTCACGAATGGCGCAGGGCGCAGCCAGATTTGGTCGCGAGTCGCCGAACATCGCAGGCCATCTCACCAATCCGCGACCTTGCGCAAAACGTCTCGAGGCCGTAGCCCCCGCTGCGGGGTATCAATAGATTCACTCGTTCAGGAGAAGCCAATGTCCGTACTTCGCATAGGTCCCATAGGTGTTGCCCGACCCCACGTCGTGCACGCGCTCATCGAGCGGAAAGCGTCGGTTCGAATTCCTGCACACGAAGATGCGCGAGCGAACAAACGCGTCCCCACGGTGCATGGTCCGTACGCTCGTCTCATGGATTGCGACAGCGCCACAGGGGTGCTCGCATGAGCATCGCGCAGCTGCTTGCAGATGCGGCGCGGCGGGACCCCGACGCCATCGCGTGGAAGTACGCGGATCGTGAAGCCAGCTACAGTCAGTTCGTCCTTCAGATCAGTGCACTCGCCGATCGGTTGCGCGAACTTGGACTCACACCCGGAGATCGAGTGCTCCTGTGCGTGCCGAATCGGCCCGAGCTGCTGACCGTTCTGTGGGCCACGTTGTGGGCGGGAATGGTCACTGTCCCATTGAATTCGCATCTACACCGCGACGAGGTCAGGTATGCGCTCAACGACTCCGGGGCACGCGCCATCCTGGTTTCGTCGGAGACCGCGAGCGTCCTTGACAATATTGATACAACCGACGCCGGTATCGCAGTCCTGCACGCGGAGGGGCTAATCGAATCGCTTCTTCTCCCCCGGTACCCGCAAATGCCGGCAGAGGCCGCCCCGACTGACCCGGCTTGGTTATTCTATACGTCCGGAACCACCGGACGCCCCAAGGGGGCCACGCTTACCCACCGAAACCTGTTGGCCATGACCTTGCACTATCTGGCCGATGTCGACTCAGTGGAGCGAGGAAGCGTCTTCGTGCATGCAGCTCCCCTGACGCACGGAAGTGGATTGTATATGCTCCCGGCGCTGGCACGCGGAGCAACTAATGTGATCTACTCCGAGCCGAGCTTCGACGCGGCGAAGTTTCTCGACCTGATCGAACGTGAGAAGGTGACCCACGCAGCCTTCTTGGCGCCGACAATGCTGCGACGATTGATTACGTCTTCGGGTCGTGCCCCGCGTGAGGGTTCTACCCTGCGAAGCATCGTCGTCGGAGGTGCGCCGATGTACCGTGCTGACCTATCTGTCGCGATCGAGGCATTCGGCCCGATCATCACCCAAATATACGGTCAGGGTGAGGCTCCCATGTCGATTACGGTAATGCCCGCATCGGAACTAGTCGGTAAGGAAGGGCGTGGGCGTGCCGAACGAGGGGCGTGCGGACGTCCCTTCACCGGTGTTCAAGTGCGTGTAGTCGACGACCGCGACGAGTCTGCACCTGAAAATCAGGACGGCGAGGTTTGGGTGCAGGGTGACGTAGTCATGCGTGGATACTGGGAAAACCCGGAGGCGACGCACAAGACTGTGCACGACGGATGGCTCCGTACCGGCGACATAGGGCACCTCGACGCAAACGGGTACCTGTATCTCACCGATCGGGCGAAGGACGTCATCATCACAGGCGGGTCGAACGTGTATCCACGCGAGGTCGAAGAGGCACTCTTAACCCATCCGGCGGTACGAGAGGTCGCAGTGATTGGAACTCCGGATCCAGAGTGGGGGGAGTCCATTCGCGCCTTCGTTGTTCCGGAAGACGGCATCACGGTGAACGAACAGGAACTTATTGCGCACGTGCGCGACCGTCTCGCCTCCTTCAAGAAGCCCCGAAGCATAGAGTTCCGCACGGAGTTGCCAAAGAACGCCACCGGCAAGATCCTCAAGCGACAGCTCAAAGTTTGATAGGGGGCGTCCCACCGGGACTTGACGCAGCGGTTCGAGGCGCCGGCACTCGAGATTGGAAATGGTTCTGTGCCTCTGATACTTCTCCTCGCACCCCTTTCCTGGATTAAGTTCTTAGTACAAGGCGGTCCTCTGCGAACGATCACGAACCTCATAGCGAGCGTGGCGTCTTGGCGACAAATCCAATGGATTGACATGTACAACGACTTCTATCCACAAGTCGACCAGCACGATATGTCTCCAAGCTTCGACTACCCACCCACGGGGCTGTTCGGATCTACTGAGTAGCGGGTCGATCCATAAGATAGACAACTTACGCATTTCGGTTCTCTATCTCGCCACTGGCGGTGGATATCCGAACGGATGTAACAACGGGCGTACGAAGTTGCCTACGATCCGAACTGAACATGACAGGACTCCAGTTGACAGTAGACCGTTTGATGACCACCCAGGCTCGACCCCCGTCGGGGATGCGGCGGGTGCTGCGACGTGCCCGTGACGGCGCCACTCTGAACGTGGACGAGGCGACGACCCTGCTGCAGGCCCGCGGCGACGACCTGACCGACCTGTGTTCGTCGGCGGCGAAGGTCCGGGACGCCGGGTTGCTGGCGGCGGGCAGACCCAAGGCTGTCACGTATTCGCGTAAGGTGTTCATTCCGCTGACGCGGTTGTGCCGGGACAAGTGCCATTACTGCACGTTCGTCACCGTGCCCGGCAAGTTGCGGGCCGAGGGGCGCGGCGCGTATCTGGAACCGGACGAGGTGCTGGAGATCGCCCGGCAGGGTGCCGAATTGGGCTGCAAGGAAGCCCTCTTCACACTGGGCGACCGTCCCGAGGATCGGTGGCCGGAGGCCAAGCAGTGGCTGGACGAGCGCGGCTACGATTCGACGCTCGACTACCTGCGTGCGATGTCGATCCGGGTCCTCGAGGAGACCGGGCTGCTGCCACACCTGAACCCGGGTGTGATGAGCTGGGAGGAGATCTCCCGCCTCAAGCCGGTGGCCCCGTCGATGGGCATGATGCTCGAGACGACGTCCACCCGGTTGTTCACCGACAAGGGTGAGTGCCACTACGGCAGCCCCGACAAGGATCCGGCGGTGCGGTTGCGCACGCTCACCGACGCCGGACGGCTGAGTGTGCCGTTCACGACGGGCATTCTGGTGGGTATCGGCGAGACCGTCCGGGAACGGGCGGAATCGATCATGGCGATCCGCAAGTCGCACAAGGCGTTCGGGCACGTCCAGGAAGTGATCGTCCAGAACTTCCTCGCCAAGCCCGACACCGCGATGCGCGACACCCCGGACGCGGGCCTCGAGGAATTCGCCGCGACCATCGCCGTGTCCCGGTTGCTGCTCGGCCCCGGGATGCGCATCCAGTCGCCGCCCAACCTGGTGTCGAACACCGAGTGCCTGGCGCTGCTGGGTGCGGGTGTCGACGACTGGGGCGGCGTGTCGCCGCTGACCCCGGACCACGTGAACCCGGAGCGGCCGTGGCCGAACCTGGACACCCTGGCCGAGATCACGGCGGAGGCCGGGTTCGAGCTCACCGAGCGCACGGCGGCGCAGCCGCAGTTCGTGCTGGCCGGCTCGCCCTGGATCGATCCGCGGATCACCGGGCACGTGCAGGCCCTCGCGGACCCGCACACCGGGCTGGCGAAGCTCGACACCACGCCGGTCGGGTTGCCGTGGCAGGAGCCGGACGAGTCCTGGGAGTCGGCGGGCCGGGTGGATCTGAACACCGAGATCGACACCGAGGGCCGCAACACCGAGACGCGCAGCGACCTCGGCAGCGCGTTCGGGGACTGGGAGACCGTCCGCGAGCAGGTGCTGGAGTTGAGCGGCCCGGTGCGGGTGGACACGGACGTCCTCGCGGCGCTGCGCAGCGCCGAACGTGACCCGGCGGGCTGCACCGACGACGAATACCTGGCGTTGGCGACGGCCGAGGGTCCGGGGCTCGAGGCGATGGTGGCGCTGGCCGATGCGCTCCGCAAGGACGCCGTCGGCGACGAGGTGACCTATGTGGTGAACCGGAACATCAACTTCACCAACATCTGCTACACCGGCTGCCGTTTCTGCGCGTTCGCGCAGCGCAAGGGCGATGCGGACGCGTTCACCCTGTCCACCGGCGAGGTCGCGGACCGGGCCTGGGAGGCGCACGTCGCGGGCGCGACCGAGGTCTGCATGCAGGGGGGCATCGACCCGGAGCTCCCGGTCACCGGGTACGCCGATCTGGTGCGTGCGGTGAAGGCGCGGGTGCCGTCGATGCACGTGCACGCGTTCAGCCCGATGGAGATCGTCAACGGCGCCTCCCGCGGTGGGCAGAGCATCCGGGACTGGTTGACGGAACTGCGCGAGGCGGGTCTGGACACCATTCCCGGCACGGCCGCGGAAATTCTCGACGACGAGGTGCGCTGGGTGCTCACCAAGGGGAAGCTGCCCACCGCCACCTGGATCGAGGTGGTGACCACGGCGCACGAGCTGGGTCTGCGGTCGAGTTCGACGATGATGTACGGGCACGTCGACAACCCGAAGCACTGGGTCGGGCATCTGCGGGTGCTGCGCGGAATCCAGGACCGGACAGGCGGATTCACCGAATTCGTCCCGCTGCCCTTCGTGCATCAGAGTGCGCCGCTGTATCTGGCGGGCGCGTCCCGTCCGGGCCCGACCAACCGGGACAACCGGGCCGTCCACGCCCTGGCCCGGATCATGCTGCACGGGCGGATCCCGAACATCCAGACCAGCTGGGTCAAGCTGGGGGTCACCGGTACCCAGGTGATGTTGCAGGGCGGCGCCAACGACCTCGGCGGCACCCTGATGGAGGAGACCATCTCCCGGATGGCGGGTTCGGAGCACGGATCCGAGAAGACCGTCGCCGAACTGCGGGCCATCGCCGAGGGAATCGGCCGCCCGGCACGCGAACGCACCACCACCCACGCCCGACTACAAACAGCCAGCCCCGTTCGATGTCTGTAAGCACAACCGAGAACGACCGCTACGGAGTCGTCGTGCCTATCAGATCCCTGCAGACGGGCAAGAGTCGACTTTCCACGGGTTCGGATGCACTGCGCTCGCAACTCGCGCTTGCGTTCTTCCTCGACACGATCGCCGCGCTCGAACGAAGCCGAGAAGTGAAACGGATCGTTGTGGTGTCGAGCGATACAACTATATACCGATGTGTTCAGGCACGATGCGACGTCGTCACCGATAACGAAACCGGGCTTACAGCGGCGGTAGACATCGGTGTCGAGGAGCTGCGGAAGACAGGCCATTTAGGGCCAGTGGCGGTCGTTCTCCCGGACTTACCCTTTGCGACCGCAGAGGCCTTCGACGCGCTGTTTCACGCCGCACGCGAACACAAGCAGGCCTTCTTGGGTGACCAAACTGGCGACGGCACAACGTGTGTGACTGCAGCGTCGGTGGACACGGTAGTCCACAGGCTCGGCCCGAACTCAGCCCGAGCGCACGCCGAAGCCGGCCTCACAACACTCGGTGTTCCAGTACCCGAGTTACGCTCCGACGTAGATGTACTCAACGATCTAGATCATCGGCAACAGCTGAGGTTAGGTGTAGAGACCACCAAAGTTCTATCGTTGGCTGGTGCGAGTATCGCAAATCAATCCACCTGAGCATGCTGCGGGCGGCATGGCCGCTGGCGAGTTCGGCCACACGGCAGCGCCCGACGAACCGAATATCCCCGCCGCGGCGGAGTAACAATATGCCCGAGAGCTTAGAGCGTGTCTGCTATTTACGGACGCGATGATGAATGACGAGCGCAGCGAAGAGTACGCCACCGAGGAAGGTGGTGGCGTACTTGTCGTAGCGAGTGGCGATGCCGCGCCACTGCTTGAGACGCCCGAAAACCACGCTCGACGGTGTTGCGTCCGCGGTAGCGGTCCTTGTCGAAGGCCGGCGGTCGACCCCCGTCCGATCCTTTCGTCTTGCGACGTCGGATCTGGTCGCGGCGTTCGGGGATGGTGTGCGAGATTCTGCGTTCCCGCAGGTTCTTTCGGGTGCTCGGGTGCGAGTACGCCTTGTCGGCCAGCAGGCGGAACGCTGCGGTGTCGTGGGCGCGGTGCGCGTCGAGCAGCGGCGCCAGGTAGGGGTTGTCGCCGGCCTGTCCCGGCGAGAGCAGCAGCGTCAGCGGGCAGCAGAAGGTGTCGGTGAGGGCGTGGATCTTGGTGCTCAGCCCGCCGCGGGAGCGGCCGAGTGCGTGGTCGGCGGGTTCGTTGGCCAGATTCTTGTCATTCGACCGAGCCCCCTGTGTGCGCATCGGTCAGGGCGCCGGCCGAATGCTGGTGGGCGCGGACAATCGTCGAGTCGATCGACAGCAGACGTTCGAGCTGTTCCTCTCGTTCGGGGGCTGCCGCCCGCACCGCGGCGAACATCCGGATGTAGGTGCCGTCGTCGGACCAGCGGCGATGCCGTTCCCAGATCGACTGCCACGGGCCGAAGTATTCGGGCAGATCGCGCCACGGTGATCCGGTTCGGAACCGCCAGGCGATTCCTTCCAGGGTCAACCGGTGGTCGTTCCACGGACGCCCCCTTCGGCCCGCCGATGCGGGTAGGACGGGCTCGATCACAGCCCACAGGTCATCGGGGATCTCGTCGGCGCGCAACACATACCCAGCATCACGCATCAAGCATCAAACATTAAGCAGACACGCTCTAGGCGCCAGTGAGTGGCGATGGCGGTGCCGATTCCGGCACCTGCGGCGGCGGTGACGAGGGCGGTCGGACGTTCATACATCTGTTGGCCTTTCGAGTGGCGGTACGCGTTCGGGGTGTCAGAGGTCGAGCGTCTGTTGCAGCAGTGCGATCGACTGCGCTGGCTGGTCGACCAGCATCAGATGGCCGGCGCCGGTGATTTCCGCGTAGGTGGCGTGCTCGATGGCACCGAGGATGATGTCCGCGGCCTTCTTCGGGCAAAAGGAGTCGTGGTCGGCGCCGATGATGACCACCTCGACACCGGGGCCGATCTTCGGCAACTCCGGTGTGAGGGAGGCGTCGACGAGTGCAGCCATCGCCGTGGAGGCGTTGATGTAACCCTGTCCGTCGCCGACCGCGGCGACCCCGGCACGGGTGACTTCATCCACTTCGGAAGCGGGGTTAAACAGCGCGGCAGCGGTATCCGAGCGTAGTGCCTCCAGCTGTGCGGCGGTGTCGGTGCCGCGGAAGAGCCCGATCCGTCCAGCATAGAAGCCTGCGGCGCCCCGGCCGACGACACGCGAGGTACCGAGAGCAACGACCTTGCTCACCAGATCCGGGCGCTGTGCCGCGGCGGCGAGGACGACGGTACCCCCGAGGGAGAACCCGACGCAGATCGCGGGTCCGGCGACCTCCTCGAGGAAGGTCAGCAGGTCGTCACGCAGCTGGCCGAGGGTGCCCTCCGGTGACCCGACGGTGGTCTGTCCGTGTCCGCGCAGGTCGTAGGCGTAGGTGGTGACGGCGAGACCCGCCTCCTGTACGGCGCGCCAGCTGTGGTGATCCTCGGCGAGTCCGTGAACCAGGACGACGGCAGGCCCGTCGCCGGCGCGGGCGTAGGTGACGTCGATGTCGAGCAGCGAGATGGTCAGGGTGGTGATGGTGTCATCGATGCCGCTGGTCATTCCTTCTCCTCCGAAATCAGTTCTCTGAGAATCCTCTTACGGATTCTTCCTGCAGGTGTTACCAATCAACCGCCAGGGCAACAACACACGGCGTTGCAGGCTGTGCGTGGCAGCCCGGGGCGACCTTCCCGACCTGATACCGGACCCGGTCGAATGATCTGGTGGAACCATGCGAGACCGGACTACTCGACAATTGTCGGAATACTCAACTATCCCTTGCATAATCGCAGAAGTGTGGCTACCGTCACATCAGGGTGCTCGATCCTCCCCGCCCCCCGTTGCCGCCCTCGCGGCGACGATGACGATGCTGGCGAAACAATCTGCGCCAAACGATCAAGGAGACACATGTGAGTGTGAATGAAGTAGTGAACAGCTTCTTCGAAGCCGCGGAGAACGCTGACGTCGAAGGACTACGACGGTTGTATGCACCGGACGCAACCATCTGGCACAACGACGGCGCAGGTGATCAATCTGTCGACGAGAATCTGGAATCGCTTGCAGTGCTGTTCGGGGGAATGCTGAGCGTGAAGTTCGAAGTGAAACGGCGGGTGGAGGTTCCGGGCGGGGTCTTTCAAACCCATACACTGCATGGCGTACTTCCCAACGGAGAGCGAGTCGACCTCGACGCTGCGATGTTCATGCAGGTGGACGCCGGCCAGGTCTCCCGCATCGAAGAGTACTTCGACGTCTCCACAGTCACGGCGATGTTCGCGGCCACGGCGGCAGTTGCTGGCTAAGTGAGCGGCTCAGTACGTCAGATTCTGGCCAGCACACACGTGCCTCTACACGTTACAACTAGTGGTGTGTCTCGCAAATAATTCTGGATCGCTTCGATAGAATCCCTACATGAGGCATCCGGTACCCGCTTTGGAGATTTCCGATGGGCAGCGCGTTTTGCTTGAGTCGTTGGCGCGGTCGCAGTCGGGGGCACACCGTGAGGTGGTGCGGGCCAAGGCACTGTTGATGGCGTCCGCGGGTGTGGCCAACACGGCTATCGCGCAGGCGTTGTCGGTATCGCCAGGCTCGGTGGCGAACTGGCGGGTGCGGTTCGCCGAGGACGGCATGGCGCGGTTGGGCGAGGTGCGCAAGGGTCGTGGTCGCAAGCCCTCGATCCCGCAGGAGAAGATCGATGAGATCGTGGACCTGACGCAGAACTACCGCCCGAAAGGCGAGACTCATTGGAGTTGCCGGACGATGGCCGAGGTGGTCGGGGTCTCGAAGGACACCGTCCAGCGCGTGTGGTCCGCTCGCGGACTCAAGCCGCACCGGGTCGAGACGTTCAAGCTGTCGAACGATCCACGATTCGAGGACAAACTCGTCGACGTCGTCGGTCTGTATCTGAACCCGCCCGAGCGGGCGATCGTGTTGTGCGCGGACGAGAAGTCGTCGGTGCAGGCCCTCGACCGGACCCAGGCCTCGCTCCCGATGATCAAGGGCCGCGGCGAGACGATGACCCACGACTACAAGCGTCACGGCACCACCACCTTGTTCGCCGCGCTCGACGTCCTCACCGGCACCGTGATCGGCCAGTGCCTGCCGCGCCACCGCCATCAGGAGTTCCTGCGATTTCTGCGCACCATCGACCGCGAGGTGCCCAAGGACCTGGAAATCCACCTGATCCTGGACAACTACGCCACCCACAAACACGAGAAGGTCCGGGCCTGGCTCGACAAGCATCCCCGGTTCCACCTGCACTTCACTCCCACCTCCTCCTCATGGCTCAACCTCGTCGAACGTTGGTTCCGAGAGCTGACCGATAAAGCTCTGCGACGCGGGGTCTTTCACTCCGTACCGCACCTCATCGCCTCGATCGAGGAATACCTCGACGCCCACAACGAAAACCCCCGACCCTACGAATGGACCGCGACCGCCGAATCCATCCTCGCCAAGGTCGCCCGCGGCCGCGTCGCACTGGAAAAGATCAACTAAATCCGAGACACACCACTAGCGCCCAAGGAGAAAACTGATGGGAAGTTTCGACGGCAAGGTAGCCATGATTACCGGTGCGGGCCGCGGACAGGGTCGGGCTCACGCAATTGCCTTGGCCGAGCAAGGCGCCGACATCGTCGCGATCGACATCGATCACCAGATCACAAACGTCCCTTACTCGATGACCTCGCCCGGCGACCTGGACGAGACCAGAGCACAGGTGGAGAAGTTCGATCGCCGTTGCGTGACCAAGATTGCCGACGTTCGCGATTTCGCCGCCATCGACGTTGCTGCTACTTCTGCGATCAGTGAGCTCGGCCAGATCGATATCCTCGTCGCCAATGCCGGTGCGTACATTGGGGGTCCCATTGCCGATACCGCTGTGGAAGATTGGACCACAGTCATCGACATCAATCTCAACGGTGTCTTCAATGCGATCCGGGCGGTTGCGCCGCACATGATCGAGAGGCAATACGGCCGAATTATTGCCACTGCATCTGGCATGGGTCGGCACGGCGCCGAGAACCTCGCAAGTTACGCCGCATCGAAATGGGGAATCATCGGGCTCGTGAAGTCCGCTGCTAAGGAACTCGGCCGCCACTCCATCACGGTCAACGCCATCAACCCAGGGATGGTCGACACACTGATCGTCAAGAACGACTACCTCCGCGGACTGTACAACCCCGAACTGGAGAACCCGACCGACGAGGACGTGGCCAAGAAGGTCTATCAAGGCAATCTGCACTACATTCCCGACGTTCCCTTCATTCCGGTAGAGGACATCGCGAAAGCCGTCGTATATCTAGCGTCCGACGACGCCCGCTACGTATCGGGAGGAACGATCGATGTCGGCGCTGGATACGCCGCGAACCACATGTGAATGGTCGGTCCATCTCTAAGTGGAATAGCCGGTGAACGTCGACACTCCATTTCACTCGCAGAGCATACGTGCCGGGTCGGCACTGGTTCGCAGGGCCGGCCCGGCTTTCCACCCAGTCTCGCACCGCATGGTTCAGCTTGTGTCCACCAACGTAATTGGGCCGCATGATTCGATGCAATCCGGGGGGCAACAACTTCGGTAGCAACTGCAAGGTGCGCCTGGATGGTCCGGGCAAGGCGGACTGCGTGTTGCTCGAATGAATACGCAAGATCGAGGCCGCGACTCGGCCCGTAAGGAACCGGGATCTGTGCGCGAGCGCTGATCGCGCAGAGATACGTCCTCGACGTCGGTTCCCGACCTCCAGTTGAAACCCACAGGAACGCCACCAGGCGATGCCATGAAACGGGCATTGCAATCCTAGATATCAGCGATTTGACGATTATCTGATTTATCTTCGCAATACTTTTTCCGAAAGTGAGGTGCTTGACTCATGACAGCATTGGTGCAAGACATGATCATCGTTCATCGCGTCTTCCGGCGGGAGTTCGAACAGACGTCGACACTGGTGAGGAAAGTGCAGGACCGCGACACGGGGCGAGCAGGTGTCGTCGGAGAACACCTCGAACTTCTGTTGAATCTCCTGCACCATCATCACGAAACTGAAGACGAACTCCTGTGGCCTCGCCTGCAAGAACGATTGCCCGCCCGTATAGAATCCTTCGCCTCGTTGGAGTCCGAACATGCGAACCTTGCTTTGCTGATCGCCCGTGTCACCGACGGTCTCGCGCAGTGGCGGAAGTCAGCCGACATCAGTGCCCGGGAGACACTGGCGAGCTCGATCGACGAGCTACGCCGTCCCATGATCGAACACCTCGACCACGAAGAGAGTATCCTTCCGGTCTGCGCAGAGGCGCTCAGCCAGGATGAGTGGAATAAGCTGGGAGAGAGAGCCCTCGGCGGACTTGGGGTACCGAAGTCGCTCCTTGTGCTGGCAGCGATGCACGAAGAATGCCCGGAAGAAGAGTGGGCCCAGTTCACAGTCCTGCTGCCACCGCCGATTCAGGCGGCATACGAGCGCGAAGCCGTCGAGTTGTACGCACCGTATATCGAACGAGTTCGTACCGCTTGAGCGCCTGCTCGAGGACGCAACCCGACAGCCAACAACCGGCCTTTCATGGGCCAACGCCAACCAAGATCGACACACATGCAGGGAGCCACCATGATCTCCCATACGGTCGCTCACAGCCGGGCGTGAACGCCTTCCGCATCAAACAGGCACCCACTCGATCTATCTTCGAAAATATCCGACGTCTGGCACTGTCGCTCGTCACCAGGCAGCTTCGCGTGGGGCCATCGGTCCATGTTCTCGATGCTCGGGTGGTCGTCGCTGCCGGAACCACGCCAACGGATCCACCTGGCGAATCGATTCGATTGCCTTCGATCCACTTGACAAGCTTTCCGTCGGGTAGCAGGAATCGCGTGGGTGTCCATGCCGGGCCGACGCCATCGAGCGTCCCAGAGACCACGACGCCGCCAGGTCACGGCAGTGGTTCGCAGTGATTGAGCCCTATTGCCACAATCTGCCGAGGAGCCGGGTGATGGTGCGCCGACGTCGGTCGGGGCCAAGTTGAAAAGTTCTCCGGCCAAGGAACTTTGCCGAAGCACCGCATCCCACGGGAGATGCGCATCCTGATACCGGTAGACGTCCTCGAGCGCTGGTCTGAAACGCCCGCTGCTCGCGGGGCGCCGTCGGCACCACGGAGGGACCTCACCACTTCCATCAGCGTCAATATATGTTCGAATATCTCGTTGACATTCTTACATTTTCGGAGTTACATGTGGACAGGCCCACAAACCCACGCCTGTCGAGCAGGTGGGGCCGACGCCCTCGCTGAGTAAGGATGAGCATGAAATGCCCCGCCGCTTTGCCCCCATGGAACCGAGTCAGCACGCCGTCGACCATTCGGAACGTCCACGCAGGCAACAGACGAGCCCGGGGCCTGGACACCTTTATCAGAGCTCAAGTGGGCTGCTCAATGGGCTCGGAAACCTCAGCAATTGCACTACCCGGACGAGCGTGTCATGGACCGCTTCTTCAGACTCGATGAGTCCGTTGTGGCCGCCGAGGAAGCCTGCACCGACCTCAAAGATTCGACGAGCGTCGAGCAGCCTGAACGAAATCTGATCGGGAACGCGACGATATCGTTTCGCGAGGGCAACGCTGCGCGGGTTGTTTCGGCGGCGTCGCGGCCCGCGCGAGCGCGGCCGCCTCCCCAGTGGGCAATGCGCCACGCGGATGGATCCGAAACCCCTCGACCACAGTATTACTGAGCTACGTGCATCATAGCCAAGTTCGCTGACGAGGCTATGCCGGCAACGGCTCAGCGCCCGATCTTCGAGTGGGAGGTCCGGCCGAACGCGTTCATTCCTGACGTACAGACAATCGCCAAATCGAAGGGTCCACGACAAACAATGCAAGCGAACGGTTCGATCAGTGAAATGGGTTACGTCGCGCTCCAGACGCGGATGTTCAGCGAGTCCGTCAGGAACGCGACAGACATCTACGGCCTCTTCGCTGTCGACAGTACTGACAAGAAGGTCTACCTTTCCGCAACCGACACCCATCACGAGATCATCTACACAAAATCCGATCAGGACGCCGTCGACCATATCGGTTTGGTAGCTCCCAACGTAGACGAACTCGATGCCATCAGAGAGAAGGTGCGGCGTGGCGGATGGCGCATCCTGGCGGAGCAACCCATCGAAACCCACATCGAGTCCGGGTTCGCGTTCGTCGGTCCGGAGGGCTTTACCTGGCATGTGTATCTGGGTATGGAGAAGTGGGACCAGCGGCCGGGCGGGTTCGGACCGGATCGCTATGGCCACATCAACCTGCTGACCCATGACACCGTCGGAATGAAGAATTTTCTCGTCGACACGTTCGACTTCCGGGTATCCGAGCGGGTCGGTACCGATGTGGCGTTCTTCCTGCGTTGCAACGTCGACCATCACGGCATCGCAATCTTCAAGAAGGAGAAGGGGCCAGGCGTATTGCACCACCACGCGTGGCAGACGCAGAGCATTGTCGATCTTGGCCGATTGGGTGATCGCCTTCGCAAAGACGGACGAAAGCTCTTGTGGGGTCCGGTACGACACGGCGCTGGACACAACATCGCGGCATATGCTGTCGAGCCGTGCGGAGCCGTAATCGAGCTGTACACCGATCTTGAATTTATTTACGATCGCGAGCGCGCAGTGTTCGAATGGGCAGAAGCCGACCCATTCTGGGTCAATCAGTGGGACGGGCAAGTCCCCGGCGACATCTTCAACTACGGCATACCACCAGTCGACCGATCGTAACGATTCCGCTGACGGCACATTTGCCGTCATTGCTATACCGCTCCGGCCTGGCCCGGTGCCGGACCGAGGGAGTTCACACCATGATCAAAATCATTGTGACGGGAAAGCGCAAGCCATCGCTGACGCTCGCCGAGTTTGACGACTACTGGAACAATCATCACGGTCCACTCGCGATCGAGGTCTCGGACGCACTGCATATCAGAAAGTATGTTCAGTGCGTCCGCCTCGACGTGCCACAGGCGGACATCGTCTCATCCGGCAGATCGGGATCCGCTGATATGCCAGACTTCATCGCTGAACTGTGGTTCGACAGTGCCGAAGACATGGCGCAAGCTTTCGCATCACCGGAAGGACAGAAGGCCAACCAGCGACTCGCTGCCGACGAGGACGAATTTTGTGACCGCAGCACGATCGTGTGCATCCTGGCCCACGAAAGAAGAAAAATCTAGCGTCACGATCCTCACGCCGACAGGTCGCCCGTATCCGCAAGCGGTTCCCGCACACAGAGGACGACGGCAACGTCGGTCCATTCCGCCCGTCACCGTGGTACGAGCCTTCACACTGCAACCCGATCTAGATGTCCACTCGCTGTCAAAGAAGTCGAGAATGACGTGCTTGAAGTTGATCGCCTCAACCCACGATCACAGCTACCGCCCACACGGTGCTTTCACGATGAATGATGGACCCCAATTATGCTGTGGCGGTTATCCATTCCGGCAAGGACGGTTGAAGCAGATTGTATCGATCGACACTTCACGGGACGCGACGCAGGCTTAGTACTACAGTCGCGTTTAGGGCAGGTGTCCTCGGGCTCGGTAGTGGCATTGTCGGGCTCGGTGTTGATGGCGGCGGCGCCAGTGGGAGCGTGCGAGGACGTGGCGGGGGTCGGGTAGATACGTCCAGATCAGGTGGCAGAGCAGCCGTCGGATCTCGGGCACGCTCAGTGCGATCAACTCGCTGTCGTCGCCGGGTTCTCGGGCCCCCTTTTTGACCGGGTGACGGTGAGGAAGGTGTGCGCGAGCATCGAGAGGGTGATGTGTCGGTACCAGCCCGCGTACTGCCGAACCTGGTAGTGGTCGAGGCCCGTTTGGCCCTTCGCGGTCTGGAAGGTTTCCTCTATCGCCCAACGTGTTCCGGCGACGGTGACCAATTCGGTCAAGGTGGTGCGCGCCGGGCAGTGGCACAGGTAGTACGCCAGATCCTCCGGATCGGTGCGACTGCGACGGGCCAGGAGCCAGTACACCGCCGTCGGCCAGTTCACCCCGCGCACCGGTGTGCGCGCCCAGTCGTAGAGTCGCTCACCTTTCGCGCCGTCACCGGCCGAGCGGGTCCGCCACGCCTGGGCAGGCAACGCCGCCATCGCTTCGTCGGCACGGAGCTCGGCGCCGTCGACGGTGATGACGTGTTGGTTCACCGAAGTAGCTAGCACGTAGGACAATCCGAGTTCCTCGCAACGGGCACGGAGCCGGTGCACCTGCCCGTATACGGCATCTCCGGTGACCCATCGTGCCGGAACACCGGCGGCGACGGCGCGTTCGAGCATCGCGATCGCCAGCTCGGGTTTGGTCGCGAACTCGCGCTCGGCGGGGATCCCGGCCTGCGCGCACCGGTCACGGTCGTCGGTCCAGGCTTTGGGCAGGTACAGCTCTCGGTCGATCAGCGTTCGACCCGCCGCAGTGGCATAGGTCAAGAACACCCCGATCCCAGTGTCACCATTGAAGGTGTTGACCGGTTCGCTCTACCGCGCGATCTGCCTTCGTGGCTTCTGCCAGTTCTGCGGCCGGTCGACACGACAAGGACCGGCCGACCTGGCTTGAGAGGAGCGTGGCGTCGCCCCGACTGGGATATGCCGATCGACCGGCCCATGCCATCCCACCCACTAGCAGGGCAGGAGACATACCACCATGATCGTCATCGGGATCGATGCGCACAAGCGCACCCATACGGCCGTTGTCGCCGATCAGAACGGAAGCCAGCTGTCGACGAGAACCATTCGGACCACCAGCAAGGACCATCTGGCGCTGCTGCGATGGGGCGCGGAACAATGCGACGATCGCATGTGGGCGGTCGAGGACTGCCGGCACCTGAGCCGCCGCCTGGAGCGGGACCTGTTGGCCGCCGGAGAACGGGTCGTGCGCGTGCCGCCGAAGCTGATGGCGAATGTGCGCGACGGTGCCCGTACCTACGGAAAGTCTGATCCGATCGACGCGCTCGCGGTGGCCCGTGCCGCCCTTCGGGAGCCAAACCTACCGGAAGCCCGTCTCGACGGTATGGAGCGAGAAGTCCGGCTGCTGGTCGATCACAGGGACGATCTCGTCGCCGAACGGACTCGCATCATCGGGCGGCTTCGCTGGCACCTGCACGAACTCGATCCTGGCTGGACACCGCCGAAGCGGTTGGATCGGGCCAGCGCCTACGACAAGATCGAGGCCTTCCTGTCGGAGTTGTCGGGGCTCGTGTCGGACTTGGCGACGCGCCTCGTCGACCATCTCCGGCGCCTCACCGTCGAGATCAAGGAACTCGCCACCGAGATCACCACCCGAATCACGGTGCTGGCACCGTCATTGCTGGCCATCCCCGGATGCGCGCCGCTGACGGCGGCCAAGCTGATCGGTGAGACCGCCGGCGTTGATCGCTTCCGGTCCAAGGATGCCTTCGCCCGCCATAACGGAACCGCACCGCTGCCGGTGTGGTCGTCGAACCGCGCACGACATCGTCTCTCGCGTACGGGAAATCGGCGGCTCAATGCAGCAATCCATATCATCGCACTCACCCAGGCTCATTGCCACGACGATGCTCGTGCACTCATGTCCCGGCGTAAGGCCAACGGCGACGGTGGCATGGAAGCTCTGCGCATCCTCAAGCGCAGACTTTCCGATGTCGTCTATCGCGCCATGCTCGCAGACCGACCATTGATGGGCTCCGCTACCGCTGCTTGACAGAGGAGCAAGTGGCAGTTCTCGACCCGGCCCGCGGTGCCCGAGTACTGGCGGGCCACCCCGGCCGAGCGGGTGCCCTTCTTCAAGAACCCGGTCTCGTCGAGAATCAACACACCGGACGGATCCGCAAGATGATCGACCGCATAATCGCGTACGTCGTCGCGGACCGCGTCGGGATCCCAGTCCGCCGTCGAGAGCAGTCGCTGCATCCCGTCCGGCAATCGATCGCCCGCGCGTTCGGACAGGGTCCACGAATTCTTCCGCTCCTCGCCCGAGAGCAACCCCCGCACATATTCCACCGCATGCTTGCGGGGCTCGGACCTGGCGAAACGATGCCCGATCAAGGCATCGATCTCCGCCAGCCCCTCCGCCCACACCCGCACCTCAGCCACGCACACATCATCGCCCACACACGGACCATGCATCCTGCGACTCTCGGAACCTGCGCCGACACACCGACAAGATCAAAATAAACGCGACTGTAGTACTAGATCGGGATGGTTGTAGATCGTTTTGGGGGTGACCCCCACACCTGGGGCAAGACCGAACCGGGATGGGACGAGCGTGAGGTGGAGCGCCCGCGGCTGATCGCCAAGTGGGTCGAACATTGCTACACCGCCACATCGGCGACCATGCTGGCGCCTCATCGCCTGATGTGGCCGCACGATGGGGTGAACGAGGGTGCGCACACAGTGGGGCGCGGACACCGTGACGTGCACGCACCGCCTGCCATGCTCCTCGCCCCCGGCCTGGGCCAGCCGATGAGACCGCCGCGCCGATCGTCGACGGGCTACGCGAACACGCGCGCCGCCGATCGCAACGAGCCCGTCACAGCATCGATAGAGCATTGCGGGATCTCCGAGGCCAGGGCGCCCCATCAACATCAACGCAGTCGCCCGCGTGGCACGCCGGCAAGCTGGTCGCCTGGGTCAACACGCACTGCCGCATCGCACTGGATATCGTTCGGAAACCCAAGGGGCAGCGTGGGTTTGCTGCCCTACCGCACCGCTGGGTGATCGAACGGACGCTGTCGTGGCTGGTGCGCTGTCGCCGCCTCGACCACGACTATGAGCGCCTCCGCCCATTCGGAGGCGTTCATCAAGTGGGCCATGATCGGGCTCATGAGATCGCAATCGACCCGCGCATCGTGACCATTTCCAAACACTTACTAAGTTCCACCGCGACCGGGGGACATCGCGGTGTCCCTCGAAACCGCCCCCGCCGTCACCGAACGGGCCACCTCCTACGCGAGAGACGTCCTCAGAAAAAGGCGATCCACACCAAAGACCAAGCCGGATTCGTGGTCAACGCGCTGCTCATCCCCTACCTGTGCGCGGCTGTACGTATGCTCGAATCAGGCTTCGCCAGCGCCGAGGACATCGATGCCGGCATGGTCGACGGCTGTGCACATCCGATGGGCCCGCTCCGGCTGATCGATACCATCGGACTCGACGTCACCCTCGCCATCGCCGAATCGCTCTACACCGAGTTCCGCGAGCGGCACTACGCACCATCGGTTCTGCTGCAACGGATGGTCGACGCCAGCACGCCACCCCGGACCGAAGCTGGCGGCACTTCCTCGACGCCACCGGCACCCTGCACGTCACCGACACCGCTGTCACCGTCGACCTCGCCCCGCGGACCTACCACCCGGTCCTCATCGACGCCGGCTACGCCGACCGCGGCGTACGCATCCCCTGGTGGAACGACCGCGAACTACGCTTCCGCCCCCCGATGAAATCTCGGGTCGATAACCTGACCGAAAATCGAGGTTAGACATCGTAGTACTCTCACTCCAGCGGGTAGAGATCAGCTGGAACTGAGACAGGCTCGAGCTTCCTCGCCTCCAGATCTGGGTCGCGAAGGGTTGCCTCCGCGATCGCCTTACACGTTGCAAACGTGACGTCACCTCGTTCCATGGCGGTCTCAATTACGGTGCGCAACGCCTCAAGCCGACCGGCTCGACCACTGAGAAATGGGTGGCAGGTCAGCATGAACATTGCTCCGTGTCTGCGCATCGCATCGATCTCGTGAATCCACATGTCGGCCACGGTAAGCGGTGACTGAATCACTTCACCGAGACGTGGATTTGGCAGAAACGCGTACTGTTCCCAGTCGTCGAGACTCCAATGCGGGGGCAGCTCAGCGATCGTCCCTGCTGGAGTTTCCAAGCGATACGGAGTATCGAAATCCATGAGACTGGAGTCGTACTTCAACCCGTACTCAGCTACCAAGGACGGCGTTTGCCACGACGCTTCCCACAGCGCTGCCCGATGCCCTACAGGAGTAATGCCGAATCGATCGAGCACCTTCAAAGCGCGCTCGAAGTCGGCGCGCTCCTCCGAGGGCGTCATGGACGTGGGCGTGCGGTGCGTGTAGGAATGGTGCGCGATCTCGTGGCCGCTATCGATGACCTGTTCCACCATCGCGGGGTAGCGTTCAGCAGTCAAGCCCGGAATGAAGAACGTGGCCGGCTGCGCGACGTCCTTCAACATCTGGAGGATACGGGGCACGCCGACGAGGGGTCCGAAGGCCTGATGAGTCATCACCATGGCGTGGTCGGCATATCGCCTTCCCTCCGCCAGAACTGGCGACTCAGCGTCCACGTCGAAGGTAAGTGCGGCAACACAAGCCGCTCCCTGTCGCCAACCGGCGTTCTGTGAGGTCATAGCTATATTCGTACCACAATCATTCGGAGCCAAACACACAAATTGACTACCCGCAGGATCGGCTCAGTTGGCAGCGCAGGACAGTCGGAGCGGCAGCCGCGGCACTCTCGTCCGACACTGCACCCTCCTATCTCCACCCGTCGCTCGCCGAGACCGAATCCAGTTGCAGGCGAACGGGATGGATCTACACCACCTCAGCGCCCCATCAGGCGCACAGCCAACGCCCGACCGGTCACCAGCGGGACCAACTCGAAAACGCACTCCCCTCTAGCGAGGAGGCGATACCTTCAATCGATTCAGAGAGTATTCCCACGCGTTCGTGTGAAACTGAATGAGCGCACCCCGACCCGCGTGCTGGACGCTCTCAGAAGGGGAACAGCAGACGTCAACTCCGTCCGTGTCTATTCGACGTTGATGGAATATGAACGCGTGCGATCGAAACCGAACCCGCCGTCGCGATCATTCCTCGGTGGTTCCTTAAACTTCCGCCGAGGAAATCGACGTCGCCCCTTTGCGCAATGGCCTCTCGTGCACGTATACCCGATGTGCTGCCGCATAGCTTCCTTGACCATTACTCTTGGTAGGATCACCGCGCATCCTTCGAAGCACTAAACGTTCACAAATCATCGTCGTGGTTGAGGTCCCCGGATGAGGAGGTGCCCGAGTGCGTGCTTCTCCAACTATAACCGGATACTCGATCACATCGCCCACCTCTACAACAGAATTGGGGCGCAGACCTCCTCTACGTCGAGCTCGAAGTCACCAATCATAGGATGACACGTGGCCTCGCCGATCGTCTCAACGACCGCCGCGTGAAGATCGACATTGAAATGCCGCTGTCAACCACAACCACATCAACGACATTAGACCGCAGCGGAATAGCACGTGCGATACGCACGGCAATGCTGTCGCAGCGCAACCGAGCGACGAAGCTGCAGGTCGACTGCGGTAGTGACAACTGGCAACCGATCCGGCGTTTTCTCGACGCCCAGACCAGTTCATTCATGTCTCGGGACCACCCCGTCGCGCCTTCCCACCGTTCACGAATGGCAAGTGCTGCAGAATCGATACGTACCCACATTTCGTGAGGATGCGCGGCGCGAACTACCGCCCGATGAACGAGGAGACGGTCTGTGCAAACATCTCTCCTTCGGTGTCTCCATCGAGGTCAAAGTAGCCGTTGAGGTCCCTCAAGATACTCGGGTGGTAGCCGGCGCCATTGCGCAGTGCCAGTCGGACGCTTCCCCGTCTACATCGGGACCCGTTGATGTGGGTGATTGCTGTGACGTCGCCCAGAGGGATCATGCGTGGCGACATGCGCCTCTTGTGACGGTTCGTGAGGATCCCGAAGTGGAAGAGGGTCACCGTCTGTCCAACCGGGTCGAAGACTGCCGTGCATCCAAGGCCTCGATGCACCTGAACCTGCTGGTGTGTCGTCATCACTCTTCCATTGCCTTCGGAAGCATTGGGCATGCGCAGGCAGTATCTTGGTACTCAGTGAACCCCTCACCGGACCAGCACTTCTCGCTCATCGTTATGTTCACTCATCCTGGATGTGGTTCGTCGATGTGCGTTTGTCAGGACAAGTTGTCGAGGCTGGTTACTGCCGACCCGTGAGATCATTTGTCGTCACGGGTCGGCAGGGTTTGGGTTGCGCTAACGGGCGACAGGGTCGGGCGACTGGCGTGACCAGACCTTTGATCCTGCCCAACAAGCCAGTGCCGCGAGGATGAGTACGCCTTCAGCGATCAGGTACTCGGGATCCTGGCTGGCCAAGGCGAGTGCAGTGAAACCGATTACGGCGATCGGCGGCAGCGGCCACAACCTCATCTTGTAGGGCCTTTCTTCGTCTCGTAGATTGAAACGACTCCAGAAGGCGGCAAGACCGATGCAAAGATATACAGCTGCGATCACGGTTCCGGCGAAGATGATCAAGAAGTTGAGGGCTGAGCTGAAGATCAGGATTGCCGCGGGAACAACGAGGACAACCACACCAGCGGCAGGCGCTTGGAATCTGTTCAGCTTTCCGAGCTTCTTGTTTACGGCGTCTGGCCAGATCTTGTCTCGGCCGGTGGTGTACACGCCGCGGCCGAAGTACATGAGCAGCGACAGCATGGCGTTGAACAGTGCCACGATTCCACCCACGTCGACCACGTACCGTGCGTACGGCCCCAGCGACTGCTCGACGGAGTACACGACCGGCGCCGGCGCGTTGAAGAAGGCTTCCAGATCCGGTGCCGCGATCACGGCTGCTGTCAGTGGTATGACGATGAGCACGCACGCCATAATCGCGGAGATGATCACGGCACGTCCGATCGCACGCTCTCCGCCCTTGAGTTCTTCGGAGAAGCCCAGCGCTGCGTCATACCCATTGATCACGTTGAATGCCGGCGCCAGGGTTGCAAGCATCACGACGAGACCCACCGCGCCGAGTTCTCCATTGGTCAGCATCGTCGGATGGATGGTGACATCGGTCAGAGACTGGCTCGGGTCTTTCAACGCGGCGAATGTGATAATCGAGAGAACGATGATCTCGACGACGACCATGATTGCAGTCGCCCATGCTCCTACCTCGACCTTCGTCAGCGCAATCGCCATGGCGAGGCCCAGTAGTGCCAACGCGATGACCTGATCAGGCAACGAGATCCCGGGGAACAAGTCTTTGAGGAAGGCGACCATGCCCAGTGAGATGCTCGCCGGAATGACTACACCCTGAATTAGGTAGTTGAATGTCGTGATCCATGAGATCGGACCGGGTAGCACTCTCCTCACGAGTGAGTACATTCCGCCGGCGATGGGGAACATACTTGCCAACTCGGCGAGACAGATCGCGATCAGTAGAACGACGACTGAGAGGATTAGGCTCGCGCCGATGGCGAATGTGCCTCCGACGGCGAAGATTCCCGCCGAGAGGAAGAGGACGCCCATGGTTGGGGATACGTCCGCCATGGCAAGTCCGACGACCTCCCAGACGCTCAGGCGTCTGTCGAGCTGCTGCTCGTAACCGAGTTCCTCGAGCCGAGACTTTGGCTTGCTCGTCGACTCTGTGTTTGTTTCTTGCATTTCGATTTCCTTCGGGACCGTTGACGAGTGGGAGGTCGTCGGACTCTGCTAGACCGAGGCTGCGGCGTCGACGCCGATGCTGCCGACGGGGAAACATCCGCTGCGCCCACCGTCCGCGACGAGCTGGGTCCCAGTGACATAACTGGCGTCATCAGAGAGCAGGAAAGCGACAGCCTTGGCGATTTCGGTTGGTGTCGCGATCCTGCCGAGTGCCACACTTGCTTCGTTCTCGGCGAACTCTGCGGACGGATCCTCGGCTCCGTCGAACTCGGCAAGGAACATCGGAGTGCGGGTCGTACCGGGACACACCGCATTGACTCGAATTCCCCATGAAGCGAGTTCCGCCGCTGCACTACGGGTCATCGACAGGATTCCGCCCTTGGTGGCGGTGTACGCCACGTATCCCGCCTGGCCTTGCAGCGCGAGTTCCGAGGCGGTATTGACAATTGCACCCCGCTTGCGAGGCACCATCACTCGCGCAGCTTCGCGTAGGACGTAGAAGCTGCCGGAGAGGTTGGTGGCCAACTGAGTGGCCCAGATCTCGTCACTGGTGTCGACCAGCGGAGCAACCACCGAGATGCCCGCGTTGTTGTGGACATCCGTGATCGGGCCCAGTTCGGACTCGGTCTTGGCAAATGCCGTCCGAACCTCGGCCGGGTCGGAGATGTCGGCTGCGATCTTCAGGACTCGGACTCCATGGGTCTGGCACGCTTCGGCCGCGGAGTCGAGGGCGGGTCCGGGCCGCGATACGAGGGCAACGTCAACACCCTGACTTGCAAGTACTTCTGCGGTGGCCTGGCCGATTCCGGAGCCGGCGCCGGTAATCAATGCCACTCGCTGGTCGGCGGCGCTTGTTGTGCTCATTGTTCTGATCTCCTAGGTGACAAGTACTCGCGGGGGTGACAAGTGGTCGCTGGGTAAGGACACAGTTGGGACTTCCGGTCGTAGCGAGGGGCGGATCTGCTATCTCGTGGTCGAGGACCAGCGTTCGGATCTGAGCCGATGCTCGGTGGACCTGCCCGTAGTTTGGAACGGCTTGCGCGTGGCCTCAGGATCGGAGTGGACCCGCTCGGCCACTTCAGCGGCCGTCAATATCGGGACGTCACCGTAGTCGAGGGTGGTCCCGATCAGCTCACGCAGCGCCTGCACACGTGACGGCCGGCCCGAGAGAAATGGATGATTGCACAATACGAAAAGACACCCGAGATCGCGCATCGCAGCAATCTCCAACGACCAAACCTCGAGCGCCTTACGGGGGGACTCGACCGCAGTGCCGATCACCGGATCCGGCAAGAAGGCATACTGGGGGAAGTCGTCGAGGATCCAGTGGGGCGGCAGCTCCGCGAGGACACCGTCAGTGGTTTCCAGCAGATATGGGCGGTCGTCGTCCATCAGTGTTGATTGGTAGCGGAATCCGTGTTGAGCAAGCATGTTTGCCGTCCGCACGCTCGGTGCCGACAACGGGCTCCGATGCCCGACGGGAACCACGCCGAGCCGCTGCAGCGCTGCCATACCGTCGTCGAAGTCGCGGCGTTCCTCATCGGCCGACATGTCAACCAGTCTTCGGTGGGCATACGAGTGGTGGGCGATCTCGTGCCCTTCCGCTGCGATGGCTTCCACCACATGCGGCCAGGTGTCCGCGGTCCTACCGGGCACGAAGAACGTCGCTCGGACTTTGAATTCCGCCAGCATTGCGAGAATTCTGGGCACACCCACCTGCGGACCGTACGCCTGATGGCTCATCACGCCTGGGTGACTCGCATACTTGGCATCCTCTGCCAGTACGCACGACTCGGCATCGACGTCGAACGTCAAGACCATCGTCGCCGCTGCGCCCTGAAGCCAGGATCCGCTCTTCGTGCTGCCGGTTGCCATGCTGGTGATCAGCCCCCTTGCGCCTGGATCCACTGCAGGGATGCGGCAAGACCGTCGGTCAGCGACCAGGCCGGCCGATACCCGAGATCACGTTCGGATGCGCTCAGATCGAATTTTCCTTGCCGGTCCCACTTCTCGATATGGCCGGGACCGATCTCGAACTTCGCCTCCGGGAACATCGCGCGGATCGTGTCCGCAGCATCTACGACTGTGATCTGGGTGCCGCCCGAGACGTGGTACACGGGTTGACGCAGGTCTGGCGCGACAGAGGCCAGATACGCCGCCTCGGCGACATCTTCGACGTAGACGAACTGAAACTTGTGGTCGCCCCCGCTCGCGAGGGTAAACGGCGATCCGGACAGTGCTGCGTTGAGGAGATCGCCGAGCAGGCTCGGCATCCACAGCCCCGGCCCGTAGACCTCGGTGACGCGCAGCGAGACGATCTCCGTGCCGTACAGCTGGTTGTACACGTTTCCGAGGAGTTCGCCGGCGACCTTCGTCACCCCATACGGAGTGGTAGGAGTCGGCTTTGCATCCTCTTGCACCAGAACAGTTTCGTCGAGATTTCCGTAGGCGCATTCGGAGGAGAAGTTCACGATCCGGCGTACGCCGGCCATGCGTGCGGCCTCGAACACCGCCGCGGTGCCGTCGATGTTAGCCGCGATGGTGGTCAGCGGCAGATCCACCGACACTCCGGGGTGACTCATCCCAGCCGTGTGAATAATCTTGTCGACACGGTTGTCGGCCAGCGCCTTGACGAGGACCGGGATGTCGAAGAGCTCGCCTTGAACAGTGGTGACGCTGGGCCGCGTGTCAACGGCGAAATCACGGTTGTAACTTACGACTGCCTCGCCCTGCTCGACGAGATGATTGACGAGATGCCTTCCGACGAATCCTTTACCGCCGGTAACTAAAGTGGTCATGATGTTCTCCTGAAGTCCGGTTACCAGATGGGGTAGGTCGCTGCAGAAACCTCGATACGTTCCTGCTTGCGCCATTCGAGGCTGTGATCGAGAAGGGCTGCGGCGCAGAGCTCTTCGCCAGTGCGGAACTCCACGTCTCCGCGATCGAGAACCGTTTCGATGAGCTTTCGCAGGTTTTGCGCGCGTCCAGGCCGGCCACTGAGAAATGAGTGCGCGGTCAATTGGAATAGTCCACCCCATTCACGCATCCCGTCCAGCTCCGCTGTCCACAAGGACAGTGCCTTCTCCGGCGGTTCGATGACGTTGCCGAGGTGCGGTTCCGGCAGGTAGGCGTACTGTTCCCAGTCGTCCAGCGACCAATGTGGGGGCAACTCGACCAACGGACCGCTTCCGGTCTCGATTACGTACGGCCTGTCGTCGTCCATCAGGCTGGTGTCGTATTTCAACCCGAACTCGGTCGCGAACTCGGCGGTATCCCAGGAAGCCGCCCACATCGGCGCCCGATAGCCGACAGGATGGATGTCGAGTGCGCTCAGCGCCTCCATTCCGCGCTCGAACTCCTCGCGCTCCTGTGAGCGGGTGAGCTGGGTGGTGGGTCGGTGGCTGTAGCTGTGGTGGGCGATTTCGTGTCCCTGCTCGGCAATGGAAGTGACCGCGTCAGGGTGCATTTCGGCCACGAATCCGGGAACGAAAAATGTGGCACGAATGGAGAATTCGTTGAGGATACCCAGTAGGCGTGGGAGACCCCTACGCATGTCATAGGACTGATGCGACATTGCCATCGCGTTGGAGGAGTATCGGCGGCCGGCCGCCAGGACAGGGGTCTCGGCGTCTACCGCAAACGTCAGGCATGCGATCGCGGCGGCGTCGCCGCGCCAACTCGTATTCGTCGGTGTCGAGTTGGAAATGGTCGATGTGGTCATGTGCCACCCTCTGTGCGCGGGAATTTCTTGACTCCTTAACTCTGCGTCCACGGGGAGCGATGAACAACGGTCACAGTGGCAAACAAATCTGGTGTGGCGTGGGACACTGTGTCTCATGGCGATGCATCTCGAGGATGTACTGGAGCATCCATTGGTCGCGGCGGGTCACCCTGTCTTGGTCAGCGGAGCGGACCGGCTCGGAACCGACGTGCGGTGGATTCACTGCGCGGACCTATACGACATCGCTCCGCTTCTGCGGGGAGAAGAAGTTTTGCTCACTAATGGTGTCGGTCTGGTCGGCGTGGACGAAGAAGCACGTCGGAACTATGTCCGGCAACTCGCCCAGAAAGGTATTGCCGGTCTGATGGTCGAGGTCGGGCGTACGTTCGATGTGCTTCCGCCCGAGATGGCGGAGGAAGCCGAGCGGCTCGGTTTGCCTGTGGTCGTCCTACAGCCGGCTCTGCGATTTACGGAGGTCGCAGAGGCGATTAACAGCATGATCATCGACAAATCGATCACCAAGCTTCGGCACGCCGACGAGATATCGCGCTCGTTGTCGGAACTCCTCGCTCGGGGCGGGACGCTCGCCGCGATCGTTGATGGAATCCGCGATATCTCGCGAACCTGGGTCTCTCTGCAAGACGACAGCAAGCAGATCATCGCCCACGCCGGCGCACTTCCGGCCGGTCAGCTCGACAGCCCTGCCGCAACAGCCCCGGTCTTCGTCGACGGCATACTGTGGGGCCAGCTCACCGTTGGCGCGGAGGATGTTTCGTCAGTACTGCTCGATGCCCTCCTCGAGCGTGCACCTGCAGTAATCGCACTCGCGCTTATCCGAAACGAGCCAAACGTCACAAGATCTTTGCGCCTGAAGCACATGCTGATCGAACAGTTCATACAGGGGCGATACATTGAGGATCATGTGTTGCAGGATCGGCTCCGTGCCGCCGGGCTACCTATCTCGGCAGGTCCGTACGCATGTGTTGTCATCGACCGCTATCAAGTAGCAAACTCGGTCGATATCCTCAATCAGCTCGTAGAGACCCATGGATACGGACTGGTCGGTGTGTACGAAGGACTGGCGTGTGCAGTGATCGCAGCTCATTCTGGCGAGACCGCGCACGGATTTTCCTCGACATTGCTCAAGGACTTGACCGGTAATATCACTTTTCGCGGTAAGGCTGTCGCCGCAGTCGGGCCAAGCGTTGTTCGATATGCAGATCTGGCCCGCAGCATGACCGAAGCGCACCTGGCGCTGACGATCTCCCAGGAGGTCAATCTCTCCTCCGCGGCCGTGACCGCGGCAAAAGACCTGGCCGTCGAGAGGATGTTGTACAAGAACGCGGACAGGGCGGAACTGCGGCTGTCCGTGGAAGAGATGCTTGGTCAATTGATCGCGTACGACCAGGATCGCCAGACCAAGCTGATGCCGACGCTCGTGGTCCTACTCGAGTGTGGTGGATCGAAGGCCGTGGCTGCTCAACGACTTCACCTGCGGCGGCAGTCTCTGTACTACAGAATCAATCAGCTCAGTTCCCTGCTGGAGTACGACCTTGACAATCCTCGTGACCGGACCGCGCTATCGGTTGCGGTGAGTGCGATGCAGATCATCCAGGCAGCTGAACATAGCGATGGTCAACAGGGGTGACAACCGGGTGACAAAATCGCTGGATGCGATTCAGGCGAGGAGGTATGCGGATCCGTCCCGGCGCGGATCGCGCTGAACACAGACCCGAAGAGCCGACTCACGGTTTACAACCGGACCTTCAGTCGACGAACCAGCGCGCGCGTGTCGGGATCGAATGTCAGCGGGCTCCCAGGGCCTCCTAGGGCATGTCTCCCAATAGTTTGAGCCATTCGACGATGCCGGCGAGGAGGAATCCAGCCCGGTAAGTCAGGGCAAGCTTGTCATACCGGGTTGCCACCGCTCGCCACTGTTTTGCCTTGTTGAAGGCCCTTTCCACCACGTTGCGGCCCTTGTACGACTCGGCATCGAAGTTCGGTGGCCGACCGCCCGCGCTGCCCTTGTTCTTGCGGTTGGCCACCTGATCGGACTTCTCGGGAATGACCGCCTTGATGCCCTTGCTGCGTAGCAGTTCTCGATTGGCCTTGGATGTGTACGCCTTGTCGGCACGGACCTCGTCCGGGCGCGTGCGGGGTGCGCCGCCACCGATGCGCGGCACGCAGATGCCCTCCAGGAGCGGGCCGAACATCGGGCTGTCGCCGGCCTGGCCAGGACCCACCAGCACCGACAAGGGACGTCCGTCGCCATCGCACGCCAGGTGGACTTTGCAGGTCAGCCCGCCGCGGGACCGGCCGATGCCGTGATCGACCGGTTCGTCAAGCAGATTCGTGTAATTCGGTAGATCCCCCTGTGTCACGCGCGGCGTTGGCGCCGTGCTGGTGCACCCGCACCACGGTGGAATCCACCGACACCGCCCAATCCAGGTCGCCACCGGCATCGGCCATCGCCGCCAGGGCTATGAGTACCCGATCCCACGTTCCATCCCCGGCGTAGCGTCGGTGCCGTTTCCACACCGTCTTCCAGGGGCCGAAATGCGCAGGTAGATCCCGCCACGGGAGCCCGGTACGCAGCCGGTAGAGCATCCCCTCCAGCACGAGCCGGCTGTTCTGGAACTTCCGCCCCCGCAGCCCATCCGAACTGGGCAACAGCAGCGCAAGCAACTCCCACTGCTTGTCCGTCAACACCTCAAACCTATTAACAACGTCTGCCACAGCGAAGAGTCTGCAGCACAACACCCCAAATCATTGGGAGACACGCCCTAGGCCCGGGGAGCCCGGCTAGTCATAGGCTGCACATGAGCGATCTGCGCTGGTGGCGAAGTGTTCGGCCGCCAAGTCCTGTGCAATCGCCGTTAGCAGATTCCCTGCTCCAGCGATGGAACGAGCGAGGTCGGGCTCTCGGTCGTGCAGTGAGTAGATGGCGGCGAACTGTGCGGCTGCTTCCTCTTCCCGGGACAACGTGGATACGCCGACGATGGCGTATGCCGGGACACCGTGAGCACTCGCGCGGAGCCGCGCACCGACTGGGGCTTTCCCGTGTAGAGATTGCCGATCGAGCGAGCCTTCCCCGGTGATGATTGCGGCAGCTTCATGAAGGTGCCTGTCGAGCCCTACCATGTCGAGGATCAAGTCGATACCCGATCTCAACTCGGCACCCAAGACCGCCATGGCGGCGAAACCTACTCCCCCGGCGGCCCCTGCTCCTGGGATGCCACGCGCATTGGTTTCGGTGACTGTGTCGACAAGTGCGGCCCAGTGTTCCAGTGCCGCATCGAGTTCCTCGACTTGCGTGGAATTGGCTCCCTTTTGTGTGCCATACACCGCGGCGGCGCCGCCAGGACCGCAGAGAGGATTGTCTACGTCACAGGCGATGACGACCGTCGCCTGCTGCAATCCAGAATGGAGTGCGCTTACATCGAGGGCGCAGGCATCGAGCAGTGCTCGACCACCGTCGCCCAGTGGGCGGCCGTGTTCATCGAGCAGTTTCGCACCGAGCGCCTGGAGGAAGCCTGCACCACCATCGGTGGAGGCACTTCCTCCGATCCCCAACACGATGTGTCGACATCCGTCGTCGAGGGCGTGAGCAATCACATGCCCGAGACCGCGGCTCGATGCCGTCATCGGTTGCCGGGTGCCACCTGGTAGTCGTTGGAGTCCTACGACATCGGCCATCTCGACCACCGCGGTCGTCCCTCGTCGCGCGTAGGCGGTCGAGACCGTCCGCCCAGTAGGACCAGGCGCGTCGACCGGAATCCGCACGAACCCGGCGGCAACGGCGGCGGACAGTGTGCCCTCACCACCATCCGCGATGGGGCATTCGATCGTGCGGATAGACGCATCGAATCGCAGCAGCCCGCGAGTGATCGCGCGCGCTGCGTCTGTCGCGGTCAGTGACCCCTTGAACTTGTCGGGTGCCACGAGGATATGGCGTGTCATCTCTCAGCTCCATCCTGCGGGGTCCTCTTCGGAACCCGGTCGTCATCGGCTCGTTAACCATCGAGTTACCGCTGGCAGGGGCAGTGCCCGAGAGGTCAGCCAGCGGGATTGAGTGCGTAGGTGCCCAGAACTCGTTGTCACCCACGACGTTCACGAATGTGCACAAGGGTCGCCAAACCGGCCGCCAGATAGCGCCGTCAGCGGACTTCTTTCATTATGCGGAAAGATAATTCTACAGAGCGAGAGTGGCAGGCGGCGAAACCGCTTGTCAACTGCGAACCGAAGGGGGACATTCGGCGATCGGGACGGTCATGCTTGCCTACCTGCGTGCGTCAGGCTCGTCGACGTCCACTCTCGCCCGATCTCAACCAGCACAGATTCGCAGATGGCCGAATTCGCCGCATCACGAACCCATACCTCGGCTCCGCACTTGACAGACAGGGCGAGCCGAGGTTCACTATGTTCACTAATCGGAAATATTCTTCCACAATACGGAATCGTTTGAACCGGCTGGCCCCTGCTGCGGCCTTGCACGTGTTCGCGTTCTCCGGACTTCTCGAGGCCGAGGCCCAAGCCCCGCTGCCTATCACAGGTTCGATACATCCCAGAGTAGTTCGCGGCAGCATCGGCCCGGCTTAGTACCGCCCCCCACTGTTGGCAGCTCTCCTGCCGAGAGGCACAGAAAGGATCCATCCCGGTGACGACTTCTCCCGCCTTCACGGTCAACTGCTCAATCCTGTTGACCGATCTGCCACTTCTCGAGCGTCCCCGCGCCGTCCGCCAAGCCGGATTCGATGCAATCGAATTCTGGTGGCCATTCGCCAGCGCGGTGCCTGCCGACCACGAAGTCACCGCGTTCATCCGCTCGATCGAAGACGCAGGCGTGCAACTCACCGGGTTGAACTTTGCGGCCGGCGATATGCCCGCGGGTGATCGCGGCATCCTGTCTAATCCCACTCACTCGTCTGAGTTCCGCGACAACGTCGCTGTCGCGATTGAAATTGCACAATCCCTGGGCACCAAAGCTTTCAACGCACTGTACGGCAACCGGTCCGACGACTTCAGCCCCGAACAGCAGGACGAGACAGCGGCCGAGAACCTGGCCTATACCGGTGAGGCAGCAAATCGAATCGGTGCTGTAGTCCTTGTCGAAGCGGTCAGTGGAGCCGAAAGGTACCCGCTCAAGCACGCGGCCGACGCTGTCGCGGTGATTGACCGCGTAGAAGAGGCCTACGGCACGGACAATCTCCGACTTCTCGCCGACCTCTACCACCTCGAGGTCAATGGGGACGACATTCCCGCTGCACTCGACGTGCACGCCGACCGCATCGGCCACGTGCAGATCGCGGACAATCCCGGGCGTGGGGAACCGGGAACCGGAACGCTCGACTTGCGACGCTATCTGGACCAGCTTCACAGCAACGGTTATGCCGGCTACGTCGGGCTCGAGTACAAGCCGACCCACCAGAACACTTTCGACTGGCTCGATCGAGACCTTCGCCCATCCCGTCGCGGTGTCGTCATCTGACCACCCATCAACGCGCTGAAACTCCACAACTAATCGAGGACTAATTCATGAGCACCATCGCATTCATCGGACTCGGCATCATGGGCAGCCCCATGGCGGTTCACCTTGCCAAGGCCGGCCACCACGTGGTCGGCTACAACCTCACTCCCAATCGCACAGGCCCGCTCGTCGAAGCCGGTGGAACGGCCGCCGACTCGATTGCGAAGGCAGTGGCTGGGGCAGATGTCGTAGCCGTCATGGTTCCGGACTCCCCCGATGTCCAGGAAGTCCTGGCGGGCGAGAACGGCGTATTCGAGAACGCCCAAAAGGGTGCCTTGATCATTGACTTCTCCAGCATCCGTCCCGATGTCACCGCAGAGCTCGCATCTCAGGCTTCAGCTCTCGGGTTCCGGCTCATCGACGCACCGGTCTCCGGAGGAGAAGCCGGTGCCGTCAATGCATCCCTGTCCATCATGGTCGGCGGCCGCGACGAAGACTTCGTGGCAGCAAAGCCCATTCTCGATGTCGTCGGTAAAACCATCGCACATGTCGGACCCAACGGCGCTGGCCAGACCGTCAAAGCCGCAAACCAACTCATCGTTGCCGGCAATATCCAGCTCCTCGCCGAAGCCGTCATCTTCCTCGAAGCCTACGGAGTCGACACGACAGCAGCTGTCGAGGTCCTCGGCGGCGGATTGGCCGGGTCGGCCGTGCTCAACCAGAAGGTGCAGAAGATGCTCGACCGCGCCTTCGAACCAGGATTCCGCATCGACCTACACCACAAAGACATGGGGATTCTCACCGCAGCCGCCCGCGAGGCCGGTGTCGTCGTACCCCTCGGCGCAGTCGTTGGCCAACTGATGGCTTCGGCACGCGCGAACGGAGACGGCGGACTCGACCACTCAGCCCTGCTGCGCGGCGTCGAGCGGCTCTCCGGCCACACCCCCAAATAGTCCACCGAACAAACCTGATTCATCAAGGGAGAAATGACATGCCACGCATGCGCGCCGTTGATGCCGCTGTGAAAATCCTCGAGCTCGAAGGCGCCACACAGGCATTCGGCCTCCCAGGAGCCGCGATCAACCCGTTCTACTCCGCAATGCGCGACCACGGAGGAATCAAGCACGTCCTCGCCCGCCACGTCGAAGGCGCCAGCCACATGGCCGAAGGCTTCACCCGCGCCAGGGCCGGAAACATCGGCATCTGCCTCGGCACCTCCGGGCCCGCCGGAACCGACATGATCACCGGCCTGTACTCAGCCATGGCCGACTCCATCCCGATCCTCGCGATCACCGGCCAAGCTCCCGTGGCGCGCCTGCACAAGGAAGACTTCCAAGCGGTCGACATCGCCTCGATCGCAGGTCCGGTCACGAAGATGGCCATCACGGTTCTCGAGCCGGCCCAGGTTCCCGGCGCCTTCTCGCAGGCATTTCACCTGATGCGCTCGGGCCGGCCCGGTCCGGTCCTGATCGATCTGCCGATCGACGTGCAGTTGACGGAGATCGAGTTCGACCCGGACACCTACCAGCCGCTGCCCGTGTACAAACCCACCGCCACGTGCGCGCAGGCGGAGAAGGCACTCGACATGCTGGGCGCCGCGGAGCGCCCGCTGATCGTGGCGGGCGGCGGGATCGTCAATGCCGACGCCGCCGACCTGCTGGTGGAACTGGCCGAACTGCTCGACGTTCCGGTGGTGCCGACGCTGATGGGCTGGGGCACCATCCCGGACGACCACCGCCTCGCCGCGGGAATGGCCGGACTGCAGACCGCCCACCGGTACGGCAACGCGACCATGTTGGCGTCGGACTTTGTCCTCGGTATCGGCAACCGCTGGGCCAACAGGCACACCGGCGGGCTCGACACCTACTGCAAGGGCCGCAAGTTCGTTCACGTCGACATCGAACCCACCCAGATCGGACGAGTGTTCGCGCCCGACTACGGCATCGTCTCCGACGCCAAGGCTGCCCTCGAACAATTCGTGGCCGTCGCGAAGGAACGCAGGGCCGCCGGAACCTTGCCCGATCGCGGCACCTGGGTCGAAGACTGCAACACCCGTAAACGCACCATGCACCGCAAAACCCACTTCGACGACATCCCAATCAAACCGCAGCGCGTCTACGAGGAGATGAACAACGTCTTCGGACGCGAAGTCCGGTACGTCACTGCGATCGGGCTATCTCAAATCGCCGGCGGCCAGTTCCTGCACGTGTACAAGGAAAGGAACTGGATCAACTGCGGACAGGCAGGCCCGCTAGGTTGGACACTCCCAGCGGCACTCGGAGTCGTCACCGCCGACCCCACTGCCACCGTTGTCGGCCTGTCCGGAGACTACGACTTCCAGTTCATGATCGAAGAATTGGCAGTGGGAGCACAATTCAACCTCCCGTATGTCCACGTCGTCGTGAACAACTCCTACCTTGGCCTGATTCGGCAGGCACAGCGCCAATTCGACATGAACTACTGTGTGTCACTCGGCTTCGACAACATCAACTCCGAGGAGACCAGCTCTACGGACACCTCGCCGGTCCCGAAAGGCTATGGCGTCGACCACCTCCGAGTGGCGGAGGGGCTGGGTTGTAAGGCGATCCGAGTCACCGACCCAAACGAGATCGCCGGCGCCCTCGAGCAGGCCAAGACGTGGGCCGGCGAGCACAAGGTGCCCGTTATCGTCGAGATCTTCCTCGAGCGAATCACGAACATCGCAATGGGAACCGAACTTGACAACGTCAACGAGTTCAACGCGCTCGCAACGAACTCCGAAGACGCTCCTACGGCCTACGCTCTGCTCGACTAGCAGAGCTCAGGCGCGTCGGAGTTCCGTCTGGGAGCCGGCTACTCACCGGCCGGCTCCCAGACACCGTTCGCGCTGCAACACCACACCCACCACACTACTGATCGAAGCACCACGTTCGAGTGACGACACTCAGCTTGGAGGAAAAGTGATCGACACCAACACCGAGATGGTGCAGTTCGCTCTGACGTGGCGCCATTGGGGCGGCGGCTCAGGCGCCGACATCTTCGTTAAGTTCGGACTAATGCCTGACGACTACTTCCGCAGGTTGCAACGAATCCTCAAGAGTCGATGCAATCACGGCGTCACGATGTCACCCCAGGAATTGTGTGAGCTCCAGCTGATCTGTCATCGAAGACTCACACGCTCCCGTGAACAGTCTGCAATATCTTGGATACGGGCATCATGCCCAGGCCACCCCTCCCGATAGGCGATTACATGAAATCTATCGCACCACATCAGGTTTGCGAACAGAATGTGGCCACCGTGGCACTCTCGAAAGATCTCAGACAAAGTCGACGCACGAAGATCGTATGCACACTTGGACCTGCTACCGCCACCGGTGACCGTATTCGCGAGCTCGTCGAAAGCGGTATGGACGTGGCGCGGCTGAATTTCAGCCACGGCGAACACGCCGACCACGAGGAGAACTACAAACGCGTCCGGGCCGCCTCGGACGCGACGGGGAAGGCGGTCGGTGTCCTCGCCGACCTCCAGGGCCCGAAGATCCGGCTCGGCCGGTTCGCCGAGGGGCGCACCACGTGGGCCAACGGTGAGGAAGTGCGGATCACCGTCGACGAGGTCGACGGCACCCACGATCGGGTGTCGACCACGTACAAGCAGCTCGCCGAGGACGCCAAGCCCGGCGACCGTCTGCTCGTCGACGACGGCAAGGTCGGTCTCGTCGTCTCCGGTGTGGAGGGCAACGACGTGATCTGCCGGGTCACCGAGGGTGGCCCGGTCAGCAACAACAAGGGTGTGTCCCTGCCGGGGATGAACGTGTCGGTCCCGGCGCTGTCGGAGAAGGACATCGCCGACCTCGAGTTCGCGCTGGGCCTCGGCGTCGACTTCATCGCGCTGTCGTTCGTGCGGTCGCCGGCCGATGTGGAATTGGTTCACGCCGTGATGGATCGGGTCGGTCGCCGGATCCCGGTGATCGCGAAGCTCGAGAAGCCGGAGGCGATCGACAACCTCGAGGCGATCGTGCTGGCATTCGACGCGGTGATGGTCGCCCGCGGTGACCTGGGTGTGGAGTTGCCGCTCGAGCAGGTGCCGCTGGTGCAGAAGCGGGCGATCCAGATCGCCCGGGAGAACGCGAAGCCGGTCATCGTGGCCACCCAGATGCTGGAGTCGATGATCGAGAACTCGCGGCCCACCCGCGCCGAGGCGTCCGACGTGGCGAACGCGGTGCTCGACGGTGCGGACGCGGTGATGCTGTCCGGTGAGACGTCGGTCGGTAAGTACGTGATGGAGACGGTGCGCACGATGGCGCGGATCGTCGAGGCGGTGGAGAACGAGTCCACCCAGGTGCCGCCGCTGACGCATGTGCCGCGCACCAAGCGGGGTGTCATCTCGTACGCCGCCCGCGACATCGGGGAGCGGCTGGACGCGAAGGCGCTGGTCGCGTTCACCCAGTCCGGGGACACGGTGCGCCGTCTGGCGCGGCTGCACACGCCGCTGCCGCTGCTGGCGTTCACCCCGCTGCCGGAGGTGCGCAGCCAGTTGTCGCTGACGTGGGGCACCGAGACGTTCATCGTCGATCCGGTCGAGAGCACCGACGCGATGGTGCGGCAGGTCGACCACGCGCTGCTCGGGTTGGGCCGGTACCAGAAGGGTGAACTGGTGGTCATCGTGGCCGGGTCGCCGCCCGGCACCGTAGGCTCGACCAACCTGATCCACGTCCACAGAATCGGCGAAGAAGACCACTAACTCAGCCGTCACCCATTCTGGATGCCATTCGGTCCAACGAAATCTATCAGGACGGCATTGATATCCCAGGCTTTGAGGTCAAATGAGGATGAACATGCCAATAACACAAGGAACGAGCGAAGTTCAGTCCGTAGGTCGAGCAGTCGACATACTCGAAATCATGGCAACCACCGGGGGGTTGATGAGTGTCACTGAACTCGCCCGCAAGATTGAACTGCCGATTCCTACGATCCATCGATTGATCCGCACACTGGTTGGGCGCGGTTATATTCGCCAATCACCCTCGCGCCATTACGCTCTGGGCCCCCGACTGATCAGGATTGGGGAAAGTGCGACCCAGCTCATCGGTGCGTCGGCACGACCTCATCTGGAAGAGTTGGTCGCCTGCACCGGAGAGACGGCCAATATGGCAATTCTAGACGGCACCATGGCAGTTTACGTCGCGCAGGTACCCTCACCGCACTCTATGCGAATATTCACTGAAGTCGGTGGTCGAGTATTTCCGCACTGCACCGGTGTCGGGAAAGCCCTTCTCCTCCAGCTTCCCGACGCAACGATCCGTACAATCCTCTCACGAACCACCATGCCCTCCTATACGGAGAACCCCGTGACGGATCCGGAAACGCTGATCGCCGATCTGCAACGCAGCCGACTGCGCGGTTACGCCCTCGACGAAGGCGAGCAGGAGCTCGGCGTCCGCTGCTTTTCTGTCCCAGTTCCGGGCGCACCAACACCAACAGCGATCTCGATATCCGGGCCGGCAGCGCGCGTGACGCCCGAGTCCACCGACAAGGTCGTTCCCCTCCTTCAGCGAGTCGCATCGATGTTGAGCGCCGAATTCGAAAGTGAAGCATTTCTATAGAGTGCGAAGCCGGAATCCTTTGGCGACGTCGACGCTTAGGGAAGGCACGGCGGGACCCCTGTCGGGTGTGTACGCGAGTATGACGAGCTCGCGCACGAGGTGCGCGTTCACGGCGTTCGATGTGCTGCGGTCCCCGGTCCACCGCGAAGGTGCGGTAGAGGTCGTAGCGGGTGACGGCCGGTGATTCCTCACTGATCTCCCGGGCGTTGACCTCGCTGACGGACCTACCGTGGAGCGGTTTGCCGTCGGGGAGCCGCGGTCTGTGAACAGCCGGTCGACAGCGGAGAGCGGGAGCCACCGCCAACCCATCTCTGGGTAGCCGGGTCGGTGTCTGACGTATTCAGGGCGGCGGTCAGGCCATGCTGCCACCGGTGCACGATCCGGGCGGCGGCAACCTCCCGTACGCTTCGATGTCGGCGATGTGGATTGTGTAGTGCTCGCGTTCGAGTCGGGTGACCAACTCGGTCGCCCACGGTAGCCCAATGCTCAAACCGGAGATGGTGATCGCGATGCCCATGGAATCGCCGGCCGCTCGGTGCAACCGCAGCGAGTTAGCGTCAAGGATCCCGGCGGCAGGGGGGCGCTCGAGGTGTTGCCCTGGTTGTCTGGAGAGAGCGGCGACCTCGAGTGCGGACAGGCGGCGGGCGCCGCTTTCAGCTGGTTCTCAGGCGATACCTCGGTGATCAGCGGCGGGATCGGCCAACATCACGTGAAGACAGACCGTCGCATTCGTGGCGCAATCAGAGATGCCCGCGCCGACGAAACGGCGCGAGCAACGCGCGGACGTATCGGCGACATCGTTGCCGAGTACTGCGCTGCGTGGTGAGTTGCCAGCGCGGAGCGGTGTTCCCAACGGGAACACCGCTTCGCTGTCGGTCAGGGAATCAGCCCGTGGCGCCGACCGCGATGGCGTCCGCCGCAGCGGAGACGGACTCGCGCTGCGATCCGGCCACCATGAGCGACACCAGGTCGAAGACGACGGTTGCCGCTGCCACACAGGTAATTTCGGCGTGATCATATGCGGGGGCGACCTCGACGACGTCGGCGCCGACTATGTTCAGCCCGGTCAGCTGGCGCAGCATCCGCAGCAGCTCGCGGGAGGTGAGGCCGCCGGCCTCCGGGGTGCCGGTGCCGGGGGCGAACGCGGGATCGAGGACGTCGATGTCGATCGACACGTACACCGGGACGTCCCCGACGCGGCGGCGGACCACGTCGACGGCCGCCTCAATGCCCATCACGTCCAGATCGCCGGCCCGGATGATCCGGAACCCCATCCGGGCGTCGTCGTTCAGGTCCACCTGGTCGTAGATCGGGCCGCGTATCCCGACGTGAATCGAATGATCCTCGACGAGCAGACCCTCCTCGAACGCGCGGCGGAAGATCGTCCCGTGGGTCACCGGCTGGCTGAAGTACGTGTCCCAGGTGTCGAGGTGGGCGTCGAAGTGCACCAGGGCGATCGGGCCATGCTTGGCGTGCAGCGCCCGCAGGTTCGGCAGGGCGATGGTGTGGTCGCCGCCGATGGAGACGATCTTGCGGTCACCGCCGGCGAGGATGTCGGCGGCGTGGTTCTGGATCTGCGTGCAGGCCTCGGCGATGTCGTACGGGGTGACGGTCACGTCACCGGCATCGACGACCTGCACCTCCTCGAGCGGGGCGACACCGAGCTCGACGTGGTAGCCGGGGCGCAGCGCCCGGGCGGCCTGCCGGACCGCCATCGGACCGAACCGGGCGCCGGGCCGGTACGAGGTGCCGCCGTCGAACGGCACCCCGAGAATCGCGATGTCGTAGTCGTCCACCTCGTGGATGTCGGCGATGCGGGCGAACGTGCCTTTTCCGGCGAACCGGGGAACCTGGGTGGCAGGCAGTGCGCCGACGAGGGTGTCTTTGGGCTGAGGCATGGCGGGAATTCTCCTGTGATTCGGATGCTGGATGACCTGGGTTGCGGGGTGTCAGCGCGGGGTGACGGCCTTGGCGTGGGGATCGGTTTTGCCGTGTTCGGTGTCGCCGCTCTCGGATTGGGAGGCGGTGTCGGACAGGGATGCTCCGCGGGTCTCCGGGGCGAGGAAGATCGAGGCGACCAGACCGACCAGGGTCACCACGGCCCCGATCATCAGCGCGCCGCTGGCTCCGAAGCTCACCAGTGCCAGCGGCATCAGGTAGGTGCCTGCGGCGGAGCCGATCCGGCTGATCGCGGTCCCGACGCCGACGGCGGTGGCGCGCACCTCGGTGGGGAAGAGTTCGTTGGGGTAGACGACCTCAAGGAAGCTCGAGGCGCCCGAGGCGATCGCGAACACCGCGAGGGCGAGGAAGAAGATCTGCGCCGAGACGTTCGGGATCAGGGCGGGCGCCGCGAGGGCGACGACGATGACGGCGAACGAGCCGAGGAGCAACTTGCGCCGGCCGATCTTCTCGACCAGCCACAGGCCGGGGATTCCGCCGACCACGAACAGGGCCGCGATGATCAGGGAGCCGCCGTAGAGGTTGGCGTCGCCGTACAGACCGAAGGATTCGAGCAGGTCGGGGGCGAAGGTGTAGACCGCGAACAACGGGATGACCTGGGCGGTCCAGAAGATCGCGACGAAGATGGTGCGCTTGAGGTACGGCCTCTGGAACACCCGCAGGAACGACGTGGTCACCACCGGTTCCTCGGGCAGGTCCGCGACGCCGTACTGCTGTCCGTAGACCAGCTTGATCGACTTCTCGGCCTCGTCCATACGCCCCTTGCTCATCAGCCACCGCGGAGATTCCGGGGTGCCCATCCGGGCCAGCAGGGTGATCACGGCGAAGATGGCCGGGCTGGCGAGGAGATACCGCCAGGCGTCGGGGCCGAGGTCCTTGGCCAGGTAGCCGACCACGTAGGCCGCGGCGGCGCCGACCGCCCACACCACGAACATCGCGCCGAGCAGCCGGCCACGTTGCTTCTTAGGTAGGAACTCGGCCAGCAGCGACGTGGCGATCGGGTAATCGGCGCCGATCGCGACACCGAGCAGGAACCGCAGCACGATGACCTGCCAGACCTCCCCGCAGAACGCGGACAGGATCGAGAACACGGCCAGCGCGACCAGGTCGGCGATATACATGAAGTGCCGGCCGATCTTGTCCGTCACGTACCCGAACACGCCGCCACCGACGAAGATTCCGACCAGACTGGCCGCGCCAATGAGACCGACCTCGGTGGCGCTCAAATTCATCGCCGGCTTCAGCGTAATCAGGGCCACGCCGATGATCGACAACGCGAAACCGTCGATGAACGGACCACCCGAGGAGAAGACGGTCAGTTTCTTGTGGAAAGAGGTCAACGGCGCATCATCGATGAGATGACCGGTTCTTGTCATTGAGGCTCCTGGACTGGATCAACAAATGGTGCAGCAGGTTGTGACGTCCAACACAGACTGCACCCGCCCCGTCCACCAGCGCGAGTAGTAAAAGCGCAAAACCGATCGATATGATTTATTCGATCGCACAAACACGCTTGGTCATTGAGGTAGAGGACAGACTGTGGCAATCACCGTCGGCGAACTCATCGAGATCCCGCATCTCCGGCTCGATGTGCATTCCGGCGTGGCAGGGCTCGGACGCGAAGTCACGTGGACGCACACCTCCGATCTCCCCGAACCCTGGCGCTGGGTCACCGGTGGTGAGTTCCTGATGACCAACGGGATGTCGTTCCCGAAGTCGGCGAAAGCACAGGCCGACCTGGTGCGAGCGCTCGCAGCACAGGATGTGGCGGGCCTCGGTATCGGTGAGAACATGTACTGTCCACCGCTGACCAAGGCCTTCGCCAAAACCAGCGATGATCTGGGCTTTCCGGTGCTGTGGATTCGGTACCCCTTGCCGTTCGTCGCGATCTCCCGCGCGGTCGCCGAGGCGACGCTGCTCGACCAGTCGCAACGACTGAGCCGGACCGTCCGGATGTATGACCTGATCCGACGCCACACCGCCCGCGGCGCCGACCCCGCCGAACTCCTCACCGCGCTGGCGCGCGAACTCGAATGCGAAATCCAAGTCTGCGACCGCGCCACCGGCGAGCCGTGGTTCCCGAACTCACCCCCGCTCGATCCCGCCATCAGCGACGCCATCGCCTCGTTGTCCGAATCATCCAAGAACGTCGCCGGCGGCGCCTACGGCCTTCCGTCCACCGAAGACCGGGCGGCGATGCTCACCGACATCCCCCGACACGCGGACGCCGCGTTGATCGCCCTAAGCGATCCGAAGACCAGCGTGGACCCCATCCAGCTGCAACACGCCGCCACCGTCGTCGCGATCGAGCTGTCCCAAACACAGCTCATGCTCGAACACGAACGCCGCTACGGTTCAGGACTGCTCGCCCAGATGCTCGAGGGGCGGATCGACGTCTCCAGCGTGACCACCCAGCTCACCGAACTCGGCCTGGACCCCACGTCCACCATCCTCGTTGCCGCACACAGCGACGACAGCGAACGCATGCTGGCCCTGCACAATTCCCTCTGGCGCCGCTCGCTGCCGTACCTGTGCCTGATCCGGATGAGCACCGCGCATGTCCTCGTCCCCGATCACCCCGAAATCGACACCGCACTGGCCAGGGCACTCGGCCCGAGCGCCCACGTCGGAATCAGCCGAGTCATAACCTCGCTCAACAGATTTCACGATGCCGCGCGGGAGGCATTCTGGGCGCTGTCCATCGCGGAACGACAAGACATCCCCGTCTCCCGCTATGGCAGCGCGGTCCCGTGGATCGGACTGTCGGACGTCGCCGACGCACAGGATCTGGTCGACCGCATTCTGCGGCCCGTCCTCGACTACGACGAGCAGCACGACTCCCAGCTCGTCGACACCCTCGACGCGTTCCTGCAGAACCAGCGGTCCTGGCAACGAACCGCCCGGGCCATGCACATCCACCGACAAACAGTGATGTACCGAATCCGCAAAGTAGAAGCACTCACCAACCGCGACCTGGCCGACACGAATGCCCTGTCCGAACTGTGGCTCGCCGTGCGCGCTGCCGAACTGCTGTCCACTCCTCCCCGGGCCGAACCAAACCCGTAGATACAGCCTGCTTCGTGTCACTCATGGTTTGTGCGCACTCGGTGACGATAATTTCAGTTATCGCAGATAATATCGGCATTATTGCATCTGATGCATGATTGTCCTTCGATCGGCCATCGCCATCAGTGACGCCATCTGTTTGCGAGATCTGGGCGTTGACCTGGCCATATACATACCAGCGCATCGGACGACCCCCGGCTAACCGCTCCTGGGAGCGCCTGGGTCAGACCGTTAGACGATGGATCGGCGTGTCGATGGCCTGCATGCTTGCCACGTTCTTGCATTTGTTGCATGATTCGGGCATCAGATGCTCGCAGCATTCGGAGGTGCTCGGTGGCGGTCGACAAGGTAGGTCGGGTGCTCGAGCTTCCCACCCTCGCGTACCTGCATCCCGAGGATCAGGTGCTGGCGGAGATGCTGACCGGATGGCGAAATCAGCAGCTCAGCCGCAATCTCCAGCACTCGACAATCGAGCAGCGTGAGCGGCTGGTTCGGCGCTTCTTCGAGTACACCAACGAGTACCCGTGGTGCTGGACTCCGGCACATGTCGACGAGTTCTTCGGGGATCTGCGATCGGAGCGGCGGGCGAAGCAGTCCACGATCCGCAACTACCAGGACGCACTGCGGGCTTTCTGTTCCTACGTGAGCACCCCGGAATATGGCTGGGATCGGTTGTGTGAGAAGTTTTTCGGCACCCACCCGACGCAGGTGTGCTTCGCGTGGAACACCGCCCGTCATGTTCAGGACGCGGAGTCCGATCCGGGAAAGCGGGCGTTCACCCGCCGCGAGTTACAGGACTTGTTCGATCGCGCGGACGACGAGGTCACCCGCATCGCGGCGTCGGACCGCAAGGGGTGGCTGCCCGCGTTCCGGGACTCGGTGATGTTCAAGGTCGCCTATGGATGGGGCCTGCGCCGCAACGAAGTTCGGCACCTGCAGACGGTGGACTTCGCGCGCAATCCTCATGCCGGTGAGTTCGGCAAGTACGGGGTACTCCACGTGCGGTTCGGCAAGGCAATGCGCGGATCGCCCCCGAAACGCCGCAGCGTGCTGACCGTCTTCGACTGGTCGGCAGAAATCGTCGCCGAGTGGCTCGAACGCGGCCACCCGCACCTGGGCGCCGGCCTGGACCTGTTCGTCAGCGAGCGGGGCACCCTCGCGTCCGAAACCGCGCTGCTACGCCGGTTTCGCCGCTACTGCGAGGACCTGAGCCTCGCCCCGGGCCTCGATTTCCACTCGCTGCGACGCTCCTACGTCACCCACCTGATCGAAGCCGGCATGGACGCGCTGTTCGTGCAGCAACAGGTGGGCCACGAGCATGCCTCGACCACTGCCCTCTACACCTGTGTGTCGAGCGACTACCGCACTCGCACCCTGCGGCGCGCGCTCGATTCGACACTCAACAACGCTCTCGGGGGTAAGGAAAGTGAGAGATCATGACGCGCGACGTGGACTACACCTGGCGGCTGGCGGAGCTCATGGCCAGTCGCGGCTGGCACAACAGCACCGATCTGACCCCACACCTGCGTGAGCGCGGCATCGACCTGTCCGCCTCCCAGGTATACCGGCTGGTGACCCAACGGCCCGAGCGCGTGTCGTTGAAGATGGTGTCCGCACTGTGCGACATCTTCGCCTGCGGTCCTGAGGATCTCATCACCACTACCGCCGCCGACGCGCGCCGCAAGAAGACGGCCGCCGGCCCGACAAACGTGACGGATCTGAACAAGTCGATCCGTCCAAAGAGGGCACGCGTGATTGCCGATGACAATTGACGTCAGGCCACGTACCGCCACCCGCGGCCGGCCCCGCACCATCGGCGAGGTCACCTGTGATCGATGCGGGCGCCGGGCCACGCGAGCCCAGGCCCGCTGGCCCGAGGGCTTGATCTGCGGCATCTGTTACCACCACGCCCTGCGCACCCGCGGTACCTGCCCCCACTGCGGAATTGACCGGCTGCTTCCCGGGCGATCCGGCCACGGCAACCACCCGATTTGCGTCACCTGCGCCGGCATTCCCGCCGACTTTCATTGCGCGCGCTGCGGCACCGAGTCCGAGCACTACCGCAAATACATCTGCGCCCGATGCGCCCTCAGGGACGACCTGACCAGCCTCCTGCTCGACGACGCGTCCGACCGACAGTCGATGCACCAGCTCACCGAGGCACTCTGCACCGCGGACCGAGCCGAGAGCATCCATACCTGGTTGCGCTCGGCCCAAGTGCGGGCCCTCCTCGGAAGACTCGCTGCCGGCCATATCTCGCTCAGCCACGCAGGCCTGGATACCGAACCGGCGAACAACCGGACCGAACATCTACGGAGCCTGCTCGTCCATCACGGACTTCTCCCGCATCGTGACCCATCGCTCGCGCTCTTCGAACGATGGCTCGACACCAAGCTCGAACAGATAACCACAGACGACATCCGCCGCCCGATCGAACAATTCGCCCGATGGCACCATTTGAGCAGGATCCGCGACCGAGCGCGCGCCGGGCGCCCGACCCGAGGCTCCGTTCTTCACTCCAAACAAGGGATCACCGAAGCCATCAAGTTTCTCACCTGGCTGCACGACACCCACCACCGCGCCATCACCACCTGCAGCCAGGCCGACGTCGACAGCTGGCTCGCTAACGGCCCCACCACCCGACACATCATCCGCGGCTTCATCGTCTGGGCCGGCAAGAGCCGGCTCTGCCAGGACATCGTGGTCGAACACTATCGGGCAAGAACCGTCCCGCTCCTCACCCAGGACCAACGCCTCGACTGGCTCCGCGAACTCCTGACCGGCAACAGCACAACACTCCCCTACCGCATCGCGGGCATCCTGGTCCTTCTCTACGCTCAGCCCCTCGTCAAAGTCGCCGCGCTACGCACCACCGACGTCACCGACTCCCCGGGTGAACTCATGCTCACGCTGGGAAAAGAACCCGCACCGGTGCCGAATCCGTTTGCCTCGCTGCTGAAAGCTCACCTCGCGAACCGACCGAACCTGCGGACCGGCAACCACGGCCAAAGCCCGTGGCTCTTCCCTAGCTACCGCACCGGCCAACACCTCCACCCCACGACTCTGAGTGACCGGCTGCGATCCCACGGCATAAGCCTGATCGGGGCACGCAATGCTGCGCTCCGCGACCTCGTCAGCGACGCGCCGCCCCCAGTCGTCGCCGAACTGCTCGGCTACAGCCACTCCGCCACCCACAGACACGCCACCGCAGCCGCAACCCCCTACGCCCGATACACCACCACACGGCAAGCCGACCAATAGTGCCGAATCGAATATGCACGGTTACCAGCACGGACCCGAATCCCCACGTCACCGCGTTTTTTGCTCTGCAAATTGTCGATTTTGGCGAGCCTCGGTGACGATGCTGTTGAATGACATTGAACAACGTCGGGCACTCTGACGACGGATCGGTGTCACTTCGCGGGATGAGCGCCGCATGGACGAACCCCCGCCACCTCTGGGGCTGTGCACCGCCCTCGACCGTGGCCAGGCGGCGCCGCGGCCGGCATGCGAACCTCGGGGCATGGCACGAACGTGGTTGTCGGTGACGGTGGAGCTGCTCGGCGGGCGCGGCGACGACCTGCGGCCTCCGAAATCGCCGCCTACCGCGAAGAGCACGGTGACACACTCGTTCCCGCGAACTACGTCACTGCCGACGGTGAACATCTCGGCCAGTGGCTCTACCGGGCGGTGAAGAAGTGGCGAGCCAACGCCCTTCCCCCGACGACGAACGGCGTCCACTCGCCGCGCTCGGCGTCTCCCCCGGCCAGCGCCCCCGGGGACCCCGCACAGCAGCACGACCTGTCGGATAACCACCACTACCGCCCTTCCCATGGGCGCTCGGACCGCTCTCCGGTGGACAGGTGGTGTACGTGCGTGTGACTGCTGTTTCGGCCGGAAGATACAGGGCCGTCAGACCTTTCCGAGAGAGACTCCTCGTCGGCGACGGCATTCTCGAACGCCGGATTTATCTCAGGTACGTCCTTCGTGTCGGGAGGACCCCGTCCTTTGCCGCCGGCATCTTTCCCAATGTCTCCTAGGTGGCTAGCTACGCTAGCTATCCTCGCTAGCGCACAGTCGGTCGGGCGAGGGGTCGTAGCGTCGGTATGCGGTTCAGGCTGTGTTGCGGGAGGTGTGGGCCACTCGCGCACGGCGGGCCCGTGCGGTGACCGATGATCCCCCCGTTCGTGTCGGCGGAGGCCACCGCCTGGGCTTGACTGGCGACGGCAGCGGCGAAGGTTGCTCGCACAGGTCGCACCGCAAGTCCATCCACGCCTGCCTGTGGATCGCACCATTGCGTGAACAGCCATGTCACCCCATGACTTCGACACGGTGCCTCAACAGATGGCACCCGCTCCATCGTGGATCCACACAAGCGCACGCGGAGACTCGACATCCCGGGCCCGGTCGCTCCGGTGTGCATTCGTTCACCGGGCGGGGGCTTCGTCGTACTACGGCGCCGGTGTCCGCCGCGGCCGGTGCGCGGCGAAGATCGCGACGGTTCCGACGACGGTGATATCGACGGTCTCGAATGCTGCCGACAGTGCGGTGTGCAGGCCGTCCAGGTCGTCGGCACGGTTGTCGAATGCTTTGATCGGGCCGTTGTAGAGGGCGTTGAGGGTGCGGCCGAAGAGGTTGTGTTCCACGCCGTCCCGAGGATGGTGGAGCCGAAGAACACCCCGTCGTCGGCGACGACCTGGGCGATGTGCCCGAACGCTGCCCCCTTCTGCGCCCACGTTCCGGGGACGCAGTGGAACACGAAGTTCGCTGCCACCGAATCGAATACACCCACGGCGGGGTCGATGGGGGCGAGGATGCTTCCGGTGTGCACCGCGGGGGTGATGTTCCGGTCGACGAGGCGGCTGGTGGTCATCGCCATGGTGTTGGTGTTGAGGTCGATCAGGGTGATCTCGGGCGCCGAGGTGGGATAGGTGGCCTGGTGGAGGTACCAGCCGGTGCCAGGGCCGATGTCGAGGTGCCGGCCGCGCAGGTGGTTGTTGTAGTGGGTGAGGAGCCGTTCGCGGGGGCAGCGCCAGGCGTAGGTGTTGCTCCACTTCAGGACGAAGGTGTCGTACGCCGCCAGGACGGCCCTGCTGTACTTCTCGGCTCCATCCTTCTCCGCCTGTGTGACCTCACCAGCTGCCATGTGTGTGCGTCCCCCCTGTGTCGTTGCGCTGTCGTTGATGTGCGAAGCCGAGCCCCCGCAAGCCGTGGACGATCGTAGCGGTCCTGGCATCCTCGGTCGCGGTGCACCACAGTCCCGCACGGGGCTCCCCCATTCGACACCTGCACACACTCTCCCCAGCATCCGGTGGTGGACAGACGATTTCGTCAGTTCACGACAGCCAAGGTGTCGTGGGGATGAAGTGTAATCACTCGGCGCGGCGGCGGCGCCGTTTGGGGATGTCGGTGCGCGCGCCCTGGCCGGGTCTGTTGTTCGCCCACTCGATGATCTCCGAGCGCTTCCACAGCGGAGTGCGGCCGATCTTCTCCACCGGCGCCGGAGCTTGCCCCCGGGTGACGTATCCGCGGAATGTCGACGCGGACAGCTCGGTGCCGGTTTCCTCCGTGATCAACTCCAGGACCTGATCGGTGGTCAGTCGATGTGGGTTGGCCATCGTCGTGGGAGTCCTTCCTGTTCTTCGCCTTCTCCGGCGACGCGGGGATCGTTCGGTTGCGAGCCGCGTCGCTAACACTACAGCGATAGCTTGCAAGGTACGAGCGCGATGGCGATACCCTCCGGAGGATCTCTACGTGTGGCCACCGTGCGCGCAGACTCGCAGGAGCCAGCTCGACAAAGTACTGCTTCCACCTGGGAAGATGACATGTCCCCGACAGCCCGCGCTTCTCCCCGGACACCTGGAGGCGACCTCGCGCGTGCACCGACACGGCACCGGGACCTGATCGCCGCGGCGATCAGGTCGCAGCGTGTCGGCATCCACATGCAGCGACGGCAGCCGACCGCCGGTGTTCTCGCATGCCGGGCCTGTAACCCTCGCCGCAACAGGAGGATCACCCCAGCCGGGTCGGTGCCCGCCCACATGGCGCCACTACCGGGCCGGCCGAGGAGTGTGTGGACAGCTCCGAGGTGCCGGGACGCGCAGGAGCCTTTTCTGCATGGAGGGGCCCAAGGCCCTTCCACGAGCAACGTCAGAGTTTGCGCGCGGAGATCTCCACCCCGGCGCTGCGCAGCCGTTCGACGAGGACGTCGCCGAGGGCGGTGGCCGGGGTGAGGACGCCGGCCTCGTCGGGAAGCCGAGCGCGGTCCAGGACGAGGCTCAGGGCAGACTCCCCCAGTAGGACCGCGGTGGCGCGGTATCCGGGATCGCCCTGTGCCTTCACCCGGGCGGCGTACCGGGCTCCGGTCGTGGTGGTGGTGTAGATATCCATCGCGAAGTACCCGTTGCGCTGGGTCGTGTCGCTGGGTCCCTCGCCGGGTGAGGGGAGGATGCGGTCGAGGACGTACCGAGTGGGCGGAACGCTGAGACCGAGCACGAGTCCGCCGAGGATGGCGGCGACACCGGCAGCGTAGACGCGGGACAGGCGTGAGTTACCGACGCTCATCACCTCCCGGTACCTGAATGTCCGGCCGTACGCCCACCCTTGGAGGGCGTTGCTGCGCCGCACGACGCGGGTGTTGTAGGAGCCCATGACAAACGGGGCCTTCCACCCGCGTACCTGCGGGTCGATGTCGGCGCCGTCGACCACGGCGACGTCGGACTGTCGGCCGAGGTCGGGTTCCTTCGTCCGGTCGGGGCTGAGCGAGTATGGGGAGGCAGCGAGCCGGCGCAGCGCCCGATCGTTCTTCGACACGTCGATCTGGGTGCGCAGCGTGTCGATGGTCCCGCCGGAGACGCCGCCACTCAGCGATGCGACCAGGGTGGTGTCGCCGAGATCGCCGGCACCGTCAGCTTGGACTCTCTGGTGCAGCACGTGCACGCCCAGGTCGGAGGGAATCGAGTCGTAGCCGCAGGAGTGCACGATCTTCACACCATTGGCGCGAGCCTTCTCGTGGTGGGCGTCGATGCTTGCCCGGACGAACAGCACCTCCCCGGTCAGGTCGACATAGTCGGTGCCGGCCGCAACGCACGCTGCGACCAGTTCGGCCCCGTACTTCGCGTACGGCCCCACGGTGGTCGCGACAACCCGTGTGCGGGAGGCTAGCTCGGCGAGCGCGACGGCATCGTCAGCATCGGCGATGACGATCGGCCAGTCGGCGGCGCGCGGGCCGAGCGCCGACCGCGTGGCCTCGAGTTTCGTCTGGGACCGTCCGGCGAGGCCGATCCGCACACTGTCCGGGGCGGTGCGTGCGAGATAGTCGGCGAGCAACCTTCCGACGAACCCGGTGGCACCGTAGATGACGAGATCGAGTTCGCGTCCGCTGTCAGTCATGCGCGCGAGCCTACAACCGCAGCCGATCATGCAGAAGAGGTAGCTGTAACCCCGCGTAACCACATGCCTGGGGCGGTGGGGTGAACGTCCTCGGACCGAAGCGACGGGGACGTGTCATAACCCCCGGTCAAGATTCGTTCACGACGCTTTGGGTGCAGATGACAACGCGCACTCGATGAGTCGCCCGGTTCCGCATGGGTGTGGCCCGGCATCGGGGGGGTGATGCCGGGCCACTGGGGGGTGTTCTGCGAGCAAAATCTGGGGGGATGCTCAACAGAACGACCCCGAGTTTACGGATCGTCACCGACAGACGAGTGCGCGGACACGACACCCGCTCAGCAGACGGGCTTGCGCACCGGAGCAGGGCGGGATCGCACTGCCAGACCCGAGGCTGGTGGTAGGGGCACCCGGCGTTCTCGGTCGCCGCTGCTGGGCACCCGCAGCCCTCCCACCCCACCAAGCACTGGCCTGGCCCAACGGGTTGCCGTTGGGACCAGATGGCGCCGATTGACGCAGCTTTCGCACACCTGTTCGAGCGAGTGGTAGCCTCGGCACTGACCCGCTCGGAGGGTTCGGGTGCGTCTGCCCAGCAGGTCCGCGTTCGAACATCGGGGCACAGAGCGTGGTGCGGGTCGGTGGGGCTTTATGCCCGGGAAGCATCGACCCGCACCTCGTCCGGCCTCCCCGCAGCGATCGCGGGTGAGCGCCCGGCGAGAAGTGCGGTCAACTGTCGCCTGCCATGAGCATGGGACCGTCTTGACCTGATCTCTGCCACCCTCATGGGACCACTCGGATTGCCAGTCATGGGACCACCCGGCGCGTCGCGCCGAAGTCCCACCGGATGACTCGTTTGATCGTCGTGTCGGTATCCCCGGTCACGAAGGCGGACGGGCATGGCTTTTCGGGAGGTCAACGTGAACGAAGTCAAGGAAGTGCTCCGGATCTGGCTCGGGGTGCCCGGGTCCCGGCCGCCGGGATTGCGCACGATTGCGGCGCACTGCGGGGTGGACCGCAAAACGGCCCGCCGATACATCGAGGCCGCCCAGGCAGCGGGGCTGCAGCGCGGCGACGGTGTCGACGCCCTCGACGATGGGCTGATCGGCGCGGTGATCGAGGCGGTGCGCCCGGCCCGCCCGAGCGGACACGGCGCCGCCTGGGACCAGCTGTTGGGGTTCGAGGACCAGATCACCGCGTGGGTGGCCGGCGAAGGCGCGCATCCACCGCTGACGATCACCAAGATCGAAACACTGCTGGCCCGCCAGGGATGTGTGGTGCCGTATCGGACGTTGCACCGATTCGCCACCGAGCGGTGCGGTTTCGGCCGCAAGGACACCACCGTCCGCATCGTCGACGGCGATCCCGGCAGCGAATGCCAGATCGACTTCGGCTACCTGGGCTATCTGACCGATCCGGAGACCGGGCGGCGCCGCAAGGTGCACGCGCTGATCTTCACCGCCGTGTACTCGCGGCACATGTTCGTGTGGGTGACGTACTCGCAGACCCTGGCGGCGGTGATCGCCGGCTGCGAGGCGGCGTGGACCTTCTTCGGCGGTGTGTTCAGGGTCCTGATCCCCGATAACCTGAGACCGGTGGTGGCTGACGCGGACGCGGTCAATCCGCGGCTGTCGCAGGGCTGGCTGGACTACGCCCAGCACACCGGGTTCGTGACGGACCCGGCCCGGATACGATCGCCGAAGGACAAGCCCAGGGTCGAACGAGCCGTGCAATATGTGCGCGGAAACTACTGGGCCGGTGAGGAATTCGCTGATCTCGCCGAGGCGCAACAGCGTGCCGAAGCGTGGTGCCGTGACACCGCGGGGATGCGGACGCACGGCACCACCGCCGCCCGCCCGCTCGAGGTGTTCGACGCGGACGAGGCACCGATGCTGCTGCCCGTCCCGCCGGTTTACGACGTGCCGATCTTCAAACAGGTCAAGGTGCACCGCGACTTTCATGCCGAGGTCGCGAGGGCGCTGTATTCGATCCCGGGACAGTGGATCGGCAGTGTGCTCGAGGTGCGGGCGGACAGTGCGCTGGTGAAGTTCTACGCCCGCGGAAACCTGGTGAAGGTGCATCCGCGCCAGCCCGCCGGTGGGCGCAGCACCGACCCGGAGGATCTGCCCACCGAGAAGGTCGGATACGCGATGCGGGACCTGGACCGGCTGATCGGCACCTGCGCCGGGCACGGCCGCTGCGTCGGGATCTACGCAGAAAGACTCCTCGACGATCCGCTGCCCTGGATCGAAGATGCGGGCGGTCTACCGGCTGCTCGGGCTGGTCCGCCGCTACGGGCCCGGCCCGGTCGAAGCTGCGTGCAGCACGGCGCTGGATCTGGATGTGGTGTCGGTGAGCAAGATCGCCTCGATGCTCGAACGCGCCACCGAGACCACCACGCCGCTGCTGCCGGCCGCCGGATCGGCGGCACCGTCCCGTTTCACCCGCGACCCCGCCGAGTTCGCCACCGACAGGACCGGCCCCGCCACATCTGGGACCACCGTCGCCACTACCGGGACCGGGGTTGCCACCGAAAGGACCACCGTCGCCACTGCCGGGACCGGCGTCGCCACCGAGAGGACCGGCGTCGCCACCGAGAGGACCGGCGTCGCCACCGAGAGGACCGGCGTCGCCACCGAGAGGACCGGGCATCTGACGGTGATCGCCGGCGGCAACACCGACACGAAGGAGACACGATGACCACCCCACCCACACCCGCGGGGCCGGTCGATCCGATCGGCGCCTTCGGGTGGTCCCATGCTCGTGGCAACGAGGTGGTCCCATCACCCTGGCAAGCGACAGTCAACTCTTCGGCGTAGGAGACATGTTTCCGCAGTGTGCGGCAGCTTCCCTCGGCGCGGGTATGGCATTCGGTCAGGAAGGCGCGTGCTGCCGCCTTGTCCTCGGCAGGCCGGTCCGATGCCAGCATCTGCAGGGAGTCGAGGAGCCGGCGCATCTCATCGAGGGCGGACTCCCTCCGAGACTAAATGTCAGAGGGACGACCTGCTGTAACGATCGCGACGAGCAACAGGTCGCCACTCACTGCCCAGATCGGTGACCCGTTCCCGGTCCTGATCTGCGGGGTTCCGCAGATCGGTGTGTGTGGCGGCCTGTTGCTCTGTGCATGAAGCGGCGGAGCCGACGATCGGCCTAGTGTCTCCGGCACCCACGCGGTGCGCGCCCCGACGGACCTGATGGGGACGAACGGGCCTCGGATTTACGGGCCGCACTGCTACGTGCGGGTTGATCCCAGCCGTTGCTGGTCCCGTTCCTGGATCATCTGGTCAGCGAGCCGGTACACCGCCACCTCGTCGGGGATACCGACGTTGATGGCGGCCTCGCGGGCCGCGAGGAACGCCCGGACCTTCTCGTCCCCCTGACTGCGGTCTCGGTACAGGAATGCCTGGCGTGCCTCGGCGAGATCCTCGAGCACCCACCACTGGAAGCGGTCGAGACCGGCGGCGATCTCGGCGATCCGGACCCGCTCCGACCGACGACTGCGCCACCGGTCCGCCAGGTCCGATCCGGCGAGTAGGACGCCGAGCACCATGGCGCAGACCGCGGTGATCACTGCTCGCCCCCTCGCCCGGCCGCGGCCTTGGCCTTGGCCTTGGCGTTGGCCTTGGCCGGTTCACGGGTGATCGCGATCAGGGCGCAGGTCGCCGCGATCGCGGCCACGAGGATCAGCACCAACGGCAGTGAGAACTCGGCAGCGGTCACCGCCCCGACGGTCGTGGCCATGAAGGCGGGCACGGCGAGCACCCAGAGGGCGCGGGCCGCCGCGGTGTGATGTGTGAGTTGGGCGGCCGAGCCGCCGACGACCAACAGGGCGCCGATCCAGAGGGTCCAGGTGGTCATGGGTGGTGCGGGGTCCTTCCGGCGTTCGGCGGGCGTGCAGTGTCGACTGACAGGGTGTCATGCCACCAGCGGTCGAGCAGTCCGGGCAGCCCTCGCGGGTCGGTGATCGCGCCGCACCCTCGGCGCCGTGACCCGGAAAAGGTCGTCGGAGCTGCGTTAATGGGCGCACAATCGGCTCATGCGGCTGATCGCGCCGATGCTGGCCACCCCGGGTGACCCACCGGCGAACACCGGCGACTGGGCGGCGGAAATGAAGTACGACGGCTTCCGCCTACTGGCTGCGGTCGGCGGCGGCGAACCGCCGGTGCTCTGGACCCGCAACCTCAACGTCGTCACCTCCTCATACCCGGAGGTGGCCGCGGCGCTATCCGAGAAATTCGACCGGCGTGGCCACATCGTCTTCGACGGCGAGATCGTGGCCCTTACCCAGGGGCGACCGTCGTTCGTCCGCCTGCAGAAGCGGGCGAACACCCTGCGCCCGACCACGACCCTGCGCCGGCAGGTACCGGTCACATACCTTCCGTTCGACGTTCTCGCTGCCGACGGCGGTGATCTGACGGCGGCCCCGTATCTGGAGCGCCGTGCCACCCTGAGCGACCTCGGCCACGAGCTGCACGGGCCCAGCCTGCCCATCCAGATCCTCCCGCACTGGATAGGCGTCGATGGTCCTGTCATTCTGGATGCCGCCCGAAATTCCATGATGGAAGGCGCGATCTTCAAGCGCGTGTCCTCGCTTTACCTGCCAGGTCAGCGCACCCGGTCGTGGCGGAAAGTGTTGTTACGCAACAGAAGTTCTGCCCTTGTGGTCGGCTGGGTCCCGGGTGGCGGTGTACAGCGCAACATGGTCGGCGCCCTCGTCCTCGGCGCCTACGACGAGAGGGGGGTCCTTCGCTACGTGGGCCAGGTCGGGACCGGATTTTCTCAGGCGGTGCGCCGCCAGCTGAAGGAGAAGCTGGCCCTCCTCGAACGCCGCAGCAGCCCGCTCGGAGCAGAGTCCGAGGTCGCGGCCGCGGCCAGCACGGGATCGTGCGCTGGGTCGATCCGGTGGTCGTGGTGGACGTCGATTATCGCGAATACCTTCCGGGCGGGCTTCGGCATCCCAGTTTCAAAGGGCAGCGAGGAGATCTGGATCCGGGGTCGATCACCCGGGATGCCTTGTGACAAAGCTTATCCAGAAATGGGGAAGCCGCTGTCGCCTTCCCCGGTGACAGCGGCTCCTCATCCCCTCTTCACCCGGGAACGCTACGCACTGTAGGTCTTACCCGGTCAGGGGGACGGTGACGCCATATCGCCTCTCGGCAAGTGGTCGCTCGCAGCGACTCTTTGGTGTGGTACCCGGGGTATGAGCGCCACCGTCGACCTCTTCAACAGCGAACAATCGGGTGGTATTCCACAGCCAGGGGCTCGCCGCCGGTGGACGATATCTGCACCGGTCACCGGATCGGTTAATGGGCGTCGTGGAAGGCCTGCTCGATCTCGGCGGGGATGCGGCCCCGGGAGGAGAGCTGGTGGCCCTGCTCGATCGCCCAGGCGCGGATCTTCTTCGTTTCGCCCGATGCCCGCTTCGGAACAGTCGGGTTGGCCTCCCGGTCCGTCCGGTGTTTGCGGCCGCCGACCCGGGTGGAGTGGGCGATGTAGTACTCGAAGGTCTCCCGGAGTTCCTTCGCGTGCTCGTCCTTCAGGTCGATCACATACTCGACGCCGTCGACGGCATAGCTGATGCTCTCCCCGTCGTCGCCGAAGACGGTGCCGTCGATGTCGTCGGCCAGCTCTACCACGACCTTGCGTGCCACAGATCCACTCCTCGAGTTTTCGGTACGGACCAGACGACACTACTGGCAGTACCGGAGGAAAACAGTGTTCTGCCGCCGATGGGCTCTCGATCGACCTACCGTGAAGTCGCACGGGGCCCGCGACACTCGTGGACTCACCGGAGGAGGAGCGATGACTGCGAAGTTCGAGCTGTTCAAGGACACCGCCGGACAGTTCCGGTTTCACCTGAAGGCTGCGAACGGCGAAATCATCGCGGCCAGTCAGAGTTACACATCGAAGGCGGCAGCCCAGAACGGGATCGAGTCGATCACATCCAATGCGGCAACCGCCCCGACCGACGACCTGACCTGACACCCGCTCCACGTCGGGGCGATACGTCGCGAGAACGAAGACGCGGCAGTAGTGTCAGTCGGCCGGGGCACCGGCCGGGAGCCGGCTCGCCGCAGCCAAGATTTCCTCGGCGTAGCGGGGCTCGAAGGTGGGTGCCACGCCCCAATAGTCCTTCTCGGGGTGGGCGGAGCCGATGAGGCCGCCGGCGATGCAGGCGATGGAGTCCGAGTCGCCGTTGCTCGTCGAGGCCCAGGCGAGCGCCTCCGGCCCGGTCAGGGCGGCGGCAGCGTCGTCGTCCGAGCTGGTGGCGAGGTCGGCGACCAGCAAGGCCAGAGCGACCGCGCTGGCCGACTCCCACCCCTCCCCGATCCCGACACAGGGGTCCCCGAAATCGGCCGGCGGCAGAGGGCGCAGCTGTTCGAGTCTTCCCGCGGCGGCGGTGAGAATGTCCGCGGTCCCGTCGTCCAGCCCTTCTACCAGGTATGACGTCACGTCCCCGGTGATCGGGGCGAGGACCTCCCGCAGGTACGGATCCGTGGACCAGGTGCTGGTGCCGTTGTAGATCTGCGCGGCAGTCGTGAGGGCGTGCTCGAGGAACCGGGCGCGGTACTCCGGCGCGTGGCGGGTGGCGTCGGCAAGCAACAACGCGGGCACCACGGCCCGGGGGTGTTTATGGGTGATCACCGCCTGCAGGGCGGACAGACCCAACCAATACGGCTGCGGTGCGAAGGCGGTGGGGACCAGGCGCATCACTGCCCCGCAGCCGGCGGACTCGACGGCGCCATCGGTGTCGTACCAGCGGGCGCCAGCGCGGAGGTTGTGCAGCGACGTCATGCAGGTGCGCCCGGGCGCCCGGGTGTTGTCGGGGTCGACCTGCCACAGCAGAAACTGCCGGGCGATGGCGTCGGTGACCGTCTCGATCTCGTCGAAGTCGTGGACCTCGCCCAGAGCCCGATGAAGGGCAAGAGTCATCTGCGTGTCATCTGAGTCTGAGACCGTCCACGCCCCGGCCGGTGGGGCGACCGGGTAGGCCGGCATCCTTGTGTAGCTGGTGAATTCGACCTGATAACCCCAGGCGTCGCCGGCGGCCAGTCCGGTCAGGGCGTTGGCGTACCGGATGTGAGTGTCGGCCGGCGTGGTGTGGTGGCTCATCGACGGAGTCACGGTCATGGGGTCTGTCCTCGCGAGAGGGCGTAGGCGGCGGTGCGGACGGTCTCGATGTCCAGGAGGTCGAGGTCGGCGACGCGGCCGAGGTAGTCGGCGATTGCGTCGGGGGTCATGCCTTCGTCGAGGTGCCGGCGGATCTCGTCGAGTTGCTCGTCGGTGAGTGCGGCCATGGCGGTGGTCCTTCCGTCTTTGCCCCTCTCGGGAGGGGACATGTCATTTTATCTGGTAGAGAATGGTTTACGCGGCCTTGGTCGCGCTGCCGCCGGTGCCGCTGTCGGCTTCGGCGACGAGGTCTTCGGCGACCATGTAGACCGTCGGCCGGCCGCCGATGCCCTTGTGGTCGACCTTCACGCACCGCAGGTGGGTGCCCATCGGGAGGACGACTTCGTCTTCGGAGGAGAACTTCGAGATGGATTTGAGCGGCAGCCCGTCCCTGGTGCGGACGACCATCATGTACGGCGGGTGGCCGGCGAATGCGTTCGCGGTGCCGTGATTGGTGGAAAAGCTGGTCACCTTGCCGATCTCCATCCGCGATCCGACGGTGAAGGCGGCGTCGATGTACTCCTCGGTGCTGCCCGTCCATCCGCTCGGCACTCGGGTACCGCGCACGAGTGTCATCGGCGCCTGATTCGGGTTGTGTTCACGGAACTTTCCGAACGCCGAGTCCAGCTGCGAAACCACGGTCTTGACGTGCCCGGAGGGACTCGGGTCGCGGCCGGTGATGGCGGCATTGATCGCGTGGTAGCTCCCGCCGGTGTAGGTGGTCAGCGCGGCGCGTTCGGTGTAGGTGAGCATCTTCTGCACGAACTGAGCGTTCGAGGTGGTCAGCGACCCGATGCTCGAGGTTTGCACCTGCCCGCCTGGGCCCACCTGGAACCCCCATGCCTTCAGGTCCCCCGCCTTCTGCGCGATCACGCTGTAGTCGTCGGCGGTTTCCTTGCCGTAGGCGCGTATTCCGCTGCGCCAGAGGCTGGCGTGCTTGTCGGCGCCGAGGCTGTGCGGTGGGATGTCGTGGTCGAAGTGTGGGATCACCCCGCCACCGACCGTGGGTGTCCCCAGGGCGCGTCGGTGTGCCTTGCTGTACGCGGCGTCGGCCTCGGCCTTGCTCGCACCGCCGGCGAGAGCCTTCGCCCGCGCCTGCTGCCCGGCCGCGTCCGCCGCTTGCTCGCGCAGCGCGATCTTGTGCCGTTTGATGCCGTCGTGGATGTCGGCGCGGGCCGGTCCGCCGCCGAGCGCGTTGGTCAGTGTGTCCCGGGCCTCGACCATTTCTTCGCCGATCACCGCCTGTTGCGCGGCCGGCGTGGACGCGGCGCCGGAGACCGCCTTACGGGCCACGTGCAGCCCGACCTCACCCTTCATCGCGTGGGCTTGCTTCTGCAGGTCGGTGGCGCCCGTCGGCAGCGGATCAGGCGCGGACAGGACTGGGATGCGGTGGGCCTTGGCCAGAGCGTCATTTTTGCTGCTGGCCTGCCCGACCGGGTGGTAGGCGTCGCCGCTGCGCTGCAGGATGATGAAGTCCGAGTAGCCGCGCCGGTAGATGGCGGTGCCGCCGTCGAGGATGCGTCCCTCGACGTCGGTGACACCGGATCCGGTTTCCATCGCGAGGGTGCCGGCGGTGTAGACGGTGGTGTCGCGGGGCGTCGACGCCAGGGCGGGTTGTCCGCCGTCGGTGAGCGCCTGCTCAGCGGCCGGAGCGGCGCGGCGGTTCAGCGCGCGGGTGATCGTGTCGACCTCGTCATCCGAGAGCGACGCATAGTACGCGTCACGCTCGGCGTCGGTGGTCATGTCGTCGCGCATCCCGAATTTCGCGGCGGCCAGGTCTTCCCGGGCCTCGACCTGCCCGCTTTTGGCGTCGAGATGCGCCTGCTTGGCGTCGTCGACGTCCTTCTGCTTCGCGGCGACGTCGGATTCTGTCCCGGTGCCGTCCGCGACAGCCTTTTTGGCCTTTCTCAGTCGGGCCCGTATCCGGTTGACCGCCTTGCGGGCTTCCTCTGCCTTCGCATCTGCGTCGGCGACGCGTTGCTCTGCTTCATCGAGAGCGGCCCGCGCCGAAGTAATATGCCAGCTGGCCAACTTCGCGCGTTCGGCCTCAGCATAGGCGATCAGCAGTTTCGCCGACGGCGGGTGGGCATGGGTGCTCGGCATCGGGGTGTCTCCCAGCACCGAGGAATCGATTCCCAACGCCGACATCAGCTCCGGCAGGACGCTCGGGGGTGCCGCCTGCACCGCGGCCGCTGTCTCGACCATCCCCTGCTCTTTCAGGTGGCCGACCACCTTTTTCCGGGCTTCGCGGCCCAGTCGTCTGTTCGCGTTGGCCTTTGCAGCGGCCTTGTAGCTTCCGCAGCCGGGGCAGCGGCGGCCACTTCCGTGGGCTTTCGAGCGGCACATCGGGCATCTTTCTGGGCAGACGGCACGTCCCCGCACGCGGGTCGGCCACCGATCACATGGCGGGCGAGTCGGTTACATCGCCGCCCTGCCGGGTGCACGCGCGCAATGAGTACGGTGCCGTGGGGCATGGCGTTCCCACCCCCGCCCCGGTCCGTTGCGCGCCGGCCTGCCGCGGGCAGCAGATGCCCGAGAATCATCTCGCCGCCCACCAGTCCCAGACTTTACAAGGTCAAGCTGTGATATTGCAAGCGGGATCTGCACTTGGGTCGTGTCGTTCGTCCAGATTGCAACCCCATCTTGGTCGGCGATGCCAGTGTGGTGGCCGGCGACGCCGCAGCAACCGAGGGCACTGAACGGCAGGGCGATCGGGCGTCGGACCGTGGTGCTGTGGCAGCTCATTCTCGTCGGTCGCCTGCTCTTCGGTGCGCTTGGTGGCGCAGTCGTTGCCGGTCGATCTGACCGTTGCTCAAAGCTTCTGGGCGATGCCCGAGGTGGAACAGCCCCGTGGTGTGCGGGCAGACGAACACGGCGAGGCCCTTCTCGCCGGGGTGCCTTCTGCGGACCGCTCGGGCGTCGCCGCGGCTGTGATAGCCGCGGTGATGACACAGGCTGCAGAAGGTCCAGCGGGCGGCCGGGTTGTGGGCGCGGGAGGTCATACGGACCGTCCGATCTGCAGATTCAGCCAGTCGGACAGCCAGGTGATCGCGTTGCGGCCGGCGTTGTCGACGACCAGAGAGTTGTAGTTGGTGTGGGCACCGGAGGTGAAGAAACTCGCAGCCTTGAGGCCTTCGCCGACCAGGGCGGTCAGGTCCTCGGCCCCCTGGGACTGGGCCATGGTCGTCAGCGAGCCGGTCAGCGCCGGCAGATCAACGTTCTCCGCCTGGGTACTGATGCTGGTGGCCGCGCTTGACTTCTTGCCGAGTAGTTCCGGTGGGGTCTTGGAGGCCTTGCCGGAGAGCATGTTCACCGCCACCGAGGCCAGGTCGAGGCCGACGGGCAGCAGGCCCGCCATCGCGGCACCCGCGCCGAGCGGGTCGGGTGCCTGCCCGGGGGGCGGCAGCAGTTTCTCGACCGCGGTCCAGGCGATTTCCCTGGATCTGCCCGATCAGGGTGGCCAGCCGGATGACGTCGACGCCTCCCAGGATGGACGCGACGAGGGCGGCGATCTGGGTGTATCCGGTGGGGTCCGGGATGACCGACAGCACCTGCGACACCCAGCGCAGATCCACGGCCGCGGCCATCTTCACCAACGGCGCGAACTGGTTGTTCAGCTCCCCCGCCACCTGGTGCGCGCCTCGGGCGTCGAGCGCGGCGACCTTCTGCGGCAACACCGTGAGGTTGTGCAGGATGCCGGGCACGTCGAGAGCGGTCACCCCGGTGGCGACGTTCAGCACCTGATCCACCACCGTGGCCGGCTTGAGCACCGACAGCACAGCCGAGGCCGATGCGAGCGCATCGGCGGGAACCGAGGTCAGCGGGGCGACCTGCCCACCGAGCGTGGTGGCTGCGGCCGACAGCTGCGGCAAGTCTTCCGATGCCCCGGCCACGGTCGACGAGCCCGACTCGGCCAGCTTCCCCGCGGTGTCGGCGATCGTCGTCACCGTGGTCAGCGCGGCGGATAGATCGAATGCCCCAGCTTTGGAAAGCACCTGGGAGGCACTGTGTTCGGGGCTGCCCACCGGGGCGGCTGCGAGCTGTGCGGTGGCGGCGTGTGCGGCCCCGGAGTCGATAAGGTCAGCGATCGGGGCGAGGGTGCTGGCAATGGACGATGCGGTCGCGGCGACCGCGCCGACATCGACGTTCGGCTGCGAGAGTTGCTGGGAGAGGGCGGCGACACCCCGGCCGAGCGCGGGCAGGTCGGCACCGGAGAAATCCGAGGTGAGCGCGGTAGCCAGCTGGGCGTTTCCGCCGACGTTGCTGGTGTCACCGTCCGTGCTGGGGGTCTTGGACAGAATCGACCCGAGCGAGCCGAGGAGGGGGTTGTCGCCCTTGCGGATCGCGCAGTACAGGTCCCCGGGATCGCAGATCGAGGCCACTCTGCCCGAGAGCGTGCCCATCCCCTGGGGGCGTGGATCAGCGATGCCTTCGCCGGAGGTGCGCGGACCCACAACGGCAGAGCCCTGGGTGCCGGGGTCGGCGAGCAGGCCCACGGCCAGCACCCGGTCGGCGGGCACCGGGCCGTGGTCGTTGCCGATCTCGGAGGCAAGGTCGCCGGCGGCGTCGGCGCCCTGGGAGTAGCCGGTGATCGTGAACTTCGTGTTCGTGCACCTGCTCGCGACGTCGGTGAGTACCGCCGTGGCCTTGGTGCGGGCGTCGATTTTGCTGTCGGCGTAGGTGTGTCCGTTGTCGAACGCGCGGGCCATGTACGGGAGGGTGTAGACCTGCGCCCGGTCACCGTGGGCAGCGGTGATGGCGTCCGCGACCGGTGCGAGGATCCCCACCGCTTGGTGGGGATCGGCGTTCTCGGATGTCTCCCAGGTCCCCGGGATGAGCAGATTGAACGTCGCCACACAACCGGTCGGGTCGGCGTGCGCGATAACGGGGGCAGTCACCGCAACACAACCGCCGGTGACGGTCGCGCACACCACGAGAGCGACCACGTTGCGGGCTCTCGAACGTCGTGCGGGCATGGGCACCTCATCTGTCGCCGGCGAGCTATGAAGCTCACCCCTCGATGCGGCCCCGGGATGCCACACGCAGCCTCCGAAGAACACACACCGATGAGGTGAGGTGCATACGGTGACCGAATCCGGCGGCGGAATTCAACGGGGTATGTGGATAACTTCTTCTGCCTGGCCGTCCTTCGCGCGTCGCCTACCACCTGGCCACCGCCGCGTAACCCCGTAGTGTTGCGAGGACCGCTAGCTGCAATAGCAGTGCTGCCGCGATAGCAACGCTTTCCGCGATTTGAGCTGCGGGAACGACACGTCCCCTCGGGATTTCCTAGGCCGGTGATGCCTGCGATCAGATCCAGTCGATGTGGACGGAGTCGATGTGGTCGAAGTGGAATCCGAACTGGTCGCTGTACTTGTCGAAGCCCTTGTTCTCCGGGTAGTCGAGGGTGGCGTGCCGCTCGAGCAGCGCGACGACGCGGGCGTGATCGTCGTTGGCCAACGCGGCAGCCAGTTCACGGGACTCCTCACTGGTGAACGGGGTATCCGAGTTCGCGAAATCCAAGGTGCGGACCCGGTAGTCGTAGCCCTCGTCGGCGCCGTTGCGGACCATAACGCCACCCTTGACGCGGATGACCGCTCTTTTCGGGGTTCCGTCGGGCCGCAACACTCCGGCGCGTTTCATGATGTCCTGGGCCTTGACGTTCTTGAGTTTCTTGCTGGCGTCGGCACGCAACTCGTTCGTTTCCCCGGACCGGTACCGGGACACGGCGGAGCGGGACCGCCCGATCTTCGCGGCCACCGCGTCGACGCCGCCGAGGCGTTCGATCGCGGCACGGCGTTGGGCTCGCTCGAGGACGTCAGCGTGTGGGATCCGGCCTTGCTGCGCCCACCGGCGCAACGTGCGAGCCGATGGGGGTGTGCGGCCGGCATCGATCGCGGCCTGCCGCAGGCCCTCGTTGCCAAGCTCCTTACGTAATTGTTTGACGGAGACCTTGCTGGTCAGCCCCGCCAGCCCCCCGCTCTTGACCTGCTTCGACTTCTCCACACCGCTGGTCGCGGCGTTCGCGACGGAGACCTTGAGGCCGTCGAGGCCGACCGCCTCCTGCGCTGGCTTCGTGGTGCGCGGCTTCGGGAGATGCAGGGCCATCAGAGCACCCCCTCCCCTTCGTCGGCGGCGTCCTCGTGGTCGGCGAAGGCGGCCTTGATCGCGAGGTTCACCTCGTGCACGTCCTGGGCCGAAGTGAGGGCGGATAGGAGTGTGTCGGTGAGGATCACGTCCTTTTCGACCGACATCTTCCCCAAAGCGTCGCTCGGGTCGGCGATGTCCTCACCGCCTGAGAGGAGGTACACCCAGGAGTCGGTGACGGTGCGGACCGGCCAGCGGCCGTGCTCGCGGGCAATCCGCATCGCCACCCGGCGGCCGCGCCACCGGCAGTGCGCGATGATCGCCGCCCGCCAGAGCGGTTGGTGGTGATGTTGCATCTGCTTCGCAGTCCACATGTCCGGGTTGACCATTCGCCCGATGTAGCCCTTGTAGCAGGTGCCGAGGAACCGTTTCGTCGCTTCGTCGTCGGTGTCCACCGCGGCCTTGCGGGCCTCGCGCAGGATTTTCGCCCACTTGTCCAGGGCCCGGCCCTGCTGGGGGTAGACCCAGGCCTCGGTGATGTCGAGGTCCTCGAGGTCCGCGCCGATTCCTCCGTCTGCCACCGGTGAGCACAGACCGTCGAGGCTGACCGTGCTCACCCAGGTCTGTACCGGTTGGTCGGCGAGCATGTGCGGGTGCGGCAACGGCAGCTTCCCCGGAAGTGACAGTGTCTGCCCGGCAGGCAGGGTGATCCGCCACAGCCCGAACGGGGCACCCTTCTCCCCCACCGCCGCAGCTCCGGCAGTGTCACCAGTCAGGAGTGTGGGCTGCCCGTAGCCGAACTCGAGCATGCCCGCGGAGGCAAGGTAGGCGGCGCGTTGATCGATCGACACCACCCGGCTCGCCCCGTCCACATCCTGCGCGTCGGGGACGCGGGTCCAGCCGACCGCGGGTTCGAGATCTCCCCGCGGCGGGCCGTCCAGCGGTGGGACCGAACCCGGTGTGGTGACGACGATCCCTTTACCGCTGCGGGTGCGTTCCCGCTTGATCTTGTCGACGAGGGCCGCGCCGGTCCGCGCGGGCGTCGGTCCCGGGAGCACCCCCAGGTGCCGGGCGCACCAGGCCAACCGGCGACCGAGCTCCCGTGCCGCCGGGAGGTCGTCGTCCGGGAGATACGTTCCGGCCGTCGGTGAGCCGAGGATGCCCATGTCACCGACCCGGTTGTGCCAACCGAAGTCCTTGTTCCAGTAGGTCCACACGTATGGTTCGATCACCACATCGACCATCGAGGTGAAGTTCCCGATCGAGCGGGACAGGTGCACCACATGCCCCGGGTCGCCGCGCAACTCCCAGCCTGCGTTCAGCATCGGGGTGAGGGTGGCGTGCAGGACGGCGGTCAGTTCCTGGGCGGCGCGGTTACGGAGGGCCTCCATGTCGTCGACGTCGTCCTCGCTGCCCGGATCAATAATCCACCCGAGCAACTCACACGCGCCCTGTCCAACGACCCAGATCTGCGCGGGGGCGCCCAACGGTGTCAGCGCGGCCCAGCGAATCAGTTTGTCGAGCTTCTCGACCGAGTCGACCGGACCGGTCAACTCCCGCCCGGAGGGTGTGTAGGTCCCGGCGGCGGTCACGATCAACGCATGGCCATCGGCTTCGTCTCCGGCGGGCAGCGCCTCCCACACCGGCGGATCGGCCCCGTCGTTGCCCGCCTCTTCGCTGACAGCCGCGACGTTTCCAGCTGTGTCGCTTCCAGCCGCGTCGTCGTCCACTTCGTCGCCGTCCACCGCAGCGCTGCCGGCCGCTTCGCTGTCCGTCTCGGGTGTCGGCGTGGTCGGGGCGTCGTCGGCGGCGGCGTCGGCGACATCCGACCGCTCGGGCGATGCGGGGTGGGCGGCAGCGGCTGGCCCCGAGTCAGCCTGATCGGCTTCGACGAAGACATCAGCATCGACGGCGACAGCGTCGTCGTCGGGAAGAACGTCGCCGTCGGGAAGAACGTCGCCGTCGGGAAGAACGTCGCCGTCGGGAAGGACGTCATCGTCAGGGATAACGTCATCGTCAGGGATAACGTCATCGGTGGAAGAGGGAGATGTCGTCAGGGTTGTCTCGGGCAGTGCGAACAGGGGTATCTGTTCCCACGGACCGCTCATGACTCCTGCTCGGTGATCCGGCCGTCATGATCTGCCGGCGGGACGCTGTAGCGGTCGAAGAATTCCTGCAGGGCCACGTCCACGACGTTGGTCACCGTGGATTGGCGATCGTTCACCAGCCAGTTCAACCGGGCCTCCGTCGAGGCCAGGACCCGGGTATTGAGCGGAACCTTCGCCGGGCCCTTCCTCGGTTCCAGCTTCGCCGTCAATTCCGGACTCGGCGTTCCCGCACCACCGAAGTCTGCCGCACCGGAAGCACGTTTCGCCGCCCCTACGGCGGCTCGTCCGGCCCCGGTCGGGCGGCGGCGGGCGCCGCCCTCGGAATTTCCTGCCTTCGCCATCCCCACCCACTCGTGTTCGGTGTGCCACCCGTGTACGTGCGCGGACATCACCCTACCCACTACGTACCTTGTTGCCGGTATTTTCGCTGGCATGTTTGCGCGCAGATTCGCGACCAAGACCTGACCGGGTGTTGCCTCCCGCCGAGGGATTGACGCCGCCGCTTGGCGGCCTCGCCGGAGACACTGCTCGGGCGGTGTCTCCGCAGGGAACCGTCATGATGCGACCACTGCGGAGTCGTCATTCCACCAGCGTGATCGGCACCCCGGGGGTGATGAACAGGTGGTGCCGGGCGCCGTCATGGGTGAGCGACATCGCCACGCCCAGGGTGTGTCCCTCGGCGAACCGTGCGAGCAGCTCGCGGGTGGCCTCGAACCTGGTCTGGCTGATGCCGTAGGTGACACCATTGAAAATGAGGCTGGGCACCACACCCTCCTTGTGTTGACGGTGGATCGTTGCCGAAAGTCTCGCGGACACCGACGCCTCTGCGAGGGCGGACACACCGTCGCGGCTCGCGGGGTGTTGGCTGCGGGTGGGGCGACCAGCGGTGGACGACGCTCGGGTTCGGCTCGTCGCTGCCAGGCAATCGGTTGACGGAATCATGCGCACCGCAGCGACGCAATTTGGTTGAACCGTTGCGCCGCAGCGCAGCCGAATCCCTCGCTAAGCGACGAGTACGCTCCTTTCGACGAGACGCCCGGACACATCGCATACCCTGGCCCGGTGACCGATCCGACAGATCCCACTGCCGAAGCCGCCATGGTCCTGCTCCGCGAGCACGGGCCCATGCATACCGACGAATGGGCGCGGCGGCTGGTCGCCGAGGGGCACGGCTATCTCGCCGACATGGAGGAACTCACCGAGTACATCGGCCATCCCCGGCTCGGCTACCTGGCGGACGGTCGCAGCGTGGCCCTCGACGCCCTGCTCGCCGGGCGCGTGCTCACCCACCGGCTCACCGAGGCGGAAATCTCCTCCGGCATCCTCGACGCCCACCCGGACCTGACACCCCTGCTGCCGTTCGACGACCACGACCCGGCAGCAGGCGGGCTGAGCACCCTCTTCCGTGACCTCGACGACGACGTGTTCGACGAGCGCGGCGTCGACGATCCCGACTGGCCGACGGACGCGGCGCTGCTGCTCGAACCGGACGCACTCGCCGAATTCCGTCCCGGTGACCTGGTCGTGCTCGCCTTCGTCGACGGCGAGCTGCGGCTCACCGCCGCGGCGGCCCCACCCGCACCCGCACCCGATCTCGCTGTCGCGCTGGCCGACCTGGTGCCGATGGACCGCCCCGAGCCCCTGGACACCATCATCTGGCAGCTGATGGCCGACGACCGGTCCCTGTTCGCGGCGCCGACCATCCCGCTGGGCGACCTGATCACCGACGCCGGATACGTGTGCGACGGCGACGACATCGCGGTCCGGGGATTCGACTTCACCGCCCACCGCGGGAAAGCGCACGCCGCGACGGTCACGGCGGCTCACCACCTCACCGACGACGAGACGGAAGCGGTCATGGCGTTCATCGCCCTGATCGGCGTGCTCGAGCGCACCCCCGCCAACGAGCGCGAACGCGCTGTCGACGCGGTCGTGACGAGCGCGAGGGACCGGTTCGCCGGGCTCGCCCGCCCGAACGCGGCCCGCGCCGCGTTCGGCGAGGCGTACGCCACCTGCCAGGCCGGCACCGAAACCCTGCGCCTGGCCGCCGCGGTGCTCCGCGACCGCGGTCCCCGCCGGATCGCCCCGACCGCGCACTGGCTGGCGGGCAAGGCGGCCGAACTCGACGGACGGACCGCGGACGCCGAGCGGCACTACGAGCGAGCCCTGGCCGTGGACCCGAACTGGGACGAGGCGCTCGAGGCTTTGGCCCGCTTCGCGTCCGATCGTGGTGACGCGGTGCGGGCGATCGGGCTGCTCGACCGGGTCGAGGGTGCGTATCGCGAACCCCTGTACGACCTGCTCCAATCGTTTCTTCCCGTCGACCGGCCGGACCTGGGGCGCAACGATCGGTGCTGGTGCGGATCCGGGCGCAAATACAAGGCGTGCCACCTCGGCAAGGCCGAACACCCACTGGAACAGCGGGCTGGGTGGCTGTACCAGAAGGCGGGTTCGTTCGCGCAGGGCATCGAGTGGCGACCGCTGCTGATCTCGCTCGCCCAGATTCGGTCCGCGCACGACGACGATCCGTTCGCGCTGTATCACGCGCTCGACGACCCGCTGGTCGCGGATGTGGTGATGTTCGAATGCGGAGCCTTCGCGCGGTTCGTCGCCGAGCGCGGCGTGCTGCTGCCCGCGGACGAACTGCTCCTGGCGCAGCAGTGGTTGCTCGCCGAGCGGTCGGTGCACGAGGTGGAGGCGGTGCGTCCGGGCGAGGGGCTGACGCTGCGCGACGTGCGCACCGGCGACCGCCTGGAGGTCGCCGAGCGGACCGCCAGCAGGGCGTTGCGGGCCGGCGACTTCTTCTGCGCCCGAGTCGTTCCCGCCGGTTCCACGATGCAGATCTTCGGTGGCATCGAACCGATCGAGCCCGGACAGCGTGGTCGGCTGATCGAGTTGCTCGATTCGGAATCCACCGACCCCGAGGAGCTGGTCGAGTTCCTCAGCGCCCGGTTCGCGCCGCCGCGGCTGGTCACCCCCGACGGGCACCCGATGGTGGCGTGCCGGGCCGTGTTCGAGGTGGGCGACACCGCCGGGATCCGGCGTAGGCTCAGTCGCCGCTTCGGCGCCGCCGACGCAGACCGGTGGTCCTGGACCGAGCAGGGCAGTGTGCTCGGCGTGCTGATCCTGGTCCGGGATACCGACCCCTGGGTGCTCGAGGTCGAGGCGATGAACGAGCCACGGTTCGAGTCGCTGGTCGACGCCGTGGGGGCTGCCGATCCCGGGGGGAGACTGCGTGAGCAGACCCGGACGCCGGCGGCGGAGTTGATGGCTCAGGCGCAGAAAAAGGGTGTTCGCCCAAGCCAACCTGTCGACCCCGAGGATCCCGCGATCGCGGCGGCGCTCGACGAGCATATCCGCGGATACGAGCAGCAGTGGCTCGACGAGGCGATCCCCGCCCTCGGTGGTCACACGCCGCGCGAGTGCGCCGCCGACCCCACCCGCCGCGACGACCTGATCCGGCTGCTCGACTCCTTCCCGCAGGAGGAGCGGCCGGGGGCGATGAGCGTGCGCCGTCTGCGGGAGGCATTGGGGCTCTAGGGTTCCGGCTGCCGCCCACGCACCGAACCCGGCGACGTCGTTGCCCAACGGTGACGACCGTGGCCCGCTGCTCGAGGGGCGCGGGCGGCACGGGGGGCGTCGTTGCGCGGGTTTTCCGCCCGTGCCAGTGGGTGTCCACCGGGTTCGTAGCGCGGCGAGGTGTCCGACTCGGATACCGGCACGACCGCGGACGGTTGACCCAACCGGCTTAAGGCGGCGTCGAGAGCCTGCTCGACGGTCAGCGGTGTGCGGTATGCGCTCGGGATGGCGACGATCCGCACCAAACACGGCGATGATCCCGTCGAATCCGGTCGGTGCGGGCCGGGACAGAGTTAGACCGTCGATGCGTACCCGATAGTGCGTGCGGCGGTGCGGATGATCGGCCGCACGCGCGGGTGATCGAGTGGGCGAGTGAACTCGGGGTCGGTGGGGAACGAGTCGGCGGCGGGGTTCCACAGCACGACGTTCGGACGGCCGGTCATGGTGGACGGTACGTACAGACCGTCGAGATGCGGCCATGTCAGGTGGATGGTGCGCGCCCAGGTGCGGCACACAGTGCGTGGTCCGTGAAGCAGTGCGTACGAGGCGTGATGACGTACCAGCCAGGTTTCGGTGAGGTTCAGCAGATTCAGGGGACGGGTCGGGCGCCACCCTGTCAGGGCAGGCGCCCCGATCGTGGTGTCGATCGTTCGTGTCGCCTGGTACACCTCGGCCAGCGCGGTGGCGACATCGCAGGCGGCGTAGAGGACCCCGATGGTGGTCGCCGCCGCGGCGGGGCCGGGATGCGGGTCGTAGCGCATGGACGCGATCGGCCCGTAGGTGCGCAGAGTCCGCCAGGACACCACGTGCGGGCCGGTGGTGCGGTGGATCCGCCACAGCACACCGTCGTACGCCAGGACGTCCTCCGTAGCAACGGTGAGCGGGGTCCGCGGTGCCCGCGGAATCTTCGGGTGCCGACCGCTCACCAGGTGTCGAGGGATTCCACGAGCGCGACCACCGGTGCCGGGTCCGCCGCCGCGGCCAGATGCTCGAGCGGAGTCCGGTCGCCGAGGTCGGGTTGCGAGGTGTGCATGAGCGCGGCGACCGACACCGGGCTCGCCGTCGAGGGGATGGCCGCCACGACAGCACTGAGCCCCGGCAAGACATCGTCACCGACGAACTGCCATCGCGGGATGCGGCGATGCCCATGCAGATCGAATGCCCACAGCGTGCGCGCGGTGAGCCGCCGGGACACCACCGACCTGTCGATGCCGAGCAGCGCCGCTGCCTCCTTGACGTCCAACGAATCCGCGAGCACCGTCACGGTTTGCCGCGCGATCTCCACCGCGCGAGCGCGGATCTCGGCCACCGGCGACCACTGGTCGAGGACTTCGCCGACGCCCTCGCCGGCGTGGGCGCGGAGGAACTCGATCTCTCCGGCCGACAACGTGTCCGACGCGGCGGGTACCGCGGTGAGTGCAGCGTCGAGTTCGCGAAGCATCTCGCGGCCGGTGAGGTCGACGTGATGCTTGGCCAGCAGCGCGTCGAGCGAATCCACCCTCTCCACCGACCTCATATGCACATCTTAGCCCGCCTGTGCACTGTTGTGCACATTAGTCGCCGGAGTGGGCACCTGCGGGGTCGCGCGAGGCAGCACGAGATTGCATCGCAGCATTCTGATCTCATCGAGCTACATGTCGTCTGGACAGCTTCGGGACCCCAAAGCCGAGCCGGGACAGCGGCGGGGTTACCCCGGTAATGAAACCCTGTTTCGATAAGGCACCCTCTGGTGGCGATTCGCCTGCTCGATTCAGTTGCTGAGCTACCAGCTCGCGAGCTACTGACTCCCCGGCCGTTGCGCATCGGTGGCGACTCCCGTGGCCGGCGGCCGCGACGAAACACCGCCCTCAGAAGGGACCAGGACGCGACACCTCCGCACGAGTAACGCCTTCATCACCATCAGAGGCATCACGTCGTCGGGGCCCTCACGACCCAATACACAATGTTCCCACTCCAGGCGCGTCCCCCGCCCCACGCAACGAGGGGCTACCCACCACATCTCGGGAACTGCCTCTCCACGGCGGCGCACCATGGCAATCGAATAACTGAGCCCACATTTGCCGGCGCCCCCACCAGCAGGTGCAACCAGGTGACGCGCATAAGCAGCGCCATCATGAGATTCCCCAACACTGGTGGCGCACCACCTGGACGAGCGCTGTGTTGTGGAGAACGGGTCGAGGCCTGGGGCTGGCGTGAACCACCCCGCCGCTCTCAGCTGGCGGGGTGGCACCGTTGCTGCGGACCGGGCCGGACGCCTGGTTGGCGTCCGGCTATCCTCGGCGCGGTGAGGTCACCGAATCGTGCGGCGCTCGCGGCCCTGGTCGCCGAGGCCACCGTCGACTGCTACAACGACAGCGAATGCGTCACGGGTTTCTACACCATGCTCGACGAGCATCTCGAGCTGCCGTTCCAGACATCTTTGTTGGGGACCGAGGTCACCGTGTCGGGCATCGACCTGGCCGACGAGCACATCGTGGTGATCTGCGCTCGTGGCCGGTCGCGACAGCGCATCCCCATCCTCGATCTGCCGTTGCCGACGCCTCCGCCCGCCGGTGCGCAGTGGATCGAGGCATACCGCCACTGGCTGAGGTACGTGAGGGCATGAGTGTGAACACCGGCAACACCGGACCCCTGGGCGTGATTGGCGAGCACCGGATACGAGCGACCGAGCAGGAAGCCTCGCTGAACCTGCACACGGTGCTGCAGCTATGCGCGGCGGGTGAACTGCGGTGCAGCGAGAAGACCCGCCGCCCCTCCGCGGCGACGGTCGCTGCCGTGGGCTCTCAGCTCGTGCACGGCGACTTCTACCTGCACGACCCGATCGCGTCGTTCGCTTGGCCGCTGATCATCCAGGCCGGTGGGTTCGCCAAGATCGAGGGCGGGCGCCTCCAGCTGACGCCCAAGGGCCGCACCGCCCTGCGTCGGCCGCCGGCCGAGGTCATCCGGCAACTGTGGCAGCGCTGGCTCACCCACGCCGTGATCGACGAGTTCAGCCGAATCGAGCAGATCAAGGGCCAGCGCGCACGCAATGTCCTCACCTCGGCCAAGACTCGCCGACAGACGGTCGCGCAGGGACTGGCAAGCTGCCCACCCGGAGAGTGGATCAGCGTGGACTCCCTGTTCACGACCATGCGGCGGAAAGGGATGAGTCCCACCGTCGCCCGCAGCGAGATGGCGCTGTGGAAGCTCTATCTCGTCGACTCCCAGTACGGCGGTCTGGGCTACGACGGCTACCACCGGTGGGAGATCCTCGAGGGCCGCTACACGGCCGCGGTGCTGTTCGAGTACGCCGGCACGCTGGGACTGCTCGACCTCGAATACCTCCACCCCACCGGCGCCCGATCGGACTTCCACGACAACTGGGGCGGCGACGATCTGGACGCGCTGAGCAGGTACGACGGACTGCAGTCGATCCGGCTCACCGCCCTGGGCTGCTACGCCCTGGGCCTGACCGACACCTACCACGCGCCCACCGACGACGAGACCACCGCGGTGCTCAAGGTCCTGCCCAACCTCGACGTCGTCGCCACCGGAACCCTGTCCCCCGGTGATCAGCTTCTCCTGTCCGCCTACGCCGCGCACACCGCGGACCGGGTCTGGACCATCTCCGCCGCGAGTCTGCTGACGGCGATCGATACCGGCCGCAACCTCGAGGACCTCACCACCTTCCTCGCCCAGCGGACCGAGCACGAGTTGCCCGGCTCGCTGACGACGCTCATCACCGACGTCACCCGCCGAACCACCCAGCTGACCGACCACGGCCACGCCCGGGTGATCGAATGCACCGATGACGCACTGGCCGCGCTCGTCACCCGCGACCGCGCACTCCGCAGGCTGTGCCGCCCGATCGGCGACCGCCATCTCGCGGTCCCACCCGAACACGAACTGAAATTCCGCAGGGCCCTGTTGAAACTCGGCTACGTCCTGCCGAGACAGACCACCCCCTGAGCGACGTCGTCACACACCGCCAGCTCTGCACCCCATTCTTCCGGAGCTGCGCCGTCGCGATGGCCGAGTTCGTCTGGTACAGGCGAGCGTTGACGGTGAACGCCCCCGTCCGCCCCCGTCGATGACCATCGCATTCGACGTCACGACGGAATCCGGGTAGGTCGTCGTAGCCGCGACCATCGGCGTCGTCCGCGTCGCAGTCGCGGTGTTGTACATCGATGAGACCACAGCCTTCATCGATTTCATTTGCACAGCAGCCACGGTCGGCGTGCTCATGGCAGCCATGGCCGTTGCCTTGGCTGCGGGGACTGTCGAGGACGCGGACCGAGCCGGAGCAGCTGCCGCAGCGGACGCGATCATCACCGGAGCGCGACCTTCGAGCCGCCGGGACGACCGGTGCAGGGAAGGGTCGCGGACGCCGTCATCACCGGTGCAGCGACAGTCGCGGTTCCGGTCGCTGTCACGACGGCCGCAGACATCGCCGCCGTTGCATTCATCGTGGGCGGCCGCAGGTTGGCAACTACCGACACGGCGTGGTCGCCGATCGCCGCGGTCGCGGTCATCGCAACAGCCGAGTCGCGCACCCACGAAGGGGACCACCCCTCCTCGCACCCACACATTACTGAACTGCTCGGGCACGTCGACCCAGGGAGACCGTCATGGCCCCGGCAACCCCGGATTCAGTGCCCCCTCGGTCGAATGCACTCGGTTGCTGCGGTCGGTTCCGATGGGCGGGCGTCACGCGTGGTTCCATGACCACCGCAGCTTCCTCGCGAAGCCGAAGGCGGCGATCCTGCCTGATCGGTCGACCCGTCATTCCACCAGCGTGATGGGCACCCCGGGGGTGCTTACAGGTGGTGTCGAGCGCCGCCATGGGTAGGGGACCTGGTCACTCCCCTGGTGTGTCCCTCGGCGAACCGTGTGAGCAGCTCGCGGGTGGCCTCGAATCTGGTGCGGCTGATGTCGTAGGTGATGCCGTTGAGAATGAGGCTGGCCTCCATACCCTCCTTCTGCTAACCGGTGGATCGTTGCCGAAAGTCTCGCGCACACCCACTCATCCACGAGGACGGACACAGTCGCGGCCCGACGGAAGTATCTGCTGGGGCGGGGCTACCAGCGGTGGACGACGCTCGGGTCCGGCTCGTCACTGCCCCGAATCGCGACCGGAGTCGCCGGCGTGATCAGCAGGCGAACCGTCGAGTTCTGGCTGACGAAACCGACGAATCCACCATCGCCGTTGCCGGCGAAGATGCCCCGGATAGCATCCTCGAGGCCGTACGCGGCGGCCGCATCGGCGAGCGGATAACGGACCCCGTCGTAGATCGCTTCGTAACTCATGATCCTTCTCCCGTTGGTCTCGTGGTGCCCACAGCGTACGAGCGCCGGGCCGACGGTCGGGGCCGACGCCGACGCCGACGCGTTGTCCGCAACCGAGAATCGACCGGATCGCTGCACCCCAGGCGACCGCGGTCAACCCGCCCCCGCGCCACCGTCGACCTCGCCGGGAAGCGCCGGACCGACGGCGCCTCCCCCTTTAGCTTCTTTTAGCGTTGCCAGGGACCGGCACCACACGCAAGGCGAGCCGGTTACCGTCTGTCGGTATGGGGACCACCTTCCACGGGCCGAGTCCGTGGCCGCACATCACCCGCGCCATCCGCACCCGCGGCGCCCGGTACGCCGCGATCGGCTACCTCGGACATGACGCACCCGCCCTGCTCCCGCTGCGCGCCGGGGACCTGTTGGTCGTCAACGCCTCCAAGGCCGCGATCCGGGCGCACGCCACCTCCCCCGCCGCCCTCGCCTACTACCTGAACAAGGGGGTGCGGGTGCTGTCCTCGCCGACCCTGCACGCCAAGGTGATCGTCACCAACACCCGGGCGGTGATCGGGTCGGCGAACGCATCCGAGAACTCCACCCTCGCCGACGACGCGGTGGTCATCACCGACGACCCCGACATCATCGCCTCCGTGCGGAAGTTCATCGACAGCCTCGACGAGATCACCGAAGTCGATCAGGTGTTCCTCGACGACGCGATCCTCGAGTGGGAGATCGGCCGCGCCGTCCCACTGCCCGGGGTCACCGGCCGCGTCCGCACCGAGACAGATTTCCTGCCGACGCCCGTGACCCGGATGTTCGTCAAACACGCCGTCGACTACGAACCCACCCCCACCGAACAACAGGTCCTCGACAACCAGCGGGGCCGGCACCACAGCCGCGGCGGCCCGGCGGCGAAGTACCAGCTTGAATCGCTTCGCCTCGACAGGCCCAGCGGGGTGAAGCGGGGCGACGTGATCGTCTTCGTCTCCGCCGATGACGAGTGGATTTACGCGCCGGCGGTCGTGGTGTCCGACCCGATGAAGATCCCGCGGTCCGGTGGAGCGGTTCTGTACTTCCTGCGCCTGCGCACCGGCCTGTCCCCGCTCCCCCTCCCAGGCGCCGAGAAGGCGCTGACCGATCTCGGGCACCCCGGGTCACGGCTGCGGACCGACCACTACGTCCGCTCCCCTGGCCTTAGGTCCGCGTTGTTGGGGTTGTGGGACATGTGATCCTCAGCGAGCCTCTGGCAGTGTGAGAGTCAGCTGCCTTGGTGGATCCACCCCAGAGCTCGCGTTGGTTTGCCGCGACCACTGGCAGGCGGGGCTGCCCTACCGTCGGAACCGCGCCGTCGGAGGTCTCGCAGAGCAGCACGCGGCTCAACAAACTCATTCGACATGTCAGCTCCAGACACTTCCCGCTCATCGGTGCGGACTACCGATCACCGCTCCTCGCTCGCCCCTCGCTGGGCGGCGGACCTGGTGACAACACCGAGAACAATGTTGCACAGCAGCACCAGACCCACTGCAACGCCGACCGTCGCAGCCCACGGCACGCTGAGCGGAGTTGTCAGCGTTGCGGACCCAGCTGCGACGATCGCGAGCGCCCCGTATCCGATCGCGACGCGGGTCGCCGGGCGGTGCCCCATCGGGCTGCGGTGCACCACCGCGGCCGTGAGGACAGGGACGACAGCCACCAGGACGTCATCCCGAACAGATATCTGTCGGCATGCGGGACCCCGGTGATATCGGCGTAGGTCATCTCATTCCCTTCTCGTGCTGTCGGCGTGGCCCCCGCAACCAGACCCCACCTCCGCGTGGCGGGTGCGCTCAGTGCAGTACGCGGGCGGCGAAGTCCAGCGATTCGGGCATCGAGGCGGTGAGGGTGTGGGCATGGTCCGTTCCGGAAAGCTGCTGGAACTCGACGTCGACACCGCCGGAGCGCATTTCGGTGAGTTGTGCCCAGGTCAGCGGGATCGGGACCTTGGTGTCGGCGAGGCTGTGCACGACCCGGATAGGTCGGTCGAACCCGTCAGTGGGGACATGCTGCATCTGGTCGAGCACACCGCGTAGATCCGGGGAGTCGAGTGGGGTGGTGAACAGCTCCGCAACGGTAACCGGGTGAGCGCTCAGATATTCGTTCAGGTCGTTGCTACAGGTTGCCTTCGCCTTTTCCATCAACCCGATTCCGGTAGGGGTCAGATATTGACGGATTCCGTGTTCCGGGCGGCCGTCGTCGAGTCCGGCGAGGGTGTAGAGCACGTAGTGGGCGATCCCGGCGACCGGCACGGAAGGGAAGTTCGGTCCGGCCAGCGGGAAGAGCTGGTCGAGGTGGGTGGGGGCGGCGACGGCGATTGCGCCGCGGAAGTCGAGTTCGGGTGTGCGGGTGGTGGCCTGGTGGGCGGCGAAGTAGCTGGCGTGACCGCCTTGGGACAGGCCGGTGACGATCCATCGGTCGCTGAGTTGGTCGCCGTAGAGCTGGTGGGCGGCGCGGACGATGTCAACGGCGTTGGCGCCGGCTGCGGGTCCATCGGTGTACGCGTTGACTCCGTCGGTGCCGATCCCGGCGTAGTCGGTGGCCGCGACCGCATATCCGGCGGCGAGCCAGTGCTGCATGAATTCCCGTTCGACGTCACTGGATCCGGTGACCGACGGTGCACACTCGTCGTCGATTCCGACGTTGCCATGCGCGTAGGACACGACGGGCCATCCACCGGCAGGTGGTGCGCCCTGTGGCAGGAACACCGATCCGGTGGACTCACCGGCTTCGGTCGCGGTACGCAAGGTGGAATAGCGGATGACAGCGCTGGTATCCGCGGCACCGACTGGGAGAACCGCAGCGGTGACAGGCTGCTCGGCGAGCAACGCGCCCGCCGGGTGCATGTCGTCAGGCAGGGCGGCGGCGGGTGCGGCAGTGAGAACTATCCCGCCTATGCACACGGCGACGGCCAGTACGGACTGTCGCCTCAACGTGTGCCTCTTGGCGAGCCAGCGAACATTGACATCGACGATCCCCTCCGATGAACTCCGTGCCCATTCCCCGACGAACACGAAGCGGATCGTACCGATCGATCACATGTCCACACCCACCAGTCCGGCACACGATGAGGCGACGAGTGCTGGATTGTCTCCACTCCTCATGCCATCGAGTCTCGACGCAGCACCGTGAGAGAGCTGCTCGAGGGTATGTGGTCTCTCGTGACTCGCCCCGGTCGAGAATGTCGAGTTGGACGCGGTTGCGGTGGCTGATTTCCCACCGGCCGGCTTCGAGGTCGTCGAGGAGATCGCGGCACCGCTCATCGGTGCTCACGTCCACGCTTTGCCCGATCACGTTGACCGGGCCGCGGATTCCGTTCCGCCAGTCGATGACCGTGTAGACGAACTCCCCTGTGGTGGCGAAGTCGCGTTGGCGGGTGCAGACGACGAAGTGCTCCGAGATTGCGCGGACGGTGTAGGGCCGACGGGGTTCGATGCCGAAGCGAATCCGGGCGCCGGGGTCGAGCGGGATCGCGGTGGTGGGTGATCCCTTGGCGTTCATCAGTGTCACCGCGCACCCCCGGCTGCGAACCTGCCTTCGGAGAGTGCCGTCCGCTGATTGTCGGCGAGCGTTTCGCGGTCGAAGGCGCCGCGGCCCAACCCTTCTGGCCGGAGCCCGACGTGGAAGCGGTCGCCGTCCTGGTCTTGGTGTGGGCAGGGGTAGATCGACAGGCCCTGTCGCTTTTCGTGATGGGTGCGTGCTGCGCGGGCATCCTTGCGCGTGAAGTAGGTGCGTCTGTCGCAGTGCGGGCAAGTCACCCAACAGGAGGTGGGACGGTGTACTCGAGCGGCCAATTTTCCGGTGCTCCTCTTCGACTTCGGACGCGGTCGGACTGTCAGACGGCACGGGTGATCTGCAGGTTCAGCCAATCCGAGACCCACTCGATGGCGTTGCGGCCGGCGTTGTCGACGACCAGGTTCTGGTAGCTCTGGTGTGCACCGGAGGCGAAGAAGCTGGCCGCGGTCAGGCCCTCGCCGACGACCGCGGCGAGATCCTCGGCCCCCTGCGAGCGCGCCATCGTCGACACCGACCCGGCGAGTCCTGCGAGGTCGAGGGTCTGCGCCTGCGTGGTAATCGCGTTGCCCACGGGATTGGTCTGCTTGCCGAGCAGCGCGGGGTCGGCCTTGCTGGCTTTGCCGGTGAGCATGTTCGCGGCCACCGAGGCGAGGTCGAGGCCGAGTGGGATCAACGCCGTGGTCTGCGCCGCAGCACCGACCGGGTCGGGTAGTACCCCGGGCGGGGGAAAGAGCTTGTCCGCGGCGGCCCACGCAATTTCCTGGGCTCGACCGGCGATGTTGGCCAGCTTAATCACGTCGACGTTGCCGAGGATGCTGGTGACCAGCGCCGCGATCTGGGTGTAACCGGACGGGTCCGGGATGATCGCGAGGATCTGGGAAATCCACTTCAAGTCGACACCGGCGACCATCTTCACTATGGGCTCGAACTGCACGTTCAGCTCTCGGGCGGTATCGCGGGCGGCGCGGACATCGCCGGCGGCGATCTTCTGCGGGAGCACGATCAGGTTGTGCAGGATCTTCGGAATATCGAGGGCAGTGACGCCGGTGACGACGTTCAGGGCCTGGTCGACGACGACTTTCGGTTTGAGGACCGACAGCACGCTCGACGCGGAGGAGAGGGCATCTGCCGGGGTGGCGGCGACGGGTGCGATTTGGCTACCAAGTGATGCGGCGGTGCCCGCGAGTTGAGAGATTTCGGCAGCGGTGGCCGGCAGTGTGGTGGCGCCATTATTGGCGAGTTTGGCGGCGGTGTTCGCGATCGTGGCCGCCGAGTCGAGTGCACCGGCCAGGTCCGCTTGGCTGGCTGTGGTGAGGACTTGTCCGGCCGCGTTTTCCGGTGTGCCCACTGGGGCTGCGGCCAGGCCCGCGGTGGCGGCGGTGTTCGCGGCCCCGGACTGCAGCAGGTCGACCAGTGGGCTGAGCGTCTTGCTCAGCGAGGTCGCAGTGTCGGCGATCTGGTTCACATCGATCGAGCCGCCGGTGTCGGTGCCGCGCAGTTGCCTTCCGAGCGCGTCGACATTCGATCCGAGACCGGGCAGGTCGGCGTCGGTGAAATCCGAGGTCAGCGCGGTCGCGACCGCCGCGTTACCACCACCCGCGCCGACACCGGTGTTGCCGGGGGTCTTCGACAGGATCGACCCGAGCGATCCGAGGAACGGGTTGGCGCCCTTGCGGATCGAGCAGTACAGGTCGTTCGGATCGCAGATCGAGGCGACCCGCCCCGACAGCTTGCCCATGCCCTGCGACCGGGGACCGGCGATCCCCTCCCCCGACGTCGTCGGCCCCACCGTCGCGGCGCCCTTCGTACCGGCACCGGGATCGGCGATCAGCGCCACACCGAGGACCTCGTCCGCATCGACCGGACCCTGATCGTTTCCGATCGCCGACGCGAGATCGCCTGCAGCGTCAGCCCCCTGGGAGTATCCGGTGATCGTGATCTTCGCGCCCCGGCATTTGTCGGCCCAGGACTTCAACACGGCGGTGGCCTTGCTCACCGCGTCGGCCTTGCTGTCGGCGTAGGTGTGGCCATTGTCGAACGCGCGCGCCATATACGGCAGCGAGTAAATCTGCGCGCGGGCACCATTCTGTGCCTTGATCGCCTCCGCGACCGGGGCCAGCATGCCTACGGGCTGGTTCGGGTCGGCGTTCTCGTTGGTCTCCCACGTGCCGGGGATAAACAAGTTGAATGTCGACGCACAGTTCGCAGGGTTGGCATGGGCGATCACGGGCCCGGTGAGCAGCGCAGTCCCGCACAGCATAGTGGTGGTGACCGCCGCGAGCCCACGTCTCGCTAACCATGCCATGTGCGGACTCCTATCGCGCTGCAGCCTGTGCCTTCCGGCTGTCAGTCTCGGTCGCAGTCCGTCTACCAGCAACGACCCCCGCACGCGGTCGGGCGTGTCGGTGGAGCGCCGACGTCCTGACGTACGGCGGTTGGGCGCCCACATCCAACAAGTGGAAGTCGACGAAACCTCAGGCGCCCGGCCGTCGTGGTCGACGCGGCCCATAGATCGGCTGATCTGCCGCTGTGCTCGGTCGAAGCCATTGCGGAGTAGTCGAGGGTGGCGTGCGGCCCCCAGCACCGCAACGACGCGGGCACTGGTGTCGTTAGGAGGCTGCCAAGCTCGTCGGCCCTCGTCCTGAACATTGTGTCGGAGTTCGCGACTGGAACACGGTAGTCATGCCCGACCTCGGACCGTTGTGCACGGCCACATCACCTTGACTCAGACCGCGGCCTTCTCCCCGCTACCGTCCGGCCGAAGGGCTGTCCGCTTCGAGGACTCCTACGCGGGCCTGGTCGAGTTTCTGGCTGGCCGGCCCGTGCAGATGCCGGGTTTTCGCGAGCCCGCTAACAGTTGAGCGGGAAACGGCCGATCCGCGCGGCGACGGCATCGACACCACCCTGACGGGCCGTATGCAGCGCGGCGTTGCGTCCACTCGGCAACGTCGGCATGCAAGCTGCCGCCCTGTTGCACCCTCCGACGAAACATGCGGTCAGACAGGGGCTTGCGTGCAAGCTGACCTCCTCCCCCGCCGGCAACGGCCTCCCACACGCTGAGACGTTGCCTGCGCCGCACCGCAACGCCGGTGCCCGTCGGCAACGAGATCCGGCATTGCGGCGTCGGCCTCGTCACCGACGTTGCGTTGCACTCTCGGGCCTTTCGTACGACCTCAGCCGACCGGTCTGCAACCGGTCGTCCCGCGTTAGGCAAAAGTTCCTGGACGTGATGCGGATCGCTGTTCACCGGTGCCGACGGAATTCTTCTGTCGCCTATTGATCGGCGTTCTCGCACTCAGGCTGCAGCGCAGGAACTGGTCCTCACCGCACTTACCAGAGGCAGGTCATCACCGTGACCCAACCAAGGTGTACTGCTGGTCAAGCGTTGCCGCATTGCGTTCCTCGGCAATGTCCTCATGCTCGGGCAACGGAGGCCTCCGAAAACCGGCCTCCACGGCGCGTTGCGCGACCTTGTCGAAGCGGCGCATTGCCGTGCTCGCGGCCTTGGCTTTGGTGAGCGTGGCGATCTCGGCGTAGCTGCGCTGCTCCGTTATCCGCAGCCGGGCCGTCTCCTTGACTACCGGTTCGAAGTCGGCGCAGGTATCGATGAAGGCGAGGAGATTGTCGATGGTCTGGGCCTTATCCGGCATTACGAACCGCTCCTGCGAACCCTTCGGCGGATTGCCGATTTCTGGCGCGTGGGCATTGCCACTGTCCGTTGCATTGCGTGCAAGGTGCTCCTCGTGTTCCTTGGCGTGGGCTCTAACATCGGTGAGTTCACCAGGCTTCGCAGTGGTCGGTTGTGGGGCGTCCGCAACAGCAAGACGACCCTCCGGTTCCGGAGTCGTGGTCTCCGTACGGTCGTCGAAAACGGATGAATCGGATGCCGACGCAGCGATGACTATGGGTGCAACGGTCGGGTCAACGGACGGCGCAATGCGTCCGGCGTTGCGATCGGCCGACGTCACCGGCCCTGGGGCCGGCATTCGGTAGTCGGTCGCGGTGTCCTCGTCGGACCGCTGCTGTTTACGGTGTCGGGCGTCGCGCACGACCGCGGTGCACTCGGTGTGGGCGGTGCCGATGGCCTTGATGAGGATGCCGACACCGTGGGTGAAGGCCAACACCAGCAACGGCGGAATGATTGCAATGAGCGAGGCGCCGGTCGGCGACAGCGGGGCGTAACCGAGGTCGATGCCGGCTGCAATGGTGGTCGCGGCGGCTTGCCCGGAGCGGTGTGCGTGGTAGGCGTTGCCGAAGACGCTGATGAAGACCACGACTACGGCGAGCAAGAGGAAGAACCGTTTTCCCGTTGCGCTGCCGCCGATTTTGCTCAATGCAACGACCGCGATCGTTGCGCCGAGGATTGCGCCGTCGACGATGGCCGGGAAGATCCAGGTGAGGTATTGCGGGATGCCCGCCTGCAACGCCAGGTCACGTTGCACGGCGAAGGACAGTACAAAGGCGCCTGTGGTGATGCCGATCGCAATGGCGATCGCAACGATGAGGGCCGCGATCAGGGCGTGAAGTTGAATTCGTGCTGCTCGGATATTGAGGTCGATCATGCTCGGGGTCTCCTTCCACGGGGTCCCACTCGATTAGCCCCGCTGGTTGCTGCCGGTGGGTTTCCTGTGTGGCATTGCGGACGGTCGTTGCGGTGTTGCGGAGGGTGTTTGCGGTGTTGCACTGTCCGCCGCGCACCACTTCACACGCGGCAACGCGTGCTATCGCTGCTGGCATTGCTCGCCCATTTACGAGCAACGGCCCCGTCCGAGGTCGAGTGCGTCGGAGGGCGGGGCGACGACGACGTTCTGGCGCACGATGGCCCGCCGCTCGTCAGCGCTGCGCCGAGCACATCGTGTGCGGAACTCCTGCGCCACGACGCAATCGCGGCTGTGCTGATGATTCGCGTGCTCTACACGGAATACGTCTTGGTTCGCTCGGGTCCGTTGGCTAGCACTCCACCTCGGAGCTAGGGACTCAGGTGAAGACATCGACGTACCAGCGCCCGTCGATCTTGTGGGTGGTGACGGTCTGGGTGCCGCGTTTGATCGGCTGGGCGGGCTGCATCACGGACAGATCGACGAGGTAGACCCCGTGGGACAGTTCGACGGTGCGGAGGCAATAGTTGGTGCCGATCGGGACCGCGTCGATGACCTTCTGCAGCTCGGGGCCTGGCAGCACTGATGAGCTCGGTGTTGCGAGCGCTCGGGCGGCTTCACCGTTGCGCAAGCTGTAGTACGCAAAATTGAACGCTGCGATCACGCCCGCCCCGCTCTTCTGGTCACCGCGGTCGGCCCGGCACTCCGCGTCCGACGCGGGTGTCTGTTCGACCTGGTCGGGTTCGGGCAGGTTGAGGGCGGGCAGCCTGTTCTCCACAGCCGCTGCGGTGGCGCTGGTTGTGGCCGCGGTAGACGCGGTTTCACTGTCTCCGCTGCGCAGCTGGCTGACGGCTACCCCGGCGGCCACGGCGACGGTGACCGCTGCGACGGCGGCCATCGTCTTCTTTCCCGGCCCGCGGCCGCCGCGGGGGGACGGCAGAGGCGACCGGGGTGGGGGCGGTGGTGTGGCCGGGTCGCCGCGCGCCGTGGTGCGGGCGCCCGGCGGGTGGTCGGTGGTGGGTGTGGTGCCGAGAAGGTCGATCACGGCGGGATGCCGCGGCGTCGATCGGCCGAGGGTCGGCTTCTTCATGGTGTGCGCCCGCCTTCGTGGTGTCAGTTCGCGGCCGGAATGCCGCCGCCGATGGCGCCCGACAACAGGTTTCCGGCCAGGCCGGGCGTGGCGTCGGTGAAGAACGTGTTCAGGGTGGTGTCGACCTGCTCGATGATCTGCTCGCCGCCGGGCTGGGCTGCGACGAAATCGCGGGCCTGCTGGTCGATCGCGGGCGCAGCTTCGACCGTGTCCTGTACGGCGTCGGCGGCCGCCTGCCCCACCTGGCCGGAGTTCTCCCAGTCGGTGAGCACGGTCTCGGTCTGGGCGGTCACAGCTTCGGAGTCGATGTCCGGGACCTCGATCTCGCGCGGTTCTCCCTTGTCGCCGGCAGCGATCGGGGTCATCGCCGCGACGGCGGCCGCGCCGCCGACGACCGCTCCGGCCGCAGCGACGGGGATACCCACCGCGGCACCGAGGCCGGCACCCGCGGCGGTGCCGACGATCCCGGCGGGTACCCACCCGAGTCCGGGAAGGAAGACGTTGCCTGCGGTCATTCCGGCGAGGCCGCCGATGGTGCCACCGACCAGTGCGCCCGCGGTGGCTGCCGCCCCGCCTGCGGTGACTGCGCCGAGCGCTGCCCCGGCGGCACCGGCACCGACCTGTGCGGCGGCGATCCGGTCGGCCCGAGACGTTTCCACACCGATCGACCGCCAACCCGTCGAAACCCCGGCCTGGACCACGGAGAGGGTGTTGTTGGTGCGGTCCCGGTCGCCGTCGCTGATCCAGTTCGGCTGTTTGAGATGGATTTCGCCGATGCGAAGGGTGTCGCGTGGGGCGATGAACGGGGCGGTCGGTTCCACCGGCGTGGGCAGATGCAGCTGGTCGAACTGCATCGGCTCGATCGAGTAGTTCTCCGGCTCAACATACGCATTGGTTCCGTAGTCGTAGTTCGGGAGCGGCTGGTACTCGATGTTCTGGTACTCGGCGGGCGGCTCGACCCAGTACACCGGTTCTGCCGGGGTCTCGTGCACGTAGGCGGTCTCGGGTGCTGGTGTGGGGGCGGTGGTTGCGCTGGGGGTGTCCGCGCCGGTGACACCTTCCTGGGTGCTGTCGCCGGTGACGCCGCCCTGGATCGGGTCGGCGAACGCGGACGGGGACAGGGCGATTCCGGTGGCCAGGGCGGCGGTGATGACTGCCAGCGCGGTGGCTGCCTGTGTGGCGCTCTGTCGGCGGTGCGGGCCTCGGGCGCGGCGGGCGGCGCGGTTGCCGCCGGTGGCGTTGCTCATTGTGTGCCTTTCGTGAAGTAGCCAGAAGGGTGGTCAGATGCGAATTGAAGGTGGATGTGCCCGTCGAGGGTGGCGTGAGATCTGTTCGGTCGGTGGGTGATGGCTGAGTCAGGGGCCGGTGATCGTCTTGACGACTTCTTCGGCTAGTCGGGTCAGTGCTGCTCGGGTGTGGGGTTGGAGCCGGGAGAGTGCAAGACGTTCCCCGGAGGCGAACAGCGGCTCGAACGGCATGCGCGCCACGAGCGGTACTCCCAGGTCACGGAGGGCTTCGACGGTGTCCTGTTCGACCATCGGGGCGTCCCCGGGACCGGCGGTGATGACAACGATCGCGCGCGCGAGAACATCGGCGGCGGTCGACGCCAATTCCGTGATCATCTCTTCTGCGGCGTCGGCGGCGTCCCAGCGCAACGGAACGGGGACGACGACGGCGCCCGCTGTCGCCACTGCCCACCGCCAGGTTCCCGCGAGGGGGTTGTTGCCCGTGTCGGCGACGAGGATGTCGCGGTGCTGGGCCACGATCGCGGCCAGATGCGCCGCATGGTCTTCGTTCAGAACGGACGTCGTGTCGCCGCGGCGTCCCGCGATGATGTCCTCACCCGACGGTTGACGGGTCAGGTGCTGCGAGAGCACCGAGGGTCGGATGGCGACATCAGGGTTGGGATGCGCTGCCAGCAAAGCGGGGACGTCGTTGCCCGGCGACGGGCGGACGGCGACCCGCTTGGCGAGACTGCCGCCGACCTCGCCGAGATCCGCGCACACCACGGTGCTGCCGCCGCGCAGGTCCGCCAAGGTCTGGGTGAGTGCCACGGCGAGCGGTGTTTTACCGACCCCGCCTTTCGGGTTGGCGACGGTGATCACCGAGAAATCGCGCAGCGCCCGGGTGATCACCGACTCGGCGGCCCGCAGCCGCATCTCCGGCGACTGTGCTTTCGGGGCGAGACTCAACCCGAGCACAGCGTTGAGTCGACCTCGCACTCCCAGGCGGGCAGGCTCACCGGTCCCGGGAGCGATCTCGGGGGCGGCCAGCCCCGATACCGGCCGCCGCGGCCGGGCGGGTGGTGTGCGGTCGTGTCCGCCTTCGCGCTCGGTAAATACGGCTTCCCGTACGGGTGTCGGAACGGTCGCCGGCCGCCGCACAGCAACCGTGGGCTCACCGGCCTCGTCCTGGATCCGGACGACGGGAGTGCCGCCGGCTGGGCGGCGCTGGGGCCGTTCCCCGGTGGGCGACACAGATTCCTGCGGCGGTGCCTGCTCCGGGGCGGGGCGGATGGTCTGGTCGGGGTCGACCTCGAGCCGCATCGGCGCGGTGTCGACGCCGCCGCTGACCGCGACGGTGATCGTCCGCCCGCTGCTTCGTGCTTCGGCGTGCGCCTCGGCGAACACCGCGGTCATCAGGTCTTGCTCGGTGTCGCCTCGCAGGTCGAGCGTCGCGGCCTGCGACGGCACATACGCCGTAGCGTGGCGTCCTCCGTCGTCGATGGCGACGGTCATCTGCGGGACGGACATCACAGACTCCCGGCGCCCGAGGTGGTGCCGTCGAGCTGGGCGAGCATTTCGGTGATCAGCTCATCGAGGCTGGTGAGCTGATCGAGTGCCTCGGTCTTGACCTCGCCGTCGGGGAGCGCGCCCACGAGGTCGCGCCGATGACCGATCGCGGTGAGGAGCTCGTCGAGACGGCTGCGGGAGACGGTCTTGCTGTCGGTGTCCAGGGCGGAGAGCCATCCGGGTGTGGAGGCCCGCAGCGCTTCTCGGAACGCGCGAACGACGGGGTCGGAGTTGCCCTTGTTGACGAATGGGCGGTGCATGGCCTCGATGTCCTCGGGTTCGAGGATCACTGCTCGTTCGATCTGCCGGACTGCCATCGGTGGCCTCTCTCTCGTATTTTCGGTGGTGGAGCGGATAGAGCCGGGACATCAGGGGTCAGGCGGCGGCAGCGAGGTCGACCGCGGCGAGGAAGACGGTGTCGAGTCCGCTGTATTCGAGGATCAGGACCTCGGGTCGGCGGCCGGTGGATTCCACCGACACCTCCACCCGCACCAGTCCCTCCTCGGTGACCGTGCCGTCGCTGTCGCGGGCGATCTTGCGGATGGTCTCCACGGTCAGGACGGTGCCGGTGCGGTCCGGTTCATCGTCGAGGCCGAGGACGATGTTCATGCCTTCCTCGAGGGCACCAGCCGGGATCGCATCGCAGATGTGGTCGACCAGGGATGTCACCGACGACCCGGAGACTGCAACGGGCTCGCGGACGTCGTCGGCCATCGTGGTGATCAGGTGCTGTTCGTCGGCGATGAACTGCGCCAGCTCGGCCGAGAAGCAGTACACGGGGGTATCCCTTGTCGGGCGCAGGCTGTCGACGGCGTGTGCTTCCTCGGCGGACAGGTCGCTGCGGGCGGCGGGGTGGTCGTCGATGGTGGGGGTGAACCACACCTGTGCGAGGGCAGGGTCACCGGACGGGTCACTGACCGTGGCGCGGCCGCGGATCTTGGCGTCGATGTCGCGGCCGACGGTGGTCTCACCCCACATCATGTAGGCGCCGTCACTGCTCAACCGTGCAAGCGCTGCTCGGGTCTGGAAGTTGTCGCGGACACTGCCGGAATCCCGCCCGAACAGGTGCGCATCGGGGCGTTGAACTCCCACGGCGAGGCGGATGCCTGCCGAGCGGGCCAAAGCGACGAGTTCGCCGATTCGCCCGAGTGGGTTGCAGCGTTTGATGACTTCCTTCTCCTCGTCGGTGCCGGACTTGGCCAGCTGTGTCCAGGCCGCGGAGAGGATGAAGAACTCGTCGAGCACCGCCACCAGGAGCGGCATGTTGCGTGCCTTCAGACGCTGGGTCTGCATGTACTTGGTCCGCGCGTGCATTTCGCGCCACAGCGCGTAGATGAACTCGGCGGCCCGCAAGGGCTCGAAAACAATCGCGGGGACCCCTGGGTAGCCGAGGAATTGGTGCAGTTCGATGCGTTTGGGGTCGACACCGATCACCGGGACTCCGCGGAGTGTGAGTTCGGTGATCACGGTGGTCAGCAGAACCGTCTTGCCGCCGCCGGTCGGTCCGACGACCAGCATGTGCGGTGCCGACGAATCGTCGGAGATGTTCCAGTAGGCGTCGACGACGCCGGCATCGGTTTCGCAGGACGCGTACGGGACATGCAGGCGTTGCCCGGGCACGCTGGGGTCGCTTCCCGGCCAGGGCATCTGCTGGCGTCGCGCGATTCCACGTTCGTCGAGCTGTGGAACAGGAAGGTCGGCGGCCGGGATTTTCAGCGAATGCATCACCATTGTCGCGAGCGGCTTTCGGAGCGAGAGGGTGATGATGGGCTTCTCCGGGGCCCAGTCCACTCGCCACAGCTGCCCTGATTCGTGGGTGCCGAGGGCCGCGAGCAGAGCCTCGGAGAGCTTGTGCCGGTTGGCTTCCATGCCGGTGGCCAGCGTGGGCTTGTAGTGGATGCGGTAGGAGGCTTCGGTTCCGTCGTAGGGGTAGGAGTCGACCGACACCGTCACGTCCTGCAGGGCCTTGCCGTCGGAGAACAGCTCGGCGAGCATGCGGTGACGTGCACTGCGGGTGTCCGGGAGCACCGGTCGGCGGGTGATCGTGATGGTGCTCTTGTCGGCCCGGAAGCCGGTGACGTACTTCCAGTCGGTGACTGTGGGTCCGAGGAATCGGCTCATTGCTCCGCCTTCGGCGTCGAGGGTGTCAGGCTGTCGGGTCCCGGTTCGCCCGCCGGGACGCTGTGGATCTGCGCCTTCGTCTTCCGCGGCAGAAATCGCAGGGGTCGGGTGGGTGCGAGGGTCGGTAACGCGGCGCGCACGCGGTGGCATAGCGGCGATCCGACGATCAACGCATTGACTGCCGAATTCAGACGCTCCTGTCGGTTCGCATCGACAACCGCTCCCTGCGGCAGGCGAATTGCCGCCCACGCGGTGCTGTGCCACCCGGTACGCACACTGAGCCTGATCCGCACGGGGATGTGGCCGGTGGTCTGTCGCACCACCGCGGACAGGATTCGCCGCTGCCGGTGCCGCAGAAACCGAATCAGGTCCCCGGCACCGACGAGGGCAACGGTGACGACGAGCCTGGTCCGAAAGTCGATGAGCCACTGCGCCCAGAGCGGCGAACGCGGCCACAGCTCGGTGACCTGAGCGGACACCAGCAGGGTCGGCGCCCACCACACGGCGATGGCGACAGCCAGGGCGGCAAGAACCCACGGGGTGAACCGCGCTGCCTCTTCCTCCCCCGACTGCTCGGACCGCCTGCGTCCGCCGGCGGCCGACGAGGTACCGGAAGGACCGAACACATCCCGGAAGAACTCGCCCACAGGGTCATTCGACGGCATCGCGGAAACCCTTTCTCGGTCAGACATCTGCGTGGTGCTGATGCGCACACAGTGAATCCGCTCGCCGGAGGATTCACCAAGGACCCCCGCACGCGCTCGGGCGTGTCGCCCCGTCCGCAGCCCCTGCGAGTGCGTCCCAGGCCGCCGTGAGGCGAACTCCGCCGGTATCTCCAAAACCTCTCTGCCAAGTGGTGTTTGCACCACTGTTCACTGAAACCGGTCCGGGGCGCTATTCTCAACTTCGCCTCCCCCCGTAGGGGGGAGGCGTCTCCCGAAGGGAGTGGGGGCGCAGGCATCACCGATCCCCCAATCGTCGACACGTGCCCCATATGGGGTCAATCACGTTCTTCGCGAGGGTTGTCCGAAGAGAGCGTGCCCGGAGGGCAGCACCCGCCCCCGCAGCGACCGGCCCCCACCCTGAGCAGACCCCGCAGCGACCGGTCCCCACCTCAGTGCCCCGCCGCGATACGACCCGTCCTCGTGAACCCACCGCCAACCGGCCCTCCTCGGTGGACCCCGCAGCGACACGCCCGAGCGCGTGCGGGGGTCTTCGTGTGCCGAAGCCGCCCTGTGCCAATGTTCTGACGTCACCGTTCGGTGTTGCCCGCGAATCTTTTGGGAGAGAGCATGCTTCATGAGTCTTTCGAGGCTGCGTCGCAGCTGACGTTCCTGGCACAGGAGGGGATCGAGACCAGCGGGGTGGGAGATTTCCTCCGCGAGCAGGTAGTCCCTCCGATCCTCGGCGTCGGAGCGATTGTGCTTCTGGCGAAGGCGATTCGCTCGTCCTGGTCTGCCGTCATCACCATCGCCAGCCTGTCCCTGATCGCGTTGGGCTGGTTCGGGTTGTCGGCGAACCCCGACGCGGCGATGAATGTCGGCACCGGACTCATCCGGCTGATCGTCCCCGGCGTGTGACCGGTAGCGGACACAGCCCCATTCGGACTCACTCTTTTCGAGAGGACCTCATCCCATGTCTGCCATGACGATCATCTTCGGCGTGGTCATCGCCGCCGCCATCGTGTTCGCAATCGGTCGCGCCATCAGCGAGCGTCGGTGAGGGGCGTGCGGTGATCGAGACCGATGACGACCTGTACCGGGTGGATCAGCACTGGCTAGGTCCTCCAGGACGGGCGTTCCCGAGACCAGTCAAATGGCAGGCAGTGGGTATCGGTGCGGTGTTGCTGGCGCTGTCATACATCCTCGTCATCGGGGTGCTGTCGGTGCCGTGGAGCGGCTGGTCCGTCACCGTGATGCTGGGGTTGACCTATCTCGGGACGAAACGGATCGTCGACGGGCTCGGTCACGAACGCACCATCCGGTCGCTGGCCCGGTCCGCGATCAACGACCTCACCTCTCCACGATCCGCGGCCGGCCGCAACAAGAAAATCCGGAACACGCCGCAGACGGTGTCGATCCCCGATCAGATCGCGCGCGTTCGCCTCGCCCCCGCCGCCAGCGATCACACGACTTCTTCGACTACGAGCAGGTAGGTCATGAGCTATCCCGGTAACCGGTTCGACCCGGCCGACCTCGTCCCACCCCCCGGGGCACTGCCGCCGGTGCTGCCCGAGTCGTGGCTGCGCGCGGCGCGCCAAGCCGGGCTGCAGACCGCCGACTCGCACACCGCCGCACCACAAGCGAGCTTGGGTGATGCTGTGCTCACCGACCCCTCCCCGGTCACCAACCCCGAATATCCCGCCGAAGCTCCCACCGAACCCGCCCACCGCAAAGGCAGCAAGCGGGGCGGGAAGAAGTCCCGGCCAGCCCCGCAGGGGCACTCGACCAGTGCGGGCGCTGAGCGCGGGAGCAGGGCTCGGTTGCGGAAGCAGTCCAAGTGGCGTCTGCGGGCGGTGCTGGGAAACGTCACCATCACCGACGACACTGCCACGTTGTGGTTTGTGCAATCGCCCGGCACGTGGAGCATGCGGGCGATTGCCGATCAGTCGCGGTTCATCCGTGACGAAGCGTTGGTGCTGGCGGAACTGCGCGGCAAAGGGGTCTCCGGTATCCATCGGCGCACTGTGCGCGAGCCCTGGCCGGTCAAGGAATGGGGCCGCGCACACGCGCAGCTCGCCGAGGACCGCCTCCCCGACGTTCCCGGTGCCCTCGCGTGGGACGACTACCTCGTCGGTCAGCAAGTCGCGCTGCTGGACTCGGCCCCTACCCGCAAGCGCCGTTACTGGGGCATCGAACTGCCCCGGCGGTCGATGACCGCGCAGGCGATCGTCGCGGTGGCCGACATGTGCTCCGGGGTGAAGGGTGTGGGGCCGCGGTTGTCGAAGTGGTCCGAGCAGGTCCTGATCGCCGAGCAGGACGCGGCGGCCGAACACATCGCGGAGATCGAGCGCGTGATGCTCTCCCCTGGTGTCGAAGCCCTGCCTGCCGACAGCGGTCAGGTGGACTATCTGCTGCGCCGCTCGGCCGCGGTGGGGATGCCGTTGACCGAACCGGCGGCCGCGAACGCACCGTCGGGGTGGGGCCTGTCCGATCTGTTGTCGCTGAGCAACCTGACGGAAATGCATTACACGCCCGGCGCCGGACACACCGTCGTCGAGGGCACCATCGCCGGCCGCACTTACCGGTCGTACGTGACGGTGCTGACGGTGGGGCGGATGGCACCACTGGCCATCCCCGAGCAGAAGATGCCGTGGCAGCTGCTCGGTGACCAGCTTGGGCTGCCCTTGGAGTGGTCCGAGCGGATCACCCTGCACACCCCGGAAGAAACCCTCGGCGAGATCCAGAAGCAGCGCAACGCGATCGAGTCGCAGTACCGGCACTACACCGTCGAGCACGACGAAACGCCACCCGATGAGTTGGCTGCGCAGCACGGGTTGTCCCGGCGGCTGCGGACGGAGATGTCGAACGGTGGGGCTCTGGCCACTCGGGGGTCGGGGTGGTGGCGGATCGCCGTGTCCGGTTCCTCCCCGCAGCAGGTGCGGGACCGTGTCTCGAAGCTGCAGCAGCAGTACGCGCCGGATGTCGAACTCGAAGTCGAGAACGGCCAGTACCACCTGCTCAAAGAATTCATGCCCGGTGAGAAGCTGGCCAACACCGCCCACAAGCGCAGGATGAGTGTCCTCGCCATGTCGGCGGGGATGGGGGCGGCGGCCGACCGGATCGGTGACGAGGAAGGCATCATCCTCGGCGAAACCGCGTCGATATCGGTTCGCCCGGTCGCCTGGAACCTGTTCGCCGCCCACGACTTCTTCGACAAGGGTGGCCTGACCCCGCTGGTCGGCGTCCAGGGCGCCGGCAAAACTCATTGGGCCGGGATGATTACCTATCAGGCGCTGCGCCTGGGCGCGCACGGGGTGATCTTGGATCCGTCCGGGCCGCTGCGAGCGCTCGCCGATCTGCCCGAACTCAAGCCGTTCACCCGCGTCTACGAGCTGACCGGGCGCGGCGCTAAGCCCGGAGTCCTCAACGTCTACCGGGTCGTGTCCGAGCCCGACCCGGCCGACGAGATCTACCGCCCCGGCCATCCCGAGTACGCGCACGAATCCGACCCGGCAGCCGCCGCGGCAGCGGCCTACGAGGACGATCGCGGTGCCGCCCATGCCGAACGGGTCCAGCTCGCGTCCTGGGTGCTGATCTCGATGCTCGACACGGACGACCGCAGCGACCGAGATGCCAAGAGTGTGGTTCGGATGGCTGCGGCGATGGTCGGGGGTCAGCCGACCAACCATCTGGGCAAGGTCCTCGATGCGATCGATCACATTGCTGCCGGTATGGCCTATACCAATGGCCACGGGGCCGTCGACGGCATGACCAACGGCCAGACCGCTGGCTCCGCGAGCACTCCGGTCATTGGTGAAGGACTGCGCACCGCCGCGGGCCGGATCGGGCCGATGCTGCGGACGATGTCGCAGCTGCGCGATGCCCGGGTGCTGTTCCCATCGGCCACCGCCGGTGACGACGCCGCCGCCGAACTGTTCGACTCGGTCCTCGACGAGCGCCTGACGATCCTGACCATGCCCGGCCTGCAGATCGACGACAAGGCCGAGGGAAGTGCGGCCACCGACAGCCAACGCCTGGCCGGTCCGCTGATCCACCTGGCGGCGTGGTTAGCGACCCGGCTGGTCTACGACAAGCCGAGATCACTACCGAAACTGCTGTTCCTGGACGAGAACAAGTACCTCAAGCAATCCGGGGCCGGGCGCACTCTCTACGTCCGGCTCGGTCGCGACACCCGCAAGTTCCGCACCCGCGCACTCGTATGCAGCCAGCTTGCCAGCGATTTCCTCGGGCTGGCGGACGGCGCCGACGACCAGGACCAGTCACAGCTGACCGACGAGATCATCATCGGCCGACTCGGTTCCTCCGAACGGGCGATCTCCGACGCACTCAAACTCCTCGGCCTCGACGAAGGCGAGGGGTACGAGACGATCCTGGCCAACCAGCTCGGCGGGGGCCGCAACGACACCTACGACCCGCGCGCGAACAACGCCCGCAAACAGCGCGCCGCGAAGACCGGCGCCGACGAAGCCCGCACCTACGTTGTCCGCCTCGGCGGCGACATCGAACTGGTGCGCGCGAACTGGACGAACTTCACTCACATCGCCCACGTCGCGCAAGCACTGAACTCCCGGGCCACCGCCGCCTGACCCCCATTTTGGGAAGGACCTTCTCGATGCCCGCCACCGCCCGCACCACCAGATCGCCCGCACACCTGCTGCAGCGGATCACCCAACTGTGCGCGGTCATGATGCTGGTCGGGCTCAGTGCCATGTGCGGGCAGACCAGCGCCCACGCCGCAGGCTTCAACTGCAAGGACGTGCCGGCACCGCAGTCCCCGAACTCGGCTGCGCCGGCGTTCTTCGACTCCGGGTCGGTGGACAAGCCCGCGGAATCCCAGCTCTCCGGCACCGGGTACGGCGGCCACGGCTGGGCCGGGCTGACGTGGCACATCTACGACCTCGGCTGCGGCGAGGACATCACCGGGGTATCGCTGGTGCGCAACAAGACCGACGTCGGAAACACCTTCCTCACGATCGGGCAATCGTTCGCGGCCGCGGCGTTCTGGCTCGACGAGCAGGCCAACACCCCCGCCGAAGGCCGCGAGACCGGCAGCCAGGGGGCGATCGCGCAGTTCGACGAGATCGTGCTCGCGGTCTCGGACTCGCTGCGGCCGACCGTCTACGGGCCGTGGCTGGGGGTGGGGGTTGGGGTGGCCGGGCTGATCATCCTCTACCGCGGTCTGCGATCAGATGCCCCGGCGGTGTTCCGGCAGCTCGCGATCGGTGCCGGCGCGCTGGCGATCGGTGGGTTGATGGTCGGTGCCCCGGCGAAGGCGATCCAGATCTCCGACGACACGTTCAGCGCGCTGATCACCAAGACCCAGGGCGAGATCTTCAACTCCGCGGGAATGACCGATGACCCGCGGTTGGTGATCACCGACCGGATCATCATCCCGGACGTGCAGCGAGGGTATTTCGGTTCAAACGCCTCTGAGCAGACGCTCGACGATCTGTGGCCAAAGCTGCGGGAGTCGATCGCTTACACCTATGACGAGCAGGCCCGGATCCAGGCCGACAACTCCGCACAGAAAGAGATCGACGAGGCCAAGGCCGAGAAGTTCCGGCGGGAGGTCGTCGAGCCGTTGGAGAGCAAGGGGCTCTCGTTCTACACCTTTCAGGGCAAAGACTCGAGCCGGGTCACGACCGGGTTCCTGTCGATGGTCAAGACGTCGATGCCCTCCATCTTGTGGATCGGTTCCTCGGTGCTGAAACTCTCGGCGCTGCTGGCGATCCGGCTGGCGATCATCACCGCCCCCGTGTGGGTTCCGCTCGCCATCGCCTCCGGATCGATCCTGCTCCGTGTCGGGCGCATCCTCGGCGGGATCTACCTGTGGGCGGTCGGTGCCGCGGTGCTGATGTCGGTCTACCTGCTGATCTTGATCAAGCTGTACCGCAATGATGAGATCGACGGGACCTGGCGGCTGTGGTTCCTGGTCATCCTCACCATCGCCTTCTGGATGTTGTTGCGCCCGTTCAAGAGGCTCTCGCAAACCATCACCCAGTCGCATCGCGGCATGATCGGCGGCGCGATGGACCGGCACAAGCACGGTTCCTGGAAGCAGAACCTGCTCACCGCCAGCTCGATGGTCACCAATCCCGCCATGGGGCTGGCCGAGAAGAGCCTCGAACTCGCCCGCGGCGGCATTAACCGCTCCGCCGACGGGGCCGGTCGTCAGTGGTCCGACATGATCGGCGGTAACAAGCCTCCGATCATCCGGCAGGAAGGCCGCGCGCTGTCGGCCGCACGCATCGACGACTACCGCGGCCGGGCCCGCCAAGCACAGCTGGCCGCCCTACGCGGCGGCGCGGGCGGAGTGTTGGCGGACCTGCGCAAAGCGTCCCCGGAGGGGCCCGAGTCCGGCACCCGACTCCCCGGTGTCGACCTCACCGCCGGCCCGGCCGACGGCACCGGGCGCACCGGGCTCGCGGATCTGCGCAAACACACCCCTGCAACGGATTTCACCGACGGTTTCGAGTCCCTCGATACCGGTGACAGTGAGGTCTTCGTTCCTCATCAGGACGCGTACCGGTGGGACGGCGGGCCGGACGCGGTCATCGCACCGACCACCATCTACCGGCCGAGGGAGGAACCCGACGCGTCCGGAAAGCCGCCGCGTCCGTGGGTGTCGATCACCCGCCCCGCACCGGCCTCGTCGGCGAGGCCCGTCAGCAGTGATCTGCCCCGGGCGGGATTGAGTGAGGACACCGCGTCGGCTCAGTCGACGGGAGTGCTCGACCGGCCGAATCGGGACCTGGGAGTGAACTGGTGAGAACAGGTGCCAACCCGATCACCACCGCGATCCGTAGCTGGGTCCTGCGCAGTCCCGGTCGGCTCGCCAGCGGGCTCGCGGTCATGGTCGCGGTCCTCTACATCGCCCGCCTGATTGTCACCGCGGTCACCGGAGCAGAGAACAGCGGAAGCGACGTGCGCGCCCACGACGCAGACACCAGTAACACCTCAGTGACCTCGACGCCTGCGGCAGCCGAAGAAGTCACCGAAACCGCGGTGGCGACAATGTCGGCCAGTTCGATCGGTCGTAGCCCCGCGACAGCGGCGATGTATTACGCGCACGCGTTCGTCGACACCACCGCATCGCCAACTCAGTGGGCGGTCGCGCTCAGCCGGGTCACCCGCCCCGAGCGCGTCAACGACACCCTCGCGGCGGCCCGGCCCACCGCACCGGTGTCGATTCTCGGGCCGACCCGCACGCTGCCAGGCACCGGCACCACCGGAACGACCGTGGAGATCGATACCCGCGCCGGGACCATGACCGTCGCGGTCACCGACACCGACGATGGCTGGCAGGTCGACTCCCCCCTCCCCACTCTCGACCTCGACGACGTGGCCGCAGCCTCTCCTCCCACCACAGCGCCCACCACGGCAACGGCCACCACCACGCCTGCGCCCGGCACAGCACCGACTCCGGATCGCGCCCCCGAGGCCCAGTCGTCTTCGGAGCCGGTTCCGCCCGCCCAACAGGCCACCAGCCCCGCCCCCATCCCTGCCCCTGTTCCCGGCCCGATTCCTATCCCCGAACTCGACACACCGATGCCGGGGCCGATCGCGTGAACTACGACTGCTCCACTCCCGAGGAAAATCCCTCCAGGGGACATGTCGTCTTAGCTGGTCAGAGCACAGGATCGCGTGTGACTGGCGCCATCCTGGCGGCCATCTTCGTCATCGGGATGGCAAGCGCCTGCACTGGCGGGGCGATCATCGACCTGCCCAAGCCCTGTCGGCCCGTCCACTCCGATTCTGTGGGCGCGCGCGGAGACAGCACACCCGATGATCGGCCGGCGGCGGCTCTGACGCCGTCCGGGCCGATCCAGCAACCCACCGCACCGGGAACCACCACGTTCACCTCCGGTTTCGGACCCCGCTGGGGGGCGATGCACAAAGGTGTCGACTTCGCCGGCCCGGTCGGCACCCCGATCTACGCCGCCCTCGATGGCCTCGTCGCCGCCGCCGGCTCGAGCGGTGAAGGCCCCGGTATCGGTTTCGAGAACTGGGTGATTATCGACTCCGTCGTCGACGGCCGCGCGGTCTCCACCGTCTATGGGCACATGTACGCCAACGGCATCCACGTCACACCCGGGCAGACCGTCAAGGCCGGTGACCACATCGCCGACATCGGCAACGCTGGCGGATCCACCGGTCCGCACCTGCACTTCGAGTACTGGGACGGTGGCCGTCTGCAGGGCGGGACCGCGATCGACCCGACGACCAAACTCGGCGGCGCCCCTGCACCATCGGGACAGGACGCGAGTGCACCGGGATCGAATATCAATCTCATGGCCGCATCCACCCCCGTCGACTGCGGCAAGGGTTTCGGCACCGCGGGCGGCGGTGATCTCAAGCCCGGCAGTGTCCCAACGGCATTCGAAGAATGGTTCCGCAAGGGCGGATCGCTGTGCCCTCAGATCAGCCCGGCGCTGCTGGCCGCGGACACCAAAGCCGAAAGCGGGTTCCGCGCTGTCACCAGCCTCGCAGGCGCGAAAGGCTATACGCAGTTCATGGATGGGACCTGGGCCGTCTACGGCAGCGACGACGACGGCAACGGCCGGATCTCCCAAGGCGATGTCGGAGACGCCGTGATGGCTCAGAGCAGGTACTTCTGCGAGATCGCGCGATCGGTCGACAGCTGGATCGCCGACGGCTCCGTGAAGGGCGACCCGCTCTCGCTCTACATCGCCAGCTACAACGCAGGTGAGGGGGCCATCAAGCAAGCCGGTGGGATGCCCTCCGGTGGTGACTATTCCAGCGAAACCCGGCCCTATGTGCAAAAAGTCCTCTCCTACATTCCTGAGTTCGAGCAGCCCGGCGGCCGCGGCGAGTTCGTCCCCTCCCCCACAGCCGGCGGCAGCAATGTCGTCGAGGCTGCCAGCCAGTACTTCGGCACCCCATACGTATGGGGCGGTGGCGGCGCGGGTGGTCCGTCCGGGGGCGGGTTCGACTGCTCGGGTCTGACCCAGTATGCATACGCCCGCGCGACCGGCGGCAAGACCGTCCTCCCCCGCACCTCCGAAGAACAATGGAAGGTCGGCACCGAAATCCCCATCTCCCAGGCCAAACCCGGCGACCTCGTTTTCGGATCCTGGGAGGCCGGAGGTCCCGGCCACGTCGGCATCTACGCCGGGAACATGCAGATGGTCCACGCACCCACCACAGGCGACGTCGTCAAACAAGCACCCATCATGGCCGACATGCGCGCCCGCCGCATGTGACCCCCGGAGGAGAGAAACCATGCGAAAAGCCCTGATCCTGCTCGCAGTGATCATCGCCGCGGCCGCGGCACTGCTCTACTCCTCCCACGACAACGCCAACACCTCAGGAACCGCGACACCGCAGAGCACCACGACCGCACCGACACCTGCCCCGGAAACGGGCACCCGCGCACCTCAGCGACCGGCACCGACAACGCCGGAAGAAGTCGTCCGCCAAGCCATGCCCGTCGCATTCACCTGGGCCCCCACCACCGACGAAAGCCCCACCAGCGGATTCCGTCGCGCGACACAATGGTTCACACCGGCCCTGGCTGCACGCCTGACCTCCGATGTGCGAAACGAGCGCGGCCGCAGCCTGCAATGGCAGCAATGGATCAACGACAACGCCCGGGTCATCGCCGACGTCGCCGTCGGTTGCTCCGGCTGCCCACCCGACACCGACACCACCGCACACCGGGTGGCCACGATCACCCAAACCGCGGTCACCGGCGACACCACCCACCCCGTCGAACCCGACGCCACCGTCTGGCTCATCCTCACCGAATCAGACGGCCGATGGTTGATCGATAACCTCACCTGAACACAACCGGCAAACGAGGGGGAACCTTGAACTACCGCATCACCACAGCTCTGACGGTCATGGTGCTCGCCACCGCGGTGATCGCGGGGTGCGGCGGCAACAACTCCGACGACGACACCGCATCACAACCGGCACCCGCGATCGACACCACTACCCAGGTTCTCGATCCCTTCGTCGACGACACCGCCGACGGACAGCAAAAGGAAACCGTCACACGCATCATCGATCTCGGCAAGCAGCGGAAGGCGCCTGATAACGCCATCATCGCGGCGCTCGTCGCCTCACGAGCTGAAGGATTCTGGCGGGTTCACCATTCCGGATCGGGAGGGCGGAATCTCTTCGGTTGGAGCCAGATGTGGGACAACCGACCTGCCCTCGACGACGGAGCCGTCACCGACGCAATCGAGAACTTCTATGCCGGTGCGGAGAGCTCGGAGAATGCCGCAAAGGACGACAACCCGGTCGACTACGCCGTGGCGATCCAACTGTCCGACCACTTGGGTGGCCGTGTGTACTTCGAAGACCGCGAAGCCTACGACGACAACATGTCCTACCTCGGCACCGAGGACAAGGTTCGCAACGAATACGCCGAGGCACTCCCCTACGCACGTGCGGCTTTCGACCAATTCGGCTAGCGGCGGGACCAGCGGCGCGCGAGGATGATCGCGGTCCCCACCAACACGATGCCGACCACGGCACCAAGGGCGGGCCCATATCGGGTTCCCCAGAGGATCGCGGTACGGGCGTCCTTCGCTTGTTGGGCAAGGCCGTTGATCGTTTCGTTGTCGAAGTGGGTGTGCGCTTCGAGCGTGGTCACAGCATTCGGGTCGTCAACCGACCGCGCCAGCCATCGCCTCGGCTGCTCCTCCACAGCAACGATCGCACCAGATGCAGGCTCGACCCACACATCGCGCGTCGTGGAGTAGTGCAGATCCATCGTTGTCGGCTCCGCGCCAGGTAACCCCCACTTTTCAGCGGGCAAGGTCGTCGTCGCGACACTGCCGATCGATTTCCCAAGGTTCACGGGGCCGATCGTCTGCTGAAAGTGATACAGCCGCATGCCGTCGACCACGCGATCGTCGTCTACGTACTCGATCGGATGCGTCTCCCGTGCCGTCCCGTCGTAGTACGGGTAGCTGACCTTCTCGACGTCGAACGGAAACTTGTACTGAATTCCGGCGCGAGGCGTCTCCGTCGGGGGCTTGCCCTGCTCGGTTTGAGTGGTCGGGACGGGCTCGGCGAGCGGCATGCCTGATCGTCGGTCGATCGTGACGCGATCGACCATTGCCGAGACCAGGCCTAACCCGCCTAACCCCTCGCCCCAGTCGGTCCGGACCGTCTTCTGCGCCGCCTGCAGAGTTGTCGAAGCGGCCGAAACTGGATCCTCTGTCGTCACGTACACCTGAATCCGCAGCGGGACACCCCGGTCGGTCTTCAGCGGACCTTTCATAGCCACCGAGGTGGCCTTGAGCACCGCCGCGTCTTCCGCAACCGACACTGTCGCCGATTGCACGTCGAGCGGGATGACCTTCAACCTGGCGGCACCGTAGGTGGGGACCAAGACAGCGACGGCGAGCAGGCACGAGCCGAGCGCGAGGAGAGTGCAGACCGCTGCGGATCTCCTCCAACCCCGACGGTCGGCGGCATCCGCCTTGTGCACGTTTTCATCCAGTACGGTGTCGACCTGAGCACTCACGTAGCGCACCCTAGCTGCCGGAGCAATGCAGAATCCCGGTCAGCCGGTATCTTCGTCCTGAGGTATTTGCCACATCACAGAAGGGAACCTGGTGCTCGATCCGTTTGCGCCCGGCCTGAGTGTCGCGGAGGCCGATCGCTTGCATGCGCACCTTCGCGCCGCCGGCCCAGTTGTCGAGGCCACCGACGCCGACGGACTGCGCGTCTGGATCATCACCCGGTACGACGACGTCTCTCGACTGCTCGCTGACCCCGGAATCGTCAATGTCCGGCCCGGTGGCCCGTCAGGTAGCCCGGGTCTTCCCCTACCACCGGCACTGGCCCGCAACCTGCTCAATATGGTCCCCGATGATCACCGGCGCGTCCGCGCTTTGGCGGCGCTCGCGTTCTCACGGCGACGAATCGGAGCGGTGAGGCAGATGGTGACCGCCCGCGCCGACGGACGCCTGAACGACCTCGACCCGAACGAAACCGGTGTTGTCGACCTCTTTCCCGCCTACGCCTCTCCCCTGCCTGCTGACATCATCGCCGAGATCCTCGGCGTGACCGATAGGGACGCCGACGAGTTCCGTACCGCCGCGGCGACCGTGATGGCAATGAATTTTGGCGAACCCACCGCGGACGACCCTCGCATCCCGGCCATGACCACGATCGTTCTCGTGCTCATGCGTGTGATCGCGGCCAAACGGAAATCACCCGGTGACGACGTCATCACCGATTGGATCACCGCCCGCGACGCCGAAGACCGGCTGACCGAAGAGGAACTCATCTCCCTGGCGTTCCTGACGTTTCTCGCCGGATTCGAGAACTCCGTCTACCAGATCGCCAATGCCGTCGGCATTCTCGCCGGACTCGATCGGGACCAGCTACTCGTCGAAATCGCCGACGACCAGCTCTGGCGCGCCCGGGTGACGCAGCTTGTCCTCGACGCCGCGCCCGGGTCCTACGCGATACGGCGATTCCCGGTTGAGAACATCACCGTCGGCGGCATTCGCATCCCCGCCGGCAGTCCTCTATATCTCTCCCTGCGCGCGGCGACCAACGACCCTGCCCGCGGCGAGCGCCCGGACCTGGCCTTCGGCCGCGGACCTCATTACTGTCTCGGCGCCGATCTCGCCGTGATGCAGCTCGACATCGCTACTCGCCGCCTGTTCCAACGCCACCCGGGCCTGTCCCTGGTGAAGCCATGGGAAACACTCGACCGGCGACATACCTGGCGCACTCACGGCCCCACTGAGATGCCTGTCCACCTGACCTGACCCGCAAGCCAGTACGGGAGAAACGGATAAACCGATGACAGCTGATGCCCTTGAGCTCACACACGCCGAACCCACCCACCCGATCCGCGAATGGACGACCGTCTTTGTCGGCACCGGCGACGAGCACCAGGTCGTCGCCGAAGGCGCCAAGATCCGCGAATGGCGCAATATCAACAACGTCGTTCGCGGACCTGCCCGCACGGCTGTCCTGGGGTTGATCCGTCAGTGCATCGCCGATCGTGATCTCAGGATCGAGCCGTTCGATGGCAAGGTCGCCGACGCCCTGGGACCGGTCGGGGCAGCCCACCCCATCTTGACTCCCGACAAGAGCGTGGTCGTAGCAGTTCAGGTCTGGACCGGTGACCCGAAGAAGAACCCGCCGGACCGCCCCAATGTCGGGGCCTGGGAGTGGGTTCTGAGCTCGGAGGACAACCCGCCCCCACCGCAGTTGCAGTTGGACCCCGGAGCTATCGAGCTCATCGGGATGTCCGCCCGGCATCAGGATCGATCGGTTTTCGGTCCTGCAGATCTCTACACCCGTTCGGCCCGCCTGTCCGACACGTTGCGGCATGTGCGCCAAATCCGAGACTGCCAGGTAAAGGACAGGTTCGAGACTGCCAGGTAAAGGACAGGTTCGACGGCACGTTCACCATCCGGGCTGAGACCGACGTCACCCGGGAGCTGCGCTACGCCGAGCGGTGTGTGGAGGGCCCAGCGGGTAGACGCGTGCGCGGGATCTGCTGGGACGCGGGCACCGACGAAGCCCGTGTCCACGAAGCGATGCTCGACGCGTGGTTGTCGACGATGTTGGCATCGACATCGGGGATGTACATCGCGGTCGGGGATCTGTCGTACCAGTACCCGTACTGGCTGAAGTGGGTGACCGAGCACGTTCCCGGCCTCGGACACGGCGTGAGCACCGGACAGACCTTCGCGCTCCATGAGGAAGACTGGCCGAAGATCATCGAGTGGGTCCAGCAGGTGCGTAAGGGGCCGGTCTCCGGCACGGTGCGGGCACGACGGGGCGGTGGCGGCTGGCTGAAGGCCGAATTCCGGGGCTTCCTTCTCGATCCCCTAGTCAGCGACTCGATCGGTGTCGCGGTGATCTCCCCCGAAATCGAAACCATCCCTGACGAAGACTCCTGACGGAGAACATCTTTCGGAGGACAAAGCTCGTGTGGAGAGTCTTTTACAACGCCGCGTTGGTCGTTGCGTTCATGGCAACCTACAAGACCGCCGGAATCTTCGCGGCGACGGTCGTGGTCATGGCCGGCGTCGTCGGCGAGATCATCGTGACGCTGGCCCGACGCCAACGGGTCGACAAACTGCAGTGGACCGGTCTATGCCTTGTGCTCGTCCTAGGCGGTTCGACTCTGCTGTTCCACAACGAGACCTTCATAAAGTGGCGTCCCACAGGGGTGTACTGGCTAATCGCCGGCGCTTTCCTGACGTCGCTGATGGTCGCGAAGCGTGACCCGGTGCGTGTCATCATCGGACGATGGGTGAGCGCACCGGACGCTGTCTGGCGCTTCCTGAGCTGGAGTTGGTTCGTGGCACTGGTCGCGGTCGGCGCCGTCAATATCGTCGTCGCCTACACAATGTCCACGGACACCTGGGTCAACTGGCGTGTCTTCGTCGCACCCGGAAGTCTCTTGGCTCTCGCTGTCGCCCAAGCCACCTGGCATCGCAACTACATCCTCACGGCATGGCGCGACCACCAATCCGAGGAAGCTATGTAATATCCCCTCCGACGTTGGTTCGACATAGAGTTCGCCAAGCGGACTGACTGCGCGATGCCCCCTCCGGCACGTGCCCGGTCGGCCGACGTCAGCGCACCTCACCCGAGGTTGCGGCGCGACCTTTTCGCGTTGCCCGCGCAGCACGCAGAAAGCCCCTCCCCGAAGGGGCTTTTCGTCATGCTCGCGAGAAGGTCGAATGATTACTCACTTTGCTTACTGCACCACTACGGTCACCAAGACCCTGCCCCCGCGGCTCAGCTCTTCGCTGAGTTCACGCCGGGGTGCCCGGCGGGCGACTTCGCGCGCGCTCGTAGGCCGCGCGGTACACGCTTTCGGAGATCCCCAAGGCCGCGGAAACCTTTCGCGCCGTCTCGTCGGTCAGAGCTGCCTGCCCCCGCTCGACTTGCGCCACAGTGGTGGTACTGAGTTTGGCCAGCTTCCCGAGTTGCGGCTGCAGCAAACCCGCGAGAACACGCCAGTCCCCCGGGAGGCGCTCATCCTCGGCGACTACGACGACATCGCTGATCTGCACGCCAAGGACGTCGGTGACCCGCTTCAGGAGATCTACCTGCGGCGACGTCGCGCCCGTTTCCCACTGGTAGAGGGTCGCGTGTCCGATGCCAGCCGCGCGAGCGAGCTCGGGCCGGCTCAGGCGGGAGTCTTTCCGCAGCTGCTCCAGCCGGGCAGGGTCGAATCCGCGCATCACCCGTCGGCTCACCGAAACACTCCATCCATCACTTGTGGACACCTTGCACCATCTCCCTTACGATCACTCCAGGCCACAGTTTTAGATCAAATGCACCTAGGCCGTGACCAGCAATCAATGACGGAGTTGGTGATCTAACAGAAGAACCCCCGCCCGGTTACCGCCGGACAGGGGCCTGAACCGAACAGGGTTGCCGCCCTGGTCAGCGTGTTTCTTCAGCTAGCAGAATGGAGATCTGCCAATGGAAACGATAGGCGACGTCGGCGGAAGTGTCGACGAGACTGACGTGTTGAGTTGGACAACCACTCAACTTCGCCGATTCATTCGTGCCCACGACTGGACATGCGGATGCTCTACAGGCACAGAGCGGTGCGCGGTGTACCGAGCAGCGCATGAAGAAGCCTTCTTCCGCCGGATCAGCACAAAGGGTCCCGTCGATCGCGTCGATGGGCCGCAGGCCACCGATGAGCGACTCCCGTGCACGCGGAATCCCCGCGGATGGGACACCGACGTCGCCAGCACAGGTCAACTCCTCGCCGCCATCGACACGTGCAAGAGTTGCCCCTTCCTAGTGACCTGCGAGGAACAGGCGCAGGAAGGCCCGGCACGATCGATGGTGTGGGCCGCGGTGGCTTACGACCGCGACGGCGAGCCGATCGGAATCTCCGGGCTGTCCGCGTGGGTGCGAACGCGGGACGGCATCCGGCTGCGCGACCAGAAGCAGACGTCGCAGGTCACCGCACTACCTGTACCGCACACGATGTCGGCGCCAGCGGGGCGGGCATCTTGACGGCGCCGCAGATCTACCCCGTCCGCCTCCACGAGGCCACTAATGTCGAACTCTCGGCGTCGAATGTGGTTGGGGGTCCCAATAGGGTCACCTTCGATGTGAAGCGTGACTGCTCGCACTGCCCGCGGTTGGAGGCCTGTCGCGCGGATGTCGCGACGGTGGTGTCCGCGGGGGGCACGCCGCGTTCCATGATCTGGACGGGTGTCGTGTGCCGGCACGACGGAACGGTGATCGCGACCGATCGTGAGATCCGGGTGTACTGCAACCAGGTCGAAGGCCAACGAGCAGTCGAGCGGGGGTCGGCGGCATGATCAGTCTTTCCGACCGCGTCCTGCTCATGGCGACCGGCGAGATCGAGTGCCCCGGCACCGAGGGGCCCGCTTCCCTGCGGTGGAACTGGCTCGCTGACATGTACTCCCACCCGGTGTGGGGTCTGGTCACCATTCCCGGCTTCTCCGTATCCGTGGGATGCGAGATCGCTATGTTGTGCCGCGATATGCCGACCGGCACGGTCAACTCCCTTGCTACCCGTTGGGATGCGGTGCACCGGCTCGGGGTGATCGGCGCCAGCCGCGCTCAGTCGGCGGCGCTCTACGCCTGGTCCGCGGTCGCCGATACCACCGTCGATGCTCATGACTACCTGAGTGGCCATCAGTTCAGTGGTGCGGAAGCTGTCGCTGCCGCGTTCTGGGCGCACCTCGCCGCCAAACCGGGCTCTGTTGCCGAGGCGTGCGTCGCCGCGGCCATCGAGGCATGGGATTTACGACTGCACCGTCCCTCGACGAGAGGGGCAGTCGCATGAGGGGTCTTACCGCCACCGACCGTCACGGGCGAACGTGGGACATCATCGCGATAGAGAGCGTCATCTGCGCACTCCTCGTCACCGACACCAGGACGCCGACCGTTATGTCCGCTCCGGATCTCATCGACACGCACGGCCCAATCCGCCTCGCACCGGACAGGTGTCGTCTCAGCCCGGGAGCACGCGACGCGCTCGTAGATGTCGTCGACCTCGTCGCATCGGAGCCCGAAACAGCCACGATTGAGCAGATCCGTGAGGTCGCCGTCGCGGCGCACCTGTTGCTCGGTGTGAAGCCGGCACCGCGGTCGGCGTAACCGGTACGGCTGCGGCCAAAACCACCCTTCCCGGTCCCCTTCAGCGGACACGCGCGAACCTCCACAGTTCGCGGTGACCGCGCTAGTGGATCGGCACCCACCCACGCCCATAGCGAGGCGATGCCCCTGACCGCGTAACCATCGCGCTACCCGATAACCCAAATTCCATAGCAGACCCTCAGAAACACGAAAACCCCCTTGGTGGGGGTGGTTTCAGATTCACGAACCGCTCCGCGGCATGTTGTTGAGGAGGACTTGCCGGTCCTCCTCAACCAAGGGGGTGAAGGCCTTGCCGAGCCGTCACATTCTCTGAGGGTGAGTGTCGGAAGTTACCCGCTTCCGACGCTCGTACTGCATTCCCCGAAGGGACTTACCTGTGACAGGTACGTCTGATACTAACGCATGCGCTGAATCAGCACCTACACAACCTGTTTCGCCCACCAACATCCGGTCATCCGTCCACGGCGGTACGCACATTCCGCAGTCGGCAGAAGTCGACACCTGGGAAGCCTCCGTCCACGCCGCCACCCACGCCATCAACAAACTGCACGAATACAACCGCGACACCGGGCAACGCGGCCGATCCTTCACCCTCCCCACCACACCCGGACGCGAAGCCACCATCCCCGTATGGTCCGGCCGCACCGAATGGCTACGCCAACTCCGCCACCACATCACCCACACCACCACCGGCCAAGCCGCACTCACCGCCCACAGCATCGGCATCGAACGCCTGATGGCCGTCGCCACAGCCCACGCCCGATTCGCGGATTCCACCACCGGCCGCGGTGTCACCGCATCCCGGCAACTCATCGCACACCACGCCGGAGTCTCACTCTCCGTCGTCAACCGCGCCCGCCGCGTTCTCAAAACCCTGAGCATGGGCGTCGAACTCGAACGTGGCCGAACCCTCCGCACCCACGAATACCTGGCAGCCGAACTCCACCACGGCGGCCAACAACACCAAGCCGCATCCGTCTGGGCACTCAGCTCCCCGAAACACATCGTCGACGCCACTCCCCCACCCCCACAACGCCCACCGCGTCCGTGCCGCACCCGCGCCACCCGACGTCTCGCACGCCACCGCACCCGGCCCCAACAACCCACCACCGCGGCCAGCACACCCCGTCCCCAGGCCACCGGCGCTGACACCCTATCCCCCGGTACTTACGTTCCTTCACATACTCTTTCGTTACGAAGTACTCACCAACGCGCACACGCGCGGCCCACCACACCCACCCCACAACCCCGACCACTCCACCTCCAACGAGCCGCCGCCACCCTCATCGCCCGCTCCCCCGTTCTCACCCGCGGCCATATCGGCAACATCTGCGACACCATCCAGGCCGCCGGCATCGACACCACCCGCTGGACCGGCCACGACATCGCACAGACCCTCGACCGCGACACCCGAGAACGTGGCTGGACCTGGCCCACAGCAGACCGGATCAGCTCACCGGTCGCCCTCCTTCACTGGCGACTGACCCACATCGACTGGACCGGCCCCTCACCCAGCCAGCACCGCGCCGCGGCCGACGCCCGGCGCCGCCGCGAACAACAAGCCCACCGCACCGCAATCCACCGTCGCAACGCCATGCAAGCAACCCCGGAGCAGCGGGAAGCCGCCCTCGCACAGATCCGCCGGACCCTGCGTCACACCGCACATCGCCGAGTTGATGTCCGATGAGCCGTCCAGCGGGACGTTCACCAGTCTCGCGGGTAGTCCTCCACCATCATCGAGCCGCCGCACCTCGGGTCACGGACCGACTGCTACTGCCGTGGGACTACACCGGAGGCGATCCGGGCAACATCTCGATCGCAGTTGCGGCAGTGGACCGCTGCCGCAGTGGTGCGAGTTCTCAGAAGCTGGACGAGTCTCACGGCGTCCGCCCACCATTGGAGTACGTCGGCTGGGTGCGGCGGCGCAGTGTGGATACGGTGTCAGCCATGACCGACTGGGTACAGCAAGCGCAAACCCTCACCGACCAGGTGCTGCGACCCGCCGCGGCGGAGGTCGACACGTCGGGGAAGATCCCGCCCTCGCACTTCGCCGCACTACGCGACCGGGGCTTCTACGGCCTCGCCTTCGCCACCAAAGATCCCGTCCACACCCTCGCCGACGTCGGCGAAATCTTCATCAGCGGCTGCCTGGCGACCGCATTCGTCTGGGCACAACACCACGGCACCCTCCTCCGAATGATGATGTCGAGGAACAACACCCTCAAAGCCCGCTATCTCGCCGACCTGCGCAGCGGCGCCGTCACCGCCGGGGTCTCCGGCAGCGGCTGCGCGAACCCGGACAACCCCGTCATCGTCGCGACCGAAACAGACGATGGATACACCATTACCGGGCAGGCACCGTTCGTGACCGGATGGGGCCTCGTCGACACTATTGGCGTCACCGCATTCGACACCCGAGCCCAGAAAACCGTCACCTTCCTCATGGACGCAACCGACGGTCGAGGTGTCCACGCGAAACGAATCTGCCTGTCCGCGGCCGACGCCTCCAACACCGTCGAACTGACCTTCAACGGATACGAAGTCCCCCACACCTCGGTCATCCACGTCCGAAAGGCTCGTCGCGGCGGACGCAGCATCGCGGACCGCGCCATTCTCCGGATCAACGGCTCCCTCGCCCTCGGCGTGGCACGAGCGTGCCTGACCGAAGCCGACCGCATCGGACACCCCTGCCCGCAACTGCGGGAAACACACACCACGATCCGCACAGCACTCAACAACGCGGCCATAGGCGACGGAGACATCTACAACGCCCGCGCCCAGGCCAGCCAATTCGCCGTCACCGCCGCCACCTACGTCGCCACCGCCGCGGGGAGCCGATCGGTCACACGCGGTGAGCCCACCGAGCGGTTGGTCCGGGAAGCCGCCTTCAGTGCCGTCTGCACCACCACCCCGGAAATCAAGTCCCGCATCCTGACCGCTCGCCACCCCTAGTGGAACCGCCGGACCGAGACGCATGACGGCGATCCCAGACCCCGACTTCCCGCACCCTCAGTTCCATCGCAATCCTCCCCGTCTCACTCCACCGGAACCGGCGATCAGGCGGACCGACCCGCCCCTCTGATCAGTCAGCAGAACAGCGCCCGAACCAGAAGAATCGTCCGCCAGGTCGCCGCCCACCGTGATGCACGGTGCATCACCCAACCCCCGCCGTGAGTCCCACCTACCCCGGGGCGACCACTTCGCGGTAAGGCGACTTGGCGCATCTCGGCCAGTTACCCTTGCGCCCTCGAACCACGCGTGGAGCACCGCGCTCAGGGATGGTTCGAGAGCGGCTCAGCTACGCGACTCGCAGCGGAGGCAGGAGTCAGCAAACCCGGCGGGTCGTATCCCGGAATGCCAAGTCTCGACCCGACGGGATACGGCCGCACCCTCCACGTTAAACCGCCTCCGGACTGACCTCAATGTCCAGTTGGGGGCGGCTTTTTGTCGTCTAGGGGACCTTCACCGCACCCGGCGGCGCGGTCTCGAGGGAGGACCGACGATCGTCGGCGGATTCGGGCGGACCCCGACAACAGGAACCCGACAGCGCCTGTAGCTAACAGCTACACTTGTAGCAAGTAGCTACACCACCTGAGAGTGAAGCGATGCACAGCACTGGCGACAAGGTCACCCGCCTGGCAGCCGACCTGGTGGCCAGCGCCATGGCCGAGGGAGAACGGCAACACCGCACCGGACGCCAACAACTCGAACACTGGGCCCGGGTGGGACGTGCGGTCTCGAGCCGACAGACCGCGGCCCGCCGCCGAGTAGAAGACGCCCTCGCCGGCCGGTTGCCGCTCGGCGAACTCGGACCCGAAGAAGCCACAGTGTTCAACGCCGAGATCAACGCGGCGATCGAGGAACAACTGGCCACCACCGACTACGGCTCTACGCTCGCCGCCCAGGGAATCACCACCGTCGCGCTGTCCGAGGACGGTCAGATCATCGAGTACCGTCCCGACGGCACGCGCACAATCCTGCCCGAGTGAAACGACTCGACCTGGTGGCCGGCTGCAACGGCGCCGGCAAGTCCACCTTCGTGGCCTTCACCCTCGCCCCCCTGCTGCCAGCCAGCCCGCTCGTCAATGCCGACGAAATCGCCACACAACGATGGCCGGCAGATCCGGCCATCCACTCCTATGAGGCGGCGGAGATCGCCGCGAAGACCCGAGCACACCTGCTGACCCTGGGGAAATCGTTCATCGCCGCGACGGTGTTCTCCCAAGCGTCGAAACTGGAGCTGATCGACCAAGCGCGCACACACGACTACACCGTCGTCTTGCATGTGCTAATGATTCCCGAGGAACTAGCGGTCCAGCGTGTGCGCTGCCGGGTGCAAGCCGGCGGACACGACGTGCCCGAAGACAAGATCCGCCAGCGATACCAAAGAATATGGGGCCTCGTCGCTCAGGCGTTCCCACGTTTCGATCACGCGAGCGTGTACGACAACAGCTCGAGCACCGGCCCGCGCATCGTCGCCCAGTTCACCGACGGACACCTCGTCGGCGAAGCCACCTGGCCCGCCTGGACACCCACAGAACTGACATCGCACACCAGCCGGGGCGAGCACCCATAGGCGCAGCAATAGCCCGGCGGATCCGAACACCCAGAACACGACAAACCAACAGACACGGCCACCGACCACGACGCACCGAAAGTCACCGACTCCGACGAGACGGACACCTCCCTCCAACAGCTCACCACCAGCCGGGGTGGTCGCGGTGATCGAACATTGTGAGGCACGCGAGTTCGTCCACGAGGTGTTCGACCACCATCGCGACGTCCAACGCAATTTCACCGCCGATGCATTCCTCGCCGCCTACCTGCTCACACCGATGCTCGGCCTACCGATGCACCAGACAAAAGTCGCGACGGTGGTGCGGGGATGGACCGATCGGCAACGCGCGGCACTTGAGCTGCCGGACGGTGTGCCCATCAGTTACAAGGCATCAACGATGCGTTACGGCGACTGATGAACGCGTGCCGATCATCTCGGTATCCCGAGTGGGACGAGCATCGCTTCGTGCAGGCCCTGCTCGATGCCTCCCTGTGGGGTCACCCGTCGACCGGGGCCGTGGCTCTGGATTCGACCGACCTCTCGACGTGGGGGCGGGTGCGCCACCGCAAACCGCTCGTCGACGCCGACCCCGACTCGCCGCCGCCGCCGCCGGATCATCCGCTCGCGCCGCCGGATCCGAACCATCCGCATGCCCGCAGGAGCGGGCACCACCTCCCGGACGCCCCGACCGGGCCGGATGGTCGCTACATCTACACGGCCGACATGGACGCGCGGATGGGCTGGCGCAGCAGTGAGTTCGAGGAAACGATCTTCTTCTGCGGTTATGACCTGCACGTGATCACCGATGTGCCATCCGTGCCCGGCCGTGTCCCGGTGGTACACGTGGCCCGGGCGATGAACCTCTCACCGGCCGGGTCGCACAAGGGCATCGGTGGCCTGCCCGCCGTTCACGCGCTCGGTGACACCATCGGCAAGCCGCGGCAGCTCATCGCCGACCGCGCCTACAACTACGTCACCAACGACACGTTCGCGTTGCCGGTCTGGCAGCTCGGCTACACCACCATCTACGACCTGCACCCCAAACAGCGCGGCATACACCCCGGACCCGACGGTAGCGACACCCTCTGGATCGACGGCACCCTCTACCCGACGAGTCTTCCTGCGGGGCTGCACGACATCGAGCCGATCGACACCAAGATGGACGCCGGCGTGCGCGGGCGGCTCGACCGCCGGCACCAGGCCCGCCAGGCCTACGCCTTCGTCCCACACGGCGCCCGCCAACCCGACGGATCCCGGCGTTACCGCGGGCCCGCCGTTCCTCCGGCCCGGGTTCGCTGCCCGAACAATCCCGTCTCGATGCGCGCACCGCACAGCGTCCCGACCACCTCCTGCACATCGGGAACACCGTGCGGGTGCGGGCGCACGATCACCCTGTCCGACGCCGATTACCCGGACCTGCGGATGCCGTTCCAGCAGTAGCGTGAACAGCACACGGGGGCTGACCGAGGAGAGGCGAAATGGTCGACACAGGCACCGGACCCGACACGGCAGCGCGCACCCTCATCACCGAATTGCGGTCACTCCTGGGCGCGAAACTCGTTTCATACCTGGCCGAAGCGCCCGACACCGCCACCGTCCACGGATGGGTGGACGGCACCACCCCACTGCCTGACCACGCCATCCTCGACCGACTCCAGGTCGCCCTCGACGCCGCACGACGAATCGGCGCGCGCGACACCCCCGCCGTCATCCAAACCTGGTTCCAAGGACGAAACCCCGCACTCGACAACCGACCACCCGCACAGCTACTCCGCGAAGCGAACCTCGACACCGTGCGCGACACCATGCTCGCTGCCGCAACCGAATTCGCCACGCACGGCTCCTGACCGCACATCATGCAACCAGAATGGAGCGGCCGCAATCCAGCAACCAGCTCTCTCGGTAGTTGCTCTTTGAGACGCATCGGCAGATCGTAGCTATCTTGAAAGTCGAGATAGGTGGTCAGCAGCACATAAGCGGTGCGCGAAGACTACTCACCATGAGTATTGTCCTTCGTGTCATTTCAGGAAGCAGTGGTTGCCGCCCTGAACCCCACATGGGTCGGAGACAATCGTGTTCGGCCGCTTGATCCCATAGTGCGCTGAAGGCCCGAACGTCGCACGACCACTGTCGATTCCGTCAGGAGGTGCACTGTTCCGATCGAGGGTTCATAAACGACCGTTTTAGGAACACGCTTTCAATATCAAACGGCGACTGCACCGCTAGCTGGCACGTGCGACCGTGTGCAGTCGGCTTTTGGTGATGGCGTTCAGGAGTGGACTACACGGCCAGCACAAGTACCCACGAAACCTTCCATGGCTCGATGGAGGCGGGTCCGATGTCCGGCTGACCCGTGCCTCCCCGTCACGCTGAGCGTAAATTAGGACGATTGTCTCTCTTCGACAACCCAGGCAGCGACCTGTGCTCTTGAGGTGAATCCGAGTTTGGTGAGGATGTGTTCGACATGTCCCTGAGCGGTGCGCTGCGAGATGACGAGGCGGGCGGCGATCGCCTTGTTGGTCAGACCCTCGGCGATCAGTTCGGCGACCTGTTTTTCGCGTTTCGTCAGGGTGGTGGAATCTGGAGGACTCGTCTTCGGGGTCTGCTCGCGGAGTGCGTAGGAGACAGCGGACGTGAGATCCATTGCCCTGCCGTGTTGCCAGGGTTGCTCGAAGGCGCGTTCGGTGAGCATCCGGCGGGCGGACCGCTCGCATTCTTCGTGATAAACGAACAGGTCGGGAACGATTACGGACGGGCTCCCGGCAGCGCGGCCGAGCGTCTCCGCGGCCCCCATCAGTGTGCTGGCGCGTTCAGGGTCACTGGTTCCGGCGATCCAGGCGAGTACTTCGACGCAGTTCGCGCAACTGACCGGGTCGTCGACGAGTCGAGCGAGCCGCACTCCTTCTTCGAGTAGGTCGGTTGCGCGGCGCTGATCACCCAGTCGCCATTGTGCGACGGCCATGGCCCACAGTGCGTAGGCCCGATAGACGGATTCACCTTGAGCTTCCGTGATCGCGAGAACTTTCTCGTAGCATTCGACTGCCCGGTGGGGTTGGGTGTCGGCCAGTTGATACGTCAATCCCAGCAGCGTCAGGGACTCGATCCGCAGTGCGAGTTCGTTCTCGGCGTGTCGCAACACAGGCTGTGCCCGCTCCAGACGTGACGCCGCGCGTGTGAGATCGCCGGTGAACAATCCGACGATGCCGTCCGCGTGGTCGACGATCGCGTGCGCTATCGGGTCGGTCATCTGATCGGCGAGGATCCGCGCCCGCTCGACAAGGGCAGCACCTCGCTGGTGGTCCTGCTGCTGTTCGGACATCAGGCAGTCGGCGTACAGCGCCCGGATGTAGGTGATGGTCGGGCGTTCTTTCTGGAGTGACAGGAATTGGTCAAGCCAGCGCCTCGCCTCGCTGAGCTGGCCTCGCGACCCCCAGAGCTGCAACAAGGGTGTGGCCATCTGCAAACCGGCGTCGGCATCGCTTTCGGCGAGGCAGAAATCCATCGCGTCCCGCAGATTGGGCTGCTCACTGCTGAGTCGCTCCATCCACTCGAGCTGCCTGGGACCGATGAACTCGTCCTCGGCGGTGCGAGCCAGCTGGCGGTACCAATCCCGGTGCCGCCGGCGCAAGTCGTGGTAGTCGTCGATTTCCTGGGCCTTTTCTCGTCCGTAGGCGCGGAGGGTCTCGAGCAGCCTGAAGCGGACCGCGGTGCCGTGCTCTTCGCGGATGAGGATCGACTTGTCGACGAGGGATGCCACCGAGTCCAGCAGGTCGCCGGTATTGTCCCCGCACACGTGTTCTGCGGCATCGAGTTCGAAGCTGCCGGTGAATACCGACAGCCGTTGCCACGTGGATTGTTCGAGCGGGGTGCACAGGTCGTAGCTCCAGTCGACGCACAACCGAAGCGTCTGCTGGCGCGACGGCGCGCCTCGGCTCCCGCGAGTCAACAACGCATAGCGGTCGGAAAGCCGTTGCAGAATCTGTTCGGGCGACATCGCAGGCAACCGCGCTGCCGCCAGTTCGATCGGCAGGGGCAACCCGTCCAGCCGGTGACAAATCCGCGCTACAGCGGACTTGTTGGCATCGGTCAACGCGAAGGTCGAGACCGCGGTGGTGGCGCGTTCGGTGAACAGCGACACCGCGTCGTAGCGGGGCAGACCCTGCAGGGACGGCTCGCGGTCGGGGTCGGGGACGGTGAGTGGGGGAACGCGCAGTGCTGCCTCGCCGGCAATTGCAAGGGGTTCGCGGCTTGTCGCGAGGATGCGCAGATTCGGGTTCTGCTGAAGCAGAACCGTCGCGAGGTCGGCAACCGCGTCGATCACTTGCTCGCAGTTGTCCAAGATCAGCAACAGTTCTCGCGAAGACAGGAAGTCCAGCAGAATCTCGCGTAGCGACCGGTCAGTTTGGTCCCGCACACCGAGGGTTGCGGCCACCACGTCGATCAAGCGGGACGGGGTATCGACCTCGTCGAGCTCGACGAACCATGTGCCGTCGGCGAACTCGCGGCGGATGCTCGATGCAAGTCGAAGTGCGAGGCGTGTTTTCCCGACTCCGCCGATTCCGGCCAATGTCAGCAGGCGCGACGACGTCAGTAGATTCTTCGCTTCGGCGAGTTCGTGCCTGCGACCGACGAAGCTGGACAACTCCAGGGGGAGATTCCCCCTCTCGTGGCGGGAAGGGTTCAGGTGAATCCTCTCCTGCGGTGCTGGTTCTGTACCCGGGGCGGGTCGCACGTGGAGCGCCATGTCGTCTGCAGATATCCCGCGGCGACGTCGGATCTCGCGCAGGTTCTCGCCCAACGCTAGGGCTGAGGGTTGCCGGTCCTCGGGGCGACGGGCCATTGCCTGCTCGATCACGGTAGCGACATCGTCGGCGAGGCCGTGATCCCGAAGATCCGGTGCCGGTTCCTTTGTGATGCGGATGAATTGGGCGACCAACTGTTCGCCGCTGCGGCGCTCGAATGCGGCGTGGCCGGTGACTGCGCAGAACAGGGTGGCTCCGAGTCCGTATATGTCCGAGGCGGGGCTTGGGGCGGCGCCGCCGAGGACCTCGGGCGCAGTGAACGCGGGTGAACCGGTGACGATGCCGGTAGCGGTCTCGAACCCGCCGGATATATGCGCGATCCCGAAGTCCGTGAGTGCCGGCTCGCCATAGTCGGTGAGGAGAATGTTCGCCGGCTTGATGTCGCGGTGGACGATGCCCTCGCCGTGGGCAACCTCTAACGCACCTGCCAGTTTCACCCCTAACTGCAGTACGTCGTCCACACCTAACGGGCCGTGCCGTCGGATACGTTCGTCCAGGGAGCCCTGCGGGTGGTACGGCATCACGATGAATGGTTGTCCGCTGTCGGTGACCCCGACCTGGAGGACGTTGACGATGTTGGGGTGGCCGGTCAGGCGGCCCATCGCCCTCTGTTCGCGAAAGAAGCGCTCCCGGTTCTCCTCCGCGAGATCGTTGGTGAGCACCTTGACGGCGACGGTCCGGTCGAGTGCGGGTTGTGTGCACCGGTACACGACACCGAAGCCTCCACGCCCGATCTCCCGGGCGTCGTCGAATCCGTCGGCTGCCAGTTCCGACGCGACTGACGGGGTCACATCGCGATGGGTCTCGAACGGATCGATATCGGGCATCGTCCGGATCGATTCATCCGGTCCGCGATATGTTCGATGAAATCTGCACGTTCAGCCTCTCGACGACGTGTTTCCAGGATATCGCTGACGGTAGCCTGAACGATGCGGGCTACGGTAGCCTCGAACCGCGTCACGACACCGACAGACTCGATGCTGCACGAACACGTGTGGCAGCGCAGATGCTGCGTTCACGCTGGCGGCGGCGCCCTTATACCGTCGAGCGTGGCGCTCTGGGGCGCTCGGTGTGGATCTCGTCGTCGGCGACAAATTGGTCGAGCAAGCCGAGGCGCACGGCCTCGGTGGCCTCGTCGATCTGGGTGAAATCCATCGACATGCCTGCGGCCGGCGTGGAGATGGGCAGCTGCAGGACACCGTCGATGAGGGTGGCGGTAGTGGTCGGTTCGATGTGTGCCTTGTCGGAGGGCCTACCTCCCGGCAGTTTCGGCGGCGCGTAGGTCCTTGCGGAGGATCTTGCCCGCGGCGGACTTCGGCACCAGGTCGATGAACTCGACCTTGCGGACCTTCTTGTGCGGCGACACCCGCTCGGCGACGAACGCGATGACCGCAGCCTCGTCCAATTCGGCACCGGGCTGGCGGACGACGAACGCCTTCGGCACCTCCTCCCCCTCGTCGTCGAGAACCCCGATGACGGCGGCGTCGGCGATCTGCGGGTGCGTCAACAACAACGCCTCCAGCTCGGCGGGCGGCACCTGATACCCCTTGTACTTGATCAGCTCCTTCATCCGGTCCACGATCGTCACGACGCCCTCGGAGTCGACGGTCGCGATGTCGCCGGTGTGCAGGTACCCGTCCCCGTCCAGGGTCTCCGCGGTGGCCTCGTCGTTGCCGAGGTACCCGGCCATGATGTTCGGGCCCTTGCACCACAACTCACCCGGCTCACTGACCCCGTCGGTCGGGTAGGCAACCTCCTCCCCGGTGCCCGGGTCGACCAGCTTGCATTCCATGTTCGCGATCGACGGACCCACCGAATCCAGGGCGATGTCGTCACGGTCGAACGGAATCGCATGCGAGACCGGACTCATCTCCGACATCCCGTAGCCCTGCCGCACCCGGCACCCCAGCCGGTTCGCGACCGCCTTGCCCAGCTCCTGATCCAGCGGGGCGGCACCGGAGAAGATCGAATGCACACTCGACAGGTCGTACTCGTCGACCAGCGGATGCTTGGCCAACGCCACCGCGACCGGCGGGGCGATGAACACATACGTGCACTTCTGGCCGGAGACGATCTTCAGGAATTCGACCAGGTCGAACTTCGGCATCGTCACCAAGCTCGCCCGGTTGTACAGGGCCGCGTTCAGCAGCACCGTCATCCCGTAGATGTGGAAGAACGGCAGCACCGCCAGGAGCTTGTCGTCGGCGCCGATGCCCATCCGCGGGTTGATCTGACACACATTCGCCACCAGGTTGCGGTGCGTGAGCATCACCCCCTTGGGCCGGCCGGTGGTCCCGGACGAATACGGCAGCACCGCCAGCTGGGTCGCCGGATCGAACGACACCTCCGGGGCGGAGGCGCGCTCGGCCAGCAGATCTTTCAGCGACGGGTGCCCGTCGGCGCCGTCGAGGACGATCACGTTCGCTACCGGAATCCCGACCTTCGCGGCCGCGGCCTTGGCCTGCGGCAGCAGCGGGGAGACGGTGAACAGGAACTTCGCCTTCGAGTCGGTGAGCTGCTTGGCGATGTCCTCGGCGGTGTAGAGGGCGTTGATGGTGGTCGCGACGCCACCGGCCCGCAGGATCCCGTGGAACACCGACGCGAACGCGGGAACGTTCGGCGAATGCAGACCCACCACCTCGCCGACCGCGAGACCGCGCGCGGCCAACGCCCCGGCCACCCCGTTGATCTGGGCGACCAGCGACTGGTACGTGGTGACCGCGCCGGAGGCACCGTCGATCAGCGCGGGCCGGTCCCCATCGGCCGTGTCAACCTGGCCGAAAAGGAAATCGTAGACACTGAGGTTCGGAATCTCGACGTCCGGAAACGGGCTCTTGAAGCTCACTGGGGCCTCTCCCTCGAAGTGTTGCAGCAGTGGTGAATTGGTCTCGTAGCCCGGTGGTCGGGCGCCGGTGGCGAGTCCGCCGCTCGCGCGATGATCGGGACGGACTGCGCCCGGGCCGCGGCGGGGATCAGCACGAGCCCGGGACGTCGTCCTCGCCGGGGTGTCCGGCGCACTCGAAGCCGTCGATGCCGATCGCGTCGACCCCGAGTTGTTCGGCTGAGGGCGTGCCCGGACCACGCGGCAACTACCCCGCGCCTCCGGCAAGCTGGCGAAGCGACTGCTCAAACTCTGATTGCCGAGTCCTTCTCTCTCGCGGCCTGGCTCAGGCTCGCCAGTACGGCCTTCGCCGCTCGCTCGCCCGACGTCGCTGCGTCGGCGAGCGACGGCAGATCGAGCTGGTAGTCGCCGGCGAGGTAGGTGGTGCCGAGCGGATCACGCAACGTCGGAAGCGAGTTCCTCCGCCCGGGCGCCCAGAAGGGCACGACCCGACGATGCCGTCGCACGATGCCCTCGCCCAGCTTCCCTTCCAGCTCGGGGAACACTGCGAGCAGGTCCTGCTGGTACCGCGACACGATCTCCTCGTCGGGGAGATCGAACAACGCGTCGGCGTGAGCGCCGCCGGCGAAACAGGCCAGCGCTCCACCCGGCTTACGGTCGTCGCCGTTCCGCATCGCCGCGGCGTGGTTGAACATCGCCTGGAACGACAGTTGCGGCGTCGAGACAGCGAAGTAGTCGTCCCAGCGCTGCGGCCCGACTTCGTCGGTGAAGAATCCGACGATCACGTACCGGCCGTAGGTGATGTCGTTGAAAGCATTCCGGTGCTGCTGCGGGAGGTCCGGGATGATTCGCTCGGCGACATCGGCGGGTGCGGTCACGATCGCGCGCTTTGCCCGCAGCCGCACCGGTCGGTCGCCGTCGTGATAGTCGACGACCACGCCGTCACCGTCCTGCCGCACCGAGCGCACCACCGAGTTCAGCCGGATCCGGCCACCGAGATCTTCGGTCAGCACGTCGGTCAACGTCTGATTGCCACCCACCGGCAGCGAGAAGTTCGGGATCTTCTCCGGGTCGGCCAGCGCGAGGCCCACCGACGTGACGAACTGGGTGGCGGCCGTCTCCTCCACCTCGCATCCCATCCACTGCGCCGACCACGACCGCACGACGGCGGCGGCCAACTCCGACCGGACACCCTTCAGCAGGTATGACGCCAGCTTGGTGTCGAGCTTGGCGCGAACCCGTTGCGCGATACGGCTCTGCGACTCCAGGAACGGCATGACCGAGAGGATGCGTGCACCGACGATGGCCATGCCGATACGGTCCATCATGGTCATCCGCGTGCGGAACATGAGCGCGACGGGGTTCGAGGTGTCGACCACCTCGCCGTTCAAGTACAGCGCGACGCTCTTGCCTGCGAGCGAGCCCATCTCGATGCCGTGCCGGTCGAGGGCATCGATCAGCGTGCCGGTGCCCTCGGTGAACTGGGTGCCGACGTTGATCCAGTAGTCGCCCCGACGGACGGTCTCGACTCGTCCGCCCGTGCGATCGGTGGATTCGAGCACCACCACGTCGGTCTCCGGCGCCA
>NZ_NSDX01000013.1:0-372830 GCF_002300195.1 Rhodococcus sp. ACPA1 | reverse complement strand
GCACTCGGTTTGCCAATCAAATTTCCTTACCGCAGGTCAGGGCGCACACATCAAGGACGATTCGCTGACACAGGACAACTGTCAATTCGGGTGTTCTTGAGCTTGTTCGACCACCCAGGCCGCAATTTGTGCTCGAGACGTGAATCCCAGTTTCGCCAGGACGTGTTCCACATGGCCTTGGGCAGTGCGCGGTGAGATTACGAGTTGTGCGGCGATCTCCCTGTTTGTCAGGCCTCGTGCGACGAGAGCGGCGACCTGCTGCTCACGCTTAGTCAGCACTGGCGGAGCGACGACGCGTGCCGGTGCAGCCGATGATTCCTCCAGGGCAAACGAGATGGCGGATTCGAAGCTCATCGCGTCACCTTCCCGGGTAGCTGCGGAGAAGGCCCGAGAACCCAGTCCCTGACGCGTAACGTGCTCGCATTCGTCGTGAGAGCCGGTCAAGTTCGGGATCTGGACGACGGAGGTCCCCACTTGTCGCCGCAACGCCGCGGCAGCTGCCATGAGAACGGCAGCACGGTGGAAATGGTTCTCGCTGGCCGCGATCCAGGCGAGTACTTCAAGGCACCAGGTGGCCCCGGTGGGGTCATCAGACCGTCGTGCTAGCTTGAGCCCCTCCCGTAGCAGCATCACTGCACGGTCGCGGTCGCCCTCCCGCCACACGACGAGTCCGAGGGTCCACGAGGAACGGCCCCGCGACGCAGATTCACCGTGCGTTTGTGCAATTCGAATCGCCTCTTCAAGACAGTCGATGGCCTGTTTCGGTTGCCCGAGTATTTGGTGTGCCAGCCCGAGCCCATGCAACGTCATGATCTGCAGCATGAGGTCATCGTCGCGGCGAAATTCGCGCATTGCCTCGGACAGAAAGGTGACTGCGTCTTCTGGATTGCCGCGGTGAAGCGCCAGGTACCCGTCGGCGCGTTGTATGAGGGCACGATCTCGTGTTGTTCCCAGGCTGTCGGCGATCGCCCGGCCTTCGTCGAGCAGTGCAATTGCCCGCTGCAGGTCTTTCTGTCTCGTCGCGAGGATACCGGCTGCGTAGAGCCCCTTGATACGCAGCGCAGCAGTAGGTTGGTCGCCGTCGCAGGTCAGTGCGCGCTCGAGCCAATGTCGGCCTTCTGTAAGTAGACCTCGGGAGAACCAGAACGGGAAGAGCGCGGTGGCCATCTCCAACCCCGCCTGGGCGCCGTCCGGGGTCGACAGGCTGAACTCGAGCGCCTCTCGCAGATTCGGGTGCTCCCGGTCGAGACGTGCGAGCCAATCGAGTTGGCGCGGACTGATCCATTCGTTCTCCGCATCGAGCGCCATCTGTCGACACCAGTCCCGGTGCCGGCGTCGCAAGACCTGAAGTTGTCCGGCCTGCTGCAGCTTTGTTCGCCCGTAGTCGCGCAGTGTCTCGAGCATGCGGAAGCGGACCCTCGTGCCCGACTCTTCACGGATCAGAATCGACTTGTCCACGAGCGAGGTCACCTCGTCGAGCAGTTCACCCTCTCCACCGCGCGCAGTCACGAGCGATGCGGCGTCGAGCTCGAAGGTGCCCGCGAAGACCGACAGGCTGGCCCACAATTGTTGTTCGCCCGGGGTACACAGATCGTGGCTCCAGTCGATGCTCCACCGCAGAGTTTGCTGGCGGGTTGGTGCTCCTCGACTGCCGCGGGTGAGTAGTGCATACCGGTCGGTAAGGCCTTGCAGAATTTGGTCGAGGGTCATCGCCCGCAGCCGTGCGGCCGCCAACTCGATCGCAAGGGGCAATCCATCCAGGCGATAGCAGATTCGAGCGGCGGTGACGTGGTTGTCCTCGGTGAGTTCGAAGCCGGGGACGGCGCCAGCTGCCCGTTCGGCGAACAGGGTGAGTGCCTCATAGTGTGGTTGACCCCGCAGTGGCGGGTTGTGATTCGGATCCGGGACCGTCAATGGGGGCACTCTCAGCATGGCCTCTCCTCCGATGCCGAGAGGTTCACGGCTGGTGGCGAGGATCCGCAGACCCGGACACGACCGCAGCAACGCAACGCTCATCTCCGCTGCCGCATCGATCACTTGTTCGCAGTTGTCGAGTACCAGCAGCAACTCCCGCGTGGAGAGATACTCCACAAGGAACTGCAGTGGATCGGTTGCTTCGTGGTGCACGCCGAGTGCGGTGGCAACCACATGCGTGAGCCATTGTCCGTTCTGCAGGTCGCCGAGTTCCACCAGCCATACCCCGTCGGGGAAGGTGCGCCGCACCTTGTCCGCCACGTGGAGAGCGAGGCGGGTCTTACCCACCCCGCCGGTGCCGGTGAGGGTCACCAGCCGCGACACCGTTAGAAGTCTCTTTCCCTCGGTCAACTCGGCTCTGCGGCCGACGAAACTGGTCAGGTCCAGCGGAAGGTTGTCCTTCCGGCCTGAAACCGGGGGCTTGGCCGCCGACGGTGGGCGGTCAGTTCGGGGACCGGTGGTAATGGATACCGGCCGACGCTGGTCGTTACTGCCCTGTTGAGTGCCGGGTTCGGCACGCACTGTCATTGCGTCGATCTCGAACCCATGGTGTGCCTGGATTTGCTGCAGTCTTTCGCCGAACGACGCCGCGGACGGCCGGTCCGCTACAGTGCGGGACATTGCCTGTTCGATAGCGGCGCTCACCTCGTCGGCGAACCCGAGCGTACGCAGGTCCGGCACCGGCTGGGTGGTGATCCGGAGGAACTGGGCTATCACCTGCTCGCCGCTGTGCCGCTCGAATGCTGCGTGCCCGGTGAGGGTCGTGAACAGGGTGGCGCCAAGTCCGTAGACATCCGAGGCGGCGGTCGGGGAATCCCCACTGAGAACTTCCGGCGCAGTGAAGGCGGGGGAGCCGGTGACGGTGCCAGTGCTCGTCTTGAAGGCATCGGCGATGTGCGCGATGCCGAAATCCGCGAGGACTGGTTCGCCGTAGTCGGAGAGCAGGATGTTGGCCGGCTTGACGTCTCGGTGCACGATGCCGGCTCGGTGTGCGGTCTCGAGTCCGCCGGCCGTCTTCACCCCCAGTCGCAGCACTTCCTCCACTGTGAGTGGACCGTGCCGACGGATCCGGGTGTCGAGCGAGTCCTGCGGGTGGTAGGGCATCACCAGGTACGGTCGCCCGCTGTCGGTGGCGCCGACCTCGAGAACGCTCATGATGTTCGGGTGTCCTGTCAGCCGGCCCATCGCCCGCTGCTCTCGGAGGAACCGCGCCCGATTGTCGTTGTCCATATCGGTGGTGAGAACCTTCACTGCCACGGTCCGGTCCAGGGCGGGCTGGGTGCACCGGTAGACGACTCCGAATCCACCGCGTCCGACCTCGTGGACGTCGTCGAATCCAGCGGCGATCAGCTCGTCCACAATGAATGGAAGCACGTCGCGATATGTTCGGGAAGGGTCGTCGTCACTCATGAGCTACCTTGCTCTCTACCCCAGAACCGGAGAGCTAGACGGCCCACCGTCCTGAGGAGATGTGCTCTTGAGGATATCGCTGCTTCGTAAACCGGTGCCCCATCGGCTTGCTGTGCGGGGGACCTCGTGCCGTGTTGATCTCAAGGGCGAGAGATACTCCGCGCTTCTCCGGTTCGAGCCGCACAATGGTGGGCTCCTGGCGCACTCCGCGCTGGTCGTCACCGCAGGACGCCCGACAGGCAATCTGGCTGCTCGCTACCCGAGCGCCGTCGATGGCGGCGTGAATCTGATCATGGCCGCCCTCGTGAGTTGGTCGGGCGTGCGCAGCTGCCGATTTCCTCGTTCACTTTGGCGCGGCGGGGGTAGTCCGCCCTGCCAATGTTCAGCGGTTGAACACCACCCGAAAGGGTGGCGTCAGTGAGGCCGAAAATTGTTGAGCGCATCACCACGGCAGGCCCCGGATAGTGCCTTCTTTGCGTGATGTCAGCAGATGTTCGCGGAGTTGGATTACTTGCACGCAAACACTTTCGTGATCGTCCTGGCGCGCCGATTTGAGGGCACTGGCGTCCAGATGACGGGCGGACAGCGGCGGTCAAGGGAGGGCGGCTGCCGGAGCGAAGGTGGGCCGAGGTTGTGAATGCGGTCATGGCAGCGCTCGGTCGCGTCCGGGATACCTGCGCGGGCGATGAGTGCGTCAGCTTCTGGCGGTGCCTGAAAGACAGTCCGAGCGGAAGGTGCGCTCGGCATGGACTCGCCCGCGGAGGGCACGCGAATCGTCAATCGTCATGTCACACAGCGTGTTGCGCTTAGGGTGTACGGCATCTGAAGCAGGTGCGGATACCTCGAGGCAGGCAGGCCAGCTCGAGGTATCCGTCCGTGGCCATCGTCGCTATGGCCAGAATCTGCTTTCGGGTGCGCGTCCTACGCGCAGCTCACCTGACTCTTTCGGAGGATCGCGACTTCCTGTTCCGGTCCTCGATGAGGAATCTCTTCCTCGCGAGACTTGAACGATTCTTGCTGTAGTTCGCGCCGATAAGGTCCGCCCTGCGGTTTGGAGCCCACGGCTACGGAGTCGTCGCTGTGGTGGCGATGTCGGTGTCGATGGCGTCGTTGAGCACGTCCTCGCTGAGGTCGCTGCCCATGACGTCGTTCTGGAACTCCAGCGCTGCCTTCGCTGCGTTCTCGTCGATCACCGGGGTTGATGGCCACGAAGGGATGTTCGACTCGAACGCCGGTGCGTAGATTGTTGGGTCGATGTCACCCATCAGGGGTTGGGCGATCTTCGCGGCCGCGTCGGGGTTCTCATGGATGTCCCTCTGCGCGCGGGCGAGGGCGGTCGTGAAGCATTCGAGCACGTCGGCTTTCTGCGCGATGGTCCGTTCCGAGGCCATTGCGGTGATGTAGAGGTTGTTCGCGAGCGGCTTGTAGTCGCCGTTGGCGAGGTTGTACAGGTAGGCGCCCTCACCCTGCTGGATTGCGATATCCGATTGCGGCGAGGAGATGGCGATCGCGTCGAAACGGTCGCTGGTGAAACCGGAAACACTGCTGGCGCTGCTTCCCGTGGCAATGACTTCCATGTCATTGTCGGGATTCAGGCCTCCCGCCGCGGCGAGGTAGCGCACTACTTGGTCGCTACCGCTGCCTGAGCCGGTGACTCCGACGCGCAGACCTTTTAGGGCGCCGAGCCGCTCCGCGTCGGAACTGTCCTGAGTGATACCGAGTTTGTCCAGGATGTCCTTCTTGATGACCACATTGGTGCCGAGTTTTGTGACCTGTGCGAAAGACTGCACCGGAGCCCCTTCATGACTGGCTACGAAAACTTCGCCGGCTGTCACGAGGGCCACGTCGACGCTGCCACTGACTGCAGCGGCGACGATCCCCGAACCGGTGTGTACCTCGACGGACTCGGGGACGAGCCCCTCCTGCTCGAAGTAACCGGCCCCCTCTGCTACATAGAACGGCAGGTAAACGAAACTCGGTGAGGCCTTGGCGATCTTCACCGCCGCACCCTGACAGGTGCCGGCGGCGGCTGCACCGGGATTGGCTGCCTGCCCACCACCGCCGCCGCCAGCGCAGCCGGCAAGCAACATCACTGATGCGGCGCCGGCGACGGTGACCTTACGCACGCGGCTTCTGTTCATGACTTTCCTTCGATACGGGGCGCAGTACGCCATCGGTGGAGATCGCAAGTCCTGAAGCGGAGCAGGGCATGCGAATCAATGGGTCAGACTGGGCGAGGCTCGCTGGGGAGCCACCGTCACAGCCCAGGTGTGTCGGGCGATAGCCGCTGTTGGAAACGGGCCCCATGCAGCTCAGCTCGTCCGGCGGCCGGTGATCCTTTCCGACCAGTCGACCATGAAGTTGAGCAGCGTCCCGATCAGCATGAGGATGAACAATGCAGCGAAGGTGCCGGCCGTGTTGAAGGTGCCCGCCGCGCGGGCGAGGAGGAAGCCCAAACCCTTGTTCGAGGCCACGATCTCGCCGACCACGGCTCCAATCAACGCATAGGGCACGGCCAACCGTAGGCCGGTGTAGATCCAGGCCGCTGCGCTGGGGAGTACGACCTTCAAGAGCAAATCGCTTCGCTTGCCGCCCATCACTCGAACGACGTCTACGAGGTCTTTGTCGACATCCCGCACGCCGGCGTAGGTGTTGTAGAAGACCAGGAAGAAGCAGACGACTGCGGTCAGCACGACCTTGGAAGTGAGGTCGACACCGAACCAGAGGATGAACAGTGGAGCCAGGGCGACCTTCGGCAGCGAATAGATTGCTGTCACGATCGGGTCGAGCAATTGAGCAAGCCACTCGACGCGGCCCAGTACGAACCCGAGCGCGATTCCGCCGATGGATCCGAAGATCAGGCCGAGGGCCATTGCAGTCATGGTCGCCTGCAGGTGCACCAGAATCTCACCCGACGAGATCCAGCCCCAGAGCACCTCCCAGATGGCGGATGGTTTCGAAATCCAGAACTCGTCGACCCACCGACCCGAGACGAACTGCCAGATCACCAGGATCGCGACCACGATCCCGAGTCGCCCTAGCTGGACGGCGCCCAAGTGCAGCCAGCGACGGCTGCCGGAGCGGGGCTCGTCGAGCCACACGGTTTCCTCGCGCTGCGCCTTGTCGATTGCCATCGGCGACTCGGTCAGGCTGGTCGCCCCCGCGTCGACGGCATCCATGACATTTTTCATACCTCGTCACCTTCGTTCAGATCCTCGGACAGCACGGACCACAGATATTCGTTGAGCTCGCCGAATCGTGGGTCGAAGCGGAGCTTGGACAGATCGCGCGGACGCGGAAGATCGATCGGTACCTCAACCTTGACGCGCGAGGGTCTCGCGGACAGGACGACGACCCGATCGCCCAGGGCAACCGCTTCGGAGATGTCGTGGGTGATGAAGACGACCGTGTTCTTCGACGCGGCCCAGATGCGGAGCAGTTCTTGCTGCATGACCCCCCGCAGCTGTGCGTCTAGCGCACCGAACGGCTCGTCGGCAAAAATGACCTCGGGCTTGTAGGCCAGGGTCCGCGCGAGGGTCACGCGCTTGCGCATGCCGCCGGACAGCTCACCCGGGTAGGCCTTCTCGAATCCGGTGAGGCCGACGAGCTCGATCATTTCGCCAACCCGCTTGCCTGTGGCCTTCTTGTCCATCCCGCGGATCTGGAGTGGCAGAGCGATGTTGGCCGTCACCGTGCGCCACGGCATCAGGTTGTCCTTCTGCGTGATGTAGCCGACTTTGGTGTTCGGCTCCGCTACCGGGGCGCCGTCGTACAGCACCTTGCCGGCGGACGGGTGCATGAGGCCGGCGGACATGTTGAGCAGCGTCGATTTTCCGCAACCACTCGGGCCGACGACGCAGACGAACTCGCCCTCGTAGATGGTGAGATCGAGCCCCTCCATCACGGTGACAGGCTCACTCTTGCGGTGAAATCGCTTGCCTAAACGCTGGAACTCGATCTTGGGTCTGCTCGTGTGCGTCGCCACATGGGGCGTGACAGCGGTGCTTGTGTTCGGCATCTCTCGATCCCTACTCGTAGTGCTCGTTGAACGCGCCGTCCGGCGTAGCCAACGTTGGACATCTGGAGTGGGCGAACGTGGCGCCCATCACTCTGCTTTAGCCTTACATTACGGTGAATGTAAGTCAATAGCCGGATAGGTCAATTTCAGCATTGTGGGTCATCGTCCGCCGAGTCGGGGTGTAGGTCCGTCAATGGTGCCGAGTAAGACCACTATTCGCCGGGCTCGGGCCGCCCGGGACGCGGTCGCCGCCGGGACCGCACGGCCGAGGGCCGCACGGCTGGACCGCACGGGTCGAGAACCCGCACAGGGGCCGGTCCGAAGACCAGCCCCTGTGCGATTAAGGAATGTTTGCTTTGTGTCAGACCGGCACGTTCTCGTAGTCATCACTGTGCTGGCGGAAGTGGGCACGCAGGTAGCCGAGGTGTTCGGTGATGGCGTGCTCGGCGGCCTCGGGATCCTGGTCGGCGATCGCCTTCGCGATGCGCTGGTGCTGTGCGAATGTGTCCCGGCCGAGTTCGGGGGATAGGTCCAGGTGGCCCACCGGCTCCGACTCGCGGTGCAGTGCGTAAACCAACGAAGCGAGAATCCGGTTGCCAGACATGCGCGCGATTGCAACGTGAAACTGTGCGTCCAGCTCTGCGATCATCGGGTCGTCGACCGTTCGACGCTTCTGCTCGGCCAAGATCGCGCGCAGCTCTTTGAGATCGGCATCGGTCCGGTGCTCCGCCGCGAGGATGGCTGCCGGCACCTCGAGGTGCTGGCGGACCATCGCCACCTCGTTGACGCTCACACTGCCCAAGCGTAGGAGGTTGTGCATCGACTCCTGCACGACCTGACCGAACGCGGTGTGATCGATGGCCTGGACGAAACTTCCTCCACCCGCCCCGGGGACCTTGCGGATCAAACCCTGCGTCTCGAGCGCCGACAGTGCTTCGCGGATGGTGGGACGACTGACGCTGAACTGGCGGGCCAGCTCTGTCTCCGGAGGTAGCCGGTCTCCCGTTTTGAGTTGGCCGTCGAGGACGGCCTTCCGCAGCGCGTCCTCGACTTGTTGGCGAGGGCGCAGTACCTTTTGCCCCAGAACCAGCGGCTGGGATTGGTGGCCGTCGACACCGATACTACTGTTTGACATATGCCCTCCACGAGTCCTTTCCGGACCGGTACTGTATTAGTCTGACAGTTTACCTTCCTTAGCCTTCAGATGGGGTAATCGGCGCGAAGCGCGACGTGTTCGGACAATCGACGGTCGGTCCCGCGGGGTTCGCAGAATGAGCCCGGCCGAGACGAGGAGAAGCACCGCCGGGCACCAGAAGGCTGCGGCCAGGCCGAGGCCGCCGGCGAGGGCGCCGACGGAGATCGGCACAACGATTTGGCCGAGACGGTTGCCGCTGAGCCGTATGCTCACGGCCGTGCCCCGGAGGTGGACAGGCGTTTGTGCCGCCACCCACGCCATCGTTGCGGGCTGTCCGATGCCCAGTCCGAGTCCCGCCAACACCATCACCGCGAAAAGTGCCGGTTCGGGTGTGTCGAGCAGGCTGAGGAACGGTAGGCCGGCAAGGCTGATCGCTGCCAGTGTCATGGTGCCGACCAGGACGCGGCGGCGTGAGAAGCGGGTGATGAGCCGGAGCATCCAGATTCGCACCACGATGGCAGCGACTCCCTCGGTCGCGAGCAGCAGACCGACGGTGCGGGCCGAGATCCCGTGCTGCTGTCCGTAGACCGGCAGGTAAGCCCCTAGCAGGTCGATCGACGTCAGCACGGTGAGGCTGGCCAGAATCGCCGCGGGCACGGCAGGCAAACGCAACACGGCCGCGAAGCTTCCTCGTCCGGGTGGGGCGTCCGGAACGGAGCGCCGCGCCAGTGCTCCGGGCCACCGCCTGAGGCTGATTGCCGACAACGTCGCGATGACGGCCATGCCGGCAGCGATGGTGACCACGAGATGACTGTTCGGAACGTGGGTGGCCAACTCGTCGTGGCTGCTGGCCACGTCTCCGACCAGGAGTCCGGTCATGGCGGGAGCGACGATCTGGGCTACCGCGTTCACGGTCGTCAGGGTGGCGAACCTGGTCTCGCGCCGTTCGGGCTGGCTTCCTTTGGCGATCAACGTCTGCGATGCGATGACGAGGACGAGGTGGCCGAGTCCGAGAAATGCACTGCACACCCCGAGCAGGAGCAGGCTCGACGGCGCGAGGAGGGAGAGAAGGGTTGCGCACACGAGGATTCCACCGAGAACGAGAAACCCGGTCTCCCCCCGTCGGTCGACGGCTTTGCCGAGCGGAATCGCCGCAACGAGCGCCAACACCGCGAAGGCGGCAGTGATGAAGCCGACCTGCATGGCTCCTGCGCCCGCCGCCAGGCTCTCGTAGGTGATCAGCGGCCGGATTGCCGAGCTGATGAACTGGGCGACGAACGTCACCACCATCAGGCGGAGGAACCAAGGACTGCTCAAACGAGAGGTCCGCCGGCGTGGTGGGCGGGTGCCGACCACAGTCTGCGGCTCGGTCATGCGGTGGTGCGCCCGAGGTGCTGAACGAAAAGACTGATGATCCACGCCGCTGACAGGGGTTGTTCGAGGATCAGGTGGTGACTTGCGCCGGGAACCTGGATGAGGGAACCGGCCGGACCGAGGGACTTGCGGATCCGCTGTGCCATCGACTCGTCGACGAAGCCGTTCTCTGCCTGCACCCACCAGGTGGGAATCTGCGCGGTAAGCACGAAGTCGTCGGGGACCTGGGGGCGCAGATAAATGCGGGGATCGAACTTCAGCGCCCACCGGTCACCTGCGCGCCGAAACGCGGCCCGGGAGATGTGGGTCATCACCTCGGCAGGAGCGTCGGTTACCGGTGGAAACGTCTTGTAGCCGTTGAACGCCTCGGTGTGCGAGGCGAACGATCTCACGGGTCGGGAGGCGATTTTTTGGCGCCGCTCCGAGTAACCGGGGGCCGAACGTCGAAGGGGGCTGTCGAGCGCCAGGACAGCAGCGAACCGGTCCGGCTCCCGCTGGGCCGCATTCACCGCTACGAGGCCACCCATACTGTGCCCGATGAGCAATGGTGTAGGACCACAGAAGATTTCCGCGACCTCGACGACTTCACTGGACCAGGCATCGAGTGTGTACTGCTCCCGGTGCTCGCTGTCGCCGTGCCCTGACAGGTCGAGTGCGACCACCCGCCCCGCTCCGCGCAGGAACGGGGCAAGGTGGTCCCACCACTGGCGCTGGGCCGCGCCACCATGGACGAGCACGACGTCCGGTCCACTCTGATCGTCTCGACCTTCCCAGCAGCTCACGACGATCTCGGCGCCGCCGGCACGAACGCGCTCTGTGCGAGCGGGCGTGGCATAGGCCGAGTCCCACGAATGCTCGGCGTCGAGGTCAGGCCCAGCGGTCATCGGCGAATCCGTCACTCGGGCCGGCACTTGACCAGCAGCGGCATGACACCCTCCTGCACGACCTCGTCGCGCTGGTTGACCAACTGGTACCGCCGCCGGAGCACGCCCCGCTTGCCGTCGCTGGTGATCTTCTTGTCCTCGATGAGGACCTCGACGTGAATCGTGTCGCCGTCGAAGACCGGTCCCTTGAACCGCCATTCTTCGATACCGAGCAGGGCGATGGTGCCGGCCTCGAAGACACCGAGACGCGTGACGAGTCCGGTCAGCACGCTCATACCCAATACGCCGTGCGCGATGCGTTCGCCGAACTGGCTCTTCGCGGCGAACTCCGCGTCCGTGTGAATCGGGTTGTAGTCACCGGAGAGGCCGGCGAAGGTCGCGACCTCCGCCAGACCGACGGTGCGGCTGGGGGTGGTGAAGGTGTCGCCGACCTCGAAATCCTCGAAGTAGTACGCCGGCTTTGTCGCGTTGCCCATCAGCTTTCCTCCTCGAGCTTCGGTCCGAATGTCTTGCTCTTGATCATGCGGGCGGACGTGTAGGTCGCCACCGTTTCGCCCTTGGAGTTCACGACGACGTTCTCCGTCTTCACGACCCCACGGTCGCCGCGCGACGTCAGCCGCTTGGAGACCACATTGATCTGGGTCTGGATGGTGTCGCCGGCGTACACCGGCGCCTTCCAGGTCGGATTGAGCTCGAGGAGCGCGAGTCCGGTGCCGCGGGTGACGCCCGCCGAGAGGATCAGTCCCTCGGCGAACGACAGGGTGAGCATGCCGGGGGCGATCCGGCCCGAGTAGTGCTCGGGCCGGTTGACGTACTCGAGGTCGATGAAGGTCGGTGTGAGAAACCCGCACAGATTCACGAAGGCCGAGATGTCGTAGTCGGTGACGGTGCGCCGCGGTGTCTCGATCCGCTGGCCTTCGTAGTAGTCCTCGAAATAGAGCCCTTCCATGTCGGCTCCTCAGTAGGACTTCGGCATCCCCAGCACCTTGTGGCTGAGGTAGTTGAGGACCATGTTCGGTGAGACGGGGGCGACCTGGAAGACGCGGTTGTCGCGGAACTTCCGTTCGATGTCGTATTCCCTGGCAAGACCGTAGCCACCGTAGGTCTGCATGCACGTCTGCGCCAGGTCCCACGAGGCCTCCGCAGCAAGGTATTTGGCGATGTTGGCGAGTTCGGGGGCATTGTCGGCGCCGGCGTCGTAGGCGGCGGCAGCCTTCCAGCGCATCGCATCGGCGGCCTCCAAATGGGCGTAGCCGTTGGCGATCGGGTGCTGGATGGCCTGGTTCGCACCGATCGGCTTGCCGAACAGCACACGCTCATTGGCGTACTTCACGGCCCGCTCGATGAACCACTTGCCGTCGCCGACGCACTCGGCGGCAATGACGATACGCTCCGCGTTGAGCCCGTCGAAGAGGTACTTGAAACCGATACCCTCCTCGCCGATCAGCGAATCTGCGGGCACCCGGAGATTGTCGATGAACAATTCGTAGGTGTGGTGGTTGAACATCAGCGGAATCTTGCGCATCGCCAGCCGCGCGGGGTCGACGTCGCGAATGTCGATCAGGAAGCAGGAGATGCCGAGACCGGGCTTCTTCGGGTCGGGCGACGGGCTCGTGCGGGCCATGATCACCATGAGGTCGGTGTAGGCGGCGCGCGAAATGAACACCTTCTGGCCGTTGAGCACCCATTCGTCGCCGTCCAGACGGGCTGTCGTGGCCAGCTTGGAGGTATCGGTGCCGGCGTTCGGCTCGGTCAGGGCGAAGGTGGTCAGCCGGACGTCACCGCTGGTGATCTGCGGGAGCCACTTCTTCTTGAGTTCCTCCGAGCCGTGGTTCACCACGATCCCCATCGCGAACATCGCCGCGTGGATGGCGGCACCGGCACCGCCGGAGCGGTTGATCTCCTCGGTGATGACCGACGCCTCGGTCACACCCAGACCCCAGCCGCCGTACTCTTCCGGGATCATCACCGAGTGCAGGCCGGCCGTCTCCGCCGCCTTCGCGAACTCCTCGGGGAAGGCCTCCTTTTCGTCGACCTCCCGGTAGTAGTCGTTGTTGAAGCGGGAGGTGACCGCCTTGGCGGCCTGGAGCACGTCGTCCAGGGTCGCCGTCGTCGCTTCAGTGGCGTTCTCAACAGTCATGATGATTTTCGAACCTTTCTTGTCTAGCCCGTGGGCTGGCTCATGCGGTCGCGTTGATGTGGGGCGTCGGACCGAATGCCCCGCCCTCGGCCAGCGACTCGATCTGGGACTCGTGTACACCGATTTCGTTGAGGATGGCGTCGCGGTGCTCACCCAGACGCGGCACGCGTGCCGGCGTCGGCACCGAGAACCCCGTCGGGTCATCCGGCTGCCGCAGCGAGCCGCCGATGGCGTCGTCCACCTCCACGAAGGTTCCTCGATCGGCGAAGTGTTGGTTGTCGAGCACTTCGCTCATCGTCAGGACCGGCGCGACGGGGACGTCCACCTCGGTCAGGGCGTCGACGACCTGTTCCCGGGTCAGCTGGGTACTCCACCCTTCGAGCAACTCCTCGACTTCACGCTGCCGGAGGGCGCGTTCGACGTAGGTCGCGTAACGCGGGTCGTCGGCGAGTTCGGGCTGCCCCATCGCCCCGCACAATCGCGCCCAGAAGTCGTCCCGGTTGACTCCGATGTTGTAGTAACCGTCCGCGGCTGCGAACGTCCCGTAGGGGACACCGTGGAAGTCGTTCGCTCCGGCGACCTTCGACAGGTGTGCATCGCTGGACTGCACGCGAGCGAGCGCCACGGTCGCCAGTGGCAGCGTGCACTCGGTCAGCGACAGGTCGATCATGCGCCCGCGGCCGGTTTGTTCGCGCTCACGCAGTCCGAGCAGCACCGAGGAGTGAGCGGTCATGCCGGTGACGATGTCGCCGAGCGCGAACCCGCACCAGGTCGGTCGCCCTTCACGATCGCGGGTGAGCCCGGTGGTGCCGGACAGTGCTTCGGCGACCATCGCCAGGCCGGCGCGGTTGGCGTCGAGGCCGGCGTCGAACAGGCCGAACCCACTCATGCTCACCACGATCAGCTGGGGGTAGCGCTCCTGCAGATCCGCCGGGTGGATTCCGAGGCGCCCCAAGGCTCCGCCACGCATGTTCGTGATGAACACGTCCGCATCGGCCAGCAGCCGGTCGAGGAGCGCGGAACCGGATTCGGACTTGAGGTCGAGGGTGATGCTGCGTTTGCGCCGGTTGAGTGAGGCGAAGTACCCCGACATGGTGCCTTGATCGGTGGTGCGGATCGGCTCGCGACTACGGGTGAGTTCGCCCTGGGGCGGCTCGACCTTGATCACGTCCGCACCCTCATCGGCCAGCAGCATCCCGCAGTAGGGTCCGGCGATGAGGTGGCAGAGTTCAACAACCTTGACGCCGTCGAGTACACCTTCACGCACAGGGGTGTGATCGTTCATCGGGTGGCCGGTCCTTTCGACGGTCGTGCGAGGAGTTCGAGAAGCCCAGAGACTGGAGCATCCTGTGCCAGTGCCTGGACGGTGTCCCACAGCTCGTCGACGGCCACCGCCGCTCCGCCGTGCTGGAAGCAGTCGGCCGCTTTGGCTTTCAACTGGTCGACGGTCAGACGGTGATCAGGACTTCCCGAGATGGTCTTACCGACGAAGGTCTGCTCGGTGCCGTCCTTGAGCCGGACCTGCGCTGTCACCGGCGCCATGGCCAGGAAGTCGACGTCCTCGGTGGGCCGGACGGTGATTCGTTCGGCGGCGAACCCACCGACGACCGGGTCGCGCAGTGCGTCGTCGGCGAAGTCGCCGATGAGCACCGCGCCGCGGTGTAGTGCGACACTGGCCGTGTAGCCGATGCAGAACTGTGCGTCCACGATGTTGGCCGTAGCGGGATCGAAGGTCCGTCCCACCATGTTGAACGCCTGGCCGCTCGTCTCGAACGTAATGTGCTCGACGGCATCCGGTGTGATCCCGGACTCGCGGACCCGCAGCGTCAGGTCGATGGGAGCATGCGTGAAGCGGCACGCCGGGTAGGGCTTGAGGCTGAGATCGGTCAGATAACCGGCACTCTCGGCGCCCTCGAGCAGGACGTCGCGGTCGAACGTGCCGTCCTGGTAGAGGTTGATGAAACCGGCGCGGCCGTCGAACACGTTTCGCGGACCGTCGACACCGGCACCGGCCAGCGCTGCACCGAAGAGGACGTCCTTGGCGACGACGGCGGGCTGGAAACGCTTGGCGAGGGTGCCGTCGATGATCGACTGCAGACTGCCCGATGTCTGAGCGAGCTGGTGCCCGAGCAGGCTCACTGCCTGACCGACGTCCCACCGGCGGAGACGGGCAATCGCGAGCGCGGCTCCGATACCGCCGCTGACGACACTGTAGTTCCAGCCCCGACTGCCCTTGGGGCCCCCGGCCCGGCCGACCCGCATTGCGCCGTCGAGGCCCACGACCAGCGCGGTCAGGAACTCCTGGCCGCCACAGTCGGGCCGATTTTCCTCCAGGTCCGCGAGCAGTGCCGGCAGGACCACGCTCGCAGCGTGCAGCGGCACCGCGTCGTCGGTGTCGTCGTAGTCGAGTGCGTGTAGTGCACCCCCGTTGGCCACGGCTGCGAAGGGCGCCGGCGCGGTGTCCGCGGTGCCCCAGATGGTGGCGTTACCGGTGCCCCAGGCGGACAGTGCGGTGCGTGCCTGGGGCACACCGGGGGAGTTCAGCCCACCGAGTGCACAGGCCAGTGTGTCGAAGAGGACCTCGAGCGCGGCCTCGATCGTGGCCGCATCCAGGTTGTGGTAGCTCTGGCGCACGGCGTGCTCGGCCAGCTGCTCCGCCAGGTCGGCGGTTGTCTCGGTCATAAGTCCTCCTGCGACTCGTCGATCTCGAAGTCGAACAGCCGAACCGGTTTCGTCTGCCGGACCTTCATCTTCACGCGCAGGTCCGGTCGCAGGGCCTCCCACGGCGCGAGGATCCTGCTCAGGCAGCGCACTCCCTCGTCGAGATCGACCAGACACAGGACATACGGTGCCTCGTCGGCGAAAGTTGCAGGGGCCGCGGAGACTTCGGTGTAGCTGTACAGGGTGCCCCGGCCGCTCAAATCCACCCAGTCCAGTTCGGACTTCCAACACTCAGGGCAGATGGGTTTGGGGGGGAAGGTCATGTGGGAGCACGCGCGGCACCTGGTGGTCCGAAGGACTCCGTCGTTCAGACCCTGCCAGAACGGTTCAGTAAAAGGGGTGACTCGCGGCGGGTAGGCCAGCGTCGTCCCCGTCGTTTGGATGGGCATCAGTCTCTCTCCGTTCACGCGCCGTGGCCAGCGAGGATGTGCATCATCGTGGCGTTGTAGTCGCCGAGTTCGCCGGTGACGGAGCCGATTCCGGCTCCAACCACCTGACGCTCTCCTGCCTCTCCGCGCAACTGCTGCACCGCCTCGTAGACGTTGTAGAGCGGGGTCACGTGCGGCGGGTGTCCGCGGCTGGCGCAGCCACCGGATGGCGAGATCGGCACCTGGCCGCCGATGGTGGTCGCCCCGCTGGCCGCGGCGGCGCCGCCGGTGCCCTTGGGGAACAGTCCGATTGACTCGCTCAGAATCAGCTCGACGATGGAGCAGGGGGCGTAGACCTCGGCGAAGTCGATGTCGTTCACCGAGATGCCGGCCTCGTCGTACGCCTTGCCCGATGCGATCTCCGCCGACTCGAACCACGTCAGCGGACGCGGTCGGCTCGACACCTGGTGGATGCCCTCGTGATGAAAGCCGCGCGAGACGACGTCGACGTAGCGTGTGCCCAGGGAACGGGCAAAATCTGGATGCGCGATCACGATGGCCACCGCACCGTCGGACCGCGGGGGCACGTCCAGCAGGCCGAGCGGCTTGACGATGTCCCTGGCGGCGACGACGTCCTCGACGGTGATCGGCTTGCGCATCTGCGCGAGCGGGTTCATCGAGGCGTGGTACCGATTCTTCACCGGGATCGACGCGAGTTCCTCACGCGTGAGCCCGTATTCGTGCATGTAGCGCACCGCGTTGAACGCATACCAGGCGATGGGGGTGACGCCGAAAGGAACGTGGAAGTCCACGTCACCGACGGCCCGCATCGACCAGGTCATGTGCTCACCGGTGGGGACGTGCAGTTCCTTGTTGACCCCGAGCGCGACAGCGACCTTGGCCTTTCCCGAGGCGACACGCTCGAGCGCGACGTCGAAGGCGATGGAGCCGGTCAGGCCGTTGCCCAGGACCTCCATCAGGATGTCGCCCACCGCCATCTCGAGGTATCCGGCCATGAACGTGCCGAAGTACCGCTGGTCCGCATAGGGGCGCGGAGTGGAGAAGATCAGCGCATCGATGTCCTTCTTGGTCAGGCCTGCGTCGGCGATCGCTGCGACCAGCGCCTGGGCCATCATCTCGTGCTCTAGCTTGTCGAGGTGCTTGCCGACCGGCAGGGCCCCGATTCCCACCACGGACGCGATCGGCTTCATGATTCCGTCACCGTTGCCCTTCATTTACAAGGAGGAATTTGACTGACATTTAGCTGTATGTCTGACATTAGACTCGTCAGTGAGGTTGGTGTCAAGGGTCACCGGCGTTCGAACGCACGGAACAGGGTCGTCACTGCGTCGAGCGACTCGAGTTCGGGGAGCCGAGCCAGCAGCGACCCGAGGACACCTGCCTGGTCGGGAGCGAGGGCACGCAGCGCCAGGGACTCGAACTTGGCGCGGACCTCCCCATCGCTCATCGGGTTCGCCGGATGACCGCGAGGCACATCGGCGGCCGCCGACAACATCGAACCGTCCGCCATCGTCAGGGTGAGTTCGGTCGGGCAACTGTCCCGGGTCGCTCGATCCGTCAGGTCGGGACGTTCGATCACGCTGATGCGGTCGATGATCGAGAAAAGTTGGGGATCGGTCAGCCTCTCGCTCGTGAATGCCTCATCCGACAGTTCACCGTCGACGAAAGCGGCCGCCATCAGGTACGGCATGCTGTGGTCTGCGGTTTCTCGGGTCGGTGGACGCCACTTCTCCGCGGCATCGCCCCGGCCGCCCCCGATCGAGCGCCACGCGTTCATGCAGGTCGCCACGTCGATCGCAACAATGTCGGAGAGGACGGCACGGTCGCGCAGCTCGATGACCAAGTCGACGGGGACCTGACCCCAGTAGCAGGCCGGATGCCGTTTGAGGCTGGCTCGCTCGATGGCCGACGGGTCCGCTGGTGTCAGCGTGAGATCGAAGGTGGGCCATACCCGTTCGAGCAGCCCATCCTTGCCCTCGAACGGTTCGGAAGGCCCGCTCATCCCGGCTGCGGCCAGGCGGACGGCGAATGTCGCTGTCATGGAGGCGTGGCCGGTGGCCGCGGCTTTCCACTCCGACAGCTCGCCGAACCTGGTCACCCGCAACGGGATGCTGGGGACGACGGCGAGGGCGAGGGCGTGTCCGATCTTCTCGCGCGGCAGCCGGAGGATCTTGGCCTGGCCGGCTGCGATGCCGAGTGAGCAATACACCCCTTGATCCCATCCGCCATCGGGTGGCACCGCCTCGGCCAGTCGGGTCGCGATTTCGTAGGCGAGGTAAATCGCGGTGACGGCGTCGGCGCCCGTCCCCTCCACCGACTCGGTCATCGCGAGCAGTGCGGGGATCATGTCGCTCGGGTGTCCCGAGACCCCGAAGTCGTTGAAGTCGAGGTAGCGGTCGGCTGTGGCGTTGGTGAAGGCGACCTGGTCGACGAGGCATTTCTCCGACTCGCCATAGACCGACGCCACGAGAGGGCCGCCGATACCGCGGGCGACCTCGCGGGCGATGCTGGCGGGCTCGCTGGCGAAGCCGCCGGCGCCGCATCCGACGGTATCGATCGTGTGGCGTACGACGGCGCGGACGCCGCCGGGCGTGAGGGTGTCGAAGTCGGTCGCTTGGATGAAGTCGACCAGTGAGGTCAGCAGCTTGTCCATGGGTGTCGTCCGGGGTCAGCCGAGCTGGCGAGTGAGGACCGCGATGTCGGCGACGGACTCGAGTTGGTCGATGGTGGTAACGAGCTGTTTGATCTCGGTGTCCTCGAAGGGACGGGCGGCGTGTCCGGCACAGTCCTCGAACTTCGTTACCAGCTGTGACCAGTCGAGGGGGTTGTGGGCAGCGCCGGGAGTCTCGTCGTGCTTGGCCTCGCCGTAGAGCTCGCGGCCGTCCTTGAGGACGAGTCGAACCGCCCCGGCGGGGAGCTCCTTGCCCCAGTTGTACTTGGGATCGTCCACGAACACGACCTTCGACGCGACTTCGTAGACGAGCGGATCCGCGCGGCGCTCCGGCGAGAAGTCGCCAATTCCCACCGTTCCCTTCAGCAAGGCGAGCGAGACCGTGAAGGGGATGCTGAACTTGGCGTCGTTCGAGGTCGGGGGCCGTCGGCGGAACTCCGGCGGCTCGCTCAGCTGTTTCGCGAAATCGCCGCCGAAGACCTCGATCTTCTCGATCTCGTCGGTGCGGCCGGGTCCGCCCATCAGTCGGAGCGCGGTGTCGATGTAGGCGTGGGTGACACCGCAGCTCGGCCACAGCTTGTAGAGGATGGTCGCGCCTTGGAAATCGTTGCCGAGGTCGGCGACCATCGCGTCTCGGTCCCACTCACCGAAGTAGACCGGAAGAAAGGCGGCGTCACCCTCCAGCGGGGTCGATGTGGCTTTGACACCCTTCTCGGCCAGCAGGGCCGAGAGCACCGCGGCCTTCGCGGCGAATCCGCCGTACATCCCGCGTAGGTCGCCACCGGTGCCGTAGGCGGTCTGCATCGTGCTGGCGGCCTGCGTGCAGGCGATGCCGATCGCGTCCGCCACTTGCTTGGCGTCCAGACCGAGCAGCTTGGCGCATGCCGCCGCTGAGGCGAGCGTCCCCACGACCGGGGTCATGAACCAGTCCTGCTTCCACGCGACGTTCTTGCGGAGCCGTGCGAAGAGATCCTGGCCGACCGCCAGGGCGGTGATGAAGTCCTCGCCCGTCACGCCACCCTTGCGTTCCGCCACGGCGAGCAACGCCGGTAGCACCGTGACGCTCGGATGGTGACCTTCGGGCAGGTGATCGTCGTAATCGAGGCCATGGCCCATGGAGCCGTTGACGAAGGCGGCAGAGACGGCGGGGAGCTTCCCGCCGAAGCCGAACAGCGTGCTTTCCGGCTTACCGCCCCAATCCTTGGTGAGTTCGACGATGCCCGGCATGACGTCCATGAGACCGCTCGCGCCCAGGATCACGCCAAGCGTGTCGAGCGTGCTGTACTTCGCGGATCGGATCGCCTCCTCCGGGAGGGACCGGTACGTCGCTCTTGTTACGTATCGCCCGAACACATTCGCGAGATCCTCCTGCGCCATCATGTGCCACACCACCGCCCGTTCGTCAGAAGTAGATGATTACCATTCGGGAAATAGTCTGACATTGACGTGCCGGGAATCACAACCCTCGGGTGATGTGGAGAGAAGAGCTTCGCGGCCCAGACGGCGCGGGTCTTCCGGATCTGGGCCGGCGGCGCGACCGCGCCTGAGGAGACCTCTCGTTCTGCCTGCGCTATCGGCAAGCGCCTCCGCCGAACCGGCACCCCTGGCCGGTGACTTGTGGATCCGTCACTGCTCGTGAGCTGGTGATGTTCACGCCACGGACGCACTCGCGGTCCGAGCGGCGACACCTGCGGACTACGTTCGTCGACTTAGGGCGGGATCGTGTGATGGCCGCGACGGGCGGGCTTCTCCTGTGAGCATTTCGTGCTCAGTTTCGAGACTGGCTGTTAAATGTTTGACCTTGCGCGGAGTGGTTATTATCTACTATGGTTGGCGCTGGCAGAACACCGACACGACACTCCGATGTTGCGCCACGTCACGTCGCCACCACGGGATGCACGGTGCACGGCGGCATCGAATAGACCGCGCAACGCGTTGGCGATGCCGAGCGCGTGCGCAAATCCCAGATCTCGCCGACTCTCGCCTGGCGGGCGGCGTGTGACTTCGTGGCCCGCCGCTGTCGACTAGTCCGGCGGCGGGCCGCGACTCCAACCAAGCACTGTACGAACATGTTCCGAAGAACGTCGATAGCGATGTCCCACCAAGGAGGCTGATTGTGAAGGTCGATGCCCGCTTGGATGTTGACGATGTCGAGGCAATGGCTCAGACCGTGCGGCGACTGGAGATGGAAGGCTACGCGGGCATCTGGACGTCCGAAACGGCCCACGATCCCTTCCTCCCCCTGATGATTGCCGCCCAGCAGACCCAACGGGTACAGCTTGGATGTGCTATCGCTGTGGCGTTCGCGCGTAACCCCATGACCATTGCGAACGTTGCCCACGACCTGCAGAGGTACTCGCGTGGACGATTCGCTCTCGGCTTGGGAACTCAGGTGAAGTCGCATATCGAACGCCGTTTCTCGATGCAATGGTCTGATCCGATGAATCGGCTCGAGGAGTTCATCGATGCAGTGCGGGCGATCTTGACGGCATGGGAAACGGGGGAACGACTGCACTTCGAGGGTTCCTACTACCGGCACACGCTGATGACACCGATGTTTCGGCCCGATCCGCATGGTCACGGGCTTCCGCCGATCATCATGGCCGGTGTCGGGGCGAGCATGGTAGAGGCCGCCGCACGGAGCGCGGACGGTGTTCTCGTGCACGCGTTTTCTACTCCGGACTATCTCCGTGAGGTCGTTCTACCCGCTGTCGAACGGGGTCTGTCTTCTCGTGCTCGCGCGCGTGACGGATTCGAGGTGAGCTGTCGTGGGTTTCTCGCAACCGGCCGGGACGAGAAGGAACTCGATTGCGCGAAGCAAGCGATCCGGGCGCGCATTGCGTTTTACGCAAGTACGCCTTCCTACATGCCCGTCCTCGAGCGTCACGGATGGGAGGCTCTCGGCAGGCAGCTCAACACGTTGTCGCGATCGGGAGACGACGACCGGTGGACCAAGATGGCAAGCCTTATCGACGACGAAGTGCTCGAAACGTTCGCCATTGTCGCGGAACCTGATCGCGCAGGTGCCGAGATCGTGAGACGCTATTCGGTTATCGCAGATCGCTATTGGTTCTACACCCCCTATCCGATTCCCTCCGAACTACTCTCGTCGATTTCTCGCGCCATCAGTACCGGGCAGTCAGTCGGGTGAGGGTGTGCGATCGCATCTCGGAGTCGGCCCGGCGAGTTCGGAGACTTTGATGCGTATCGGATTCCGTGGAGTGGCGTTTTCCGGGCAACGGCGTGATCGGGCAGTTCCAGCACCAGACACCATCTCGCAGCGGCACCAGAATGTGCTCGTCGAAACACCGCGGACCCACCGATGAACGTGTGCAACGGTCGTCGCGCGGTGCGCAGTAGACCAGGTCGGGCTGTTTTCGGGGCGGCGGCCACGGCCTGATGTTGCGGTTGCCGCGACACCGAGCATGGCCGTTGCGGAATGCACCGATACGGCTGGTGTCGGACAGAATCCCGCCCAGCGCCAGCCGCGAGCCCACTTGGTGATGCGTCCGCAAGGCTCGGTTTGTCGGATTCGCGCTTGCGTAGGGTCAGATCGGGCCGCCAACTGCGCCGGCACGCAGAATCGATGGACGTCCCCAATCTGGCGACGAAGGCCGCACACGGCAGCGATCCGATGACGGGGATCCGCTGCACCGCGGTGCAGTCGGACGCTGTGGTGCGATGTTGGTGTCGATGGCGTCATTGAGCACGTCCCCGCTGAGGGCGCTGCCCATGACGTCCAGCGCTGCCTTTGCTGTGTTGTCGTCGATTACCGGGGTGGACGGCCACGACGGGATGCTCGTCCGGAACGCCGTTGCGTAGATTGTCGGGTCGATGTCGCCCGTGAATGGCTGGGCGATTTTCGCGGCCGCGGCGGGGTTCTCATGGATGTCTTTCTGTGCGTGGCGAGGGCGGCCGTAAAGCATCGGAGCACGCGGTTTCTGCGCGATCGTCCGTTCCGGCTGCTGGATGGCGATCTCCGATTGCGGCGAGGGGATGGCGATCGCGTGGAAGCGGTCGCTGGTGCAACTTTGACCACACTTTTGAAGCCAACCCCGAAACGCCTTGCTAAATGTTTGACCTTGCGCACGGTGTTTATTGTCATCTATGGTTGTGCTGACCCAGAACGTGTTGCCCCCAACACGGACGACGCGCTCCCGACATGCGCGAGGCGGTGACGGTCCGGCACGGGCGCAATAATCCGGATCCCGGCGACTATCGCGTCGCGTGACGGCGTATGGCCGCCCCTGCCGATGAGGGCGGCGGTCCAACTAACCACTGTACGAACGAGTTCCGAAGGACGCCGATGACCACACACGTCCAGACCGACGGGCCACTGCACGGCCTGCGAGTGGTCGACATGACCACGTCTTACGCGGGTCCCACCGCAGCGATGTACCTAGCCGACCTAGGCGCTACGGTGATCAAGGTCGAGCGGCCGGGCCACGGCGACGATGCCCGGAGCTGGGGTCCTCCATTCGTCGATGGGACATCGGCGTGGTTCGCCTCGGCCAACCGGAACAAGAAATCGCTGGTCCTCGATCTGGGCTCGACCTGTGGGCAGCAGGTACTACTACGGTTGCTCGACACCGCGGACGTGTTCCTGCAGAACATGAATCCGGCCAAGCTGGTTCGCTTGGGAATCGACGGTGAGTCCCTTCGTCGGCGCAACCCACGGCTGATCTACTGTGCGATGTCGGGCTTCGGACTGACTGGCCCGGACAGCGACCTGCCGGGATACGACCTGGTGGCTCAGGCGCGCTCCGGGCTGATGTCGGTCACCGGTGAGAAGGGCGGCAGCCCTCAACGCGTATCGACCGCCCTGTCCGACGTAGTCACCGGCATGTGCGCCGCAATCGCCATCAACGCGGCCGCGGTGCGGCAAGCCCGCACCGGGGAGGGCGAGATCATCGACGTCTCCCTGCTCGATACCGATCTGGCGCTCATGGCCCCGCGTATCGCGGCGTACCACGCCGGCGAACCGGAGCCGGCACCCAGCGGCGGGACCGACTCCGTGCTCGCCGTCTACCAACCCTTCGAAGCCGCAGACCGGAGCATCGTCATCGCGGTCGGCAACGATGCCATGTGGCAACGCTTCTGCGCGGCCGTCGACCTCCCCGAACTCGCTGCGGACCCAGCCCTCGCAGATAACGCCGGTCGCCGCGCGCAAAGAGCGCAGATCACCGAGATCATCGCGAAACGACTGGCAACCAGGACCGCGACCGAGTGGCTGCGCATCCTCGGTGACGTCGACGTGCCGGCTGCACTGGTCCAGACACTGTCGGAAGTCGTGAAGGACCCGCAGGTCGTGGCCAGGGGGGCGCTGATGCCCGTACCCGGCGCGGCAGGAGAGCTGACCACCGTCCACAGCCCCTTCCGGCTCGCGTCGGTACCGCCGCGCAACGAACGGTTCCCCGACCTCGGCGCCGACACCCGGGAGATTCTCCTCGGACTCGGCTACAGCCACGACGAGGTGGCCGCTCTGCTCGTGAGTGGCGCGGTATCCGAGGCGACGGCGGCCGCACGCGAGGAGGCTGTCTTATGAGCGTGGTCAAAGTCGAGCGTGCGGGCTCGGTCACGACAGTGACGATCAACCGGCCCGAAGCCTTCAACGCTCTCAACACCGAAGTGATCACCGCCCTGCTGAACGCCGTCACCGAGGCTGCCTCCGACCCGGCAGTGCGCGCCCTCGTGCTGACCGCAGTCGGGGAGAAGGCATTCAGCGCGGGCGCGGACCTGAAGGAACTGGCCGGGATGGGACCGGACAGGGCCAGGGAAGTCATGGCCGGGGGCCAGCACATCTTCCGCACCATGGAGCAGGCACCGATCCCGATCATCACTGCCGTCAACGGACTCGCACTCGGCGGCGGGTTCGAGCTGATTCTCACCTCGACATTCCCCGTGCTCTCGACGAAAGCGTCACTGGGACTACCCGAATCCGGGTTGGGACTGATCCCCGGCTACGGCGGCACCCAGCGGTTGCCTCGGGCGGTGGGGCAGCGGGTGGCCGCGCATCTGATGCTCACCGGCAGCCGACTCGACGCGGACCGCGCCTACGCGCTCAGGCTGACCCCTATCCCGCCGGTCGCACCCGATCAGTTATTGGCCACTGCGACAACCCTCGCCGAGAAGATCGCAGCACAGGGACCGTTGGCGGTCCGCGCCATCCTGCATGCGCTCGAGGTTGGTCGTGACGCACCACTCGATGCCGGGCTCGGCGTCGAGACCGGCCTGGCGGCGCTCGCCGTGGCCGGAGACGAATCCACCGAGGGTATCGGCGCGTTTCTCGAGCGCCGGCCCGCGAAATTCGCGAATCCGGAGGCACACCGATGAGTGTCGAGCCACTCGAAATTGATACCAATCCGAAGGCGTACCTGGCGCTCCACGAGCTGCTGGACGAGCCTGCGGCGGACGCAGCGCTCACCGAGCGCGAACGCGAGGTGCGTGCACAGACTCGTGACGTCGTGGCCCGTGAGGTCGCCCCACGCGCGGCGCACCTCGACGCCACCCACAAGTTCGCGCACGAGAGCGTCCAAGCGCTCGCCGCGGCCGGGCTGTGCGGGCTGGTTTTCCCCGAGCATCTCGGCGGCACCGGCGACACCAACGTCGCCTACGCCGTGGCGATGGAGGAAATCACCGCCGGCTGCGCGGCAACGAGCCTTGTCTTCATGACGCAGATGCACGCGGCATACCCGATCCTGCTCGCCGGCACCGACGAGCTGCAGCGCCGCTACATTCCCGGTCTGCTCGACGGGTCACGCTACGGTTCGCTCGGGATCACCGAACCGGATGCAGGGTCGGATGTGTCGAGCCTGGCAACGACCGCCACCCCGACCGATGACGGTTGGTCGCTCACCGGGCAGAAGACGTTCATCACCACCGGGGACCGCGCCGAGGTGATCATCTGCTTCGCCACCGTGGATCGATCGCGCGGCCGCGACGGAATCACCGCCTTCGTCGTCGAGGGCGGCTGGGCCGGAGTGGGCCGCGGCCAGCCGTTCCACAAGATGGGGATGCACGGCTCGAGCACCGCCGAACTCTTCTTCGACCAGGTCGAGATCCCGCGGGCCAATCTCCTCGGAACCGAGGGGCGCGGCTGGTCGGTGGTGATGAGTTCGGTGGTCAAGTCCCGGATCAGCGCCGCCGCACAAGGCGTCGGGCTCGCCCGCGCCGCCTACGCCCGGACCCTGTCCGCCCTCACCCGGTTGCACGGCAACCGTCTCTCCGACGAGCACACCTTCGCACTCGCCGACCTACGCGGCCGAATCCTTCAAGGCAGGCTGCTGCTTCAGGCGGTCGCCCGTCAGGCCGACACCGATCCACACATCACCCCCGGCCAGATCGGTGTGATGAAGCAGTCCTGCACCGACCTGGGCTTTACGGCCTCGATCGAGGCCGCCCGCATCCTCGGCCCCTACGGCGACCTCGCCGATATCGGTGTCGAGCGGTGCCTGCGCGACGCGAAGGTCACGCAGATCTACGACGGCACCAACGAAATTCAGCGGCTGCTCATCGGCCGCGAGACCACCCGCGCGATGAAGGAACTGGCATGACATCACTGGAAGGCAAGGCCGCGATCGTCACCGGCGCCGGCCGTGGGCTGGGCCGATCGATGGCGCACGCGTTGGTCGAGGCGGGTGCCGCGGTCACCGTGGCCGCCCGCACCGGAACCGAACTCGACAGCTTCGTCGAGGAGGTGAAGGCGGCCGGTGGCCAGGCGTTGGCGTGTCCGACCGACATCACCGACGAGGCGTCCGTGGAGCGGATGGTGGAGGCCACCGTCGAGACCTTCGGCCGCGTGGACGTGCTGGTCAACAACTCCGGGATCGTCGCGTCCACCCCGCTCGTCGAGCAGTCCGCCGAGGAATGGGACCGGGTCGTCGCCACCAACCTGCGCGGCACCTATCTCGCGACCCGGGCTGTCGGCCGACACCTGGTTGCGCAGAAATCGGGCAAGGTCGTCAACATCGCCTCCAACTTCGCCTTGCAGGGTGTTGCCAACCACGCCGCGTACTCCGCCTCCAAGGCCGGGGTCATCGCCTTCACCCGCTCGATGGCGATCGAGTGGGCGCGGTACGGCATCCAGGTCAATGCCATCGCACCCGGGTACTTCGCCACAGCCCTCAACGCCGAGATGCGTGATGACGCCGACGCCTTGGCCAGCGTGGTGCGCGCCATCCCCGCGCGCCGGCTGGGTGAACCCGACGAACTCAAACCGTGGTTGCTGCTGCTCGCCGGCGGCGACTCGAACTTCATGACTGGCGAGGTCATCGTCATCGATGGCGGCCAGAGCGTCCGCTGAAACCGACCGGAGGACAACCAGTGAGTAACGACAGCAAGACCGTCGCCGTCCTCGGCGCGGGCACGATGGGCTCCGGGATCGCGACCGTGATGGCCCGTGCCGGCCACCAGACGATCCTGTTCGACATCAACGAAACCAATCTGCAACGCGGTATCGACACGGTGCACGGCTTCTTCGACAAGAGCGTCAAGCTCGGCAAGCTCGACGCAGAGGCCGGCCGGTCCGCCAAGAACGCGCTCGTCGGCACCACGGACCTCACCGACCTCGCATCGTGCGACGTGATCGTCGAGGCCGTCTTCGAGGACCTCGTATTGAAGAAGGACACCTTCCGCCGCCTCGACGAGATCGTCTCGGAGTCAACGCTGTTCCACACGAACACCTCGACGCTGTCGGTGACCGGGATCGCCTCCGGTTCCCGGCTGCCCGAGCGGGTTGTCGGCACCCACTACTGCAACCCGGCGCCGCTGATGAAGCTCGTCGAGGTCGCCGACGGCCGGCACACCGCCGACTGGGCCCACAAGGCGACCATCGAATTCCTTGCTTCGCTCGGCAAGACGAGCGTGGTGACCAAGGATCGTCCCGGATTCATCGTCAACCGCTTCCTCATTCCGTGGGAGAACTCCTGCATACATGCACTCGAGTCGGGGCGGGGAACCAAAGAGTCGATTGACGCAGCCGTGCTTGGATCACTCGGCCACCCGATGGGACCATTCCGGCTCCTCGACATCGTCGGCATGGACATTCACCAGCAGGTCGCCACCCGCCTCTACGAGCAATTGCGCGACCCGAAGTTCTTCCCGCCTCCGATGGTCGAGCGGATGGTCGCCGCGGGCGATCTGGGCCGCAAGACCGGCCGCGGTTTCTACGACTACGACGACACCCGACTCTTCGGGTCCTGAGGAGTAACCATGAGCGAGTCCACCACCGACTTTTCGACGATCGGTCTGCTCGGGTTCGGCACCATGGGCGCCGGCATCGCCCACGTGCTGGCCTCCTCCGGGCGCAAGGTGATCGTCCTCGACACAGACCAGGTGCGTCTGGAGGCGGGCAGTGCCTCTGTCACCGCGTTCCTCGACGGCGGCATCGCGCGCGGCACCGTCACCGACGAGGACAAGACTGCGGTTCTGGCCCGCATCATCACCACCACGCACGTGGGCGACCTCGCCGGTGTCGACGCCGTGATCGAGTCGGTCACCGAGAACGCAGAGGTGAAGACGGTCCTGTTACGCAAAGTGGCCACCGTGGTGGGGGAACAAATTCCCCTCCTGACCAGCACCTCTACGCTCTCGGTCACCGATCTCGCTGCAGCGCTGCCCAACCCGGCGCGTGTGGCCGGGCTGCACTTCTTCAACCCAGCACCGGTACAGCGCACCGTCGAGGTGGTGCCCGCTCTGCAGACCGACGGGGACCTGATCGAGCGGCTCGTCGCGCTTGTCGACACGCTCGCCGAGAAAGTAGCGGTCGTGGTCAAGGACCTGCCCGGGTTCCTGGTCACTTCCCTTCTGCTGCCCTACCTCAACGACGTCATCGCAGAGTACGACGACGGATTGGCCACCGCGGAGGACATCGACGTCGCCCTCGAGCTCGGCCTCGGTTACAAGATCGGGCCCCTGAAGATGCTCGACACGATCGGGCTCGACGTCCATCTCCACTCATCCGAAGCGGCATACGCCGCCACGTCGGATTCGCGGTACGCGCCGCCACCCCTGCTGCGTCGGATGGTCGCCGCCGGCCGGCTCGGCGACAAGAACGGACACGGATTCCGTACCGGACAGCCCACCGAGGAGAACAACTGACATGGCATACGACGACATTCTGACCAGCACCGACGGTCCGGTCCTCACCATCACTCTCAATCGGCCCGACGCGGGCAACAAATTCCGGTACCAGACCTGCATGGAGCTCTTCGATGCGCTGCAGAAGTTCCGGCTCGACCCGCAGCTGCGTGCCGCGGTGCTGACCGGCACCGGTGAAAAGTTCTTCTGCATCGGCGGCGAGCACGATCCGATGACCTCCCTCGACCAGTCCCAGGTGCTGCCGATCATCGACGTCTACCAGGCGATCGACACCATCGCGAAGCCGATCATCGCCGCCGTCAACGGCTTCGCGGTCGGCGGCGGAAACGTGCTGCACACCGTCTGCGACCTCACCATCGCATCGGAGAACGCGATCTTCCGGCAGGTCGGCCCGATGGTGGGTAGCTTCGACGCCGGATACGGCAGCTGGTATCTCGAGGACACGATCGGTCGTAAGCGCGCCAAGGAGATGTGGTACCTCAACAAGAAATACACCGCCGAGCAGGCCCGCGAGATGGGCCTGGTCAACGAGGTCGTCGCTTCCTCCGAACTCCAGGCTCGCGCCGCCGAGGTGGCCCGTGAGATCACGACCCGAAGCCCGCTGGCGATCGGCGGGATGAAGGGCGCCTTCTCCGCCCGCCACAACGGTGTCTCCGGCCAGGCACGGATGGCCCACGACCAGCAGCTGACCCTCTACCTCCAGACCAAGGAGGCGCACGAAGTCGGTGCGGCGTTCGGCGAGCGCCGTCAGCCCAAGACCGAGAGCTTCTGGTCGTGAGCTGGTCATCGGGGTGGTGGGGTCCCGCCCTCACCAGCGATCAGAGTGATCTGCGCGCCATGCTGGACGCGTTTTACGCCGCGCACGACCACGTGCTCGACGACGACCCGGATGCAGTGGCCGCACTGGTAACCGAACTAGCCGAACTCGGGGTCTGGACCCTCGGCACAGCCGAATCCGCGGGTGGAGGGGGCGCGGAGCGGGAACTGACCGCGCTCGCCCTCGAACGGCTCGGCCGGGCCTGGCCCGCGCTCGGCTGGGCGGCCGCACAGGCACACGCCGCCATCGACGTCCTCGCCGGCGACAACCGATTCACCGACCTCGTCGCCCAGATCCATACCGGGCAGGCGTCCGTCGCGGTCGTCGACACCGTCTCGGCGCATGTGCGGCTGGCATTCACCGGTAACACGCTCACCGGCTCGATCGACCGAGTCGACGCCGCTGCTCTGCAGCCACACCTGCTGGTGCTCGACGGTAACGAGAGAGCACTGTTGGTTCCCCCCGCCGCGGTCACGTTCACCCCGCTGCGCCGCACCGGGCTCGGCGGCGCACTCACCCGAACCGCGGATGTCGACGCCACCAGCGACACAATCGACGAACTGACCGGAATCGACGCCACCGCCGCCAGAAACCGTCTGCGGCTCGGCGCGGCCGCGGTGGCGGCCGGTATCGCCGGTGCCGCTGCCGACGCGGCCGCGGACTACGCCGCCGGCCGCCACCAGTTCGGCGACACCCTCACCGCAATTCCCACGGTGCGCCAGTCCCTGCTCGGTCAAGCCACCCGCTCGATCACCACACTGGGCGCCACTCTGGTCGCCGAGAACCCGGTGCAGGCGCTCGCCGTCGCGCAGCAGGCCTGCGACAGCGCGATCCAGGTCGCCGCCGACGCCCTGCAATCGCACGGCGGCTACGGCTACCTCACGGAATACAGCGCCGAGCGTCGACTGCGCGACGCGGTGTCACTCCGCGCCGCGGTCGACACCCAGGGTGCCGCGGTCGCCACCGCCCGCGCTCTCGTGAGCCTTCCGCCCGCGCCCACCGCCCTCTGGAAGGACGCGTCATGACCTCGACCTACCGGCCACTGGCCGACGTCCTCGACGGCCAGGCCACACCGATCGACGACGAGACCGCCGCGGCCTGGCGGGCCGAGGGGTGGTGGGAGAACCGGTCGATCCGGTCGCTGCTGACTGACATCGCCGAGACCGACCCAGACCGGGTCGCTCTGATCGGCCGGCGCAGCGAGGGTGATCGGATCACCCGCACCTACCGGGAGTTCGACCAGAACGCGCACCACGCCGCCAGCGTCTTCGCCTCGCTCGGTGTCGATGTCGGCGACGCGGTCGTGCTGATGCTGCCGAACTGGGTGGAATACCCCGAGATGGTATTCGGGATCAACGAGATCGGCGCGATCTATGCAGGTATCCCGGTCGCCTACGGTCAGAAGCAGGCTGCGGCGATCCTGCGGCGGAGCAATGCCAAGGTACTGGTCATCCCGCGCAGATGGCGCAGCAACGACCACCTCGAACTCTCCCGCACGCTCCGCGCGCAGATTCCCACCCTCGAGCACGTGATCGTCATCGACGAGGACGATTCAGACCTCCAGGACGGCGAGTCGCTGTGGTCCAGCCATGCCGCCGTGCCCACCCGCCGGTTCCCGGACCCGGAGCCCAGCCGGGTCTGCTACCTCGGCTTCACCTCCGGCACCACCGGCGAGCCGAAGGGTGCGATGCACAGCCACAACACTCTGATCTACTCGGCCCGGCAGCAGGCGGCACACGTGGGTCCGACCGCGTACGGGGATCCGATGGTCCAACTGGTGGCATCCCCGGTCGGCCACCACACGGGCTTCGTATGGGGCATCCTCTTCACGGTCGTGCTGGGCGGGACGGGCGTGCACGTCGATCGCTGGGACCCGAAGTGGGGTGTGCAGGTGATACGACAGGAAGGGGTGACCACATTCTTCGGAGCACCAGCCTTCCTGCAAGACATGGTTCGCACCGACCTGGCCGGGGACCCGTCCTGCCCATTGAAATGCCTTGTCATCGCGGGCTCGTCAGTACCGCGGGGTCTGCCGGCGCAGGCACAAGAGGCACTCGGCGCCTACATCTGCCCGGCCTGGGGAATGACCGAATGCAGCATCATCGTCTCGTGTACGCCGAAGGAACCTGACACGGTCCAGAGCACAGACGGCTCGGTGTTCGCCGGCTCTGAGGCGCGGATCGTCGATGAGAACGGCGAGGACGTCGCGGTGGGCGAGGTCGGTGATCTGCTCGTCCGTGGTCCGTCGGTGATCTACGGATACTACGATCGGCCGGACGCGACCGCAGATGCCTTCGCGCCAGGATTGTGGTTCAAGACCGGCGATCGGGCCAGCCTCGACGAGCACGGCTGGCTGTCCCTGCGGGGGCGAACCAAGGACATCATCATCCGCGGTGGCGAGAACATCCCGGTCACGGACGTCGAGTCGATCATTTTCGACCATCCCGACGTGCTGAACGCCGCCGTCGTCGGCATGCCCGACGACAGGCTCGGTGAGCGGGTGTGCGCCGTCCTCGTCGTCAAGGCCGGCAGTCCCGAGCCGACCGTGGCAACTCTGGGGGATTACCTACTGTCCCAGGGTCTCTCCAAGCATTACCTACCGGAGCGGGTCGTCGCCCTTCCCGAGCTGCCAATGACTCCCAGTGGCAAGATCCAAAAGTTCAAGCTCCGAGAGATGATCGTGTGAGCGGATGGTAGCCCCGCCGCCGAAGCCGAGGTGGACCACGTTGAACCGCCCCGCCCGCGGTATCGATCCACACTGCAAAGGCTGATTAATACCGAGCCCACAGCTCGACTTCGACCCAGGCACAGGGCCGGGAACTTCGAGGAATCTGCCCACGCCACCGGGCCTATGGCTCGCGCTCATGCCGACTTAGGTGATGGAGCCGTTCCGCCCCAAGTCAGCCTCGGCGTCCACGCAATGAACGCCACCGCACCTCGTATCATCCACTGCTCGCTCACCCCGAAAGGAGCCCGCCATGCGTGCGGCACTAGTCACTGAGTTCGGACCTCCGTCCAGCCTGGTGATCGAGGATGTCCCCGATCTGGTTCCCGGCCCCGGCGAGGTGGTAATCGAGGTCGGTGCGGTCAGCATCAACTTCCCCGACATCCTCGTCGTCGAAGGCACCTACCAAAACCTCCCACCGCGGCCGTTCGTCCCCGGAAAGGAGGCCGCGGGCCGCGTCATCGCGGTCGGTGAGGGCGTTGACCGCATCACCGTCGGGCAGCGAGTCCTGACACTGGTCGAGTTCGGCGGCTACGCCGAGCAAGTCGTGGTGCCCGAGGCGCTGGCAGTCGAACTCCCGGACAGCATGAGCTACGAGGAGGCGGCGGCCTTCGGGCTCGTAGCGTCTACTGCGCATCTCGGCCTGTTCCGCCGCGGCCACGTGCAACCGGGCGAGACGGTCCTCGTCACCGGCGCGGGCGGCGGAGTCGGTTCGGCCGCAGTGCAGTTGGCGAAGGCACGCGGTGCGCGGGTCGTAGCTCTCGCCCAAGACGGCATCAAGGGTGAGCTCGCACGGCGGCAGGGCGCCGACCTCGTGCTCACCTCCTCTGCGGAGACACTGCGCGATGACCTCCTCGCCGCCACCGACGGCAAGGGCGTCGACGTCGTACTTGACATGCTCGGCGGCGACTTCCTGACCCAGATCATCCGCGCGACCGCATGGGAAGGCCGAATCGTGATCGTAGGGTTCGCCTCCGGCAGTCAAAGCCCCATCAAACCCGGCCATATTCTGGTGAAGAACATCAGCGTGGTCGGTCTTCAGAGCAGCGACTACCACGACCGCAACCCCGAGTTGATGCGGTCGACACTCGCCGAGATCTTCGGGCTGTTCGACCAAGGAAGAATCAATGCCGCCGTCGACATTACGTTTCCACTCGACAAGGTGGCCGACGCTCTGCAATACGTCAAAGACGGCAAAGTCAAAGGCAAGGTAGTCGTCACCACGGGGCTCGGCTGATGCCCAGGTTGCTCGACGCCCCTATCAGGGGACGCTCGGGGAGCTCGCTGTCTCCGCAACTGGCCGAACTCGATAGCTCGATGATCGCGTACCTCGGCATCCGGGACCGGGATTTCTCGAATCCGAACCATACGATCTCGGTGGACAATCATGACGGCGAAATGAAGCCTCCGGTGACAGCCACAATGCGGTGCGGCGTCGTCCAATTCGACCATCCGATTTCGAACATCCACGTCACCGCACTTCAGCGGGCCGTGAGATACCAACCCGTCGCAAAGGAAATTCAATGACCGGCGCATACCTCTTCGCCGCCGCCCGCACTCCGTTCGGGCGTTTCGGTGGAGCACTGGCCGATGCCCGTCCGGACGATCTGGCAGCGGCGGTCATGTCGGGATTGCTGTCGAAAACGCCCACTTTGGATCCGTCGGAGATCGGCGACATCGTCTGGGGCAACGCCAACGGTGCCGGTGAAGAGAACCGCAACGTCGGCCGAATGGCGGCGTTGCTCGCCGGATTGCCGACCAGTGTTCCGGCGACCACGGTGAACCGGCTATGCGGGTCGTCACTGGACGCAGCGATGATCGCCTCACGCACGGTGGAATCAGGGGACGCGGACATTGTGCTGGTCGGCGGCGTCGAGTCGATGACCCGGGCCCCATGGGTGATGCCGAAGCCATCTCGCGCCTTCCCCGCCGGTGACACCGCCGCCGTCTCGACCACCCTCGGATGGCGCCTGGTCAACCCGAAGATGCCGGCCGAATGGACGGTGTCGTTGGGGGAATGCAACGAGCAGCTAGCCGACAAATTCGCGATTTCCCGGAAGCGGCAGGACGAGTTCGCAGTCCGTTCACACATTCTCGCCGACACTGCCTGGAAAGCGGGGTGGTACGACGATCTCGTGGTCGCTGTTCCAGGCGTCGACCTGAGCCAGGACGAGGGCATCCGGCCGGACGCCACCCCGGAGAAACTGGCGGGACTGAAGCCGTCATTCCGGCAAGCCGGAACGATCACAGCGGGAAACGCAAGCCCACTTAACGACGGCGCATCCGCGCTATTGGTGGGATCGGGCGACGCGTCCGATCGGATCGGGTCGGCACCGCTAGCCCGGATCGCCGGGCGGGGAGCATACGCGCTCGATCCGCAGAACTTCGGATTCGCGCCGGTCGAGGCCGCCAACCTGGCCTTGACCCGGGCCGGAATTTCCTGGGATGAAGTGGGGGCCGTCGAACTCAACGAGGCCTTCGCAGTGCAATCGCTGGCCTGCATCGACGCATGGAAGATCGACCCCGCGATCGTCAATACCTGGGGTGGAGCGATCGCCATCGGTCACCCGCTGGGTGCCTCCGGTGCCCGAATCCTCGGCACTCTGACTCACCGCCTAGTCCGGGACCGGCAGAGGTGGGGAGTGGCGGCCATCTGTATCGGCGTCGGCCAGGCATTGGCTGTTGTCCTCGAAAACGTATCGTCCGGATCGGAGAACTAATGAGTTTGCCAACGAATGTCGGTGTGTACGGCGGAGGCCGAATGGGAGCGGGTATCGCGCATGCATTCCTGTCGGCCGGCGCCTCGGTGACGGTGATCGAGTCCGACGACACGGCAGTCTCAGCTGCCGAAGAACGAATTGAGGCCAACCTATCGAAAGCGGCCGAGCGGGGCACACTCGCGGAATCGGTCGATCGGGTGCGAAGCCGGCTGACGGTCGCGCCGGACCCGGCGGCACTGGCTAGATGCGGGTTGGTGGTAGAAGCGGTGCCGGAGGTCGTCGAACTCAAGACCAGGGTGCTGACCCGGATCGAGGAGTTCGCCTCAGACGCGTTGCTAGCGACCAACACCAGTTCCTTGTCGGTCGATCAGCTGGCGACGGGGTTGGTTCGACCCGAGCGGTTCCTTGGACTGCATTTTTTCAACCCGGTACCCGCCAGCGAGTTGGTGGAGATCGTAGTGGGTGCGAAGACCGCCGCAGATTTGGTGACCGACGCCCAGGGATGGGTTGCTGCACTGGGCAAGACCGCCATCACCGTCACTGACTCTCCTGGATTCGCCTCGTCACGCCTGGGTGTGGCGATCGCGCTCGAGGCGATGCGGATGCTTGAGGACGGCGTCGCCTCGGCAGAGGACATCGACACCGCGATGACACTCGGATACAAGCACCCCATGGGCCCGCTACGCACCACAGATGTCGTAGGCCTGGACGTGCGGCTAGCGATCGCCGAACACCTCGCCAGCGAAGTCGGTGCCCGATTTGAACCACCCGCCATTCTGCGGGAGAAGATCGCCGCAGGCCATCTCGGCCGCAAGACAGGCCAGGGCTTCTACAGCTGGTGAGCTGAGGACACGTCGTAGGTCTGCCACCATCAAACATTGACGGCAAATGAATGTCCGAAATATAGCGGCTGACCATCGAGTGGGTGAAGCGCCCAATAGGTATCACCCGACAGCGGCCATGCAAGGACAGTAGGAGGATTGATGGGAACCACTAACGCCAGTACCAAAAAGACTTTCCACGAGATGTCCCTTGACGAGATCGAGAGTGTGACAGAAGCGGGTTTTGCTGGCGGCCTTGGCCTTCAGTTCACAGAGGTGTCCGGGGACAGAGTCTGCGCGAACTGGAAATTGGGCCCCGAAATTTACCAGGCGCACGGCATCGTGCATGGTGGTGCGTATTGCACGGCCGTGGAATCACTGGCGAGTATCGGAGCTTCTGTATGGTTCGGGCCGAACGGCCGTGTTGTCGGCGTGAACAACAACACCGACTTCCTCCGTGCGTCGACCGAGGGAACACACTTCGGCGAGGCTACTCCGCTCCACCGTGGGCAATCTCAACAGCTGTGGCAAGTTGTCATTTCCAACGAGCAAAATCAGGTTGTAGCGCGTGGTCAAGTTCGCTTGCAGAACTTGAACAGGTGACACTCCAGGCACGGTAAGGTCGAAGGCCCAGAACTGGGTTGCTGTGCCCCGAACAACTCGAGCTTCTCAGTTACTCAACCCTCCTCACGAATCCACGACGGTCTTAAAGATGTTTCGGTAATAGGGTGTGTCGCTGCGCGTGATTCGCACCGTGCTGCTTGATCATTGATGAATGGCAGGGAAGGAAACCGGTTCGGGCGAGAGTCCGGATGCCCGGAAAGTCAGGCAGCGCGGCGGTCGCCGTGATCTCGACGCGTTGCGTGACCGGCGGATGCGGGCGGCGGAGATGTTTGCCGCAGGACGACGACAGGTCGATGTCGCGGTCGAGTTGGAGGTCTCCCAGCAGACCGCCTCACGCTGGCATCGACAGTGGATCGAAGGAGGCAACGAGGCGTTGGAAGGTGCCGGTCGCGCGGGACGCCGACCCCGGCTCGATGACGCCCAGATCGAGGCGATCCGAGAGGAATTACTCAAAGGACCCCAAGCTCACGGCTTCGCGACCGGAGTGTGGACCCTGGGCCGGGTCGCGATCGTGATCGAGCGGCTCACCGGCGTGACCTACGGACCCACCCAGACCTGGACGATCCTGCGGACCCGGCTGGGCTGGAGCCGGCAACGTCCCGCACGGCGGGCAGTCGAACGCGACGAGGACGCCATCGTCGCCTGGCGCGAGAACGAGTGGCCGCGGATAAAAAAATAGCGCGGCGCCAAGGTGCATGGATCTGCTTCCAGGACGAAAGTGGTGTGTCGCTGCTCCCGGTAGTCCGAGCAACCTGGGCGCCGAAAGGCGTGACACCGGTTCTGCGTCAACGATTCTCGTGGAAACGCATGTCTATGGCCGGAGTCCTGGCCTATCGACACGACCGCAGTCGCAGCGCGTTCGTGTTCTCCATGACCGACGGCGCCTACAACACCGACAAGCTCATCGAGTTCCTCACCGAACTACGCGCCCATTTCGCCGGGGAGAAGGTCATCGTGATCTGGGACGGGCTCATGGCCCACCGATCCAAGGCGATGACCGCGTGGCTGGCCACCCAACGCGACTGGCTCCACGTCGAACGCCTGCCGGCTTATGCTCCTGAGCTCAATCCCATCGAACAGGTCTGGGGCGACATGAAATCCACCGAACTGGCCAACCTGTGCCCCGATACCCTCGACGAGGTCCGCATCGCGACCGAGTCCGGGTTGACTCGGATCGGCTCGAGCTACGACCTGTGTCACAGCTTCCTCGACCACACCGGACTTTCCTTATGACGAGTTCTCACTCAATTACCGAAACATCTTTAAGACAACGCTAGGGGAAGCCGACCGAGATGACCCTCGGCGGCGGAACACACGATTCCCTAAGGCTCTGCTCGATCCGCCGCAATCGCTCGCTGCAGACCGTGCACCCCACTCCTGACCCGGCATCATCAGGAGCCGACTGCACGTGGTCGAAAACGTCAGCTAGCGATGCCGGTGCAGTGCAGTCGCCTTCTGAATCTGACAGTGCTGCCGGCTGGTTCAGGGAATTGGTCGGGTATCTATCGGCTGGTGGCCCAGGTGTTCGAGTCGGTCGAGTTCGGCGAGGAGGGCGTCTCGGCTGGTGTAGGTCTCGGCAGGGGCGCGAAAATCCTCGTCCGGGGGGGATGGTGGACCTCCCACCGGGGTCCATCGGCAGAGGTAAAGCCGACCGCGATGTGTAATGGCTGGGCGAACTCACCCCAGGCTGTCGCGAGGTGTTCCCGGTTCGGAACGTGATCCCACGTCCCGTCTTCGTAGCTTTCCCACTCGCGGCGACGCGTGAGCACGCGCGTGAGGGTGGGATCGACAAGGTCGTACTCATCGGGCTTCGGGTTGTCGCCGGTGTCCCGGAGTTTGTGGTATTCCTCGACGGTCAGCTCCGGTGCCAGTTCGATGAGCGCGTTACCTGCGGTCGCGTCGAATGGGCTGCTGAGGACCATTGCCCTGGAATCGGGCAACCTCACGTTCGCGATCGGGTTTGTGCCGCGGGTCTGACGTTTGGCCTTGTTCCGCCTCTTCTTCGAGGCCTGTGTGGCCTGCGTTGCCTTCTTCGAGCGTCCCACGGATGTCCTTTGCTGTGTGGTCTGTCATGGTCTCGTTGATAGGCAGGGAACAATACTGCACTGACGGTTGGCTTTTCACGGGTCTATCTCCCACACCCAGCACCGGTGAAGACAGTGGGAGATCGACGTAGTCGCTTAGATGACGGTTGCGTTGTATTGTGCGAGATGGGATCTGACCAGCTCCACCCCGGCCCGGTCATCGAGCACGATCGGCCCCCGGGATACCGCCATCAGATCATGCAGCCCCGCACCGGCATTAGGCTTGATCGTCATCACGACAGAGAATCTGTCCTCGTCGTTGCGTGCCCGGTATTTGATCCCGAGCACCCCGTCGGTCCCGTGCAGGATCGATGCCGCCCAGTCCCGGGTGGTCCGGTAGTCGACGGGATCGCATTTCGTCAGCCAGGTGTCCTGACCGATCGCCGCCAAATGTGAGCCGTGCACCAGCGCGACCGGGACATCGTCGGTGACGGTGACCTGGGACAGGACTCGACCGGCCAGCTTGGCCTTCCGCAGGATCCTCGGAACGTGATCATCCAGTGGCAGCGACCGGCAGTAGGTCTCCGCGATGCAGGTGGAGATGTCCTCCCCGAAATAGCTGTAGTGGTACGACCCGTCGGAGGAGTCGAACCGTCCGCCTCCCGCTCCCGCCGGGGTCGGATTCAGGGTCAGGACACCCCGGCTCGGGTCGCCGGAATGGATACGCCAGAGCTTGGTTCCCGCGGTGAGCGACCCGACGTGCGCGGTCACCGATACCGGTGGTGGGCGGTTAGGCAATGTCGTCGGCGATCTCGACTCGCAGCAACGCGCGCACGGCGTCGAACGATCCCTCGCCCAGCAGTTGGACCGGAGACTTGCGGTCTTCGATCGACGGGTTGGGCGAGAGCCACCACGACGCGACCCCCCACGGATCATCCCGGGCACCGAGAACCACGTTGCCTTCCCGCACCACCTGATTCGCCTCACCCGGCAGGGAGAACTGAAACTCCGGATACCGGAACTTGCCGGCCCGCTTGAGCCCGATGACCTCGCCCTTGGCACTGAGCTTGCGCAGCGCATCGCTGGGATTGGCCCAGTTCTTGTCGTAGTGGTCGGCGACCTCCTTGGCGGACAGATGCGGGAACGACAGGATGCGTTCGACGGCGTCACTGAGCACCGTCTTCTCGTCGAGGATGTCGTCCGATTCGATCAGCTCGAGGATCGGGTCGTCCCGGTCGATCCGTCCGGCCAGCATGATGTGGGTGACCCTGTCGGCGACCAGCCGCATGCTCGGCCTATTGTACAGCTCGGCTCGCATCCGGGCGATGAACTCGTGGTCGCTCACGCCGCTGCGCTGTTGCGGATCGGACTCGTAGCTCGAGGCTGCGGTCTTGTGCGCCATGTCCCCTCCTCGGTGCCCGGGCAGGCACCCTCGACCCACTTCTATATAGAAGTCTACCGTAGATTTGCGTTCGAGGGCAGGGCACGGAAAGGGGCCCGGATGCCATAGCCCGCCGAGCCGGCCCGTTCCTGGGCCGCTGCCGGCAGACGCCACTCGTGCGCAGTGTGCGGGCGCCATGCCCACGGTCTGTGCAACAAGCATGTGACCAGCAGGAACGATGCGCCACGGTGTAAGGCGAATCCAACGGGCGGGAGCGTCGACGAAGACATCGAGTATGGGGGTGGGTCCCGCACACTGGGGCCGGTGCCTCGCTGATCGACGTCTCGACGATTCCCATCACACCGCTCGCGACGCCCACGTCGTCGCGAGAACCAGGTCGGGCACCACCCGCAAGAACCTAGGCGGCGGTGTCAGCGGGCCTCACGCTGCTGATCGGGGCGGTCGTCGGCGAACATGGCTCGATCCGGGCCTTGATTTCCTCGGTACTGATCGCGGCGGCGTGCGCGGGACCGCGCACGCCGGCGTTGATCGCGGTGGCTGGTGTGGTCTGGGTGTTCATCGGGAGATTCCTGCCTTTCGTCTCGATGGGGGGCGATCCTGCGCGGGTGAGGCGTCGGGGTCAGAGTCCGACGGCGGTTTCGAGGAGGTCGAGTTCGGCGTCGAGGTGATCGAGCATGGGGTGCAGGTCCGGGACGGTGCGGCGGCAGCCGGTGAGGCCGAAGACGATCTGGTCGTCGCTGCTGGTGCAGGTGATGTTGAGTGCCTGCCCGGTGGTGGGGATGGAGAGCGGGTAGAGCGATTCGAGTCGGGCCCCGTTCCAGTGCAACGGGGTTCGGGGGCCGGCGACGTTGGAGATGACGACGTTGAACGGTGGCCGCAGCGGGCCGCGGCGGCCGAGGAACATCTCGACTCCGAGCGGGGCGGCGCCGAGTGCGCTCATCGCGAGGACCTGGGCGGGACTCATCGCCTGGAGGGCCGCTTTGCCCTCGTTCATGCAGTTGCGCACGGTTTCGAGGCGGTGCGCGGGGTCGGGGAGGCGGGTGGCCAGGTTGCACATGAGCACGCCCACCCGATTGCCTCCGGCCCCGGTAGTCGGCGCGCGGAGGGAGACGGGGACCATCGCGATCAGGGGGTTGTCCGGCAACGCGTCGCGGGTGTGCAGGTAGGCCCGGAGGGTGCCGGCGCACATCGTCAGCACGATGTCGTTGATGGTGGCGTCGGCGTGCTTGGCCAGCAGACGGATTCGTTCGAGGGGGAAGGACCGGGCGGCGACGTGCCGGGCTCCGCTGATCGGCCCGTTGAACAGGGTGTGCGGTGCGGTCAGCGAGACCGCGCCGCCCTTGCCGCGGCGGGCCCGGTCCACGGTGCCGACCGCTGCGGGCAGGAGTCCGGCGACCTCGCCGGCGGCGGCCCGGGCGGCGTCCCACGCCATCGAGGGCAGTGCCGAGCCGAATACCGCGGTGTCGACGTCGCCGCTCGCGGTCGGTGCCGGGACGGCGGCGAGTGGCGTGCGCGGTTGCCAGGGAGCGGGCATGTTCCGGCGGTGCGGGTCTTCGCTCATGCTGTCGCGGAGCAGTCGCATCGCCGACGAACCGTCGGCGAGCGCGTGGTGGATCTTGGTGTAGACGGCGTAGCGGCCGTCGGCGAGTCCTTCGATCAGGTGCATCTCCCACAGCGGGCGACTGCGGTCGAGCAGGGTGCCGTGCAGCCTCGACACCAACGTCATCAGTTCGGCCATGCCGCCCGGCCGGGGAAGCGCGTCGCGGCGCACGTGGTGCTCGAGATCCACCTCGTCGTGCGGGAGGGTGTCCCAGCCCCACTGGCCGAGCGAGGTGACCGAACGGCGGGCCCGCTTCCGGAACGGCGCCGCCACCTGGTCGCCGGCCAAGGCCGTGTCGAACATCGCGCGCAGATCGGCCGCCGAAGTGCCCTCTGGTGGGGTGAAGACCGCCAGGCCGCCGACGTGCATCGGATGCTCGCGGGATTCGCCGAGCAGAAACAGTGAATCGGTCGGTGCCATCGGTAACAGCATGCGTGTCCTTTACCGTTCCCGAAACCGGATCCGCCTTGCGATCCGTTCGCCCCTGGAACTGATGGTCAAGTCGATGTAATCGGCTCTCAAAGTAACGTTTAGATGTGGTTCAGATCACAAACCGGTCTCGCCGTTTCCGTTGTACAGCACCGCGGTCGCCCGCGCCACCTGCGCAGATGCCCACCTCCATCTGGACGTTTGTGTAGATGGACGGCGGGTGGCGTGTGCTAGAACTGATCAGGCATCGACAGTGACGTGACTCACATCGCCTTGTCCTGCGGGGATTTGTCGGCACACCGGCGGGATCCCGGCCGATGCACGAGAGCGAAGGACCCCCCATGATCGAGGACACCACCGAATCACCCCTCACCCCGGTTCCCGGCCCGACGCGCCTGATTCCCCGCCGGCGGCCCGACGGTCGCGAACTCCTCGCCACCGCGAAGGGAATCCTGATCGCCGCCCGCGGCTGCAGCGACGCCCAGGCGTTCGACGAACTCCTCGACGTATCCCGCCGTCATCATCTGACCGTCCTCGGCGCCGCCCGGAGTTTGGTCGACCTCGCCGCCGGACCCGCACCCCGTCGCCGCCGGTCCGACGCCATCCGATTCGACGAATGGGACCAGCTGATCACCCAACTTCCCCCACGCCGCCACGCGCACGCGAGCTGACGCGACAGGATGCGCACGATCATGTCTGAGACCGACTGTTCGAACGACACCACCGGAACCGCAACGAGCCAACCGGGCGAGAGCGCGTCGCCGGTCGCCGACGACACGATCGTGTGGCCCGAACCCAGCCCGCTCGATTCCTGGTGGGAGCACGTGGTCCACGACCACCCGGCCCCGCCCACCGCCGAATCCGCACCCGGCACCGACACGTAGCTGCCCGGCGATCGGACCGAGGTCACGACTCCGGCCGAAACCGGATGCCGCGACACGTATCCCGTCGCAACTGTCGGCCATCGCCGGGATGGTCTGCGTGAGAATCGGAGAGGCGAGGGTCCTCATTTTCTGGTTACTGATGCGGATGAGACCGAGGGTGCCCGAGCGTCCCGGGTCCGGGTTGTAACGGCTCGGCGTGCGCTTGCGTGGGCCCTCACGGCCGCGAGGGTTGTGTCATGCTGGGTGCACGGTGTCGAAGTCGCGGGGGTGACATGACTACATGTGCATTGGTCCGATCCACAGGCAGACGTGGCTGGACATTGCGATGCGATCTGTGCGAGCACACCTTCGAGGTCGCCGTCGCCGGCCGGCCCGAAGCGGTCGCCTTTGCCCGCACCAACGGATGGATCGTCGGCGAGCGCACGAGGTGCCCGATGTGCGCGGCCACCCACACCACCTGCCGCACCGCCTGAACCGCCGATCTGCTGCCCTGACCCGGGACTGGGGTTGCGGTTGCTCCGCCGATCAGGACGTCGGTCGGGACGTCGCGGTGAGGGTGTACCGGCTCGCCCGACCGGTCGCCGTTTGCCGATAACACGGCAGGCACCGTCGTTCGAGTGGTCTTATAAGGGAACGATCATCGCCGCAACGGCAACGGCGATATCGCGGCGCGGTCTTGGTAGTGGGTCACGTCCGGCCTTGGGGAGACAAACGCATGGATATGCGCATCATCGAGGTCCCATACGACGGGGCGCAGGTGGTACTCGTCGAGGTGGACGGCCCTGATTTCTATCAGGGCGGATGCTTTGGCGTCGGTCGCCAGCGTGGACGAGATGCTCCCCGCGTGGGGGATCGGTGCGGTCGGCGATGGATGACGTGATCATGCCGACCATGCACACGATTTTCGATCGAATAAGTGAGGGATCACCTGTCCTGGACTCTGTCGAGGTCACCGGCCATGGCGAAGCCGCCGGATTCCACGTCGACCGAATCCAGGCGCTGCAGCCACACCACGCCCGCACCCTCGACGACTGGGTGCAGGCGCTGCGCCCATACGACGACGAGGCGGTATCGGTCGCCTCCGAGGAGGTGTACCAGCGGTACATCACGCACCTCACCGGATCCGCCGCTCACATCGGCAGCGGACACTTCGACGCCATCCCATTGACCCCCGGCCAAGACGGCATCGGCGGTGTGTGCCCGGGTGAGTGATGATGACGCAACAGCGGAGACGGCCGATCCTGCGGACATGGTCGGCCGGCACTTCCGCCTCCCCGACTACTACGAGGTCGGGCGGGAGAAAATACGCGAGTACGCACGGGCGGTTCTCGACCCGCACCCGGCACACCGGGACGAGGCCGGCGCCGCCGACCTGGGCTACGCCGGGCTGATCGCACCGCTGACCTTCGCCTCATTGCTCGGTGGCGTCGCCCAGCAACGCGTGTTCGCCGACCTCGTCACCGGCTACGACCTGAGTCAGGTCCTGCACACTGAGCAGCGCCTGCAATTCCACAAACCCTTCACGGTCGGGGACCGCCTGATCTGCGACATCTACGTCGATTCGTTCCGCCGCAGCCACGGACAAGACCTCATCGTGATCAAGAACGTCATCACCGACGTCCACGGCACCCTCATGCAGACCACCTGGACCACCATGGTCGCCCACACTCCGGACACGGCCCCATGCACGCGACCACCTCGGCCGTAACCACCCGCAGCCCCAAACGGCCACTCTCCCTCCGGGTGTGCGGTCGTCGCCGCCCGGTTCCCGCCGGTCGATGCAGGCCGGAACTCGGCGAGACGGGCGTGCTGCAGTCGTATTCGACTGCTGATCGAATGCGACCGCTCCGCCACCCACCTGTTCCACGACGAACTCCGCCGCCGGGCCGTTGCGGCCCCGCGCGTCCATCGGTGACCGGTGATTGATCGGTAAACGGTCATCGATCGGGGACCGACGGGTGCGTTCGTCACTGGCCTCTTGCATCAGGCTCGGCGAGGTCGGGCTGTGTGCAGGGACGTGCTGACCGTCCATCATCTGTGTGGTAGCGGTGGGCTTGCTCCGCCACGATGGGGTGCACCGACCACGGGGCCACAGTCACCGCGGTGGACCGCAGACGCGGCACGGTGGCGCGGAGCGAACCGAGCTGGTCGTGCGAACAGCAGGGACGGTAGGAAACGGACGAGGCGTCGCTCCCTTGTGACGGGTTGCGTCTCATCGTGCGATGTCGGCGGGGTCGTCCCCGTTCCCTGCATGAACGGCCCTCTCGATTGCCTTGCAGACGTCGGGGATTGACAGTGATCGCCCAGCTCATGCGTCCGGTCTGTCGGCCCGGCCGGTGGGTGAGGCAGACCACACGTCGGTCGTGCCGCCACCGTCCGCGTAGCGGTGGATCTGGACGATGCCGGTTTGAGGTGCGGTAGGCCTGTGCGTCTCGTTGATCGCCTGAAAGTCTGAGTCGAAGGTCCTGTCGCTCGATATACCATTGCGAAAAGTCACCGTGTACTTCGGCATGTCCAGCAATATGCACTGTCGGCGTGGTGCCGCACCACAACGCCTGGATCCGTGGAGTCGCCGTGGGACTGTCGGCGCGCGAACAGCGAAAGCACCTCTCGCAGTGAGCGAATTCAGATTCGCCGGTCACGATTGTCCACCTACGGAGAGGCGTCCTCGGTGCACTCAACGCACACGTTCACGGCTGGGTCCGCGGTGTTCGACGAACGCAATTTTATGGCGGGGGCAGGGTCGGCATCGGTCCTCGAACTCGCCGAACAGAGCAAGGACAGCTAATTCGACGCCGAATGTGAGAGACGTACAACGGGAATTGTGCTGTCTTCATTGCCGCGGTCAATTTTGTCGGCTGGTCTGGGGGAGATATCGCGAGGATGCCGTCATCTCGCGCGGGCAGTACAGTCGACCGGTAAAGAAAATGAGGGAGTGGTCATGGCGCGCCAAATAGTGGTCGAACACGTCGACGATATCGACGGAACGTCCATCGACGACGGAAAAGGCGAGACGATCGCCTTCTCCGTCGACGGCATCGATTACGAGATTGATCTGTCAGCGAAGAATGCGACGGCGTTCCACAAGAAGCTCGATTACTACATTGAGCATGCGACAAGGGTGGGCGGCCGCAAGAACCGGACCGTAGGCACCCTCCACTCCGGCGGTAGCGCGACGAAGCCGGCACGGCGAGACCGCGACCATGTGAGAGCGGTCCGCGAATGGGCGCGCGAGCAGGGTTACGAGGTGGGGGACCGTGGGCGGATGCCCACGGATATCATGGAGGCGTACACCGCAGCTCACTGACCCGCTGCCATGTTCTGGCAGCGCACCGGTCACTTCGCGGCGGCGTCGACAAGCGCCTTCCGCTGATTCGGCCTCAGACCACCGATCCGGCGCGTCTCGGGAATCGACAGCTCCTCGAGCAGTTGAGCGGCCTTGACGGGGCCCACACCAGGGAGTGATTTGAGGAGGGCGGACACCTTCGTCTTCTTCACGATGTCGTCGGACTCGGCCTTATCGAAAACCGCGCTCACTGTGAGGTCACCCGACTTCACCGCCGAGAGAAGTTCGCTGCGCAGCTTCCGTGCCCGAGCTGCCTTCGCCAATGCTGCCGCGCGCTGTTCCGGTGTCAAAGTGGGCAATGCCATGAGAACTCCTCCGAGTATCCGCGACAAATACTGCCGCTGGATGGGACTGCGCGTGCAGTAACGGCAACAAGAACGGCCATCACTTCATCGATCGTAACAATCCACGGAACGATTTAAAGCGGATAGCATCGCAATCCAAAATTTTCGGCTAACCAATTTAGGCTTCGATCACCGTGGGATATGGCACGAGTGAGTGGATATCAGGGGTCAGGAATTGGGGAAGGGCCGCCGATCGGGGCGAAAGACACCGCACGGCAGCAACACCGAAATCGACACCGCGAAACCCGGTAGGTTCGGACGGATCCCGGCGGGTGGCTGCGACCCTTGCGATCGGCACCGGACCCGGCACCACACGTGAGAGGCTATGCCGCCGTGCGCGGACCCCGCGGACGGGGCGCCGGTGACACGCCTAGCAATGCTAGCGGTGCTCGCTCCTCGTCCGGCAGGTTGTGCGCGCGCCACTTCTTCACGGCCCGATACAGCCACTGCCCCAATTGCTCGCCATCATCGGTGATGTAGTTGGCGGGCACCAGAGCGTTGCCGTGCTCTTCGCGGTAGGCGGCGATCGCCGTCAACATGCGCCGACGCTTCGAATCCGTCCTCGCGACCGCCGGGAGGGGTTGCCCGTTCTCGCTCCACACGAAACCGATCGCGTCGAGCTCGCTGATCCGGCTGGCCGGCAGTGTTCCGAGCATTCGGGCGACACGCTGACGGGTCTGCCACCGCCCGAGGCGGTATCCGTTGTCGGTGACGTAGTCGTCCGGGATCGGAGCGTGCGGGTGCGTGCGGCGGAACGCTGCGTACATCCGCAGTGGCGACAGTGATGCTCTGTCTTGCGCTGGTCGCTTCGACATCGATCCTCCCGCATCAATCATGAGGGTCCGGTAGTCCAATCGTCGTTCATTCAGTATGTCCACCACGTCACATATATAACAGCACCCCGCCCTCGCACTCGTGATGCAGAGCTTGCCTCGGGGGAGGGGCATTCCTCGCGACGTTGTGCGCACCATGGCCGCGCCGGAAGCCGTTCCGCAGACCTGCCGTGGAAAAGAGTCGGGAGTCTTTCGCTCCCGCAACCGGAGTGAGCCGGAAATCAAGAGTCGAGGCGAAGACGCCTTGGGGTGCCGGATCGGCGAAACAACCTCCGCGTGCTTGCATCCTGGTGCGCTGCGGCTCCGTCAACTGCTCGCTCGCGGCCACAGTCACTACCGTCACCCTTCCGTTCGCGGTGGGAGGCAGCCGGGTGTCGCCCCGCACACGACAGAACTCATCCAACCTCTGCTGGGCTCGTTCGACGGTGAGATCGTCGGACAGGGTGCGCCACCAGCACTGGGCAGCAGTGGGATTGGCCTTCTCCGCCACTCCTGTGCGGTTTCCGGACCGCGGTGAGCAAATCGCCATCGAGGCGCCGTAGCGTTTGGCGACGCCGGCGAAGCCGGCCGTGACCCGACGAAGTCGGAGTGGCAGACGGTCGCCTTCCGATCGAACCGCCAGGTTCGGGTCAGGCCCCCGAGTCTGCGGCTGACGCGGTCGACCAGATGCGCTGGGTCATGGCCGGTGCCAGGACCCCGTACCAGCGCCCGGAATGGGCGAGTGATCCGACGAGCAGGTGCGCCGCCGCACCCCGTCCCCAGGAGGCTGGTGGGTTCGGCGGGTCCACCCAGTCCCATTGTGTTTCCTCGCCGTACGTGGTCGACGTGGCGAGGTGGGGTGACGCGGCGGCGGAGTGGGTCGATTTGTCGCCGCACCGGTGCAATGGGCGGTGTGCTACCCGACGGCGCCATACGTGGAATGTTCTTGCGCTCAGCGGCGTCGGTGTGACCGACAGGGACGGGCATGAGGAGTGCGTGGCCTCTGAGCTCGTGATGTGGCTGTGGCTACTTCTTTCAACTTCGACGGAACGTGGCCTTCGTCGAGATGCTGGCATGCTGAACTGTCCTGGGTTGAGTGGAGACTCCTGATTGAACCAGGAGAATGAAGTCATGCCAGCACCGAGGAAGTACGACACCGAGACCCGTGAGCGGGTTGCAGTCTGCCGTCAACCGGTGGGGGATTGGCCTTGCTCCGTTCGTCGATTCCGGGGTCCTGGGCCCGTACGCCGAGCGGATCGGGTTCGTGGCGTCGGCGAAGGGTGAGTCTCGACGCCTGCGCACTGTCCCACATCACCGGAAAGGCGGTCCTCGAATTCGTCGTGCAGGCGCAACGGCAACACCCGGACGCCGGCATCCCCGAGCTGTTTCCCTTCTGGGAACCGCACCCGGCGATCCCTGTGCCCCCTTGTGACCCGCACAGTCGACTACGGCTTGACGTCGACGATGTTCCGCCGCATCACTTGTCGCAGGCGATACCGTCGTTGTCTCGGTCGAGCTTCGTCGAGTGGCCGGGGGTCGGGCGTGAGCTGCCGAAACCTACCGTCGCCCGATCGCGGCGGGGTGTGCGGTGAGGGTTCCTCCACTGGCACAGGTGCGGCGACCGCCGCAGGGCTCGTCCTCGCGGTTGTCGGCTTTGCCTGCATGGGCGTGGCGAAGCGACTGCCGGGTGGCTAGGGGAGGCGGAACTGTCGTCGGATCATGGCGTCGAAGGTGCGGTCGGGCAGCTTGCTGATGGCCACCGCGGCGGCGGCGCCGCGCCCAACCCGGTACCGCGGCCTGGGGTGGGGGGTGGTCGCGGCCTTGACGATGGATACGGCGACCTGATCGACGTCACTTGTGATGACCTTGTCCTGATTCGTGCGGTGGTAGGCCGCGACCGCCTCGGCCATCTGGGTGTAGGCGCCGTGCCCGGATGACTCCTGTAGGGATGCCAAGGCGTCCTCGTGCCATGGGGTGCGCACCGGGCCCGGCTGGACGACGGTGACCTGGATGCCGAACGGGCGCAGCTCGGCGCGCATGCTGTCCGAGAGGGCTTCGAGGGCGAACTTGCTGGCGTGGTACCAGCCACCCATCGGAGAGCTGAATTCCCCCGCCAGGCTGGAGACGTTGACGATGCGCCCTCGGCGCGCCTGACGCATCGGAGGCAGGAGGCGCTGGGTCAAGGCGGCGAGGCCGAAGACGTTGACGTCGAACTGGCGACGCGCCCGCGTCAGGGGCGTCTCCTCGAAGGACCCGAACTCCCCGTACCCGGCGTCGTTGACCAGGATCTCGATGGGTCCGCACTCCGCTTGCGCTGCCGCGACGGCGCGGTCGATGCTGGCCTCGTCGGTGAGGTCCAGGTGGACGGGCACCACGCCGGCCAGTTGGGCTATCTGCTCCACGCGGCGAGCTGCGCCCACTACCGGGTAACCCTGCTCAGCGAGCATCTGGGCAGTGCGGGCACCGAGTCCGGAGGATGCTCCGGTGACGAGGACGGCCCGCTTACTGTCAATGTCGTTCACAGTTCCATTACGTTACTGTGAACGACATGCGCAGTCAAGACATGGGGAGCCGGATCCTGCGCTCCGCGTGGGGACTGGACCCGCCCACGACGCGGGGGCCCAAGGCGCGGTCCAGCGTCGATGACATCGTCGCCGCCGCAATGTCACTGGCTGACGCCGACGGCCTCACCGTGGTGTCGCTGGCGGCCGTCGCCGCTGAGCTGGGACTGACGACTACCGCGCTGTACCGCTACATCGACTCCAAGGACACACTCGTCGAGATCATGGTCGACGCCGCCGTGGGCCCGGCCCCCCAGCTCGGCGAGGGTGACTGGCGCGCCCGAGCCCTGGCCTGGGCACAGCAGTTGTGGAACCGCTACCGGACCCACCCGTGGCTCGCCGACGTGCGCGCCGCAGGCATGCCTCGCTACCCGCAACGACTGGCGTGGATAGACCTGCTCTTACGTGAGCTGGACCGCGGCTCGGTGCCTGACCCCATGCACACCGCCCTGCTCCTCGACGGCCTCGCTCACACCTTCGCTCTGCTCACCGGACCGGCAAACCGCCCCGCCGCACCGCCCGCGTGGCTACTGGAAGCAGCGGCCGCGCGCTATCCCCGCCTCGCCCAGGAGCTCGATCGCGACTGGACCGACATCGAGGAGGAGTTCATCAAAGCCGTCACCACCGTCCTCCGAGGGGCCGAGCCGATGTCAGACGGAGGGTGTCCCGGAGACGCGAAAGGGGCTTGACACCGCGCCTGCAATCCGAAGGGCGGGATGTCGCCGTGGAGGCCTCAACCGGTCGCGCCAACGGTCGACAAACCTCAGTCGTTTCAGTCAGCGCAACTCCCGCAGATCGACAGGGGCCGGAACATGGGCGCTGGTGGGACCCTGAGTCGGAGAACGCCCTTCGTTGCGCCGATGGCACGCTCGCGGTGCATGGTTGTTCCTTGCCGAACGCCGCCGCTTCTCCAATCGGGAATCGGACCCCGAACTACCGCGCGACGTCCTGCATCGGCCCGGACCGGCGATCTGTTCGAGCAGATAGTCCGCGATGAACCCAGGCTGATCCCGTAGGACCAGGTGTGTCCGGCGGACAGGAGAGCAGAACTCCTCTCCGGCTTGATCAGGAGCGACGAACTTGTCGCACGCGGTAGACGACTGACACCGCGCACCTCCGAATTGGTTGTCCACACACCGTAAGACATCAACCATTCTCGAGGTCAAGCCCGAAGAGTGGAAGACGGGCGGGAGGGTCTATCGGCGGGCGAGGATGAATTGCGTCTTCTCGCAAGCGGAACCCACACCGCACACCCGCGCCGCGATCCTCTCGTGATGCCTCATGAGCTGGCGCCCAGAACGAACCAAGGACAGACGACCGACGTAGCGCAAACTATCCAACGAGGCGTTCGCTACCGATGGCATGCCACTCGACCGATCAACCGGCGCCCCGTTCGTCGCTGTGGTGAAGGCGTTCGAAGAGCTTGCTCCCACACCGGTTCCGGAACCGCCCAGTCCGCAGCGATCCACAGCTGCCGTACGTAGAGCTCGACAACGAAACGATCGGTGTCACAACCACGTACCTCGGCCCCAATGTGACGGATTGAATGACAGAGGAACGGGTAAGGGTCAGTGTCGTCTGCGACCACGCCCTCACGCATCCATCACTCTGGTGCCGAGATCGATCTTCGCGCGCTGAGTCCGTGGCCGAGGCGGCGCTCGAAAGTCGAGAAGGCGTCCGACGCCGATACCGAGTCTTCGGCGATCGAGCCGAGCACACCCACCAGAGCCCACGACAGGAACGTCAGCGTCGTGTCGATCTCGGCGTCGTCGATGTCGAGTCGGCCGCGAAGATTCTCCGCCAGGATCTCTGCGACCATCTGCTGCGTTGCACGAAGCAACACGCCGCTGCTGCGTCTGCCGACCAACGCCCGGTACAGCTCGCGGTGCTGCTCGGCCAACTGCAGCATCGTCTGCACCGGTTCCCAGAGCCGGGCAGCGTCTGCCCGGGTTTTGTGCACCGCCGCGCGCAGGTACTCGGTGCAGCTCACCACGAGTAGGTCGTCTTTGTCCCGGTAGTGACTGTAGAACGTGGATCGCCCGATATCGGCGCGGTCGAGGATGTCCTGGACAGTGGTGCGGGTGTATCCCTTTTCCAGCAGCAGTTCGATCAGAGCTTGGTGCAGGAGCCCCTTCGTCCGCCGAACACGGCGATCGGCTGACTTCACCATCGGCTGCTCCCGTCGTTACCGAACATTTCGCGATCAACTGTTCCAAATCGGACGCATCCGGGCCATTTGGTTCTGGTCCGGCAATGCTATTGGGGAAATGCTGAACTCATGTCCGATACCGAACAATCACAGTCCACCCATCGTCGACCCGGGCCGGCCCACGAAACGCCACCGGGCATTCTCATCACCCGTGTCCGCGGATACAACCTCTTCAACACGGTCTTCTTCGGCGGACGCCGACGACGACTCGACACCGCGCTCGCGGCGGAAAGCGGGGCGAGCCGCGGTGATCACGTGCTGGACATCGGGTGCGGGCCCGGACGATTCGCCGGCGCGCTCGCCGAACGGGTCGGCCCCACCGGTCAGGTCGAGGGCGTTGATGCGTCCGGGCCGATGATCGACTATGCCTCCGCGCACGCGGGCCGCACCGGCAATTGCACCTTTCATCTGGGTACGGCCCAGTCGCTGAGCCTTCCGGACGCGTCATTCGACGTGGTGACCTCGACGTTCGTGATGCACCACATCCCGGAGGATCAGCGAGAGGTCGCGCTGGGACACATGTTCCGGGTGTTGCGCCCGGGCGGGCGGTTGCTGATCGCCGACATGCATCCACTCGATCGTCTCCGCGCCGGCGCGGTGCGTGCGCTCGCCCGGGTCGCCACCCACCGTCCCGGTCACGGGCACGGGCATGGGCATGGGGCTGACGGAGAGACGCCGCCGGATCCATTCGCCGCCGTCGATGTGCGGAGGTACATCGATTCGCTACATCGCATCGGTTTCACCGGAGTTGAGTTCCGGCCCGTCAAGCCGTCGACCGGATGTCTCGTCGCCGTGAGACCGGATGGACTGCGGCGGAGTTCGTAGCCTGCCACACCGGTCATCCCGACTGTGCCGATTGCGATTCGGATTTGTCGGGGACAGGGCGGTGAACGCTGGCGATGTCGCGCTCGACGTGGCGCCGGATATTTACCCGCGACCCCGAGGGAGTTGGCCGAGACCGGTATCGCCGACTGTGCCTTGGGGTCGCTGGCTAGATCAGTAGCCGCCACCTCTTCCAGGACGGTTCAGGGTGCGGTACTCCTAGCTGGACTGGGGTTGTTGGCGCGTGGACTGTTCGACGCCCCAGGCGGCGATTTGTGCGCGTGAGGTGAATCCGAGTTTGGTGAGGACGTGCTCCACGCGTCCTTGGGAGGTACGCGGTGCGATCACCAACTTGTCGGCGACGGCTCTGTTCGTCAGTCCCTCGGACACCAACTCGGCGACCTGCCATTCCCGTTTGGTCAGGGTGGTCGGGCTGCCGATGCGGGTGCCGTGCGGTGTCTTCTGGTCTTCGTGGAGCGCGTAGGCACAACTCGATAATGTTGGTGAGGAACTTCATGGATCCCGTGGTCGCACAGTCCGAATGCCGCGGTGACGGTGTCACGCTTGCCGCCGACCGGTGGGGATCCACCGTCCCAGGGTGCCGGCGGATCGGATGTCGAAAGAAAAGGCTTGGTTCTGCCGCTGCGCGGCGGCGGCAGACCCGGCATTCCTGGCGTAACACCGGTCGCAGCCTCGCGCCGGATGGCTGGTCTGCCATCGCCGTGGACGCGCGTGGGCATGGTGACAGCCAGTGGGCACCCGACGGGGACTACGGCATCGACGCACTGGTCGCCGACTTGACCTCGATCATCGCCGAGGTGGCGGAGAAGCCGGTCCTCGTCGGTGCCTCGATAGGCGGTATGACGTCGTTGATCGGGCAGGGGGAGAACCCGGATCTGGCGCGCGGTCTGGTCTTGGTCGATATCGCACCGAGGGTCGAAACGAGCGGTACCGCGGAGATCATGGCCTTCATGCGCAGTGGCCTCGAGGGTTTCGCGAGCCTGGACGAGGCTGCGGCGGCGATCGCGGCAGCCCGAACCGGGTGCGTAAGCCCAGCCCGCAGCGGTTGCGCAAGAATCTCCGTTTGCGGGATGGCCGCTGGTTCTGGCACTGGGATCCAAAGTTCCTTCGTCACGGCGACGAACCCACCCGCCAAGCGGATTCGATCGTGCGATACGAACGCGCTCGGGCCGCCGCGGCTGCGGTCACGGTTCCCACGATGCTCGTTCGTGGCAAGCAGTCCCATGTGGTCAGCGAGGAAGGCGCCAAGGAACTGCTCGAACTGATTCCGACCGCGAAGCTGATCGACGTGACCGGGGCCGGTCATATGGTCGCGGGCGACGACAACGATGTCTTCAGTGGCGGGTGAAGGATTTCTCGACGAGAACGTTGCAGCACTGCACCACTGACGCCGGCGAGGCCTCGGACGCAACCGTTCGAGGGATCAGTTTGGATCTGCATCGGTGTCGGTTGCAGTGGCGAACCGGATTCGGCTCCGAAACCGGTGATCCGACCGAACTTTTCGCAGGCGATCAGATTTGGTTATGGCCGCGAATTCTGCACTGTTAGAAATTTTCTCGAATCCGATGGGCGGCGGGGGCGTGGGCGACCGAACCGCAGCAGACCTCGAGCGTGAACTCTCCGTGGTCTCCAACATACGCGACCGGATCCGCGCTTCGGAGGGCACGGATATCTGTACCCCGACCACCGCGGTCGACCATGTTCTCGATGAGCTCAACAGTCTCGAACGATTACCGCGGATCCGCCGTGATTTAGCCCGCATAGTGCATGAGGTCGTGGTCTCAATGAGCAACCTGTGCCGAGGGCGGTGGTGCTGGGGTGGTGCGGTTCGGCCCGGATGGCGACCAAGGATGAAGCCGTCGTGTTCGCAGTTCACAGGTGCGCGAGCATGGGGAACAGGGCGATCGCGGAGACGGTGATACCCGCTGCGCCGGCAACGACACCCAGGAGGGCCCGCAACGATGCCGCCTCGTCGTCCGCTACCGCGGACCGCGAGGTGGCGACGGCGCCGCAGACCACTGCGGTCACCCCCAGGAGGAAGCCGAGTCCGACCAACCAGAACGACGCAACGGACAGCATGCCGAGGGTGATCGACACGGCGGGCAGCCGCGACCCGTGCTGTTTCCGTATCCCGTTGTCGTCGTGGGAGGAACACATGCGGTGGTCGGCGCCGGGGCTGTCGGGGACGGCGGCGGTCATGGTCCTCCTTCTCGCTTCTCACGGTTGACGAGTGGGTCGACGGGGCAAATTGGTTTGACGAGACCGGAAGCGTCTTCAAGAACTGTTCGGGCGCAACGAGAACGGTGTGCTCGAGGCCGTTTCGATGGTCGATGATTGCGACTCGGTCGAGGGTCTCCAGCTTGTGACCTGGACCCCATAAGAATTTAGCACTCTAGTGGTAGGAGTGCTAACTCTTTTTGCTAAGTAATTTCCCTCGGTACCGTCGATTCATGCGTCTGGATGGGTGTCGGGTCGACGCCCCGGTGCTCCGACTCGGTGGCCGGCCGGTTGATGTGTTCGGCGCATCGAAGGGTCGAGCGCTGACTATTGAGCCTTACGGATCAACTTGGTTTAGGTCTTTACGAAGCTTCCCGGACTCATTGGCGTTGTCCGATACGGCGGCAGCGTCAGCCTTCGCGCTCCTCAGACGTGCGCGAGGCGTCGTTCGGTGTCCTTGCCCAATGGGCGACGCCATCGTTTGCATCCGAGTACGACCAGAAGGAGGCCGACGACCGCCATGACGGCAGGCAGCCATACTCCGAGGGTTGTCAGCAGCGTGGCGTTCTCCGAAAGGTTGTCGGCAAGTTTGGTGACTTCACTGTCGGCGGTCAGCAGCCGCACCGTCGACAACGGCAGCACAGGAACGTTCACGCCGTTGACAGGAACCGTTACGTACATGCTCTGAACTTGATCCACGTCCAGCGGCGCACCGAACTGTGTGTCAACTGCCAGCTTTACTGCGTTGGAACTGCCGAAGCCGATGTCGACAGTGTCGGGCAGGCCTGCCAGATTGTCGTGCAAGATCGCTCGTGCATCCAAAGGGACGATGTTGGCTCCAAGCAATCCCGCGATCACCGCTTTCGGAAGCTGCGGCGGGAAGTCCTTGAACTGCGCCATCACGCTGGGACTTGTGATCGGCCCGGAAGCATTGACCTCGTAGTTGTACACCGAGCGACCTTCGCGGGTGCCCTCACTGATGAACTTTGCCTGCTGCCCGCTGCGTGTAACGGAGTCGTACAGTAAGTAACCGTCTGTTTGAGGATTCATCGGGAAACTGAAGGCAATGCCCTCGTGGTCCTCGAAGGTGTTCTGCGCGTTCGGGGGAACCAGAGTTTGCTGTTGCTCAGCAGACAACTGGATGGGGCGATAGTCCACACGACTGACGGCATAGCTGTGGACGTCCTTCTGCGTCGACCCGTCGGGCAGCGTGAGCGTGGAGTTGCTGGTGACGATCGCAGTGTCGCCGTCCGTGGCTTCGACAGTCAGTGACCGGTTCGCGGTGATCGGCAGATCAGGTGTGATGAGATTCGTGAGATCGTTGGCAGCGAATGCCTCAGGATTCAACGCGCTCATCGTGCCCTCGTACTTCTGGCTTTGAGCCAAGTCGGCCGGCAACTTGCTCAGCGAGGGAACTACCACCCATCTGACGAGCATGGCGGAGCCGATCATCAGTACGCCGATCGCGAGCCATACGATCGACGACGTTCGGATTTTCGTCATTTGTTTCCTTCGTGTCTCGGGCAGATGGGCTTCGAACCCCTTGGGGAAAGGGAAACTGCAATCGCACCGCGCGGCAGGGGTCCGGCCACGGTCGGCAAATCGGATAGTGAGTGGCTGTGGGATACACGGCAGCTGAGGGGGCTTGTCGACGTGCGCCGCAAAAGGTCACGCGCAGCACAACGAGATGCGGCTGTCGATCGTGGGGTCCTTGCGGACGCGAGAGGGCTGATATCGATCCGGGTAACGCAGAACACCTCGAGATCGGTGGATGTCTGTATTGCCGAGGGCGGGCCTGACTTCAGGGCTGGGCGCACTCCAGGCAGGCACTCACTCGGATGCGTCAGAGGAATGCGAGCATACTGGGACAGAACTGGCGACCCTACCGAGTCTCCGGCACGATGTCGGAGACGCCGTCGGGTACCGACGCGGCATTTTCGGTCGCGGCCGCGAGAATAGCCGACCAGGAGCTCGTGAACAGCCCCGCAATACTGAAGATCTCGCTTCCTGAATTCAATTTGGGCGGTCTGTTGGGCTCGTCAGTCGCAGGGCGGGGCGATCGTTACCTGTTGAAGCCTCGTCGGCCGAATCCGGGTAGGGACGACGTGGGTGACGGCCTACCCGGATCCCGGCGAGGCACTACACGCTCGGAACGCCTGCTCATCGGTGACATGCGCGGTGGACGATTCGACGGACGTCCCTGCCGGATTGTCGAGCTCATCCTGGAAACACCGTCTTCCGCGCGTGAAGTAGTCGACGCCGGAGCCGGCAGTCGGTTGCCCACGTAGGAAGGGGTGAGGGGCAGGTTCGAGGGGAGGGTGATGGTGGGCGGTTACTGATCCGGTGCTGTGACCATGCCCAGCCTGTGCATGTCGGGGACGAATGGCTGATGGGTGAGAAGACCGCCGTCCACCCGGATCACCTCACCGTTGATGCCGCGCGAGTCGTCGGAGGCGAGGAACAGGAAGACCTTGCCCAGTTCGGTCGGGCCGTTGAGCGTCGGGCGCATCGTATGTGCGACGTAGATGTCCTTGATCTCCTGGGGTAGTGCCAGCGCAGGGGGAGTGGTGGTGGTACCCGGGCAGATGGCGTTGCAGCGCACCCCTTCCTTCCCGTACTGGGTCGCGGTGTACTTCGTCAGCGCGATGAGCGCGGCTTTGGTCGCACCGTATCCGGTAAGGCTGCTGTCACCCGCGAAGGCGTGGGTGGATGAGGTGTTCACGATTGTGCCGCCGTTTTTGCGCAGGTGGGGCAGCGCGTGCTTGGTGAGCAGCATCGCCGCGCGGACGTTGACGGCCATCACGTTGTCCCACACCTCAATGGCCATGGTGGCGACGTCACCGTCGTCGCCAGGGAAGATGCCGGCGTTGTTGACGACGATGTCGGGTGCGCCGAAATAGTCGACGGTGCGCTGTACGAGATCTTGGATCTGGTCTTCGTGTCGCAGGTCGATGCCGACCGCCAGTGCGGTCTTGTCTCCGTGACGCTCGTTGAGGATTGCTGCGAGTCGCTCGGCGCCTTCGACATTGATATCGGCCAGGACTACCCGGGCGCCCTCTGCGGCCAGTTCGGTCGCGGTTGCGCCACCGATGTTGAGGCCTCCGGGCTCGACACTGGTTGCACCGGTGACGATGGCGACTTTTCTCTCTACACGGCCCATTTGCTTACTCCTTGTCGAATGATGTTGTGAAATCACAGATCCAGTACCAGCCGGTCGTCGTGGCACCGGGACACGCAGATCAGGATGTATTCGCCCGCTGCTCGTTCCTCGGGGGTGAGGATTTCGTCTCGATGATCGGGAGTGCCCTCGAGTACAGTTTGCTCGCAGCGTCCGCACATTCCTTGCTGGCAGGACGAGAGGACATCGACCCCGTTCGATTCCAGTGTGCGGAGGATCGTCTCGCCCGGTCGTACGACGAACGTGCGGCCCTGTTTGGCGAGGACAACCTCGAAGGCCGTGTCGCCCGACTCCGGTTGTGATGGGGCTGGCACGAATCGTTCCAGGTGCAACGAGCCGTCCGGCCAGGAACTGCACGCTGCCTCGACCGCCTGGAGCAGTCCGGAGGGACCGCAGCAGTACACCGCGGTGTCGGACCGCGGAATACTGAGCATATGGCCCAGGTCGAGGGGGCCGGTGCGGTCCTCGGGAACGATCTCGACCCGGACGCCGTACCGCGCGAGTTCGTCGCGAAAGGCCATCGACTCGGCGTTCCGGCCACCGTAGATGAGCCGCCAGTCGAGGTGTTGCTTATCGGCGTGCGCGATCATCGAGAGGATAGGGGTGATCCCGATGCCACCGGCGATGAACAGGTATCGAGTCGACTCGACGAGCGGAAAGTTGTTGCGTGGTAGTCCCACTCGCAACTTCGATCCCGGGTGCAGGGCGTTGTGGATGTACTCGGACCCGCCACGGCCCTTCTCCGGTGGTTCCCGAAGGACGGCGATCCGCCACGCGTCGTGATCCGAGGTATCGCCGCACAGGGAGTACTGGCGGACCGTTCCCGACGGAAGGAGGACATCGATGTGTGATCCGGGCGTCCAAGTGGGAAGCGTCGTGCCGGTGACCGGTCGCAGGACGAGCGCTTTGACGTCGGTGGCGGCGGGCTCGATGCGCTCGACGACGACATCGAACTCATCATCCTCGACGACGGTGTCGAAGTCGCTGTCGTTGTGTGTTGTCACGGTTCCTCCTTTCCGCCTGATGCGTCGTTGTGTTGTTACGGTCGGTCCCACATGATGGGGAGTTCGTGGACGCCGAAGATTCGGGCATCGTTTTTGAGTTTGATGTCCGATGCGGGAACGGCCAGGCGCAGGGACGGGATGCGTTCGAGGAGAAGCGAGTACACGACCTGCAGCTCGAGGCGCGCCAGTGGAGCGCCCAGGCAGGTGTGGATTCCGTGTCCGAACGTCAGGTGCCGGCTTGCATCCCGATGGAAGTCGAGGCGGTCCGGCTCGTCGAACACCGACGGGTCGCGGTTGCCCGCCTCGGTGGAGAACATCAGCAGTTCGCCCTTGGCGATCCGCTGGCCCTCGACCTCGAGGTCCTCGGTCGCGGTCCGGGGGAGGCTTCCGATGATGTCGAGGTGACGCAGCAGTTCTTCGACAGCCTGCGGCATGAGTTCGGGGTCCTCGCGCAGCTCGGCGAGTTGGTCGGGGTGTTCGAGCAACGCGAAAAGGCCGAGGCCGATCATGTTGCCGGTCGTCTCGTGGCCGGCCATGAGCAGGAAGGTGGACATGCCCGCGACGTCGATCACGCCGAGGTCGCCCGACTCGATGTGCTTGACCAGTAGGCTGACCAGGTCGTCGCCGGGATTCGCCTGCTTGATGGTCACCAGCTCGGCGAGGTAGGTCATGACGTCGCCGATGGCCGCGCCGACCTGTTCGGGAGTGCTGCCGGCTGCGAGGACGGCGCGGGTGCGTTCCTGGAAGAAGTCGTGCCTGTCGTAGGGGACGCCGAGCAGCTCGCAGATGACCAGCGACGGGAGTGGCAGAGCGAGCGCGTCGATGATGTCGACGGGTTCGTCGGACTTGAGGATCTCGTCGATCAAATCGTTGGCGATCCGCTCGATCGTCGGGCGCATCGCTGCCATGCGACGCGGAGTGAACTCCTTCGCCAGGATCCTGCGCAGGTCGTCGTGCTGCGGTGGGTCCATCGCGACGAAGAAGCCGGGAACTGCCTGCTCGCCGTCGTCGCCGCGGGAGGAATCGTCGATCCCGCGCACGCTCATGCGGGGATCGGCGAGAACCGTGCGCACGTTGTTGTACCCGGTGACGAGCCATCCGGGGGTGCCCTTGAAGTCCACCTTCTGCAGATTGTCGTCGCTGAAGGACTGATACTTGTCGTTCGGTGCGAACGGGCACGTACGGCCGAACGGAAAGGCGGGGTGGCCCCCGGTGGCGGAGGCTGTGTCGGTGCCGAGTACGTCGTCGGCCGGTGTGGTTGTCATGTGTGCTCCTTCGGTAGCGGCGGGAAGTGCCGTGACCTTCGGTCCGGGATTCGTGCAGCCGATGAACGGGGGACTGCTGTGATCGACCGAACCGGAAAGGCGACCCGTGAGAGTGTGACGGGCGGCACATAGTCTGTGAACGATCATATCGTGACATGCCGTCGCCCGGCCGTCAATGGAAATCTTTGGTCGATCTCCGGTGCGCGATGGAAGTCGACGATGTCTTCGCCTTGAGTGTGCACGAATGTGCCTGCAAAGAAACCAAAGTCGGCCCTTTGGCCCGTCGTTTCATCTCCCACGAGGAGGGGCAGTCGTGCCAGGAAGCGGTGTCGGCCGGAGTAATTCTGACTGCGAAAGTTAGTGATAATTCTGAATGTATGTCAGTGTCGATGGGTAATAGGCCGTCCGCGGTGCGCACGACGAATCCGCGCTCCGCTGCAATCGGCGCCGGGCGCGATCGGAGCGGAGGGCGGAACGTCGTGCACGGGTGAGATCGCGTGCCACCGGGTGGTGTCAGGCGGTGGCTCGGCGGAAATGCGTCAACAGGTCGGGGTATTTCACCAGGTGTGCCCCGCCGTTCAGATCGAGGCTCTCACCGGTGAGCCATGACGCGTGGGTCATGTAGATGGCCGCGTCGGCGATCTCCTCGGGGGTCCCTGATCTGCCGAGCGGCGTGTTGGCTAGGTAGTCGTCCTCGAGACCGGGGACGGACATCGACGGCGTGGTCAGCGGAGTCATGACGATGCCCGGCGCGATCGCGTTGACGCGGATCCCCTGGGGGGCCAGCTCGAGCGCGGCGACCTCGGTCAGCATCGCGAGCCCCGCCTTGGCCGAGCAGTACGCGCTCATCCCGGTGCCGGGTTGCCGTGCGTTGAGTGAGGACAGGGAGATGATCACCCCGCCGTCGTCCATCGCTCGGGCTGCGTGCTTGATTACCAGGAATGCCCCGGTGAGACAGACGTCGACGACGAGACGGAACTTGTCGACGGGAAGATCAGTGATGGATCCGGCGACGCTGATGCCCGCGCTGTTCACGGCGATATCTACTCGGCCGCGTGCTGCGCGTACCGATTCGAACAATCTGAGGATCGAGTTTTCGTCGGTGACGTCGACCTGCGCCGCGTGGTGGGTGGGACCGAGTTCGGCGGCGAGTTCTTTGGCCTGGTCGACGTTTCGGTCGGCCACAGTGACGGTTGCTCCGTCGGCGGCGAGCGCTCGTGCGATGGCAGCACCGATGCCGGAGGCACCGCCTACCACGACCGCGCTGCGCGGTTCAATTTCGGACATGAGATTTGTGCCCTTCTCAGGGTTCGGGGGTGGCTATTTCGGAACGAGGCTCGGCGGCAGCGCCATTGCCCGCGCGAGGACTGTCAGTTCCCCGGCGAGTCCCGGGCGTTCCCGGAGCTGGGGTGTTTGCGCCACGTCGGTCACGACACCGATGACGGCCTGCGCGAGTGCGCGTGCGTCGGAGGTGGCCAGCTCGTCGGAGAGTGCGCAGATGGCAGCGATCCATTCGGCGACGTATTCGCGCTGGGTCTCGCGGAGTGCGGATTGTTCCTCGTCGGACAGGTACAGCAGGTCGGTAGAGAGGATGTGCATGATCCGTCCGTGGATACCGAGCGCCTGACGGACGTAGGTGCGAATCAAGGCGTCGAGTACCTCGTCCGGGGTGGTAGCGAGCGCGAGCGCGTCGGCGGTCACGTAGAGGAGACCTTCCGCGCCCCGCTCCAGCACTGCGCGGAGCACCTGAGCCTTACCGGTCACGTGCTGATACAACGTCGCTACCGACATCTCGGACGCCTTGGCGATGTCGTCGATCCGCACGTCGTAGAACCCGCGCTCGTCGAACAACTTCGCCGAGGCATCGATGATCCGTTCGCGGCGCCCTGCGGGCTGCCGGGGAACGGGACGCGGCGCCGAACCGGCGTCGGGATCGGGGGCGGGCAGGTTGCAGCCGAGGATCGACTTGGCCAGCGCCGATTGGATCTCCATTAACCGTTCCGCCGACAGATTGCCACGGATGTCGGGAGTGTTCGAGTACACCGCCAGGACCGCGAAGCCGAGCAATTCGGCCTTGTGTGCGTCGATCGCGGGGTTCGCCGCCCTGATCTTGGCGGCAATTCGGTGTTGATTAGCAGCGAAGTGGCCACGGAACTGCTCGCGTTCGGCGGGTTCGAGATGCCGTTGCTCACGCCGCCACAACGTCGCCTCGTCACCGTTTGCGGTGAGATCTGCGAGTCCTTCGAGGAACAGGTCGAGCTGTTCCTGCGCGGTCGAGCCTTTCTGGTCTGCGCGGGCGTTGAGCTCGTCCACGAGCCGAACTTGGCTCATCAGAGCATGCACGAGAATGCCATGCTTGCCTTTGAAGTGCCGGTAGACGGCGGGGCCTGTCAGGCCGACGGCGGCGCCGATCTGATCGATGCTGACGTTCTGGTATCCCAATTCCTGAAAGAGGTTCGCGGCGGCCCGCGCAATCTGCTCGGTGCGAGCGCTCCCACGTGCAGATGACGGCGTTGCCTTCTCTTCGACGTAGGTATGTGCCGCTGTCGATCGTGACATCTCAGTTCTTCCCGCTCGGCTCGATCATGGAACCAGTGTCGCATTTGCGAGCTCACCAGGATCCGACCACGCCACCACCGCGGTGCCCGTCAGGGTTCGGGTTCCGTCGGCGAGCACCACGTTCAGGTCCAGGTGGGCACGCTGCTCGCCGTCGACCGTGACAATTTCTCTGATTGCTGCGGTCAGCACGGGCTCGGCGTGGACCGGGGTGATGGCGGTGAAACGCGTCGACAGTTCCCGGATTCGGCTCTGCGGTATCCAGTCGGTGAGCAAGCGTCCCAGATAAGCCATCGACAACATGCCGTGTGCGAAGACGTCCTCCATGCCGGAGGCTTTCGCCGAGTCGATGTCGATGTGGATCGGGTTGTGGTCGCCGGAGGCGCCGGCGAACAACGCCAGGGTCGTGCGCGAGATGGCACCGGGTCGCAACTCGGCTACGACGTCCGTGGTGGGTGTGGACGAGGTCATTTCTTACCCCCGGGATTCTTGATGACGCTGACGCTCTCGAGTTCTGCCACGACGGTGCCGTCGCGGGTCACGGTGCTGCGACGCACGAGGAAGTCGAGGGCGCCGCTCGCCTTGGAGTAGGCGTCGACATATGCGGATTCGAAGGTGACCCGGTCGCCGGCGTGGACGTCGGCGAAGTAGCGGAACTGCTGCTCGCCGTGCAGGACGTTGCCGAGATCCACTCCGTGGGCCGCGAGATCAGCGAAGACGTTCGAGTTCTCCAGTTCGAGGCCGAACAGGAAGGTGGGGGGTGCGAGTACGTCCGGGTGGCCGGCGGCGACGGCGGCATCACGATCGCGGTAGATCGGGTTCTCCTCGCCGATTGCGATGGCGAATTGCCGGATCCGGCCCCGTTCGACGTCGGTGACGATCGGAGGAACCGTGACATCGAGGATTGCGTGGTCGAGTGACATCAGTCCACCTTCTCGTACATGGTGACGACGCACGCGCCGCCGAGACCGAGGTTGTGCTGCAACGCGATTCGTGCCCCTTCGACCTGCCGCTCACCGGCCTGCCCGCGCAGGTGCCACACCAGTTCGGCGCATTGTGCCAGCCCGGTGGCGCCGAGGGGATGGCCCTTGGAGAGAAGACCGCCGGAGGGGTTCGTCACGACCCGCCCACCGTAGGTGTTGTCACCGTCGAGCACGAACTTCTCCGCGGTTCCCTCGGGGGTCAGGCCGAGACCCTCGTACGTGATCACTTCATTGGTGCTGAAGCAGTCGTGCAGTTCGACGACCGGGATGTCCAGCGGATCCACGCCGGACTTTTCATAGACTTCGGCCGCGGCTTTGGCTGTCATGTCGTAGCCGGCCACCTTCATCATGTCGGTGGTATCGAAGGTGCCGGCCACGTCGGTGACCATCGACTGGGCACGAACGCGAATGCTCGCGTCCAGCCCGTGGGCGCGGGCGAACTCTTCGCTGCACACGATGGCGGCGGCCGCACCGTTGGTCGGCGGGCAGCACATCAGGAGCGTGAGCGGTCCCCAGATCTGCTTCGAGGACATCACGGCGTCGAGGTCGATCGGATCGCGGAACACCGCAAGTGGGTTCTGGGCCGCGTGCGACCGCGCCTTCACCGACACACGTCCGAACACCTCGGCGGATACGCCGTAGCGCACCATGTACTCGAGTCCAGCGCCGCCGAAGAGCTTCGCGGCCATCGGGGCGTTCTCGTCGCCGCCGGGCATCGACGCGGCGACGTTCTCCCCGCGTGCGGTGGGGCTCGGACGATCACCGTAGGCGTTGACGAGAGCGCCGGGCTGCATCTGCTCGAAGCCCAGAGCAAGAACACATTCCGCCGACCCCGAGGCTACCGCCTGGCGTGCGAGCCACAGGGCGCTCGATCCCGTCGAACAGTTGTTGTTGACGTTGACGACCGGGATGCCGGTCATTCCGATCTCGTAGAGAGCATTCTGACCCGACGTCGAGTCGCCGTACACGTAACCGACGAAAGCTTGCTGTACGTCGGTGTATTCGAGACCGGCGTCCTTCAGCGCCGCTGCTGCTGCCGCGGCACCCATCCGGTCGTACGTCTCGCTTCTGCCGGGTTTGGTGAACGGCATCATTCCGACGCCGCTGATGCAGACGTTCCTCATGGGGCCTGCCTTTCGTTCGAAGTGGTTTCGTGGGTCCAGCTCCCAACGACTATACATATTCACGACTAACAATCACCCTAAAATACCAGTTGAAAGTCCCTATTGACGCGAAGATGGGGTGAAGTTAGTATTCACCCCAGTGGCTGGGGTCACAACACGATTTTCGGCGTAACGACGCCGCCGCGACCGGCGGCCGAGCGCTCGACGCAAACATCTCAGGAGGAAGCACGTGAGCGTCCAGAAACTGCAGGGCAAAGTGGCACTGGTCTCCGGATCGGGTCGCGGTATCGGGCGTGCCGTCGCCGTGAAGCTGGCATCCGAGGGTGCCCGGGTCGTGGTCAACGATCTCGATGCCGAACCTGCCAAGGAAGTGGTTGCCGAGATCGAGGCTCTCGGTGGCCAGGCCGTCGCGTGCGTCGGTAGCGTCACCGACCCTGCCTTCGCCGATCGCTTCGTCTCTGCTGCAGTGGACAATTTCGGCGGGATCGACATCATCGTCAACAACGCCGGCTACACCTGGGACAACGTGATCCAGAAGATGACCGACCAGCAGTGGGCGGACATCGTCGACGTGCATCTCACCGCCCCGTTCCGGATCCTGCGCGCCGCCCAGCCGGTCATCAGCGCCGCAGTCAAGCGCGAGGCCGGCTTCGTGCCGTGCCGGAAGGTCGTGAACATTTCCTCCACCTCGGGTCTGCTGGGCAACCCAGGCCAGGCGAACTACTCGTCGGCGAAGGCCGGCATGGTCGGCCTGACGAAGACGATCGCCAAGGAGTGGGGGCGCTACAACGTCACCTCCAACGCGGTCGCGTACGGCGTGATCAACACCCGGCTGACGTCGGTGACCACCGAAGCGAAGACCATCAAGGTCGAGGACCGCGACATCAAGGTCGGGGTCGATCCCGCCGTGATGGACGCGGCCACCAAGCAGATCGCACTCGGCCGGGCCGGCACGGTCGAAGAAGCCGCCGGCGCCGTTTACCTGCTGTGCAGCCCCGAATCGAGCTACATCACCGGCCAGGTCCTGGTCTGCGGCGGAGGGCTGTGACGGACATGTCCGTGCATGAGGGCGAAGCCGGGGTCGACTACGAGGACGTGCGCTACGAGGTGTCCGACGGCGTGGCCGTTCTAACGCTCGATGCCCCCGAGCGCCGCAACGGGATGCGCGTGCGGATGCTGGTCGACCTGCTGCGCATCCTCGATCGCGCCGACCGCGACCCCCAGGTGCGCGCTGTGATCGTCACCGGCGCCGGCGACGCGTTCTCCGTCGGTGCGGCCCTGGACGGTCCGGAAACTCTGTCCCGGGCGCTGGTCGAGGACACCGACGGGCACACTCCCACCGGTTACCGCGAACCCGCGGGACGAATCAGTGAACGGCTCTTCGCGATGCAGAAACCTGTGATCGCGGCGCTCAACGGGCATGCGATCGGGGGTGGCGCGACGATCGCCGCGGCGATGGATGTTCGTATCGCCAGTGAGGACGCCCGATTCGGATTTGTTTTCACTCGTCGGGGAGTGGTCCCCGAGGGCGCGTCGTCGTGGTTCCTGCCTCGACTCGTCGGGGTCGGGCGCGCGACCGACTGGATTCTGACCGGCCGGGTTTTCGACGCCGCCGAGGGGTACGAGGCGGGGTATCTCACCCGGGTGGTGCCCGCGGATCAGGTGATGTCGGCGGCCCGGGCGTACGCGGACCAGTTCGTCCACGAGACGTCTCCGACCTCGGTGGCCCTGTCCAAGCGGCTCCTGGCCTCGGGTTGGCAGCACGCACATCCGGGTCCGGCGGCGGCGGACGAATCCCGGACCTACGCCGGCCGAGTCGACTCGGAAGACGCGCGGGAAGGGATCCTGTCGTTCCTCGAACGTCGACCGGCGGTCTTCCCGCCGCTGGATCCGTCACCGGCCGAAAAATTCTGAACTCGAAGCTGATCGACCTGAGGAGTGCTATGACGACCGAACCGTTCACCGTGTGCAAGTACGGCGCCGATGCGGAGGGTACGCACGATTTCGCCGACATTCCCAATTTCAACGAGAGCGTCTACTTCAACTTCGTCGACCCCATCTCGCAGCTCGGTGGACTCGTCCGGATCGGCAACCGACCGAATCTCGGGTACAGCGAGACTTCGGTGCAGCTGACCCTGCCCGGCGGAGCCATCGCGTTCCGGGCGGGGCGGACCCCGTGTGAGACGAACGACGGCTTCTCCGGTCAGGGTCTGGAGATCACGATCAAGGAACCCACACGGACCGCGGAGATTACCTACCGCGATACCGTTGCACGCGTGGTACATCCGTCGTTGATGGCGGAGAACGGCCGCATCGCGCTCAAGAATGCGCCGTCGGAGGAATGCGAGATCTCGCTGTCCTACGAGGCGTCGAGCCCGATGTTCGTCATCAACAGCGACGGTGACGGCGACTGCACACCGGGAAGTTCCGTCATCGCCAGCGACCACTACGAACAGTTCGGACACCTTTCAGGCACCATCCGGGTCGGCAACCGCACCTGGGTGCTCGACAAGGTCACCTCGTTCCGCGACCACTCGTGGGGTCCGCGGGAGTGGGCGTCGTACACCGGTGAGTGGCTGGCCGGATGGCTTGCCGACGGCACCGCGTTCAGTGCGTACGGTGAATACGAGAAGTCCGGGATCCGGGTGTCCGCCGGCGCGGTACTCACGACCGACGGCGTGGCGCACCCGATCACCGACTACACGGTGCACACCGACTACGCGGGCGAATCCACCTACAACGGACGCCATGTCGGCATCATCACCGCAGAAGGACTACCGACGATCGTCGTCGACGGGGCCATCCGGCATTTCGTACCGGTCACCCAGCGAACCGAGGACCGCGCCGTCCGGATGGCTCAGATGACCGTCGACCTGGCCGGTGGTCACGGCGGCTGGGCGGTCGCGGAGTTCCTGCGTCCCATCCGCCCCTGAACACACTGCGCCACCTCGTCCCAAACGACCGTCCGACAGGAGTCCGCCATGTACCCCGGGCGCTATGCCACCGAACATCCCGACCGACCGGCGATCATCATGGCCCCCCGCCGTGAGGTTCTGACCTACGCAGACCTCGACGCACGCGCCAATCGTCTGGCCGCGCTGTTTCGCTCCGAGGGGCTCGGTCCGGGCGATCACATCGCGTTGTTCATGGAGAACAACATGGAGATGATCGTGGCGATGTCCGCAGCAGAGCGCTCGGGGCTGTTCTACACCCCGGTCAACTCGTTCCTGTCGGCGTCCGAGGCCGCGTACATCATCGACGACTCGCAGTCCCGGCTGGTCATCACGACAGCAGCAAAAGCGCCGGTCGCCCAGGGTTTTCCCGAGCTGTGCCCGAAGGTGACCCGCTGGCTCATGGCCGACGCCGATCCGGGCTCGACTGCTCTGACGGGACCGTACGAGTCCTACAGTGCCGCCGTCGCCGGTTTCGTGACGGAACCCGGCGAGCACGAGCGGCTCGGCACGCCGATGTTCTACTCCTCCGGAACGACAGGTCGCCCCAAGGCGATCAAACGCGCTCTGCCCGACGCGCATCCTGGCGAAATCCTGGCGATCGAGGATTTCGGCCGCAAGCTGTTCCATCTGCGTGAGGGGATGCGGTTCCTCTCGCCGGCCCCGCTGTACCACTCGGGTCCGCAGTCGACGGTCGCGATCGGCCTGCGCCTGGGAGCGACGATCGTGGTGATGGAGAAGTTCGACGCCGAGCAGTACCTCGAACTCGTCGAGCAGCACCGCATCACACACTCGATGGTCGTACCGACGATGTTCTCCCGGATGCTCAAGCTGCCCGAGGACAAGCGCAACCACGACATCTCGTCGCTCGAAGTCGTGGTGCACGGAGCGGCCCCCTGCCCGGTCGCGGTGAAAGAGGCCATGCTCGACTGGTGGGGCCCGGTGATCTACGAGTACTACGGCGGCACCGAGGCCAACGGCATGTGCGGATGCACCCCCGAAGAATGGCTGGCGCACAAGGGAACCGTCGGCAGACCGTTCATGGGCGAACCGGTGATCCTCGACGACGAGGGCAACGAGTGCCCCCCCGGCGTCGCCGGCAACATCTGGTTCCGCGGCGAGGGCAGCGGTTTCGAATATTTCAACGACCCCGGCAAGACGGCCGAGGCCAAGGACCCCACCGGCACGATGTCCAGGATCGGCGACATCGGCTACCTCGACGAGGACGGATTCCTCTACCTCACCGACCGCCAGGCGTTCGTCATCATCTCCGGTGGAGTGAACATCTATCCCCAGGAGATCGAAAATCTGCTCGTCACCCACCCGAAAGTCATGGACGCCGCCGTCTTCGGCGTCCCGGACGAGGACTTCGGCGAGGCCGTCAAGGCCGTAATCCAGGCCGTCGACCCGGCGCAGGCCGATTCCGACCTGGCGGCCGAGCTGAGTGAGTTCTGCCGGGCGAATCTCGCGAAGTTCAAGTGCCCCAAATCCTTCGACTTCACCGACGAAATGCCCCGGCTGCCCACCGGCAAGCTCTACAAAAAACCGCTCCGCGACGCGTACTGGACGACCGCGGACGCCGCAGCATCGCGCGCCTGACGTCCGGACTTCTTCCGGCGCGACCGCGCACCACCTCGAGAACAGGATTCGAAATGCCCCATGACGTGTACGTGTACGACGCCTTCCGCACCCCGCGAGGTCGTGGACGAGGCGGAGCCCTGCACGGCGTCAAGCCGATCTCCCTCGTCGTCGGCTTGCTGGAGGCGCTTCAGGACCGCAACCCGGGCCTCGACCCCAAGCGCGTGGACGATCTGATCCTCGGCGTGGTCGGACCGTTGCGTGATCAGGGAGCCGACATCGCGCGTACCGCGGCGATCGCCGCGGGCCTGCCCGAGACCGTGGCCGGGGTGCAGATGAACCGATTCTGCGCGTCCGGTCTCGAGGCCGTCAACACCGCGTCACAGAAGGTCGCATCGGGGTGGGAGTCGCTGGTCCTCGCCGGCGGCGTCGAAAGCATGTCCCGTGTTCCGATGGGATCGGACGGCGGCGCGTGGGCCAACGATCCGGAGACCAATCTGACCACCGGGTTCGTTCCACAGGGCATCGGCGCCGACCTCATCGCGACCCTCGCGGGTTTCACCCGTGAGGACGTCGACGGGTTCGCCGTCGAATCGCAGCGCCGCGCCGCAACCGCCTGGGACGAGGGCCGATTCGCGCGCTCGATCGTGCCGGTGCTCGACCGGAACGGGCAGACCATCCTCGACCACGACGAGCACATCCGCCGGGGCACGACCGTCGAGTCGCTCGGCCGGATCAAGCCCGCGTTCGCGGGGCTCGGTGCAGCCGGCTTCGACGCGGTGGCGTTGCAGAAGTACCACTGGGTCGAGCGGATCGAGCACGTGCACACCGGCGGTAACTCGTCGGGCATCGTCGACGGCGCGTCGCTCGTCGCACTCGGAAACGAACAGGTCGGCACCGAACTCGGCCTGACACCGCGCGCCCGCATCGTCGCGGGCGCGGTGAGCGGCTCCGACCCGACGATCATGCTGACCGGCCCGGCTCCCGCCAGCCGCAAGGCCCTCGAGGTCGCCGGACTGAGCGTCGACGACATCGACCTGTTCGAGATCAACGAGGCCTTCTCCTCGGTCGCCCTGCGCTTCATGCGAGACCTCGATCTTCCGCACGAGAAGGTCAACGTCAACGGGGGCGCGATCGCCATGGGGCATCCGCTCGGCGCGACCGGCGCGATGCTCATCTCGACGATGGTCGACGAACTCGAGCGTCGTGATCTGCGCCGCGGACTGGTGACGCTGTGCGTCGGCGGCGGCATGGGCATCGCGACGATCGTCGAGCGGGTGTGAGTGCACGTGACCGACATTTCCCCCCGACAGACATCGCACCGAGAGAATCGTGACCGCACCATGAGCGAGGCCAGCGCCGTGACCACCACAGACACCACCACCGAGACCATCACCTGGGAACAGACCGAATCCGGTGTCGTCGTCCTGACCTTCGACGACCCCACACAGTCGGTCAACACGATGACCGCGGCGTGGTCCGCGTCCCTGTCCGCGGCCCTCGACCGGCTCGCGACCCTCGGATCCGACCTGACCGGCGTGATCCTCACCTCCGCGAAGAAGACGTTCTTCGCCGGCGGCGATCTCGGTGACCTGCTCGCGACGACGCCTGAGCGGGCCGGCGAACTCACCGTATTCGCCGACAGTGCCAAGGCCATGCTGCGCCGGCTCGAGACGCTCGGTGTCCCGGTGGTTGCCGCGCTCGGCGGCAGCGCACTCGGCGGCGGTTACGAGATCGCGCTCGCGTGCCACCATCGCATCGCCGTGGATTCTCCGGCGCTGCGGATCGGGCTTCCCGAGGTCACCCTCGGTCTGCTGCCCGGCGGCGGTGGTGTCGTGCGCACCGTGCGCCTGCTCGGTCTGGACGCCGCGCTCGACAAGGTACTGCTGCCCGGAACCGCATACCGCGTCCAGGACGCGCTCGAACTCGGACTGATCGACCGCATCGTCCCCGACGCCGACTCTCTGATCGTGGCTGCAACGGAATGGATCTCGGCCAACCCGGGTGCCACCCAGCCGTGGGACCGGGGCGAACCCATTCCCGGCGGCACCGCATACACCCCCGAGATCGAGGCGGTGCTGCCGTTGCGCAGTGCCGTGCTGCGCACCCGGCACAAGGGTGCACCGATGCCCGCCCCCGCCAACATCCTGGCTGCCGCCGTCGAGAGCACGCAGGTCGACTTCGACACCGCGTCCGCAGTCGAGACCCGGTACTTCGTCGAACTGGCCACCGGACCGATCTCCAAGAACATCATCCAAAGCACCTTCTTCGACAAGCAGAGCATCAAGTCCGGCGCGAGCCGCCCGGAGGGCTTCCCTGTCCACCGCGCGAACTTCGCCGCCGTTCTCGGTGCCGGCATGATGGGCGCCGGCGTGGCCCTGTCATGTGCTCTCGTGGGAATGCGCGTGGCGCTCAAGGACATCGATACCGCAGCCGCGGAACGTGGCAAGGACTATGCCCGCAAGGTGCTGGGCAAGCAGGTCGAGGCCGGCAAGCGCACCCGAGAGGACGCCGACGCAATCCTGGACCTCATCACCCCGACCGCATCGGTCGCCGACCTCGCCGGCGCCGATCTGGTGATCGAGGCAGTGTTCGAGGATCCGGACCTCAAGCGCACGGTGTTCGCCGAGGTCCTCGACGTGGTGGCACCCGACGCGGTGCTCGCCTCGAACACCTCGACCCTGCCGATCACCGATCTCGCGCGCGATCTGCCCCGAGCCGAGGACTTCATCGGACTGCACTTCTTCTCGCCGGTCGACCGCATGGAACTGATCGAGATCATCGTCGGCGACAAGACCAGCGACGCGACCCTCGCCAAGGCCTTCGACATCGCGCTGCAGATGCGCAAAACCCCGATCGTCGTCGGCGACGGACGCGGCTTCTTCACCAGCCGGGTCATCCTGCAACGTCTCGTGGAAGCGGCCGCGATGATCGGCGAGGGCGTCGACCCGCAGTCGATCGAACAGGCATCGCTGCAGGCCGGCTACCCCGTCGGTACTCTCGCGCTGCTCGACGAACTCACCCTGTCGTTGCCGCTGAAGATCCGCAGCCAGTTCCGCGAGGTCGCGCAGCAGCAGGGCACCGAACTCGCCGACCATCCGGGCGACGCGGTGCTCACCGCGATGGTCGAGGAGTTGGGCCGGCCCAGCCGCGTGGCCGGCGGTGGCTTCTACGAGTACCCGGACGGTCGGCGCGGTGCGCTGTGGCCGGGCCTGGGCGAGCGGTTCCCGGTCAGCGGCGAACGCGCGGATCTGGCCGACCTGCGCGATCGTCTCCTGTTCGCCGAGGTGCTCGAAACGGTCCGCTGCCACGAGGACGGGATCCTCCGCTCGACCGCCGATGCGAACGTCGGGTCGCTGTTGGGTATCGGATTCCCGACCTGGACCGGCGGCACCAGCCAGTTCGTCGCTGGATACCCCGGTGGCACAAGGGCCTTCGTCCACCGCGCGCAGGAACTCGCCGACAAGTACGGGCCGCGGTTCACCCCGCCCGCGTCACTGCTGGAGGGCTGAGACGTGCGCAGATCCCTCTACACCCCGGAACACGACGCGTTCCGGTCGGCGTTCCGAGCGCTGCTCGACCGGGAGGCCGTGCCGAACGTCGACAAGTGGGAGCAGGCCGGGACCGTCGACCGGGATTTCATCACCACGGCAGCCGAATCCGGCTTCCTCGGTTTCGAATTCGACCCGGAGTACGGCGGCCTCGGAATCTCGGACTTCCGCTACAACGCCGTGATGACCGAGGAGGTCGTCAGGTCCGGCATGGCCGGCGACACCTTCAGCATGCAGAACGACATCATCGTCCCGTATCTGCGCGACCTCACGACCGACGAGCAGAAACAGCGATGGCTCCCGAAGTTCACTCGGGGCGAATGCGTTACGGCCCTTGCCATGACCGAACCCGGCGCCGGCTCGGATCTGGCGTCGATCCGGACCAGCGCGGTCCGCGACGGCGACGATCTGATCGTCAACGGCACCAAGACGTTCATCACCAGCGGCGCGACCTGCGACCTGGCGATCGTATTGGTGCGGACCGGGGAGCGGGACGGACGTGGGACGTCGTTCGTCGTCGTGGAAGCCGGAACACCCGGATTCGAACGCGGCCGGCCGATGCACAAGATCGGCCGTAAGGCCCAGGACACCGCGGAGCTGGTGTTCACCGACTGCCGGGTCCCGGCCGCGAACATCATCGGTGAACCCGGCCGCGGGTTCGGCTCGGCCATCGCCAACCTCCCGCGTGAGCGACTGTCGATCGCGGTGTCGGGGGTTGCCTCGGCCGCACACGTGCTCGACCTTGCACTCGACCATGTCCGGTCCCGCGTGGCTTTCGGTGCACCTCTGGCGGATCTGCAGTCGGTCCGCATGGCGATCGCGGAGATGCACACCGACATCCAGGTCCTGCAGCACTACGTCGACGGATGCGTGGAAGCACTCGGGCGCGGCGACCTCACCGCGGACGACGCCGCGGGCGCCAAGTACAAGGCCACCGACCTGCAATGGGATGTAGTCGACCGCTGCCTGCAGTTGTTCGGCGGCTACGGCTACATGGAGGAATACCCGATCGCGCGGATCTGGCGCGACGCGCGCATCCAGCGCATCTACGGAGGAGCGAACGAAGTGATGAAGGATCTGGTCGGCCGGGCTGTGGTGACCCGATGAACGGCACACCGAACGCAGGCCCGCTCGCTGGACGTACCGCGCTCGTCACGGGGGGTTCGCGCGGCGTCGGCCGAGCCGTCGCACTGCGGCTGGCCCGTGACGGCGCTGACGTGGCCGTGAACTACCGGCGCGACGCGGCGGCCGCCGACGAGGTGGTCGAGCAGATCGTCGCAGCGGGAGGCCGTGCGGCGGCGTACTGCGCGTCGATCGACGACGAGGCCGCCGTCGCGGACATGGTGGTGGCGATCCGCTCGGATCTCGGTCCGGTCGACCTGGTCGTGAGTAACGCCGGGTCGGCCAGCCGCGGTCAGGATGTCGCGTCGACGTCGTATGCCGACTATCTGCAGCTCATGCGGGTGCACGCGTTCGGTCCGATCGGGCTCATCCAGCAGGTGCTGCCGGATATGCGCAAGGCGGCCGCGGGGGAGGTGGGACGCGGCGACATCGTCATGATTTCGTCCAACACGACGCTGTCCGCACCGCCGAATTCCGCGCCGTACACGATGGCGAAGGCCGCAATGGAGATGTGCGTGCGCACCCTCGCACGGGAGGAACGCCGGCACGGCATCCACGCCAACATTGTCGCGCCGGGGCTCATCGCCACCGACATGGGCAAGCGCCTGGTCTCCGCCTCGCGTGGAACCGACATCGGTGATCTCGACGCCGCCGCTCCGTTCGGGCGCGTGTGCAGGCCCGAGGACGTCGCCGGCACGGTGGCGTTCCTGGTCTCCCCGGACTCCGGGTATGTGACCGGGCAGCAGCTCATCGTCGACGGCGGTGGCCCGAACCCGACCATCTTCTGACGACCGACACACGAGTGAGGCATTCCGTGACGACCGTGGCCGAGGCAGACACCCCAACTACCGAGCACGACGATTTCTTCGCCGCGCTGACCGCCGCACTGGACGCTGCGCTGTCCGCCGGTGGATCCCTGCAACTGACCGACATCGACCAACGTGGAGAGGGCAATTCGTGGGAGACCTATCTGGTCACCGCGAAGTGGACGAGCGGTGCCGACCGCCGCACCGACACCTTCGCCGTCAAACGGCAACCGGTCAGCGGCATCACCGGCGACTACGACGTGGATCGTGAAGTCGCGTTGCTCGAGGCCGCGGCGCGCACCGGAATGAAGGTACCTGCGGTGATCGCCCACCGCGGTGAGACACACGGTGAGCGTGGGTTCTTCGCGATGGAGAAGGTCCCGGGCATCATCCCGATGCCGAACACCGTGTCGCGGCTCATCCCGGACACCGCCCAGCGCGCGGAGCTCGGGCGGGAGGTCGCCCGGGAGATGGCGCGTCTGCACAGCGTGGATCCGCGCACCATGGGGCTGAGCGTGCTCGGGGAAGTGCCCGACGGTGCCGACACCGGCAGGATCGAGAACGACAAGTGGGCCGGGGCGTACCGCGAGGTCGCGGACATCCCGATCCCGGTTCTCGATCTCGCCTTCGCTTGGCTCGATCACCGAAGCGATGTGGTGTCCGGCCGGGTGAGCCTGGTCCACAACGACTTCCGAGTGGGAAACCTCGTCGTACAGGACGGACGGATTTCGGGCGTCCTGGATTGGGAGACCGCCCACTTCTCCGATCCCACCGCCGACATCGCATGGTTCGCGCAGCGCACCTCGCGGGGTCGATCTCCGCTGCTGTGCAAGCTGATCGAACTCGAGCCGTTCCTCGACGAGTACGAGCGGGCGGGCGGATGGCGGCCGAGCCCCGAGACACTGACCTGGTGGTCGGTCCAGTCCCTCGTCAAGACCGCCGTGGGCTGCCTGCAGGCGGTCGACGTCTACAAGCGCGGGGACCGCGACGAACTGCGGTATTCGAACATGGCCCACAGCGTCTACTACAGCATCGGCTGGCTGACGAAGATGCTCCGCGACGGAGAATGGGGAAACTGACATGACCGTCTATTCGACAGACCTGACCAAGCTGCTCGGCACGATCACCGACACACTCGGCAGGCGTGTCGCTCCGGCGCTCGACGAAGGGCCCGCCCGGCTGGAACTCGCCGGCGTGCTCGAACAGCTCGACAACCTTGCGCAGCGTCTCGCGTGGGACCAGGCACGGCTGGGGCAGGTGTGCGAACGCACCCAGGAACTGGCAGGAAAACTCGGACTCGCACCCGATCCGGCTCCGGCCGCCGATGTCGATACGCTGCGCAGACGCAGACGAGAAGTCTCCGAATCCCTTCGCGCTGCTTACCACGGCGGAACCCCGGACGAGAGCCTCGTTGAAGCCGTACTCGAGTTCTCGGAACAGGACGTACAGGAACAGATTTCGATCGCACTGCGCGCCGGACTGCCCGGCTGATCGGGAGGATGGTGGAAATGCGTGTCCACGAACTGCTGGACCACTGGGCCGACCGCTTCCCGGACGAGATCTACGTCAGCGACGGCGATCGGAGTCTGACCTGGAACGAGATGCGGGAGTGGACGCATCGGGTCGGCAACTGGCTGGCCGACGCCCTGCAGCCCGGTGACCGGTTCTGCATGCTCGACCGGAACTCGCTGGAAATGATCGCGCTGTACTTCGGCGCCTCACGCGCCGGCGTGGTCCCAGTGCCTCTCAACTTCCGGCTGGCTCCCCAGGAGTGGAAGTACATCGTGGAGGACGCGCGGTGCACACTGGCCGTTGTCCACGAGGACTATGAGCAAGCGCTGACCTCTGTCGTACCCGGCGTCACGGTCTCGGTCATGCGGGACGACACGCCATCCGGGCTCAGGTTCGCCGACGACGTGGTCGCATACCCGGCTGACCGCATCGACCGGGACGTGCCGGCCGAATCGGTCTACCACCAGATGTACACCAGCGGCACCACCGGGAAGCCGAAGGGCGCCATGGTGACCCACCGGGCCGCGTGCACCAACGCGTTTCAGATCCAGCTCGCCCTCGATGCGAACCGGAAAAGAACGTTGTGCGTCATGCCCCTGTTTCACGCCGGGGCAGCGCTGCAGATCTTCGCCTACACAACCGGGGGGTGCTCGATCCGCGTGGTCCGCGACTTCGACCGGGCGAGCGTGCTCCGGTCGATGTCCGAATTACGTATCCAGCTTCTCACCCTGGCACCGGCCATGATCCAGGACATGGTCGCCGACCCGCTGACCGCGGAACTCGACTTCACCGGTCTCGACCTGATGGTCTACGGCTCGGCGCCGATGGCGGTGGAAGTGCTCAAGAAGGCGATGAGCCTCTTCGGATGCGACTTCGCGCAGGCCTACGGCATGACCGAATCCTGCGCGGTAGCAACCATTCTTGCACCGGAGGACCACCATCGGGCCCTCGAATCGAACCCGCGAATCCTCATGTCGGCGGGCCGGCCCGTCATCGGAACCGCGCTGCGCGTGACGGCACAGGACGGCAGTGACGTCCCGGTCGAATCCGTCGGCGAGGTCCTCGTGCGAGGGCCGCAGCTGATGAGCGGGTACTGGGCTCTCGAGGATGCCACCCGCGCGACCCTCGACGGCGGCTGGCTCCGGACAGGTGACGCCGGATACCTCGATACCGAAGGGTTCCTATACATCTCGGACCGGGTGAAGGACATGATCATCTCGGGTGGCGAGAACATCTATCCACGAGAGATCGAGGAAGTGCTCTTCGAGATGGAGGGCGTGGCAGATGTCGCCGTCGTCGGCGTGCCGAGCGAGCGTTGGGGTGAGAGCCCGATCGCGATCGTGGTGCCAGACAAGGACACCGACCTCACCGAGCAAGACGTCCTCGACCACTGCCGGGCGCATCTCGCCCGGTTCAAGCGCCCCGTCGAGGTGAGTTTCGTCGAGTCGTTGCCGCGCAGTGCGGTCGGGAAGGTTCTCAAACGGGACCTGCGGGCTCCGTACTGGCGTGGACTGGCTCGCGCAGTGAACTGATCCTCCGAACGGCACGTGAACATGTTGGCGAGCAACGCTATTCGTAGACTTCTCGAAGCTGGACCAGTTGCATTCCTCGTTGCTTCGGGTAATGATGTGACGCAGCGCATATTCGCGCGGCCTCCCTGCGTCTCGGTGGCGGTTCCTATCCAGCGCTCGCGTGCTCGGAGGATCGACCACTGCGACGTCCTTGCCCAAGGAGCGCAAGAGTGGATCTCATCTCATTTGTCATCATCGGACTCGTAGCCGGTTCGATCTACGGATTGGCGGCCGTCGGCCTCGTTCTCACCTACAAGACATCGGGAGTGTTCAACCTCGGGCACGGCGCACTGGCGGCTCTCGCCGCCTACTCGTTCTACGTGCTCAACGTTCAACTCGAGCTGTCGTGGCCGATCGCAGCGGCCGGCACCGTGTGCGCAGTCGGACCCGCGGTCGGACTGCTCCTCGAATTGCTCGCCCGAAGACTGCAGGGTGCCGCGTTGCCGCTCCAGATCGCCGGCGTCGTCGGAATCCTGCTGGTCGTCCAGGCCGGAACCCTGCTGATCTTCGGTGCCCGGGAGGTACGCAGGGTACCGTCGTTCCTGCCGAAGGGCCGCATCGAGATCGCCGGCACCTTCATCCAGTACGACGACGTCCTGACCTTCGTGATCGCCGTGGTGGCGACGGCGGGCCTGTGGGCGTTCCTCCGGTGGACCCGGACCGGAATCGCCATGAAGGCGGTGGTGCAGAACCCCGAACTGCTCGAGCTGGTCGGGCACAGCGCAACACGGGTGCGCCGGTGGGCCTGGATTCTCGGCACCGTGATGGCCTCCCTATCGGGTGTCCTGCTCGCACCGATCATGCCCCTGGACCCGGTCCAGCTCACGTTGCTGGTCGTCGCGGCCTATGCCGCCGCCGCGATCGGAACCTTCAGCAACCTGCCGGGAACGTTCGCCGGCGGACTCGTCGTCGGTGTGCTGGCCGCCCTGTCGACCCGATGGCTGACGAACGGCATCCTCGCCTCGCTCCCCGCGGCACTTCCCTTCGCGATCCTGTTCGTCGTACTGCTCTTCTTCCCGAAGAAGTACCTCGCCGACAAGACCGCCGTCCGGATCCATCCCCGGGCGACGTGGAAAGCTCCGGTCCGGCTCCAGGCCACGGGAGGCGCCCTGGTCGTCGCATTCCTGGTGACCGTTCCCCTCTTCGCCGGAATCCATCTGGTCGACTGGACGGTCGCGGTCGCGATGATCCTGGTCTTCGGGTCGCTGTCGCTGCTGGTGCACACCTCCGGACAGGTGTCGCTCGCCCAGATCGGGTTCATGGCGATCGGTGCCGCAACGTTCTCACACCTGCTGCAGGGAACCGGGATGTCGTGGCCCGCCGCGCTGCTGCTCGCCGGTGCGGTCGCCGTGCCGATCGGTGCGGTGCTGGCGGTACCGGCGATCCGTCTCGGTGGGTTGTACCTGGCGATCGCGACGTTCGGGTTCGGAATCTTCCTGCAGCAGATGTTCTACACACAGGACTTCATGTTCGGCGCCGCGTCGTCGGGACTCGAGGTACAACGGCCCGACACCATGATCGTCGACCTCGCATCGGACACCGGGTACTACTACCTCGTCTTGGCGATCGCGGTCGTATCGGTGGCCGTGGTGTTCACACTCGAACGCGGCCGGCTGGGCCGACTGCTGACCTACATCAAGCAGTCGCCCCGAGCGGCGGAGGCCAACGGCGTTCCCGCGGCGGTGACACGAGTATTGATCTTCTGCATCACGGCGTTCCTCGCGGCGATCGGGGGAGCGCTGGCAGCTTCCGCCCAGCAGAGCATCTCGGCCGACAGCTACGCCCCGATCATCTCGCTGACCGTGTTCGTCATCATCGTCCTGAACGGTCCGGCGGTGCCGTGGAACGCGGTTCTCGCCGCGGCGGCATACACGCTCATTCCCAGCTACTTTCCGAGCACCGAGGTGGGGACCTACCTGCAACTGCTGTTCGGGATCAGCGCGATCGCGCTCGTCATGTTGCCACCAGCACAGCTCCCGGTGCGGGTGACGTCGCTCGTCGACCGGTGGTTCCGTCGCGACGATCGGACCGAACCGGCACTGCGCACCGAACCGGTCGACGTCGAACCGATCGAACCCGTAGTACTCGAGGTTTCGAAGGTCGGCGTCACGTTCGGAGGTGTCAAGGCGCTCGATGGTGCCGACATCGTCTGTACTCCGGGACGAGTGACAGGGCTGATCGGCCCCAACGGGGCAGGCAAATCGACATTGTTCAACGCGGTGACCGGGTTGGTCGCCACCTCCGGCGGATCGGTGTCCCTCGGTGGAGCCGACCTTCGAGGGAAGAGTCCGTCCGCCCGGGCGCGTGCGGGCATCGGCCGCACGTTCCAGACCGTCGAGCTGTTCGAGTCGATGACGGTGCGGGACAACGTGTCGGTCGGTGCCGAGGGACGGACCGTCCGGCTCGACCCGATCACCCACCTGCGGTCGTCGAAAGCCGAACGGGACCGGATCCGGTCGGCGACCGAATCCGCGCTCGCGGCGTGCGGCCTCGAGGACGTCGCCGACCAGCATGTGATGAATCTTCCGACCGGCACCCGACGATTGGTCGAGGTTGCCCGCTGTCTGGCCGGCGGCCACACGATCCTGCTCCTGGACGAACCCTCGGCGGGTCTGGACCACAACGAGTCGGCACGACTCGGCGAGCTGATCCGGCGGGTCGTCGACGAACGCGGAATCGGCGTGATCCTCGTCGAACACGATGTCTCGCTGGTACTCGGCGTCTCCGACGACGTGTACGTCCTGGAATTCGGACGCGTCATCTTCTCCGGCTCTGCCGCCGACGCGCGTCGGTCGAGTGTCGTGCAGGCGGCATACCTCGGAACAACGGAGCCGGTCGACGAGGTGCAGTCGGGTCGGGAACTGGAGGAGATCAAATGACCACGCCGACCTTGCAGGTGACCGGCCTGTCCGCCGGCTACGGGAAACTGACCGTGCTGCGGGACGCGAACGTGACCGTGGAGCCCGGTTCGGTCGTCGCGCTGCTCGGTCCGAACGGTGCCGGAAAGAGCACCCTGCTCGCGGCGATCGGTGGGTTGCTCACGCCGACTTCGGGTTCCGTTCGGCTCGGGGAAACGGACATCACCAAGCACCGACCGGCAACACGAGCCGCTGCAGGAATCTGCCTGATACCCGAAGGGCGGGGAATCTTTCCGGGACTGTCTGTGCGGGAGAACCTCCTCCTTGCGGTGGACGGATCTCTCCGCGACCAGTACGCGCTGGCATTGGAAACCTTTCCCGAGATCGGCAGGCGTATGGACGCGAAGGCAGGAAGCCTGTCCGGAGGCCAGCAGCAGATGGTCGCCCTGGCACGCGCCTTCCTGCCCCGCAGTTCCGTAATCGTTCTCGACGAGGTGTCGATGGGGTTGGCGCCGCTGGTGATCGACCAGATCTTCGACGCTCTCGGTGTCCTCCGGGACTCCGGGAAGTCGATCCTGCTCGTCGAGCAGTACGTCGGTCGCGCGCTGACCAGCGCGGATGTGGTGCACCTGATCGACCGCGGGCAGGTATCGGGTCCGATCGATCCGTCGTCGCTCGACGAGGACGAGCTCATGAGCCGATACCTGGGAATCGATATCGGTACCGACTTGGAAGAATCTACAGCTGAGGAGAACGTGTGATGAGAACGATGTGGAGGCGGGCTGCGCTCGCGGCCGCGGTGGGAGCACTTGTGCTGTCCGGCTGTTCCGCCGAACAGGAGCAGTCGCCGACACCGTCGACGACTCTGACGAAACCGGCGATCGTGGTCGGCACGGTCTGTGGGTGCTCGGGAGTGTCCGCACCCACCCACGGCCGGGTCGACGACGTCGCGCAGGCCTGGGCCGCGAGCGTCAACGATTCCGGTGGAATCAACGGCCATCCGGTGGAGGTCATCGTCAAGGACATCGGCCAGGAGCCGTCGAAGGCGCTGGCCGCGGTCAAGAGCCTCGTCGAGGAGGATGGGGTCGTCGCGATCGTCGGTCCCATCACCGGTACCACCGGGTCGTGGCGGCAGTACGTCGAGGAGAAGGGGATCCCCGTACTCGGGGGCGTGCCCTCCGACGCAACGTTCCTCGCGAGCGACAACTTCTACCTCGCGGGCTCTCCCAACCCGGTCATCACCTACGGTCTGGCGAAGCTCGCCCGTGAAGAGGGCACGACCAAGCTGGGTGTCGTGTACTGCTCGGAATCCCCCGTGTGCGCGGATTCGGATGCGCTGGCGGGCAAGTCGGCGGCCGATGTCGGAATCGGGTATCTCTCGGTCAAGGCCGCGGCGGCCGCCCCCAACTACACCGCGGTGTGCCAAACGATGAAGAACGAGGGTGTCGACGGCCTCTTCCTGGCTCACATCACCAGTGTGGACGTCCGGATCGCGGAGGACTGCCACAAGATCGGTTACGAGCCCCAGTTCTACAGTTCTGCCGGAGCGGTCGGCAACGAATTCATGGAGTCACCGGCCGCCGACGGATTGCTGTTCACGCAGTCCAATGCTCCGTACTACGACCCGTCCGTTCCGGTCGTCGGTGAGGCCCGGGAGACGATCGACTCGTACTACGAGGGATTGACGGACTCGGCGCAGTTCTCGGCCGTTGCGTTCGATTCCTGGATCGCCGGCAGGCTTTTCGAGGCCGCCGCCGGCCGCGCAGGGCTGACGTCGGACTCCACACCCGCCGATGTAGCTCGGGGACTGGGCGAACTCGATGGTGACACACTGGGCGGGTTGGCTCCGCCGCTGACCTACTCCGACACCGGCCGCTCCTACCCGACCTGCTATTACGTCGGTGAGGTCCGAGAGGGGCAGCTGGAAGCTCGTGACGGCGGAAATTCGATCTGCCTCGACGAGTCCGACCTCGAGTCGGAGGTCTTCGCGACAATCCACTGAGTAGCGACGATCGACCGAGTAACAAAGAAATTCGCCGGGTGTCTTCGGAAACCCGGCGAATTCCTGTTGCCTCGTGTCGGCTGTCAGGCCCCGCGACGCTTCGTCGCCGTGAAGTCCCCAGGTTCGGGGTTGGCGGTGCGCGCCCAGTACTCGGGTACCGGCCAAGGCGAGTTGGTGACCACTCGTCCGCTGGAGTTACGGTAGTAGCTGCTCACCCCGTCCATCGCGTACACCATGGCGGCGTTGGCCTCGTCGAGCTCGGAGTTGTAGCGCTCATACGGCTCCTGCTTGCATTCGAGGGCTGCGAGATCCTCGGTGACGAGCCGGCTGATCGACTCGACGACGTACCGCACCTGGGCTTCGGCGATGGTGATGTAACTACCGCCGGGCGGGTTCGTGTTCGGACCGTAGAGGAAGAACAGATTCGGGAATCCCGGCGTGGTGATGCCGAGGTACGCGCGCCCGTTGTCGTCGTTCCAGATGTCGCGCAGCGATGTTCCGTCGGTCCCGCGAATGTCCATCGGGTACAGGAAGCGTTGCTGCTGGAAACCGGTGCACAGGATGAGGACGTCGATGTCGCGGTGTTCACCGTCGGCGGTGACGATTCCGTCGGGTGTGAGTCGTTCGATGCTGTCGGTGAGGAGCTCGACGTGGGGCTTGCGGAGTGTGGCGAACCAGCCGTTGTCGATGAGGAGCCGCTTGCCGAACGGGGGGTAGTCGGGCAGCGTCTTGCGTTGCAGTTCTTCCTCACCGGCCAGTTGGCGCTTCAGGTACGTGGTGAAGTGCGCCCGGTACGCGTCGTTGAGGGAGCTGACGTGCTTGCCCTTCTCCTCGCGGCGCGGGTCGACCGGCAGCGCGGCGAAGGTGCGTTCGGTGTAGAGCCAGTACAGACGGAACCGGTACCAGCCCCGATAGAATGGGATGTTGTCGTAGAGCCAGTGCTTGGTGGCATCCGACTGCTGGAAGTAGTGCTCGTTGGGGGCGATCCACTGCGGCTGACGCTGCAGCACTGCCATGCTCTCGACCTGGTCGGCGATCGCCACGACGAGCTGCATGGCGCTCGCGCCGCTGCCGACCACCGCGACCCGCTTGCCGGTCAGGTCCAGATCGTCGGGCCACTGTGCGGAATGGACGATCTCGCCGCGAAACTCCGATGTGCCGGGGAAGTCGGGGACGTTGGGCGTGCTGTGCAGACCGGCGGCGGTCACCAACGAGGTAGCGCGCAACTCCTGTTGCGTGCCATCGGGTCCGGTGACCGACAGGATCCACAGTTGCTCGTCCGCGTTCCATGCTGCGGTGTCGACCGAGTAACCGAGCCGGATCCGATCGGTGATTCCCGCCTCGCGGGCGACATCGGAGACGTAGTCGAAGATCTCATTGCGACGGGCGAAGTACTCGGACCAATTCTTGGGACGGAACGAGAACGAGTACAGGTCGCTGGGGATATCGACCCGTGCGCCGGGGTACCGGTTCTCCCACCAGGTACCGCCGATGTGGTCGTTACGCTCGAGGACGGTGTAGGGAATGCCGGCCTTCTCCAGGTTGATAGCGCAGGTTATGCCGGATATTCCGGCGCCGACAATCGCGACACCGAAGTCGGGGCGCGACGTCCGGACGAGGTCACCGACGTTCTCGGGGGTGAAGGGTGCGAACCCGAGTTGTTCGGCGATCATCGGTGCGTAGACCTCGGAGATCGGTTCGCCCATGACCGTGCTCATCAACCGGGTCAGCTCGCTGCCGGTGGGCGCGGGGTGTGCGATCGGCTTGCCGTTGCACCAGTCGAGCACCGCGTCGGTGACCGCGTTGTGGATCTCCGCCTGGATCGCCGGGTCGAGGCCGCCGTCGTTCAGCTCCTCGAATCCCTTGGTGGAGGCTGGAAGATACGGTGAGGACAGCCACTTTTCTTCGCCGGTCAACTGATAGAGGACGGGGAGCAGGCAGGGGATATTGCCTGCGGTGACTGCGGCGTGCACGGTGGCACGATCGAGATTCGGGTTAGGGGTGACGGTGAGGCTCACGGTTCTCCTTCCGGAGTGTGTAGGTGGGGTTCGGTCGATCGGAGAGCGAAGGACATCGATCGCTGTGAGCCGCTCGACGAGGTGGCTCATCGAGCCTGGGTTAATGCTAACTATGGCTCGACATGGCGGTCAATGGATACTGAACTGCAATATATGGCCGAATAGTTAGTTGTCACTATGTATCCTACTGCGGAGAGGTGGGTGGCGGTGGAGTTGGATGTCGCGTGCGCCCCGAGACGTACGAACATCTTTCTTCCGACGCCGTCGGGCAACCCGCACCGGTGCGCCTACTTCCTCGTCTCGGGCGGGTCTGTAAATGAGCATTGTGGCCTTGGTCAAGGAACCAAAGGCGATTGACCTGCGCTATTAAGTATTGACATTAGTGATAACTATGTTAGCTTACTCACACCGGAATGCTTCTCGATCAGCTTCGGGAGCGCCGTAGAGACTACGAAGACCGGTTGCGTGGGAGACACTCGAATGTTGGGCACGCCTCCGGACATCCCCACGAAAGGCATGAACATGACCGAGACGCTGACCCGAGACGCAGTTGCCGGCAGCGACAGGGAGGCCGACTATCTGCAGCGCGCTCGTTCCATCGCACCGCTGATCAGGCAGGAAGCGGCCGCCATCGAAGAGGGCCGGACGATCACGAAACCGGTCGCGGACGCGCTCGTCGAATTGGGCCTGCACGGAATGCTGGTCCCCGCAGAACTCGGCGGTGGCGGCCTGCTCCCCAGCGAGGGGATGCGGGTGTTCGAGGAGATCACCAAGTCCGACGCCTCGACAGGCTGGGCATGGATGGCCAGCGAATGGGGCACCGCCGGCGTGGTGGGTTACCTCGATCCCGCGGTGACGAAAGAACTGATGAGCAAGGACGAGCCCTTCATCGTCGCCGGTCAGCTCCTGCCGCGGTACCCGGGCGTGCAGGTCGAGGGCGGTTACATCATCGACGGCAAGTACTCCTTCGCCAGCGGCTCCGACCACGCCACCTGGGTGGGCGCCGGGTTCTTCGTCGCCGATGAGCAGGGAAACCCGATCCTGGGTGAGAACGGGCAGCCGCAGGCGCGTATCGCATTGTTGCCCAAGAACCAAGTCGAGTTCGAGAAGAACTGGGACGTATGGGGTCTCGCGGGCACCGGCAGCAATGACTACACGATCACAAAGCAGTTCGTTCCCGCCGAGTACACCACCCCCACCTTCGGTGGTACTCCGACGCGCTCGGAAACCATGTACAAGCTGACGAACGAACTGGCCGGGGGCCTGCCGCATGCGCCGATCGCGCTCGGAATCGCAACCCGTGCATTGGAAATCGTCGCGAGCATCACGGCTGGCAAGACCCGTCCCACCTACACTGTCCCAGTGGGGGACGCCGAAATCTTCCGGATCGACTTCGCGCGCAAGGAGGCCAACCTCCAGGCCGCGCGTCTGTACTGCTACGAGGTCACCAAGGCTGCCGAAGCTGCCGTGAACTCCGGACAGGCGGTGACCCCCGAACACATCGCCCGGGTGAGCCAGATGCTGTCCTGGGTGCACGAAGTCGCGGCCGATGTCGTGACTTTCGCCCATCGGTGGGGTGGCAGCCAGAGCATCGGCCGCAAGAGCACGCTGGGCCGTTTCGTTCGCGACATGAATGTGGCAACCCAGCACCTGCTCGTCGATCCGATCATGCTCGTCAATGCCGCGGGGGTTCTGCTCCCGATCTACGCAGAAGCCGAAGCCTGATCCGAGATTCCGGCCCGATCCTGAGATTCCGGTCCGGCCGCGCCTTCGGGCGCGGCCGGTGTTCCGGCCTGCCCGGGGCAGGCCGACGAGTGTGAGAGGTACCCGACCATGGGGCATTACAAGAGCAATCTCCGCGACGTGGAGTTCAACCTGTTCGAACTTCTCGAGCGCGACCGTGTACTCGGGACCGGTCCGTTCGAGGAGGTAGACCTCGATACCGCGAAGGTCGCACTGCGCGAGGTCGATCGTCTCGCCCGCGAGGAGCTCGCGGCCTCGTTCGAGGATTCCGATCGTAGTCCTACGGTCTTCGATGCCGCTTCGCACACGGTTACCGTCCCGCCGGCCTATGCGGCGACGTACAAGACGTGGATGGACGCCGAATGGTGGCGCCTGCGTGTGCTTCCCGAACTGGGCGGAACCCACGCGCCCAGTTCCCTGAACTGGGCTATCGGCGAGTTCGTCCTGGGCTCGAACCCGACCCTGTGGACATATGTGGGGTTCCCGACGGCCACGCGGGTGGTGTGGCGTCACGGCACCGATCGGGACAAGAAGATCGCGGAAATCGCTGCGGACAAGCAGTGGGGCGCGACGATGATGCTCACCGAACCGGACGCCGGTTCCGACGTCGGGGCCGGTCGCACCAAGGCCACCCCCAACGACGACGGCACCTGGAACATCACGGGTGTCAAGCGGTTCATCACTGCGGGCGAACACGATCTGACGGACAACATCATCCACATGGTTCTGGCCCGGCCCGCGGGTGTCGAGGGCGCCGGAGGGCCCGGCACCAAGGGACTCAGTCTGTTCCTCGTCCCCAAGTTCCACTTCGACCTCGAGACCGGTGAGCTCACCGGCGAGCGCAACGGTGTCTACGTCACGGGCGTCGAGAAGAAGATGGGCGTGAAGGTCTCCGCAACCTGTGAGATGACGTTGGGTGAGAACGAACCGGCACGCGGCTGGCTTCTCGGGGAGGTCCACGACGGCATCGGTCAGATGTTCGACGTGATCGAAGACGCCCGGATGATGGTGGGTTCCAAAGCGATCGCGACCCTGTCGAGCGGGTATCTCAATGCGCTCGAGTACGCCAAGATCCGGCTGCAAGGTGCCGACCTGACACGTTCGTCCGACAGGGCGGCACCCCGGGTGCCCATCACCCGCCACCCCGACATCCGCCGGTCGCTGCTCACACAGAAGTCGTTCGCGGAGGGGCTCCGGTCCCTGGTGCTGTACACCGCGTCGTGGCAGGATGAGATCGCGATCGGCAGCGCCGCCGGCACCGACACGACCCTCGCCGAGGCCGTCAACGACTTGCTCCTGCCCGTGGTCAAGGGATACGGCTCCGAACGTTCGTGGACGATCCTGGGAACGGAATCCCTGCAGACCTTCGGTGGATCGGGATACCTTCAGGACTATCCGCTCGAGCAATACGTGCGCGACGCCAAGATCGACACCGTCTACGAGGGAACGACCGCCATCCAGGCGCAGGACCTGTTCTTCCGCAAGATCGCCCGGAACAGGGGAGTGGCTTTCGGGCACCTTGTGCGAGAGATCTCGGGATTCGCCGACGATCCGGCCGCGGCCACGAAGCTGGCGTTCGAACGGGACCTTCTCGTCGAGGCGACCGACAGCGTGGAGTCGATCGTCGCGACGATGACTGCGGATCTCGCCCAGACGAATCCGAAGGTCCCCGGTGGTGACGAGAAGAACGTCTACAAGGTCGGACTCAACGCGAGCCGGCTGCTCTACGTGCTCGGTGACGTCCTCGTCGCCTGGCTACTGCTGCGCAGTGCCGCAATCGCTCTCCGCGCGCTCGACACGGACCTTCCCGCGGCCGAAAGGTCCTTCTACGAGGGCAAGGCTGCGGCAGCGCGGTTCTTCGCTCGCAACGTCCTTCCTGTCGTGGTGGCCGAGGGCAGGATCGCCGGTGCCGTCGACGATTCCGTGATGGGCCTGGACGAGGCAGCGTTCTGACGACAACAGCGTCCGAGAACGAGATGCGCGCCCGATCGAACCGATCGGGCGCGCATCTCGTGTGTGGTACCCGCGTTATGCGTGTCCGGTGGGCACCTCGGACGTGTGCTGCTCCCAGCAGTGGGCCTTCAACCTCCGCTTGAACAGCTTGCCGGTGTCCTCACGCGGCAGGACGTCCTCGAACACCACAACCTTGGGCACCTTGTACCGTGCGAGGCGACGTGCGCGCGGACGTCGTCCTCGGCGAGGGTCGCCCCGGGATCCGGTTGAATGTGCGCCGCCACGGCTTCACCGAAATCCGGATCGGGAATGCCGAACACCGCGACGTCGGCCACTCCGTCGAGGCCGAGTATCACCGATTCGATCTCGGCCGGATAGATGTTGACCCCGCCGGAGATGATCATGTCGTTCCGGCGGTCGCTCAGATACAGGAAGCCGTCCGCGTCGACATAGCCGATGTCACCGACGGTGACGAACCCGTCCTTCTCCATGGCGCGGCGTTTGGCGTCGTCCCCCAGGTACGTGAAGTCGGGCCATGCGGAGAACGGCCGGAGGTAGATGTCGCCGGGCTCACCGACGGCGGCCTCGCTGCCGTCTGCGGCGATGATCCGCACGGCGGCATCGGAGACCGGTCTGCCTACCGTGCCGGGGTGCGCGAGCCATTCCTCGCTCGAACAGATCACGGCAGCACCGGATTCGGAACCGCCGTAGTACTCGTGGACGATCGGGCCGAACCAGTCGATGATCGCGCGCTTGACGTCGGGTGGGCACGGGGCGGCCGCGTGGACGACGGCGATCAACGACGACAGGTCGTACCGCTCCCGCACCGGTGCCGGCAGCTTCAGCAGGCGCACGAACATCGTGGGAACGGCCTGGAGGTGTTCGATCCGGCGTTGCTCGATCGCCCGGAGGAGTTCCTCCGGATCGAAGCGCGGCATGATCTCGACGTCCAAGCCCAGTGCGAACGCGAACTGGAACTGCGTGTTCGGGGCGGTGTGGTACATCGGTGCGGCGACGAGCGTGGAACGTGCAGTGCCGAACCCGAACGCCGCGATCACCACCTCGTGCAGCGCGGTGACGTCCTGGGGAGCAGTCGGACTGCGCAGGATCCCCTTGGGCAATCCGGTGGTGCCGGAGGTGTAGATGACGCTCATGGGCGGTTCGGTGATCCCGGCGATGTGCGGCTCGTGGACGTCGAGCAGTTCGTCGAGGTCCGGGTATCGCCGCGAGGCGGCGGGACGGTCGAATCCGTAGGCGGCCGCCACTACCTGCGGCGTCCGCACTTCGACGATCGTGGTACCCGGCGAGAGAACCGCTTCGACCTTCGGGAGCAGGTCGGTGTGCACCAGCACCACCTTGGCCGCGCTGTCGGTGAGCACGTGACCGAGGTCGTCGGAGTTCCCGTGCCAGTTCGCAGGGACCGGAACCGCACCGATCGCGGCACCGGCGAGGGTGGCCTCGACGAAGCCGATCTCGTTGCGCATCACCAGCGCGTATCGGTCACCGTGCCCCACACCGAGCGCGGACAACGCCGAGGCCAGGCGAGTGGCGCGCACCCGTATCTCCGAGTGGGTACGGACGTCGTTGCCGCAACGGATGACTGCTTCGGTCGTCGTCATCGGTTTCCTTCCGTGTCGCGCACGATGCAGAGGGCGTCGACCGCGACGAGACCGTCCTCGGTGACGAGGAGCGGATTGACGTCGAGTGATTCGATCCAGCCGTGGCACGCGGCGGCCAGCTGTCCGAAGCCGACGAGAAGGTCGGCGAGCTGCGCGAGGTGCCAGGGCTCGGATCCGCGATAACCGTGCATCAGGCGCAGGTCGCGGAACTCGTCGATGAGAGCCACGGCGTCGGTGTGGGTCAACGGTGCCGGACGACCACCGACTCGTTCGAGTACCTCGACGAGGATGCCACCGATACCCAGCACCACCATCGGGCCGAGCTCGCTGCGTCCCTCGATGCCGACCAGCAGTTCACCTCGCGCGGCCGTCATCGGCTGGATGGCCACGGTCTCGGGCAGCCCGTGTTGCTGCGCGATCGCGCGTATGTCGGCCACGGCGCGTTCGAGGTCGTCCCGACCGACGTCCAGCGCGACGGCTCCGAGCTCCGTCCGGTGGGGCACATCGGCGAGTTTCACCGCGTACGGTCCCGCGAAACCGGGCTCGACCTGCTCACCGGTGTCGACGGTGCAATGCGGCGCCGTGGATATGCCGAACCGGTCGAGCAGCGCCATGGCCTGGGTGAACGGCAGAAAACTCCGGCCGTCACCGTCACCGTCACCGGCGTCGGGGAGCGGTCCGGTCGGGCGCGGGACGGGCGTAACGGCGTCGGCCGGCGGACGTGGCGTCCCACGGTCGCGGACGAACGTGCCCATCGTGTGCAGTCCGCGCAGCGTGCCGCGGAGCCCGTACCCGAGTGCGACGCTCCCATCGGAACCGATGACGTCCTGCGCATAGGCACCGACGGGGCCGGCACCGGCCGCGATCGCGACCGGCTTTCCGAATCGGCGTGCAGCGACGGCAACGTCGTCGATGAGGCGGCGGTACATCGGGGAGTCGTCGCCCTCGCCCCACATGTTGACGAAGACGACGGCCTCGAGTTCGGGTGATCCGACGTAACGGTCGACGATGTCCGTCCAGAACGTCGCGCCGAAGCCGGTGGTGTCGAGGGGGTTCGGGACGGTGATGCCCGGGATGGTCGAGCGCACCCAGTCAGCAAGGTCGTCCAGGGGCGGGAGGACCAGACCTTCCGCTTCGGCGAGGTCGTAGGCCAGGGACGCAAACCCTCCGGTCCCGGCAACGACACCGAGACGTTCGACCTTGTTCCACTTGGCGGGGTCGAGTTGGCCGACGAGCGACAGCCGGTCGACGAGTTCCTCGAGATCGTGGGCGAGTTGGATGCCTGCGTGACGGAACGCCACGTCGTAGGCCCAGGCGCTCCCGGCCAGAGCTCCCGTGTGCGAGGCCGCCATCTGCTGGGTCCGGCTGTTGCGTGCGAGTTTGAGCGCCACGATCGGCTTTCCCGCTGCGATGCATCGGCGGGCCGCGCGCAGGAACTCCTCGGGCCGGCGGATGCCCTCCACAATCAGTCCCACGGCGGCGGTCTCCGGGTCCGAGGCCAGGAAGTCCACGTAGTCGGCCATGTCGGTGGTGACTTCGTTTCCGGCCGAGATCAATCGCGAGATACCCATGCCGGTGCGAGCGCGGGCGGCGATCGCGATGCCACCGATCATCGCGCCGCTGTGGGAGACGATCGACACCCCACCCGCCGGCGGCCGGTAGTCCGCCGAGGCGGTCAGGTTGAGACTGCGGGGAACACTGATGTAGCCCAGGCTGTTCGGCCCGATCACGGCCATTCCGCCGCGTTGCGCTGCGGCGGCGAGTCGACGCTGGAGATCCTCCCCGTCCGCGCCTACTTCGGAGAAGCCGGCGGCGTAGATGACGAGCCCTCCGCAGTCGAGTGTCGCGCACTCCTCGGCCAGGGTCACCGTCCGTTCGGCCGACATCACGGACAGGACGGCATCGATGGGTTCAGCTATGTCCGCGATGGTGCGATAGGTCGGTTTTCCCAGAACGGTGGGTGCCGTGGGGTGGACGAAGAACACCTCGGCGTCGCTGTCGAGCGTCGGCTCGATGAAGGGCGCAACGGGGGATTTGTCGCTCAGTCCGACAACCGCGATGGTCGACGGGTTCAGCACGCGTTCGAGAGAGGGTGAGGGGCGAACGTCGGACTCCTGTGTGCGGGAGGAACCGTCGTCCGAGATGAGGGTCATGGTTGTGGACCTCCGGGCGAGAGTGGGAACGTCTGGACGAGTGCCCGGCCGTTGTGTCCGCGTCCGGGGATGTGTCGGGACGGAGCAGAACTCAGGCCGGGGAAAGGACCGGAACCGCGGGTGCGGGTACCGGCGGTGTCTTTGCGGCACAGGCTGGTGTGATCCGGGCCGTGCCACTATCTGCTGAAAATCTATCCTGTGAACCCTCATTATGGCCAGATCATTGTGCATTTTGAAAAAAGTCCTGGGAAATACCTTCCACAGTTAGTGATAACTATGTAACATTGCTCACAACCCCATCGCGAGGCGATGTCGGGATTCGAACTCGATTTTCGGAGGACCCATGGCCAGGACCGAAGCTCTCGTGCGCGCCGAGAAGATGTGGGTGGAAGGTTTCCCTGACCCGGCGACGGCGACGGTGGACGATCTGCGCGACGCATACGACCGGCTGTTTCTGCAGTTCCCCCTCCCCGAGGGCATCGAGCCGGTCGAGGCTGAGGTCGGCGGCGTCCCCGTCCTGTTCGTCACGGCTGAGGGAGCGGCGCAGGACAAGGTCCTCGTCTGGTTCCATGGTGGCGGGTACATCATGGGCAGCGCGCGGGGCTTCCAGGAACTCGGACACAACCTCTCACGCGCCAGCGGCGTGACCGTCGTCCTGCCCGACTACCGGCGTGCACCCGAGAATCCGTTCCCCGCTGCCGTCAACGACGGCATCGCCGTGATCTCCGCACTCGTCTCGCAGTATGGTGCGGGCAATGTCGCGGCCGGTGGCGACTCGGCCGGCGGCGGACTCGGACTCGCCGCTCTTCTCGCGGTGCGTGACAAGGGTGAATCGCTTCCCGCAGCAGCGGTATTCATCTCAGCCCTCCTCGACCTCACGGCAAGCGGCGACAGCATCGACGAATTCGACGGCAAAGACGTCGCGGTCTCACGCGGGTCGATCGGCAACGTCGGCGACGCGTACCTGCAGGGCCACAATCCGAAGGATCCGCTGGCATCTCCGCTCTTCGCCGACCTGCACGACGTGCCGCCGACACTCTTCCTGGTCGGTTCCGGTGAGGTGCTCCTCGACGACTCCCGTCGAGCGGCCGCCGCGATCGTGGAGAAGGGCGGAGCGGCGAGCGTCTCGACGTACGACGACATGGTCCATGTGTGGCCGCTGTTCTCGTCGATCCTGCCGGAGGGCATTCAGGCCGCGGACGAAGCTGGAGCCTTCATCCGCAAGCACCTCGGACTCTGACACCTCGTCGGGTCCCACCAGACATGCGGGTGCCGCACCGGCGGTCCGGCACCCGCAATCCACTCCTCCATCCGGCATCACACGTACGAAAGGCATCCGACATGCCCGCACAGCAACTCGACGAACTGGCAACGCGCTTCCGCGACGCCATGGCCGCGGTGTGCACACCGGTCGCGGTCGTGACCGCGATGGACGGGGACCGCCCCCACGGCACGACCGTCAGCGCCTTCGCGTCGCTGTCGATATCGCCGCCGTCGGTGCTGGTCTCCCTCGATCGGGGATCGGACCTGCTGGCACTGGTCCTCAGATCGGGGCGCTTCGGGATGAACGTCCTCGGCAGTCGGCAGTCGGCGCTCGCCGGGCAGTTCGCGCGCAAGGGACAGGACAAATTCCAGGACGTCGCGTGGCGGGTCGACGGGGGAGTGCCGCGTATCGCCGATGTCCCGCACTGGATCGCTGCCGAGGTGATGGAAACCCTGGAGGTGGCCGACCACACGGTCGTGTTCGGGCGCGTCGTGGACATCGCCAGCGAAACGATTCCGCCCCTGACCTACCACGGCAGGGCTTTCGGCACCCACGCGGCGCTCGCGACCACGGGCAGGGCGCAAGCATGACTCACTCGGAAATCGTCGACTCCGCAGTCGATCACCAGGGTGCGCTCGAGCGTGCCCGAAACTCCTTCGCCGCGGTATTCGGCAACGGACGCCTCACACTCGAACAACTCCGGCACAACCTCGACGAGATGATGCTGGAACCCGAACTTTCCGCGGATGTTTCGGTCGACGAAATCGTCGTCGGCGGCGTCGGAGCGTTACGCGTCGCGGCCGGACCCGCGATCGACGACAACGTGCTCGTGTGGTTTCACGGCGGTGGCTACGTCATGGGGAGTCCGTACGGATACCGCCATGCCGCCGCAGCGCTGTCCCGGGCGCTCGGGTCCGCGGTCATCCTGCCCGACTACCGGCTCGCTCCGGAACATCCGTTTCCCGCCGCACTCGAGGACGCGGCGGCTGTGGTGGACGCCTTGATCGCCGAATACGGACCCGGGCACACGGCCGTCGGCGGTGATTCCGCCGGCGGTGGCCTGACGGTGGCCGTCCTGGTCGACGCCCGCAACCGCGGCGCCACGCTGCCTGCGGTCGCCGTCGCGGTGTCTCCCCTCGCCGATTTCACGGCATCCGGAGAAAGCGTCGCCACCAACCGGGACACCGACCCGGTCATCACCGAACGCTCGCTCGGCATGCTCGCCGCCACATACCTCCGCGGGCACGACCACGACCACCCCCTTGCCTCTCCGGTCTTCGCCGACCTCACCGGCCTACCTCCGATCCTGCTGCTGGCCAGCGACAGCGAAATCCTGCTCGACGATGCGGTCCGGATCCACCATGCGGTGCAGTCCGGGGGCGGCACGAGCACGCTGTCCGTCTACCCGGACACCTGCCATGCGTGGACGCTCTTCACCGACTTTCTCCCTCGAGCACGCGACGGCGTCGCCGAGATCGCTGACTTCTTCCGGAAGGTTCTTCCATGACTGTGAGTATCGTCGACGATAAATCGGTGCGGCACATCCTGATCGATCGTCCCGAACGCATGAACGCCGTCGACAAGGACACCTTGCACAACGTCTCCGATGCCGTCCAGAGTGCCGGCGAGGATCCCGACGTGCGAGTGATCGTGCTCTCTGGGAAAGGCCGGGCCTTCTGCGCCGGAGGAGATCTCGACGTCGAGGACCCGCTGTCGGTCGAGAACACTGCCAGCACCTCCGACGCGGCTTCCCGGTGCATCACCACGATCACCCGGGTCTCCCGTCCGGTCGTCGCCGCCGTCCGCGGACCAGCTGTAGGAGTGGGGGTCTCGCTTGCCCTCGCCGCCGATCTCACCGTCGTCCGATCCGACGCCTTCTTCTCGATGCCGTTCACCTCGATCGGGTTGATGCCCGACGGCGGTGCGACGGCACTGGTCGCCGCATCGGCCGGCCGCGCGATCTCGATGCGGATGTCGCTGCTCGGAGAACGCCTGAGCGCACAGGAGGCCGAGCGGGCCGGACTGGTGGCGGCAGTGTACGAGCGGGACGTGTTCGAGTCGGAACTCGAAGAACTCACGACACGCCTGAGCGGAATCTCCCTCGACTCGATCATCGAAACCAAACGCGCCATCAACGAGGCGAGTCTGCGCGAACTCGGGAACGCGTTTGCCCGTGAGCGCGATGGCCAAATTCGACTGACGAGCAGGGACGACTTCCGCTCCGCAATCCTGGCCTTCACCGCCAAGCGCTCTCGGCCGGAATCCGCAACCAACGCGAGGAGCGGCAATGTCGATCGCTGAGATCAGCTGTATGCCCCGGCTCGATCCGCGGTGCACTGTCCAGGCTCGCGTCGAACGGGCGGTGGCCGATATCGCCGCCGGAAAATCGATCGTTCTGTTCGATCCCGCTTGCGGAGAAGCGAGCCTTGTCGTTGCTGCCGAGTTCGCGACCACCGAATCCCTGGCGTTCATGATTCGGCACACCTCGGGGTTCGTGAAAGTCGCGGTACCGGAGGAAGACTGCGTCCGTCTCCAATTGCCCCAGATGTGGCAACTTGTCGCATCGGCGGTGAGTTCGATCCCGGCGGTGACCGTGGACGCCGTGGAAGGTATCGGTACCGGAATCTCGGCAGCCGACCGAGCGCACACCATCAGGACCATCGCAGACCCGCGTACCGTTCCGTCCGGGCTGTCCCGGCCGGGACACGTGGCCCCGGTCATTGCCCGAAACGCTGGGTCGGGCATCGCCGAAACGATAGTGCGCTTGGTGCAAGCGGCCAACATGCGACCGATGGCCGCCATGTGCGAACTCGTTTCCCCAATCGATGCGACGAGGATGGCGAACGAAGGAGAGGTCAGCGACTTCGCGCGAGATCACGCGTTGACCTACCTCTCGGTTTTCGATGTAGCGATGCGCGTGCGCTGAGTGCCGGATTCCGAGTCGCCGATCCGGTTGCTTTCGTCTGAGGAGTTTCCATGTCTTTTGTTGTGACACAGCCCTGCTGCAACGACGCCAGCTGTGTCCCGGTGTGCCCTGTCAACTGCATCCGCCCGACCCCAGATGATCCGGAGTTTCGCACGACAGAAATGCTCTACATCGATCCGCAGACCTGCATCGACTGCGGCGCGTGCATGGAAGCGTGCCCCGTCGAGGCGATCTACCACGGGGACGAACTTCCGGAACACCAGTCGCGGTACCGTGAAATCAATGCGGAGTACTTCCGTCGCCACCCGCTCGACTCTTCCGTACCGCCGTTCGACAAGCCGACGCCGGTGAAAGTGCCGAAGCTGGACGTGCCTTTGCGAGTGGCCGTCGTCGGCTCGGGACCGGCCGGTGTGTACGCCGCGGCCGAGTTGCTCGGCAGAATGCCGAGCCGCAGCGTCGAGATCGAGATGTTCGATCGTCTGCCCACGCCGTGGGGTCTCGTGCGCGCTGGGGTCGCCCCCGATCATCTCGGCACGAAGGCAATCACCGAAGTGTTCCGCAAGATCGCTGCGAAGCCCGGGTTCCGGTTCCACCTCAATGTCGAGATCGGCCGGCATCTCACCAATGATGAGCTGCTCGGTCACCACCATGCCGTGATCTATGCCGTCGGCGCACTCGAGGACCGCGAACTCGACATCCCCGGAACGGAGCTGCCGGGCAGTGTAGGAGCCACCGAGTTCGTTGCCTGGTACAACGGGCACCCCGATTTCGCGCACCGGACATTCGATTTGGGGTGCGAGCGTGCGGTGATCATCGGGAACGGGAACGTCGCCCTGGATGTCGCGCGGCTACTCGTCACGGATCCTGATGAGCTGGTTCGAACCGATATGGCAGAGCATGCAGTGGAAGCTTTGCGCAAGGGCAAGATTCGAGAGGTCGTCGTGCTGGGGAGGCGGGGGGTCACCCAGGCTGCGTACACCACGCCCGAGCTCCTGGCGCTCGGTTCCATCCCGGGTGTCGACGTCGTGGCCGATACAGACGAGTTCGACCTCGGAGATGCGACCGACGCTGACCGGTCCTTTTCGGCGGACCTCAAGACTCGGATCGCCCGAGAGTACGCCGACGTAATTCCCACTCCGGGGCACAAGCGCATTGTCCTGCGGTACCTGGCGTCGCCGACCCGGATTCTCGGGAAGGATCGTGTCGAGGGCGTCGAGATCGTCCGTAACGAGCTGGTCCGGACCCAGGACGGTGCACTCGCGGCCCTGGCCACCGAACATCGGGAAGTCCTCGAGGCCGGGCTGATACTGAGGTCGATCGGTCTGCGCGGCACCGCCGTACCGGATGTGCCCTTCGACGACGTCTCAGGGAGGATCCCCAACGTCGACGGCAGGATCGTCGATCCGAACACCGCGGCGACGATTCCGGGGTTGTACACCACAGGATGGGTCAAACGCGGGCCGTCGGGCGTGATCGGCACCAACAAGCAATGCGCCCACGACACCGTGGCAGCGTTGATCGACGACATGGTCGCGGGACGGCTGCCGCACCCGAAGTTCGGTGACGGAGAGGATCTGGCCACGTTGGTCCACGAGCGCCGCCCCGAGGTTGTCGACCGGAAAGGCTGGTTGGCAATCGATGCGGAGGAACGGTCGCGGGGACGTGAGCGCGGCCGACCTCGAGTCAAGCTCACCGATATCAAGGAGATGCTCGATATCGCACACACAGTGATAAACACGGCGAAATAGAGCGCGATCAAGTGCTGCCAACCAATCGGTCGGATATGGCGTCCGCAGCGTGCAGAGCCGCTGGACCTACAGTGTCTGGCTCTAGATTCCGGACTCCGAAAATGCCAACCGGCCTTGCGCCCATTGACTACCAACCTGCAGTCAGAACCCTGCGCGTAGTCGGATCAACCTGACGAAGTACCGTCGGTTCGATTGCGCCGCAGCGCCGGTGATCGTCAGGCCTTGGTGGGAATGGTGATCTACTTGCTCCCTACCGTCGACGGCCGAGGTAGATAGTGCGGGCAGGTGACCCCTGTCGCGGCACTGGAATCGCCTGACAGTCGGTTCGAGATAGAGGCGGTATCGAGCTGCCCGTCTCGGTGGCCACCGGTGTCCGGGTCGACGGCGCCGAGGAAGTTCCCGTGCGAGGCGCCGGCGGTCGAGAAGATCGCGCGCACCCACTCGGCGGGCTCGGCGGACGGCAGCTACCGTGGCCGACCCCTCTCGGCGACGACGGTGTGCACGAGAACCGCGACCGCGAACCCGGCCACGGCCGGGACTGATCGGCGCCGAAACGAAACTGCCCGGAGAAATCTCCGGAGGCATGCGCAAGCGCGCCGGCCTGGCCCGGGCCCTCGTACTGGACCCGCAGATCATCCTCGTCGACGAGCCGGACTCCGGCCTGGACCCGGTCCGCACGACCTACATCGCAGACGTTGATCGACATCAACGCCGAGATCGACGCGACGATCCTGATCGTCTCGCACAACATCAACCTCGCCCGCACGGTGCCCGACAACCTCGGTATGCTCTTCCGCCGCCAACTGGTGATGTTCGGACCCCGTGAGGTGCTGCTCACCAGCGAGGAGCCGGTGGTCAAGCAGTTCCTCAACGGCACCATGATCGGCCCGATCGGCATGTCCGAGGAGAAGGACGACGCGCAGATGGCCGCAGAGCAGGCCATGGTCGACGCCGGTCACCACGCCGGTGGTGTCGACGACGTCGAGGGCATCGTCCCGCAGATGAAGGCCACCCCCGGCATGCCATTCCGCCAAGCCGTCGCCCGCAGGCAAGGAAGGGTGCGCGAGATCATGGACACCTTGCCCTTCAGTGCCCAGCTCGCGATCCAGGAGAGCTTCGACAATGGCCGGCGGTGTTTCAGCCGACTGCCGGGCTGGTACATCGAGAACTATTGTGGCGCAAGTAGTTCACTGACAATGGGCGGGCCTGGCAAATTCCTATTCGAGGAAGACGATGGCGCCGGTCGCGTAGCCGCGGTGCCACGCCCTTTCACAGTTCGGTTTGTCCTTCCCGCCATCGTTGACGATTACCGCATATTGCACACGGCCTCGATTGTGGGCGTCATGTGCGATCACATACGGCAATCGACAAGGGGCGCAGCGAACTCGGGATGATTCAATCCGCTCGCGGAGTTCGTTTCTTTGTCAACTACAGACAACCGTGAAGGAGCTCACCCGGGGTGACGTGTTTCCACCCTGTCGCTGATGTTTCCAGGGCGCGCCGGGACCAGGATGGAAGGTGTTCACAGAACGGGGAGCCCGACTTTCGAAGGAATCCCGAACCCCAACAAGCAAGTCCACCCGTTCGGCGCAAGGCCGGGCACAGAAATAGAAGGTGAGCACAATGAACGAGAATATTCTGCGCGCGGTTGTTGCATCCGTCGCGATCGTACCGATGATGGCCCTTGGGGCCGGCATCTCCGCGGCAGCACCGACCACCTCGCCTGGTGCGTAGGTGAGATGGCATCGTCAACTTGGCTGGGCCCAGGGCTGGATCCGGGAGTATGGGGCCGAGTGAGGGGTCCTGTCGGAGTCGCATCGTTCAGGCTGCGGCAGAGACACCGGTGACCTCGTTCCACACGGCGAATCGGTCAGTCATCTCGCGTCGCCATTCGGAAGCGGTGAGCAGGTGTCGCCGCGCCTGAAAGTGCCCTGCGATGCCGCCAAACGCCGAGAGGAACCGCTGCGCCTGCCCGGCCGAGGCGAACCGTTTCATCCCCCGCTCGCGTCGTCGCGTGGGCTGATGGGAGTTCTCCGCCCGATTATTGAGGTACCTCGATCGCCGGTGCTCGACCGACGGCATCACCTCTCGATGCGCGACCTGGTAGCTGCCCAGCTTGTCGGTGACGAGCACGCGTGGCACGTACTGCAATCCCTTAAGGAGCCGCCGGAAGAAGTTCATCGCGGCCACGGCTTTTCGGCGGGACTGGACCAGGACGTCGAGGACGTTGCCGTCCTGGTCGACGGCGCGCCAGAGGTAGTGTTGCTTGCCGTTGATCCGGATGAACACTTCGTCCAGATGCCACTTGTCTCCGAGTCGGGGTCGCCGTCGGCGGAGCTGATTGGCGTAGTCCTGGCCGAACTTGGCGCACCATTGACGAATCGTTTCGTGGGAGACCACGACGCCGCGCTCGAGCATCATCTCCGAGATGTCACGCAGGCTCAACGCGAAGGTGGTAGAGCCACACACAGTGGGCGATGATCTCGCTCGGATACCGGAATCCTTTGTACGACGCTGCAGTAGCCACGACCCAAGCTGGGCAGCTACCAGGTCGCGAATCGAGAGGTGCGGTCGGGCAGCGGTCCCGGCCGCTTCGCACACGCAACCGATCGCGCAGCGCGTCGTGGATGCCACGCCGGCGTGGACCCAGCGGGCAAACATCCCATACACCGTCGATGCGGGCGGGAACTCCACCGGCAGCTGCCGCTACGCGATTCCACCGCGAACCACGTAGAGAATCGCATCCAGAATCAGCCGTCGGCAATACTTTTCGGGTCTGCCACCACGACTGGTGGTGTTGCCCGGCGGCGGCAGCAACGGTTCCAACACCGCCCACTGCTCGCCGGTCAGCGAGGAGGACGAATACACCGCACACCGATGCCCCGGCGAGCAGGGTGGGCACGACGGACACGGCGCGATTGACGATGCTGACATGGTGGGCTCCTGGGTACGGGCAGCGACTCTTCGTCCCTGACCCAACCAGGAGCCCACCCCTACCTCTCCAGAGCGCACGGCCCGTCGTCATGAGTTCTCGATTGCGTTCTAAAAGTCGGAGCTGATCGCCCCGTGCTATATCCGCTCTTCGGATGAGGTGGTGATTCAGGTGTTGAGCACCGCGACGCATGGCTGCCTCGATCTCCCCTACACGGGCACTAGATGTACTGACCTGGGAGGTTGGGTACGCGGGTGGCGGGTGGTTGGCCGCCGAGTGCGGTGTGGCCTCGGTGGTAATTGTAGGTGTGCAGCCATCGCGGGAACTCGTCGCAGCGTTCGCGGTCGCTGGTGTAGAGGCGGGCGTAGGCCCATTCGTCGGCCAGGGTGCGGTGGAAGCGTTCGACTTTGCCGTTGGTTGGGGGTCGGTAGGGGCGGGTTCGGCGATGCTTGATCTCACCGAGTGCGTCTCGGAACGCGTGTGATCGGTAGCAGGAACCGTTGTCGGTCAACACCTTTTCGACCGTGATGCCGTGCTCGGTGAACCACGCGTTGGCGCGTAGCCAGAACGCGGCGGCGGTGGCTTTGCGTTCGTCGCCCAACAGTTCGGAGTAGGCCAACCGTGAGTGTGCGTCGATCGCGGTGTGCAGGAAGTGGTAGCCGCGGACCGGACGGTAGTACTTGTCGACCTCGCCGCTGCTTTTGTCGGCCCGGGCATTGCGGCTGCCTGCCGAGCGACCGACCTTCCGCCATCCACCGCCGGCGGGGATCTTGCCCAGTTTCTTGACATCGACATGAACGAGATCGCCGCAGTGCGGTGAGTGCATGCGACGGATCACCCGTCCGGTCGGGCGGTCGAGCCACCGCAGTCGAGCCAACCCGTACCGGCTCAGGACCTTGTGCACTGTCGAAATATTCAGACCCAGCAGATACGCGATCCGGGCCGGACCCCAGCGGCGGATGACGCGGACCTTGATGATGCGCCGCTCGGTGCGCGTCGGGGTCTGGTTCGGGCTGCGATGTGGCCGTGAGCTGCGATCGGCCATCCCGGCCGGCCCCTCGGCGCGGTAACGAGCGCTCCAGCGTGCTGCGGTGGTGACCGCGACCTGGAACCGTTCAGCAGCCCGCCGCAGCGGCCACCCATCATCAACGACACATTGAGCAAGGCGCAGGCGACCCGTTTCGGACAACGGGGCATTACGGTGGACCACGAAGACCTCCTGAGTGAGTGATGCGTTCCTAGACAGCTCGCACTTCACTCGGAGGTCTTCTTTATGTCACCTCGCCACGCCGTCACCAACGTCCGTGGTCAGTACAACTAGAGACCGTACGACTTGCCGATGATTTCTCGCTGGATCTCGTTGGTTCCACCGTAGATCGTGGCGGCCAATGACACTCGGACGTGGTGCACCATGTCGAACTCGGTGGAGTAGCCGTAGCCGCCCATCAGCTGCATGCCTTCGAGTGACATGCTCTTTGCGACCTCGGTGGCCTTGAGTTTCGCCATGGACGAGGCGCGGGACAGGTTTGTGGATCGACTCGGGTCGTCTGCCTGCTGGGCGACGCTGTAGACGAGCAGGCGGGCGCACTCGATCTCGGTGGCGAGGTCGGCCATGCGGTGTTTGACGGCCTGGAAGGAGCCGACCGGTTGACCGAACTGGGTGCGTTCGGTGACGAACGCCAGGCAGTCGTCGAAGGCGCGTTCGGCGGTGCCGAGCATCTGTGCGGCCAGGATCAGCCGCTCGGTGTCCAGCCCGGCCATCAGCTGCCGCCATCCCTGTCCCACCTCGCCGACCACCGCGTCGGCGGGCAGTACACAGTCGGTGAAGTACAGGTCGTTGACCTCCTCCCCGTTCATGGTGTCGATGCCCTTAATCGACAGACCGGCAGTATCGGACGGCACATGGAACATGGTCAGTCCGTGGTGTTTCTTCTCGCCGCGGTCGGTTCTGGCCACCAACAGGATGCTGTCGGCGAGGTGGGCGTTGGTGCACCACGTCTTCTGGCCGTTGATTACCCAGCCGTCGGTGGTGCGCTCGGCGCGGCAGTTCATCGCGGCGACATCTGATCCTGCTCCCGGTTCGGACATCGCGATGGCCAGTGCCGCACCGTCGGCGATTCGGGCCAGGACGGCCTTCTTCAGTTCTTCGTGCGCGAACCGGTTGTAGATGCCTCCGGTGATGAGGGTCGTTCCGTGCCATGGTATCGGTGCCATGCCCCGGGCGAGCTCCTCGAGCAGGACGCACAGGTCGACGTGGTTGCCGCCGGCGCCGCCGTATTCCTCGGGAAAATTGATCGCCGCCCAGCCGAGTTCGGCGACCCGCCGGTTGAGGTCGAGGCTGTGGGACTGGCGCCCACAGTCGGTCAGCTTGTCTCGTTGTTCCCTGCTGCCCACCTCGCGGCGGCAGAATTCGCGGACCGCGGATCCGAATTCGCGTTGCTCATCGGTGAGCATCACAGTCATTGTTTCTCCTGCATAGGGGATTGGTGTGGAGGTATGGCTAATTCACTTCCGGTGGAGGTGAATTCGCAGATTTACACCGGGTCGCCGGCGGGGATGCGGGCGTCCAGACGCTCGGCGTCACCGCCGTTTCCCTGGGGATGGCGACGTGATGCGAAGCTGCGGCGGACAGCGAACGCGGCGGTGAACGACACCACGGCGGTGCCCACGAGGATCGCGGCGAGGGGCCACCAGTGCTCGGAGCCGTCGGTCGGGACCAGTGCCGCCGCGACGAGGGGAGTGGGCGCTGCCCACGCGACGCCGGCGAACGCGCTGCACAGCGCGACACCGCTGTAGCGGACCTCGGTGGGGAAGAGTTCGGCGGTCATGCTCGAGACCACGGCGTAGGTGGTGGCGTGGCCGAGGACGAGGGCGGTGGTGAACGCGATGATCATCAGGACCATGTTCCCGGTGTTGAACAGTGCGAAGAGGGGGAAGGCGAACGCCCCGGTGAATACCACTCCGCTGACGAACACCGTCCAGGCCGAGAGCCGGTCGCAGAGGATCCCCACTCCGATCATGGCGGCGAGATCGATGATGGCGGCGATGAGCAGAATCATCAGGGTGTCGCTCTTGGTGAACCCGTGGATGTTCGTGGCCATTGTGAGCATGTAGGTCGTGATCAGGTAGAACAGGACGATCACGCTGGCCTGCAGGCCGATACCGGCGGCGACCTTGCCCGGCATCGTTCGTATCACCGTCGCGATGGGGTTGCTCTTGACCGTGCCGATCTTCTTCGCCTCGGTGAACTCACTCGATTCCGACACGCCGAGCCTGATGATCATGCCGATCACCACGAGGACGAACCCGGCGAGGAACGGGATGCGCCATCCCCACGACAACAGCTGCTCGTTAGGCATCCGGGCGACGAAGTACATCACGATCGTCGCGAGGACGAGCGCGAGGGGGCTGGCGATCTGGGGTGCGGAGCCGTAGAGGCGGACACGCGACTTCGGCGCGTTCTCCACGCTCATCAGCACGGCGCCGCCCCATTCACCGCCGACGGCGACGCCCTGGAGGAAGCGCAGCGCGGTCAGCAGGATCGGTGCCCAGATGCCGACCTGGTCCCACGTGGGCAGCACCCCGATCAGGCCGGTGGAGGCACCCATGACGGTGAGGGTGGTGATCAGGGTCGTGCGTCGGCCGAGGCGGTCGCCGAGGTGACCGAAGATGAAGGCGCCCACCGGGCGGGCGAGGAACGCGACTCCGAGGGTGGCGAAGGACGCGAGGGTCCCGACGTTCGATGCGAGGGCGGGGAAGAAGATTTTCGAGAACACCAGGGTTGCTGCGGTGGCGTAGATGAAGAAGTCGAACCACTCGACGGTGGTGCCCACGAGGCTCGCGAGGAAGGCGCGTTTCTGTTGCTTGGTTCCGAAGGTGGAGGGGGTGGGTGTGGTCATGGCGGGTGCCCTTTCGGCGGGGGAACTTCGTGTGGTGCTGGGGAATTCCTTCGGTGAAGCGTTGTCGATCGGTCAGAAGCGGGCGTGGCCGCCCGCGAGCACAGCGGTGGTGTCGATGCGCGCATCGAAGTCGATGCCGGCACCGGTGGCCTGTGCCCTGACGGTGAGGGTGTTGTCGGGAGGGACGGGGGCGGCGAACCGTGCACGCAGCTCACTGAGCTCCCACGGCTGCGCTCCGGCCGCTTCCGCGACCATTCGTGACGCGATGCCGAGGGTGCACAGGCCGTGCAGGATCGGTCGGTCGAACCCGTATCCGGCAGCGACGTCGGGGTCGATGTGGACGGGATGCAGGTCGCCGGTGAGTCGGTACAGGGCGGGGAGGGTGGGCTCGACGTAGAACGGTTCCTGGAAGCTCGCAGCGTCGAGGTCGACCCGGGCCGACGACGGCGCCCGTTCACCACCCCACCCGCCCGAACCCGGCAGGTGGATCGAGTACGTCGCGGTCACCTGCTCGCACTCGACGGCGATGTCGATCGTGGCGGCGGAGCCCTTGTCCCACACGTCCGTGACGCGCGCGTGCATCTCGAGCTTCCCCGCGCGGGGAAGGGGTTCGTGCACGGTCAGGTGCTGGGCCGCGTGCAGTGACTTCAAGCGGTCGTAGGCGCCGAGGGCCCCCGCGTCCTCCACCGCCCACAGCCCGAGACCGAGACCGAAGGTGGGCAGTACGTGCAGGTCCCGCTCGTAGACGAGGGGCAACTCGTCGGGCCCGGCACCGACGCACAGTGCGTACAGGATCGCGTCCGATTCGTCGTACGAGACGACCCGATGGCCGAGGTCGTGGCCCTTCAGGGCGGCGACGGTGCTCACCGGAAGGCTCCGATGTTGGTGACGGCCTGGCCGAGGACCAGGGTGTGTACCTCGTTGGTGCCCTCGTAGGTGTATACCGATTCGAGGTTGTTCATGTGCCGGATGACGGGGTATTCCAACGTGATTCCGCTGGCGCCGAGCATTCCGCGGGCCTCGCGGGCCACGTGCAGGGCCTGGGCGACGTTGTCCTTCTTGCCGAAGCTGATCTGTGCGGGAGCCAGCGTGCCGGCGTCCTTCAGTTTGCCGAGGTGCAGCGCCAGTAGGTGTGCGCGGTTGATGCGGATCAGCATGTCGGCGAGCTTGCCCTGGGTGAATTGGAACCCGGCCAGGGGTTTGCCGAACTGGGTGCGGTTCAACGTGTATTCGAGGGCGGTCTCGTAGCAGTCGCGGGCGGCACCGACCGCGCCGAACAGGATGCCGAAGCGGGCTTCGTTCAGGCAGGACAGTGGGCCCTTGATTCCGGTCACGCCGGGCAGTACTGCGCTGCCGGGCAGACGCATGTTGTCGAGGACGATCTCCGCGGTGATCGACGCGCGCAGTGACATCTTGCGGTCGAGTTTGCGGGCCTGGTAGCCGGGGGTCGTGGTGTCGACGACGAATCCGCGGATGCCGTCCTCGGTCTGCGCCCAGATGACGGCGACGTCGGCGATGCTGCCGTTGGTGATCCACATCTTCGTGCCGGTGAGCACCCAGTCGTCGCCGTCGCGGCGGGCGGTGGTGCGCATGCTCGACGGATCGCTACCGGAGTCGGGTTCGGTCAGGCCGAAGCAGCCGATGGCCTCCCCGGCGGCCATCCGCGGCAGCCATTCCTGCTTCTGCTCCTCCGATCCGAACTTCCAGATCGGGAACATCGCCAGAGACCCTTGAACCGAGACGAAGCTGCGGGCGCCGCTGTCGCCGGCTTCGAGCTCGAGGCATGCGGATCCGTAGGCGACGGCGCTCATGCCGGCGCAGCCGTAGCCGGACAGGTGCATGCCGAGCATGCCGAGCTTGCCGAATTCGGTGGCGAGCTCACGCGGGAACTCGCAGTTCTCGAACCACTCACCGACATTCGGCTTGATCTTCTCGACGACCAACTGGCGGACGGTGTGTGCCACCATCCGCTCCTCGTCGCTGAGAAGCTGTTCGAGGGCGAGGAAATCGTAGGGGTCAGGGGCGAGCGTTGTGTTCGTCATGAGTGTCCTTGATCGAAGTCGTTCAGGGGTGGGTGACGCCGTGCCGCGCGGAGGCGGCGGCCACGGCATCGTGTCGGGCGGGGCTGTCGAGTAGACGGGTTCGGGTGGTCTGCCACTCGGCGTCGTCGAAGTGCCCGTTATCGAGGTGCCGGAGCAGTGCGCGGGTGGCGGCGAGAGCCTCGTGTGGTGCCTGGGCCAGGGTGTGGGCGAGGGTGAGGGCGTGCTCGCGGGGGTCGCCGTCGGTGCGGTGGGTCGCGAGCCCGCTGCGGACGGCGTCCGCGGCATCGAACCGTTCCGCGAACACCAGCAGGCGGGTGACGGTGGAGCGGGGCAGGGTCGCGTGGAGCCGCCGGATCGACGTCGGGTTGTAGAGCAGACCCAGTTCGACCGCCGGCACCCGGAACCAGGTGTTCGGGCCGGCGAACCGTGCGTCACACGAGGTGGTCAGCTCGACGCCCGCGCCGACGCAGGGCCCGTCGACGGCGGCGATGACCGGCACCGGGCAGTCGCGGATGGCCGTGCACGCATTGTCCAGGTCCCGGTCGTACGCGAGATCGGCAGAGGTGCCGGTCAGGTCCGCGAAATCGGCGCCGGCGGAGAACACCGGTCCGGTGCTGGTGAGCACGACCGCGCGGATGCCCTCCGGAAGGTTGGTGAATGCGTGCCGAAGTTCGCGGAGCAAGTCCCGGGACAGAGCATTTCGACGACTCGTCCGGTCGAGTACGAGCTCGAGGACATCATCGTGCGCGTGGTGCGCGAGCGGCCCGCCGGTCATGGGACCGGTACCGGCTGTGGGGCTGTCGGCTGGTCGGCCCAGCGGTCGCGCAGCGGGGTGTAATCGAAGTCCAGCGCGGCCTCGAGCGACTCGGCCAGGTTGAGCAGGTCCGCGTCGCGTCCCCGGGCGGTGACGAGTTGGGCGCCGATCGGCAGGCCATCGGAGGTGCCGGCGGGCAACGTGATCGCCGGGGTACCGGCAACGTTGAACGGCGAGGTAAACGGGAACGCACCCCACAGCCAGTCCACGTCGACACCGTCGATACTCTTCGGCCGCTCGCCGTGGGGGAAGGCGACGGTCGCCACGGTGGGCGTGAGCACCGCGTCGAAGCGGTGCAGGAACCCGTCGATCCGCAGCCGGAAGTCGGTCAGAGACCCCCGCGCGCGGGCTACGTCCGCGCTCCGCAGCTTCGTGGCGGCGCGCAGCGTGGACCGCTCGTACGGGGTGAGGAGATCCGGTCGCTCCAGCAGGTGCCCGCGTTCACGCAACTCGTCGTCGAGCACGAGCGGACCGAAGATCTCGTTCCAGCCGTCGACAGGCACCGTGCACTCGACGACCTCGTGACCGAGGTCCGACAATGTCGCCGCCACGGCGGCCAGCGTGTCCGCGACGGCGGGATCGACCGGGCGCCCTTCGGGGCGGGCGCAGTAGGCGATCCGCAGTTTCGGCGATGCGCTGCGGGCGAAGCGCGTCTCCGCGAGGACCTCGCCCATGATGCGGGCGTCGTCCACCGTCCAGGCCAGCGGACCGGCGGTGACGAAATCGGTCATGGCGCGGAATCCACGCTCATCAGGGCAGATACCTGTGCTCGGTTTGAATCCGACGAGCCCGCAGAACGCCGCCGGGATGCGGATGGAGCCGCCGCCGTCCGAGCCGAGCGCGATGGCGGCCAGGCCGGCACCCACCGACGCGGCGGCGCCCCCGCTCGACCCACCGGGTGTGCGTGCGATGTCCCACGGGTTGCCGGTGTCGGGGCCGAGGAGGTTGTCGCTGGTGGCGGACTGGCAGAACTCCGGCACGTTCGTCTTACCAGGCATGACCGCCCCCGCGGCGCGTAGTCGGGCGACGACCCCGGAGTCGGAGCGGGCGATCCGGCCGCGCTGGGTCAGCGAACCGAGCGTGGTCTCGGTGTCCGCGAGGTGGAACGCATCCTTGATGGACACCGGCACGCCGAGCAGTGGTGCGCGGTCGCCACGCCGGTAGCGTTCGGCGGCACCCGCGGCCTGGGCGCGGGCAAGCTCGGGCAGTGCGGTCACGTAGGCGTGCACCTGCGGGTTCAACCGGTCGATGCGCTCGATCAGGTCCTCGGTGACGTCGACGGGGCTGAGGTCGCCGCGTGCGTAGGCGTCGGTGAGCTCACGGATCGGGCGGTGCAGAGGATGGTCAGCCATGGGGATGCACCCCTCCGCTGATGCCGTAGACCTCACCGGTGACGTACCCGGAGTCGGGGCCAACCAGGAACGAGACCAGGCCGGCGACATCCTCGGGGCGGCCGACTCGTCCGACGAGGGAACGGTTCTCGGCGTAGCCGGAGAAGAAATCGTCCGGGTAGATCTTGCGGAGGAAGTCGTTGTAGATCAGTCCCGGGGTGACCGCGTTGACGCGGATCCCGAACTGACCGTTCTCGGCGGCGGCGACGCGGGTGAGCGCGAGAACGCCGGCCTTGGCCGCCGAGTAGGCGGCACCGTGCTCGGTGCTGGTCTCGTAGGCGGCGATAGAGCTGATGTTGACGATCGCTCCGGACTTGTTCTTCTGCATCAACGGCAGCGCGTGGCGCATGGTGTAGAAGGTGCCGTTCAGGTCGACATCGAGGCAGCGGCGCCAGGTGTCGGCGGACATTTCGGCGACCGGCTCGATCTTGCTCCAGCCGGCGTTGTTGACCAGGACGTCGAGGCGGCCCTTGGTCGATTCGATGTCGGCGACGACCTCCTCGACCTGGGCTTCGTCGGTGACGTCGAGGGCATGATGGGTGAACTCGCGGCCGAACTCGGCGGACAGTTTGTCCGCGAGCTCCTGGCGGCGGCGCTCGTGGATATCGGTGATGACGACGTCGAAACCGTCGGAAGCGAGACGGGTGGCGATGGCGGCGCCGATACCGGCACCTGCGGCGGCGGTGACGAGGGCGGTCGGACGTTCTTGCATCTGTGGGGCCTTTCGAGTGGTGGTAGGCGCGGTCGGGGTGTTAGAGGTCGAGCGTCTGTTGCAGCAGTGCGATCGACTGCTCGGGCTGGTCGACCAGCATCAGGTGGCCGGCGCCGGTGATTTCCGCGTAGGTGGCGTGCTCGATGGCGCCGAGGATGATGTCGGCGGCCTTCTTCGGGCAGAAGGTGTCGTGGTCGGCGCCGATGATGACCACCTCGACCCCGGGACCGACCTTCGACAACTCCGGTGTGAGAGGGGCGTCGACCAGGGCTGCCATCGCGGTGGACGCGTTGACGTAGCCTCTTCCGTCGCCGACCGCGGCGAGCCGGAAGCGGGTGACGGCATCGACGTCCGACTCCGGATTATGCAGGGCCGCAGCAGTATCCGAGAATAGTGCCTCCTGCTGGGCGGCGGTGTCCGGGCCGCGGAACAGTGCGATGCGGCCCGCGTAGAAGCCGGCGGCTCCCCGCCCGACGACGCTCGAGGTACCGAGTGCGACGACCTTCGTCACCAGATCGGGGCGCTGTGCCGCGGCGGAGAGGACGACGGTGCCTCCGAGGGAGAAGCCGACGCAGGTCGCGGGCCCGGTGACCTCCTCGAGGAAGGTCAGCAGGTCGTCGCGAAGCTGGGCGAGGGTGCCCTCCGGTGACCCGGCGGTGGTCTGTCCGTGCCCGCGCAGGTCATAGGCGTAGGTGGTGGCCTCCAGGCCCGCTTCCTGCACCGGGCGCCAGCTCTGGTGGTCCTCGGCGAGTCCGTGCACCAGGACGACGGCGGATCCGTGGCCGGCGCGGGTGTAGGTGACGTCGATGTCGCGCAGTGAGGCGGTGTGGGTGGTGATGGTGTCGTCGATGCCGGTGGTCATTCCTTTTCCTCCGAAATCAGTTCTCTGAGAATGTTCTTGCGGATTTTGCCTGCAGGTGTTTGCGGCATTCCGGAGACGATGTGGATCGATTCGGGCCACAGCCGCCGGGGTACACCGCGGCTGTCGAGCCAGGAGAGGATCTCCTCGAATGTGGGAGCAGTGCCGTTGATCTGGAGAACGGCGCAGATCCGTTCGCCCAGGCGGTCGTCGGGGCGTCCGACGACGGCGACCTTGACGATCTGTGGGTGCCCCGCCAGGGCGTTCTCGATCTCGACCGGCGAGATATTCACTCCGCCGCGGATGATCAGGTCCTTGAGCCGTCCGGTCAGTCGGAGGTACCCGTCCTCGTCGACGATCCCGGTGTCTCCGGTGCGGAAGTAGCCGTCGGCGGTGAAGGAGCTGCGATACAGATCCTCCTGTCCGATGTAGCCGAGGAACAGCGACGGGGTGCGCATGACGATTTCGCCGTCGGTGCCGCGCGGTGCGATGGTGCCCTGTTTGGTGATGGTCTCGAGAACCACCCCGGGCATCACGCGCCCGCAGCTCCGGGCGACGACGTCAGGCGCGTCATCGGGGAGGCTGGACGTGGCTCCGCCCTCGCTCAGCGCCCAGATCGACCCGATCCGGGTTCCGGGCATCTGATTCTGTGCCTGCTCGATCAGGCTGGGGGGAATGGGGGCACCTCCGCACAGGAACACGCGCATTCCATTCAGTTTCGGTGTGTCCGATGGCCATTCGGCGTCGACCAGGTCCTTCAGGAAAGGGGTCGCAGCGACGGTGATGGCGCAGCGGTGCCGGTCCACGAGTTCGAGTGCTCGGTGTGGGTTCCACGAGTCCTGGAGGACGAGCGTTGCTCCGGTCATCATCGACATCCGCGCGCCGTGCCAGAAACCGGTGCTGTGACCGAGGGGCGACGGCATGAAGACGGGCCGCTCGCCGGTGACCCGGTAACGGTTGATGACGCCCTCGTTGTAGGCGCCCAGGCTTGTCTCGGAATGCGCGATCGCCTTCGACTTGCCCGTCGTGCTCGAGGAGAACAGGATGTGCGCCGTCCCCTGCGGGTACTCCGGGACCACCACCGGCGGACCGTCGAATGTGCGCCACGCCCGCGTCTTGTGGTCGCCGTCGACGAGAAGGACATGGACGAGGTGCCCCAACTCCTCGGCAAGTGTGGTGGATTCGGTCGTGAAGTCGCGCCCCCGATGTGCCCGGGGGAGGACGACAGCCTTGGCGCCCACCAGGTTCGCCGTGTACGCGATCGACCTCGGATCCGTGGTGATCGGCAACGTCGCAGGAACCAGGCCGCCGCGCACGACGGCCAGATAGGCCGCCATCCACTCGGTCCAGTTCGGCATGCAAACGACCACGACGTCGCCGGCGGTGAGTCCGCGAGAGGCCATTTCGCCTTGGATCTCGGAAGCGAGGTCCCACAGTTCCTGCCTGGACAGTGCGTTGTCCCGGTCGTCGCGCACCGCGACGGCGTGGGGATCCCGCGCGAGATGGTCGCGGAATCGGTCGAGGGGAGACGGGAGCGGACTCCTGGACTCGAGGGCTGGAGTTACGTCGAGCGCCTCGGCGTCGAAGGTGGCTACTCGGGAATTCACGGCGACTCCGTTTCGGTGAAAAGCCGGATGATGGAAGCGCAACGCGGGAAGATCGCGGCGTCGTTGTAACGATTCTGTGGCATCCGGGTGCCCCCAGTCAAGAGAGTGACGTCGCTTTTTTGTAAACTCTGGATCAACGCCCCGATCAGTGGATACGATGCCTGCAACGAGAAGGAGGGTCATGCCCCACGTACCGAATACCACCAAGGGAAAGCTCACCCGAGCCCGGCTTCTGGATGCAGCCCGATCCGTTTTTGCACGAGATGGCTACGTCGGAACCACGATGAGTGGCGTGGCAACGGAAGCCGGCATGTCACTCGGGGGGCTGTACCGGTACTTCAAGGACAAGGAAGACCTCTTCGCCGCGCTGATCGCCGACACCCACGACGACCTGTTCCGCGCGAGCGGAACGACGAAGCACCGCCTCGACGAGGAGCCGTACGAGGCACTGCTCGAATCGAACACCGGCTACCTGACGCACTATTACAACTACCGCGACGTCATGCGCACCCTGGTGGAAGCGGCGAGCGTCGAAGCCCGGTTCCGGGAGTTCTGGTGGCAGATGCGCAACCGGCACATCGCCCGCTTCACCACTGTCCTGAAGACGAAGTGCGGCATCGAGGAGATCAACGGCCTTCCCGTCGCGGTCACCGTCGAAGCGATGGCGTGCATGGTGGAGCAGTCGGCCTACGTCTGGTACGCGCAAGACGCGATGCAGGAGTCGCCGATGCCCGTCGAGCAGGCGGCGGAGGTGGTCAGCCGAATCTGGTACACCACCTTCTTCGGAGCCGAGGCGCAGGCCGGGAAAAGCGAGGACCGCGGCCGGCAGCGAGCCTGATCATCGCCGAATGCGCACCTAGGAGTGGAAAGGCACCACCACGGTGCGGTCTCAGACCGGGGTGGCGGTACCGCACGAGGTGACGTTGCGGTGCCGATGTGTTCTTAGCCGAGGCCGATCACCTATGCCACCCCCCGGCGTAGTTGTAGGGGAAGCGCACTTCGATTCGATACGCCCTGAATTCAGCCACGCCAGTGTGGCCTTGGCAGGGCCTGACGGTGTACGAGAACTCGTCCGCGCCCCCCTGCGCCTGCGTCGTAGTCGGCAGATATGCGTGACGGTTTTGACGCGTTCTTCGGGAAGCGATTGCCGCGCTGGACGGGCGGCTGAAACGTGTCGGACCCTATGGTGATAGCTCAGATCGGCGAAGACACCGGACAATGGCCAGAAACGAGTGCGGGGTGAATCGGTGTTCACCGCGTGGTGCAACATGATGGTAAATGCTCGAATTCGATAATGTTGGTGAGGAACTTTAGTGGATCTCATAGTCGCACAGTCCGAATTCCGCGGTGACGGTGTCACCCTTGCCGGCGACCGGTGGGACCCACCGGCGCGGGGTGCCGGCGGATCGGGTGTCGACAGAAAAGGTTTGGTCCTGTTGCTGCACGGCGGTGGGCAGACCCGGCATTCCTGGCGGAACACCGGGCGCAGTCTCGCGGCAGATGGTTGGTCTGCCATTGCTGTGGACGCGCGTGGGCATGGGGACAGTCAGTGGGCACCGGACGGGGACTACGGCATCGATGCGCTGGTCGCCGACCTGACCTCGATCATCGGTGAACTGGGGGAGAAGCCGGTACTCGTCGGTGCCTCGATGGGAGGTATGACGTCGTTGATCGGGCAGGGGGAGAATCCCGAGCTTGCTCGCGGGCTGGTGTTGGTCGATATCGCACCGAAGGTCGAAACCGCCGGTACCGCGGAGATCATGGCGTTCATGCGTAGTGGTCTCGAGGGTTTCGAGAGCCTGGCCGACGCTGCTGCGGCGGTCGCGGCGTATACCCCGAACCGTGTCCGCAAGCCCAACCCGCAGGGGTTGCGCAAGAACCTTCGCCTGCGTGATGGCCGCTGGTTCTGGCATTGGGATCCGGCGTTCCTTCGCCAGGGCGACGAACCGACTCGTCAGGCGGATTCGATCGTGCGATACGAACGCGCACGGAAGGCGGCAGCCGCGATCACGGTTCCCACGATGCTGGTGCGTGGCACGCAATCCCATGTGGTCAGCGAGGAAGGCGCCAAGGAGCTACTCGAGCTGATCCCGACCGCCACACTGATCGACGTGACCGGCGCCGGGCATATGGTCGCCGGCGACGACAACGATGTCTTCAGTGGCGGATTGAAGGGATTCCTCGACGAAGCCGTTATCGCAGCGCGCTACTGACGCGGTCGAGGCCTCGGACGCGACCGGTCGAGGGATCAGCTTGGATCTGCATCCGTGCCGGTTGCAGCGGCGAACCGGATTTGGTTCCGCAACCGGTCGGGGTCCGACTGATCCGTCCGTCGGCGATCAGATGGGGTTCTGGTCGTCAATGCTGCACTGTCGGAACATTTCTCGAATCCAACGAGCGGCGCGATCGTAACCGGTCAGGGCAGGAGGGGCGTGGGCGACCGAACCGCAGCAGACCCGGGTGGCGACCAACAATGAAGCCGTTATGTTCGCGGTTCACAGGTGCGCGAGCATGGGGAACAGGGCGATCGCGGAGACGGTGATCCCCGCGGCGCCGGCAACGACGCCCAGCAGGGCCCGCAACGATGCCGCCTCGTCGTCGGCTACCGCGGACCGCGAGGTGGCGACGGCGCCGCAGACCACCGCGGCCACCCCCAAGAGGAAGCCGAGTCCGATCATCCAGAACGACGCCACGGACAGCGCCCCGAGGGCGATCGACACGGCGGGCAACCGTGAACCGTGCTGTTTCCGTATCTCGGTGTCGTCGAGGGAGGAACGCATGTGGTGGCCGGCACCGGGGCTGTGGGGGACGGTGGCGGGCATGATCCTTCTTCTCACGGTTGACGAGTCGGGTCGACGGGTGGTCGACGGGGCAAATAGGTTTGGCGGGACTGGAAGCGTCTTCAAGACTGTTCGGGCGCAACGGGAGCGGTGTGGTCGAAGACGTTCGGTGGTCGATGGTTGCGACCTGGTCGAGGGTCTGTCGCTTGTGACGTAGACCCCATCCGAATTTAGCACTCATGCCGTGTGAGTGCTAACTCTTTTTGCTAACTAATTTCATGCTCCTATGCCGGCCGCTGAAGTGCATCGACCGCCGGACTCTTCGGCGGTGGACATTCGCCCAGGCCCCCCGACTGGTGGACGGCGCCGGCTCGATTGTCGAGCGAAGGCTCGTTGGCCGGGGGAGACGAGGCGGTTCCCGCGATGCCGCTGAGTGCGAATGCCGATCCATGCCGGCGCGGAAGGGTGGGGCGCATGTTCCGGACCGGCTGAGGGGGCGCAGTATCGGCGAGAGAGCGCCAGTGTCGAGGCCCTCCGCACTCCTCTATCGCGACACGCATGGTACGCGGTACACTGTTGGCACAAATGGAGGTGGTGGACATGCTCGTCGACCGGGATCGTGCCCGCGACTCGATCCATGCCTTGTCGGATCCGGACCTCGTGGAGCTGTTGGTTGAGGAGTTCTCCCGTCGGCCGGCCCTGCGTCCTGTCCGTGACGATGTGACGGCGTTGCTGTCGATGAGCCCCGCGCTGGCGCGTCAGCAGGAGCGTGCGGTTGCCAACCCGGCCGCGGCGGCGGTGGCGCGCACGCGGATCGTCGCGTCCGTGCTGAACTCGATCGTCGACCAGCATGAGATGCTCGACTCCACCGCCGTCAGCCGTGTCCTGGGGAAGGCGGCGACCAGCCGCAACACTGCCAGCCGGTTGTCGGCGGCCGGCACGGTGATCGCGCTGCCGGTGTCGGGGCACAAGCTCTACCCCGCCTTCCAGTTCGACGCCGACCGTCGGCAGGTCCGCCCGATCGTCGCCGAGATCAACCGGGCCCTCGGCGCGAAGGACGATCCGTGGGGTGTGGCGTCCTGGTGGCTCAGCCCGACCGACTTCGCCGACGACCCACGATCCCCGGCGGCGCTGGCCGTCGCCGGTGGGCACGAGCAGGATCTGCGGGACATGGCCGACGACCTGACGCAGGACTGAACCCGCGTGACCTACCCGGATCCACCCACCCCGTTGCCTGCTGCCCTTATCGCCACCATTCCCGCCGATACCTCGCTGTGGCGCATCCACGGCGCCACCCGCGGCGCCGCGGAGTTGAACCCCACCGCCCGGCCCCGCGTCAGGGTTGGGGGCCGGTTCGACAGTCTCGACGGCTCCTACGGATACCTGTACCTCGGTGACAGTCCGGCCGCGGCGGTCGCCGAGACGCTCTGCCGGAACCTGCCGGTCGAGAAGTCCCCGCGGCTGATCCCGCGGGCGAAGATCGCCGGCCGGGTCCTGAGTGAAGTGCGGACCACCCGCACGGTGAAGGTCGTGGATCTGACCGGGACCGGGGCGTCCCGGATCAATGCCGGCGCCTGGTTGTCCAAGTGCGACCCCTCCGGGTATCTGCACACCCGCCGGTGGGTCGCCGCGATCCTCGCCGCGAACCCCGATGTCGACGGCGTGCAATACCGGCCGCGGCACGACGAGAACACCCTCGCCTGGATGCTGGCCGATGACCCGGCCACACACACCCACCCCGCCGTCACCGCCGCCGGAGGCGTGATCGCGCTCGACTCCGCCGACGGGCACTACCTGCTGGGTGCGATCCTCACCCCGCACAACGCCGCGCTCGGACCCTGATCCAGCCCCGTGCCGGCACATAGCGGCATACCGATCTTGCGACAGCGTTGGAGCTGATTCGGGGCGGAGCGGAACGTCAGGTAGAGCCGGTGACGCGGCCGCGTCAAAGAAGTACCTTCGAAGCCGGTTGTGCTGGGCGGATGCCTCGATGGTGCCGGCAGCACCTGATCGTCGCATGCGTGATCGCCCGGCGGTGGGTGGTCGCAGGGTGGTCAGTGACGGTTGTTCTCGTCGACCCAGTAGGTGAAGGTGTACCGGCTGATCCCGGGCGAATCGGTGGTCAGGACCGTCTGCAGGGACAGATCGGACCAGGCGCGGACGCCCTGGGCCCGCAACTGTGCGACCGCCTCTTTCTCCGCGTCCTCACGGGCCGCGCCGGCCGGCAACTCCAGTGACATTCGTTCGATTCCCACCGGGAACACACTATGGCAGCGATATGCGCGCACGTTCCTCGCCGGTTACCACACGAATGTGCACACACTGCGGCATCGTGTGGAGATGTTGGCCGTGGGGGTCAGGTTTCGGTGTCGGCTCTGCGGCGTGACAGCCCGAAACGGGCGGACTAGGACTGGTGGACAACAGTGTTCGTGTAGAAGTCGGGAGGCGATCTGCCGAGTTCGGGTTCGCCGATGGTCTGCGTCGTGTCAGGGCGGTCGAGGGGCGGCGTCGAGGCGATGCGTGCGCAGAAGTAGACGAACGAGGTAGGCGACGGGTGAATCGCTCCGAGGGGCGACACGTCAGCCGAGGCTCGCCGCGTCACAGGTGCGAACAGCGGCGGCGGCTCCGATTGGTGTGTTGTGGTGCAGCCAAGCGCAGCCCCCGCCAACGATGTATATCAGCTGGCAGGGGCGCTACACGGACAACCTGCACGTAGTAACGAGCAGCGCACAATGATCTTCGTGAGCCGGAGCAGGGAAGTCCAGGGAGTGTGATCCATGCCATTGCAGTAATTTTCGCACCTCAGAAAACAGACCGGTAAGTGCGATTTCGACGCTTCTTGCGGTGCGTACACGAGTCGGTTGAGTCGCGATCGGCGCGAGCCTGCGACGGGGGTGGTACTGCCGGAACCGGCGTGTTTTGCTTCGCCACAGCAATGCCGGCGGGCTTCGGCATCGAGTGATTGAGTGACAATCCCGTTTCGGTCGGGACGCCGATTATTTTGTGCTGCAGCATGTCCGATAGTGCGCAGCTGTTCTGCGCAATCGAGTATGTGCGGCGAGCTGTTTTACCTACCGGTGTCGCTGACGAACCCCCTAACGATCTGTACTGGCGTAACGAAATGCTTGGGCGACATAGTTCAAACGCCGGTGTGTGACGTAGAACACAGCTGAATTTGTGGAAAAGCCTGGCGCTTGGGGTGTTCGGGTTGCAACCCTAAGCCGAGACCCAAACCTCCAGGCCCAATTTCGGGTATGGGTGCAGGTAGTTCGGCCAATGTGCAGGTGTCGAAGTCGGTCCAAGGTAGCTGGTGCGCGTCATCGACGTGGCAATCGAAAATATCTGCACGTGAGAGAAGAGTTGTCATGGCACGGATTGCCGAGAACCTGGGCACCAATCTGCTGAATACGTTGCGGGTCGGTGTGGTTGGCACTGTTCTGTACGCCGGGCTCATCATGGGAGTGGTTGTGGTGGCGGTGTGGAAGTTCCCGATGCCCGGCGTGTAGGCCCGCGGCGACTCATGGTTCTCCGCCGACGCCCGGCGGGTGAAACACTCGGTGGCAGTTCGGCGATAGAGCTGACAGGGGCGTGGTCGTGCCCGTGGCTCCGCGTGGCGGGTGATCAACGCGCGGTACCCGTGACGGGCGCCTGTGGATGTGGAAGGAAGCGACGATGTTCGGGACGGGCATGGGCGCGATGGTGGGTCTACTGGTGGCTGCGCTGGTGGTGGTGCCCGTCTCGTTCGGTGTGGCGGCACGAGCGGACGCGAAGGTTCGCCGCCTCTCAATGTTCCGACCGTCCGATCCGTACCTGAGGGGATCGGTCGCGGACGTGGACGAGCGGTGCGATCGGTGGCGGCAGCTGGCAACGCGGGCGTGGCTGATCTGTGGCGGCGCCTCGCTGGTTGCTGTGGCGGTTGTGGGTGTGCTGATCTGTGTCGGGTGAGGGGTGACGACGTTGCCGGGTATGTGCGGTGGGCGGTTCGCGGCTGTCGGTGCGGGACGGGTCGAGCCCTCGACGCCGAGACCGCAGCTGGAGTATCAGCGGACGCTGAAACTGTCGCGGCCGCTGAGGCATACGCGTCCGAGGCCCCGAGATGCGGGTGAAATCAGGTGGGCCGAAGCGGCCCGGTCGGAGTGTAGTCCGCTCCGGCCGGGCCTCGCCGGGACGTGCAGCAGGTACCCGCCGCGTACGTCATGACCGCACTCGTCCCGGTGTGCGTCCGGGAAGGGGTGCGCTCCCGTTGGGCGGTGCGGTTCCGCGTTGGTGTGCCTGGGTTGTGGGCGTCGCTGATGTCACCTCGGGCGTTTGACGGCGTGTGAAATTTTCGACCGGATCTACGGATCTCGGCAGACCGGTGTGCACCAATCCCTGCCAGCCAGTGTAGGTGTGGCTGGTGCGGTATTGGTTTGTCGACCTGTTCCTTCGTGTTTCCGGTGCGAGGATAGGGTAGATCCGCCGCCTGCCCTGATCGTTGAAATGTGACTCACGCCACATGTCTTTCTCGGGTCGTCTGTACTTACTGACGATCATGAACAGTGCGGCTCCGAGGCCGACCAGGGGATGGGTGCGCATCCCGGCGGACTTCTGCCGCAGTTGTCGCTCCATGCCCACCGCAGCGGAGAGCGCGACGGCCACCGACAACACCGCCACCAGGGCGGGTGCGAGGTCACGAGCATCGCTCGGATAATCCTTTGACAATAAGAGAATAGGAACAGTTGCGCCCGTCCGCTGGAACATTCTGATCCTCACGTGTGGGTGCCGCTGTTTCTGAGGGTCGGGTCTATTCATTCTGGACGGGACGACTGACTTGCCACCACCAACGGCGGGTTGGAAGGTTCGAAGCCGGAAAGGTTTTTGGCCTCTCGGCACTCTCGCAGTGTGGGCGTCATGTCGCGGCGCTTGGGAGCGGTGCGCCACACGTGCGTCTCGAATGGGAAGATCGACTCCCGCCGTCGACGTTCGAGGTCCTTGACAGGCTTCACGTCGGGCGAGGCACGCGGTATCGCAACCGGTGTTGTCTGGATCGTGAGTGTCCTGGAGGGGCGACGACGTGCGACAGCCGCGAGTAGGGTGACAGCGCCGATCGCGGTGACAGCCGCCACGGTGAGCGCCCAGCGCTGCAGATCCTCCGGTGATGCCGCGCCGGCCGCGTGGAGCGAGGTCACGAACAGCGCCCCGGCGGCGACCGCTACGAGCGTGGATCGCCGGACTCGGGCGGAGGCGGCAGCGTGGGGCAGGAGACTGCTTTCGGCACTGTCACAGAGCGTACCGAGTTCGGAATGCAGGAAGGCGATCTCGTCGGCGGTGTGGTGGACCAGCGTTGATCGCAGGTGTGTCGATTCGATCCGTGGCGGATGTCGGTGTGCACCCGCGTGGTGTGCTTGCAGAAGCCGTGTCTCGATCATCCGTGTGCGGGCCGCCGCGATGTCGCCGAGGCCCGCGAGAGCGCCGCGTTCGCTCAGGTGGCGGCGGTCGCGCAGGAGCGACAGTACGCGGCGGTGGTCCGCCGAGTGCTGTGCGCGGAGGGCGACCCAGCCGATGAGGCCGTAGAGCATGTCACGGGTGCCCCGATCGAGATAGTCGGGACTGGTAGCGGTGGCGCCGAGGTCGACGGCGAGGGCTCGGGCGTCCTCGCGAATCGCGATCCCCGACCCAAGACGCGACGCCCTGTCGATCAGCGGGACCCGGTGCCACCGCAAGAGTCCACGGTAGGAGCGGGACGCACCCCCAGCGCAGGGTGTGGTGCCCGGTTCATCGACCAGTCGCCGAACCGCATCGACCCCGTCGGTGTGGACCTCGATGATCAGGCTCTCGAGGGTGTCCCGCTCGGTCCAACTAGGGCCGTGCATTGTCAGGCTGCGCAGCGGCCGGTAGACCTCGGATCTGGGCAGTCGGGTGTCCAGTCGCGGGAAAATGTCGGTCGGGCTCGCCTCGGGCGTCAGTGCGAAGGGGCGGAGAAACGCTTCGATGGCGGCCCAGAATTCGGGGCTACCGCCGTCGCGGAGGGGATCGTTGTGTCGGTCGATCAGGCTGCCGGCGCGGTCGGGGGTGAGTTCCTCGCAGGCCAGTACCAGTCCGTTGCCGGGAACCTCCCACAGTGACAGGCAGGTGGCCGGTGGGCCGACGTAGCGGCGTTGCGGGCCGTCAGGCGCGCGCTGGTTATCGAGTGCGAGGCCGAAGGTGACCGGGGGACCGCTGCGATCGACGATGTGTCGGAACGCCAGCAACTGCGCGTGGGGGCCATCGTCTCCGGTGGCGGTGGGAGCGCTGATGCGGGCAGGCAGGAACGGTTCGACCTCGTCGACCGCGGGAACCGGGACCGGGTCGGCGCTTTCGACGATATCCAACGGCAGCAGGATTACTCGCAACGTTGCCCGGCGTCTCCTCGACGACAGTGAGGTCGGGATGGGTCGACGGGTGACGAGTCCAGGACGATTCATTTCTGTTTCATAGTTTCTCGACGGGTCCGGCACTCCTGTGTCGACCCTACGGGTCGGCACAGGAGCCAGTGATCTCACCGGATGCTGTGTGAGTTGCTCTTGTCTCGCTCACTCTGACTTTTTTGGGAAACATGTCGTCCCGGCCGGGAGGGGCCGGGACGACATGCCTGAGGCCGGAAGTTGGCCCCCCGATCAGGTGGTCACACGCAGGGCGAACCGAAACTTCTGCGGCGTGCTTCCATTGAACTTGTCAGGGTCGTGTGAGTGTTGTTCGCTCCTGTAGAAAATCGGAAGCGAGTGCAGCGGTGATATCGCCACGCCGAGCCGGTCTCTCCCGGAGCTGCTACTTCTGCTGTGGGCGAGGGTCAGGCTTTTGGCCGTATTCCCGGGGTAATATCATCAATCCTCAGGCACGACGAGGGTGGTGGGGTGCGGCGTTGACGCCAGTAGTGCGTCAGCTCTTCCGCTTTCGGATGAGTTGAGTCGACTCGAGGGCCTTCTCTCGCTTCTCCGCCCGGCGCTCCTTGAGGGCACGTGCAGACTGTTTCGAACTCTTGACGGCGGACTTGTCAGCCATTGTCGGTCCTTTCCGAATCGGCAACCGCGAACTGACCTCGACCATACCCAACAAAAGAAATAAGTCCAGTTCAGCGGCCGATACGAGGTGGATCAGGTACGGGCGGGTCGTGACGACGGGGTCGGTTGGACCAACGTCATCGGGTTGTACCTCCATCGGAGATGGTCTACGCCTCAGGAGCGTGCACCCGATCGTCCTGCAGTGGCAGTCAGAGCTTCCGAGGTACAAGGGGCGCAGTAAATTTGACTGAGCTTGCTTATTTCCTGCAGATGGCTATGGTGCAGGGCAGCGTTAGTGGTATCTAGTTGGAGGACTGAAATGTGAGTGCAGCTACCGATCGTCAGTGGGCGGTTCGTGACGCTGTTCTGCGTTGGCTTCTTGCGAAGACAACGGAGGGTTATCGCAGCCCGATTCTGGATGCGGATGCCATCGGAGCGGAAGTCGGGTGGGTGGCCTCGGCGCTCACTCACGACGAAGTGTCCGACGCCTCGATGTTTCTCTTCAAGGAGAACTACCTGACAGGGGTGCCGGTCATGGGGATCGGGATTCCGCGACCGATGCTGACTGTTGCCGGACGTCGGGTGGCCAAGGCCGGCAAACCGTTGAGGTCCAGGGTCGACGCTCATCAAGCGAAGGTGCGCCAGCGTCTGACGGCTCCGCTGGCGTAGGCCTCCGCGACGACGACGACGGCGGCAGTGAAGTGAAGTGAGAGAACGGCTCGACCGGTCACTTGTCACTCGACGATGAGTACGTGAGCACGGGTTGAGCTCGGAACCGTTGGGGTCTGCACCGCCGTGGGGCACACCACGCCGGCGCCGACGAGGTCACCCCGTCCGGTCGCGTCCCCCGAGGTGGGTGTCCGCGTACCCGCATTCCGCGGCGAACGTCCGACCCAAATCGGTCGACTGTGCCGTCGCTCCGCGATCGGATGGCCTGGCTTGGTGGTGGTGACGGCCGGCAGGGGTGCATCAGCGAAAAAGCCGGAGCGATAGCAGGATTCACTTTAGGTCCTAATGGATGACAAGGTGCTCCGGAGGTCGTAGCTTGGGCTGGACGGGTCGGTCGATGGCGCGCTGCGCGACTTGCAGTTTCGCCGGTCCGTCGCCGTTCGCGTGGTTCGTAGATGGGCACGTTGTTCGTTGGTGAGGGTGTGACGGACGGCGATGACTTCGCGGGCCGTCTCGTGGGGTGACTGCATGCCCGCCTGCGCTGCGTCCGTCGCCCCGGTACCGCGCTCGTGACCCTCGTTGCGGTCGCCGTCTCCATAGTGATACCGCCGATTACATTTGGAGTCAGCCGATTTCGTCCGGAGCAAGAGGGAGTCGTCTATCGTGGGGGTGGGAACCGACCGTAGGGCATCGTCTGACCCGTCGGTGCCGGGTGGCTCAGCACCGTGGAGATCAAGGCTCGGCTCACCGCGATGTTCGCTTTCGGCAACGCCGAGGCCCTGCGCCCTCGTTGTCGGCCCCGCCGGCCGCGGGTGAACTGAGCACTCCGCATCGCGATCCGCGCCTGCCCGCCACACCTGGCCTAACCCAGGAGGACCTGTCCCGTGAACCTCAATGTCGCCCTGCTGTTACTTGTCCTCGCCGGAGGAATCGGTGGTACCGCCGCCGTCCAGGCCGCGTTGCGCCGTTCCGCCGGGCGGCGCCGCGGCCGCGGCGAGGGTGCGGTGTTCCGCGTCGACGGCTGATCAGACTTTCTTCGGACCAGTCATTTCCCACCCACCGAAGCCAACCCCCGGATCCACCTGCGCTTGACACCGGGGGTGCCATCTTCATGGGCGCAACACCAAGGGGCGGACGTAGCAGATCGCCCGCAAGAACCGCGATCACCGCACTGCCACGCACACCGGCCCACCCGAGAATCCGACTCAGCCCAAGCCGACCAAACTTCATGGTGTTGTTGTCAGACATTTGTCGGCAGGCCGCCGGCCGGGCCGCCATAATGCCCGCCGGCCGGCGGTTCTGCACCCCAACCGGGTTCTACATCCCGGGTGGGAGTACATGGATGGGTCCACACCTGCGAGGCTCACCTCCGCGGACGGTCGCGGCTCTCACATCCGGCATTGCGCGGTAACCGTGTCGACCCCGACACGTACCCCACGGCCGAGGAGGCCGGACGCTGTTGAACCTCTTCATCTCGCCACCTCCATGCGATATTCACACACCTAACGTTGAATGTTCAACTTGATGGGGTGTGAGATACGCGACCGCCCACCGTTGGCGGCTCGACCTCGAAGGTGTGGAGTGACGCTCTCGCCGGGTCTCGCCCGCAACCCGTTGCGTCGGGCGGCGATCCGCCGGCACGCGCACACCGCCCAGCCCATTCTTTCGTCACAGGAGACGAAAAAGGGAAGTATTCCAGGGTCTTCCGAAATCAGCGGGATCTCCAACCGCGGGAAGGGTCGATGCCGCCCGCAGAATTACCGTGAGCGTCTTCGAACGCCGCTTCCGAGACATCTGACGACATTGTGCAGCTCGGACGTTGGAATTCGACAACCAGCCCGTCGGCAGCTCCAGGGTGCATCGGTCGAGACTGCGGTGCCTAGGTACGACTAGGTAAATGCCCGTGTTCTCTGGCCATCGCTTCGACGAGACTGGAGTGACGACCGGTGACCTCGGCGATACGCGTGCGGAACACCCGCCCACCTGCTGCCACCGTCATATGCACCGCCAATGAACGAAAGGGCTACCGTGCCGGCCGACGCGTCAGCAATATCCGGACGACGCCCTGTGCCGGGACCTGCTGGCGCACAATTGCTGGCCACCGAGGCGGCCAGCGTGGCCGAGCAGTGTTCCTGCAGCCATGACGCCGCCTTCGATGCCCTGATCGATGTTGCCCGAAGCAACCACATCAGTGTCGCCACCACAGCTCAAGACATCTTGTCCCGGCCGTCCGTGGTTCCCGGTCGCTGTGAACCGCAACATCCCCGTCCCACGGTCGATCTGGCATCCGGCTCCCCTGACGTCGGCGGTTCTCGATGAGGAAGGGCCGGCAATTGTTCCCCCTGGAAGGTCACACGCGAGAGGTGACGGCCACCTCCGATTCCGGTGAGTGGCGGGATCGTGCGGTGTGCTGCGGCGCCGACGTGTCGGTGTTCTTCTCACCCGAGGGTGAACGTGGCCACGCTCGCGACCGGCGCGAAGCGCAGGCCCGACAGGTTTGTCAGCTCTGCCCCGTGCTCGCGCAGTGCCGCGATCACGCTCTGACGGTGGGTGAGCCCTACGGCGTTTGGGGTGGCATGACCGAGGGGGACCGAAGAAAACACGTTATGCACCCCCATGCAGCCAACGTCACTGCCTGTCAGGGCAATTGCTCTCTAGCCCCGCGCTGACAAGTCGTGCACTCTGCTGCAGTGCCGCCGGTAGCGTCCACAGGCACACACGCGACACGCCGACGTACAGGGTGCCGTCCGCGGTCCAAGTAGTTGCTGAACCCGCGCGTGTGTGGACTCGGCGTGTCGAAAAGAAGTGGGCGGCGGACGGTCGTGAACGCTTGGACGGCTGACCCGATATATCGGGTGACCTATTGACCTTGAGCTGGGAGAATAAGTGAAATCCATCAAGAACGCGCTCGCTGTTGTCGCCCTGTGCGCCGGTATGAGCGCACCGGCAGCCTGTGGCGGAGGAAACGGCGGCGAGGTGACCCCGGATCCGGGGTCAGGAGTCAATCGGCCTGCTGACTCGACCGCGGCCACCCCAGCGCCGGCGAACCCGACGTTCGGTCAGGCGTACACCTTCGAGAACGGCCTTGCGGTCACGGTGGGTGCGCCACAGCCGTACACGCAGAGTCCGTCGGCGGCTGGTGCGGACGCCAGCCTCCAATCTGTGGTATTTGATATCACCATCGTCAACGGGTCACCCGAGAACTACGTGACGATGGTGTTCGCAACGACGTTGCAGAGCGGGAACCGCGAGGCGAGCAAGATCGTCGACTCCGCTAACGGTGTCGGTGGTTCCCCGAATACCCCGACACTGCCTGGTCGAGAGTCGGCGGTCCGGGTCGCGTACGCAGTCACCGATCCCGCCGACATTGTTATGCAAGTCAGTCTCGGATTCGACTACAAGAAGATCATTTTCACAAGCTGATGCGGGAACGGCTGTCGCAATGGGAGCCCGGCCGATGTCCGAAACCCATCGAACCCCTGCAACGCTCGGCGAGCCGGCCCGCTGGCACTGTCAACTCGAGCAATCCGAGGGCGATTTCGCCGGTTCGACCTCCGCGATTCACCAGGTCGCGTGTGACGCATGAGTCTTATGTGATTATCAGATTGTCTACGCGACCTCAAGTTGACAGCGACCGACAGGTCACGCACGAAGGTTCTTACGATAGGTGACCACCTCGCAGGGGACCTTCAACAGCGGCGTCAGAGCCGGATACACGTCGTCGGGTTGGTCGATTCGCACGGCGCGATAGCCCATTCGGGTGTACCACCCGGTCAGAAATTCCTTCGACGGGAGCGAAAAGTCGCGCGGCTGAATCACTTCCAGCGTCATGATGTGATTGCCGGTATCCGCAGCGCGGTTCTCGGCGAATTGCACCAGGGCGCGGCCGATCCCGACACCCCGTAACTCCGGGTCGGCGGCGAGCATGCCGAACTCGGCGACGCGGTCGGCGAGTTGCACGAGGCGAACACACCCGACGATCCGATCCTCCAGCCGGGCCACGAAGATCTGGTCGGCTTCTGCCAATTCGGTGATCTCCGCCGTCGAGGTCCGGGTAGCCCCGTGATTCCACATCCCGTCTTCTGCTATGGCATAGACCCCGTTGATCAGTTCCGCGACGCGCCCCGGCGCAGCGGAACACCGGCCCATCGCCGGGGCCAAGGACCGGATGTGGAGTTCCCCGGTGCTATCGATCATTTCTTCTCCCGATTCGGCCAGGCGGATTGTTTCGCATCCATGGGGACGCCAGGACATCATCAGGCCCCGAGGGGCTGCGGCGGTGCGAACGCCGGAAGGAGAGTGCGTATCACGCGGTCGATCCAGTCCGACTCGACTTTGCCGCTGCGGGCTCGTTCGGTGAAGTACGCCCCCACGATGCAGTCGAGGAACGTCTCCACATCGAGGTCCCCACGGATCTGCCCGCCTGTGATGTGCTGGTGCAGAACGTGCGCCAAGGTGCGCCGGTGCTGCATCAACAAGGAACGCATCAGCTCCGTGAACCACGGTTCGTCCTCGGTGACGAGCGCCGCCATGCCTCCGAAGCCGATCCCGTCCTCGATCGAACCCAGCGACTGCTCGACCACCCATCGCAGCACCTGACTCGACCACGAGGACTCGTGCGCCCTCCTGGGCGGCGGTGAGTGCCGCCGTCAGGCCGGCGCCGCCGGACCCGACGATCGCCACGTCCACCTCGTCGGGGATGCCCTTCTGGGACACGGTCCCGATGGAGCCGCTGTGTTGAGTCGAAATGCTCACCATGATCCTCCGTACGATCAGTTGCGGTCGTGACCCTCCCCATTCGGAAGGCTGCACGCCAGACAATTAGTTGAATATTCAATTATATTGATGCGGTGCCGCCGCCGGGATCGTCGACCGCGGGCACGATTCCAATGTGGGTCCCGGGCGCGAACGTCGTGACGGTGTCGATCACCTCCGCGCTCCGGTCTTCGTGCGCCGTTCCGATGGACACGCAGAACGATGCGCTACGAGTAGCGTAGCAAATGTTTATGAGGATTCACTGAGTGCAGCCTTGGAGCGGATACGGGTCCTGGCTGGATCGTCGACTTTCGGCCCACCGTGAATCCCCGGCGCATAGTCGATGATCTAGGTGCCACAAAGCGTTTCGCCGAATCGAGTCTTCCGGTGGGTGCCGTAGAGCGATGCGCTACTATTAGCGTAGCGGAGATTGTGAAAGTTCGCTGCCAACCATCTTGAACTGGGAATGCCGGGCGACCCGGCCGGCCCACCGAAGCCCGCAGAGGCGGAAGAACGGGACATGCCCACCACGGATACTTCGGTGCCGCAGGACCTACCGTACGCGCTGAGGGGGCAACGCAGCGTGGCCCGGATCATCGAGGCCACCCTCGACCTGCTTCGCACTCAGGGCCCCCATCGGGTCACCATCGACGCGGTATCCGCACACTCGGGTGTCGCGAAGACCACCATCTACCGGCACTACCAGGACCGGGCGGAGATGCTGCGTGCCGCGCTGACCGCGGCGGTGCAGGAGACCGCCCCCGAGATCCCGTCGGATCTGCCGATCCGCCAGCAACTTCTGTGGATGTTCGACGACACCCGCCGCACCGTCGAAGAACACGCGGGCCGGGGGATGATCGCCGCGGTCCTCGCCGACCAGGATCCCGAGTTCACCGATTTGTTCCGTGAGGTCACCGCCGCCCACCGGCGCACCATGATCGACGTCCTCGACGCCGCGATCGACGCCGAGGCGCTGCCGCAGGGCCTCGACACGGACATGACAATCAGCACCATCCTCGGCTCCTACCTCGCCGAAGTACTGCGCCACGGAACCGTCGAGGAGAAGTGGGCCGAACGACTTCTCGACACCCTGTGGCCCGATCTGACGGCGAAATGACCGCCGATCACCCCGTGCCCGCGACCGCACCCTAGCGGCGATCGGCCGACGGTGACCGGCATGCGTGTCACAGGTAGACCCTGTGACGCCGGTACAGTCCCGGCGCAGAACGTACTGTCTTGTGAAATAGGGGATTTGCGATCACCGTGCATGGTGATACCACCGTCATCGCAAACGGCGCGGTGTGGTCGTTTCCGGACGAGAGGTTCGGAAATCTCTCAACCGCGCTCAGTCTGACCTCCTGCCCGACGACCCGCTCTCGTCCGCAATCCCGGACATGGCCGGTATCCAGGCGCAGGTGACCTCGGGTTCATGTCGCCGACCAGTGGGTCGTGCAATGGGTCGCGGAAGGACGCACTGAACTGCACGCAAAAAGACGGTGCTGAAATTATCGTTGGTGAGTGCCAATAAACCATGAGTGACAGGGAGCGGCGGGTCTGGGCGGCGTGCCACCGAATGAAATGTAGTGCGTGATGGCGAGATAACGGTGGACGGTTCGCTCAGTTTCCACCGCGGCCGTTGGGTATCCCGGCTGAGGGCGCGCGATCGCTCACGGCGATCAACGCCGGGTCGAGGTCGATTGGACACCAGAGGCACCCCGGTTACGGATCCCGGGCGACGGGGATCTGCAACGCCAGTGCCTGCTCCTCGGACGGACCGCGTAACTGCTCGATCTGCTCGTGGAGGCCGGACACACGCTCGGCCAGCGAAAGGTCGGCCCGGGCGAGTGCGTCGGTGGCCGTCTCGATGGGCACTCCGCCGGTCGCCGGGCGTGGGCTCCGCGCTCGTCCCGGGTAGTTATTGGGAGGCCATGTCCCCGGTGTCGGCGCCGGTCGGTCGAGCGTGTCGCGACGTGAGGGGCCTGTGCTCGCCAAGGCTTAGCTGGTGGGCGTGCCGCCTGCGGTCGTTTTCGGTCATGCCGCCCCAGATTCCGTATGGTTCCCCCGTGGCCAGAGCCTGGTCGCGGCACCGGGAGAGCACGGGGCACTCCAGACAGATCCGCCGGGCCCGCGATTCGCGTCGGGCCCGAGCGTGACCGCGTTCCCCGTCAGGGGAGAAGAACACCGACGATTCGACACCGCGGCACGCGGCGTCCTCCCACCAGTCCCGGTCACCTGGGATGATCGTCTCGTCGGGCGGCGATGAGGGTCCTGCGGGCAGCACTGCGGTCCTTCCGTTCCTGAACGTGGGAGAGGCCGAGACGGCTCCGCACGCCAGGAAGCTTTTCTTCCGTGGTGTCGGGTATTACGGTCACGACTTGTTCCCGGAGCGGTGAAATCGAGGGCAGTTACGTGGGCGAACAGTGGTCCTGTCGCGACGACGGTCGCCGTAGCGGATCCGCGGCAGCAGCTCTGAGAACGCAACCTAGCGAGATCATTTCGCGCAAACTTCAAGCTGCCCGCGACCGTCGCGCCGTCCCGGGCAGTGGGCCAGAACCACAAATGGTTCACCCTGGAATCGGACGGCGGACCCCGACGTAACGAAGCGTGAGGGCGGGGAGTCGTGGCCAACTCCAGACAGTTCGGATGCGGTCTATCCGATCGCCATCCGGCCGCCGTCGACCGGCAGCAGGACCCCGGTCGTATATGATGACGCAGCTCCGGCCAAGTACAGCACCGCACCGATGATCTCACGCGGGTCGCCGCCTCGTGCCAGCGGCCATTGGGCGGCCAGATCCTCGAATGCCTCGGAGTCCCAGCCTTTGCTCATGTCGGTGAAGAAAGCACCGCACATGATCGTGTTGACGCGCACACTCGGTCCATAGGTGGCAGCGAGTCCCTTGGTGAGGGAGTTCAGTGCCGCCTTGGCAGCGCCGTACGGAACGTATTCCGGCGCCGGACGTTCGGCCGCATTGCTTGAGATGTTAATGATGGACCCGCCGCCGTCTGCGACCATCCGGGGCGCGATCAGCGCCGACAATCGGAACGGTCCCTTGATGTTGGCATCGAAGATCTTGTCGAACAGTGCTTCGCTGACCTGGTCGAGGCTCGGGTACAGCGGTGAGATCCCGGCATTGTTGATCAGCACGTCGACTCGGCCAAACGCATCGTAGGCCTCGTCTGCTAGTGCGGTCACCGAGTTCCAGTCGCCCATATGAACGCCGATTCCCCTTGCTTGCACGCCAGTGTCCTGGGTGATTTCATCGGCCAGGGCCTGACATGAGTCCTCGTTGCGGCTCGCGATGATCACGTGGGCGCCCTCGCGTGCCAGCGCGATGGACATCTCCTTACCCAAGCCCCGGCTACCGCCAGTCACCAGGGCCACCTTGCCGTTCAGCTCATTACGGTCGACGGTCATTACTCTTCCTCGTTGTCTGTCCGGGGGATTGGTCTCGGTCCGTTGTGCGCACGCGCCGCGTCCCGATGCCCCGGATGGAAACTTTGCTTGTGGATGTCAATCCAGAGGGTGACGTTCTGGCACCAGGCGAAGGTCCCCACCCCCGAGGTCCTCCGTCAGTCGGCGCCCCAACGCCGTGTCGGCGTACTCCGGCCTCTGGGTCGACGTATCCAGTCGACCAGGTCGACCCCGGCGACCTCTATTCATCGCGATCCCTCACCGTCGGTAACCGAGAAGACCGCGGAGGCCTCCTGCCGGGACCCTCACCATATTCCTCATGATGATATTGTCAATAGGCGTGGCAGGTTGAGGTCGAATGCGGCGCAGGTCGAAACGAGCGAAACTGCCGAGTGTGGACACCGAACATATTGCTGTGCAGACGATTCACGACATGTATTCACGCATTCGATTGCCCGGTCGATCACTGGCCGTTGCTTAATCCCTCATGAGGAACTAATGTGTCGACGAACACATACTGAAGAGGTTCTCGGGTAGGGCGTGAGCAATTCCGGCGTCTGAGGGCCGTGTTGACCGCAGGGTCAAGGAGGCGACGTGCAAGATTCCACAGGGACAGTCGGGCAGGGACCCCCGGTGTACGAGGGCTTGCGCGTAATCGATCTGACCCAGGGCATAGCCGGTGCGATCAGCACGATGTTGTTGGCGGATGCCGGGGCGGAGGTGGTGCGAATCGATCTCCCCGAGGATCCCTTCGAGAAGCTGTCGGGTTATCGCGTCTGGCACCGCGGGAAGAAGCGCGTGCAGCTCGACCTCACCCGGCAGGCCGATCGTGACGTACTCCAGGATCTGGTCGCTACCGCGGACGTCCTCGTCGATGCCGTCGAAGTCCTACCCGAAGAAGTCGACCTCGGCGCCATCGCCGCTGGTAACCACGGACTGGTCTGGTGCTCGATCACCGGGTACGGCGATGCTGTGAACCATCAGGCTCGCCGGCCCATCGAGGCACTGGTCGCCGCGCGAACCGGAATCAACTGGGAGGCGCGAGGCGTTCCGGGCACGACCATCGGTGCCCTGTCTCAGTGGGAGGACCCGCTGGCGGACATCGACCTGGGACTCGGCACCGGCGTAGGCCCGGACCGCCCGGGACCGATGTACCTCGGAATTCCGTGGGCCAGTAATGGCGCCGCGTATCTCGCGACGATCGGGATCAGTGCCGCGTTGCGGGCACGCGAGGTTTCCGGGCACGGGCAGCACGTCGGGACCTCGCTTCTGCAGGGCGCGCTCTGTGCCGGGAGCATTGCCTGGCAGCGGACCGAAAATCCGCATGCCGAAGGCTATCTGGGCTGGACCACCGATCCTCGTGCACCCAAGGGCTTCTATCGGAGTTCGGATGACCGATGGATTCAACAGTGGGTGCAACTCCCCGGTTTCATGCTTGGTGTGAGCGAGGGGGACGAGTTGATCGTTCCCGAGTCGGGAGTGTCGCCGAAGGATGCGGAGCTCCGGATCTCGACGGACTACCAAGACATGGTCATGCTCGGGCACTTCCATCCCGAGATGGAGGCAGCGGCCAGGAAGTTTCCGGCCGACGATTGGGAGAAGGCCGCGAAGACTGCTGGTGTGCCGTTCGAGATCGTTCGATCTCCGGAGGACGCCCTACAGGACGAGTCACTGTTGGCTGACGGTTGTGTGCAGGAGTTCGAGGACGAGGAGCTCGGACGTATCCGAGCAGTCGGCGACATCGTCCGCCTCTCGCGATGCCGTTCCGGCGTCGGCGCAGGCACCCCGTCCCGGGGCGCACACGATGAGTGGGCCCGCGGGAAAGCTCGACAGGACCGGCCCACGCTGCCCGCGGCCTCGGAGAACCTGTCGGCGCCTCTCGCAGGTGTACGGGTCCTGGATCTGGGACTCGCCATCGCAGGTCCGTTCGGCGCACAGGTACTGGCTGCGCTCGGTGCCGACGTGATCCGGGTCAGTGCACGTCAAGACGAGGCATGGATGAGGACCCAGTACTCGCACATGTCGAACCGCGGCAAGCGCAGCGTGGTGATCGACATGAAGAAGCCCGAGGGCAAGGAGCTCGTCCGGAAGCTGGTCGAGACCGCGGACGTGGTGCACCACAACATGCGCGCGTCCGCCGCGCGGAAGCTGGGAGTTGACTCGGACAGCCTCCGGCAGATCAATCCTAGGCTGATCTATTGCCACACACGCGGTTACGAACACGGCGAACGGGAGACAAAGCCGGCGAACGATCAAACCGGGGCGGCACTTGCCGGGACGGAATGGGTCGACGGCGCAGCAGACAACGGTGGCACACCGATCTGGCCTTCCGTGTCCCTGGGAGACACAGGAAACGGACTGCTGTCGGCCATCGGCGTCCTGCAGGCCCTGTACCACCGTGACCGCACCGGCGAGGGGCAGGATGTGGACACATCGATCGTGTACGCACATCTCCTCAACGCCTCCATGGCCTGGATCACCCCGAACGGGGCCCACCGCGGTGATCGCCCGGTGATCGATTCGGAGAGTTGGGGGATTTCGCCGCTCGAGCGGATCTACCCCACAAGCGACGGCTGGATCTGCCTGGCGGCGACCTCCCAGAAGGACTGGCAGCGCCTTCTCCGGGCGATCCCCGAACTGGATGCCGAACAGTTCGCCGACGAAGAGGCCCGGCAACGCAAAGCACCCGAATTGGCGCAGACGCTGCGCACGATCTTCGCGGCGGACGGCACGAAGTCGCTGATGGCACGTCTCGATGCCCACGATGTTCCCGCCGAGGCTCTACCCGATGCCCCGGCGCTCACACTCTTCGATGACCAGGACCTCCAGGATCGTGGACTGATCGAGTCGTTCTCCCACCCTGAGATGGGGAAGATGGGGATGGCCGGCAGGCTCATCGACATCGAAGGCGCGACTCCACTGGGACGCGCACCCGTCCACGGCGAGCACACCAGGCAGATACTCGCCGACCTAGGCATCGGAGACGACGAGGTCGACCGCCTGATCGAAGCGGGAGTCGTCGTGGACACGGCCCCGCAGGGACGGGGTGAGCAGCAGTGCACAGCTACGTAGAACATCGCGACAGATGCTCAATCGTGGGAATCGGTGAGACGGCATACACCCGCCGGTCCGGTGTGAGCGAACTGGCATTGGCGGTGGAGGCCTCGCGCCGCGCACTCGAGGACGCGGGCCTGAACCCGGACGACATCGATGGTCTGATCCGCAACGACTTCGATACGGTGACGCACAACGACCTCGCACATGCGCTCGGCATCACAGACATCACGTACTGGGGTCTCAACGGCGCCGGAGGTTCGGCAGCGCCAGGCCAGATCGCCCAGGCCGTGGCGGCCATCGAGAGTGGCCAAGCCACCACGGTATTGGTGTATCGAGCGCTGAACGGAAGGTCGGGGTCCGATCGCTACGGACAGACCCGGCGCGGGCTGGATGGGCCGAACACTGTCGGCGGCAACGGCACGTACGACGAGTACTTTCTTCCGTACGGTCTCGCTGCGGCCGGCCAGGTGTACGCGATGGTGGCTCAGCGCCACATGATCGAGTACGGCACCACCAGCGCGCAGTTGGGAAGCCTCGCCACCACGATCAGGAAGCGTGCCGAGACGAACCCGCGAGCGCAGATGGGCCACCGCGCGATGACGTTGGAGGACCATCAGAACTCACGCACGATCTCACAACCACTGAGGTTGTTCGACTACTGTCTCGAAACCGATGGGGCGTGTGCTGTTGTCGTCACCGCGACGGATCGAGCCAGGGACGGGCGTCGACCACCGGTATTGATCCGGGCCGTCACGATGTCCACCGGTGCGGAACCGAAAGGCGGTGTGGTCTTTCCCTCGCTGTTCCGTGATGAATACACCACCTTCCCGTCGAAACAGGCTGCGCAGACGCTGTATTCGCGTGCCGGGCTGGGACCGAGTGATATCGATGTCGCGCAGTTCTACGACTGCTTCACCATCACCGCTCTCGTCCAGCTCGAGGACTACGGGTTCTGCGCGAAGGGTGAAGGTGGCCCCTTCGCGGCAAGCGGAGCAATCGACCTCGGTGGGCAGATCCCGATCAACACCTCGGGCGGGCATCTCTCCGAGGGCTATATCCATGGGCTGAATCACGTGGTCGAAGGCGTGCGCCAGATGCGTGGAGAATCCACCGGCCAAGTCCCGAACGCGAGTACCTGCCTGGTCACCGGCGGTTCGCCGGCGCCCACCAGTGCGTTGATCCTGAGGAGGGACCAGTGAGTTCTGTATCGGAAGCCGTGCAGGTCGAACAGTTGCCGATCCCGGCCGTCGACGACCCCGACTCGGCGCCGTTCTGGGCCGGGTGCGCCGAGCGGAAGTTGCTGGTGGCGTTGCAGGACGACGGTACACCTATACACCCTCCGGCCTTGGTGGGCACGAAGTATGGGCCGGCCCGTTGGGTGCAGGCTGCGGGCACCGCGATACTCCACACGTGGACCGTGGTCGAGCACACCGTCGATCCAGCATTCGAGGCGCCCTACAGCTTGATCCTCGTGCAGCTCACGGATTACCCGACGGTGCGTCTCGTCGGAACACTGGACGCGTCGATCCCCCTGTCTGCGGGGATGCCGATGCGGGTGCGCTGGGAGGAGCGATCCGGCGTTACCCTCCCGCAGTGGCAGCCGGACATCGATTCTGCTGACTCGACGACCTGAAATGCCGGGCATCGGCGTATCGGCACCTGAATAGCACTGACACACGAGTAGGAGTTGACACAAATGGGTATGTTTACCGGCAAAGTTGCGCTGATCACCGGGGCCGCGCGGGGTCAAGGTCGATCCCATGCACTTCGGCTTGCCCGCGAAGGCGCGGACATCCTCGCCCTGGATGTTGCCGAGGACATCGACACCTGCTTCTTCCCGCTGGCAACACAGGAGGACCTCGACGAGACGGTTCGCCTCGTCGAGAAAGCGGGTGGGCGCATCGTGGCCAAGAAGGGCGATGTCCGCAATTACGAGGATGTGTGCTCCCTCGTCGACGAAGGCCTCGAAAAGTTCGGTCCCATCGGCATCATCAGCGCAAATGCGGGAATCGGATCGAACTACCTCAAGACCTGGGAGATCCCGGAGAAGGACTGGAAGGATGTCCTCGACGTCAATCTGACGGGCGTCTTCAATACGGTCAAGGCCGCAGTCCCTTCGATGATCGAAGCCGGCAAGGGCGGATCGATCACCCTGACGTCCTCGTCGGCGGGACTGAAGGGCTACGAAAACCTCGCGCCATACGTGTCGTCGAAGCACGGTGTGATCGGCTTGATGCGGACGCTGGCAAACGAGCTGGCGCCACACAGCATCCGCGTCAACGCAGTGTGCCCCGGATCGGTTCGTACCAAGATGATCATGAATCAGCCTACGTTCGAACTCTTCTCACCCGAATCACCGACCGAGGAGGACGCCCTCAAGGTGTTCGGTCAAATGCCGGCTCTGCCCGTCGACGTTCTCGAGCCCGAGGACATCACCGAGGTCATCGCATTCCTGGCTTCGGATGCGGCTCGCTACATCACGGGCCTGGCCATTCCGATCGACGCCGGACAATTGGTCAAGTGACCTGCGGGCCCGGTGACCACGATCGACCACTGCGGTGAAGCCGCACCGGTGACAAGGCATATATTCGTGGCGACAAAGGATGAAGAACATGAGTGAACCCCGTATCGCGCTGGTAACGGGTGGAACCGACGGTATCGGCAAGGCGATCGCCCTTCGACTCCTCGACGACGGTATGCGGGTCGCCGTGACGGGCCGCAACGCCGCAAAGGGCGTCGAGTTGGCCGACTCGGTCGGCCGGCCCGACCACTTCCGGTACATCGAGTCCGATGCCCTCGACCCCGAGGACGCAGCGCGAGTGGTATCACAATGCCATGCGTCCCTCGGCACAATCGACGTCCTCGTGAACAACGTGGGCGGCGGATCGTCGAGCGAGTTCGGGTACATACACGATCTCGATCCATCCGTGTGGGCCGACAGCTTCAATCGGAACGTTCTCACCGCGATCCGGATGACGCATGCCGTTGTCCCGGACATGCTCGAGCGCAAGTGGGGCCGCATCGTCATGATGGCCTCCTTGGAGGGAAAGATGCCGACCCTCCCGAAGGTCGGGCCGTATGTCACCAGCAAACATGCGCTGATAGGTCTCGCGAAGTCGATCGCCTTCGACTACGGGACGGACGGCATCACCTGCAACGCGGTCTGCCCGGGCTACGTGCATATCCCTACGCGCGTCCGGAAAGCATCCAAAGCCCTGGCGGAAGGCCGCTTCGCAGATCCACAGCAGAACTACAGGGATCTGTCGAGGATCGGTAGACATACGGAACTGAACGAAGTGGCACATGCCGTATCGATGCTCGTCGCCGAAGAGAGTGCCGCCATCACGGGAACGGCCTTGAACATCGATGGCGGCTCGTCTCCCTACTGAGGACCGGTGGCGGTCGGGATTGACGACACTTGACCATCCGTGACGATGCGCCGTGATGGTGCGCCACAGCATGTGGCACTCGGAGACCGTTGAAACAGGAGTGAAAGTAATGCAGCTCAAACGAGAATATGACGAATTCTTCATCGACGGCGAGTGGCGTGCTGCTGCCTCGAACGAGAGGATGTCGGTGGTCTCGCCGTCCACCGGGAAGGTCATCGGTCACGTACCGTCGGCCAGCACCTCGGACGTCGATGCGGCCGTGGAAGCAGCGCGCAAGGCCTTCCACGAAACGGACTGGCCCACGCTACCCGTGGAGAAGCGGGCGCAGCTCTGTGAAGCCCTGGCCGCGAAGCTCTACGAGCACAAGGACGAGATCGCCGACCTGCTCATCGACGAACTCGGATGTACTCGACAGCTGGCGGATGTCTACCAGGCTGTCGCACCGACACTGCATTGGAACTACAACGCCGCGGTCGGTCGCGAGTACCCGTTCACCGAGGTACGTACCGCCGATCTGGGGCCGTTGGCCGGTGGCTCCGCGGGCGGGATGGTCATGCCGTTCAAAACGCAGAGCCTCACCGTCAAGAGACCCGTTGGTGTCGTCGCGACCCTCGTCGCGTTCAATTTCTCGATGCCCGGCACCGCCCAGAAGGTCGCTCCCGCGATCGTGGCCGGCTGCACTGTGGTCATCAAGGTGCCGGAGCCCAACCCGCTCGCGGTCTTCGCAATGGGCGAACTCATCAAGGAGGTCGGCTTCCCTCCAGGAGTCATCAACATCGTCGCCGGCGGCGCTGAGGCATCACACCACCTCGTCACACACGACGATGTGGATATGGTCAGCTTCACCGGCTCGTTAGGCGTGGGCTCGAAGATCGGTGAAGCCTGTGGAGCACGGATCCGCCCCGTTGTACTCGAGCTGGGCGGCAAGGCGTCGGCAATCGTTCTCGATGACGCCGATCTCGAGAAGTTCGCGCCGACGCTGGTGACAGTCAGCGTTGTTCCCAGCAGTGGGCAGAGCTGTACTGCCCAGACCCGCATCCTGGTTCCCCGTGCCAAGCACGACGAACTCGTCGAGAAGCTTGTCAGCGCAATGGCGAAGTTGAAGACCGGCGATCCGCACGACCCGCAGACCGACATCGGGCCGGTGATCACCGAAACGCACCGTGAGAATATTCTCGGCTTCATCAAGCGCGCGGTCAACGACGGCGCAACCATCGAGTACGGAGGAGGCGTCCCGGAGGGTTTGACCGACGGCTGGTACGTCGAGCCGACCCTGCTGACGAACGTGACTCCTGATATGGAGATCGCACAAGAAGAGGTGTTCGGCCCCGTTGTCGCGGTCATACCATACGACGACGAGGACGAAGCCGTAGCGATCGCGAACAACACGAAGTACGGACTCTCGGGATCGGTGTTCACCGCCGACGTGGCTTATGGTTTCAAAATCGCACAGCGAATCCACACCGGAACCTTCGCGGTGAACTCCTACTCGGCCGACTTCAACGCGGCGTTCGGCGGCATCAAGAAGTCCGGGATCGGGCGTGAGCACGGGCCGGCGGGCCTGGAGGAGTACCTGCGCCCGCAGACGATCGCCATTGATCCGAGCTACGAGCTCCCCAAGGAAATTGTGGAGTCGGCTGCGACCATCACCCGGGGTGTCAATAAGAGAGCATGACAGCTGTCAACGGCCGCGGGACGTCTCGCACCGTCCCAAACCTCCAGTGCCGATTTGACCCCCGATCCCGGTACGGGATCGGGGGTCAAATCGTTGGTCGGTGCCGATTTCAGTCGAGCATCAGGTCCTTCAGGCGAGTGCGGCGTTCTGGAGTCAATCTGCAGATTTCGACGAGGTACTTTTCGTAAGAACCGAATTCGCGATCGATCGCCTCGAACGACGCTTCGAGGTACTCCGGCCGGCTGCCCAGGTCAACGAGTCGCTCGGCCGACAGAACGCTGCCAGGAGGTTCGTCGAGGTACTCCATCATCGACTTGTGCAGTCGGTCCTTGTCGATGTGCTCCTTGGAGGCCAGGTAGTCTGCGACGATCGCGTCCCACTCCACATCCAGCGCTCGGAGGATGTTGGCGATGACGAAACCGGTACGGTCCTTACCGGCCACACACTTCACGAGCAGCGGAAGCTGCTCGTCGTCGACGATCGAGTCGTAGAGCACCTTCATACTGTTGGAGAAGGCACCCGGCATATCCGCGGCATTTCCCCTCAGGACGCCAACGAGATACTCGCCCTCGACATCGCTCATGATTCTGTAGATGAGGTCCTTGCCGGCCACACGGGTGTCGGGCAAGGTCTCCACCGGAACGAGACTCGGCTGATCGCCCGGCCAGATGAGGGGGTGCAGTTTGCGCTCTCCGTCACTGCGCAGGTCGCAGACACTACGGATGCCGAGCGCTGCCAGCTGTTCCTGTGCGGTCTGGTCGAGTTCGGCGAGGGTCTCCGACCGGTATAAGACGCCTTCCTTGACCTGGCGGCCGTCGGTCGTGGGGAGGCCGCCGAGGGACCGGAAGTTCGGGACGCCCGACAGGGAACTGGATGACATCTCAACCACCCACCCGGCTCGGAGTGCGGACTGACGGGGTGCGCATGAATACCTCCAGTGTTGACATGTGTCGTGCGATCCAACATGAGAGTGTCGCGGTCATTAGTCCATACAAGGCTAGGTTACGTCGACAGTCAAGTTTCCTTATGAGGAATATCTCGGCCCTTGGGCGGGCGAGTTCGGCACTCGGCTGACTGTACGCGAAAACCGTTGCATTCCTTATGAATTACCGAGAGGTGGGCAACGGGCTGATTGCCTGATGGTCGTAAATCATACTGAGGAACCCTTGACAGTCGGCGTATTGCTCTGCATGATTGCGACTATGGCGGGGGTCACACCCGTCAGCACTAAGGGAACGGAGCACACGTGAGTACAGCCATCCGATTTGCCGACTCTGGCGCAACGGACGCGCGGTTGGTCGGCGGTAAGGGAGTAAACCTCGGTGAGCTCGCGAGTGCGGGTTTCCGCGTGCCCAACGGCTTCACGGTGAGTACCGAGGCGTACACCAACACCCTCGCCGAGAGCGGAACCACCGACAAGATCTTCGCGATCCTGGACGGGCTCGATCACAAGAATCTCAACCAGCTCGAGAAGACGGCTACCGAGATCCGTGACGTCATCACTTCGGTGGAGATACCTGCAGCACTTGCCGATGAGATCGCACGTGCCTACACCGAACTGGGCGATGAGATCTACGTCGCTGTTCGTTCGTCCGGCACGGCCGAAGACACCGCCTCGGCCAGTTTCGCCGGCATGCACGATACCTACCTCGACATCCGAGGAATCGACAACGTCCTAGATGCGGTTCGTCGCTGTTGGGCGTCGATGTGGACGGCACGCGCAGTCGCTTACCGCGAAGACTACGGGTTCGACCATCGAGAGGCCAGCATCGCGATTGTCGTCCAGACCATGGTCGAGGCCGATGTGAGCGGCGTGATGTTCACGGCCAACCCGCTGAACAATCGCACCGACGAACTCGTGATCAACGCGGCCTACGGACTCGGTGAGGCGATTGTGTCCGGAATCATCAACCCGGACGAGTTCACCATCGATGCCGCAACCCTCAACCTCAAGCAGGCGAACGTCGGCAACAAGAAGGAGAAGATCGTCAGGGCGCCGGACAAACCGAGCGGCACGGTCACCCTTCCGGTGTCCGAGGAAGACGCGGAGAGACTCAGCCTGACCGACCGCCAGGTCGCCGAACTCGCCGATCTCGGCCGCAAGGTCATGGAGCACTACGGCGGTCTTCCTCAGGACATCGAGTGGGCATACGTCGATGGTGAGTTCTACCTCCTGCAGACTCGCCCGATCACTGCCCACAACTTCACCTGGCCGGAAGGCTTCAACGACTGGCAGAACGGTCCGGAGGACCCGGATACGCTGTGGACCTTCAAATATGCCGAGCAATACTGGACCGGTGGTGTTACCCCGCTGTTCTACTCAGTGCGCGCCCGTGAGACCCAGGTCGGCTACGACAACATGAACGTGCGTGCCGGATTCCAAGATCTCCTCGGTCAGCGCCTGTACAAGTACAAGCACGGCACCGTCTACTGGAATGTCGACCTCGACGAGAAGCGTCTTCGCTATGTGCTGCCGAAGTTCGCGCGGCCCGCGGGAGCGAACATCGTGCCGCTGGACATGCATGAGGCCATGTTCAACGAGCCATTGGACGTGGTGCGCTGGCTGAAGGCCATGGTCAGTTTCAGCGTCTCGCCCGTGTACTCGTTGTCGCGGTGGAAGAAGGTCATCCGTAACGACTATCTCTTCAACAAGGAAGCGGTTGCCAAGGCAAATGGGCTGTCGGAGGCCGAACTCGAGAGACTCTCCGATGACGAGCTGGACAAGTATCAGCGCGGTCTCCAGCAGTATGCGATCGACTTCATGGACCCCCTGTGGTTCGGTGCCTACACCGCGATGTCGATGTTCTTCTCCCTGCAGGGTGCGCTCGTGGCGAAGTACTACACCGGCACGAACGAGCTCCTGGGGCAGCAGCTGATCAGCGGTTTGCCGACCACACTCCAGAACGTCGAGAACCGTGCCTTCTTCGCGCTCACCTCGGCGATCCGCAACTCCGAGAAGCTTTCTGCGATGTTCAAGCAGCACCAGGGAGCCGCGTTCTTCAAGGAGTTGGAAGACAACGACGAGGGACGAAAGTTCCTTGACCGCTACGCAGAGTTCATCACCGAGCACGGACACCGCGGACACCCTGACCGCGACTTGATCTTCAAACGGCGCGGCGATGACCCTGCTGTCGACTACGAAGCCTTCAAGGTTCATCTGGCAGCACCCGAATCGACACCGCCGGCAGAGCTGGAAACACGGGTCCGGGACAAGCGCCTGGCGGCTGAGGCAGAGGTCCTCGAGAGCCTGGGCCGGGGGACGATGGGAGCGCTCAAGCAACAGCTCTTCACCCTCTTGCAGAGCCAGATCATCGACTTCCTGGTCCTTCGAGATGACTGGCGCCACTTCATCGACCGCATCACGTACGCGAAGCGCAAAGCATTCCTGGAGGTTGCGCGTCGCTGTGTCGAGCGAGGCCGCCTCGACAGCGAGGACGACGCCTTCTTCCTCGGCGAGACCGAGTTGTTCGAGGTCCTGCGGGGCACCGCACAGAAGCCGCTGGTACAGGCCAAGGTCACCGCACGTCGTCGTGACTTCGACATGTTCGAGTCTCGGAAGTTCACTCCGCCGACCTTCATGCGAGGAGAGACCCTGGTCGAGGATGCGCTCCCCGCAGCCGAGCCCGGGGTCGGGACCATGACGGGTGTCGGCACCTCCGCCGGCCAGATCGAGGGACGAGCTCGCGTGTTGGCGAGCATGAGCGAGATCGGCTCACTCGAACAGGGCGACGTGTTGATCTGCAACGCAACAGATCCCGGCTGGTCTCCGGTGTTCAGTGTGATCAGTGGACTCGTGATCGAGACCGGCGGAATGCTCGCACACGGCGCGTGCCTCTCCCGCGAGCACGGCATCCCGGCTGTGCAGATCGTCGGAGCGACCCAGCTCATCCAGGACGGAGCACGTATCCGCATCAACGGCACGAGCGGAGTGGTGGAACTGCTCGAGGTGGCAAACGCGTGATCGCAGCCGCCGTAACCAGAGGGGCAATATCATGAGACTACGCACGGTCGATCCCGCAGACGACGGCTCCCACCATCCGGACAGTGTCGATGAGCGCTGGCAGGAGAGCTGGGTTCTCTACTGGTTCGACCCATCGAACAACACCGGCGGCTCGCACCACTTCGGTCTCCAGCGCCCCCGCGGGCGGGCCGATGTGTGGGATTGGGTGACGGTCAACGGCCGTCCGGCAGGCCACTTCAACGCCTTGACATTGCCGATTCCGGATCAGGACATCTCGAAATTCGAGCTCGGCAACATGACGATCGAGACGTTGGAGCCACTGAAGAAGTATCGATTAGCCAGCGAGTACCCGAGCACTGGGACCAGCATCGATATCGTCTACGAGGCTTTCACGGAGGCGATCTCGGTGCAGCTCGACGGACAGGGTGCCGAGGTGGGGGCGAACCACTACGAAACCTTCGGTCGAGCATCCGGAACGCTGACCCGGAACGGTGAGTCCGTGGACGTGTCCGGTTGGGCTTTCCAGGACCACTCCTGGGGCATCCGAGACTGGGACACCGTCGGTGCGCACCGGTGGATTCAGGCACAATTTTCGGAGGATTTCTACTGTGCTGCAGGTACTTTCGCAACCGATGCGGGTGTGCGCGCCTTCGGATACGTGTTCGACGGCGAGTTCAAGCAGGTAACACGGGTTTCCTTCGGTGGCCGGGTCGGCGACGACGGATTCAGCGTGGAAGGCTGCGACACGTACATCTGGACGCAACCCGGCGATGCCTACCACATCACCGGCAACTGTGTCAGCTCGCAGATCAGCAGTCACCACGGGGGATGGTTCACCAGCAACGGGTTCGCGATGTTCGAATGTGGCGGCCGCGTCGGAACCGGTGTCCTCGAGATCGCTGAAATGAAGAAGCTGACTCCGAGTCTGCAGCGAAGACTGGACGAAGCAAACGGGTAACAGCAGTCCGATCACTCACTGACGATGCCCCGTGGGGATGCTTTCCGGCGTCCCCACGGGGCGTATCCACACCACCGGGAGGGAATGAACACGATGGATGCCGAAAAGAAGCTGACCGAGCTTGCCGACATTTTGTTCGGCGCGATCGAGCGAGGCGATTCAGATACATTCCTCGCGTGCTTCGAGAAGGGCGGCGTAACCATCAAGAACGGGGGTGACAGGCGATCTGCGGAGTCGGTTGCTGAGCAACTCGACAGTCGGTCGCCGGATGCCTCGCGGCACCGCTATTCCGCGGTCCGACGTGAGATTTTCGAGGGCGGGTTCGTCGAGGAACACGAAGTCCATTCGTCGCTCCCGGGCAGTGGGGTCAAGGTCCGCCATGCCTGTGTTGTGGGGCGTACCGGTGACGGTGGTCTGCTCAGGGAGTTGCGTGAGTACATCGGCGGATGAGCACACTGAGGGGAGAGGACCGGAATCAGGTCTTCTCCCCTTAGAGGGCCAATTATAGCGTTGGTTCTGGCGCAAACAGCGTGCGCGTCCTCAGCGCCACTGAATGACGTCATCCATCCGTTCCGGGTGGCGGGAGCGGACGAAGGCAACAACCTCCTCGATGTGGTCGCGCATCAGCTGGGATGCCCGACGTGGCCATCCGGCAATAATCGCCTCGGTAATGCCCGCATGGGCGTGTGAGATATCCGATTCGGCCATCAGCTCACCAGACTCGAGGATGTGGTCCACCACGATGTGGTTCACGGCTTGGGTGAGTAGCATCAGCACCCGGTTTCCACTCAGCTGTGCTATCACTGCGTGGAAGTCGTTCACCGCGGTGAAGAGTGCCTCGTCGCCGGAGGACATTTCGGTCGCCATCTCGGCGGCCTCGAACGCCTCCTTTTTCATCTGCGAATCACTCAGCCGTGCAACCTTGGCCGACATCGGTGGTTCAAGGACTTCCCAGGCTTCGAAGAGTTCGTTGTACGTCGCGCCGGCCAGCATGAAATACATTGTGGCGGTGCGAGCCAGGTAGTAGGCATTGAGTGCAGTCACGATCGGGCCGCCGCCAGGTCCTCGCTTTATCGCGATCATCCCTTGTACTTCGAGGATGCGGAGGGCCTCCCGAAGCGTCTCACGACTAACCCCATACGCGGCAAGCATTTCGGCCTCACCCGGAAGTCGGTCGTTCACCTGGAGTCCCTGGCTGACGATGTCGTTGACAATCCGAGATGCCGCGACCTCCGAGGCCTTGGGCGGCCGCGCGCTTGCGCTTCGAATGCCATCCAAGCGCTTGAACCCTGGATTGTAAATGACCGGTAGTCCCTGGGCAGTATGCATTTTCGTAAAAACCCCGCTGCAACTGGTGATAGTGACATCGTTGATAAGATCATGAGCTTATAGTGTTGATGCGAGCGTGTACACCCTCCGCGTTGACTCATCCAAAATGCCCGCGTAAGCCCCTTCGTTGCCTCACGTGAGAACGCTAGCGGCGTGTCGATCACGTCGGTGTGGTGGTCGAGGGTAGGGCCGGAGGATGGGACTGACCATGGCTGAACGCAGAGCCGTCACCACGGCGATCGCGACCCGCTACAAGCGCGCCGACAAGCCGGGCAAAGCGAAGATCCTCGACGAACTGTGCGCCACGACCGGCTGGCATCGCGACCACGCCCGCAAGGCATTGCGGGCAGCGTTGATTCCGAAGGTGGTCCGTCCCCGAACCGGGCGCCCACCGACGTACGGGCCGAACGTTGTTGCAGCGTTGATCTTCTGCTGGGCGGTGCTGGGGATGCCTGCCGGGAAGCGGCTTGCACCGGCACTGCCCGACCTCGTGCCCATTCTGCGTGCGTTCGGTGAACTCGACATCGACGACGCTACCGCACTGTTGCTGGTCGGCATGTCTGCAGCCACCATCGACCGACGGCTGGCGCCCGAACGCAAGAACCATGAACTCAAGGGCCGATCACATACCAAGCCCGGTTCCCTGCTCAAGTCCCAGATCCCGATCCGCACCTGGGCGCAGTGGGATGATGCGGCGCCGGGGAACGCCCGAGATCGACCTGGTCGGCCACGAGGGCGGCAACGCCGTCGGTGAGCACGCTTACACGCTGACGGTCACCGACATCGCCACCGGTTGGACCGAGAACCGCAGTGTGCGCAACAAGGCCCGCAAATGGGTCATCGCCGCACTCGACGAGATCGCTGCCATCATGCCGTTCCCACTCCTCGGCGTCGACTCCGACAACGGCAGCGAGTTCATCAACCACCACCTGCTCGACTGGTGCAACAGACAGCAGATCACCTTCACCCGCTCGCGTCCCGGAAACTCCAACGACGGGGCACACGTCGAGCAGAAGAACTGGGCCGTAGTACGCACCATCGTCGGCTATCTCCGCTATGACACCTCTGCAGAGTTGTTGCTGCTCAATCAGACCTGGGTTCTGCAGTCGCAGCTAACGAACTACTTCTACCCACAGCAGAAACTGGTGTCGAAAGAACGTGACGGCGCGAAGGTGACCAAGAAAGTACGACATCGCCACCACTCCGCATCGGCGTACAGACCAGCACGAGGCCGTCACCGGAGAGGACAAGGCCATCCTCGCCGACACGTACTCCACCATCAACCCCGCCGCCGTCCAGCGTCAGATCCAGGCATTGACCACCGAGCTCATCGCCCTCGCCACCGCCAAGAACACACCCACGAGGAGAGCCCCTCTCACGCGGGCACTTCTCGATGAGTCAACGAATCAGACTTCGCGGGCATCTTGACATGAGCCCCCCGTTCCGTTCCCGGGACGCCTCGCAGGCGTGAAAATGGCATTGGGTCGCCTGTCCGACGCCGACGTTTCCTTGGGCTGCCAGCCCGCACATGAGCCTGGCGCCGGGGCCCGACCTTCGAAGGGTCACGCACTGTTGCTTCGAGCACGCCGGTCAGAATTTCGGTTCCCTTGACCGAGGCCCCCGGGCGGCCCCCGTGAGATGTGTGGACTCGATGGGAGGACAAGTGCAGTGAGAGCGAAACCGATACACGGACCGACGCCGGAAGAAATTCCCGACGCCGATCACGAACTGGTGATCGAGCAGGTGTGCGCCATCGACGTGGCCAAGGCATCGGGCAAGGTGTGCGTGCGGACCCCGCGGCAGCGTCGACGGGTCAGCAAGGTGTGGGACGTGGAGGCCACCACCGGCGCGGTCACCGACCTCGCCGAACAGCTGGTGGAGTTGGAGATCGAGAAGGTCACCGTCGAGTCCACCTCCGATTACTGGCGGATCTGGTACTACCTGCTCGAAGCGGCCGGCCTGGACGTGCAGCTGGTCAACGCCCGCGACGTGAAGAACGTGCCCGGGCGGCCCAAAACCGACAAGCTCGACTCGGTGTGGCTGGCCAAGCTCACCGAGAAGGGGCTGCTGCGGCCCTCGTTCGTGCCGCCGGCACCGATCCGGCGGCTGCGGGACTACACCCGGCTGCGGGTCGATCTAACCCGGGAACGCACCCGCTACTGGCAGCGGCTCGAGAAACTGCTCGAGGACGCGTTGATCAAGGTGTCGACCGTGGCGTCCACCCTGGACACGCTGTCGGCACGGGACATGATCGAGGCGTTGATCGCGGGCGAGCGTGATCCGCGGCGGCTCGCCGACCTGGCCCGGGGCCGGATGAAGACCAAACGACCGGCACTGATCAAGGCGCTCCACGGCCGCTTCGACGACCACCACGGCGAACTGGCCCGGATGCTGCTCGATCAGATCGACACGCTGTCCGGTCAGATCGGCACCCTCACCACCCGCATCGACCACCTGCTGGCGCAGGCCGACGCGGACGGTGGGGGCGTCACCGACGAAACCGCGGCCACCACCGGGCCGAGCACGGTCGAACGCCTCGCCGAAATCCCCGGCATCGGCCGGGCCGGGGCGCAGAGCATCCTCGCCGAAATAGGCCTGGACATGACCCAGTTCCCCACCGCCGCGCACCTGGTCTCGTGGGCGAAACTCTGCCCGCGCACCGTCCAGTCCGGGCCCGTCACCCATGGCGGCAAGACCGGCAAGGGCAACCCGTACCTCAAGGGCGCACTCGGCGAGGCCGCCGCCGTGGCCGCCAAAACCGACACCTTCCTCGGCGAACGCTACCGACGCCTCGTCAAACACCGTGGCAAGCTCAAAGCCCTGGTCGCGGTCGCCCGTTCCCTCCTCGTCATCATCTGGCACCTGCTCACCGACCCGTTTGCCCGCTTCTGCGACCTCGGCGCCGACTATCACATCAGCCGCATCAACACCGAACGCAGGATGCGTAACCACATCGCCCAACTCACCGCAATGGGCTACCACGTCACCCTCGAACCCGCCGCATAGCCAAATACACAGCCTTACAACATGACCCGGCTCCGCAAGCTCCGCCGGGTGCTGTCGCCTGCCCACTCACCACGTTATTTTCCGGTCAGGCAACAGGCCCTCGCTGGCTGACCACTGTCGGTGATGTCACCCCATGACACTGACGTCTCCTTCGGTCGAATCGGGTGGTCGATCCGAGCCGGGCGGCGCCGTATCGCTGCGGAACAACTCACCCTGTGCCGGCTGGGTGTCCCGGCGGCGGTCGTGCCGGGCGGGCGGCTCGGCGCGGCCGGGATGGTGCTACCCGCCGCCACGGGCATTCGATGCGGCAGATCTGGGTTGCGGCCAAGTGCGTTCGGTCGGTCGGTGTCTGAGTTGGGTCGGCTCGGCTGGGCTGGCCGCCCTGACGCGATGGGTCAGAATGGGCCTTTACCTCATGAGCAATTACCGCTACTGTGTGAGACGACAGCAGTGCTCCACACGATCGTGTCGATGCAGGGGACGGCCCTGATGTCCGGACGATCAGGTACTCGCCGGGCCGTGCCGAGATCGACGAACAGGCGTTGCTGGAGGCGCACTTCGAGGATCTCTGGAGTGGCCAGGAAGGGAAACCGGTGTTTCTTCCGCATGGCATGTGCAGCGCTTAGAACCGTTGTGCCTCCCGTTCCGGTCCGTGACCCGACACCGTGCACGAGCCCGTGGTCCGCTGGACGGCAGATCGGGTAATGAACGGCCGATGTCGACTTCGTCGAGGTCGTGGACGGGGCGTGAAGCCGGACGCCATGACGACAGGTTCTCTTTCGTTGCCAACGACGGTCGCAAATTGACTGGTACTTCTACAACCCCAGGAGCGGATTCATGCTCGGACGCTTCCGTTGGTGTGCAGTATCGCAGGATGCTGCCTTGACAAGGGAGAACATTCAGTGACTTCCACCGAAAACTCCGAACCCCGTTCGGAGCTCGCGCCGGTTCGCGCCGGCGAGGGCCTGGACTGGGATCGTCTTGAAAAGTATCTGCGGGCGCATCTTCCGGACCTGGACGGTGAGTTCTCGGTACTGCAGTTCCCTCGCGGTTCGGCGAACCTGACGTACCGGGTGATGTTCGGCGATACGCCGGTAGTGGTGCGTCGGCCACCGTTCGGCACGTTGGCACCCGGAGCGCACGACATGGCGCGGGAGTTCAGGGTGCTGTCGCGGTTGTACGCGCGATATCCTCGCGCTCCCCGAGCCCTGTTGCACTGCGCCGATCCGGAAGTGATCGGGGCGGAGTTCTTCGTCAACGAGTATCGAGACGGTGTCGTCGTGTGGGATGCCGTGCCCGAATCCATGCGGCATCTCGACGATGCCGGTGAGCGGATCGGCCTCGCGGTGATCGACGCGTTGGCCGACCTGCACGAGGTGGACCCGGACACGGTCGGTCTGGGTGATCTGGGCCGCCCCGAGGGATATCTCGATCGTCAGCTGCGCGGATGGCAGAAGCGATGGGCAGCAGCCGAGGCCGAGGTCGGCGAGGTGGACACGGTCACGTTGGTGCGCGACGTCGCCGCCCGGTTGGTGGCCCGCAAGCCGGTCAGCCAGCGCGCCGGCATCGTGCACAACGACTACAAGGTCGACAACTGTCAGTTCGCAGCGGACGATCCCAATCGGGTGACCTCGGTGTTCGACTGGGACATGGCCACGGTCGGCGACACCCTCGTCGATCTGGGCACCCTGCTGAACTACTGGCCCGACTCCACGGTCGATCCCTCTTCCGATGCGGCGTTCATCGCGGTGCCCGGTATGCATGCCCTCGGGCTGCCGCCGAGGCAGGCAGTGGTGGACAGGTACGCGCAACGCAGCACACTCGATCTGGATGAGATCGGGTGGTATGAGGCCTTCGGTTGCTGGAAGACCGTCGTGATCCTGCAGCAGCTGTACGCCCGCTACGTCCGCGGAGAGACGACCGATCCACGGATGGGTGAGCGCGGCGCCGCGGTTGCACCACTGGCCCGTCGCGCGTTGGACCTGTTGACGCCGTGATCCGCTCCGGCATCGGGGGTAAAGAGCGGCATGTCCGAAGATTCAGCACGAGCCGTGGGCTCGAAGGAGGTGGATCGGATGCAGAGTCCGAGCTTGGAAGAATTCCGCAACGAGGCGCGGTCCTGGTTGGCCGAGTCCGGTCTTGCACGGGCCGGTACGGATGACGGTGCTCCGGTCTGGGGGCGCGGCTCGGACGATGTCTCCGTGTTCCACAATCTGCCCTTCGAGGAGGAGAAGGCGCTCCTTGATCGGCTCCGGAACTGGCAGCGGACGAAGTTCGAGTCCGGGTATGGGGCCCTGACGTGGTCCGAGGAGTTCGGTGGTCGGGGGTTGTCACCGGAGTTCGAGGACGCATTCACCGTCGAAGAACAGGCATTCGACACCGGTGGCGCCCACGAACTGCTGTCGGTCACCCTCCATTTGATCGCGCCCACGATCCGTTTGTTGGGGACGGATGAGCAGAGGCAGCGATTCATCCGTTCGTTTCTGAGTGGACGTGAGCTGGGGTGTCAGTTGTTCTCCGAACCCGGGGCGGGATCGGATCTGGCGTCGCTAGGAACCCGCGCAGTGCGAGACGGCGACGACTGGGTGATCAGCGGTCAAAAGGTGTGGACTTCGGGTGCGCAGTTCGCGCAGTGGGGAGAGCTCATTGCTCGGACGGATCCGGACGTTCCCAAGCACCGGGGGATGACGGCATTTCTCGTTCCGATGGACTCGCCCGGGATTGCGATTCGACCGTTGCGCCAGATGTCGGGCGGCACCAGTTTCAACGAGGTCTTCTTCGACGAGGTGCGGATTCCGGACAGGTTGCGACTCGGCGATGTGGGGGCCGGTTGGAAGGTGGCGTTGACGACTCTCGGCTTCGAGCGGGGCGCCAGCTCGTCGACCGCCGGTGTCGGCGGCAGTTGGTTGCAGGCGGTGGGGCTGGCCGCGTTCACCCAGGCAGATGGCGACCCCGTCCTGAGGCAGCAGCTTGCCGATGTGGTCATCGCACACAAGCTCGGTGAAATCGCACATGCCCGGGACGAGCAGACCAGGAGTCAGGGTCACCCCCTCGGGGCAATCGGATCGGTCCGCAAGATGCAATGGGTCCGTCGGATGCTGGGAATCTCTGACTTCGTCACCGCCGCACTGGGACCCCGCCTGGCCGTCGACTCGGGCGAATGGGGCACTTTCGCCTGGGGGCAGCACGTGCTCGGCGTACCGGGCTACCGCATTGCCGGGGGCTCGGACGAGATCCAGCGGAACATCATCGCCGAGCGCATGCTCGGTCTGCCCACAGAGCAGCGCACTGATCGGACGACCTCTTGGCGGGAAAGCCGGCGCTGACGGGTATGCGCGCCGTCGACGTCGCGGCCCGCACGAATACTCTTGCCAAAGTTCCTCATGAGGAATAATGTGGGGGGACCCGCACGGCAGCCCCATCACATCGACGTCGTACTGCGAGCGTCGCACCGAAGGCCTGACCTCCGCGGCGACGAAGTCTGTGCCGCATGCGCACTCGAATAGGAAGGATCGAAAGCGATGCCGTCTCGATTGATCGACCGGACGTTGTTCACCACCGACATCGACACTGACGTCGCCCCTGCACTGTGCGGAAGCCGATGCGAGGACTGCGCGACGGTGACCTTCCCTTTCCGCGATGCGTGCCCGCGCTGCAGCCGCACGAATACCCGCCCCCACGAGCTTCCGCGTGAAGGCAGCCTGTGGGCGTTCACCGTGCAGGGGTTCGAACCGAAACCGCCGTACCGCTCCGACGAAGGCCCGTTCACTCCCTACGGGGTCGGATACGTCGACCTCGGCGACGTCCTGGTCGAATCCATCCTGACAGAGAACGATCCACGCAGGCTGCGCAACGGGGACCGCTACGGACTCCGACTGATTCCCGCGTTCACCGATCCGGACGGTACGACGGTGCTCACCTTCGCCTTCGCCCCCGTCGAGACGCAGAACGAGGAGCCTCGATGAACTCGAACGATGTGGCCATCGTCGGAATCGGAATCCATCCGTTCGGCCGTACCCCGGGGGTGAGCGGGCGGACGCAGGGCGTCTACGCGGCCCGTCAGGCTCTCGCGGATGCTGGCGTGGAGTGGAAGGACATCGGATTCGCCTACGGGGGAAGTTATTCCGCTGGAGACGCGGACACCTTGGTGTCGGACCTCGGCATGACCGGTCTTCCGTTCATCAATGTGTCGAACGGATGCGGTACCGGAGGCTCGGCGCTCACCTCGGCGCGCCATGCGATCCTGTCCGGTGCATACGACGTGGGCATGGTGGTCGGCTTCGACAAGCATCCCCCGGGGGCATTCAACGAGGATCCGGAAAACCTAGGGCTCGGATCGTGGTACGGCGAGACCGGAATGATGGTCACCACGCAGTTTTTCGCCATGAAGATCCAGCGCTACATGCGCATGCACGGCATCGAGCACGCGACCCTCGCCGAGGTGGCTGCGAAGGCGTTCCGGAACGGATCACGCAATCCGAACGCGTGGCGGCGCAAGCCCCTATCGGTCGAGGAGATCGCCGGCGCACCGATGATCAGCTATCCGCTCACGCAATACATGTTCTGCTCGCCGGGCGAGGGTGCCGTGGCGCTGATCCTCGCGAGGGCGGATCGCGCCAAGCAGTACACCTCTACGCCGGTTTACCTGCGGTCCTGTGAATTCCGCTCGCGCCGCTTCGGTTCCTTCGAGGTGTACAGTCCCTGGACCTCACCGACCGTTTCGGACGGCCCCAGCGTCGAGGCGGCCACGGCTGCCTTCGAATCCGCCGGAATCGAACCGCGCGAGATCGATCTGGCGCAGATCCAGGACACCGAGTCCGGAGCCGAGATCATGCACATGGCCGAGACCGGACTGTGCGAGCACGGTGAGCAGGGCATCCTGATCGGATCCGGTGCCACCGAAATCGATGGCCGGCTGCCGATCAACACCGACGGCGGCGTGCTCGCGAACGGCGAACCTATTGGCGCGACCGGGCTACGCCAGGTCTACGAGAACGTCCTGCAGTTGCGCGGTGACGCCGGTGAGCGGCAGGTTCCGAACTCACCCCGCGCCGCCTTCACCCACGTCTACGGCGCCCCAGGCATCAGTGCCTGCACCGTCCTCACACGCTGATTATGGAGAAAAACATGGCAATGAGCTGGGGATTCGAACCCGACGACGAGTACCGCAAGGACCTCGAGTGGGTCGACGAATTCGTCACCACCGAGATCGAACCGGTCGACCGCGTCGTCGAGCATGCGTGGAACGTCAATGACCCGATTCGCAATTCGCTGATCAAGCCGCTTCAGGGGCAGGTCCGGGAGCGCAAGCTGTGGGCGTGCCACCTCGGTCCAGACCTCGGCGGCCCCGGGTACGGCCAGCTCAAGCTCGCGCTGCTCAACGAGAAGCTCGGCCGCACCCACAGCGGACCGGTCGTGTTCGGCTGCCATGCACCGGATTCGGGTAATGCGGAAATCCTGGCGCATTACGGCAGCGACGAGCTGAAGGAGCGTTATCTCGCGCCGCTGCTCGAGAACGAGATCGTCTCCGCGTACTCGATGACCGAACCCAGGGGAGGCTCGGACCCGACCGCGTTCACCACCCGTGCCGAGTTGGTGGGAGACGAATGGGTGATCAACGGGGAGAAGTGGTTTTCCTCGCACGCCAACTTTGCATCGTTCTTCATCGTGATGGCGGTCACCGACCCCGATGCCGACCGACATCACCGAGCATCGATGTTCGTTGTCCCGGCGGACACCCCTGGTATCGAGATCATCCGTAACGTGGCGGTGGCCGGGCACGAGAGTCTCGGTGGTACGCACGCCTACATCCGCTACACCGACGTGCGCGTCCCGAAGGACCACCTGCTCGGCGAGCGCGGTGAGGGCTTCGCTGTGGCCCAGACGCGGCTCGGCGGCGGCCGGATCCACCATGCGATGCGAACCGTCGGACTCGTCCAGCAGTCCCTGGACATGATGTGTGAGCGCGCCGTGTCGCGGCAGAGCCGCGGCGGCACCCTCGCCGATCACCAGCTTGTCCAGGAGATGATCGCCGATTCCTGGATCCAGCTTCAGCAGTTTCGTCTGCTGGTGCTGCAGACGGCATGGAAGATCGACAAGTACAACGACTACCGCAAGGTCGTCATCGACATCTCCGCCGTCAAGGCCGCGATGCCGAAGGTGCTGCTCGACGTTGCCGGCCGCGCCATCCAAATCCACGGCTCCCTCGGAATCTCCACCGAGATGCCGTTCGGTAGCTGGGTGATGGAGAGCTTCCACATGGCACTCGCGGACGGCGCCACCGAGCTCCACAAGATCCAGGTCGCCAAGCAGTTGCTGCGCGGCGTCGAACCCGCGGCCGGCCTCTTCCCCTCCGGTCACCTGCCGGCGCGGCGGGAGCAGGCACTGGCGAAGTTCCGGGACCTGTTCGTGGACGACGAACTCGTCCTGAGCTGAAAACCTCACACCCGTTCCTCAGCACCGAGAAGGAAGACGACATGAAACCGGGAACCAAGCTTCGTAGCACCGTGTGCAATACGACCGTGGTCATCGTACGGCCGGCGGGTGAGCTGGTCATCGAATGCGGCGGACAGCCGATGGTCGATGCAGCAGACCCCGCCGACGGCACCGGTCAGCCCGCTGCCGGTCTGGCCGACGGTACGCAGGTCGGCAAGCGCTACGAGGACCAGAGCACCGGGCTCGAGGTGTTGTGCGTCAAGGCCGGTGTGGGATCACTGACCGTCGACGGCCGCCCGCTCACGCTCAAGTCCGCGAAACAGCTTCCGTCGTCGGACTAAGGAGAGATTGATGAACCTTTCGATGCTCCTTGAGATGGCGGCAGAAAACGCATCCGACCGAGTCGCGGTCGGGCCGCGCGACGGGGGGATCACATATGGCCAGCTGCTCGACCGGGCACGCACTCTCGCCACCGAGTTGACAGCTTCGGACCACGCACACGTGGCACTACTGGACCTGAATGGTCCGGTAGTTCCGGTTCTTCTCTTCGGGGCGGCCGCCGCCGGAGTTCCTCTCGCACCGCTGAACTATCGGCTCCCCGACGATCAGCTCGACCAGGCGGTTGCACGACTCGCACCGGCAACGGTCGTGGTCGGCGAGGACGCGGCCGGTCGGCTGACGGCTCGAGACGACGTGGTGTTCCGGCGAACCGAAGACATCCTGCAGGCCGCATCCATGGGTACGGCTCACCCGGATCTACCTTTCGTGGACCCGGACGACCCGGCGGTGCTGCTGTTCACTAGTGGAACCACCGGTGCACCGAAAGCGGCGGTCCTGCGGCACCGGCATATGACGAACTACATCGTCGGCACCGTCGAGTTCGCGGACGCGGACGAGGACGAGGCAATCCTGATTTCGGTGCCGAACTATCACATCGCCGGTATCAGCTCGGTGCTCAGCTCCGTTTACGCGGGACGTCGCATGGTGCAACTGCAGTCATTCTCGCCCGAGGGTTGGGTGGAACTCGTTGCAGTGGAGCGCGTCACCCAAGCCATGGTGGTTCCGACGATGCTGGGCCGAATCCTCGATGTTCTCGAAGCAACCGGCACCCGGTTGCCGACGTTGCGTACCCTGTCCTACGGCGGGGGCCGGATGCCGCAGCCGACCGTCGAAAAAGCGATGAAACTGCTTCCCCATGTCGACTTCGTCAACGCCTACGGGCTGACCGAGACGAGCTCGACGATCGCGGTGCTCGGCCCGGAAGACCACCGTGCCGCGCTCTCGAGCAACCTTCCCCAGATCCGGGCACGCCTGGGATCGGTCGGCCGACCCCTGCCCTCGGTCGAGGTGGAAATTCGAGACCACACCGGGACACCGGTCCCGGCCGGGGAGTACGGGGAAGTCGTCGTCAGAGGCGAGCAGGTCGCCGGCGAGTACACCTCCCACAGCGCACTCGACGCCGACGGTTGGTATCCGACGCGGGACCGTGGCCGGCTCGATTCCGACGGGTATCTGTTCCTCGACGGACGCGCCGACGATGTGATCGTCCGCGGAGGCGAGAACATTTCCCCCGGTGAAATCGAAGACGTTCTCACCACACACCCGACGGTCGCCGAAGCCGCGGTCGTCGGTGTCGCCGACCCCGAGTGGGGCGAGCGAGTCGAAGCGGTCGTCGTTGCCGCGTCCGATACAGGGATTCTGGAATCCGATTTGCAGCAGTGGGTCCGGGAGCGACTGCGGTCGACCCGGGTGCCGGCACAAATCCACCAATGGACAGAGTTGCCGTTCAACGAGACCGGAAAGCTGCTCCGGCGCGCCCTGCGAGACGAACTCCACGCCCGCGCCCAACTGAGAGAGGCGAACCGATGATCCTACGAGCGGACGACGATCTCGCTGACCTCCGAAAGGTACTCCGAGACTTCCTCGACGAAGACGACATCACCACAGCGCCCGAGGGCCAACCCCGTTGGGACCCGGCACGATGGGCCCGTGCGTGCGAGGAACTCGGGCTCGCCGGCGTCGCGGAACCTGAAGAACTGGGCGGTGCCGGAATCGGTGTCGCAGGCCTGGCGATCGTGCTCGAGGAAGCGGGACGGGTGCTCTCGCCCCTGCCGATCCTCAGCTCGGTCGTTCTCGCTCAGGGTCTACTCGCTCGGGCCGGCGACGAAAAGGCGCGAGCGGAAATGCTTCCAGCGTTGCTCGAGGGATCGCGGACGGCGACAGTTGCACTCGGCGCACTCGGCGCACTCGGCGCACTCGGCGCACTCGGCGCACTCGGCGCACTCGGCGCACTCGGCGCACTCGGCGCACTCGGCGCACTCGGCGCACTCGGCGCACTCCGCGACGACGGTACCGTGCCCGAAGACCTCGAGTCAGCGGCACAGGCCGACGGAACCTGGACGGTCACGGGTTTCACCTCGTTCGTGCTCGATGGCGCCACCGCTGGGTGGGTGTTCGTTCGAGCCCGCACCACCGACGGCGCGCGGCTGTTCGTCGTCGACACCGACGATCCCCAGGTCAGGTGCACCGTCCAGGAATCCATGGATCTCACCCGGTCCTTCGCCCGGCTTGACTTCAAGGGGGCGACGGCGCGCCCCGTGGGAGCGCCGGGTATTTCGGACACGTTCCTCCCCGATCTGCAGAACCTTCTGACGGTCGCGGTGGCGTGCGAACAACTGGGCGGCGCGGAGGAAGCCTTGCGCATGGCGGTCGACTACGTGAAGGTTCGCGTGCAGTTCGGCCGCGAGATCGGCTCTTTCCAGGCGATCAAGCATCGCTGCGCAGACCTGGCCATCGCCACCGACGACGCCCGCTCCGCCACGGTCCACGCGGTATGGGCACTGCACGAAGAATCCGAACAGCTGCCGATGGCGGCTTCGATGGCTGCAGTCGTGTGCACCCGCACCTTCCAGGACTGCGCCCGCGAGAACATCCACCTTCATGGCGGCATCGGATTCACCTGGGAACATCCGGCCCACCTGTACTTCCGACGCGCCACGAGTGATGCCGCCCTATTCGGGGACATCAGAAGCCACCGCGAGAATGTCCTTGTGGCTGCCGGGATCTAACGAGCGTCGCATCGAGGTCGCGGGACCCGCCGGTGCGGGCGGCACGGTCAAGGCCACTCCGCCTCGGATGCGGCAATCCAGATGGCGTACGCCAACCAGGTGATCGTGGTGCCCGACTACGGCCTGGCTTAGCGCTGTCTTAGCGCAGGCGCACGCGGTCAAGAGATGACCTCCGTGGAGGTCAAGTACGCCATACACCCGGTCGCCGGCCGGATGAAGAAGATGGCCTCCGAGGTCACCGAGGAACTCAGGGCGCTGTAACTACCCAACCGGCAACACGTCCAGTACCACTCAGCACAGGTATCGGACTCGGCCGCCGATGACGGTGCAGCGCACTGCTTCCGCGGTCGGCGCGGCCAGTACGTCGACGATCGGGCGATCGAGCAGCACCAGATCCGCGGGTGCACCCGGCGCCACCGTGCGCAGCGGACCGCCCGGCCGATCCAACGGGCTCAGGTACCGGTCGAGTGCCTCGGCAACGGTGATCGTCTCCTGTTGCCCGACGATGTCTCCGGTGGAGGCGCGGCGGGTGGTTGCGGCGGTGATCACCGCCCACGGATCGAGCGGACCGTACGGGGCGTCGCTGGACAGGGCGACCGCGACGCCACCGTCGAGCAGGGACCGGCATCGGTACAGGTCCGGTAGATCCCTTGCCTCGACCCGATCCAGGTAGTCGTCGCCGCGGTGCGCGAGAAAGCCGGGCTGTGTCACCACACACAACCCGCGCCGGTGCAGTTCGCCGATCGACTCGGCCGGGACCAGCGCCCCATGCTCGATCCGGTCTCCGGGCCGGGTGCCGACATCGTCGAACACGGCGAGCAGCAACAGTAGTGCCTCGCGGCTGACACAGTGCACCGCCACCGGCCGACCGCAGGCGTGGGCGCGACGGACGACGCCGGACAGGGCCTCGAAGTCGGGCAGTCCCGAGTCGGCGAGAACGATCTTGTACGGGCCGGCCGTCACAGTCGCCGGCCACTGCGCCGGTTCGTCGCCCAGCGGCACACCGAGCAGCTGCAGTCGCTGCGGCACCGCACCGGAGACGTGGGCATCGACGAGCGCGGCCAGCGAGTCCGGCGGCAAGTCCGGCGTGGCGTCGGTGACCCCGGTGATCCCGAGGCGGGCCAGGTCTGCCCCTACGGCATCGAGCGGTGGTGGCCCGGTGGCAGGCAGCCGTTCCCGCAGCCAGGCGTCGGCCCGCCACACCCGGCCGGTGGGCCGGTCGTCGTCGTCGCGCTCGACCCCCGGATGGTGTGCGCAGTCCAGCCCGACCAACGCGGAGGCGGCCGAGTTGAGGACCCACATCGCGCCGCTGCGGTGCTGCACGCGCACCGGCCGGCGTCCGTGCAGCCGGTCCAGCGCCGCGGCGTCGAGCAGGCCAGCAACGGTCTCGACGTAGCCGACCCCGCGGATCCAGCCGTCGCCGGGCGCGGCGTCGAGCGCACGGGCCAGGTCACCGGGCGTGCGCACGTGCGGAGGTCCGCATTTCACCGACGACGCGTCCGCGGCCGTCGCGTGCAGGTGCAGGTGATGATCGTGCAGACCCGGCAGCAGCGCACCGCCCAGGCCCTCGATCACCTCGGCGCCGCCGGCATCGAGTCCGGTGCCGATCGCAACGACCCCCCCGTGACGGATCATCACGTCACATAGACCGACCGGCAAATCGACGCCTGTGAAGAGGAGACCGGTCATCTGGTGATACGCAACTCGGCGAGTACCAGTCCTGTGTCGCGGCCTGGACCAGCGACGATGCCGCGCGGCTCGCGCCGACGTGGCTCAGCGATCTCCACAATCCCCGATGCCGCCTCGACGCACCAACGATTCCCATCTCGATAGGCCTGTCGCACAGAGGTCTCTGTCTCGTGCAGCGTTGCTGCCACCACCGACGACATCGGGATGTCCCACAGCATGCCGGCACCGTCGGCGGGAGTCGACATCGCAAGAGCCGCGGCGGTGATCCCGGTCAGCGGATCGGCGATCGCATCACCGACGAACATCAGTCCATTGTTGTCACGAGCGACGAGCCCAGCAGTGGCGGCGATGTCATCGCCGAACCCGACACTGTTCGAGTCGCGTCCGTGCGCGGTGATCGACACCCACGTTGCTCCGTTGGAGACATACTCGGCAGCGTCGAGACCGAATCCGAGCAGCGCGCGCGGACGCGACGCCTCGATGACAATGTCGGCCGCCGAGACCAGCGCCGCCAGATCGGTTCGGTCCCGGGGAAGAGAGGGATCCAGCGTCACCGCCTCATGGCCGCCGTGCAGCAGGCGATAGAAATCGGGATGCCCACGCCGGGCGCCGTCCGGCCGGCGAGCAGTTTCCACCTTGATCACTCGTGCCCCAGCCAAGCCCAGCAGATGCGCACACAGTGGACCGGCCCACAGGGCGCTGAAGTCGACGACGAGCAGTCCGGCAACCGGACGCGGCGCGAGGGGACGTAGCGGTGCCGGTGCGGGTACCGGCGACATGACAGGGCCGGCCGCCACACCGAGCATGTGCGCGCGCTCGGCGAGTTCGGAACCTGAGTGCTCGCGCAACCACTCTTCTACTGCGGGCCACGGGTCGTCGCCGACGTCGGCGCCGACGAGGGCGCCAATCAGCAGCGGGTCGTCGGGCCGCGCGCAGGAGACAGCGGCCCAGCCGTCGGCCGTCGGCAGCAATCGGCACGCGCCGCCTGCCGACGTCCTGCCGGCGCGGCGGTGTCCGGTGAACGCGGCCCGCTCGGCCAGAAGGCGTGCTCCGTCGAGCTGCACCGCTCCGCCGGTGACGTCGGCGATCCACGCGGTGCACTCCCGCGCGACCGAGGCCGCGTTACCTGGGGGAATCAGAGGTGGACCGTCGGGAGGGCCGGTGAGAGAGGCGATTCCGCTCTCGGCCCAGTCTCGCACCGGGTCCGGGTGCGTGAGGGTCGACACGCTGTCGATGCTACATTCCGCGGGACCCACTTCAGGACGGCGGACATGGACACAGGCGTACGAGTCATTTCGACAGCAGAACTCGCGGCCGGCGCGGCGGACACACCGATTCTCGACGCCAATGCTGCCCTGCTCGAACCCGTGCTGATCGTCGACCTGGACGATACCGACGAGGTAACCGCCGCCGTGGCCGCTCGCCGCCTCAGGTCGGACCGGCTGCTCGTCGGCCGCTGCACAAGTACCGTCCCCGAGGCACTCGCCCCGCTGACCGCCGCGCTGGACCTGACCTACGCGGTGGGCCCCGACCCCGCGGACCGGGCGGTGATCGGCACCGACGACGTCGACACGGCGCTCGCCGAGTTCATCGCCTGCGTCGGGCGCTACCCACAGTCGGCACTCGTCGCCGGAGAGGTCGTACGCGCCTCGGAGAGGCTGCCGGTGCCCGAGGCGATCGACGTCGAATCGCTCGCCTACTCCACCCTGCAAGGAGGAGCCGAGTTCCGCAGCTGGCTCGACGAGCGCCGCCGCCTCGGCCGGCCGATCCCGCCGCCGCCCGTCGCCGATCCGGTGCTGATCGAGCGCGACGGCGACATCCTGCGAATCACGCTCAATCGCCCCGAACGGCGAAACGCCTACGGCACCGCACTACGCGACGCCCTGGTCGAGGCGCTGCGGCTGCCGCTGCTCGACGACACCATCGGCACGGTGGTCCTCGACGGTGCAGGATCCTCGTTCTGCGCGGGCGGTGATCTCGATGAGTTCGGCCACACCCCGGACACCGCCACCGCTCACCTGATCCGAACCCGCGGCGGCGCCGGACGCCTCGTCGCGCAACTCTCGGACCGCACGGTGGTGCATCTGCACGGCCACTGCATTGGCGCCGGCATCGAGATTCCCGCCTTCGCAGGCCGCATACTCGCCCGACCCGACACCGTCTTTCGGCTGCCCGAGGTGACGATGGGGCTGCTCCCCGGCGCCGGCGGCACCGTCAGTGTGCCGCGCCGCATCGGACGCTGGCGCGCGCTCCACCTGTTCGTCACTGGGGCTGCACTCAAGGCACAACGAGCACTCGAGTGGGGACTGATCGACAAGATCAACTGAGCTGCACAAGCAACACCGGACCGCACGCAACGGTCACCGCCCACTGAGCACACTCAAGTGTTGCGGCAGCTCCCCGGCCAGGCGTGAGGTTCCTGGTTAACGCTGCCCTGGCGCCTACTATCCTGTACGCCGCCGGCAATTCCGGTGGCGCGCCCACCAAGGGGTTCTACGGAGGCGCCGGCGGGACCATCTCGCTCGGGCTGGTGTTCGGCTACCTGGCGGGACAGGAAGCAGCCCGGCGGCGCGATGACGCCTGAGCATGATGTTTGTGACCTCGACCGTCGAGACGGCGGGTCGAGGTAACCTCTCTCGGAAAACAGCCTTCGCCGCAGGTGATCGCATCACCCATCGTGCGCTGCTCGTGGTGAGTAAGCAACGGGATCTCCTCGGCCGAGCCACTCGGAAGGCGTGTAGCGGGCGACGCTGCACACATTCTCCGTCTCCCACCACGGCTTGACCGGGGGCATTGTCGAGGAAGTGCTGCGCAGACCGAGCGGATCGGGCGATCGGCCCCGCCGTCGTCACGACGGGGTCTTCGGTGGATCGTGACGATTTCCTGCTGCCCCGGCAGAGGCCGCCCGTGCTCGCTACCGCGCGTCGATCGGAGGCGACTCGCACGAGCGATTGTGGCCGCCACGGTCGCCCTGGGTGAGCTCAGCGTGCCTTTACGACCTCGAGGGGAGATTCCCGCGTCGGAGTAGGGGGGAAACATCATGATAATATCCGATGTGATGTCCAGCACGTCCGCGTTCTAGGGTGCCGCGCACCGGGAACCGTTGGTGTGTGGGTCCGGTACTCGAAGAGGATGGTGCGATGGTCGTACGCAGCGAAGGGACGCGCAAGCGCGAGACGAACGGTGACCGCCCGATTCCGATCGCGGCGGGCGGATCCTCGCTGCTCCGACCGCTCAAAGCGGCAGAAGTCATCGCGCGGAACATTGTGGGCGACATCCGTGCTCAGAACCTCCGGCCGGGCGACGGACTTCCCTCGGAGGCGGCGATGCTCACGCAGTACGGTGTGAGCCGAGAATCGCTGCGGGAAGGATTGCGCCTACTCGAGGTGCAGGGAATGATCGCGATTCGACGCGGCCCCGGCGGCGGTCCCGTGGTCGGGTCTGTGGGCGCAGCACACCTCGGACGAGTCTCGGCGTTGTTCTTTCACATGTCGGGTGCCACCTATCAGGAACTGTTCGAGGCGTGGGTGTGGGGACAGGGAGAGCTGGCCGAGCGTGCGGCTCGGCATCCCGACGCCGCCATGCGCGCCTCCACGATGGCGCCGTTCATGGACGGGCACCACCACGAATCCGACGAGCTCCTCGAGGGCTACCTTGAGGAGCATGCCGGGTTTCACGGGGCGGTTGCCTCGTTGGTTCGCAATCGGGTCCTCGAGTTGAGTCTCGAATCCTACGGCCAGATCGTCGCGCACCACGTCGCCATGGTCGACGACCCACGCGCCCTCCGAAGCGTTCTCGTCGATGATCATCACAGGATTGCCAGGGCGGTCGCTGCTGGGCAGCCCAAGCGCTCCCGCGATCTCATGGAAGAGCACTTGCGAGCCGTTGTCGACTACTGCCGGGATCGCCTGGGAGGATCGCTCGATTCGGCGATTGAATGGTTGTGAGCTGACGCCGAACTGGCTACGCGCGCAACCGGCGCGCCTGGGCTGAGGAAAATATCGAACGCCGACTTCATAGTGTCGGTCGGCGTGTTTCTCTGCGGCTGAAATGCGCCGCGCCGGGGATCTGATCTCCCCCGAAATCTGTCGTACCCGAATCGGATTCGGGCGGCTTCGCACGATATGCGTACTTGTTCTGTCCTGCCTCTCTTCGTGGGTCGGCGAGTCTCGAACGGCTCGCGATCCGCTTGTGCTTTGCGGGTCCCGATGAGATTCCTCACGCTGTGGGCGGACTTGTTGAAAGTGCTGGTCAAGCCAATTTTGTCAAGCCGTCGAGGTGGTGCAGCGCAAATCGCGATCTCCCCTTGACATCGGAGTTTCTCATGAGCAATAGTGATCTCATGTTGTCCGGGGTGTGACTGGATCAACACGACCCTACGAACCGGGGATCGACAGCTTGCTGCGATGCGCTCCCGACATCTCTTCTTCTGCTTGGCGTCGCCTTTTATTCAAGTACCTGGCGTAACCGTCGAGACAGCTGCCAATAGGAGGCAATCAAGTGACACGGCTGGATGGCAAGATCGCGTTCATCACTGGTGCTGCACGCGGACAGGGGCGTACCCACGCCGTCCGGCTTGCGCAGGAAGGCGCCGACATCGTTGCGGTCGATCTGTGCAGGCAGCAGGCCAACCTCGATTACACGTCCGGCACTCCCGAGGACCTCGAGGAGACGGTGCGGCTGGTCGAAAAGGAAGGCCGCCGGATCATCGCGCGTGCCGCCGATGTGCGGGACCAGGCATCGTTGGATGTGGTTGTCGAAGAGGCGCTCGGTGAGTTCGGTGGGATCGACATCCTCGTCTCCAACGCCGGCATCTCGAACCAGGGATCGGTGGTCGGGCTCACCGACCAGCAGTGGGAAGACATTCTCGGTACCAACCTCGTCGGAGCCTGGCATTCGTGCCGCGCAGTGCTGCCCTCGATGATCGAGCGCGGCGCGGGTGGGTCCGTCATCTTCGTCAGCTCAACGGTCGGGTTGCGCGGTGCGCCCGGGCAGGCGCACTACAGCGCTTCCAAGCATGGCATGCAGGGTCTGATGCTGTCGCTGGCCAACGAGGTGGGTCAACACAACATCCGGGTCAACTCGGTCAATCCCGGCGCCGTCAACACCGAAATGGCGATCAACGAGAGCCTGCTGAAGATGTTCCTTCCCGATATCGAGAACCCGACTCCCGCGGACGCGGCAGACCTTTTCAGCAACCTCACGCTTCTCCCGATCCCGTGGGTAGAGCCCGAGGATGTGAGCAACGCGGTGCTGTGGCTCGCCTCGGACGATGCCCGATTCGTCACTGGCGCAGCGATTCCCGTCGACGGCGGACAACTCGCCCGCGCCTGAGGTGCACCGGATGACATCGATTGGAGTCGAAATGACGAACAAGGTATCGGTAGATCAGGACTTCTGCCAGGCGCACGGTAGGTGCTACGCAATGTTCCCTGATCTGTTCGAACCCGACGACGAGGGCCGCGCACAGGTGAAGAACGACGGCGCGGTGCCGGAGTCGAACACGGTAGACGAGATCCTGGCCGTGTGCCCCGAAGCCGCTATTACCTCCGTGTGAGAGACAGGTATTGGAAATGACTGAACAGTTGCAGTCGGAGACGACCACGACCGGTCGATGCCCCGTCGATATGTGGTCGTCGGAGTTCAACGACAATTTCTGGCCCGAGATCAATCGCATGCAGAAACTCGACGAGCTCAGCGTCCATACCCAGGGCGATACCCCGTGCTACGTGGCCACCCGCTACGAGGATGTCTTCAAGATCCTGCGTGACTGGAAGCGCTTCTCCTCAGAAGGGGGCGTCGCGATTCTCGGCCACGACAACCGGGCGGCGCCTCCGAAGAACGAGGGCCGGTTCCTGCCCGAGGATCTCGATCCGCCGGCACAGACGGACTGGCGAAAGATCCTCAACCCTGAACTGACGGAAGAGAAGATGAGAGTCTTCGCGCCGTCGATCACCGCCGAAATCGATACGCTCCTGGACGCGGGGATCGACCGTGGCCGGTTCAGCGTCATGGAAGACTTCCTGCGCCCGCTGCAGCTGCGGGCGGTCTTCAGTAATCTGCTCCAGCTCGAGGGCGACAAGATCGACGACTGGATGCAATGGGCTCACGATATCTTCGTCGGCGAGACGGCGGAGGCGTCGGAGAATGCGTTCGTCAGCCTGTACGCCGCCATCGAAGCCCTGGTCAAGGCGCGTATGGCCGACCCGATCGAGGACGACCTGGTCAGCCTGGTGTGCCAGGTCAAAGAGATCGACGGCCGCGAGCCCACCCTGTCCGAGCGCATTGCCGTCGTACTCCCGCTGTCGATCGCCGGCCTGGAATCGACCGGAACCATCCTCGGCGGCATCGTTCACCACCTCGCCACTCATCCCGACGACCTGACCGAACTGGTGGAGAATCCAGATCTGGTTCCCAACGCCGTCGAAGAAGGCCTTCGCATGTTCGCGAATGTCACTGCACTCCAACGGACCACCACATGCCCCGTCACAGTCGGCCAGACCGATCTCGACGAGGGCGCCAAGGTATGGACGTCCTACAACGGGGCCAACCGTGACGAAACGAAGTTCCCGAACCCGCACCAGTGGGACCTGCACCGCAAGGACAAGAACCACATTGCCTTCAGCATCGGTCCACACCGGTGCCTCGGCTCCAACTTCGCGCGCGTGATGATGATTCTCGTACTCGAGCGGATCGTCACCAAGATGCCGAAGTTCACACTGGTGGAGGGACAGACCATCGGCTACCACTCGATGCCCACCCGCGGAATCCACGAGTTCGACATCGAAGTACTCACCGACTGACGACCCCCCACCCCATCCCTGGCCATCTCACGTAGAAGGACTGATTACTCATGACCAACCCGGCTCCGGAAGAACTGTTGGCGCAGGCCCACAAGGTCGTCGATGCGTGGAACAACCTCGAACTCGACGTGCTCCACGACCTCGTCGACGAGAACATCGTGGTGGTGCACCAGAATCGGGGCGTCGCGGCAACCGGTCGCGACCTCATGATCGAGACGGTAAAACAGATGAAGCAGGTGTTCCCCGACCGCTCGATCGGTGAGACCACCCGCTGGGCAGTGACCGGCAACTCGGTCCTGCGCGAGACCACGTGGCAGGGCACCGCGACAGCGGATGTTCCCGGGTTCGGCAAGGCCGGCGAGTTCTGCAAGCTCAACGTCCTGTCGATCATGACGTTCGAGAATGGTCGGTTGACCGAGTGGTGCGATTACGGATAGGCCGCGGCGTTCCCTCGAAGCGGGTTGGTCCTGCTTCGAGGGAGTCGGCACCTTTCGACAAACTTCTGGGAAGTGAACATGAACCTCGATCTTCGCGTCGTCGAACGACGCACGGTCGCCGACGGCATCGTCGAACTGGCACTCGAAGCCGACAGCGGTGACGCACTTCCGCGCTGGGAACCCGGATCCCACATCGATCTTCACGTGGGCAACGGATTGATTCGCCAGTATTCGCTGACCGGTTTCGGCGTCGCCGACACCCGGTGGGTCATCTCGGTGCTGCGGGAGCCGAACAGTCGCGGCGGTTCGGTGTCCGTTCACGACTCGCTCGCGGAGCAGTCGTCGGTCACAGTCAGCACGCCCCGCAATCATTTCCCTCTCGCCGGTGGCGTCGCGGTTCAGTTCGTGGCCGGTGGGATCGGCATCACCCCTCTCATCCCCATGATCATGCAGCTCGAGCGTGAAGGCCGGGATTGGAAGTTGTTCTACGCCGGACGATCGCGGGCCAGCATGGCCTACCTCGACGAGTTGGCCCAGTTCGGCGATCGGGTCCAGATCTGGCCGGACGACGAACGGGGGATGCCCGACATCGACGGGCTCGTCACCGCCACAGATCCGCAGACCATCATCTACTCCTGCGGTCCAGAAGGGCTGCTGGCCACGTTGGAAGATGTCTGCACCGCCGGGCCGGTGAAGCGGACTCTGCGCACCGAGCGTTTTGTGGCAAAAGAGATCGAACTGGACGGACCCGATCACGACATCGACGTCGAGTTCGCACAGTCCGGTATCACGGTCACCGTTCCCGCAGATCGAACGATCCTGTCCGTGGCGGAGGAGAACGGAATCGACATTCTGTCCTCGTGCAACGAGGGAACCTGCGGAACCTGTGAAACTCCCGTCCTCGACGGCATTCCAGACCACCGGGATTCGGTGTTGACCGACGATGAGCGTGAATGCGGTCAGACCATGATGCTGTGCGTGTCACGCGCGCGCTCGGTCTCCCTGCGTCTCGACGCGTGATACATCCGTTGATTCGGACATCGGTAGTGGCGCTGAACCCGCAGTCGCGCAGCGGACAGAACACAAGGAGAGCTGTGTCGTGAGCCGAGAGATCGGAAACCAGGGTGCGCTGGCCGGGCAATACGTGCTCGTCACAGGTGCCAGCGAAGGCATCGGGCTCGGCATCGCGAAGGGAATGGTGGAAGCCGGCGCCGCCGTGATGATCGCGGCCCGTCGGCGACCACAACTGGAGGTGGCCCGTAAGGAACTGCTCGAGCTGGCCGCGCCCGGTCAGCAGGTCGAGATCGCGGAAGTGGACATCCGTGACCCCGAATCGGTCGGCGCGATGTTCGAACTCGTAGACCGCACCTTCCCTACGCTCAACATCTTCGTCGCCAACGCGGGCAGCGGGTCGATGGTCCCGTTCCTGGAGATGACGGAGGAGGTGTGGATCAACACGATCGACTTGAATCTCACGGGCACCTTCCGCTGCTGTCACCAGGCCGCGACGCGGATGGCGGCACGTGAGGACAAGAGCGAGAATGCGGCGATTCTGGTGCTCTCGTCGGTCCGCGCACTGGGGACGCGGCCAGGCACGATCCACTACGCGACCACCAAGGCGGGGCTCAATCAGTTCGTGCGCGTGGCAGCCTATGAGCTGGCTGAGCAGGGTGTCCGTGTCAACGCCCTCTCGCCCGGTATCACCGCAACCCCGATGGCGTTGGAGCGGAACCCGGAGGTTTTCGAGAGGATGGCCGCGACAGTTCCCTTGGGTCGAGCCGGCAGCGTGGAAGACATGGCCGCGGCCGCGGTGTTCGTGTGCAGTCCGAGCGCGAAGTTCATCACCGGCACCAACCAGATCGTCGACGGCGGAGAGTCGTTGTACTGAGCGCCGGCGCTTCTCGGATGGCCGGGGCGCCTTTCGCCGCACAAATTTCGGAGGTTGTATGACCCTGTCAGAGTTTCGTGAACAGGCCGCGCAATGGCTGCGCGAGAACGTCGGCGCCGTCGCGGGCACCACGGAGCGGGACCCGTTCGATGTGGCGGTATTCCATTCACTGCCATTCGAGGCGGAACAGGCATTGCTCGAGGAACACAAGCGGTGGCAGCGTATCAAGTTCGACGCCGGCTACGGTGCCCTCGACTGGCCGATCGAGGATGGCGGCGCCGGATTGAGCGTCGAGCACGCCGATGTGTTCGCGAGGGAGGAGTCGCTACTGTTGCCGTTGGCGCCACACGAGTTGTTCTCGGTCACGATGCACTTGATCGCCCCGACCATTCGGATCCTCGGGACGCCGAGACAGAAAGAGACCTTCCTGCCCTCGATGCTCCGCGGCGAACTCCTGGCCTGCCAGTTGTTCTCCGAGCCCGGTGCCGGCTCGGACCTCGCCTCCCTCGGCACCCGCGCCGTCCGGCACGGCGACGAATGGGTGATCAACGGACAGAAGGTGTGGACCTCGGGGGCGCAATTCGCCGAGTGGGGCGAACTCATCGCACGCACCGATCCCGACGTACCCAAACATGCGGGAATGACCGCGTTCCTCGTGCCGCTCGACGCACCGGGTGTGGAGGTACGCCAGATCCGGCAAATGTCCGGAGGTACCAGTTTCAACGAGGTCTTCTTCACCGACGTCCGTGTCCCGGATCGTCTGCGACTGGGCGAGGTGGGGGCAGGCTGGAATGTCGCGTTGACGACCCTGGCATTCGAACGAGGCGGAAACTCCAACACAGCGGGAGTCGGCGGACAGTTCAGCCAGCTCGTTGCCTCCGCACGCGCTTCCGGACGGATCGGTGATCCACAGATTCGGCAGCAGCTGGCCGAGGTCTACCTTCGCCAGACTCTGGCCGAGATCGACCTGCTGCGCGATCGCCAGGCACGGGCGGCGGGAGGCGCCCCCGGCGCGGTGGGATCGGTGCGCAAGGTCCAGTGGGTGGACAAGCTGAAGCTGGTGTCCGACACCGCCACTGCGATACTCGGACGGACGCTACTGGCCGACACGGGGCGACCGGGAACATACGCGTGGAACGAGCACGTTCTCGGGGCACCCGGTTACCGCATTGCGGGCGGCTCCGACGAGATCCAGCGCAACATCATCGCCGAACGACTGCTGGGGCTCCCCGCAGAAGCGCGGGCCGACAAGGGCAAGTCGTGGCGTGAATCGACGTCGCGCTCGCGCGCCTGAACGAATCGAGGAACCATGAGTACCGATCGACACAATCTCGCCGGCAAGGTAGCCCTGATCACCGGCGGCAGCAGGGGTCTGGGAGCCTCGATGGCCTGGGCGTTCGCAGAAGAGGGCGCACACGTCGTGATCGCGAGCCGCAAGGTCGAGCCGTGCCGGGAACTCGCTGCGGAAATCGAGGCCAAGACCGGGGTCAAGGCCCTCGGTGTGGCGGCGCACGTGGGTGACTGGGCGACTCTACCGACGCTGATCGACGAGGTGTACACGAACTTCGGCAAGTTGGACGTGCTGGTCAACAATGCCGGCATCGCACCGCTGTATCCGAGTATCGAAGAGGTGAGCGAGGAACTGTTCGACAAGATCGTCGACGTGAACCTCAAGGGTCCCTTCCGGCTGAGCGCCCTCGCCGCGACGCGAATGACCGCAGCGGGCGGCGGATCGATCATCAACATCAGTAGCAACGCGTCCGAGCGACCGGCCCCCGCCTACATCCCGTATGGCGCAGCCAAAGCCGGTCTCAACTCGCTGACCAAGGGACTCGCGTCCGCCTACGGACCCGAGGTCCGCGTCAACTGCGTGATGGCCGGCTCCTTCTTCACCGACATCAGCAAGGGGTGGGACATGGACGAATTCGACGATCTCGCGGGGGCCTGGCCCATCTCGCGTGGTGGCAGGCCGGAGGAGATCGTCGGGGCGGTGCTGTACTTCGCCGGCGATTCGTCGAGTTACACCACGGGGACGATCCTGCCGGTCGACGGTGGGCGAATGGCCGTCGGATAATCCGTTGCCGGTCCCCTGACAGACCTCGCCTACTTGATTGGCCGCTGCGAACTTTCAGCGCCAATCCCTTCGAACCCCGCGCATTGCCCCCCGGTGCGCGGGGTTCGCAGTTTGTGCGGGTATTTCCCTGCATCAAGCCTCTTGCCATATTTCCTCATGATAATTATGCTCGGTGCAGCGGGAGTGACCCGAGGCACACGAACTGCCGGTGAGTGAGCTGCCCGGCTGAAACCCCGACAACACGACGAGGATGGGAGGCACGTGGTGACGGCAATAGAGCACACGCGGCCAACGCAGACACACCTGGACAGCGGGCGCCTGCCCCAACAGCGCACGGGACCGCTTGCCGGTGTGCGGATCGCGGACTTCTGCTGGATGGGCGTCGGTGCTGTCGCCACCCGCCTGCTGGCAGATTTCGGCGCCGAGGTCATCAAGATCGAGACACGTGATCGTCTGGACATGCCCAGGCGCTTGCCCATCTACAAGAACGAACTGCGTTCGTACGGAGACGAAGATCCGAATCCGGATCCGAACAAGGGCGGGCTGTTCAACAACTACAGCCGCAACAAGCTCGGCATCACCGTCAACATGAAGACCGAACGGGGCCAGCAGTTGGTGCGGCAGCTGATCGCCGCCAGTTCGGTCGTGACAGAGAACTTCGCACCCGGTGTCATGGAGAAGTGGGGACTGACCTACGACGACCTGCGTGAGATCAATCCCGAGATCATCTTCGCGCGGATGAGCGGATTCGGGCACAGCGGGCCACACCACCGATTCAAGAGCTACGGCCCGGTGATCCAAGCGGTGTGCGGCCTGTCCTTCATCTCCGGTCTGCCGGACCGGGAGCCATCCGGCTGGGGACTGTCCTACATGGACAACCAAGCCGCCTACTACAATTCGGTGGCACTCATGATGGCGATCATGCAGCGCAACGCCACCGGCAAGGGGCAGGAGATCGATGTTTCTGCCGTCGAGGCCGGCATCAATCTGATCGGACCGGACCTGCTCGACGTGTCCGTGAACAAGGCCACCACCCGGAGACCCGGATACCCGAACGGTAACCGCCTGAACAACCCGCAGGCGGCCCCGCACGGTGTCTATCCAGCGGCGGGCGAGGACAAATGGCTCGCAATCGCGGTGTTCGACGATGCGGACTGGTCCCGGTTCGTTACAGCACTCGGCAATCCCGAATGGGCGTCATCACCGGAGTTCGCGAATCAATCCTCGCGCTTCGCCCACCAGGACCAGCTCGACGAACACATCTCCCGCTGGTCCGCCGGTCGGCCCGCACGCGAGTCGATGGAGTTGTTGCAGACTGCCGGTGTGGCTGCCGGCGCCGTACGGAACTCGCAGGACCTCACCGAATCGGACCCCCAGATCGATCTACGTGGAACATTCTTCGAGTTGGATCACCCGGTCATCGGTATGGCGAAATTCGAAGGCTCACCCATGCAGTTTTCCCGCACCGTCCAGGACAATTGGCGCAGCGCACCACTACTCGGGGAAGACAATCAGTACGTGTTCGGGGACATCCTCGGACTCGGCGCGGATGAGATTGCGACGCTTACCGCAGAGGGCGTGATCTGATGGAACTCGCATACAGTGGACTGGTCGTCGTCGAACTCGCCGACGATCCGGCCGGCGAATATACCGGCAAGCTCCTTGCCGATCAGGGCGCCGACGTCATCAAGGTCGAGCCCCCCGGTGGCGCGGCGAGCCGACATATCGGACCTTACGCGGGTGGCGATGTCGATCCGGACAAGAGCCTGAACTTCTGGACGTACAACACGTCGAAGCGTTCGGTCACCGTGGACACCGATCGCGAGGAGGGACGCGCTGCACTTGCCGATCTCATCGCCGGCGCGGACATTCTTCTGACCACCGGCCGGCCGGTGGATCTCGAAGCGCAGGGAGTGGACCTCGAACGGCTGTGCGCGGAGCAACCTCGGCTGATTGCACTGTCGGTCTCCCCGTTCGGATTGACCGGCCCGTGGGCGAATTACCGCAGCTCCGACCTGGTCGGTCTCGCGATGGGCGGGCTGCTCACCACGTGTGGGTACGACGATCATTCGATTCCGCCGATCCGTCCCGGCGGAAATCAGGGCTACATGACCGCCGCGAGCTTCGCGCTGTGCGGACTTCTTCTTGCACTCATCGAGCGCCAGAACACCGGACAGGGGCAATTGGTCGACGTGTCCATGCACGAATCGATCGCGGTCACGGGTGAGTTGGCAAACCCCTACTGGTTCTACCCGAAGGCGCTGGTGCAGAGGCAGACCTGCCGCCACGCCCAGCCGGAGCCGACGCAGCCGGCGTTGTTCCAGTGCGCGGACGGGGTGTGGGTGTACTTCGCTCTCATTCTCGCTGACCAGCATGCGTGGAAGGCACTGACCTCGTGGATGGAATCGGCCGGCGTCGCGGCGGATCTCGTCGACGACGAGTACCTGTCGCTGGCGTATCGGCAGGAGAATTTCTCGCACATCCAGGAACTGCTCGAGGTCTTCTTCCTCATTCAGGATTCGGGAACCGTCTACCGCGAGGGCCAGGGGCGCGGTCTGCCGATCGGACCTTTGCGGGCCCCGGAAGAGTTGTTCGACGACGAGCACCTCGCCGAACGCGGGTTCTTCGTCCCCGTCGAGATGCACGACGGCTCCAGTGCGCTCTTTCCCGGCACCCCGTACCGATTCTCCGGTGGTGACGGCGCGCCGACCCGTCCACCACGCCTCGGCGAGCACACGGAACAGGTTCTGGCACATGACTGATCGATGGCAACGCGACGTCTGCGCAATCGCTGGGGTCGGGCAGAGCGTCTTCTCGAAGAACTCCGGTGTGAGCGTGACAGCTCTCGCGGCGGACGCGGCGCTCGCTGCGCTGGCAGATGCAGGCATAGACCCCGCCGATGTCGACGGTATCGTTCGCAACGACATGGACCTCGTGTCCTGCGCGGCTCTCGGCGATGCGATCGGCGCACGCAATCTGACCTACTACGGTGAGGCTGGTCCGGGTGGGTCGGGTCCCTGCGCGATGGTGGCACAGGCCGTCGCCGCGATCATGAGTGGACAGGCGGACACCGTGGTGGTCTTCCGCTCCCTCAACGGTCGCTCCGGCAACCGGTTCGGACTCTCCGCCGAGCTGGATCCCGTCATCGGCGGCGCCGAGTCGTTCACAGAGTTCTTCGGCCCGTACGGGTTGCTCTCCCCGGGCATGTTCTTTGCGCTCATCGCGCAGCAGTACATGAACGAGACCGGGTTGAAGTCCGAGCAACTCGCGAACATCGCACTTGTTGCGCGCAAGCACGCCAACAACAATCCGGCGGCGCAAATGCATCACCGTCCGATGACGTTGGATGACTACATGGACTCGCGCATGTTGTCCACACCGTTGCGTCTGTTCGACTATTGTCTCGAAACCGATGGTGCCGCGGCGGTTGTCGTCACCACGACCGAACGCGCGAAGGACCTGCGGCAACCCCCCGCGGTGATCCGTGCCGCGGCCATGGCGAGCGGGCCTCGCCCGCAACCGGGGCAGATGTATCCGGTACTGATGCGCGAGGATCCACTATCGATGCCGTCGCGGCAGTGCGCGGAGACACTCTATGCGCGTGCAGGTCTCGGGCCCGAGGACGTCGACTCCGCGCAGCTCTACGACTGCTTCTCCATCACTGCGCTGTTGCAGATCGAAGATTACGGCTTCTGCGCCCGAGGGGAGGCCGGCGCCTTCATCGAATCCGGTGAACTCGAAGTCGGCGGGGCGATGCCGTTCAACACGAGTGGAGGTCATATGTCCGAGGGGTACATCCACGGAATGAACCATGTCGTCGAAGGTGTTCGGCAGATTCGCGGACAGTCGTCGAACCAGGTGGAGGGGGCGTCGGTGTCCCTCGTGACGTCGGCACCGCCGCCGTCCACCGCGGCGCTGATCCTGGTGTCGGCATGAGCGCCCGGCTGGCACCGCGGGTCGACGACCCGGCGAGTCGCGGTTTCTTCGAGTTGGCGGCGGAAGGGAAACTCGGTGTCCTCACCTGCACGGACTGCGGAGCCCGGGTCCATCTGCCCAGGCCCCGGTGTGTGGGATGCGGCGGAAACAATCTCGAATGGTCCGCCGTAGCCGGCCGCGGCCGGGCGAAGTCGTGGACCGTCGTGGAACACCAGGTCCATCCACTCTTTCCGGTGCCGTACACGGTGGTCCTGATCGACGTCCACGGTGAACAGAACGTCCGGATGATCGGCCATCTACCCGGCAGGGTGGACGTCGACGAGACCACCGAATTCGTGGTCGAATTCGAGGATCTCGGACCCGACCGTGAAGGCAACGCCAGGGTGCTTCCCAAATGGACCATCGCGAAGGAACGCGTGGGGGACAACCGCAGGATCTGACCGGGTCCAGGTCGCCCGCACAAAGGAAAGTTCGAGGCGCATCTCCACCGCCACATGAAGGGTGGGTTTGCAATTGCCGACAGGGGTCGTCACCCGGCTGCCCACTGGCAGTCCAGGCTATCTCGGAATACCGGGCAGCTGGGTGGACGGAAACCGTCATCTACCGAATGCATACCTAGCCGCAGTGAGGGAAAACTCGCGAATCCAATGGCCTGCTCAGGCCCGAGTAGATGTGTTGAATACCATGAACCCTGCAGAATATCGCCACTGGCGTCAAAGGCGTCGCGCCGCGTGGATCGAAGTCAACCGCAAACGCACACATCCTGACAACGACGCGGAGCTCCTCATCGACTTCGCCCGGAGGTGGGCACCATACGGGGGTCCCACGACGGAAGAGATCCTTGTGAACTTCGGAATGACAACGCGCCGGTTCGTCGAGCGTTTGTGGCAGGTCATTCCCGAGTCGGACTGTGACCAGGAAGAGATACGCAGCTTGGCGAGCGCATACCCGCATCATCGGCGTCCGAGCGGTTCCTAACCCATTCGGTAAGGCAGTCGGCGTTCGTGTACTGGACGGTCAGGCGATTGACGGCCCGACAGATCCCAAGAACTTCCACAACGATTCGGAGTCAACAACATAGGCAGGAAATGGTTGCCGGTCGGCGAGCGGCTCGCTGGCTCCCGGGCGTCACCCTGATACCCGTCGGCGGGCGAAGCCAGCATTGCGGTCACGATCGCGGCGTGGAAGACCGTTCGGGGCTGCCCCGATCTCGGTTCGTCCTCGCGCCCGGCGATCCCGACCTGCTCGCGGCGCGAACGCCTCAGGATCACCGTCACTGCGCGCGTGGATGATCGGACGACGAGGTGGATGGACGATCTTGCCGGCGCTCGGTCATCTCCGGCGTGGCCAAATTCGGAATGGTTCTCTGTACTTGCGCGGTGACGAGCCGAAAATACGTCTCGGGGCTCATTCTGCCGGTCCATGAGAGCCAGGCCGTCCGCGCGATTCCGTCCACTTCTCCTGGCTCGTCAAAACCATATTGCGAAAGTTCCTCATGATAATTATGCTCGGTGTATCGGGAGTGACGTGAGGCACAGGGCCGGTCGGTGCTGAGATACCTGACCGCGACCCGGGCGAAGAATTCGGAGGTACGTCGTGACTGCTGTCGAGCACATGCGGTCGTTGGGCGGGGCCTCGGGACACACGAGTCAGGAGTTCGAGAATGACGCCGACGCAGGCATCGTTGCTAGGTAAATCGATCGATAGCGAGGTGCTTCGGATCGATGATCGGGGCGTGGTTCTACTGGGCGGGAGGTGCGGCGATTGTGGGACCGTTACCTTTCCGGTGCAGGATTCGTGTCCGCGGTGCAGCGGTTCCTCGATGGGCAGCGTCGAGCTTCCGTCGGCCGGAACGTTGTGGTCGTACACCGTGCAGTCGTTCCGGCCGAAACGCCCGTTCCTCGGTCCGGATGACTTCGTCCCGTTCGGTGTCGGATATATCGACCTGGGTCCGGTCATCGTGGAGGCCCGATTGACGGTCAATGACCCGGACCAACTCGAGATCGGCGATTCGATGACATTGACGACGATGGTCAACCACCGTGACGCCGACGGTTCCTCGGTCCTGACGTATGCGTTCGGCCCCGGAAGCAATGAGGAGACGAAATGAAGGTCGCGATCGTCGGAGTAGGCATCCACCCTTTCGGGCGGACCGAGGGTGTGAGCGGCCGTGCTCAGGCCGTCTATGCTGCGCGACAGGCGCTCGAGGACGCGGGTGTCGAATGGCCTGATATTCAATTTGCGTACGGTGGCAGTGATTCTGCCGGAAATGCCGACACCCTCGTCTCCGAGCTCGGACTGACCGGCCTGCCGTTCATCAACGTGTCCAATGGTTGCGCGACGGGCGGTAGCGCGTTGACGTCCGCGGTGAACACGATCGCGTCGGGCAAGCACGACCTGGGGATCGCCATCGGGTTCGACAAGCATCCCAAGGGCGCCTTCAATGCCGATCCGAAGGCGAATGGGCTGGGGCAGTGGTACGGCGAGACGGGCATGATGGTGACCACCCAGTTCTTCGCGATGAAGATTCAGCGGTACATGGCCGAACACGGTATCGGCGAGAACACACTCGCACAGGTCGCGGTGAAGGCGTTCGGTAACTGGTCCCTGGCTCCTCATGCGTGGCGGCGGACTCCGATGACCGAGGAGCAGGTCTTGTCGTCGACGATGGTCAGTCATCCGTTGACGCAGTTCATGTTCTGCTCTCCCGCAGAGGGGGCTGTGGCGCTGATTCTTGCGCGTGCCGATCAGGCGAAGAAGTACACCGATACCCCGGTGTTTCTCGAGGCCGCGGAGTTGCGTTCACGTCAGTTCGGCTCGTATGAGGTGTTCAGTCCGTGGGTCTCGCCCGAACGCGCGGACGGCCCCACGGGGACAGCGGCGCGAGCGGCCTTCGAGGCTGCCGGCGTGGACCCGGCCGATATCGACGTCGCGCAGATCCAGGACACCGAATCGGGGGCCGAAATCATGCATATGGCCGAGACCGGTCTCTGCAAGCACGGAGAGCAGCAGTCGCTGATCGCGGCGGGGGAGACCGCCATCGGCGGGCGGATCCCGATCAATACCGACGGCGGCTGCATCGCGAACGGTGAACCGATCGGCGCGACCGGGCTTCGGCAGGTGTACGAGAACGTGGTGCAGTTGCGCGGCGCTGCCGGCGCCCGGCAGGTGCCGGGTGATCCGAAGCTGGCCTTCAGCCACGTCTACGGGGCACCGGGCATCAGCGCGTGCACCGTGTTGTCCCGGTAGTCCACTACGAACTTTCCTCTTTCACTACGTATTCTAGGAGCATGCGATGAGCTGGGACTTTGAAACCGATCCCGAATTCCAGGCCCAGTTGGAGTGGGTGGAGGACTTCGTTCGCACCGAGGTCGAACCCCTCGACCGGCTGATCGAGCACGCCTGGGACGTAACGGATCCGAAGCGTAACGAGCTCATCCGCCCGCTGCAGCAGCAGGTACGTGAGCGGAACCTGTGGGCCTGCCATCTCACGCCCGATCTCGGCGGACGAGGCTACGGACAGCTCAAGCTTGCCCTTCTCAACGAGATCCTCGGGCGAACCCACAGTGGTCCGGTGGTGTTCGGCTGCCAGGCGCCGGATTCGGGCAACGCGGAGGTGCTGGCGCACTTCGGCAGCGCCGATCTCAAGAAGCGCTACATGGAGCCGCTGATCGACGGTGACATCATGTCGGCCTACTCGATGACCGAGCCGGCCGGTGGTTCCGACCCGACCGGATTCATCACTCGTGCGGTACGAGACGGCGACGAGTACGTCATCAACGGCGAGAAGTGGTTCTCGTCGCACGCCCGATTCGCGACATTCCTCATCGTCATGGCGGTCACCGACCCCGAGGCGGAACCGCACAAGCGAGCATCCATGTTCCTCGTACCGGTCGACACCCCGGGGGTGGAGATCGTCCGCAACGTCGGTGTGTCCGGCCATGAGGACCATGAGGCCACTCACGCCTACATGCGGTACACGGACGTGCGGATTCCCGCGGGTAACCGCCTCGGGGACGAGGGCCAGGGCTTCGAGGTCGCGCAAACCCGGCTCGGAGGAGGCCGTATCCACCACGCGATGCGGACCGTCGGTCTAGTGAAGGCGTCGCTGGACATGATGCTCGAGCGCGCGGTGTCCCGCCATACGCGCGGGCAGCGGCTGGCGGACCTGCAAATGGTGCAGGCAATGATCGCCGAATCGTGGATTCAGTTGCAGCAGTTCCGGCTTCTGGTGCTGCAGACCGCGTGGAAGATCGACAAGTACAACGACTACAAGCGAGTCCTGGTCGACATTTCGGCGGTCAAGGCCGCGATGCCCAAGGTGCTTCTCGACGTGACCTCACGCGCGGCCCAGATCCACGGATCATTGGGCATTTCGACGGAATTGCCGTTCGGGCGCTGGATCATGGAGAGCTACCACATGGGGCTCGCCGACGGTGCCACCGAGTTGCACCTGCAGACCGTGGCAAAGCAATTGCTGCGCACCGCAACCCCGGCACCGGGACTGTTTCCGACCCGACATCTTCCTGCCCTGGAGGCGGCGGCACAGGAAAAGTATGCGCATCTCGATCTGGCCGCACTGTCATGAGCACCGAGGTCAACGACGATCAGGCCGAGCTCGCACCGGTTCGTGCCGGTGAGATACTCGACTGGGACCGGCTCGAACGCTATCTGCGCGAGCAGCTCCCGGACCTTCAGGGCGACTTCTCGGTTCTCCAGTTCCCCCGCGGATCAGCGAACCTGACATATCAGGTCACGTTCGGTGATCGGCAACTGGTGGTTCGCCGACCACCCTTCGGCACGATCGCCGCCGGCGCCCACGACATGGCCCGCGAGTACAAGGTTCTCTCACAGCTGCACACAGAGTTTCCCCGTGCGCCGCGCGCTCTCCTGCACTGTGCCGACCAATCGGTGATCGGCGCGGAGTTCTTCGTCAACGAGTACCGCGAGGGCATCGTCATCTGGGACCGGGTACCTGACTCGATGTCCGGCTTCGACAATGCCGGCGAACGTATCGGGCTGGCAGTGATCGATGCCCTCGCCGACTTGCACGAGGTGGATCCGGGGAAGGCGGGGCTGTCCGACTTGGGCCGGCCCGGCGGCTACCTCGACCGGCAGCTCCGCGGTTGGCAGAGGCGCTGGGCTGCTGTGGAACCGGAGGTCGACTCTTTGGAGACCGCGGCCGTCATGCGGGAAGTCGCCGTCCGGCTCGTGAAGGGCCAGCCGCGAAGCCAGCGCAGTGGGATCGTGCACAACGACTACAAGATCGACAACTGCCAATTCAGGCCGGGTGACCCGGACCGCGTCACGGCGGTTTTCGATTGGGACATGGCGACAACCGGTGACACGCTGTCGGATCTGGGTACGTTGTTGAACTACTGGCCGGACAGCACACTCGATCCCGACTCGGATGCGGCCTTCATCGCGGTTCCGGGGATGCACGGACTCGGCCTGCCGCCCCGTGCCGCTGTCATCGACCGATACGGGCGGAGCAGCAGTCTCGATCTGTCCGACATCGCCTGGTACGAGGCACTCGGATGCTGGAAGACGTCGGTGATTCTCCAACAGCTCTACGCCCGCTACGTTCGAGGTCAGACCACCGATGCCCGGATGGGGGAGCGTGGCGCACTGATTCCGCCGCTCGCTCGTCGCGCCCTCGGGTTGCTGTCCTGATATCGAATTCCGCGATGAAATCAATGAGGAGTATGTAATGAAAACTGGTGCCAAAATGCGCAGCGCGGTCTGCAGCACCGAAGTCATGGTCATCCGCGCTGGTACCGGAGACATCACCCTGTGCTGCGGTGGTGTACCGATGCTGGCACCGGACGAGTCGACAGAAGCGGTCGGCGCCCCACAGGCCGGCTTCGATGCAGGCACCGTGCTGGGTAAAAGGTACATCGACACGGAGTCCGGCGTGGAAGTCCTCTGCGTCAAGCCCGGTGCCGGCTCCATATCGGCCGATGACCGGCCACTCGAGTTGTCGGTGCCCAAGGCCCTTCCCTCCTCGGACTGATGGGTACGACCATGAATCTTTCGATGCTGTTGGAAATGGCCGCAGACGCGGACGGTGACCGAATCGCCGTCGGTACCCGACGAGACGGACTGACCTACCGCGAACTGCTCGAACTGAGCCGTCGATACGGCTCCCAGATCGGCAGACTCGACGCGCAGGCGTTGGCGTATCTCGACCTGAACTCGCCGACGTGCATTGCGCTGCTGTTCGGGTGCAGCTACGCAGGTGTGCCGTTCGCTCCCATCAACTACCGTTGGACCGACCAGCAGGTCGGCCGCGCGCTCGAACGACTCGCGCCGGTCGCGGTGGTCGCCGGCGCCGACTTCACCGCCCGAGTCGAGGCCAGCGACAGCGTCAGCCTGCTCGATCTGTCTACACCGGACACCGCCGCCGACGACGCAGTCGCGGCGCGGAACGAACACTCGCCAGCGGTGCTGCTGTTCACCAGCGGTACCAGTGGTGATCCGAAAGCTGCCGTTCTGCGCAGCAGCAATCTCGTGCCGTACGTGGTCAGTACGATCGAGTTCTTCAATGCGGGCCCCGAGGAAGCGATCCTGGTTTCGGTCCCGCCCTACCACATTGCCTCCGTGAGTTCGGCGCTCACGTCGGTGTATTCCGGACGTCGTATCGTCCAGCTTCCCGCGTTCGACCCGGAATCCTGGGTGGATCTCGCCGCGGAAGAGGTCATCACGCACGCCATGGTGGTTCCGACGATGCTGGGCCGGATCCTCGATGTGCTCGAACGACGTGGCCAGCGGCTCGACGCGCTGCGGCATCTGTCGTACGGGGGTGGCCGGATGCCGGTGGAGACGGTCGAGCGGGCGCTTGCACTGCTACCCGGAGTGGATCTGGTCAATGCCTACGGGCTCACCGAGACCAGCTCGACCATCGCTGTTCTGGGGCCCGACGATCATCGGGTCGCTGCGGCCAGTAACGACCCGTCGGTTCGCGCTCGGCTCGGCTCGGTGGGCCGGCCGATCCCCTCGATCGAACTCGAGGTGCGGTCCGACGATGGATCAGTGCTACCGGCCGGTGCGGCGGGTGAAGTCTGGGTGCGTGGCGAACAAGTTTCGGGGGAGTACCTTTCGCACTCGGCAAAGGGGGAGGATGGTTGGTACCCCACCCGCGATCATGGTCATCTCGACGCTGACGGTTACCTGTTCCTACACGGCCGCGCTGACGATGTGATCGTCCGCGGGGGCGAGAACATCGCGCCGGCGGAGATCGAGGATTGCTTGCGCAGCCATGAGGCTGTGGCTGACGTTGCCGTTGTCGGTGTGCCGGACGCGGAGTGGGGTGAGCGGGTCGAGGCTGTGGTGGTGCTCGCTGCCGGCAAAGCCGCAGGCATCGAGGAACTGCAGGAACGGGTCCGCGCGGCTCTTCGCTCGACCCGGGTTCCCGCCCGGATCCATTATCGTGACGAGTTGCCCTACAACGAGCTCGGCAAGCTACTGCGGCGTGAGGTTCGCACCGAACTGGCCGCACTGCTCGAAGGTGTCACGGCATGATCCTCGAACACACTGAATCGAGTGAAGACCGGGCGTTTCTTCGCGAATCGATAATCGCGATGGTTCGCAAGGTCAATCCACCTGAAAATCTCCTCGAACGGGCCGAGACGGCGTCGGCGGGTGGCACCGACACGGAGCTGTGGTCGGCACTCAGTGGAGATTTCGCGGCGCCTGCCCTGGCCGTTCCCGAGGCCCTGGGCGGGGTGGGGGCGACCTTCGCAGAGGCCGCTGTGATCCTCGAGGAACTCGGAGCAGCGTTGGCCACTGTGCCCTACCTGAGTACCTTCGTAGCCACCGAAGTTCTTCTCGCTGCAGCCGGTTGCGACATCTCGGACAAGTGGGTTCCCCGGCTTGCCGCGGGAGAGGTCACCGCCACCGTGATCTTCGATCCGGTCCTCATCGGTGACCACGCATTCGCCGAACAGTCCGCTCCTTTCGCCGCACAACAGACGCCCGACGGATACACCCTGTCGGGAACAGAAGAGTTCGTGATCGACGGAGCAACAGCAGATCTCATCCTGATACCGGTCCGGGACGCCTCGGGGTGCACCCTCTTCGCCGTCGAAGGCAAACACCTGCGGCGGGACCCCATGCGCACACTCGATCCCACGCGGCCGCTGGCCGTGATCACGGCCGAAAATGCACCGGCCGAGTTGGTTGGTACGGTCGGCGACGCCGGGCAGTCGATGGCCCGTGCCCGTGATCTGGCGTTGCTGGCGATCGGATGCGAACAACTGGGACAGTCGAAGACTGTTCTGAATATGGCTGTCGAGTACGCACGTGAACGCACACAGTTCGGAAGGCCCATTGGTTCCTTCCAAGCGATCCAGCACAAGCTCGCAGAGGTGGCGGTTGCCGTTCAAAGCGCGGAGTCTGCAGTCGAGCACGGTATCTGGGCGGCCGCGAAGGGCACCGCCGACGAACTGTCGCGCGCGGCCGCGATGGTGGCAATGGCATGCGCTCCCGCAGCAGTTCTCGCTGCGGGCGAGTGTATTCAGGTCCACGGCGGTATCGGATTCACCTGGGAGCACCCTGCTCATCTCTATTATCGGCGGGCGCTGAGCAGTGCGGGGTTGCTGGGCAAGCCGCAGCATCATGCCGAGCGCCTTCTCGAACTCGCACTGAGTTGACGCATGGGAGAGGAACGCCCAGATACCTCGGGAGATCACGAAAGGAAGGCCAGTGACGTCACTTGGATTGTCCGCGTTCGGCATGAAAGGTCACGACCTGTTGGAGTTGGCGATATCAGCGGACCAACTGGGATTCGATGCGCTATGGCTCGGTGAACACATCTTCCATCCGATCGGGTACGGCAGCGATCATCCGACCGACGGGACGCAGGCGCACAGTCACCATGCCGGCCCGATCCTGGACACCGACACCGAACTGACCGACCCCTGGGCGGTACATGCGGCGATCGCGGCCTCGACGACACGGATCCGACTCGGTACCGCCGTGTACCTGGCCCCACTGCGCCATCCGTTGCACACCGCGCGCACCACCATCACCGTTCAAGAACTGAGCGGGGGCCGAGTGCTACTCGGCGTCGGTGCCGGATGGTTGGAGGAAGAGTTCACCGCACTCGGAGTGCCCTACAAGACCCGGGTTTCGCGAACAGAGGAGTGCATCGAGGTGCTGAGGGCGGCGTGGTCCGGGCAACCGTTCGTGCACAATGGCAAACACTTCGATATCGGCTCAGTGCAGATCCATTCGCGAAAGGTGGACATCCCCGTCATCCTGGGAGGAAACGGACCCAAGGCACTGGACCGCGCGGCCAGGCTCGGAGACGGGTGGTTCACGTCAGGCACGCCCTCCTTGGAGGGATCGCTGGAACTGGTCACTGAGTTAGCAAGGTGCCGTGAAAGGTACGGTAAGACGGATGAATTCGATTGTTTCGTTCGTGTCGACGCAACGAGTGCGTCCCAGCTACAGCGGTACCACGATCACGGCATGACCAACCTGGTCGTATGGGCGGACTCGATCTGGAAGGGCGCCACCGTCGAAGAGCGGCGCGCTAATCTTGCGAAGGCAGCCGACGATCTGGGTGTGCGGTCGGCAGATCGAAATCACGAGTACGCCTCACGCACGGACCTTAACTGAACGATTGGCCAAGTTGGAATCCCCGATCGCTGAGGTCTTCGCCGCACTCGCCGAAGCCGGCGAACACCCGGCCGGTGGTCGGATGGCGGGGCCGCTGTGCCAGCAATGTGGACATGGGGCAGACCCCGTCCGTGTAGCGCCCCTGCGATCAGCCAGATGCTGCACCGGGCCCGCGTCGAGGCCCCGGATGTCCGTCCGGGCACCCACGGCGGCACCGCCTATGAGGTCGCTGCGCGGTGCGCGGCCGGCGAGATCGATCCGGCGACGATGCGCGCCGAGCTGATCGGCTGGGAGTACGACAAGCCCCTACCTTCGAGCGCCTACCCCGACCTCGACGACGTCCGCCCCCAACGCCGAGGGCGGCTTCAACCACCAGGTGGGCCGCGCGCTCACCCACGGGTTCCTCACCGATGAGGACTACGACCTGATCCTCGACGCCCTGGCCGACTGACCTGTGCCGACTCGTGAATTTGAGGATCGCCGTGCCTTCCTCGCGTCGCTGTCCACACCGGGTGGCCCGCTGACGATCGATGCCCCGCACGCCACGGTCAATGACCGCCGGTACTTCCGCCGGATCGACGGCGAACCGATCCCGACCCGGGCACGGTTGCGGCTGCATGAGCGGATCCTCGCGGACTGGCGTGCATCGCGCACCCAGGTGCGCCGTGAGCGGGTGGGGATTCTCATGGCTGGCCCGCCCGGTGCCGGGAAATCCACCGCCCAAGCCCATCTGGTGGGGGAGCACCGGCAGGGGGCATCTGGATGCGGACGAGTTCAAACTCCGCCTCCTCGCGGCAGCCGACACCGACGGCTCGCTGCAGCAGCTGCTGCCGGAGGAGTTTCGGGCGGCGCTGCGGCGACGGCATGTTCCATGGCATGGATTGTTGGCGGCGTGTTCTAGACCGATGGGTCCAGACCAGGGCTCCAGAGTCATCTAGGTCGGCTCGTATCCCAGGCCCATGACACCTGTCAGCGATATCCTCGAGAGGACGCCATCGAGAGGTGAGTCCGAGGATTATCCGTACTGGTCATGCCGTCGGGGCCAGTACGTAGGGAACCATGAGCCGACGGGGTGAGTAGACCGTCCGATGGGTGAAGGTGATCCGCTCGACACGCAGCGGTACCCGCCCTCCCCGGCCGCGGAGCTGGCAGGCACGAGCTTCGACGATGCTGTGGAGATCGGCCGCGGCGGTTTCGGCGTGGTCTACCGCTGTACCCAGGAGGACCTGGACCGCACGGTGGCGGTGAAGGTACTCACCGTCGAACTCGACGAGGAAAACCGGGCCCGATTCTTCCGGGAACAGCGGGCGATGGGGCGTCTGACCGGGCACCCGAACATCGTCCACATTCTGCAGGTCGGCGCCACCGACGGCGGACTCCCCTACATCGTGATGCCGTATCACCCGCAGGATTCACTGGAGGCCCGAGTCCGGCAGGACGGCCCGCTACCACTGGATCAGGCACTTCGGCTCGGGGTGAAGATGGCCGGTGCGGTGGAGTCGGCGCACCAGCTCGGCATCCTTCATCGCGACGTCAAACCCGCGAACATCCTGCTCACCGATTACGGCGAGCCGGAGTTGGCCGATTTTGGTATCGCGCACATCGCCGGCGGCTTCGTGACCGCCACCGGCGCCGTCACCGGGTCACCGGCATACACCGCGCCGGAGGTGCTGGGCGGTGATCCGCCGAGTCCGGCGGCCGATGTCTACGGCCTGGGCGCCACCCTGTTCAGTGCCCTCACCGGCCACGCCGCGTTCGAACGCCGCAGTGGTGAGCAGGTCGTCGCGCAGTTCCTGCGGATCACCTCGCAACCGGTGCCCGACCTGCATGAGCACGGGATCCCCGACGACGTGTCCGACACGATCGCCCGCGCGATGTCCCGCGAGCCCGGTCAGCGCCCGGCCACCGCCGCCGTCTTCGGGGAGGAGCTGCGAGGCCTGCAACGCGAACACGGGTTCCCCATTGACGAGATGGCCCTGCGCCCGGCACCCGATGCGCAGGGCAGCGACGAGCACCCGACATCGCGCGGCGGACGAGGCTCGCCGGTTTCGTCCACGCTGGGCGCGACGGGAAGTCTTCCCCTGGAGCTGACCAGTTTTGTCGGCCGCCGGCACGAGCTCACCGAGGCGAAGAACCTGCTGGCCGGGTCCCGGCTGGTGACGTTGACCGGGATCGGGGGTGTCGGCAAGACGCGGCTGGCGATGCGGGTCGCGGCAAGTGTCCAGCGCGACTACGCCGACGGTGTACGCCTGGTCGAGTTGGGTGAACTGCGCGACGCGTCGTCGCTGGTCGACGCGGTGGCCGCTGCCGTGGGGGTGCGGGACCATTCGGTGAGGCCGGTGCGTGAGGTTCTGATCGAGTTCCTCGCCCCGCGAGAAGTGTTGTTGGTCCTCGACAACTGTGAGCATGTGGTGGACGCGGTCGCCGAACTCGCCGGCCCCCTGCTGCACACCTGTCCGCGGTTGCGAATTCTGGCCACCAGCCGCGAACCTCTCGGCATCGGCGGCGAGTCGGTGCTGCGCGTCCCGCCACTGGCTGTCCCGGATCCCGAACGGCGGCCCTCGCTGCGCGGGCTGCCCAAATACGATGCAGTGTCGTTGTTCGCCGAACGCGCCGCTGCCGCCGTCCCCGGATTCGCGCTCACCGAGGACAACGCGGCGGCGGTGGCGGGTATCTGTCACCGGCTCGACGGGTTACCGTTGCCGATCGAGTTGGCGGCGGCACGGTTGCGGGCGATGTCGCCCGAGCAGATCCTCGGGCGCCTGACCGACCGCTACACCCTGCTGACCCGCGGCAGCCGCGGTGCACCGACGCGCCAACAGACCCTACGGTTGTGCATCGACTGGAGCTTCGAACTATGCACCGCCGGAGAACAACTGGTGTGGGGCCGGCTGGCAGTCTTCGCGGGGACCTTCGAACTCGATGCCGCGGAGCAGGTGTGTAGCGCCGACCTGGACCAGGACGAGCTGCTCGACACGCTGACCTCCCTGGTGGAGAAGTCGATCCTGATCCGGGAAGAAACCGGTGCGGTGGTGCGGTTCCGGATGCTCGAGACCCTCCGTGAGTACGGGTACAAGAAACTCGAGCGGACCGGTGAGACCATCGCATTGCGTCGCCGGCACCGGGATTGGTACGAGGCGTTGGCGCTCGACGCGGAGGCCGAGTGGATCAGCGCACAACAGCTCGACTGGATCGCCCGGCTGAAGCGGGAACAACCGAACCTCCGGGAGGCCCTCGAATTTTGCATCGACGACGATCCTGTCGCCGGCCTGCGAACTGCCGCCGCACTCTACGCATTTTGGGCCTCGCAGGGCCTTTACAACGAGGGGCGGCGCTGGTTTGACCAGTTGCTCACCCGTCAGAGCGGCCTACCCACCCTCGACTGGGTCAAGGGGCTCTACTGCGCCAGTGTGATGGCGAACGTGCAGGGTGACCTCGGGGCCGGGGCCGCACTGGTCGAAGAGGGGCGAGCGCTTGCTGCGCAGACCAGTGACCCGATGATGCGTGCGTTCGTTGACTGCGCCGACGGAATGCTGGCCCTCTACAGGGGTGATCTCCCGCGCGCGTGCTCTCACCTCGAAATTGCCGAGACGGAGTTCAGTAGACGCGGAGATCGAACCCTCGAAGTAGCCGCCCTGTATCCGATGGGGTTGGCGTATGGACTGCGCGGCTCCACGGACAAGGCGATCGAATGCCTCGAGCGTGTTCTCGCGATCACGGAACGGTACGGCGAGAAGATGTATCGGTCGCTCTCGTTGTGGGCCTTGGGAATTGCCGTGTGGCGGCAGGGTAATACCGATCGCGCGGCCCGAGTGCTCGCGCAGTCGCTGGAGCTGGCCCGGCAGGTACACAACGTGCGCGTCGCCGCAGCATGCTTCGAGGCACTGGCCTGGATCGAGTGCGCACCGCGGGACGCACAGCGGGCCGCGATTCTGATGGGGGCTGCAGAAGAGATGGCGTGTTCGATGGGCAGTTCTGTGGTGATCCACCCGGATCTGCTTGTCTACCATCAAGAATGCGATCAAAGGACGAGGCAGCGAATCGGAGACAAAGCATTCGCGGCGGCGTACAGCAAGGGCCGCGGTCTAGGCTTCGACGCGGCAATCGCCTACGCCCTCCACGAGCAACAGCCCGCCGCCTCCACACCCGACACCGACGCGTCGACGCGGCTGACCAAGAGGGAACGCCAAGTCGCCGACCTGATCGCCGAAGGCCTGACGAATCAGGCGATCGCCGACCGCCTGGTGATCTCACCCCGCACCGCACAAGGGCACGTGGAGCACATCCTGGCCAAACTGGGCTTCACCTCCCGGACACAGGTCGCGGCCTGGGTCGTGGAGCGGACCCACGATTGATCCCGACACCTATCCGGACCAATTCCGCAGTGGCGCGTTCAGGGCCCGTTGGCGGCCGACCTGGCGCAAACCCTATGAGATTTCATCGGCGCTGTCTCGGATGTGCGCACCCATCTCAGCAGTCGGCGTTACGGTAGATCGGTCCTACGACGCTTATGGGGCAACAGCTCGCCCGGTTCGATCCAGGATTGCGTCAGCGGACATGTCGACATGTATACCAACAAGTAGGGCTTACCAGGCTCTGGTTGCGAGCGCACCGACTGCCTCGGTGCCATTGATGAGGGAAGGCCGCGGCCGGCGGGCCGGCATCGCTGAGCGGTTCACCTTCCCCCCCACTAGCCCGACGCCCGCAACGAGGCCACCACCCTCGACTCGAGGGCGCCGACGAGCGCGTGCGCCGGAATCTGCCCGCACCGCGCATCGGAGTCGGACGTTGGGTGCTCGCCGTACTGAGACACCGTTCCCTGTAGGCCGGTTCGGTTCGGTGCGGTGCGCTCGTACTCGGTGGCGAATGGGTCCGGCAGGTAGCAGCAGGGAAGAGCTCGGGTGTGCCAGGCGCCGGGCTACCCTGTTGACCGCAGGGCGGACTACTCCTGCCCCACCGACCCTGCGGTGGAAGTGGTGGTGATCCGAACTCCGTGTTCCGCGCTATCGGTGCCTGCCGCGAGCAACGTTGAAGTCAGCGGCCGATCCCGGTGCGGACGAGGTCCTGCGCGTTTCGGATCACGGACTGAAGGGTCTGTCGTTCGGGGTCCCACCATTCGTTGGCCCAGCTCAATGCTCCGATGATCAGTCCTTGCGCCGCATAGAGATTCAGATCGGGTTGAAGCTGTCCGGCTTCGGCTGCCTCGGCGAGGTGTCGTCGCCAGATCGCGCCGTATTCTCGGCGCAGCTCTTGTTGCCGCTCCCGGATATCGTCGGGCATCTGGCTCATGTTCCGGGTCGAGGCCGCCGCGTAGTGCGAGATCGTCAATGCTACTTCCAGGTGTCCCGCGACTGCCGCCAGTATCCGATCGAGCGGCGTCGCGGTGGGCGGTAGGGCGTCGATGACGGAGGTCACGTGTTCGATGAATCGTCGGTGTCCGACGGTCATCACCTCGTCGACGAGGTCGTCGCGTGAGGGGAAGTGCCGGTAGATTGCGGGTGCTTTGATTCCGGCGATCTCGGCGATGTCGGCGAGCTTGGTTCCCGCGTATCCGTCTCGGAACATGACCTCTGCGGCGGCATCGAGGATCAGTTGGCGGGTGTGTTTGCCGCTGCGCGTGGCGGCGTCGCCGCGCTGTCCTGTGCCCGAAGCGTCCTTTGTCACCTGTCCACGGTAGTGGACCGGAGGTATCACGCCGTCATCGAGGTTGCGGGTCATTACCGCTCGCGTACCTCGTCGAGGCATCGCGCGACGATGTCGGGGAGGCGTCCCTGCGAAGCGGGTTCTGCTACGGAGAAGGTGAGTGGGCAGGAAGCGTGAACAGCGGCGAGAGCCTCGACGATCTCGCTGTCGGGACGCGCGGACATCGCTCTGATCGGACCACCGAGCGCTTTGGGGAATGCGAACCCTTCGGTCATGGCCACATCAATGTCGGATGCGCGCTCGGCGGTTCCGCAGTCCACCAGGACTGCGGCGGCGCACAGCATCGAGGCGAGCACCCTGTCTCGGATCTCCGAATCGTCGATGTGGCGGGGCGCCACTCCTGTGATCGCACGTTCGGCCGCGATGATCGCGTCGACCTCGGGATCGGGTTCTCCGCGTCGCGAACCGTCGGGATAGGTGAACCATCCCGCGCCGGTCTTCTGCCCGAGTCGGCCTGCTTCGCACAACCGGTCTGCGATCGCGACATAGCGTTGCCGTGGATCACGCGTGGCGGCCAGCCGCTTTCGGCGCGCCCAGGCGATGTCCAGACCGGACATGTCGGCGACAGTGAAGGGGCCGATCGGCATGCCGAGTCCGCGCATCGCACGGTCGACGTCCGACGGTGAGGAGCCTTCTTCGACCAGGAACTCGACCTGCGTGCGGTAATCGGCGTAGACGCGGTTGGCGACGAACCCCTCACCAAGTCCGGCGGGAACACCGACCTTGTCGAGGGTGGAGACGATCCGGGACAGGGTGGCAGCGGCCACATCGTCGGTGGCCGGGGTGCGGATCACCTCGACGAGGGGGTTGCGATGTGGCGGGTTGAAGAAGTGCAGCCCTGCGAATCGGTTGCGGTACTCGAGCGCGCGCGACATCTCAGAGAGATCGAGATAGGAGGTGTTGCTCGCGATGACCGCGTCGCCACGAAGTACGGGTTCGAGGTTGTCGAGCAGGTCGGTCTTGACTCCCATGTCCTCGAACACGGCGTCGATGACGAGATCGGAGTCGGCCAGACCGGTGATGTCGATGGCAGTACGGATCCCGCTGACCTGTGCGGCGAGCCTTTCCAGCGCGCCCGGATCCCGGTCGTAGACGACGACGGCGAATCCGTGATCGGTGAAGGCTCGGGCGAGGGAGGCGCCCATGGTTCCCGCGCCGGCGATGCCCACCGTGCGGACCGGCAGTGGGTGTGCAGGTGAGCGCAGCGCTTTCGCGGCCGCACGGCGCGCGAAGAACAGGTAGCGCAGGTTGCTCGCCTCGCCGGAAAGTCTGAGCCGGTTGAACACCTTCCGTTCGGCATCGAGGGCCTCGTCGACGTCGCCGTCGCCCGCGCGGCGAACCAGGTCGATCGCCTCGAGGACGTTGGGGCGAGCCCGCCGGCTCACCCGCGTGACCACCGCTTCGACGTCTTCCTCGGGAGCGGGCGGCACCTGCCGGTCGATCAGTCGGGACTTGCCGCTGGCGGACCTCGCGAGCTCGACCGCGCGATCGACGAGTTCGTCGGCCGGAACGATGTCGTCGAGAATCCCGACGCGGAGTGCCTCGTCGGCACCGATTCGCCGCGCCGATGCCACCAGGTCGATGGCCGTGGGGACACCGGCGAGGCGGGGCGTACGGACCGTTCCTCCGGCACCCGGCACCATCCCGAGGGTCACCTCGGGGAATCCGACCTGGACCGTGGGATCTCCGATCCGACGGTCGCAGCCGAGAGCGAATTCGAGACCGCCGCCCAGGGCGAGCCCGGTGAGGGCGGCGACCACAGGCACGTCCAGCTGTTCGACGGCCGCGATGACGGAGGGCAATTGCGGTTCCCGAAGGTCACCAGCGAACTCGGTAAGGTCCGAGCCGGCGTAGAAGTGCGTCAGCGCCGAGGCGATCACCACTCCCTCGACCGACGGGTCCGTCGCGAGGTTCCGCAGGGACCGGGCGAGGTCGGCACGCAGAGTCCTATTGCCCATGTTCACCGGGGGATTGTTCAGCAGGATTACGGCGATCGTTCCGCGAAGGCTCGTGGTGACCGTGGACATGATGAGGCCTTTCTTCGTCGCACATCGTGATCGTTCGGAAATTAGCGTCGCCGAGTGGAGGACGGGGAGTCGCCGACATTGCGGAGACCGGCAGCGGCGGTGAGCCTGTGCCGGTCTCCACTCGGGATGTCGAGACTATTTCTCGATGCCTTCGGCGGTGGGGGCGACGAACTCGGCGTTGGAATTCTCGTTGACGCCCTTGAACCCGAACCACGCGACGATTGCCGCGATGGCGGAGATGAGGGACAGGTAGTACCCGGGCGCCAGCTCGACGTCGGTGTTCCCCAGCCAGGTGGCCACATAGGGCGCGGTGCCACCGAAGACGGCGATGGAGATCTGATAGGGAACTGCACCGGCGGAGAAGCGGATGCGGGCGGGGAAGAGATCGACCATGGAGACGGCCACGATGGAGGTCACACCGGCGGCGAAGAACCCGATCCCCATCAAGGCGAGCAGCGATGCGGCGAACGTCTGCTTGTGGAGCAGGGAGAACGCCAGCGGTGCGAACACGGCCATACCCAGTGCCGCGAACACCGCGACCTGGCGGCGTCCGATCTTGTCCACGCACAGCCCGTAGACGGGGGAGACGGCGGTGTAGAAGAGCAGCGCGATGGCCAGTGCGCTGAGCGACGCGGTGTAGCTGAGCGCGGCCACCTTCATCATGTAGGCCACCGTGAAGCCGGTGAGCATGTAGAAGGCGACACCGTTGAGCATGTTCCACCCGAAGACGGTGGCCATCGACTTCTTCGCTACACGGATGCCCTCGGCGAGCGGCGCCGACTCGACCTGGCCGGACTCGCGCACCGCCTTGAATTCCGGGGTTTCCTCGATACGCATCCGCAGGAAGATGGCGATGATGCCCATCGGCCCGGCCAGCAGGAACGGGATCCGCCAGCCCCACGAGGTCAGGTCGGCCTCGGAGACCGACGAGGTCACGATGAGGGAGACGAGCGCTGCGGTAGCGGTTCCGATGCCGACCGCGGCGGGAGAGAGCGAACCGTATCGCCCGCGCCATCCCCGCGGGGCGTGCTCGACCACGTAGATCGTGGCGCCGGCGTACTCGCCGCCGGCCGAGAGCCCCTGGAACACCCGCAGGACGACGAGCAGGACGGTGGCCCAGACGCCGAGGCCCGCGTGCGTCGGCAGCACGCCGAGCAGGACGGTCGACAGGCTCATGAGGATCACGGCGGTCAGGAGGGCGGCCCGACGGCCGATGCGGTCACCGATCCAACCGAACACGAAGGCGCCGAAGGGGCGGACGAAGAATCCCAGCGCGAACACCGCGAAGGTGGACAGTAGCGCAGCGCTCGGGTCGGACGAGGGGAAGAACAGCGCCGAGATGGTGACTGCGAAGAAGCCGTAGAGGCCGAAGTCGTACCACTCGATGAAGTTGCCGATGGCGCCGGCGTAGATGGCGCGGCGGCGGGCCGCGGATTCGGTGACTTGTCTCGGTGGCGAGGACACGTGGGATGCGGACATGGCAATCCTTCCGGAGGGCCGGGGAGGGGAGAACTGTGTTGGGGGAGAGCGGATTCGGTCGGGGATGGTTCAGACGAGGGCGAGGGCGTCGGCGAGCGCGATGACGCCCTCCGCGGTCTTGGCGTGGGCGAGGTCGATGTGCTGTCCCTCGAAGTCGACTGCACCGTGTCCCTGGGCTTCGGCGTCGCGGAAGGCCGCGGCCATGCGTCGGTAGAAGTCGACCTTGTCGGGGGAGGGGGTGAAGACCTCGTTGGCGATCTCGACGTGGGACGGGTGGATGAGGGTCATGCCCCGGTACCCGAGGCGGCGGTTGTCCTCACAGAAGGTGCGGAATCCGTCCAGATCTGCGATGTCCTGCCACACGCCGCCGATCGGGTGGTGCAGCCCGTTGGCCCGGGACGCGAGCACGATGCGGCTGCGCAGGTACAGGGTTTCGAGACCCTCCGGGGTAAATTCGAATCCGAGTTCACGCCCGACATCGGCGTTGGGTCCGGTGGCGCCGAGGAGGGCAACAACCCGCGGGGTGGCCGCGGCCATTGCCTCGCAGTTCGCCATCGACGAGGCGGTTTCGAGGCTCAGCAGGAAACCGATCTCGCCGGCGGGAAGACCACGGGTCTCTTCGAGATGGGAGACGACCGCGTCGATCCGGACGATGTCCTCGGCGTCGAAGGTCTTCGGGAGCAGCAGCCCCGCGACGCCGGGTACGACGACGGCGTCGAGATCGGCACCCATGAGTCCGGTGTCGCGGCTGTTGGGCCGAACCCACACATCCGCGCGGAGTCCCTGGTCGCTCAGGCGGCCGATGGTCCCGACGACGGTGTCGCGCGCGGCTGCCTTGTCCGCGGCGGGGACGGAGTCCTCCAGGTCGAGAATGATCGCGTCGGTGCCCGACGCCACGGCCTTGTCCGCCCACGCGGCCTTGTGTCCCGGCACGAAGAGCATGGACCGATACGGTCGAATTGTGGTCATGGAGGACTTCTCCTTCGAGGTGATGGTCTTTCGAGTTCGATCGACGGCGATAGCCCGGGACGGACGGGTCACTGGAATCAGGTTCCACGACAAGGGAATTGGAGTGACGTGAAGTGGCCGGCATGGATGGGACAGCCGGTTCCGCAGCGCCTCGGTACGTGAATCGATCGTAGATTAACGTGATGTAGATGACAATACCCCGGATCTGGGTTGGGCTGTGAGGTCGTGGCGACCGTGGCACCGTCCACCGTCGGCGGGTGCGCCCGACGCCCTGGTGCGCGCAGGTAGTGGCTGGTTTTTAGGAGCGGGGCTCGAGGAACAGCGGTGAGGTCGCCTGCGGGGATCGGTTCTCCAGTCCGCGGCGAACAATGGTTTGCGCGGTCGTGATCACGGTTTCCACCGGGACCCTGTCCTGGCGCCACCATTCCACGGCCCAGTTCAGGGCGCCCATGATCAGCATGCGTGTGAGGTAGGGGTCGGCGTTGGGTCTGATCCGGCCGGCCGTGTGTGCGGCGTTCATCAGGTCACGCCAGACGGTGCCGTATTCCTCCTCGTCGACGCGGATCGCGTCGCGCATGGAGTCGGGGAGCTGGCGGGAGTTGCGGACCGCGGCAATGGTGTAGTCGGACATTCCGAGCGTTACGCGCAGATGTGCCTCGACTGCGACCACGATGCGGTCCAGCGGGTCCGTGTCCGGTGGCAATTCCGCCAGAGCGTGGCGAACATGGGTGTTGACCTGCGTCGTTCCTTCCCGGATGACCGCCTCGATGAGCTCTTCCAGGGAGGCGAAATGGTAGTAGATCGTCGCAGTTTGAAGACCTGCCTCCGAGGCGACCTGGAAGAGTCGAGTGCCGGCGTAGCCGCGTCGTCCGACCACCCGAGCGGTCGCATCCATGATGCGCTGGCGGGTTCGCGCGGCTTTGGTTCCGGCGGGCGAGTTCGACTCGGTTCCGCGTCTCGTGTTCGTCATCGATTGAAAATTAGCACAGAAGGTGCTGTTGACTCGTACGTTAATCGACAGTAGATTAACGTCTAGATGGGGCGCACGCCACATGTCACTCGACTCCGATCCCGCTCACCGCGCGGACGTGAGGTCACTTCCTATTCCTGGCTGATCTGCCAGGCGTTCGTCACGCGAAACAAAAGTGAAAGGCAGGGCGCCGATATGCCCGGTTTGTATTTCGAGGAGTTCGAATCCGGTCTCGTGATCGACCATCCCACGAGGCGGACGGTCTCCGAGTACGACAACGTACTGTTCAGCTCGCTGACGCTGAACCTCGCGCCCCTGCACCTGGATGCGGAGTACAGCAAGAACACCGAATTCGGCCAGCGGCTGGTCAACAGCCTCTACATCCTCGGGCTGGTCTGCGGGGTCCCCGTGCCCGAGACCACCCTCGGCACGACGGTCGCCAATCTCGGGTTCGAGGAGATCACCTTCCCCAAGCCCGTGTTCCACGGCGACACGATCCACGTCCGCACCGAGATCATCGGCAAGCGAGAGTCCAAGAGCCGCAACGACGCCGGAATCGTCTTCTTCCGCCACCTCGGCCTCAACCAGCGTGACGAGGTCGTGTGCAACGCGCGCCGCAACGGGCTCATGCTCAAGCGCCCGAGCTGACCCCCATCCGATCACACAAGAAGGACGTGCACATGTTGGGGCAATGCGTCTTCGGAACCTCCTCCTCGCCCGCCTGGATCCCGACCGAGGAGATCATTTCCCGGAACCGGCTGCTCGCGGCGATGAAGCGGTGGGGATACGAGTCGGTGGAGGAACTGCACACAGCATCGATCAACGATCCCGAGTGGTTCTGGCGTGCGGTGATCGACGACCTCGACATCGAGTTCACCCGCCCGTTCACCGCGGTGCTCGACGACTCGGCCGGCAAGCCGCTGCCGAAGTGGTTCGTCGGAGGGGGGATCAATCTGGCGCACCTGTGTTCGCACCGGCACGCGGCCGGGGATCTCGCCGACCGGGACGCCATCGTCTACGAGGCCGACAACGGCGCCCGCCGGGCGCTGACCTTCGCCGAACTCGACCGGCAGGTGCGCCGCTTCGCGGCGAACCTGCGTGACCTCGGGGTCGGCAAGGGCGACCGGATCGTGCTGTTCGCCCCGGTGGTCACCGAGACCGCGGTGGCGTTCCTCGCCGCCGCCATGATCGGCGCGGTCGTGGTTCCGGCGTTCTCCGGCTACGGCGCCGAGGCCGTTGCCTCGCGCATCCGCAGCTCCGAGGCGGTCGTGCTCGTGACAGCGGACGCGACGACGCGCCGCGGCAAACGGGTTCCCCTCAAAGAGACCGCGGACGAGGCACTCGCGGAGACGACCTCGATCCGCACGGTCATCGTCGTGCGCAATCTCGGCGACGGGGCTCCGATGGTGGACGGCCGGGACGTCTACTGGGACGAACTCGAGGCCGACCCCGCGCCGGCCCCGACCGTGGACACCGACCCCAACGACCCGGTGGTCATCGCCTACACCTCCGGTACCACCGGCGCACCGAAGGGCATCGTCCACTCGCACGGCGGATTGGCCGTAAAGTGCGGGGTCGACGCGGCATACGGTTTCGACGTCCACCGCGGCGATGTCGTCGCCTGGATCGCCGACATCGGATGGATGCTGTACGGCGTTCTCCTCATCGGCGTTCTCCAGCACGGCGCCACCCTGGTGCTGACCGAAGGCGTGCCGACGTACCCGAGCCGGAACCGGCTGTGGGAGATCGTCGAACGCAACGGGGTCACCCTGCAGGGCATCGCTCCGACCGCGGCGCGGGCCGTCATGGCGGCCACACAGGACGAGGCCATCGCGCAGGACCTGTCGACCCTCGTTTCCTTCGCCTCCACCGGTGAGGCATGGGACGAGCCCACCTGGCGATGGTTGTTCGACCACGTCGGCAAGGGCACCCGCCCCGTCATCAACTACAGCGGCGGAACCGAGGTTCCCGGCGGAATCATCGTCTGCTATCCGTTCCTCGCCGCGGACGCGGCGTCGTTCAACGGCCCCATGCTGGGTATGGACGCCGCCGTCCTCGACGCAGCCGGCGCACCGGTCTTCGACGAGATCGGGGAACTGGCCGTGATGAACACCTGGCCCGGAATGACCCACTCCTTCTGGCGCGACACCGACCGCTACCTGAACACCTACTGGGACACCTGGCCCGACCTCTGGGTCCACGGTGACCTGGCAAGCGTCTCCCCATCCGGGAGCTGGAAGATCCACGGCCGATCCGACGACACGATGAAGGTCTCCGGCCGACGAATCGGACCCGCGGAGCTCGAGGCCGCGCTGCTCAAGGATCCCCGCATCGTCGAGGTCGCCGTGATCGGGGTGCCCGACGAACAACGCGGCCAGAAGGTCGTCGCCTTCGTCGTCGTGCGGGACGAGGGGATCGACGAGGACGACCTCGTCGCCACGGCCGTCCACAACGTCGGACGGTCATTCGCCCCCACCGTCCACCTCGTGTCGGCTCTGCCGAAGACCAAGAACGGCAAGATCATGCGCCGCGTCATCCGCGCACAACATCTCGGAGAACCAACGGGCGATCTCGCCGCACTCGACTCCGTGGACAGTCTCGCCGCCATTCCCTCTCTGCAGAATTAGGAGAAACACCATGACCATCACCACCGAGGAGACCGCAGTCGACGTCGTCAGAAAGGCGACACGCGAACTGGCCCGCAGCTTCGATCTCGAATACTGGCGGCAGAAGGACAAGAAGGCCGAATATCCGCGCGAGTTCGTGAAGGCCTTCGCCGACGGTGGCTGGCTGGGGCTGATCATCCCTGAGGAGTACGGCGGACTCGGGCTCGGGATGACCGAGGCGGCGGTGATGCTCTACGAGATCTCCGCCTCCGGTGCCGCGAACAGTGGTGCGTCGGCTATCCACTTCTCGATCTTCCCCCCGGCGCCGATCATCAACTTCGGCTCCGAGGAAATGAAGAAGCAGTGGCTGCCGAAGATCGCCAGCGGAGAAATCCTCATGTGCTTCGGCGTCACCGAACCGACCGCCGGCGTCGACACCTCCCGCATCCGCACCATGGCCAAGAAGGTCGACGGCGGCTGGGTCGTCAACGGTCAGAAGGTCTGGATCAGTAACGCCCAGAACGCGGACAAGATCCTGCTGCTTGCCCGTACCTCACCGCGTGATGACGCCAACCCGCTCGACGGCATGACGATCTTCTTCACCGATCTCAACCGAGACCACGTCACCATCCGGGAGATCGAGAAGTGCGGCCGCTCGGCGCTCGACTCGAACGAGCTGTTCATCGACGACCTCCCGGTCCGCGACGACGAGGTCGTCGGTGAGGTCGGCAAGGGGTTTCAGTACCTCATCGACGGACTCAACCCCGAGCGCATCGTCGTCGCCATGGAACAGATCGGAATCGGTCGTGCCGCAATGGATATCGCGGTTCAGTACGCCAAGGACCGGGTCGTGTTCGATCGTCCCATCGGCAAGAACCAGGCCGTTGCTCATCCACTGGCCGACTCGTGGATCCGCCTCGAGTCAGCCGAGCGGATGGCCATGCATGCGGCGAACCTATTCGACACGCAGCAGAGATGCGGCAAGGAAGCCGCCGCAGCGAAGTTCCTCGGCGCCGAAGCCGGGTTCGAAGCCTGCAACCGCGCGATGTCGACCCTGGGCGGCTACGCGTACTCGAAGGAGTACCACGTGGAGCGTCTGTGGCGGGAATGCCGCCTCCAGTTGAACGCGCCGTTCTCGCAGGAGATGGTGCTCAACTTCGTCTCGCACAACGTCCTCAAGATGCCGAGGTCGTACTGATGTCCGCGCGGAGCGGTGCCCTCTCCGGAACACGAGTTGTCGTTCTGGAGGGACTCGGGCCCACCCCGTTCATCTCGATGCTGCTCTCCGACATGGGAGCCGACGTCGTCCGCGTCGCGCGCCCGCGGCACCGCTCCGCGCGCGAGATCGGACAGACCAAGGGGCTCGCCCCGGACCGGGACGTGGTCAACCGGGGGACCACCTCGGTGGAGGCCGATCTCAAGAGCCCCGCGGGGGTCGAGTCCGTGCTCGCACTGATCGACTCGGCGGACATCTTCGTGGAGGGCTACCGTCCCGGCGTCGTCGAGCGGCTCGGTCTCGGCCCGGACGTCGTCCTCGACCGTAATCCGGCGATCGTGTTCGCACGGATCACCGGCTACGGCCAGACGGGCAGCCTGGCGAAGGCTGTCGGACACGACATCAACTACGTCGCCCAGTCCGGAGTCCTGCACACCCTCGGGCATCCCGGGCAGCGCCCGCGTCCGGCGGTGAACTACCTCGGCGACTACGCCGGCGGAGGGGCTTTGGGAGCCTACGGAATCGTCTGTGCCCTGTACGAATCCGTTCGGTCGGGCCGCGGGCAGGTCGTCGACGTGTCCATGGTCGACGGTGCGGCCGTGCTCACCGCACGAATGCAGGGCCTGCGCGCGGCCGGGCTGTTCTCCGACGAGCCCGGAACCAACCACGTCGACAACGGGGCACCGTTCTACGACACCTACCGCTGCGCCGACGGCCGGTTCGTGGCGGTGGGCGCCCTCGAAGAGGACTTCTACCGGTCCTTCCTCGACGGGCTCGGGGAGGACACCGACGCGTGGCCGGACCGGGACGACGAAGCGAACTGGCCGACGCTGCGGACCCTGATCGCGGACCGGATCGGTACCAAGCCGATGACCGAGTGGGCCGAGACCTTCGCCGGCACCGATGCCTGTGTCACGCCGGTACTGAACTTCCCCGAGGCGGCACGCGACCCGCACAACGCCGAACGCGCCGTGTTCGTCGACGTCGACGGCGTCCTGCACCCGGCACCGTCCCCGCGTCTGCACCGCACTCCCGCACGCCACCCCGGGCCGTCGGCTCGGGAAGGCGCGGACATCGGCGACGTCATCGCCGACTGGGCTGCGGGCTACGTCCGAGTCCACTCGATCCACTGACACCCCCGAAGGGACGAACCCACAGTGTCCACCTATGAGCAGTTCACCAGTCTGAAGTTCGAGACCAACCACCCCGGCGTACTCGAGCTCGTCTTCGACGGGCCCAATCTCAACGCCGTGACCGAAGACCAGCACCGCGAACTGGCGCTCATCTGGCAGGTCATCGACCGGGACCCGGCCGTCCGGGTGGTCCTCGTCCGCGGCGTCGGCAAGGCGTTCTCCGCCGGCGGCAGCTTCGACATGGTCGAGGCCCAGATCGCCGACCACCGGGTCAACATGCGCGTCATGCAGGAGGCCCGAGACCTCTACTACAACATCGTCGGCTGCTCGAAGCCCATCGTCTCGGCCATCCACGGACCCGCCGTCGGAGCCGGTCTCGTGGTAGCGCTGATGGCCGACATCTCGGTCGCCGCCAAAGACGCCCGCATCATCGACGGCCACACCCGACTCGGTGTCGCCGCCGGTGACCACGCCGCCGCCGTCTGGCCGCTTCTGTGCGGCATCGCGAAATCGAAGTACCTCCTCATGACCTGCCGGGAAGTTTCCGGAGAAGACGCCGAACGCGCGGGACTGGTCTCCCTCACCGTCGACAAAGAGGAGCTGCTCGACACCGCCACGGCCATCGCGACCGACCTCGCGGACGGTGCGCAGGACGCCATCCGATGGACCAAACAGGCGATCAACGGCTGGTACCGCCAGGCCGGGCCGATCTTCGACGCCTCCCTCGGCCTCGAGTTCCTCGCCTTCAACGGCCCCGACGTCGCCGAAGGCGTTGCCTCCCACCGCGAACGCCGTGCGCCGAACTTCACCCCGAATGCATCCCATGAACTCGCCTGAGGCGGCCACGGTGTTGCCCGACGTCCTGACCGCCGTCGTCGGCGGAAAGTGGACGGCGGCGGCAGCCGACGCGACGATCCACGACGTGCACGACCCGGCCACCGAACAGGTCATCGCCCGGTTCGCGCAGACCACGGCGGATCAGGTCGACGAGGCCGTCCGCAACGCCCACGACGCGTGGCGAGACTGGGCCGCGACCGCGCCCGTCGAACGTGGACGTGTGCTCGCTCGCCTCGCCGAAACCGTCCGCGCTCACGCGGACCATCTGGCCACCCTCGAGTCCGCCGACACCGGGAAGCCCATCTCCCAGGCGCGCGGCGACATCGCCGTCACCGCGCGCTACCTCGAGTACTACGCCGGCGCCTGTGACAAATTCGGCGGCGAGACCATCCCGCAGGCGACGGACACCTTCGCCTACACCGTCCGCGAGCCGTACGGCGTCGTCGCGCACATCACCCCCTGGAACGCCCCGCTCAGTCAGATGATGCGCGGTGTCGCACCGTGCCTGGCCGCCGGAAACACGGTGGTCGTCAAGCCGTCCGAGCTGACACCGCTGACGACCAGTCTCGTCGCGATCCTCATGGTCGCGGCGGGTCTTCCGGCCGGGGTGTGCAACATCGTCCTCGGCGACGGCCCCACCGTCGGCGGCGCCCTGGTCGGACACGAACTGGTCCGGCACATCGCGTTCACCGGATCGGTGGCATCGGGGCAGAGCGTGGGACGTGTGGCGGCCGAACGAATCGTCGGCGCTCACCTCGAACTCGGTGGAAAATCGCCGACGATCGTCTGCGCCGACGCCGACCTCGGACGTGCCGCGAAGGCCGGGGCCCTTGCCGTCATCCGGAACTCGGGCCAATCCTGTTTCGCCACCACCCGGTTGTTCGTCCATCGCACGGTCCACGACGAGTTCGTCGAACGGGTCGCCGCCGAGATGCACGGGTTGTCCGTCGGCCGCGGCGCCGACGACCCGGACCTCGGACCGCTCGTGTCCGCCGCACAGCGCGACCGGGTTATCGGGATCGTCGAACAGGCCCGTGCGGACGGTGCAGAGATCATCGTCGGCGGCCACGGACCCACGGGCCGGGACACGGGATTCTTCGTGATGCCGACCCTCGTCGCGTCCGTGACCAACGACATGGCCATCGCCCGGCAGGAAGTGTTCGGTCCGGTGCAGTCCGTCATCGCGTTCGACGATCTCGACGAGGCGATCGCGCAGGCGAACGACACACCGTACGGCCTGTCGGCGGGTGTCTTCACTTCCGACATCGGCCGGGCACATCGAGTGGCCCGGGAACTGCAGGCCGGCCAGGTGCAGATCAACCGCTATGCCGGGGCGGGCGTCGAAATCCCGTTCGGCGGATACAAAGCCAGCGGCATCGGCCGGGAGAAGGGCATCGAGGCGCTGCTCGGTTACACGCAGGTCAAGAGCGTGATCGTCGCGCTCGATTGAGCGGCGAGACGCGATGAAAAGATCGTAGGAAGGAAAACCCACATGAGCAGCAAGCGCACTCTCGGTTTCGTCGGACTCGGCGTCATGGGCGGCCCGATGAGCATCAACTTGGTGACCCGATCAGGCCACGAGATGATCGCCTTCGATCTGAGCACCGAGTCGCTGGACCGTGTCGTCGACGCCGGCGCCAAGCGGGGTGCGAGCGTGGTCGACGTCGCCGAGCAGGCCGACGTCGTCTTCCTCTCGCTCCCCAGCATCGTCCAGGTGGAGGCGGTCGCGGAAGAGCTCTTGTCCGCGACCAACCCGCCGAAGATCATCGTCGACATGAGCACCAGCGATGTGACCCGGACGCGTGCGCTCGGGGCGCTTCTGGACAAGGACGGCGTCGAACTGGTCGACGCGCCGGTGGCCCGGTTGCGGCAGGCCGCCAAGGACGGCACCCTGCTCATCACCGTCGGCGCCACACCGGAACGGTTCACCGACCTGCAACCGCTGTTGTCCTGCATGGGATCCGACATCGTCCACGCCGGCGCACTCGGCAGCGGGCAGGTCATCAAGATCCTCAACAACATGGTGGTCTTCCAGACCGTCAACGCGCTGGCGGAGGCCCGCGCCATCGGCACCGCGGCAGGTGTGGACCCGAAGTTGCTGTTCGAGACGCTCACCCTCGGATCCGCGGACAGCTTCGTTCTGCGCAAGTCGGCACTTGCAACGCTCGCCGTCGACGAATTCCCGGTCAAGACGTTCCCGACCGTGTACGCCATCAAGGACCTGAATCTGGCGCTCCAGCTCGCCCGCGACGAGGGCGTCCCCACCGCGTCGGCGGATCAGACCATGACGCTGTTGGAGGCCACCCGCGACGCCGGCTACAGCGACGAGTACTACCCCGTGATGGTCAAGCTCATCGAAGGTGGCACGAGGAAATGAGCGCGACCTTCGACGTCGTCGCGATCCGGCTCGGGCATGTCGACCGGGTCGCCCGGGACAACTTCCTCAGCGACCCGCACCTCTCGGGCGCGATGCGGCTCGACTTCGACATCTGGGTCGTCCGAAACCGCGATCGGATCATCGTGGTGGACACCGGGTTCAGCCCGCAAGCCGGTGAACGCCGCGGCCGGGTGTTGGAGCGTCGCCCGGCGGACGCTCTGCGCGAGTTGGGAATCGAACCTGACGAGGTCACCGACATCGTCGTCACGCACCTACACTACGACCACGCCGGCAATCTCGGAGACTTCCCCGACGCGCGCGTCTGGATCCAAAGTGCCGAGGTCGGATACGCGACCGGCAACAGCATGCGGCACAAGCAACTATCGCACTTCTTCGACGTGGACGACGTATGCGACATCGTGCGCCGCACCTTCGACGGCCGAGTCCGCCAGATCGACGGCCGCCACGTGCTGGCCGACGGAGTCGAACTGCACCCGGTCGGCGGACACACCCCCGGCCTGCAGGTGGTCAGGGTGCGCACCGAACGCGGGTGGGTCGTGCTCGCCTCCGACGCGCTCCACTACTACGCCAACCTCGACCTGAGAAACCCCTTCCCGGCGATCGTGGACGTCCCTGCGATGCTCGACGCCTTCGACACCGTCCTGCAACTCGCCGACGGACCAGATCATGTGGTGCCGGGCCACGACCCTGCCGTCATGGAACGGTTCGGCGCGGTATCCGGCGATCTTCCCGACGGGATGGTCGCCCTGCACCGACAGCCCGCACCCCGCCCCGCACTCGCACATCACTGACTTACGAACAACACAGGAGATTTCGCCGTGGACTTCCGCCTTCCCGATGACATCGAGGACTTCCGCGCCTCCGTCTCGGCGTTTGCAGCCAAGACGCTCGCGCCGGGTGCACTCACCAGGGCGCACGCTCCCGAATTTCCCTGGGAGGTGGCCGAACAGATGGGACAGCAAGGGCTGCTCGGACTGACGATCCCCGAGGACAAAGGCGGACAGGGCGCTTCGCTGCTCGCCGCTGTCGTCGCCATCCAAGCTGTCGCAGCGCACTGCCCGCGATCGGCGGACGTCATCCAGGCCGGCAACTTCGGAGCGATCAGGACCTTCGCCGAGTACGCGTCCCCCGAGCAGCGTAAGAAGTACCTGCCGAATCTGCTGGCCGGAAAGTCGGTCATCGGACTGAGCATGACCGAGCCCGAGGCAGGCTCCGCGGTGACGGACCTGCAGACAACCGCAGTCCGTAAGGACAACGGGTTCGTCATCAACGGCACCAAGGTGTTCGGAACCCACAGTGCGGACGCCTCGGTGTACCTGGTGTACGTGCGATTCGGCCCGGGCGTCGGCGGAATCGGCTCAGTGCTCATCGACGCCGGCACTCCCGGTCTCACGGTGGGAGAGCCGTCCATGTTCATGAACGGTGAGCACTGGTGCCAGCTGTACTTCGAGGACTGCTTCGTGCCGGACTCTCAGGTCCTTCTCGGCGAGGGCGGCTTCAAACGACAGATCACAGGATTCAACGTCGAGCGGCTCGGGAACGCCTCCCGATCGCTGGCTGTCGGACGCTATGCCTTCGATGCCGCCGTGCGGCATGTCACCGAACGCGAACAGTTCGGCCGCCGGCTCGCAGAGTTTCAGGGGCTGCAGTGGATGTTCGCCGAGCGCGCTGTCGCGCTCGAGTCCGCCCAACTGCTCCTGCACCGTGCTGCCGCCGTCGGCGACGGTGAACTTCCGACTGCCTACGACACCGCTGTCGCGAAGTACGCGGCCAACGAGGCCGGATTCGGTGCCGCAGACCTCGCCGTTCAGGCAATGGGTGGTATCGGGTTCAGCGAAGAATCGCTGGTCGAGTACTGCTTCCGGCGTACCCGTGGCTGGAAGATCGCCGGCGGTTCCACCGAGATCCTCAAAAACCGCATCGCCGAGACCGTCTTCGACCGCCGGTTCAGCCAGAGGGCGAGCAAGCGATGAACCCCGATGCCGGCGAACGCCTCTACCACGCACTGATGCGGCCACAGACCGTCGCGATCGTCGGAGCCTCGGACGATCCGGCCAAGACCACCTCGCGCCCCCTCCGCAATCTCGCCGACAACAACTGGCCAGGAACCGTGTACGTCGTCAACCCGAACCGCGACACCGTCGGGGGCCGCATGGCGTACGACAGCCTGGCCGATCTGCCCACCGTCCCGGACCACGTCTTCGTTCTCACCGGCGCGGATCCGGCGATCGAGGCCGCGCGTGAGTGCTCCCGGATCGGCGTTCCGGTGGTGACGATCATGGCCGACGGTTTCGTGGGTGGTTCGGCGGATGCCCGCCGGCGGATGACGTCGCTCGAGGAGGTCGCTGCGGCCGGGCGGACCCGCGTCCTGGGCCCCAGCAGTCTCGGAGTGGTCAGCACCTCCCAGCGCCTCGTCCTGACCGCGAATGCCGCCTTCTCCGAGCCGTTGCCGATGGGTGGAGGCATCTTCGTGGCGTCCCAGTCGGGTAGTGCCATCGGTGCGTTGGCCTCACGCGGCAAGGACGCGGGAATAGCCTTCCACTCCATGGTCTCCACGGGCTCCGAAATCGACCTGTCGTTGGGCGAAGTCTGCCTCGCCTCGGTCGACGACCCCGAGGTGACGAGCTACATCCTCTTCCTCGAGAACCTCAGCCATGCGGGCGATCTCGCAGCGTTCGCGCGGGCAGCCGCCGACCGCGGGAAGCCGGTGCTGGCATACAAGCTCGGGCGCTCGGACGCGGCTGCCGAACTGGCTGTCTCCCACACCGGCGCCCTCGCGGGAGACGATGCGATTGCCGATGCGGCGCTCCGCGATCTCGGCATCACCCGCGTCCACACTTTCGACGCGCTCCTCGAGGCACACCCCCTGGCTCGCCGCGCCCGGACCCTCGGAGCTGCGCGCTCGGCTCCGCGGGTGGCCGTCGTGTCCACCACGGGCGGCGGCGGGGCGATGATGGTCGACTGCCTGGCGATGGCCGGCGCCGAACCGACCCCGCCGAGCGAGAAGACCCGAGCCCGGCTCGCCGACGCCGGCATCGATGCAGGTGGCGGCACCCTCGTCGACCTCACACTGGCGGGAACTCGGTACGAGGTGATGAAGTCCGCGCTCGACATCCTGCTCGCAGCCCCCGAGTTCGATGCCGTCGTGGCGGTCCCGGGTTCGTCTGCCCGCTTCCTTCCGGAGCATGCCGTCAAGCCGATCGTCGACGCTGCAGGAGGCGACAAAGCCCTCGTGGCGTTCGTCGTACCCTCCGCGCCGGATGCGCTTCGAATGCTTCGCGGCAGCGGGATCAGCGCCTTCCGGTCCCCGGAAGCCTGTGCCGACGCGATCGTCTCGGTATTCGCTTCCAGGGCACCCCGGCTGGAGGCATTCTCGCCCCTTCCGGTACCTACGACGACCAGCGTCCTCGATGAGCAGTCCTCATACGGGGTGTTCGCCGACTTGGGAATCCCACACGCCCCGTTCGCGGTTCTCGGCACGGCAGGACCCTTCGACGAGATCCCGGTGACCACACCGGCCGCGGTGAAGATTCATGCGGCGGGACTGGCTCACAAATCGGACCTGGGTGGCGTCGTTCTCGGAGTCGAGGACACCGCCGGGTTGAAGTCCGCCGTCGACACCATCGTCTCGTCGGTGCGGCGGACCGACCCCACCGTGCCGACCGACCAGATTCTCGTGCAGCAGATGGTCCGAGGACTCGGCGAGGCCCTCATCGGATTCCGGGTCGACCCGGATGTCGGCCCGATCGTGCTCCTCGCCGCCGGGGGAGTGCTGGCCGAACTCCACAAGGACCGCAGCGTCCGTCTCGCTCCCGTCGATCCGGCCACGGCCCAGGAGATGATCGACGAGGTGACCGCGTTCCGTGCCCTCGCCGGGTTCCGCGGCCTCCCCAAGGGCGACCTGGTAGCGCTGCGTGACGCCGTGGTCGCAGTCTCCCGCGCTGCCGGACTCGTCGAATCCGGCGTGGTCGAACTCGAAGCGAACCCGGTGATGGTCTGTGCCGAAGGACAGGGTGTGTTCGCGGTCGATGCTGTTGTCCGGATCGCACAACCCGATCGCTCCAATTCCCCTCGATCGACCCCCGCCGTCGTGATGACCGCCGGTAACGTAGGACCGTAGGAGTTCCCATGGATGTCAACCACATCGTGGATTCACCGTTCCGGGCATTGCCGCGGGGCGACAAGAGCGCCCCCGCGGTGTCGATCGACGGAACCCAATGGTGGACCTACACCGATCTCCGCGCCCGCCGCGATTGCTACGTGACCGTGCTCAGGGAAGCCGGGGTCGTCAAGGGCGACCGGGTCGGAATGATCCTGCTGAACTCCCTCGACTACGTCGCCCTGTACTTCGCGATCGCCCGCATCGGCGCGATCGCGGTCCGCCTGAATTTCCGGCTCGCTCCCGCGGAACTGTCCTTCCTCATCGAGGACTCGGGAAGCAAGGTGGTCTTCTTTCACTCCAGCCGCAGTGACCAGCTGGATCCGGTTCGCGGTGATCTCTCGGTCCGGACCTGGTTCTGCCTCGCGGACGACGACACTCCGGTACCCGACTGGGCAACCGAGCCCGACCTCACCTCCCCCGATCACGGTGTCGACGATCTTCCGCGACCGTCCGGAAGTGATCCGGTCATGATCATGTACACCTCCGGAACGACCGGCAGACCGAAGGGTTCGGTGTGGACACATGACAATGTCATGTGGTTCGCCACCATCCAGGCCATGCAGTGGGGCTTCACCTCCGAGACCGTGACAATGACGACCGGGCCGCTCTATCACGCCGGCGCCTTCGAGTGCTTCACCCTTCCGGCGCTCATGGTCTACGGGAAGGCGGTGATCATGTCCAGCGGAGGGATGTCCGCCGAGCGGATCGCGGGCACGATCGAAACGGCCCAGGTCACCGACGCGCTGCTCTATCCGTTCCTCATCTACGACCTGCTCGCGCTGGGAGCCGAGGAACTCCGCAAGCTCGACACCTTGAAGCTCATCATGTCCGGCGGTGATCCGTTGCAGGCGTGGGCGATCGACGCACTGAGCGAACACCTGCCGCACGTGGTCCTCAACAAGGGTTTCGGCCTCACCGAGGGCGGCGGACAGTCCGCAGTCCTCGTGCAGGAGTTCAACCGAAGCCACGCCCATACCGTCGGACGCCCGCTGCCCCTCACCGAGATCCGGGTGGTGGCTCTCGACGGTACGGACGTCGCTCCCGGCCACATGGGGGAGATCTGGGTCAGATCGCCTGCCATTTCCGGGGTGTACTGGAATCGCCCGGACGCCACGAACGAGACATTCGTGGACGGCTGGTGCCGTACCGGTGACCTCGGGCAGATCACCGAGGACGGCTTCCTGCTGGTCAGCGGACGCAGCAAGGACATGATCCGCAGCGGCGGTGAGAACATTTATCCTGCGGAGATCGAGGCAGTGGTCGCCCGGCATCCGGGCGTGGGCGCGGTCGCCGTGGTGGGTGTCCCCGACAGCAAGTACCTGGAGGTCGGCTGCGCGGTCATCGTCCCCGCCGGCGACTCCGGCCCGGCGGACGAACTCGAGTCCTCCATCCGGGACATGGTCGCCGCGCGGCTGGCCAAGTACAAGTGCCCCCGTCATTACGTGTTCGTCGACGAACTGCCCGTGAGCCCCGCCGGAAAGATCCTCAAGCGTGAACTGCGCGACACCTACGCATCCATCGCGGGCTCGGCTTCCTGACACCGGTCCGTTCCGCGGAGCGTTGCCGGATCTACTGTGCAAGAAAGGTATTAGAAATGCGTTTCGGAGACATTGACGTACTGCCCGTACTCGACGGGATCGGCCGAGAGGACCCCAACCACATCCTCACCAGGCCGGGCATCGACGAACCCTGGTCGACCAAGGCAGAGGCCCTCGACGAGCACGGAGTCCTCGACTTCGACATCGGCGGATTCCTCATCCGAACCGGCGATCGCGTCGTCGTCGTCGACACCGGAGTAGGCACCATCGATGACAAATTGCTCGAGCACGGCGGCCGGTACACCGGCGGTAAGTTCCTCGACTCCCTGCGCGCCCACGGCGTGGCGCCCGAAGAGGTGACGGACGTCCTGCTCACCCACCTCCACTTCGATCACGTAGGTTGGACGACCCAGAAGGGGAAGGTCGTCTTTCCCGGCGCCACCTACCGAACGCATCGCCTCGACTGGGAGCACTTCGTCACCTCTCCAGATGCCAGCCCCGGCGCCGTACGCAAACTCTCGCCCATCACCGACCAGCTCGAGCTGTTCGACCGGGACATCACCTTGGCCCCGGGCGTGGACGCCCTGCACAGCCCCGGACACACCCCCGGTTCGACCGTCTTCGTCGTCTCGAGTGAGAGCCGGCGGGGGTATCTGCTGGGCGACGTCGTGCATTCGACCGTCGAGCTCGAGGAACCGGACTGGCGGGCCATCTTCGACGAGGACCCCGAGCTCGCCTCGCAGACCCGTAACCGGCTCGCCGACGAGCTCGCCGCCAGCGGCGACCTGGTCGCCGGAGCACACTTCCCCGGCCTGAACTTCGGGCGCATAGTACTGACCGACGGTCAGCGTCGATTCCGCGCGCTCTGAGCCGCCCGGGACCGCACCCGGTCACAGATGAAAGGACCACGATGGTCACCTACGGGGAGCAACTCACCATCGGGCAGATCCCACACCTGCACGCCCAGTCGCACCTGCTCCGCCACAAGACTGCGATCGTCGAAGGCGACACCCGCCTCACCTGGTTGGACGTGAGCGAGCGTACGGCAAGACTGGCCAACGGGTTGGCGAGATTGGGCGTACACAAGGGAACCAAGGTTGCCGTGATCCTCACCAATCGTGTGCAGTACGTGGAGATCGTCTATGCGGTTGCCGGACTGGGCGCAGCGGTCGTACCGATCAGCTATCGGTTCACGCCGGGGGAGATCGAGTACGCGGTCCACCACAGCGACGCCGAGGTGGTCATCGTGGACGGACATCTCACCGGCACGTTCGCCGCAGCCCACGAGACTCTGCCGCACATTCCCGCCGATCACGTGCTCGTCGTGGCCGGTGAGGACGGGTCAGCCGGTTACCTCGACTACGAGACGGTGCTCACCGATTCGTCGACGGATGTCGAGTACCTGGACATGGACGAATGGGACGTCTATCACCTGGCATTCACCGGCGGCACCAGCGGTGCTCCCAAGGTCTGTGAGATCCCGCAGCGGATCGCCCGGCAGGGGTGGTACGACATCACCGTCGAGGTGGGCAACCGCGCGAACGACGTCACCGTCCTCGCAGGTCCCTTCTATCACGGTCTCGGCTTCACCTGGGGGCTCCAGCAGCTGATGGTCGGCGGAACCGTGGTGATGCTCCGGGAATTCGACGCACGCGAGCTCCTGCAGACCATCGAACGTGAACGGGTGTCGTTCATCCCCATGGTCCCGACGATGTTCGAGATGCTCCTCGAGGTGCCCGATAAGGCGTCGTTCGACATCGGGTCGGTACGCCGGCTGATGTCGGCCGGATCTCCGCTGCTCACCGCGACCAAGGAGCGACTGCTGGAGTACGTCCCCGCCGCGGGACTCTACGAGCTCTACGGCTCGACGGAGGCGGGTTTCTTCAGCATCCTCAAGCCGGAAGACCAGCTCCGCAAGGAGCGCTCGGCGGGCCTGCCCTATTTCGGATGCGAATTGCGGATCCTCGATCCCAGCGGTGAGGACGTCCCAGTGGGAACCGTCGGGCAGATCTACAAGCGGGGACCCGGCCTGGGAGTCCGGTACTACAAGAACCCCGAAGCCACCGAGGACCAGTTCCGCGGGGACTGGATCTCGAGCGGGGACCTCGGTCGATTCGACGAGGAGGGCTATCTCTACGTGGTCGACCGGGCCAAGGACATGATCATCTCGGGCGGAGTGAACATCTTTCCCACCGAGATCGAGGATGTCCTCGTCAAGTATCCGGACGTCGTCGAAGCCGCCGTCATCGGTCGCCCCGACCCCAAGTGGGGCGAGATCGTCACCGCGTATGTAGTGACCAGGGACAAGATTCCGATCCCGAAAGACGAACTCGATGTCCTGTGCCGGGAGAAGCTGGCCGGCTACAAGAGACCGCGCGCGTATCTCGCCCTCGACGAACTGCCGAAGAACGCTTCCGGCAAGCTCCTCAAGCGTGTGCTCAAATCGCAGGGGGACACGAGTGAGACGTGACGACGTGCCGGCGACCGTGGGCGTATCGGGTTACTTCCGACGATGCCCCGGTACGGGATTCGAGGAACTGACGCCCTTGCCGGTGGCACTGAGCGGGTGGGGTAGCGAGCACATGCGGGGCAGTGCCGTCACCGGCGCCCTGGCTCGATCGGCGGAAGACGCCGGCGGGGCGCGACCGGACCTCCGTCCGGTCAGGTTCACTGCCGATCTTCAGAGGGCGGCGACGATGGCGCCCGTGTCGACGAGGTCGACCGTCGTCCGCGAGGGCCGTCGTCTGTTGCTCGTGGACAGCGAATTCCTCCAGAACGGCCACACCATGGCGCGCGCTCGCACGCTGTTCCTGCCGGCGGCACAGCGGGAGGTCGCCGATCCGCCCTGGTCGCCGGGCCGGTCCCCAAGCATGCCTCCGGCCGACCTGCGGCCGGCCACCGACGAGGGACGCCTGTTCTTCAGTGAGGACGAGGGATGGAACTCCGACGCGGCCGCTCATCGAAACTCCGCGCGAAAACAGCTCTGGTGCCAGTCCATCCCGGTCGTGGAGAACGAGACCGTATCGCCGTTCCAAGCCGCCGCCACCGTCGCGGACCTGACCAATCTCGTCACTCACTGGGGTACCGACGGCGTCCGCTACATCAACGCCGACGTCACGCTCACCCTGGCCAGGTTCCCCGACGGACAGGCCCTGGGCGTATCGGCGACCGGTCGAGTCGGAGCGGGCGCTATTTCGGTAGGTACGGCCGAAATGTACGACCACAGAGGCATATTCGGCCACACGACAGTGTCCACGATCCTGCAATCCAGCCGTCCGGTAGACACCATCACCCAGCTCATGCGGGGCAGCCGGACCGAGCTGCCCACGCATCGTCACCGAAGGACGGAGTACGCATGACCACGTCGAGACGATCGGACATTACGGCCCTGCAGGTCCACCGCTACCACGAAACCCCGATAATCACAGTGGAGGCGATTCCCCCTCCGACATGTGGCCCCCACGATGTAGTGATGGCCCCCCGAGCTGCGGCCCTCCATGTCGCTGACCTGCTGATGATGAAGGGCGAATACCAGGTTCGGCCCGAACTTCCCTTCGTCCCGGGAATGGAAGCGGCCGGACTGGTGATCGAGGTAGGCGACCAGGTCACCCACCTCGCCCTCGGAGACAGGGTCCTCGCACTGATGACCCACGGAGCGATTGCCGGTGCCGCGGTGGTACCGGGGGCGCAGGTCGCCAGGATCCCGGCTTCGATGACCTACTCCGCAGCCGCGACGTTCGGAATCGCTTACTTCACCGCGTACGCAGCGTTGCATTTTCGAGCAGGCTTACGCGCAGGTGAGACAGTCCTGGTCACCGGTGCGCTCGGCGGCGTAGGGCGTGCTGCGGCGCAGCTCGCCAAGGCAGAGGGCGCGACCGTCCTGGTGGCCTCCCGCGACCTCGAGGGGGTGCGCTCGGAACTGCGCGAGCACATCGACGAGGTGGTCGACGCGGACCCCGACCGCATAGCCCAGGCGATCAAGAGCAGAACGGACGGGCGCGGCGCAGACGTGGTGGTCGACGTCGTCGGTGGTCCACTCCTCGGTCAGCTGGTTCGGGCCACGGCATGGGAGGGCCGGCTTGTGATCGTCGGCTTCGCCGCAGGCACCCCGTCGCCCATCAAGCCCGGGCACCTGCTCGTAAAGAACATCTCGGTGTCGGGCCTCCAATCGACCGACTACTGGTCCCGGTGTCCCGACAGGGTTCAGGCAGCACTGGTCCGGCTGTTGGCACTGGTGGATGCCGGTGCTCTGCCCGTGCCGGAACCCCACGAGTTCCGCCTCGACGAGATCGACGCTGCGATGCGTGCGGTGACGGAGAGTTCTTCTCGCCGAGGTGTCGTGCTCCTGATCGATCAGGACGAGCGAACCAAGGCCGAGTAGAGGGCCCACTCCCGTCATGGCGGCCACACTGCACCGAAACCCGGACGCTGAGTCGTGGGCTTGCGGCTGTCTCGGCCGCTGAGTTTCCCGGTTGCTAGCAGGGAAATCCGCGCTGTCGGCGTCGGGACGGGCGGCGGCTTGATAACCGGGACCCGCGGCACAGGTAGGCACCTCAGCTCATCCCAGTCCTGACGGGTCGGGTGCGAAATGCCGACCTGCCTCCCACCGGATAAGTGCCCGCGCACTCGATGCTGCGCCCGCTCTGACGCGCAGTCCGGCGTGCGTCGGCACCGTCACCGACCTCGACCGAGCCGGGCACAATAGTTACATACGCTGCCGAAAATATAAGGGAATATGTGTAGTTTTGTGGCATGAGATCGGATAGTCGTGCTGCGCAGGTGGTGACGCTGGCCGCTGAGCAGGGGGGTGTGGTGACCAGCCGGCAGGCGCGGGCGGTGACGTCGGTGTCGGTGCAGCAGCTCAAGCGGATGGTCGATTCGGGGGTGCTCGAGCGGCTGCATCATGGGCTGTACCGGCTGGCACGGATGCCGGAGGATGTGCACCTGGAGGAGCGGGTGGCGTGGCTGGCGCTGGACCCGGATGCGGTGGTGTGGGAGCGGCTGGATCAGCCGGTCCCGACCGGGGTGCTTTCGCATCGCACCGCCGCCGGCCTGCTGGGGCTGGGGGATCTGGACGCCGATGTGGTGGAGCTGACCGCGACCCGGCGGATCCGGCTGTCGCTGCCAGAGGTGATCGTGCACCGGGGTGTGCTGTCGCGGGAGGATTGGCAGCTCGTCGACGGGCTGCCGGTGACCACCCCGGTCCGCACCATCGCTGATCTGGCCGCCGCCGGCACCGATGCGGGGCATCTGGCGTCGGTGGTCCGCGACGCCCTCACCCGGGGCCTGGCCACGGTGGAGGAGGTGGTGGCGGTGCTGTCCCCGCATGCCTTCGACTATGGTCACCGGGCTCTGGACGGGCAGGGTTTCCTCGAGGTGCTGATCGCTCAGGCGGGAGTGCCGGCCACCATGCTGGCGGTCGCGGACTTCGCTCGCAAGAACACGACCACAGCCGCTGGTGCCACCGCCGCTACTGCGTCCGTGGCGGATGCTGGGCAGCTGGATGTCGCCGCCCTGATGAAGGCGGTGACCGAGTCGCCGCAGGCGCGGGACGCGCTGATGCGGTCGCTCGCCGCCGCCCTCGGGCAGTCCACCGCCAGCGACACCAGCACCAGCACCGGCACCGGCACCGGGGAGACCGCACCCGCCTCCCAGTCGGCGGACGGCACCAGCACGACCGGATCCGACCGGACGGCCGGGTCGGTCCGGTCGGCGAAGGCGGCAGACCGGTGAGCCCGGTGTCGCGGTCCCCGCAGGCGGTGCGGGCCAGTATCACCGACCGCCTCAACCGATACGCCCGACCGCACGGCTAGAATATCGCCCGGGTGCGTCGCCCATTCGTTGTCGCCCGTTTCCTGACCCCGCGTCGTTGACGCCGACCCCGGACGGGTGAATCCTCAAGGGTGCCTCGGAATGTGGTGCAGGTCGATATCGCGTGGGCAGTGGTTATCGCGTGGGCGAGCTCAGCTGTCGGTTGCCGGCCCGGGGAGAGGGGTCTGGGAGTCGTGGGGGTGTCGAACGTCCCGGATGGCGTCGGCGAGGTCGGCCGCTGTCGGAAGGGCGGGCCGGACGTCGGCGGGCAGGGACCGGTGTGTGGTGTAGGTGCTGACGGCGAGCGGGGAGTCCAGGCCGCGGAGTGCGTATTCGACGACGATGTCGTCGCGGTCGGCGGCGAGGAGAATTCCGATGGTGGTGCCGTCGCCGTGCTCGGGCTTGCGGAGCAGGTCATCGACGGCGTTGACGTAGAAGTTGAGCTTGCCGATGTGTTCGGGCTCGGCGTGGCCGATCTTGAGCTCGAAGACGACGAAGCGGCGCAGGCCCAGGTGGAAGAACAGCAGATCGAGGTAGAAGTCGGAGTTGCCGACGGTGAGCTTGTACTGGCGTCCGACGAAGGAAAAGCCACCACCGAGCTCGGTGAGGAAATGGGTGAGTCGGCCGATGAGGGCATCTTCGAGGTCGCGTTCGCTGTAACCGGCGTCGAGGCCGAGGAAGTCGAGGTTGTACGGATCCTGGAGGATCTCGTGGGCGAGGTCGGATTCGTGCGCCGGCAGCGTGGTGGGGAAATTGTTCGGTGCGGCACCGACACGCAGGTGCCGATCCGAGGTGATGTGATGGACGAGTGTGGCGCGGGACCAGCCGTGATGGGCGGCCTGGCTGGCGTACCAGTCGCGGACATGGGGGTCGGGGAGACGGTCGAGGAGGACGAGGATGTGTCCCCACGGCAATTGCGCAGCAGGGTGCTGCGCAATGGGGTCGGGGTATTCGGTGGCAAGGGTCCGCATGTAGATGAGGTTGCGCTGGGACAGTCCGCGCATGCCGGGGAACTCGGTGCGCAGGTCGTCGGCGAGCCGGGCAATGACCCTGGTACCCCACCCTTCCTCGCTCTGCCGAGCGCGAATCAGCTTCCCGATCTTCCAATACAGGAGGATCAGTTCGGTGTTGACCTTGCGGGCGGCGTGGACGCGGGCGGTGCGGACCTGGGACTTGATGTCCTCGAGCAAGGCGCCGTACCCGGCGGGCTCGATTCCTTCTGCTCGACTCATCGTCGCCATCTTCTCCCATCCGGCCGACAGATGGCGAAGCCGGGCGGGCGCCGCCCCGTCCGCTCTCGCATCATCTTCAGGAGCACCGGGCTGATCGGCGCCGCTCCGACAGGTGAAAACACGGGAGCGGGCATTTACGCAGCAAGCTGCTGCGTAAATGATGCGACGGCGTTCGGTAGACGGGAGGAGCGGGGCGAGACGGATGCAAACCGCATCATCGAGCGGCAGCGACCGTCGTCGTCAAGGGGGATCCTTCGCCGGGTATGCGGGTCGGTGCCAGGATCGCCCCGGTGGTCCTTGCAGGACAGAATCGGAATCGTGAGCGACCACACCGCAGCAGGCCCCGGTTGGGGAACTGTCCGTGCTCGCTGGAGTCAGCAGTCGTCGTTTGCGGCGGCGTAGATGGCGCGTTCGATTTCGGTGCGGTCGGTCTTCGGGATCTCGTCCCATGTCGGAGAGTTCGCGGAACGCGTCAAAATAATCCAGCGCGTCGTGGCACGTCTGAAGGTAGAGCGCAGCCCCGTGCAGATCCTCACTGGTGGTCTCGGCGATCGCGCTGGTCGTGGGTGGGGCGGTGATCCGCTTGACGGTGGAGTCGGGTTCGGTCGTAGAACTGGTTGCTGATGTCGACAAGGCGTTGCGTGCTGTGGTGGCTGAGTCGTCGCTGCAGGCGGCGAGGATCAACGTGGCCGCGCTGACCCATGTGGCGAGGGACAGGGTGTGGCGGTGTCGCATGTCGGTGTGGCCTATCTGAGATCTTGTCTGGAGTTCCTCGTGCGAGGAGTTTCCGGGAACGGTCGGGGGTTGCGACGCCACGGGAAGATGCCGGATGTGGCGAGAATGGAAGATAGGTGCTCAGCCGGTGGTCGCCCCATCGGACCGCGCAGTGGCAGGTGACGTTCGGACACACCGTCAGGTCCTCTGCTTCATGCCGAACGGCGCGGGGAGTTCAATTTAGCGAAAGGACACGAGAACTACGACGGCTGTCAGCACGGCGACAAGTAGTTCGATTGCACCCAGGATCAGGGCGGCAACGGCGAGGCCGGAACCGGTTTCGTGTTCGCGCCCGCCGGTCTCGACGTAACCGATCGCACCGAAGGCAAGCGCCGGAATGAATAGCCCTGTCAGGGCGCAGAACAGTCCGACGATCGCGCATACGTTGGTGCGCTCCGCCACCTCGACACCGAGCTCCGTTTCGTCGAATTCCACCACGGCCAGTTCCTCTCATTTCAAGGTCTGGACAGCCAGACTGTAGTTCAAACTTCGATCACCGCCGCGCATCCCTGGCGATCCGGGGCGGCCGTGTCGTTGATGATGAGAATTTCACGCGCCAAATGTCATTCAGATGAATGACAATCAGACGCGGAACGCTCCGGACGTCGCCGTGGGGCCGTCGTCGGGTCTCGCTTGGTCTGTCCTCCACGTGAATGAACAGCGGGCCCTCTGGTAGAGATCTCAGGTATGAAGCTGCGAGGTAAGCCCCTGATCGTGCTGTTTACCGCGGCGTGCGCGGTTGCAACTCCCGGCGTTGCTTCGGCAGAGCCGTACGACTGGCAGCCCCCGGAGGTCACCTTCGTTGCGGGGAATGACTCGCTCAAAGCGATCATCCACTACCCCAACGACCGCGGGTACTGCTATGCGGGTATCGGGGTTGACGGTTCGGTTCATATCTTCGGTGAAGACCACGACGCAGCGTGGCCTGCCGGTGGAGAAACCTTCGAGGTGACCCACGAAGGGCTAGCGCCGGGGGTGTACAACGTCCTTTCGTTCTGCGCGCTCAGTGAAACCGAGGCGTACGAGAGATCAGAGCCAAGGTTCGATGACGTGCGTTGGTCCCGCCCCTGTCGAACCAACCTTCTGGGAGGTGATCGGGCGCAGTTTCGGCTCCTGACAACGTTTCTGGGATCAACCCGTGTGCCGGAAGGCAATTTACGTAGCCGTAGGACCAATCCAGATAGTCCAACGTTCCCGTCGAGAGTACGGGAGAGCCTCGTGCGGCGAGAGTCGATCTGACGCGGATCCCGCCCGATGTCGGATGCTAACCGACGACTTGGGATGTTGTTTCAGACGGTGATCACTCGATCGGCCCATGGTCATTTCCGGCCGGCGGTCCATTTCATGCCCCAGCGGTAGGCTTTGGAGATTTCGGATTGGGTTCCGTTGATGTATCGCACTTCTCGTGTGACGGTGAGTTCGTTCTTTTCGTTTTTCAGTAGGGCGATGGCGCAGGAGCGGGCGCGGTTGTCGGCGGAGTCGAGGCGTACTTCTACTTCGGGCCGTGGGGTGGGTACAAGGTGACCACGCCGTCGGCGGCGGACCAGTTCGGGGTGCCGTCGTAGATGTAGGCGAAGATGAGGATGCGTTTGAAGTCGGCGAGGTGGGCGAGGTTGATGTGCAGGTTCTCGCCGCCGGCGTTGGTGCCGGAGCGGTCGTCGCCGTCGAGGGCGATGTAGGGCGGGTAGTTCAGGTCGCCGAACGCCTTGCCGAGCGCCTGGACGACGCCTTTGGACCCGTTGTTGAGCTGGTAGAGGCAGGCGAGATCGAGGTCGATCGCGCCGTTGCCGAGGAATCCGCGCCGGCCGCGGGTCCAGTTGAGGTTGATCCGCATCGTTCCGGTGTCGCCGCCCTTGGCGAGGGACACGGTGGGGGCTGCCTTGGTGAGGGTGATCTTGCTGAGCTGGACCCGCGGCTGCGGTGCCGGAGGCGGGGTGGGCGCGGGAGGGCGAATCACATTCGCGGGTGGCTGGATTGAGGGAGTGGGCACAGGGGTGGCGGCAGGCGGGTGAGAAGAGTGTCGACTGGATCTGGGTGACACCGAAAGCGGTGATCCTCGTCGAGTGCAAATCCGCCCGGCTCACGCTCGGGGCGCGAGCCGGCGATGCATCCCTACCATCGCTCACCAAGCGGTACCTCACACACGCCCGGCACCAACTTGACCGCACCGCAGCTCTCATCAACGCCCGTACACATCCCTTCGACCAGTTCCCCGTCGACCGGCCGATCGTCGGCATTGCGGTCACGAGCGAGCCCTTCTACCTGGGAAACTCGACGCTCGACGAGTACGGATCGGCCTCGACAATCCCATCGCTCGCCGTCTCCCTTCGCGACCTCGAGTATTGGGTCTGCATGCCCGCAGCAGAAGCTGTGGACACACTCCTGGGGATCCTCAACGACCCGGAACGCCGCACATGGGCCCTCCACCAGGCCCTCGGCGAGCTGCGCGACCTGGGCCACAACCCAATCCTCGACGCTGCCTGGCGCGAGTACGACTTCGTCGAACAGCGCGATTACCCTGGTCGAGCGACCACTGGTCCCGTGACCGTCTGACCTGTCGGTGTCAGCTTGAGCACCGGCCATCGCCGCAATCGCGGCTGCCGCCACGGTTGACGCCAGTCTTCGATTCGGTTCATTAGTCGACGGCGCAGCACCGTCGAGCGGGCATCACGGGCTCAATCATTGCGGTGTCGCGACCTGCAAAGAGAAGTTCGCCCTTCGCTGCCTGGTAATTCTGCATCACCGTCATGAACGAATGGCCCTGACTCGCACGCAGACACGCTCTATTGTGTCCGCTTCGGGACGGCGGTTGATGTAGTGGGCGCGCATCGCTGACGTCGTGGCGAAGCATGGTCGCGGCTGGCGCGCTCAGGCCGGCCGGCCAATGTCCAAGACGACGACGTGGATGTGCTTGTTCGGGAGATGATTCCGCGCCTGCTCGCGCAACTCCTCGGCCAGTACGTCCCGAACCGGATCGTCTGATCGGTGCCGACGCTGCGGGTCGTTCCCAACGCCAGGGTGTGTGGGGAGGTCGGCGGGGTGTGCATCCGGGCGCGTTCGTCGGCCAGCGCTTCGGCGGGGATGCGGGCGCTCTCGCGGTGTCGACGGCCGTTGACGGTGCGGCAGAACCGCTCACAGGCCGCCTCCAGATCGGCGAACGAGGTGTACTCCGGCAGCAGATTCGCATCCGTGGGCACCAGATCGGCCTTGGCGATACGCACCGTCGCCTCGCTGCCGCCCTTGGTTTCGGGGTCGAACGGCACGCAGGTGTGCACGGCCATGCCGTAGTGGCGGGCGGTTTCGACGCGCTGCGGATGGCGTACCGGTATCCCGGCGACGTGGTCGATGCTCACGGTGCGGGGATTGTCGGTCAGCGCGTAGGTCGGCACCCCACCGAAGCGACGCACCGTGGCATCGAGGCACGCGATCAGCGTCGGCAACGTCTGATCCCACACGGGGATCACCACACGGAACCGTGACCACGCCAGCCAAGCGCAAAACAGCAGGGTCGAGCGCACGATCCCGCCCGGTCCGGGCACTTTCGGGCCGTTGCCCCGGTCGAATTGCATCCACAATCCGGGTTCGGTGATCCTGCCCCACTACGTGGGAGGTACCCCCAGGTCGGTAGGTGCGCCGGTGCCCGGCCTGCCACGCCGCCTTGACCTGGGCGACAGCGCGTAGGGTGGTGCGTCCGGTCCCGTCGAACCCGAGCTCGAGGAGTCGTTCGTGGACGATGTCGGCGCGGACCTTGCCTTTGCTGCGCTCGACCCATTCCTCGATCTTGGGTAGGTATTCGTCGATGATCCGCGGTCGCCGCGAGGGGCCGGTCACCGACATACCGGCGTCACGGGCGGCGACGTAGCGGCGGACCGTTTTCGGGTCCACCCCGGCCAACTGCGCCGCGGAGTGCGCGCTGCCGGTGGCATCGTATGCCTCGAGAATTTCCATGATGTTCCTGTCAGACTTCTTCATGCGTCCCTCCGGTGGAGTTCGCTCGCAGGTGGGCGAAGACCTCGAGCAAAACCCCGGAGGGGCGTCTGTTTCAGGACCGACACACCGCCGGCCCCCCATGTTCATCGACAGGGAGATCAGCTGTCCGTCAGCAGGGACGAACGTGTCCGCCTACAGGGAGGTTGGCATGTCCGCTAGCACGCGCCTCACTGCTATCTGGCTAAGCGATTCGCCAAGACGGTTACGCCATGGTCTGCGGCGCTGTCTAGTTGTGGTTCCCAGATTGTGAACGGGCGTCGCAGCGTGAAATAGGTGGCACCCCTCTAACGGCAATACCGTTCAGTTAGTGCGGGTTGCGTTACGATGAGGTGTGCCTCGGAGTGGATGGGTGAAGCCGGTCTCGGATCGGCGGTTGTCGGATGTGGTGTCGGTGGGGTTGCTGACCAGGGTGTTTCCCGCGTCGTTGGTCGATGAGGTGATCGCGGCATGCGGTCGCAGGGAGCAGCGAAGTCGCACGTTGACCGCTCGCGTGACTGCGTATTTCTCGATCGGCATGGCATTGAATTCGGAAGCCTCCTACGAGGAGGTCTTCGAGCAGCTCACCGACGGTTTGTCGTGGTCGTCGGGATGGTCGCAGTCCTGGTCGCCGCCGACGAAATCGGCCATCTTCCAGGCCCGTTCACGTCTGGGATACGAACCGGTGCGGGAACTGTTCCGCCGTGTCGCCCGACCTCTCGCCGACACGGATACACCCGGATCCTGGCTCGCGGGGCGCCGGTTGGTGGCCCTCGACGGGACCTGTCTCGACCTGCCCGACACACCGGCCAACGCCGAGCATTTCGGGCGGCCGGCATCGAGCCGCGGCGAGAAGTCCGCGTTCCCGCAGGCACGGTTGGTGGCGGTCGCCGAATGCGGCACCCACGCGGTATTCGACGCCGCGATCGGACCGTGCCGCACCTCCGAGCGGGAGCTGGCGCACGATCTGATGGACACCCTCGAACCCGGGATGCTGCTGCTCGCCGACCGCGGCCTCTACGGATTCGACATGTGGACCCGAGCCGCCGCCACCGGCGCCGACCTGCTGTGGAGGGTCACATCGACCCTCTCACCTCGACACCTCAAGACCCTCGACGACGGATCCTGGCTGGCACAGATCATCCCCACCTCCGGAAAGAATCGGAAGCAGCGAACACCGCTCACGGTGCGGGTGATCGACTACACCCTCGACGACGGGCGGGAGAACCCCGAGCAGTACCGGCTGCTGACCACGATCCTCGACCCCTCCGATGCACCTGCAGAAGAGTTGGCCCTCGCGTACGCCCAGCGCTGGGAAATCGAGAACACCTTCGACGAACTCAAGACCCACCAGCGCGGCCCCCGCGCCGTGCTGCGGTCGAAATCCCCGCCGTTGGTTCGGCAGGAAATCTGGGGGCACTTGTGCTGCCATTACGCCATCCGCACCCTGATGCTCGATGCCGCGACCGCCGGCAGTCACGACCCGGACCGGATGTCCTTCGTCGCCGCCTTGCGGATCACCCGACGATCGCTGTCCCACAGCTCTTTTTCCCCCTCATAGCCGCAACGCAGCCACCCGGTTGTGGAATCAGGGCATCGCCAAACTACTGCGCCGTATCAACCCGGTACGCCGCCACCGCGCCAACCCCCGGGTCGTCAAACGCAAGGTCCTCAAATGGGCAGCCAAACGCGCGCACCACCAACACCATCCACAACCCACCCAGCCGCCGAAATGCACCATCCTTGTTCACTAACTGAACGGTATTGCCTCTAACGGAACTCCAACGGCCGACCGGGCTTCTCTGACGCCTGGCGCCTCTCGACCACGGTGGGGCATTGACACAGACCGAGCGAGCGGGAGAAGTCTTACGGCAGTTACCTATTCAAAGAGAAACTGTGTTACCTCGCTTTTGACCTCGAGTTCCTCTGTTTGCGTGCACAGCGGCAACAGGCGAACGGCGAGTTGAAAGCGGAAAGAGCGTTCCGGCGAAGTCAGATCCATCCCTGAGGTTTTGGCGGCTTGGCGTAGCCGGTAATCAAGAGTGTTCGGGTGGATGCCGAGCTGGGTTGCGGCTGCTCTCCTGTTCATTCCGAGAGTGAAGTACACATACAGTGTGTGGACCAGATCGATCTTGCTGGTCCGCTCGGTCCCGGTGAGGTCGCCGAGGACGGTCGCGACGAAGGTGTCGACTGGTGGGCCTTGCCGGAATAGGTCGAAGAAGCCCGTCGCCTCGTACGTATGCACTTGGCCCTTGGGAAAGAGGATCTCGCCGAGAGCGCGGGCACGCTCCGCTTCGCGGACGGCCCCGGCTAGGCCTTCGGCTGTGGGCGCGGGCCGACTCAGCCCGGCGCTGACGTCGTCTGAACCAGCCTTCGATTGACGGAGTGCCTGATTTACCAGTGCTTCGATTCCGCTGGTTGCTGCGGTTGGAACAAGAATGATCACGCCGCGGCGCAGTAGTGCCGAGGTAGCGCCCGGGATGAGGCGGCGGAACGCCTGGAGAAGCTCAAGAAGAATTTCGTCCAGGGTGCTGCTAGCTCGGCGAGTCGGCCCAATTACTACTGCGACATGCGGCTGTTCGGGATCTAACCCGACAGAACGGACTGCGGCTTGGCGCTCGTCGGTGGTATCGAAGTCGTCCGCCACAATGCGCGAGAGCAGCAGGCGCGTTGCTTCAACCCTCGAGTCGAGCAGATTGTCGCGTTCGGTCAGATAGGCGTGCTCGGCCTCGCTGCTGACCCAATCGATGTAGCGAAGTGTGTAGTCGGTGAGCGCATGAGGGTCTAGATCCGACCTGCTCGCGCTGAATTGTTCCCACATAGCGCGGGCGCCAATTCGGTAGGCGCGAAGCATTCCCTCGAGTGGCACACCTTGGTGAACCCTCCTACGGGCGGCGTCGGCCAACGCGGCGAGCTCTTCGCTCGACGGCCGGCTTTGGTGGACTACGGCGTGGAGGTATATGCGCGCATTTTGGACGTTCGTTTCCACGACATCAGCAATCACTGCTGGGGGAAGGTTGGCGTAGTCGGGATTCGCCGCACAGATCGTTTCCGTGACGTACCGACCAACGCGGTCGAAGTCTTCTGCATCGGGTTGTGACTTTGTCACAAGTACCGCCCTCCCGAGGGTGTGATGTCTCCGATGACGCCGAGGTGGCGCGGCGGGAAACTTATGTAATCACGATCACGCCTGAAGGCCTCTCCGCCTAGTGCGGACCGGCACAAACTTAATCCGAACCGAACAGGAGGAGTCAAATGTCGCTCCACCAGGATGCCAGCAAGACGACGGTATTGGCTGACACGATCGAGCAGAGCGTGCTGCGTGCAGTCGCGGGCACGTTCGCTACAGGCATCACCATCATCACCTGTTCCACCGACGGGAAAGCGCACGGGTGCGCTGCCAATGCGGTTCTGAGCGTCAGCCTCGATCCGGCACTCATGCTGATTTCCCTGGCACACACTTCTCGCACCCGAACGGCCATCGAACAAGCCGGCTCATTTGCGATCAATATCTTGCCGGACAGCGCCGAGGGGAGTGACATGTCCTCGCTCTTCGCCAGCCGCTCTGAGGACAAGTTCGATCAGATCTCCTACCGTCGGGGCAAGGCTGACACGCCGATCCTGAACGGTGCTCTGGGCTGGCTTGAGTGCGCCGTCGAAACCGTCCAGGTCGCGGGTGACCACACCCTTTTCATCGGTCGCGTCCTCGATGCCAAGCACGCGCCGGGAGAGCCGCTGGTGTTCTTCCGCGGTCGCCACCGCCGGCTTGCGGCTTGACCACCCACCATCAATGTCCACAAACAGGAGAACTCGGATGCCGAGTACCGATGAGAACAAGAGCCAATCTGATTCAAAGATGGCTCGCCGCGCACTGATCGCGTCCACCACGGGCAGTGCCATCGAGTGGTACGACTTCTACGTCTACGGGCTGTCCGCAGCCTTGGTCTTCAACCACCTTTTCTTTCCCTCTAGCAGCCCCTACGCCGGGACGCTGTTAGCGCTCGGGACGTTCTTCGCCGGATTCGTTGCCCGGCCCGTGGGCGCGATGATCTTCGGGCACTTCGGTGACAGCATCGGCCGCCGCGGAGTCTTGATCGTCACAACATTGCTCATGGGATTCGGTACGTTTTTCGTCGGATTGGCCCCAACCTACGACATGGTGGGGATCTGGGGCGCTGTGATCCTGGTGGTCCTGCGCGTGGTCCAGGGCATCGGTGTCGGTGGTGATTGGGGTGGCTCGGTCCTGATGGCCACCGAATGGAACTCCGCCAAAGGCAAGCGGGGGTTCGTGGGAAGTCTCCCGCAATTCGGCAGTCCGCTCGGACTGATCACCGCAACCATTGTCACCCAAGCCGCCAACCGCATGATTCCCCAGGAGTCATATGAATCGTTCGGATGGCGTATTCCGTTCCTGTTCAGTTTCCTGCTGACCGGTCTCGCGCTGTTCCTGCGGTTGAGGGTAAAGGAAACGGCCTCGTTCGAGGAGGCGAAACGAGACGGCGCGATTCGGCAGGCACCGGTCGCTTACCTGCTGCGCCACCACTGGCGCAGAGTCCTGCAGGCGACGCTGATGCGAGCGGGTCAGCACGCGTCGTTCTACATCTTCACAACCTTCGTTCTTAGCTATGGCGTCACCTCGCTAGGACAGCCACACTCCTCGATGCTGCTCGCGGTGATGCTCGCCGCCGCGGTCTCGATGGGAAGTACATTGTTCTGGGGATCGATGTCCGACCGAATCGGTCGCAAGAGGATGCTGCAAATCGGCATCATCGTGATGTTCCTCTTCGCGTTGCCCTACTTCGGGTTGCTCAATTCAGGAGTCACGGCTCTGATGGTTGCGGGGATCGTACTCTCGCTTGTCGTCCACGACATGCAGTATGGACCGCAGAGCTCCTTCATCGCTGAAAGCTTCCCTGCCGAAGTTCGCTACAGTGGCGCCTCGCTCAGCTACCAGCTGTCCTCGATCACGTCAGGAGGCCCAGCTGCACTGATCGCCACGGCCCTTATTGCCACTTTCAATTCCACGCTGCCTATCGCTCTGTATCTGATGGGAATGTGCCTGATCGCTTTCCTGGCACTGTTTTTCATGCCGAGCGTCGACCACCCTAACGACGAGATCACGCCGGTACCGGCACCTGACCGGCAGACCGCCTCCTAACGACCATATGAAGAAGAGGTTTACCTATGTCTACGTCACTCACCCCGGCAACCGCGCTGGCGCCGAGTTCGCCGCTGACCGCAGCGATGGAAAACAAGCTGATCCTGGGTCTCTTCCTGCCGTTGCAGGAGGGCGCATGGAGCCCGTCGTCCGCGCCCCGTGACACCACCTGGACCTACGAGTACAACGCCAAATGCGCGATTGAAGCGGAGAAGTACGGCTTCGACCTCGCCTTCGGCCTTGGACAGTGGCTCGGCAAAGGCGGCTACGGCGGCGACACGAACTTCCGTGAGCACGAACTCGATCCGCTCATCAGCTCGGCCGCACTCGCCGCCCAAACCTCAAAGCTGATGCTGATCAGCACCGTGCATGTTCTCTACGGTTGGCATCCGGTCCATCTCGCGAAGTATGGCGCATGCATCGACCACATCTCCGGCGGTCGTTGGGGCCTGAACGTCGTGACTGGCTACAAGCCCAGCGAGTACCGGATGTTCGGGCTCGACCCGATCGAGCACGATCTGCGCTACTCCATGGCGGCCGAATTCACCGACATGATGGAAACGCTCTGGGCGAGCGATGACAACGTGACGATGCAGGGCAAACACTGGTCCATGCAGGACGCGCACATTTTGCCCAAGCCCGTCCACGGGCGTCCGGTCATGGTCAATGCCGCGTCGTCACCGGCTGGTCTCGAATACGCAGCGCAATACTCAGATCTGATCTTCATTACCAGCCCTGGTGGTGCGGATCCTAACCGGGCCGTCGAGACTCTGCCCGCACACAACAAGAAGATCAAGGACCTTGCCCGGGCACACGGTCGCGACGTTCGCACTGTAATCAACCCGCACGTCATTTGCCGCGAGACCGAGAAGGAAGCGTGGGCGGCGTATCACGCCATCCTCGAGAACGAGGACACCATCGCCGCGGACAATTTCGTCGCCGGGTTCACGGGCGGGGACAACACGTCCTGGCGTGGACACAGTCGCGCACAGTGGGTCGTCGGAGGCAACGTCCACCTGGTTGGTACTCCCGAACAGATCGTTGAGTGGTTCGTGAAACTGAACGACGCTGGTTGCGATGGCATGCAGGTCAACTTCTACGACTATCTGCCTGATCTGAAGATCTTTGGTGAGAAGGTCATGCCCCTGATGGTCGAGGCCGGATTGCGGAAGGCAGGTGCCTGATGCAGACCAACCCGGCCGAAGCCCCCTTGGCAGGGCTGCGCGTGCTCGAATTCGGGCAGATAGCTGCCGGCCCGTTCACCGGATCTCTGCTCGCCGATTTGGGAGCGGACGTCGTCAAAATCGAGCGCGCCGGTGATGGCGATGGCATGCGCCAGTGGCCCCCGTTGATGGATGCACCCGATGGACCGTCCCGCTACAGCGGCAACTTCGCATCCATCAACCGCAACAAGCGCAGCGTCGCATTCGATCTGAAATCGCCCGATGACAAAGCCTCGGTCCTCGAACTTGCCCGCACGGCCGATGTCGTCGTCGAGAATTTTCGTGCTGGAACACTCGATCGTCTCGGCCTAGGCTACGACGTGCTCGCCGACACCAACCCGAAGATTGTCTACTGCTCGATCTCCGGGTACGGCCAGATCGGACCCTATTCCCGGCGAGGCGCATTCGACGTCACCGTACAAGCCATCTCCGGGTTAATGAGCGTCACCGGCGATGAACACGGTGAGCCGGCCAAATGTGGAGTACCCGTTGGCGACTTCGTTGCCGGCCTCTACGCCGCATACACGATCGCAGCCACCGTGCATCGAGCGACACGCACCGGGAAAGGCGGGCGGATTGACTGCTCCATGCTCGGCACGCTCCTCGGGATCTCGGCGCTACAGACAAGCGAGTATTTTGGCACAGGTAATGACCCGCGCCGCCTCGGCTCGGCCCATCCCCGTAACGCGCCCTACAGGGCCTTCCAGGCCTCGGACAAGAGCTTCGTGGTGGCAGCGGGAACTCACGACTTGTGGAAGCGATTCTGCGATGTCGTTGGCCTGCCCGAACTTGTGAATGACGAACGGTTCCAAACTCAGGAGTTGCGGGCCCGCCACCAGGACACCCTCGCCCAGGTCCTCTCCAACCGGTTCTTGGAGAAAGATGCAACAGTGTGGTTGGCCGCCTTTGAGGAAGCCGGTGTGCCTTGCGCACCGATCAACACCTTCTCCGAAATTCTCGCTGATCCGCATGTCGCGGCAATGGGACTGGTCAAGCCGCTCAGTCTGCCCAACGGGGTCATGACCGACACCATCACCTTCCCGGTGCCCATCACAGGTCACGAAACAGAGCTGCGGACCCCTCCCATGCTGGGAGAACACAACGACGAGGTGATGAAGGAGTGGCTGGCACGATGAGCGTCGCGACCGACGATCGGGCGAGAACTGGCGTTGTAAGTGTCGAACGATCCGGCGACGTCGTCACCGTAACGATCGACAGGCCACGGCGGGCGAACGCGCTCGACGCGCTCACGGTGGAACAACTCCTGAAAGTGCTCGACACCGCAAGCACCGAGGAAACCCGGGCTCTCGTACTACGAGGCGAGGGCCGCCATTTCTGCGCCGGCTTCGACATGGCGGCCGTTCCGGACAGCACTGACGGAGATTTGTTGCTTCGCTTCGTCCGAATCGAACAACTACTCCAGCAGCTGCGCCGGGCACCATTTCTGACGGTCGCCTGTGTGTCCGGGAAAGCTGTCGGGGCAGGAGCAGATATCGTTGCCGCCTGCGGTCACCGACTGCTGGATCCGGAAACGTCAATGAAATTTCCAGGATTCAGGTTTGGGGTAGCACTCGGCACTCGACACCTCGCCACGATCGTCGGTCCGCGTACCGCCCGCGACATACTTCTCGAGTCTCGCGAAGTGGACGCCACGGAAGCGTTGCGACTAGGACTTGCCACCGCCATCGTCCCGCGCGAGAACCAACGAGCCGAGGTCGACAAAATCGTCGCTGCGGCAGATGGTCTCGACTCGCCATCGGTAGCCATAGTGCTCAACCGGACTTCGATCGCGTCGGACGCCGACGACGCTGCCGACATGGCGACGCTAGTGAATTCGCTGACCAGGCCAGGTCTGCGCAGACGGCTTGCTCACTACTTGGACGGTGCTCGTGGGTAAGAGTTCATTCCTCGCAACGGGGAGCCTTCGCGGCAGTTGATCGACCTGAGCCGACATACCGAGCCGATGTGGAGTGTCCGAATCACGATGACACGGCGACGCAGACACTCCACACCGGACAGACAGCAGTCAGCAGCATCAACCGTGCGGCAGAGCGTGGCGGTGGACCGAGGAGGGCAACGATGACGTTAGAGGAAAGGGCACTCGCATGTCGTTGCGATGTTGGACCGCCCATATCGACCGCTTTGCGGTCCCGACTCGTCTGCGCGTCGATGCCTAGATCCACCTCGTTCTCCCCGGGCCGGTGGATTAGCCCATCAACAGTAGAGGCGGTAACCAAACGCGACAACGGCACTCGGCGTTCCTTCTCAAACGATCCCACCCACGGCACGGCTCGGGCGTCATTGGTCCATTGTCCCCAAACACAGTATCGGAGTATGAGATGAAATCACGCGTCGCAATCAGCGTGGCTGTGCAGGCAATAGCGGAAGGCCGAATGGTCTTGGTCGCCGACGATGAGGACAGGGAGAATGAGGGAGACCTCGTGATGGCGGCCGAACACCTCGATACCGACGACATGACATTCCTCCTTCGCCATGGCAGCGGAATCGTATGCACACCGATGTCGAACGAGATCGCAGATCGCCTCAAGTTGGACTTCATGGTGCAAGTCAATACTGACAACCACGGCACCGCTTTCACGGTCACGGTCGATGCTATCGGAGCGGGAACGGGCATCTCGGCGAGAGACCGTACTAGAACAGTCCACTCTCTTGCCTCACCAGACACCCGTCCCGAAGATCTGCGGCGTCCCGGCCACGTGTTCCCGTTACGCGCTCGGCCGGGGGGTGTCCTCGAACGCGATGGGCATACCGAGGCGTCCGTCGACCTGGTGCGGATGGCCGGTTGCCGTGAGGTTGCGGTGATAACCGAGCTTGTTGCCGACAACGGTGTCCCCATGTCCGGGCAGACGCTTGCCGCATTCGCGGTCGAACACAACATCCCCATGATCACGATCGCTGACCTCATCGAGCATCGCCGGAACACAGAGACGACCGTCAGATTCGGTGGCTCAGCTAATCTCCCAACCGATTACGGCCACTTCGAGGTACGTTCCTACCTGTCAACCGCAGACGGCGTCGAGCACCTGGTCCTCACTCACGGTGATACTAAGGAGGTCGCATTAGGGTCCAGCGGTCTGTTGACGCGGATCCACAGTGAGTGTTTGACCGGCGATCTCATTCGATCCCGCCGATGCGATTGTGGCCACCAGCTCGACGCAGCGCTCCAGGCCATCGTCGCGGAAGAGGTCGGTGTGCTGATCTACATGCGGGGGCATGAAGGACGTGGCATCGGACTCGGTCGCAAGCTGTCTGCATATGCTCTACAGGAGGCTGGATGCGACACCGTTGAAGCCAACCTACGGTTGGGTCTTCCCGTAGACAGCCGCGATTTCAGTGTGGCCGCAGCGATACTTCAGGACCTCGGAGTCGACAAGATCCGGCTGATCACCAATAACCCGAACAAGGTGGAGGCAGTACGGTCCGGCGGAATACAAGTCACCGAACGGGTCGAGCTGCCCCCGGCCGTGACCCCGGACAATCTGGCCTACCTGCGCACAAAGCGAGACCGCATGGGCCACCTTCTCGACCTTCCTCGGGCACTCCCATCATAGAAGCCGAGGAAGGGCATTGTGGGTGCGTTCCCAATCACGTTGCAAGGTTGGCAATTACGCCTGAGGCGCCTTGAAGGCTGCCGCGAGAAGGGATCCGAAATCCCAACGGCGACGCCGCCTGCCGGGAGCCACCACAACGTACCCCAAGCAAAGTGAACCAAACGGCGTCATTCGCGCATCTACCCAATCTCGGAGCCGACCCATGCCACGGACCAAGAACGAACGCCTTCGCTCAATAACCCAAATGATGCAAGGGAAAGTGCTCGACCCTGCCTCCACCGCGGACGCTCTGCAGCGAGTGCTCGAACCAGGAGACCGGGTCGCTCTCGAAGGTAACAACCAGAAGCAAGCAGATTACCTGTCTCGTTCACTCGCACAGGTAAGTCCCCGTCGAGTCCACGATCTTCACATGGTGATGCCGTGTCTCACTCGCCAGGAACATCTTGATCTGTTCGAGTCGGGGCTCGCACGCCGCGCGGATTTTGCATACTGTGGACCGTTGTCACAACAGGTTGCACGAGCGATTACTGAGAAAACGCTTCAGACGAGCGCAATCCATACTTACCTCGAGCTGTATGCACGGATGTACCTGGATCTGGCCCCCCAGGTGGCGTTGGTGGCCGCGGAAATGGCCGACACTGATGGCAATCTCTACACGGGCGCCAACACGGAAGAAACGCCGGTAATCGTGGAGGCCGCAGCGTTTCGCGGAGGTGTAGTGATCGCGCAAGTCAACGAAATTGTCAGTACCGCGGACCTGCCCCGCGTCGATATACCCGGCTCGTGGGTAGATGTCGTAGTCGAGGCCGACCGCCCCTATCACCTCGAGGCGCTGTTCACCCGGGACCCTGCGAAGATCACCGACATGCAGGTATTGATGGCGATGACCGCCATCCGGGGAGTGTATGAGCGCCATTCGGTGACGTCTTTGAACCATGGCATCGGATACAACACGGCGGCGATCGAATTACTTCTTCCGACATACGGTGAGTCGTTAGGGCTGAGAGGCAAAATCTGTCTCGACTGGGCCGTCAATCCCCACCCCACACTCATTCCGGCGATCGAGACCGGTTGGGTGAGATCCGTGATGCCGTTCGGAGGGGAGGTCGGAATGAACGACTACGTCAATGCCCGGCCCACGGTCTTTCCCGTTGGAGCGGACGGCACACTGCGTTCGAATCGAATGGCCGCTCAAACGGTAGGACTCTACGGCACTGACATGTTCATCGGTTCGACGCTGCAAATAGACTCCCTTGGGAACTCCTCGACTGTCAGCGCCGGCCGGATTACGGGATTCGGCGGAGCCCCGAACCTCGGGAACAACCCTGGAGGTCGACGGCACAGCTCACCAGCATGGGCTAGCATGGCCGAATCAAACGACGGCCGCGGCCGCAAGTTAGTTGTCCAGATAGTGCAGACCCAAAGCAGCAAAGGCGTTCCACATTTCGTCGAGTCACTAGACGCCGTACAGGTAGGTCGCGAGGCAGGGTTCGATGCTGCACCGGTAATGATTTACGGTGACGACATCACTCATATTGTCACTGAACAGGGTGTCGCCTACCTGCACAAGGCCAGAGATCTCGAAGAGCGGAAAGCTGCCGTGTCCTGGGCAGCTGGAGGGACGCCGCTTGCGTTGTCCCGAGATCGGTCGCGAGATGAGCAGATGCGGCGGGACGGTCTTATCGCAGCCCCTGAGGACATCGGTGTCAATCGAGGAGATGCGAGCAGAAAGCTACTGGCCGCGCAAACATTCGACGATCTCATCACCTGGTCGGACGGTCTGTACGTCCCGCCCGTCAGGAGGGTGTAGATGTGTCAGCAGTCAGTACCGCCATCGTCCCGATAGTCCTGCTTCTCGTACTCGGTCTCGCCCTGCGACGGCACGTGTTGACCGACGCGGCGTTCTGGCGCGGACTCGAGTCCCTGACCTACTTCGTGTTCACACCGGCACTATTCGTGCACTCGCTCGCCGACGTCGACCTCAGCACGGTGCCGGTCCTGCCGATCGCCGCCGCGGTAATCGTTCCGGTCACAGTCATGACCGGTATCCTGATCGTGTGCCGGCGCCCGCTTCGCCTCGACGGCCCGGCACTGACGTCGATGATCCAGGGAAGCACACGCCTCAACACCTATATCGGCTTGAGTCTCGTGTTCGCGCTGCACGGCCAGGACGGGGTGGCGACATTCGCACTCGCCGCCGCGGTGATGGTGCCGACGGTCAACATCGTGTGTGTGACCGCGCTGTCGGTCTTCGGTGACCAGGACCGTCAAGCGAGCCGTGTCCCTCTGGTACGGGCATTGTGCACCAACCCTCTGGTCTTGGGATGCCTCGCGGGATTGCTGCTCAATCTGCTCGCTATGAGACTTCCCGGGTACGCTGCATCGACGATCTCGACGCTTGCGGCACCGGCCCTGGCCTGCGGAACCTTGGTTGCTGGCGCGTCCGTAATGGCTGGCCTGCGACGCACGGACCTCCCGCACGTAGCACTCGCGTCGATCCTCAAGCTCGGGACCCTCCCGCTCGCTGCGGTCGGCATCGCTGCTCTGCTCGGTGTCCGCGGCGTCGCGCTCGACAGCATCATCATCATCTGCGCGGTACCCACCTCGCCGTCCGCGTACATCCTCGCTACACGGATGGGCGGCAATGCTCAACTGATGGGTTCGATCACCGCTGTGCAGACGATCCTTGCGCTCGCGACTCTGCCCCTCATGCTGACTGCGCTCGGCACCTGACCCGACCACGCCTGTATGCGCCGGTAACCGCAAAGGCAGGCTGTGCGCGAAATCGAATGTCACCTATCGCGGCATACAGGTCGGTGTCGTCGACAACCTGCGCGTCGACGGCGATTCCGTCGTCGCCACGATGTTCCTCGACGGCGCCGTCGACATCCCCAAGACGGACATCGTCTTTTCTCCCGTCTCGAGGGGGTGTTCTCGCCGAGCGGGGCGTAGCCGGCGGGGTCCTTGCACTGCTCGACGGTGGGTGCGCGACTACCCGGGGTTTGCATGCAGGGCAGGTTGCGGCACCGCGGACCACGGTTGGATCGTCCTGTGGGACCGCGCAGTATGCGGGTACTTGCTGCGGGGTCGGTTCGGAATCGGTTGGTGCGCGCCGTTCGCCGGGCGGGAGGAAGCCCGTGGTGCACGGCGGCGGCGCGTTGACGCCGAGGTTGAAGTCGAGGTTGGCCATTCCTGGTTCGGATCCGGCCACCACGCTTTGATTGCTTCAGGCGCCCGCACCAGGCTCGCTGGTGGGATGCCCTGGCACTGACGATGCTCCTCGCCGCAGTATTCGCGGCGGCACTCATCACCGTCACGCTCGATGACGTCATAATGGTCGAAGAAGCGAGTGGTGGTGCACTCGCCTTCAGGCCATCCTTTGTGCGCAGTGATCACCGCGCATTCCTATCACTGAACTGGGCAGATGACACGTCCCTGTGACGGCCGAAGGGCCACGCCCACAACGCGATACTGTCCACACCACGTCCAGTCAGCTCAGACAATGGGGGAGACGCCATGACCGATGCAGCAACCACGCCGCCGCTCGGGAAGATCCTGACCGCCGACGAGATCACCCGGTTCGTGGCCCGGGTCGCGTACCCCACCGGCCCGGTGGTGCTGGTGGACGAGGAACTCGCCCGGACCGCCCTGGCGCGGTCCTACGGTGATTGGCTCGAGGCGCTCGGCCTGCCGGACCTGGCGGAGAAGGCGCGCACGCTTCTGCCCGAGACCGCCGGCGGCCGCGCCGCGGCCGACACCGCCCCTGATTCCGGGCCCGGCGCGTAGCGACCACCCCGGCTCGGTTCCCGGCTGCCGGCACCTGAGGGTGAGAGGGTGCGGGGTATGACATTGCGGCTGCCGACCACCCTCGCCACTGACTCGGACGCTGCGGCGAACGCGGCGCTGACGAAGTATTACGGCCGCCCGTACCTGGGCGACGACGCCTACGTCGGCGCGCACTTCGACTCCTGGTCCAGCACCGGTAATCGGGCGGGGGAGGCGGACCGGTTCACCGCGGACGACCTGGTCGCGGTGACGTTCCTGTCCGTGCAGGTCCCCCCGAAAGCGGCGCGGACGATCCTCGACACCCAGTCCGAGGCGCTGAATGCCCTTCTGACGGCGATAGGCCCGGATCGGGACCTGGTCGGCGAACCGGAACCGCTCGCCCCGGGGTGGCCCGCCTGGGACCTGGAAACGGCCCTGTGGGCGTTGCCGGGCATCGCCCAGACGAAGGCAACGAAGCTGATCGCCCGCAAACGCCCCCGGCTGTACCCGATCTGGGATTCGGTGGTCAGTCAGGTCCTGGGCACCGAGCGGGCACATCTGAACCCGGTCCGGGAGGCCCTCCGCGCCGACGACGCAGCGTTGCATCACCGGTTGCTGTCGATCCGGGAGGAGGCCGGCCTTCCCGAGGAGATCTCCGCGCTCCGTGTGTTTGATGTGATCGCGTGGATGGACGGCAAGAACCGCGGCCTGGGAGAGCCTTCTGACCAGGAAAGATGACACGTCCCGGTGGGGTCTTCGACTGGTGCACGAGGATGATGGGTATGCGGATGAAGTTTCACGAGCAGCTCGACGAGCTGACGGACCGTCTGGCGTCGATGTGCCGGCTGGCCGGGGATGCGGTCCAGGCGGCGACCGAGGCCCTGGTGCTCGCTGACCTGCCTCTGGCGGAGCGGGTGTTCGACCTCAACGAACAGATCGAGGAGTTGCGCGGTCCGTGCGAGGACCTGGCGATGGCGCTGTTGGCGTTGCAGGGCCCGGTGGCGCGTGATCTGCGTCAGGTGGTCACCGGTGTGCACCTGGTGGCGGATCTGAGCCGGATGGGCGGGCTGGTGCAGCATGTGGCCGAAAGCGTCCGCCGGCGTCATCCCGAGCACGTCGCCTCGGGTGAGGCGGAGGAGTTGCTCTCCGATATGGGGCGGGTGGCGGCCGAGTTGGCCGGCCTCGCCGAGCGGGTTCTGCGCACGCATGATCCGGAACTGGCCGCCGAGATCGGCAGCCGCGATGACGAGCTCGACGATCTGCATCGCCGGCTGCTCACCCTGATCGAGGATCCGGCCTGGACCGGCACCATCCCGGCCGCGGTCGATGTCACCTTGTTGGGGCGTTTCTACGAGCGCTTCGGGGACCATGCCGTGGTGGTCGGGCGCCGGGTGATTTTCCTCGTCACCGGGGAACAGATGACCCCGTAGGTCGTCGCCGTCACGGGCCGCATCGCCGCGGCCGATGGCGGCGTTGGTGGCGTGGTTCTTCATGTCGATGGAGCTGTTCTTCACCCCCGACTGAACCTGCTGTTCGGGTTGTTCGGTGTCGAGGGCGGCGGTGATGAGGTCGTGAACCGGAGGTTTCGAGGTTCTGGCCGGCGGTGCGGGCGGCAGAGTGGGCGCGGGTGTATTCGTCGTCGCTGAGCCGATGTGGTGCGGTGGGGTCTGGTGTGGGCCTGTGGGCGAGTTCGCGTCTGGGGTGATGCACCGTAGGTGTTCGTGCCGATCGAGCCCCGGTCGCAAGCATCCGCTCCGCGGAGCCTGGTGGGGGCAGGTCAGGTTCGGCGACGCTCGGCTGGCCTGTTTGGTGCTTCGGTAGGAAGATTTTGCGGCACAATGAATGTCGGTGGCGGTGTGCTGGGGTGCGGGCGTGTGGGGTTCGTGTCAGGGGGCGAGGGTGTGTCCGCTTCCGGTGGTTTTGGCTTCATACATGGCGGCGTCGGCGCGTCGGATGAGCGTTACTCGGGTGTCTTCCGGTCGGGCGAGGGCGATGCCGACGCTGGCGGTGTAGCGAAGTTCGCGTCCGGCCGTGTCGGGTCCGATGTGTAGTTCGGTGATGCGGGTGGCGAGGGTGATGGCCTCGGTGGTGGTGGTGTCGGGGCAGACGATGAGGAATTCGTCGCCGCCGATCCGGGCCACGGTGTCGGTGGGGCGTATGACCGATTGCAGTTGTTCGGCCAGCCGGATGAGGGCGTCGTCGCCGACGGCGTGGCCGAGCCGGTCGTTGAGGGTTTTGAACTCGTCGAGGTCGATCAGCAACGCCGCAACCGTGCGCAACCCGCTGCCGCGTGCGGCGTCCAGGGCGGTGTCGATCTGCTGATGGGCCAGGGCCCGGTTGGGTAGCCCGGTCAATGAATCGTGCAGGCTCAGATGCCGCAGCGCGTCTTCTGCCTCGATGCGCCGGATCGCCGCGGCCAGTACGGCGGCCACCGAGCGCAGGAACATCACCTCCCGGTCGGAGTAGTCGCGGGGGCGGGCGCTGTGCGCGGTGAGCACTCCCCATACCGTGTCGGCGCCGATGGGAACGCAGACCCCGCTCCGTAGCCCCCGGGAATTCATGGCGTCGGTGGAGAACCGGTGCTCGCCGTACCGGTCGGGGCAGATGATGATCTGATCGGTGGCGGCCGCGTATCCGGGCTGCGAATCGGTACCGGGGGCGAAGGTTTCCGGAACGGGCGGTTGACCACGATAGGCGAGCACCCGCAACATCCCGCCCGGCTCCTCGGCCCGGGCTACCGAGGCGCAGTTGACTCCGACCAACGCGGCGGCGGCGTCCGCCGCGGCGACGAGGACGTGATCGAGGTCGCCGTCGACGGCGAGCTGACTCAGGTCGGCGAGGGCGCGTTGTTCGCGGACCCGGTACGCGGCCGCCTCCAATGCGGTGTGCAGGCGCTGTTCGTGCTCCCGGGCGGTGCGCAGGTCCTGGGCGATGCAGGCGATCACCGCAGGGCGCTGGTCCTGCGTGTGCTCGATCACGTAGGTCGACAGGGTCACCGGGATCGGTTCACCGGTCAGGAAATGCCGAAACTCCGACCGGCCCTCCCACCGGCCCTGTTCGAGCAGGGCTGATTCCATGTCGGGGGCCTGGATGAATCCGACGTCGGTGAAGAATTCCGGTGCCCAGCGGGCGGCGACGGCGGCCTCGTCGGTCAGTCCCATCAGCTGCATTCCGGCGGGGTTGAGGTAGCGCAGGCGTCCGGTGTCGTAGTCGGCGAGTGCGACCATGTTCTGGGCATGTTCGATCGCCGACAGCAACATGCGGGCTACCGCTGTTTCCGGTTTCATCCCGGTCGTCCTTTCCCTGCGTCGACGAGGGTTGCCGCCATGGTGTCGACCCGCCGGGGTCGAGCCTTCGCATTGCTTGTTGTGATTCGAGTGAACACCGATCAGGTTCGATCCGTCGATGCTCGATGCGTCCAGAATCGCGTCCGTCATCGTCCCCTGGCCGGCGTCGGTGGCGTGGTTCTTCATCGGGATGGAGCTGTTCTTGACCCGGACTGAACCTGCGGGGTGTGTTCGGCCATTGCAGCGCCTGAACCTGCTTGAGCACGCCGACGGTGGAGACGAGACGTGGGTGAAGGAGAACGGTGTCGTGGTCTACCCGCAGGTTCCGGCCGACCGACCCGAGCCCTGACCCTTTCCGTCCATGCCACGTGTCACCCGCCAGAATCTGAATCCGCAACGCCTCGGCAGCAGCCCAGGGCGACGTGAGAGGCTACTCAGCGAGGACGAGGTCGACCGTATCCGGGAAGCCGGGATCCCGGGGAAGCGAGGCACTCCGATTGATTGACGTTCTCAGGTGCAGTCCCGGCAGATCAGCTGCTGAGGTTCGGCGAGGCGACTGCGATGGTGGACCAGGAAGCAACTGGTGCAGGTGAATTCGTCGGCCTGCTTGGGGACGACGCGGACGGTGAATTCTTCACCGGACAGGTCGCCGCCGGGCAGTTCGAAGGATTCGGGCGGTGTCGGCGTCCTCGACCTCCACGGCGGGGGACTGGGCGTCTTTCCGGCTGGCGGTCAGCTATTCGAGGGACGTGTCCGTCTCGTCGGATTCGGTGATTCGTGGTGCGTCGTAATCGGGGGCCCGGGACTTCGCGGGTGGTTGTCGTCTCAGGGCTGGACGGTCCGTACCGATACGGATTTCGTCGACATCGTTGCCGAGAAGGACGGCCACCTGCTCTACGCCGAGGTCAAGGGTGCGTCCACCGCGCCGGGGTTGGATGTCGATACCGCCATAGGGCAGCTGGTGAGGCGGATGCCGAGCGAACCGGATCAGTCGGTGTCGTTCGCGCTGGTCGTGCGGGACGAGCCGCGATCGGTGGACGCTGCGGTGCGGGCACCGCAACGGATTCTCGATCTGTTGGGGATGGCGTTGTATGCGGTCGATGAGGACGGTGGGGTGCGGCAGCTCTTCGGCCGCGTATGAGCACACCCCTCCGCGAGCGGGACGGGGCAGCAGTGTGGAGATACCATCGCTACGCCCGCAGAGCGGGGGCGTGCGGTGATGGGGCGGTAGCTCAGTCGGTGAGAGCCGTGGACTCATAATCCATTGGTCGCGGGTTCGAGCCCCGCCCGCCCCACCGGAGGGCCCACCTCGACCCGGTGGCCGTCACCGACGGTGCCGATGATGCCGATGGTGACGATGGCACCGGGCAACCGAGTTCGCGCCAGCCCGGGGTCCGGACCTGTTGTGCGGCAACCTGTGCACAGAACCACGAGGGGCGGCGGTGACCGCGGACACCACGGAGGTGACCGAGCTGAGCCGGATGGTGGCCTTCGCATTGCGGTGGTGCGCCCACGGCGGCGGCCCGGCCGCGGTCATCAGGGCGGATTTCGGGATGGACACCGCGGCGTTCTTCCGGACACTGGTCGCGTATCTCGACGTCGCTGCGCCGGCCCCGCTGCGGCCGGTGCCGGTCGAGCGAATGACCACGGTCGCCCGTCGACGACTCTGGCTGGGCACCTGATCAGCCCACGGGCGGCACGTGTTTAAGTTGGTGGTTCACCGTTTTCGCTACGGCGGCTCGTCGAGATTTGGCGCACTCAAAGATTGCGCCGGAACGTCTCGCCCAGGGTCGCTCCGGCGGTCCTGGATTCGTCCGGATCCGGTAGTCGCGGATGGGTTACTTCCCGTCGGTGGCGAACAGGCGGTGAAGCGTGAGCGCTCCGCAAGCCGGGCACGAGATCCGGCGGGCCTTCGCCGTCAACACCCAGCGATGACGATGCCGTCCTCATTGCCGTGGGGGTAGAGAAGTTCGGCGAGGCGTCGACCGGTGACGGTGAAGCTGGGCGCTGTCTCTGTTTGGAAGAATTCCTTCTTGCGGGTGCGCAGGAGGTCTTCACCGTCGCGGTGCCAACAGAAGCGGGGCCTTCGCAGCAGGGTCCGGAAAACGGGGTCGACGCCGTCGGGATGGCGTTGCGCCAGTCTGCGGAGCGGCAGGGCGGAGACTGTGTCGTCGTCGAGGTAGGCGCGCAGAAGGGCGATGTGGGTGTGGTCGCCGGCCAGCGCGGGATCAGCGAACATCGCGTCCAGACGGCCGAAATCCTGGTAATAGTTGAGGCCCTCGGTCTCGTCGTAGATCAAACCGACGCTGTCCGCGTCGAGGTAGTCCTCGGGCAGTCGGCCCATCTGCTCGGCGGTCAGCGCGTGCGGCGCCGCCGGGCTGCTGGGTGGGTCGTGGGCCGTTGTGGCGGCATCGGCCCGGGCGAGGTGGTGCCGGTAGTACTCGATCAGCCGCGCCTGGGCCGCGGCGGGCGGCAGGATCACCAGATCGGTTCCGAAGAAGTCGAGGAATGAGGCACGGGCGTCGGCCTGCAGCTGCCAGGCCCGCTGGTACAGGTCGCGGTTGCGGCGCAGCAGACTCGGATCGGCGGTGAGCACTTCCTGCGCGGCCTGCGCGAGGACCGGGCCGGAGGAAGAGGGGAAGGGGAGCAGGTGGCCGCTGATCAGCCAGTGTCCGGTGACGGGGTGGACGGGCACGATGCGGCAGTAGACGAACATCCCGGGCTGCAGTGCGGCGACCACGTCCGGGCCGGTGTTGGAGTGCACCGGGTAATACAGGTCGTCGACGAGGTTGTGGAGGACGACGGTGCCGAGGTCGTCGTCGGCTGCCGGGTGCACCTCGAAGTAGCCCTCGACGACCTCACGCCACCCCAGCAGCATCGCGCGCTCGTCGTCGGTCAGCGGTGGGCGGCGTTGTGCTACGAACTGTTCCACCACGGTGCCGCCGTCTCGAAGGCGGTACTCGAGGGCGAAGTGATCAATGGTGCGGACGAGGACGGCCTCGTCGAGCGGGCCGGTGCCGGCCGCCTCCCGGAGCAGAGCAGTCAACTGCCGGTCGAAACGGGCGTGCTGGACGAAGTCCACCAACTCACTCTTCAGATCTCCGCTGCGGGCGATCAACTCGGCAAGCGTCGTCTCCGGCGGGGCCTCAGCACCCGGCTGCGCCTCGTGCAGGTCAGCCATGAACGCCGGTCCTGGTTCGTATCATCCGCATCACGGCCGTGATGGTACCGGCATCACCTGATCCGGTGACTGCGACGCCGCAGGGCCGAACCACCTCGAAAAGGCACCACTGAAGCACCCTCCGGGGGTGAAGCGACAGGGGAGCGTAGGGGCAGCTTCACCGACCCGCGCGGGCAAGTGCGTGCGCGGGCAGTACGTGCCGGGAGTAGGTCGGTGCGACTCGCTGACAACTCCGCACAGATGTGGAAGCGCAGCATCCGCGGGTGCGGGCGTCGACGCCGCGGTCGCGGGTCCAGGCGCGGACTTTGGGGATGGAATAGGCGCGTCGTTAGTCCGCGGGACCGCTGCACCGTCGCGGCGATCTGAGCTGCCACGTTCTCCGATCTGCGGGGGCCCGCCGGCCAGGTTGTCGAGATCGGCTGTTACGCCGGAGGACGATCACCTGTTCGAGGGTCACCGGCGCAGGGTAACTGGCCGTACCGACACGTTGCAGAGCAAAAACGCGCTGACGACGCAGTTTCGGGGGGATAACTGCGTATAACTGAAACTATCGTCGTCGAGTGCGCGCAAACCATGAGTGACACGGGGCGGCGCAGAAACAGCGGTAAGGAGAGCCTGCTGTTGGTTCCACACGTTTCGGTGTCGGTCTTCCAGATTTCGTGTCGGTGGCGTGTCGGTTGTCCAAGTTTCGTGTCGGTAGGAAGCCCTAATGACGACGCTCGGCGAAAGTGCTCAGACTTGCTCGGTGAATGTGCCCACCTGTGAGCGGTGATTACTGTAGCGGTTGGCGGGGTGTGGTGGTGGCTTTGCGGAGGTTTTCGGAGCGGGCGTGATGATCCCGAAGGCGGTAGGAGTCCCCGTCCAGGTTGAGCACCACGGACCGGTGCAGGAGCCGGTCGAGCATGGCCGCGGCGACGGTGGTGTCACCGAGGACCTGACCCCACTCGCCGACACTGCGGTTTGTCGTCATGATGATCGAGGTCTTCAAATACCGTTGCGTGACAACCTGAAACAGCGCCGACGCCGCCTCGCCGGGCAACGGGAGATAGCCCAGTTCATCGACGACCAGCAGGGTGGGGCCGGCGAAGAACCGCATCGTCGTCGCCCACCGGCCCTCGATCGCGGCCCGGTGGCAGCGGGCGGCGAGGTCCGCGGCGGTGGTGAAGTAGGTGCGGTAGCCGGCGTGCACCGCGGCCCGCGCCAGCCCGACCGCGAGGTGTGTCTTGCCGACCCCCGGCGGGCCGATGAGCAGGAGGTTCGTCGCGGTTTCGAGGTAGCGGCAGGTCCCGAGCTCGGCGATCAGCTTCCGGTCGAGGCCCGCGGCGGCGTCGAAGTCGAAGTCCTCGAGCGACGCTGGTGTCGGCAGGCACGCAAACCGCAATCGTCCGGCGAGTCGGCGGGCCTCGGTAGCGTCGACCTCGATCGAGAGCAACTCCTCCAGGGTGGCGGTCATCGACAGGTTGGTTTGTTGCGCGCGGTCGAGGACCGCGGGCAGGGCTTCGGCGGCGTCGTGGAGTTTGAGTACCGCCAGATGGCCGCGCAGGCGTTGGTAGAGGCTGGCCGCCTCGGCGGTGTTCGGCGCCGGCACCGCATCGGGGATCGGGGTGGTGGTCATGCGAGGGTGTTCCTTCCGCGGGCGGCCCGCTCGTAGGTGGACAGGTCGATGACCGTCGAGGCCGTTGCAGCCGAGGGTTCGACCGCACTCGATGTTGTGGTGGTGGTGCGGCGCAACACGTCCGCGGCCTCGATCGCGGCGGGTCCGGGTGGGATCCGTTCTTTCCGGCGGTGCGGGCGCCCGGCGGACCCGGCGGCGGCCATGGCCACTTGCTCGAGCGCGTAGACATGGCCGTGGTCGCGGACGATCACCCCGGCGCCGTCCGGGGCGAGGCGGTGGCGGGCGATGGTGATCTGCGCGGTGGTGACGATGTCGATCACCTCCGATCCGAGGACTTGGGTGACGGTGACCTGCGCCGACGCCAGCTCCGGGGGCACCGAGTACCGGTTGCCGCGGTAGGACACCAGCGCCTGCCGCGATGCGGTCCGGGGTTCGGTGAGGATCGCCGGATACGGCGTGGCCGGCAGCACGGTCAACGGTTCGGCGGCCGCCACCGTCGCCACCGATGCCTTGCCATTGGCGGTGGCCCGCATCCGGGTGTCGCCCCGCAGCCGGCAGAATTCGTCCACGCGTTGTTGGGCCTGTTCGACGGTGACGTCGTCCGGAAGGGTGCGCCACCATCGTTGCGCGGCAGTATGATTGGCCTTCTCGACCACACCTTTGCGGTTCCCGGATTTGGGTGGGCAGATCGCCACCGAGACGCCGTAGTGCTTCGCGACGCCGGCGAAGCTCGCGGTCACCCGGCCCGACTCGGGATGGCAGACGGTGGCCATCCGATCGAACCGCCACACCCTCGTCACGCCGTCGAGCTTGCGGCTGACCCGGTCGAGGCCGTCGACGAGGTGCGGTTGGGTCATCGCCGGTGCCAGGATCCCGCGCCAGCGCCCCGAATGCGCCAGGGAGCCGACCAGCAGGTGCGCCATCCCGCCCCAGCCCCAGGAGGCGGGTGGATTCGGCAGATCGACCCAGTCCCACTGAGTTTCCTCGCCGGGCGGATGGTCGATCATCGCGTTCGCCCGGTCGGTGGCGTTCGCGCAGGCCTCGCACACCGGGCGGAGTTTGCGGTCGCGGATCTGTCGGGTCAGCGTCGGATACGACAACCGGTAGCCGAGATCCTCGAGCTCGTCGCACAGGGTGCGGGCCCACAGGTGCGGGTCCTCCCGCAGCCGGCAGGTGACGTACTCGACGAACGGTTCGAAGGGGTCCTCACGTGCGGGTTTGCGGATACCGGGGGTGGTGACACCGTTGATGTAGTTGCGGATGGTGCGGCGGTTGCGGCCGGTGTGGCGGGCGATCGCCGAGATCGTCCAACCCTGTTTGTGCAGTGCGTGTACTTCCACGTCTTCCTCCCATGTCAGCATGAGATTGCGGGTCTCCTTCGAATCGCTGGTGTGTGGTCAGAGACCACCAGCATCGAGGGAGACCCGCCCTCATCGGCGGAGCCACACGGGTGAGCACTTTCGGTAAGCAGAACTGAGCATTTTCAGCGAGCGCCGTCACTAACAAGACACGTTTCCACAGGTCACGAGATGGCTGACCGATCTGCTATTGCCCAGGCGCCGAGGAATCCGACGAAATTCCGGGATGCCCGTTCCGACTAAATGGGTGGAAAGCAGGTCGCCGACATGAACGACTGACACCGGACGTTGGAACCTACAGCTCCTTCCCGGGCTACCGCCGTGTCCTGGAGTGGGCAGCAGTCGGCGCAGGCACACTCCCAGACCATCGACGCGGCCTGGGCGCCGGTCACCGCTGCCCTCGGCGCACTGGCAAGCTTGGCGACGACGGCACCGTCTACCGGATCGTGCTGCTGACCCGACTGCCCCGCACCGACCTGACCGTGGTCTCGCGGTGTCCCGATCAAACCAGGTCTGTAACTTCTGTGGCTGCCGCGTGCCGCACACGAGCGTGGTCGTAGATGTCCGCGTTCGTGCGGATTGCGGTCTCCTCGTGGGCGGTAAGAGTGCGGCGGACTTTTCCGGGTATGCCGGCGACAAGCGATCCGGGTGGGATGTCCGCACCTTCGGGGATCAGGGCATTGGCTGCGATCAAGCTTCCGGCCCCCACGCGTGCCCCGTTCATAACGGTGGCGCCCATTCCGACCAGAACGTCATTTCCGACTGTGCAGCCGTGCAGGATCGCGTTGTGGCCCACGGATACCCCTGTACCGATGACAAGCGGAAATCCAGGATCGGCGTGAAGAACGCAACCGTCTTGGATGTTTGTCCGCTCCCCGATCTCGATGCTTTCCGCATCGCCGCGGACCACTGCGCCATACCAGATGCTCACTTGTGGTCTGATGCGCACAGTCCCGACGACGGTGGCATTCGGTGCGATCCACACATCTTTCGCGATGTTTTGATCGCCTGCGGTCAGAGAAATTCTCACGGTGTTGTCCTTACTGGCTCGAGCCGGTGTCTGTCGGTGGGCCGGCGGGCTGTGGTGAAGTCGTCCTCACCGATCCGGTGAACGTGGACGAGATTGGTGGAACCGACGGTATGGGGCGGTGATCCGGCGACGATGACGACGAGGTCGCCTGGTTGGTATCGGTCCAGGGCGAGGAGTGCGCGGTCGACTTGGCGGACCATTTCGTCGGTGGAGTCGACTGGGTCGACGACGAAGGTTTCGGTGCCCCATGTCAGCGCCAACTGATTGCGGACCTGCGGCGTAGGAGTGAACGCCAGCAACGGTAGGTGTGTGTGGAGGCGGGCCAGCCGCCGAACGGTGTCGCCGGACTGTGTGAATGCGACGAGTGCTTTCGCGTGCAGTCGTTCGCCGATGTCTCGGGCGGCGAAGGAGATCACTCCGCCGTGGGTTCGGGGGACGTGGGTCAGGGGTGGGACGTGGGTGGACTGCCGTTCGACGGCGTCGAGTATCCGGGCCATCGTGCGGACCGTCTCGATCGCATGTCTGCCCACGGAGGTTTCTCCGGAGAGCATCACCGCGTCAGCACCGTCGAGCACGGCGTTCGCGACGTCCGAGGCTTCCGCTCGGGTCGGTCGGGCATTGTCGATCATCGATTCGAGCATCTGCGTGGCGACGATGACCGGGCGGGCGTTCTCCCGGGCGATCTGCACGGCACGCTTTTGCACGAGCGGTACTTGTTCGAGGGGAAGTTCGACCCCGAGATCTCCTCGGGCGACCATAATCGCGTCGAATGCGATCACAATCTTTTCGAGAGCGTCTACCGCTTCCGGCTTTTCGATCTTCGCGATGACCGGAATCCGGCGTCCGACGCGGTCCATCACCTCGTGGACCCGGTCGATGTCGGCGGGCGATCGCACGAACGAGAGTGCGATCATGTCCACCCCCAGTCGAAGTGCGAACTCGAGGTCGTCGATGTCCTTGTCCGACAGGGCGGGGACTGACACGTTCATCCCGGGCAAGGACACGCCCTTGTTGTTCGAGACCGGGCCGCCCTCGACGACTCTGCACACCACGTCATTGCGGTCGACTGCGGTGACGGTCAGCGACACTTTGCCGTCATCGACGAGGAGTCGATCTCCGGGGCGTGCGTCTTGGGCGAGTTGTGTGTAGGTCGTCGATACCCGGTCATGAGAGCCCACGCACTCTTCGACGGTGATACGGACCTCTTCGCCTGGCGCCCATAGTGTCGCGCCGTCGGCGAAGCGGCCGAGCCGAATCTTCGGGCCCTGCAGGTCCGCGAGAATGCCGACTGCCTTGCCGGAGTCCCGGGATGCCGACCGCACTCGACGGTAGTTCGCCTCGTGATCGGAGTGGTCCCCGTGACTGAAATTGAGCCGGGCGACATCCATCCCGCTGTCGACGAGCTCGCGGATGCGGTCATCGGTTGCGGTCGCGGGCCCGAGTGTGCAGACAATCTTCGCGCGGCGAAGGGCTGTCGAGGCCGGCGCATCAAGGTCGGTCGCGGAGTTATCTGTCGCGATGGTCGGGTCGAGGGTGGTATCCATTGATCTCCTTCGAAATGGCATTGCATCCAGCCACGTTGTCGAGTCAGCGGTGTGCGTGGACCGAGAGGTAGTCACGGGCAATGCCTGAACCGATCTGTTCGAGGAGGCTTTCCGCGTTGGCCATGCTGTTGCGTTCATCGGGTTCGAGATCGGTGAGGGTGTAGACGGCGCCGAGTCCTACCGCGTGCGCGTCGTCGGCGGTGACGAGGGAGCGACCTGCCACGGCAACGGTGGGTACCCCGACCTGCCGGGCGGCCCGAGCGACGCCGACTGGCCCCTTACCGCGCAGACTCTGCTCGTCGAGGGAGCCCTCACCGACGACGACAAGTGCCGCGTCCCGCACGACGTCCGAGAAGGAGGTGAGTTCGAGGAGTAGTTCGATGCCTGAGGTCAGCCGCGCCCCGAGTACCGCGGCCATTCCGAAGGCCAAACCGCCTGCCGCCCCGACACCGGGTGAGTCTCGTATGTCCCGGCCGACTGCCGTAGCGACCACGTCCGCCCAGCGACTGAGGGCGTGATCGAGGTGGGCCACCGTGTGGAGACTGGCGCCCTTCTGCGGCGCATACACGAACGCCGCGCCGTGCCGCCCCGTGAGCGGATTGTCGACATCACACGCAACGATCAACTCGACATCGCGTAGACGAGGATCGAGTGCGTCGACGCACAGGACGTGCGCCTCGGACAGGTCCTGTGCGCAGGGGTAGATGGGGTCCCCGTCGGCGTTGAAGATACGCGCCCCGAGCGCGGCCAACGCCCCGGCACCACCATCGGTGGTCGCACTGCCTCCGACTCCGAGCACAATCCGATGTGCGCCGCGGTCGAGGGCGTCGACCATCAACTGCCCGACACCGCGGGTGGATGCTGTGCGCGCTGTGGTGCGCGTCGGGCCGCCGGAGCCGAGGTGGGCCAGCCCTGCGGCAGAGGCCATCTCGATGACTGCGGTGTTGCCACGCAGCGCGTAGGTGGCGGTCACCGTCTGCTGCAGTGGGCCGGTGACCGAGCAGGTGACCGGTGCATAGCCTTGTCGGATCATCATCTCGACCGTGCCCTCCCCACCGTCGGCGACCGGGAACTCGATCACCTTCAGATGTGGTGCAGCGGAACGCGCACCGCGTGCGAGGGCGGCCGCAGCGTCCGACGCAGATGCCGACCCCTTGAACTTGTCCGGGGCGATCACCATGTGGCCGGTGCTGTTGTGTACTGGCGGACTAATCACGAGTTCACCTTCGGTCTTCGATTGTGCCTGGGTCATCGTTGCCTCAGAACGCCACTGACTGCACGGCGATGATGGCTTTGTCGTTCATGGTCTTTACTCCTTTATGGGACTCGGTCTGGTGGGCGTGCTGGCAGGCAGGACCTGGATGGCGCCATCGCGGCCCGGTATGCGGCGTCGTGATCACGGTCATCCCACGTGTGCGGTGGTGCGGGCTTCGTCGAGCTCGGAATGCGGGCGGCTGCGGGGTCGAGAACTATCCACCGTTGCGGCCTCCACCTCGGTGATGGCATCAGGTTCGCCGGGGGCAGATCCGACGACGACAAGTTCCCCAGCGGCCCAACGACTATTGACCGCGGCGATCCAGATGGATGCCGCTTGCGGCTGCGTGGAAGGGGCACCCGAACAGCTAGTCAATCCTCGAGGATTCGAGTTCTGCCGGCGACGCGCATCGCAGCCCCCCCAGCGCTACGTGGGAGGCGAAGCCGACCCGGCACCGACCCGTCCGCGCGGCGTTGCCCGCTCGTACCCACTGCCACCGCCGCGCGATGGCCGTCCTCACCGTGCACCTCCTCGAGCGTCGATCTGATGCATCGACGGTAGGTGTGAGCCAGATCATTAAGCAACGTTAAGTGGCCCGTTCGGGCCGGTCGCCAGCAGGACGGCCGTCCACCATTCGCAGTGATGGCAGCCACTTCGGCGAGAGCAAATGATGTGCGCCACAACTTAATGTTGCTGATCGTGTCCGGGCGGTTCTAGCGTTTCTGCCGATATCGCGACGGCGACCTCCGTCGCCTCGATCCTTCACCGACCGCGAAATGGAGTACCCATGCTCGACATCAGTTCGGCCAGAGTTTCGTCAAAACCTAAGAGTGCCAGCATGAGCTCCGACTACACAATTGACGTCGTTGTGGACGTGAAGACCAACCTCGGGGAGGGACCGCTATGGGATAGCGAGCAGCAACTGCTCTACTGGATCGACAGCGCAGAGGGCCGAATCTTTCGTTCGACGGCAGAGGGAGCCGGCATCCGGGCCTGGGAAGTGGGGCAGAAGATCGGCTCCATGGCACTCACGCGTGACGGTGCCGGCGCGATCGTCGCCCTCGAAAACGGACTCTGGAACCTCGATCTGACGACGGGACATCTCACCGCCCTCGTCGATCCCGAACCAGACCTTCCGAACAACCGGCTCAATGACGGAAAGGTCGACCAGGTCGGCCGTTTCGTTTTCGGGTCGATGGACCCCCTCGAGGATTCGCCCACTGGCAAGCTCTACAGTTACAGCCCCGACGGCTCGCTCGCCGTCCTGGATGAGGGCATCACCGTCTCCAACGGTCCCTGCTGGAGCCCGGACGGCAGGACGCTGTACTTCTCCGACACCTGGTCCGGCGAAATCTGGGCCTACGATTACGACCTCGACACCGGCAAGGTCGCCAATCGTCGCACCTTCGCGCAGGTCGACACGAGCGATGGAGGTGCCGCGGACGGGGCCACCGTCGACGCGGACGGTTACTTGTGGCAAGCCCTGGTCTACGGCGGCAAGATCATCCGATACGCACCGGACGGAACGGTCGATCGCATCATCGACTTCCCGGTGCTCAAGCCGACCAGCGTCATGTTCGGCGGACCGAACCTCGACACCCTGTTCGTCACCTCGATGGCCAAACCGCCGCTTCCCCGCTTCCCCGACGACGGGCAACTGCGCGGATCCCTGTTCGCCATCCACGGACTCGGCGTACGCGGCGTCCCCGAATATCGTTTCGGCGCTTGAACGCCCGGCACCCCCACCAAGGAAGCATCATGGCACGCACGTCACGGCGCGGATCGCTGCGCAGCACCCACAAGTACTCCTGGATATCACTGGCCGTGTGCTGGCTGATCTGGGTCCTCAACGCGTACGACCGCGAGATCATCCTCCGCCTGGGACCCACGATCTCCGAGCAGTTCGGTCTCAGCCCGGAAGCGTGGGGTGCGATCGCTTCGCTGATCATGCTCGCACTCGCCATCCTCGCCATTCCCGGATCGACGCTGAGCGACAAGTACGGCGGCGGCTGGAAACGCGCCCGGTTCCAGGTGCCACTCGTGATCGGGTACACGGCGCTCTCGTTCGTCTCCGGATTCAAAGCCGCGAGCTCGCACCTGGTCGCCTTCATCGCCCTGCGCGTCGGCGTCAACCTGGGCGCGGGCTGGGGCGAACCTGTCGGTGTCAGCAACACAGCCGAATGGTGGCCCAAGGAACGCCGAGGTTTCGCCCTCGGTGTGCACCACACCGGATACCCCATAGGTTCCCTTCTCAGCGGCTTCTCCGCAGCGGCGGTACTTTCCATGTTCGGCCCGGACAACTGGTCGTACACACTGTTTCTGGGGCTGCTGATTGCGGTACCTCTGATGATCTTCTGGGGCAGGTATTCCACCAAAGACAAGATGGATACCCTCTATGACCACATCGGAGCGCAGGGACTCACCCCGCCTGATCGCGACCACGTGCACGTACGCGCCGACGGCGATCGCGGGCCGATCGCAGCATGCTTTCGGGAGCGGAATATCAATCTGACCGCGCTGACCACTCTGCTCACCCAGATCGTCTACATGGGCATCAATGTGGTACTTCCGGCGTATCTCTACAACATCGTCGGACTCTCGCTCGCCGAATCAGCCGGACTCAGCGTCGTCTTCGCCCTGACCGGCACCCTCGGGCAAGTGCTGTGGCCGACTCTGTCCGACGTCATCGGACGCCGCACCACGATTGTGATCTGCGGGATCTGGATGGCTGTCAGTGTGGCCTGTTTCTATCTCGCGACCTCCTCCCTCCTGGTCGTTGTCGTCCAGCTGGCGTTCGGGTTGGTCGCCAACGCTGTGTGGCCCATCTATTACGCGGCGGCCTCCGACGCTGCACCCGAGGGTGCTGTTTCCACCGCGAACGGCATCATCACCACCGCCACCTTCATCGGCGGCGGGATCGCTCCGCTGCTCATGGGCAAGCTCATCTCTCTCAGCGGTGGTTGGAGCGCACACGCTGGGTACACCGTCTGCTTCTTCGTCATGTCGGCGTGCGCGTTGCTGGGAGTGCTGTTCCAACTCTTCACGCGACGTCCGCGTCCACAGAACTCGGGGAAGCAGGACAGCCCGGATTCGGCACAACCCACCATGGCTTTGTAAGGCAAGAACTTACGTGTCACACCGGTTCGGTAAGTGGGGGTGCCCGAGAGTCGCTGATCGTCGATGTCAACGGCAGCACCGCGACCCGGGGAGCACGAACGGCACGACGCCGGCGCCCGTCCGCAGTCGGTGACTGTGTACCGGCGCCGGCCTCTTCTCCGGTCGCATTCCAGAGCCGAGTCGTGACAAAGCGGCGAGTCGAATCTGGTGCGACATCGTGCCGGAACCTGCACCGGGTGTCATGCGTTATCGCCGAGCCGGGACAGCGCGGGTAGCCCCGGTGGCGAGCGCGCGGTGTTCGTCACGACTACGGCTGTGTGCCTGCGATACCAGTTCGGGGAGATCGATGACGGTGTCGGCCCAGGCGTGGAGAAGTCGGTGGTCGTGGCTGACGGCGAGGATCCCGAGAGTCGCATCAGCTTCTTCTGTGAGGACGTGGACAAGCGTGGCGGTGGTAGCGGGGTCGAGCATGGCGGTCATCTCGTCGCAGATCAGGTATCGGGGTCGTTGGATGAGGGCACGGGCGAGGCAGGCTCGCTGCAGTTGTCCGTCGGAGACCTGATGGGGTTGGCGTTGCAGTAGATCGGCCGTGAGACCAACCCGCAGCGCCGTGGTATGAACCGTGCGTGCCCGCTGGCCTGCCGGGGTGCCCGTGACAGCAAGCGGTTCTGCGATGATGCGTTCGAGTGTCCACCGCGGTGAGGTCGCCTGCCGAGGTGATGGGAACAGCATCGCGATGCTCCTCTGGCCCCTGCTACGCCATCGACTGGGTGGGGTAAGGGGAAGTCCGTCGACGGTGACTGTCCCCGCGGAGGGCGGGTGCAGGCCTGCGAGGACACGGGCGAGTGTCGTTTTGCCGGACCCGGATGGTCCGGTCAGGCCGACGACGCTGCCGGCCGGGATCGTCAGGTCGATGTCGGTCAGCAGGGAATCTCCCGGGGTGTGGCCGACGGTGATGTTGTGGGCGCGCAGGCTCACCGGGGGGCTCCGATCAGGCGGCGGATCGCATGGTCGCCGTGGTAATCGAGGGAGGTCGGTGCACCGGACAATAACGAAACCGGGTAGTGCGGGTGAGTGACACGGTAGTGCGGGAGATTCGTAAGTTCTGGCGGCATCTCGGGTGGCGGGGTGAGTCCGTGCTCGGGCAACGCGGCGAACAGGGCGCGGGTGTAGGGGTGCCCGGGATCGTCGAGCACTGCTGTGGTGGAGCCGGTTTCGACGATCCGGCCGGAGTGCATCACCGACAGGCGGTCGGCGTGCGTGGGCAGCGCCGCTAGGTCGTGGGTGATGAGCAGGACAGCGGCTCCGGTGTGTGCGCAGTCGTCGAGGAGGTCGAGGACGTGTGAGGTCAGTTGGGGGTCGAGGTTCGAGGTGGGCTCGTCGGCGACGATGACCGCTGGGTCCCCGGCGAGCGCGAAGGCGATCGCGGCGCGTTGGGCCATCCCCCCGGACAGCTGGTGCGGGTACAACGCCGCCACGGCGTCGGGTAGGCCCACCCGGATCAGCAGCGATGTCACGGTGTGTCGGGAGTGGAGGTGATGGAGGGTTTCGGTGAGTTGATCGCCGACCGTGCGCACCGGAGTGAGAAATGTTGCGGCCGATTGCGGGACCAGCGCGATGCGGCGGCCGCGAAGCCGCCGCCACTGCTTCTCCCGGGTACCGACGAGTTCGGTGGGTGCCCCGTCGCCGCCGGAGAGGGTGACGGTTCCGGTGGCCGTCGCGGTGGCCGGGAGCAAGCCGCACAGCGTCGCAGCGATGATCGACTTGCCGCATCCGGATTCGCCCACCAGGGCGTGTACCTGTCCGGCATCGAGGCGGAGGTCGATATCGCTGACAGCGTGAACAGTTCCGGCGCGGGTGGGGATCCGTACGGTCAGCCCGCGTGCCTCGACAAGCGCGGTCGTCATCGTGGACTCCTTTCCATGATGGGTGGGTTGACACGGTCGCGCACCGCGGCCCCGATCCCGGCTACGGCGAGGGTGGTGAGGAGGAGAAGCAGAGCCGGGAAGGTGAGGGTCCACCAGCCGCCGAGGAGCAGTGAGGACCGGGCCTCCTGCAGCAGCGTGCCGAGTGAGGGGCGGTCCGGTGACAGTCCGAGGCCGAGGAACGACAGTGTGCTCTCGTGCCAGATCGCGTGCGGCAGGAGTAATACCACCGCGATCACGGTTTGACCTGCGGCGGCCGGCATGAGGTGGGCTCGCATGACCTGCGCGCGGGTGGCGCCGGCGAGGTACGCGGCGTCGACGAAGGCGCTGCCGCGAACGGTGAGGACCTCGGCGCGAGCGATGCGGGCGACCTGGGTCCAGTGGGTGAGCGCGATCGACGCGATGATCGCGGCCAGGTTGCCGGGGTAGAGGGCGACGATGACGATTCCGAGGAGCAGGTGCGGCATGGCGTTGATCCCGTCGACCGTACGCATGGCGAGGCGATCCGCCCACCCTCCCACAGCGGCGGCCACGACCCCGACCGTAGCCCCGAGTGCCGCGGAGGCAAGGGCGCAGACAGCGGCGATCAGGAGCGAGATCCGCAGGCCGGCGGCGACGCGGACGAAGAGGTCCCGGCCCGCGATGTCGGTGCCGAACGGGTGCGACCAGGACGGAGCCTGCCTGGCCGCGGAGAAGTCGGTGAGCCGGTCGTCCACCCCGGCGAGCCATGGGACCAGCAGCGCATACCCGCCGATCACCGCCAGGAACGCCACCCCCAGCCACAGTGTCAGTCCCCCTGATCGGAGGAAGGGTCGATCAGGCATCAGGGTTCACCCTCGGATCCAAAAGGGTGTACGCGATGTCGGCGAGCAGTGACCCGACCAGTACGACCAGTGTCGTTCCCAGCGTCAGTGCCGCCAGAAGCGGGAAATCCAGCTCACGGGCGGACGTGACGACGGCTCCGGCCAGCCCAGGCCAGGAGAAAACCTCCTCGATGATCACGGCGCCGACGATCAGTTCCGGCAAGCGCAAGCCGATCACGGTGGCGAACGGGGCGAGCGCCACCGGAACGATGTGCCGCCACAAAATCACCGCACTCGGCAGACCACGGGCCCGGGCGCCGAGCACCGCATCGGAGGCGGCGGCAGCGCGCACGGACTCACGCACCGACAACAGCAGCCACGGCATCTGTGAGAGCGCCAACACCGCTGAGGGCAGAACGAGATGACGAACAACCTGTCCCACCGTCGGTGCGACACCGGCGTCGGTCAGCCCCGCCACCGGTAACCACCCCAGAGTCAGTGCGAACACGGCAACAGCGGTGAGGGACAGCACGAACGGGGGCACCGCCTGCACCATGGTCGCCGATCCCGTGATCAACCGGTCGACCAGCCCGCCAGGGCGGGCACCAGCACACACTCCGAGCAGTAGTGCCGCGCCGATCGCGGAGGTCAGGCCGACACCGGTAAGCAGCAGTGTCCACGGCAGTCGTTCACCGATCACCCCAGCGACCGGCTGGGAAAAGCTCCGCGACACACCGAGATCACCGGTAACCAGGTCGGACAGCCACTGCCCGTACACCTTCCACCACGGTTCGTTCATGCCCAGCTCGGCCGCGATCCGGGCCTGGTCGGCGCTCGAGGTCGTCAGATAGCGGTCGCCGAGGTAGCTCGCCAATGGATCGAACGGGGACCGGGACGCGACCGCGAACAGCACGGCAGACACAATGCCGAGCAGCGGGACAGCGAAGGCTAGTCGTCGCAGCACCATTCGCCTGACCTTCGCCCGCCGATTGATCGGCGCAGGAACTGGCGCACCGCTGCCGGTGGGCGGTGCCGCGGTGCGGGCGTTCACGGTGACACTCACCGGCGTGTCCAGACGCGCAGATTCCACCACGGCCCCCAGTTCACGCCATGACTGTGCGGTTCCAGAACGGGGGTCGATCCGGTCCAGACGTTTCCGCGTTCGATGTAGGTGTGGTCGAGGAACACCAGCATCACGTAGCCCGGATCGGCGACGTATGCGGTCTGTGCAGTCCGGTAGTCGGCGGCACGTGCCTGCGGGTCCAGGACCCGGCGGGCATCGTCGAGTGCACGGTCGACAGCAGGGTTCGCATAGTCGGAGGCGTTGTCGTAGGGGGATCCGGCACCAGGCACCGCGAACCGTGAGTGCAGCGTCGAGTACACCTGCGGATCCGGGTCGAACGGCAGGTCACCACCACCGAGCAATCCAGCCTTGCTCGGCAGCTGATCCGGGAAGGCGGAACGGTCGACGGCTTCGACGTCGACCCGGACACCGAGCCTTTCCGCGTCGGAGACGAACGCCTGAGCGAGGTCCCGGCGCAGGGTGTCCTCGGGGAAGTACATGATCGTGAACTCCGCACACACACCGCTCTTCGCGCGGATACCGTCGCTGCCACGCACCCAGCCGGCCTCGTCGAGTAGTGCGGCAGCGCGGGCCGGGTCGTACGGGAAGGTTGCGGTCGGTTCGTAGGCGGCGCCGTACACCTCGGGGATCGGTGTCGAGGCGGGCCGGCCATACCCACCGAGGATGTGGTCGACCATGCCCTGCCGGTCCACCGCCAGGTTCAGAGCCATTCGCATGGCGGGGTCTGCGGTGACAGGGTTGTCGGCGGGTAGTGTGACCCCGCGCCAGTCAGCGGACGCGTTCACCCTTACCTGGTACCCCGGATTGTTCCGAAAGGTGTTGGCCAGCAACGGTGGGACGTTTGTGCCGTCGAGCTCCCCGGCCGCCATCCGCTGCGCCCGGGCGTTGTCGTCCGGCGCGTAGATCACCGTCAGCTTCTTCACCTGCGGTGCGCCGTCCCAGTAGTCCGCGTTGGCCTCGTACACCGCCTGGTCCGGCCTCGAGGAAATGAGCTTGTACGGGCCGGTTCCGACGGGGGCGGTATTGAGGGTGGACTCTTCGGCGCGCCCGCCGGACAGTCGCTCGGCCGGAGCGATTCCCAGGAGCATCTTCGTCGGCCACGCCGCGTACGGGTACTCGAGGCGGAACTGTACCGTCGACGGATCCACGGCGGTCACCGCATCGATCATGTCGAGGCTGCTCAGCAGCGGTGACGCGGACCGTGGATCCAAGATGGCGTCGTAAGTCGCCGCGACGTCGTACGCGTCGAGCCCGGTGCCGTCGGTGAAACGGACCCCCTCACGAATCTTGACGGTCACGAGCAGTCCGTCCTCGCCGACAGTGGGCATGTCCGCGGCAAGCGCCGGTTCGAAAGTCGGCATGCCCTCGCCTCCGACGAGGCGAAGCAGGCCGTCGTAGATCTTCGACTCTCCCGCCTCCCCGTGACCATTGGCGGGGTTGTAGCCCCCGAGTTCGTAACCATCGGCCAACACCAGGGCATCCGAGTCGGACGGGACCCATTCCCCGGGAACTGAGCAGCCGCCGATAGCCAAGGCGGCGGCCACCGTCGTGGTGATGATCAGCGGTCGACGTCGGTGACCGGTCACAGTCAGTCTCTCCTTTTCGCATGAGCGCGGCACCGCCACCCAACATGTGCACATTTGTTCAGATATTCAGGTGTTTGCGCCGGGTTCGGCGGAAGGGTGGCGGCCCGGGCCACCCAATCCGCGGGTGTTCGAGTCCCCACAGGGGTGTACTGCCCTGACAAGGGAGGGCACCGTCGCGGATCTCGAGATCCGCGACGGTGCCGCACTCGCGCGCTTCTACGAACGGCCGCCGGCGGCGGGTACGGACCGGCGAAGGGCGGGTGAGTCCCCGAGTCGGGCCCGCATTCGTTCCAACTGCACATACGCGGTGTTCCGGTAGGCGACCAGATCCTCCTGCGCCGTGGAATCCAGGTCGAGAATTCCACGCCCGGACTTGATGCCGAGGTTGCCCTCGGCGACGGACTGTGTCAGCACCTCCGGTGTGGCGAATCGCTCGCCGTAGGCATTCTCGAGCGTACGGAACGTGTCTTTGTAGACGTCGAGGCCTGCCATGTCTGCGATGGCGAATGGACCGAAGAGCGAGAGCCTGAAGCCGAACGAATTCGACACGATCGCATCGATCTCCGACGCGGTGGCCACGTTCTCCTCGAGCATCCTCGCCGCTTCCTTGTACAAGGCGTACTGAAGCCGGTTGGCGACGAACCCGGGGCTGTCGGACACGGTGGACGGGTGCTTGCCCACTGCTCGGATCAGATCGGAGGACAGGGCGACGAGTTCGGGCCGTGTCGCCTGGTGGGGAATGATCTCGACGCAGGGGATGAACGGCACCGGGTTCATGAAGTGCACTCCCAGGAAGCGTTCGGGGTTGGTCACTCCTTCTGCCAGTGACGTGATCGAGATGGCGGAGGTGTTGGTGCCGATCACCGCGGTCTCATTGGCGCCGGAGATCCTTCGCAGCACATCGAGCTTGACGGCCGGGATCTCGGGAACCGCCTCGATGACGAAGTCGGCGTCCGTGACTGCGGATTCCATGGATTCGGCCGCGCCCAGGTTGGCCTGGATTGCTGCGGCCGAACCCTGTGGCAGCAGGTCCTTGGACTCGAATTCGAGCGCCTCGGCATGGAGTCGGTCCCGCGCCGCCGAAGCGGAGGCGGCATCGACGTCTGCGATGCTGACGCGGTAGCCGTGGGCGGCGCAGATCTGGGCGATGCCGCCGCCCATGTACCCGGCTCCGACGACAGCAATGTGTCGAATTGATTCTGTGGTCGTCATCGACCGTCACCTCTCACTGAGTGCGGATGGAAGAACCATCCATTTGATTTGTCATGGGATCGGATGACCCCGCGTCGGCGTCGAGCCGGTGTTGGTGCGAGTGCAGGTGCTCGGCGACGAGCACCTGCACTCGGTCGGCCGCGACGCGGACCGGAACGCCGGTCGCGGCGGCTACCTTGTGCAGGTCGTCGTGCTCGGGCTTGGCCCGGTGCGGGCCGACCTTCACCCGTACCGGAATCCCGTCGACGTCGACATGGATCCACGTGCGGGGCAGCGTTCGGCGATCAATTGTCGTGCGCCGAACTCCCAGCGTTCCAGTCCTGCTGAGCAGACATTCCTCGACGGAGGCAACGGAGGGCGGACGGCAGAGGGCCGAAATCACGTGTGCCGGCCGATTCTTCTTCCCTACCACCGGTGCGATCCAGGCATCGGCCGCACCCGAGTCGAGTAGTTCACCGACGAGTTGTCCGAGGACCTCGCCGGTGACGTCGTCGACGGTGGTCTCCAGCATCACCATCGAATCGACGACTGCATTGCGTGCCACCTTCGAACCCAGCACCGCGGTGAGCACATTCGGCCGACCAGGGGTATCGCGCGAACCCGCGCCGTAGCCGACGGCGTCGATGGTCATTTCCGGAACCGGTCCGTAGCGTGCTCCCATTGCGGAGAGCAGTGCGGCGCCGGTGGGTGTCACCGTTTCGGTGGGTGTGTCGATGCCGATGACGGTGGCGCCCCGCAGCAGGCCGAGGGTTGCGGGTGCAGGCACCGGAAGCATTCCGTGCGCAGCCCTGGTTTGACCGATGCCGAGCCCCACGGCACCGGACCACACTTCGTCGATGCCGAGCGCGTGCAGCGCCGCCGCGACGCCGACCGTATCGACGATGGTGTCGACACCGCCGAGTTCGTGAAGGTGGATGGATTCCACTGGTGCACCATGGATCGTGGATTCGATCTGGGCCACCGAATCAATTGCCGTGACAGCGAGGTCCGCCGCCGCGGAGGGTTGCGCTCTGCGGGCCATGTCCAGGAGCTCGGCAGCGTGTCGTTCGGTCACGATCTCGTCGACGTCGACAACGGCGTGCAGGGCACGTACACCCTGTCGCTCGACGGAGTCGGTCGTCAGATTCCAGCCGGTGATTCCCGTCGAGTCGATCGCCGAACGAACCTTGTCGATGGGTGCGCCGAGATCGAGTAGCGCACCGAGCAACATATCGCCGGAGATGCCGGCTATGGGGTTGAGCCACAGGATCATGATCGTCCGTTTTCGTGGGCGCGGGGCCGACAGCACAGCATCGACAGGCGGTGTGCCGCCATGGCGGCACCGAACCCGGAATCGATGTTGACCACGGTCATACCGGCGGCGCAGGAGGTCATCATCGCCATCAACGCGGTGATTCCCTCCAGCGCCGCGCCGTATCCGGTGGAGGTGGGGACGCAGATCACCGGTGCCGCAACGAGCCCACCGAGGACACTCGCGAGGGCTCCTTCCATGCCGGCCACGACGACCACGGCGTCGAAACGCCGGATTTCGTCGATGCGCGCCATGAGTCGATGCAGGCCTGCGACTCCGACGTCCCGCACATCGGTGACCGCCAGTCCGATCGCTGCCGCGACCGCGATCGCTTCCGCGGCGACGGGCCCATCGGCCGTCCCGGCGGTCACGACACCAAGGGTGAAGCTTTTGCGCCGCCCGGCGGGGCGCCACACCAATAGCCGTGCAAGGTGGTCGTAGACGCCGTCCTCGACACCCGCCATCACCTCGGCGGCGACATCGGGCGGCACCCGGGTGACCAGTACCGGACCCGAATTGGTCTCGAGCAGGAGCCGCACGATTCTCACGATTTCGGCGACCGTCTTGCCGGGTCCGTAGACCACTTCGGGCAAACCTTGTCGCCGTTCGCGATCGAAGTCGACCGTGAAGTTCTCAGCTACGGGGACACTCATCGCGACACCGGCGTCAAGGACAGCAATGCGTTCATTCCGCCACTGCGCAGACCGCCGAGGTCGAGGGAACCGAACACGAAGCCGGCACTGCGCAGTGCCGTCAGGATGTCGCCGCGACGTTCGAATGCACTGGTCAATTCGGTGTCCGCGATCTCGACGCGGGCCAGTGTGCCATCCGCGTGTGCGCGCACCCGGAATTCGCGAAAGCCGAATTGGCGCAATGACTCTTCTGCCCGTTCGATGCGCCCAAGAAGTTCCGGCGTGACGTTGTCGCCGTACGCGATGCGCGAAGAAAGGCATGCCGCGGCGGGCTTGTCGGCGGTTGCCAACCCAAGTTCTCGGCTGATGAAGCGCACATCGTATTTGGTGAGTTCCGCGTCGACCATCGGGAAGATCGCACCCCGTGCGACCGCGGCAGACTGTCCTGGCCGATGATCGCCGAGGTCATCGAGGTTGGTTCCCAATGCCATCCGCGCACCCATCATCGAGGCGAGTGGAATCAACGCGTCGAACAGGGCGGTCTTGCAGTGGAAGCAACGGTTGCCGGTGTTCGCAACGTAATCGGGGTTGTCCAGCTCGTCGGTGCAGACCTCGACGTGTGGGATGTTCTGCTCCCGCGCGAAGGTCCTCGCGGCCACCCTCTCCGATGCCGGAAGGCTCGCAGAGACGGCCGTGACGGCCACTGCCCGATCACCGAGCGCGCGATGGGCCGCAGCGGCAAGCAGTGCGGAGTCGGCGCCGCCGGAGAAGGCGATCAGTAGCTTGTCTTCTTGACTCAGGCGAGCCATGAGTCGGGCGAGTAGTTCACTCATGAGTGTGTGCCTCGATCAGGTAGGGGATCGTCTGCGGGCCCTCGGGGAGAACGCAGACCCGGGCATCGGGCCCGACGGCGGCCAGTTCCGCTTCGACTGCCGCGGCGATGTCCTCCACCAGGAACAGGTGTGCGGTACGCAATTCCTCGTCCGACAGATGTGTGGTGTGCATGCCGACGCGGGCGGTGGCGAGCAGGCGCGCAAGTACCTGTACTTGCCACTGATCGGGGACCGTTTCGGTGCGCGCGGAGATCGCCGCCAACAGCTCGGCCGGGGTCGGCTCCGACGCCAGGACCTCTCGGAAAGAACCGTGATCGGGAAACCCGTCACTGCATTCGGCCGCGCAGATGATCAGTCCGCCCGGTTTGACCACCGTAGCGGCGGCGGTCATCCCCTTGACCGCCTGGTAGACGCTCTGGTCGAGCGGGAAACCCGCGTTCGTCGTCACCACGACGTCGTACAACTGGGGGACCGGGCACATGGACAGTTCATGGACCACGCCGCGTGCAGCGGCATGCATGGCGAGCAGTTCGCCGCCGAACGCGGCGATCACCTTCTGCTCACGGTTGAGCACCACATCGAACGCGAAGTCGACGCCGGTGCCGTGGGCGATGGCGCGAATGTCGTCATGTACCGGGTTTCCCTCGCACACCGCCCATGTGGCACGGTCACTGCCGATCCGCGCGGCGTTGTGCAGTGTCAGTACCGTCTCGAGACCGGCCAATCCCGGAGCGACCAGCTTGGGACCACCGCTGAACCCGGCGAAGAAGTGAGGCTCGACGAACCCTGTCGTGATCTTGATGTCTGCGTCGACCCAGTGGCGGTTGAGCCACACCGGAACACCGTCGCCGTAGGTACCCATCCAGGCCAGGGACTCGGTGTCGCGTGCATCGTGATTGACGATGCGCATCGTGTCGACCAGTTCGTCGCCCAACATCTGCCGCAGTTCGCTGTCGGTGTTGCCGCGGTGGGTCCCAGTTGCTACCAGCAATGTGAAGTCATCACGGGATGCAATGCCGTCGAGTTCGGCGAGGAGTGCTCTCACCATGAGTTCGCGCGGTTGCGGTCTGGTGAGGTCGCAGAGCGAGACCGCGATACGCTGCCCGGGTGTGACGAGGTCCCGCAGCGGGCGGCCGGACACCGGCTTTGCCAGCGCGTCACGCAGGGTCGAGGCGGGGTCGACAGCCGCCTCCAGGAATTTGGGAGCGACGACGGTGGTGCGGTCGGACGGAAAATCTACCGTCAGTCCCGTGGAACCGTACGCGAGGGTCACCGGCAGAACCGCACCCGGTTGGGTCGTAGTCAACAGTTTCTCCTTTGTTGCGATCCACGATCAGATGCACAACGGCATGTCATTCGATAACTTGGATTCTTCAGAGTCCAAACGAGAGCGGCGCTGCCCGTAATTAATTCGTCGTGAACGAGTGGTTGGGTGTCATCGTCTGATCAGAAGGCGACTTTGTCGGCGCCCTTGAGGTCGAGCATTTCACGGGCTTCGTCCGGTGTTGCCACCTCGAAGTTCAGGGCCTCGAGAATGGTTCGGATGCGGGTGACCTGTTCGGCGTTGGAGGCGGCCAACTGGCCGGGTCCGATCCACAGTGAGTCTTCCAATCCCACACGCACGTGGGATCCGATGGCGGCACCGATGGTCGCCAGTGGCATCTGATTCCGGCCTGCACCGAGGATCGACCATTCGTAGCTGTCGCCGAGGAGCCGGTCTGCGGTTCGCCGCATGTGCATGAGATCTTCGGGATGTGCGCCGATTCCGCCGAGAAGCCCGAATACGGACTGGACGAAGAGCGGTCCCCGCGCCAAGCCGCGGCCGTGGAAGTGGGCGAGGTTGTTGAGGTGCGAGATGTCGTAGCACTCGAACTCGAACCGAGTGCCGTTGGTGTTGCCGATCTCGAGGATGCGCTCGATGTCCGCGAACGTGTTCTTGAAGACGAGATCGCGTGACTTCTCCAGCGCGTCGCGTTCCCACTCGTTCTTGAAGTCCGAGAACCGGTCCAGCATGGGGTACAGGCCGAAGTTCATCGAGCCCATGTTCAACGAGGCGAGCTCCGGGGAGAATGTGGCCACCGGTTTCATCCGCTCCTCGACGCTCATGTGCGGCGAGCCGCCGGTCGTGATGTTGATGACCGCGTCGGTGTTTGCCTTCAGCTTCGCCAGGATCGGTTCGAAATGCTTCGGGTCCTGTGAGGGCCTGCCGTCTTCGGGATCACGGGCGTGCATGTGAACGATGGCCGCGCCGGCCTCCGCTGCTCCGATTGCCGCCTCGGCAATTTCGTTGGCCGTGACGGGAAGGTGCGGGGACATGCTCGGGGTGTGGATCGCGCCGGTGACAGCGCTGGTGATGATCACTTTGCGTTTGCTGGACATGGTGTTTCCTTCTCTGATGTCTGAGGTGGTCAGAAGAGCTTGTCGGTGTTTCCGTCCACGGCCATCGCCTGGCCGTGGACATTGCGGGCCAGTCCGCTCGACAGGAAGACGGCCATGTTCGCGATGTCGGTGGCGTCAATCAGGCGTCCGAGCGAGGACTGTCCGCGGTACAGGGCCGCCACCTCATCCACTGGCCGGCCGACCATGTCGGCTTTCGCCGCGATCACTGCGTCGATACGGGGCCCGTCGACAGCGCCGGGACAGATGGCGTTGACGCGGATGCCCTCGGCGCCGAGTTCGATCGCCAACGACTTGGTGAAGCCGATGACGGCCCACTTCGATGCCGAATACGGGCTGCGGCCGGCCATGCCGAGTCGGCCGGCGGCCGAGGACATGTTGATGATCGAGGCCTCGGATGATTGCCGCAGGAGGGGGAGGGCACGCTTGACGCAGAAGAACTGACCATGGATGTTGACATCGAACGTGGCCTTCCACGCGGCCGAGTCGAGGGAGTCGACAGGACCCGTCGGTCCTGCGACCCCGGCGTTGTTCACCAGCACATCCAGTCCGCCGAGGTTGTCGACCACGGATGTCATCAGGGTGCGGACCTGGTCCTCGTCCGACACGTCACTCACCGCAGCGACGAAACCGGCGGCCTTGGCGTTGTCGACCACCACCGGATCGATGTCGGTGACGAAGACGTCTGCTCCCAGACTCTTGAAGCTTGTCGCAATGGCGAGGCCGATGCCTGCCGCGCCGGCGGTAACGAGTACTCGTCGTCCGGAGAAATCGAGGGCGGAAGATGTCATGGTGCACAGGCTCCTTTATGTTTGGCTGCGTGGTCCGCAGGAATGGTGCAGTAGTGAATGGAGATTGCCGCCCGGCTAGTGCGCGGCGACGGCAGCCTTGCCTGGGTCCTGGGTTCCCATCTTGAGGCCCAGTGTCAGCAACGCTCCGACGGTGCACATTCCGGCGACGAACCACAGTCCGTTGAGTTTGCTCCCGGTCGCCTCTTCCACGAAGCCCATGACGTACGGACCGACGAATCCGCCGGTGAGGCCGATGGTGTTGACGAATGCCAGTCCGGCCGCCAGCGCCTTCCCGCTGAGCCGCGTAGCAGGATATGTGAACAGAATAGGCTGCAGTGCAAAGAAATTGAAAGCTGCGAGGCAGAATCCGATGAGTCCGACTATCGGACCCCCCACCGCGCCGAGGGTGAACCCTGCTGCGACTCCCACCATGGTGCACGTGGCGATTTTGCGGGACCGGCTGCCGGTCGTCGCCAGTTTGGGCACGGTCAATGCGCCGATGCCGCAGAAGATCCACGGAACTGCGGTCAGCAACCCGATCTGGATGCTGGTGAGAGTTCCGTACGTGCCGATGATGGAGGGCAGGAAGAAGCTCAGTGAGTACACCGCGACCTGGTGGGTAAAGTAGATGGCGACCACGAGGAGGATCTGGCGGTCCTTGATGATGTCGCGAAGCCGGGAATTACCAGCCGCGTCAGCTCCGGCTTGTTCCTCGGCGGCGATTCGTGCTTCCAGATCTTCGGCCTCTTCGCGAGTGAGGAACGTTGCCTGAGTTGGCTTGTTGGGCAGCTTCTTCCAGACCACAATGGCAAGCAGGCATGCGGGCAGGCCCTCGAGGATGAACATCCACTGCCAGCCGTGCAGGCCGCCGAGGCCGTCCAGCGTCAGCAGTAGCCCGCCGAGCGGTGCGCCGATGACATTGGCGATCACGACACCCAGCAGGAAGACGCCGATGGCCTTGGCTCGATCCTTCACCACGAACCACTGCGTCAGAAAGTACATGACGCCGGGGAACAGGCCGGCTTCGGCGATGCCGAGCAGCATACGCAGGATGTAGAAGGACCATTCGCCTTGGACGAGCGCCATGGCGGCGGACAACAGGCCCCAGGTGACCATGATGCGCGTGATCCAGAATCGGGCCCCGACCTTGTGCATGATCAGGTTCGACGGGATCTCCGAACATGCATAGGTGAGGAAGAAGAGTCCCGCGCCGATCCCGTAGGCGGTGGCTGAGATCCCGAGATCGATCTCCATTCGGTCCTTGGCCATGCCGATATTGGATCGGTCGATGAACGCCAGAACGTACGCGCCGATCAACAACGGCATCAAGTGCCTGGAGATCACCTTGCTGATGACCTCGGGGGGTCTCTTGGTCGTGGACGTCAGGATGTCGGACATAGGATTTCCTCTGCAGTGTGATGCGTGCTGGATGCGCGTGTGAGGTCGGCGCTGGGGGGGAATGAGTCCTGTCGTTCTAGTGCGCGTCTGAGATGCTTTGATTGGCCGGCTGGCAGCCGCAGGTTCGGCCCACAAACATGCGGTGCTCGCAGATCACTTCCCGGTGGGTGGATCGAGGATGGGTAATCTGATCGAGCAAAAGATCGAAAGCCCGCTCGGCCATCTCTTTCATCGGCTGGACCACGGTGGTCAGGGAGATCAGCGCGGATCTGCTGTGCGGAAGTCCGTCGCCGCCGACTACGGCGACATCCTCGGGTATCCGCAGGCCCAGCGACAGCGCATGCTCCATGAATCCGATCGCGATCTCGTCGGAGCCGCACACGACGGCGCGTGGTGGGTTCGACGAACCGAGCAGCGACGCCGCGGCGATCCGTCCTCCCTCGTTGTCGAGTCGGGTGCTGATCTTGCGCATTCCCGAAACGTCGACTCCGGCTTCCGCGGCGGTCCTTACGAACGCTACCTCCCGTTCGAGAGAGGCGGTCGAGAAACGGGGTCCGATGACGGTCGCTATCTCGGTATACCCGTGCGCAAGAACATGGTTCATCAAATCAGTGGCCGCCGCATCGAAGTTGATTCCCACGAAATCGCTCTGAAGATGATGGGATCTGCGCGACAGGCAGACATACGGTATGCGCTTCTGGCGAAACACCCGCAGAGCGCGAAGATCCTCACGGAGCGAGGCGGCGATGATGACGCCGTCGACGTTGCGTGCAGCAAGAGTGGCGGCCACTTGAGCGAGGGTGTCGGGATCGTCCTGTGTGGTGGCGACGAAGACGTCGATGCCCTCTTCCCGGGTGGCGGAGATGATGTGCTGAGCCCATCCCGTGTACATCTGATTGACGATGTTGGGGAGAATCAGACCCACCACGCGAGTCAGTAGCGGATCTCTGCGCTGCCCGCCGACCGGGCGGTATCCCAGTTCGGCGGCCGTCTTGATGATCCGTCGGCGCGTCTCGACGGAAACACCACCACGCCCGTTCATCACGTAGCTGACGGTGGCGGACGAGACGCCACAGGCCCGCGCGACGGCAGCCGCCGAGACCTTCCGGGGAGTCGTTGCCGAATCGGCGGTCTCGATCTTCACTGTGCCTCCCTTCGCCGGGGTGATTGGACGATTAAGTCCTTTCGTAAGTGACCTCCATTACAGTCGCAACCTAAAGCTTTAAGCAACGTTAAGTTCGAAGGTATTTTTCGATGCGAACCGAATGTGCACGCCACGGCGTCATGGATGGCTGGTTCTGCTTACATCTCTGGCCGTATCGACCCAGGTAGAGTGCGCAAGCTGTCATCCCTGAGGCACGCGCTCGGACGCCACACCGGTCAGATGTAGTGCCAGCCACCGTGCGCTCGCCCGGCTCCTCCAGGTCGAGTACGCGATGCGGAGCAGGTTCGCTGTGCGGGTTCGAACGAAGCGAGTCGCGGACCCGAGACGATGCACACACCCGCTGGTAGGAGGAAGGGGCGGTCGAATCCGGCGGCTCAGGCTCGCTGTCTCCCCAAGGTCCTCGACGGTAAGGGGCTACCGCAGGCCCGCACCTATTCGCGTCGGGCGGTCGTGTCCCGCACCTGGATGCCGTAGGGCAGTAGTTCGTTGCGTGGGGGACTCTCGTCGCCGGCGATCCGTTGGAGAATCATGCGCGCGGCCCGTTGGCCCATCAGGTCGCGCGGCACCGTCACGGTGCTCAACTGCAAAGGCCCTGCGCTCGAAAAGCTCATGTCGTCGAATCCCGTCAGAGCCACATCTTCGGGCACTCGTTTGCCGATTTCTCGGCAGACGTCGAGAACGCCGAGGGCGATGAGGTCGTTACCGCAGACGATCGCGTCGGTTTCGGGGTGTTCGGCGAATAGTGCTCGTGCACGCTGTGCTCCGGAGGCGCGGGTCAGTTCCCCCCACAGATCGGGTTCGTTGATCGCCTGCACGCCCGCTTTGGCGAGGGCGTCGCGGTATCCGCTCATGCGATTGGCGGACACGCTGGACGTGCCGGGACCGCCGAGGATGGCGACCTTGCGTCGGCCGGTGGCGACGGCGTGCGAGGCCATCTCGAACGAGGCGGAGTAGTCGTCGATGCCGACCCAGTCGGAGGGCTCGTTCTCGATCTTGCGGTAGAGCTGCACCACGGGGATATTCTCGTGTCGGAGCTTGTCGAGGAGCGGCTTGTCGTCGGCGACGAGCGAGGTGAAGATCAGGCCGCTGCAGTTCCGATCGACCTGTGCCAGCGCGACATCTGCCTGACGGGAGCCATCCACGCCGACGTGGGAGACGAACACTTCATAGCCCTCTTCGGCGGCGGCGGCGATCACACCCCCGGCGACCTCGGTGTAGAAGGGGTTCGCGATGTCGGCGAGGAGTAGACCGATCGCTTTCGTGGTGCCCGAGCGTAGTTCCCGGGCTATTCGGCTGGGTCGAAATCCCATCTCGTCGGCGATGGTGAGGATTCGTTGGCGTCGCTCCTCGCTTACCCCGGGAGCCCCACTGAGTGCGTAGGAGACCGCCGCGGACGATACCCCCGCCTTACGAGCGACATCGCTCATCGTCACGCGGCGAGGACGGCCACCGACGCGACGGTCCCCGCTCTGGGGCTGAGTGGTATCGGTCATACCCGACAGCTTAGTCGGTTAAGCACCGAGGGGCATCGAGGCGGACGCACCGTCCGGCGGGATGATGATTCGGTTAAGCCAGTATAAATGCCTGCTTCGTCGAACGTTTCGCCTGGCGGATTCTGCCGACCTCCGAACGTATAGCCAGATAGGGGCGTGATGTTCCCCTGTGTCATTCCGTACTTGTGCGCTGGAGCACAACGATGTACCGTAACTTATGCGATTAAGCGAAAGGAGAGCATCGTGAGTTCCACTGTTGAGATGAAGAACGAAGAGGCTGTGCCCTACACGGGTCCGAAGCCGTACGGGATGAGTGACGATCTGATCGTTCCGGGTGCATTGGACCTCGAGTGCGACGAGCGGCTGTGGGTTCCGCAGTCGCAGGATGTCGAGTTCCGCCCGCTGGTGTTGTCGGCGAGCCAGGGCTACTTCGTGAACATTCTGCGGGTGCGCCGCTCGGGCATCTTGTCCCGACACCGGCACGCCGGTGCGGTGCACGCCTTCACTCTGCGGGGTCGTTGGCACTACCTCGAGTACGACTGGTGGGCAGAGGAGGGCACCTACGCCTTCGAGCCGCCCGGCGACATCCACACCCTCGAGGTCCCCGAAGACGTGACCGAGATGGCGACCCTGTTCCACGTGAGCGGCGCGTACATCTACGTCGACGTCGACGGCAACACCGTCGGCATCGAAGATGTGTTCAGCAAGATCGACAAGGCCCGCGCGCACTACGAGAAGATCGGTCTCGGCGCCGACTACGTCGACCGCTTCATCCGCTGACACTGCGGCGGACACCGCCCGACATGGCGCAACCACACCGAGTGCCCTCGGCACTCGGGGGCGGTGTCCGCCGGCGCCCCACCCTCTCATCCCTGAGCCCGGCAGCGGGCGAAAGTTAGCAGGTTCCCCATGCGAGCTCTGACCAAGAGAAGCGCCACTCCCCACGACGTCCTGGTGCAGGACCTGCCCAAGCCCGAACCGGGCCCGGGACAGGTGCGGGTACGCACCGAGGCGTGCGGGCTGTGCGGCAGCGACGTGCACGCCTGGCGCCACGACACCGGCTACGAATGGATTAACCCCCCAGTCGTGCTCGGACACGAGGCGGTCGGATACGTCGAAGCCCTCGGCGAGGGCGTCGACCCGACCTGGATCGGCAAACGCGTTGTCCCCGTTGCCATCGACGGCTGCGGCGTGTGCGATCTGTGCGAGCGCGGTTTCCGGCAGATCTGCCCCCGGCGCACCGTCCTCGGATTGTCCTTCGACGGCGCCGCCGCCGAATCGTTCGTCGTCCCCGAGGTCCGCCTCGTCGAGGTCGACCGGCATCTGCCTGCGTCGACCCTGGCGCTGACCGAACCACTGTCGGTCGCCTGCCGCGCGGTCGCGCACATCGAGAACGCCGCCGACGGCCCCACCCGGGTGGTGGTATCCGGGCCCGGACCGATCGGCACGATGGCCGCCCTCGTCCTCGCCCAACGCGGCCACGATGTCGTGCTCTCCGGGGTCGGCAACGATGAGAACGTGCGATTGCCGCTGGCCCGCGCGCTCGGTCTGCGCACCGTGATCGCCGGCCGGGACGCGCTGCCTTTCATTCCCACCGCCTGGGTCGACGCCTCCGGTTCGACGGCAGCGCTCGATGCTGCCATCGCCGCGGTCCTGCCCGGCAGCCCCATCTCCGTCGTCGGCCTGTTCGCCCGCACCGGACCGGTCGACTTCAACGCCGTCACCCGCAAGGAGATTCGTCTACAGGGCAGTTACGGATCAACGAAGGTCGACTACCGGGCCGCTGCCGACGCGATGGCCGCCGACCCGACACCGTGGCCCCGGCTGGTGACCGAAATTTCCCTCACTGATGCGGCTTCGGCGCTCGAACGCGCCGCGGCCGGTCACGACATGAAGGTCGTGCTCGTCCCATGACCACACCGGACCCCACCCCTGTCCCGAAAGGACACGCCATGTCCACACCCGACATTGCGGCCGAACCCGCAACCCACGCGGCCGGGCGCACCTCGATCGTCAAGGTCGCCTTCGCCAGCATGATCGGCACGGCCGTCGAATGGTATGACTTCTTCCTCTACGGCTCGGCCGCCGCGCTGGTCTTCGGGCCCCTGTTCTTCCCCGACAGCGAACCGGCCACCGCCACCCTGCTGGCGTTCGCCACGTTCGCGGTGGGCTTCTTCGCCCGCCCGCTCGGCGGGATCGTCTTCGGCCACTACGGCGACAAACTCGGTCGCAAGAAGATGCTGGTCGTCAGCCTGCTCATGATGGGCGCCGCGACCTTCGCCATCGGCCTGCTGCCGACCTTCGCGAGCATCGGTATGGCCGCACCGCTCCTGTTGATCGGCTGCCGACTGCTGCAGGGCTTCGCCGTCGGCGGCGAATGGGGCGGAGCGGTCCTGATGGCCGCCGAACACGGTGACAACGACCGCCGCGGATTCTGGACGTCGTGGACCCAGGCCGGCGTACCCCTCGGAAACCTCCTCTCGGCGGTGGTGCTGTGGGTGCTGGCACTGTTCCAGAGCGACGAAGCCTTCGATTCCTGGGGCTGGCGAATTCCCTTCCTGCTCAGCGCCGTACTGGTCCTGATCGGTCTCTGGATCCGGCTGAGCATCGAAGAATCCCCGGTCTTCGCCGCCAACAAGAAGGCCCTCGAGAACCACAAGGCCGAGCACGCACCGATCATCGAGGTCCTGCGCAAATACCCCCGCGAGGTGCTCATCGCGATGGGGCTGCGACTGGTGGAGAACACCTCGTACTACATCTTCACGGTCGTGGTGATGACCTACATGGTCACCTACCTGGATATGCCCAAGAGCGCCGCCATCGCGGGTGTGCTGATCGCCTCCGTCGCGCAGTTCTTCCTCACCCCGATCATCGGCGCCCTGTCCGACCGGGTCGGCCGGCGACCGCTGTACTTCACCGGCGCACTCGGTGCCGGCATCTGGGGATTCGTCTTCTTCCCCCTCATCGACACCGGCAACCAAACCGTCATCGCGGCGGCGATCTTCATCGGCCTCATCTTCACCACCCTGATGTACGCGCCGCAGGCGGCGATGTTCTCCGAACTGTTCGGCACCAGCGTCCGCTACAGCGGCGCCTCCCTCGGCTACCAACTCGCCTCCGTCTTCGCCGGCGGCCTCGCCCCCGTCATCGCGGTCGCACTGCTCGGCACCGTCGAGGAAAAGAACACCATCGCCGTCAGCATCTACCTCGCCGTCCTCGCCGTGATCACCATCATCGCGGTGATCGCCGCCAAGGAAACCGCCCGCACCTCCCTCGAACACGACCGGGTCCTCGACGAGGCCACCCGCAACTGATGAGCCGCCGGGCCGGTGTGCGGCGCTCACCCCGCACACCGGCCCGGTCACCACCATTCGAAAGAGCCTCCCCCATGAACACACCCGCCCACACCACGGTTATGGACCTGTTCCGGCTGGACGGCAACGCCGCCCTCGTAACCGGTGCCTCCCGCGGCCTCGGCCGCGCACTCGCCATCGCACTCGCCGAGGCGGGAGCCGACATCCTCGCCGTCGACATCGGCGAACTCGACCAGGTCGCCAAGGAGGTGCGCGCCCGGGGCGTTCACTGCGCCACCCGCACCGCCGACCTCAGCAACCTGACACCCGACACCGCGGCCGAGCTGATGTCCTGGGCGGGGACCGAGTTCCCGCATCCGACGATCCTGGTCAACAACGCGGGCATCATCCGCCGCGGCCCGGCAATCGAAACCCCTGCAGCGGACTGGTCGGCGGTGCTCGACCTCAATCTCGCCACCCCGTTCCTGCTCAGTCAGGCCTTTGCACGGGTAGCCCTCGACGACAACGCCGCCGCCAGCATCATCAACATCGCTTCGATCAACTCCTTCCAAGGTGGGATGGAGGTTCCGTCCTATGCCGCCTCCAAGCACGGAATCCTCGGACTGACCCGAGCTCTCGCGAACGAGTGGGCCCCGCACCGCATCCGAGTCAACGCGATCGCCCCCGGCTACATGGAAACCGAATTCACCGCCGCGCACCGCGAGGACCCCGCCCGGGCGGAGAACATGCTGCGCCGCATCCCCGCCGGCACCTGGGGCCGACCGGAAGATCTTGCCGGCGCAGCCGTCTTCCTCGCCTCGGCCGCATCCGCCTACGTCACCGGCACCGCCCTGTCCGTCGACGGTGGATGGCTGTCCCGATAACACCGCGACCACCACTCGGAGGAGCCGCCATGGCATCGACACCGCAGAACCGTACCGACATCCCCGCCGCCGATGCCCGATCGTGGCTGCTCGTCTCGGCCGCCCACAGCAGGCACTTCACCGACACGCACACCGGAGCGGCCGACGCCGTCATCTACGACCTCGAAGACGGTGTCGTGCCCTCCGCCAGACCCGCGGCACGAGAAGCCCTGCAGCTGTGGTTCTCTCGCGGCGGCACCGGCTGGGTCCGCATCAACCCGGCCGAAAGCGAGGACTGGAGCCGCGATCTCGACGCACTCGAGGCAACACCCGGGCTCTTGGGCGTGATGCTCGCCAAATGCGAGTCGGCAGAGCACGTCACCGAGACCGCCGCCCGATTGCCCGCCGGGACCCCCGTTATGGCGCTCGTCGAATCGGCACTGGGCATCGAACGCGCCTACGACATCGCCTCCGCACAGCCGACTTTCCGGCTCGCCTTCGGAAGCGGCGATTTCCGCCGCGACACCGGTGCAGCCGACCTCGCATCTGCCCTTGCCTATGCCCGAGGGCGACTGGTGGTGGCGAGCCGGGCAGCGGGTCTGCCCGGCCCCGTCGACGGTCCCACCGTCACCTCCGCAGAGGATGCGCTCACCGATGCCCTGACCGTGACCCGCACGATGGGCATGTCGGGCAAGCTGTGCATGCACCCCGAGCAGGCCCTTGCCATCAATCACGCGCTGAGCCCAACCCCGACCGACATCGATTGGGCCCGCCAGATCATCGACCAACTCGGCGTCGACGGAGCGCGCATCGAAAACGGCAGCGACCTCCCCAAGCTGGCACGAGCCCGAGCGATCCACCGCCTCGCCACCGTCTTCGCGCAGGGATGACCACCCGCGACTGATTCCGAAAAATTTCCGTTCCGGCATCAGGAACACAGTCTGGGATATAGAAGGCCGATATCTAGAAATCTACCCAGCTCATGTCAAGCGGCGGTTGCGGTGACCATCAGTAATAGATCTGCTGCCATCGCTTTGAAGACGACGTCTGGGAGTCTGCGTTTGAGGATGCGGAGTGCTTCCATTCCACCGTCGCCGCCGACCTTGCGGCGTGCCAACAGGCTCGCGGGTCGGGATGGCAGCGCCTGACTGAGCGCGATGCGGTGAATTGCGGCATTGAGCTGACGGTTTCCGTTGCGCGAGAGTCGATGTCGAGTGTGGTTCGACGACCATACCGGAAGCGGCGCAGTCCCGTTGTGCCGTGTGAACGCATCCTTGGAGTGAAATCTGTCGACACGAGGGGTCTCACCGATCAGCTTTGCTGCGATGAGCGGTCAGCACCCAGTAATCGGCAATCACCCAGGAATCGCGAACAAGGAAGGGGCCAGCACAGCGGTCCGGGAGGTGATCTGACCCGCGAGTTCATCGATCTGGACAGTAAGGCGCCGCAGGTGCCCGACGAATCGGGAGGTTCGGCGACAAGACCCGAAGAATTCGATAGAAGCGCCAGAACACGCTTGTCCGGTCCATTTTCGTCGGCGGCTTCCACGCTGGGTCGAGCTCGTGAAGGTGCCAGCGCAGTCGTGCGATGATGCGAGTCCGTTCGGCAACGAGGTCTTCGCGGTGGTCGACCAGTAGCCGGAGCTCACGTTCTGCGCCGTCGAGGCGGGCTTCGGGCAGATCAGACTCATGCAGGGCCACGCGTGCGACTGCGAGCGCGTCGATCAGATACTTTGCCGTTGGTGCGGGCGCTGTCGCGGACGTTCGCCATCAACTTCGGCGTGACCCGAATTATCCGTTCGCCTGCGGCGATCAAATCGCGTTCGAGGCGCCGACTCAGGTGGCGGCAGTCCTCGATAGCCCACCGTCGATCACCACATTGTTCAGCCGCCCAACGCAACAGCGACAGGTGGCCTTCGCTTGTGTTGCCAATGGTTTTCGTCGACAGTTGTCGTCCCGTCCGATCGACAACGACGGCGGCGTGGGTGCGCTTGTGCGCATCGATCCCTATGGCCATCGTGGTGATATGTCTCCTGCCCCGGGTTGCGGGTGGGTGGCATGGACCGGGTCGATCGGCATATCTGAGTAGGGGCGTCGCCACGCTCCTCGGGGGCCAGGTCGCCCGGTCCTAACGGTGTCGGCCAGAGTAGTTCGGCCATCGGCGAACTGAGTTCCGTGGGCAGCTCAGGATCGAAAGAAGTCGATGATCTTTGGATAAACGATGTTTGGTACTTCCAAGGTCGGGCTGTGACCGACGCCTTCGAGAACGACGAGTTCGCTGTCGGGGAGGGCATCGGCGACTTCTTTGCCCCACTCCGGGGGGCGGGCGTGGTCTTCGACTCCAGAGAAAATCAATACAGGGCAAGTGATGCTTGGGAGCAGGTCGAGCGCTCCCTCACGCGTCATGACGCCCAGCATCGCGGGCCGTAGGCTTCGAGGCAGGGCGTTGATACGGTCGGTCCACAGGGCGACGATGTCGGTGCGCTCGGGATCGTTACGGATCGTCTCACCGAACATCACGCCCAGCGTTTCTTCGAGAATGTCGCCGACGAAGCCGTGGACACTTGCACGGTCGGTCCATGTGACGTACTCCTTGTGCGTTTCGCCGCGGGCAGACGAGCCTGCCATCACGATCTTCCGGAAAAGCTCGGGCCGTCGAGCTGCGACCCGAACCCCGACGTCTCCGCCCATCGATTGCACCAGCATGTTGATGTCTTTCAGTCCCATCACCTCGATCAAGGCGAGAATATCTTCTGCGTCGTCGTCCATCGTGATGACATCGACGTCGTGGAGATCGCTTCTGCCCTGGCCACGAAACTCTGGTCGTACCACACGGAACTCACCGCGCACCGCGTCGATGAGTCCATCGAACATGCGGGAGTCGAGGAAGAGGGAGTGGAGGCAGAGGATGATCGGCAGACCTTCCTCGCCGGTGTCGTCGACAAAAAGATGTGTATCGCGCACTGCGACGACCTGTTGGGTGTGCGGCATGTCTGGCTTCTCCTGTCGGGATAAGAGGAAGGGTCGCGGTTCTTGTTGGTAGCGTGTATCGCCGACTCGGCGTGAGGACGCTCGCACTCGGCAAGGTGATTTCGGGGCGTCGCTAGATTTGTCAGCGGGCCGTTTTGATCAATGCACTGGCTTTGGGGTTCGCTTCGGAGCCCCAATGGCGGACAAATTCGACGGTTGCTTCATCGACGTCCTGCGGGTTCGACGCGCTCAAGAAATGCTGTCCCCCTTCGACAACTCTCAGTTCGGCAGATGAGGAGTTGGTGAACAGCTCGATTTCGTGGCGGGCGTTCTCGATCGAGTACACCGAATCCGCGGTTCCGTGCAGCCACAGGACCGGGCAGGTCACGCTGCTCAGGCGCGCGTGCAGACCGTCGCGGTCGCGCAGGTTGATCGCGCTGATCAGTAGTCGTTTGCGACCTGCATCGCCGGTGTAGTTTGCGCGGTAGGTCGTGAGCCAGAAGTCGTGCTCGTCGGGGGTTACGGTGTCACCGAGGCCGGATTCGAGTAGTTGAGCAACGAACTCGTCCGAGACCACCCAGTCATCACGCACCGGGTCGGCGTGTTCGTCGATGGTGGGGGTGCAGAATTCGTGACCGTCCCAACATCCCAGGTCGCGGCTGCGTTGGCTTTCGTCGTCCATCGAGGTGCCCAGGATGATGATGCCCTTGGCCTTGTCGGGGGCGAGCATGGCCATCCGGGCGGCGATCCATCCGCCCTGGGAGGTGCCAAGGACGAACACCTCGGGGATACCGAGGGCGTCGAGGACTTGGAGGTTCGCGATGGCGCTGTCCCAGTAGGTGAACTGTTCGTAGGTCGCGCGTGTCCCGCCGTGACCGTAGGGCTCGATGGCCAGCAGGTTCATCGCCTGCATAAGTTCGGTGTCGGCGAACTGTGCCCGGTACAACTCCACTGATGTGGTGAACGAGTTGATCATGACCAGTGTCGGGAGCGTCGGGTTGTACGGTGCGCCGAATTTGTAACTGATCGTCGAGCCGCCCAGATGCGGAACGGTGATGGTGTGGGCTTGGCCGGGCATTGTTTCTCCTTGGTTTCCGGGTCGGGTTGGACGCTGGCCCCGAGCGGGTGCGGAGCTGCGGTGTGTCGAGGGGATGATCTAGGCATACTCGAGGTTGCATCGTTGCTTGGAGACGACGGCGCGGTCGAGGTGGCGGAACTTTCCGACGGGTTCGCGGGTGAACAGCGTCAGCAGGACCACGGCGAGAATGCACGCACCGACCATGACATAGAGCCCCCAGTTGTATCCGGACACCGACGAGAATCCGCCGCCTGCGCCGATCAGCACGCCGAGGATCAGCGGGGAGAGCCCGCCGAGGTATGTCGCGGTCAGCATGACCGAGTTGGCGGTTCCCATGGCACCCTTCTCGGCGGAGTCGCTGACGAAGCCGTAGATGACGGGGAAGATCCCATTGGTGGCCATGCCGGCGAAGAGCTGGATGACGATCAGCCATACCAGTCCCAGTCCAGCGTACTGCAGCAGGAAGATCCCGACCGCGAGCCAAGTGAAGGCGATGATCGAGGTGAACTTGCGGCCGAGCCAGTCGGAGACGGTGCCCCAGAGGATCTGTCCGATACCGCCGGTGATGGTGAAGATCGCGGAGTAGGCAGCCGCTTCGGCGAAACTGTAGTTGCCGACGAACGCGATGTACTGCGGAAGCCAGAAGCTGATCCCGGTGTAGACGGCGATTCCCAGCAGCGACGCCAGCGACGGCACAACGATATTCGGATTGCGCAGTGCCCGGCCGAGCGCCCCTGCGGGTGCGCGGTGGTGCTGATCGTCCTCGGTGGAGTGCAGCGGCTTGGTCAAGCCGGCCTCCACCGTGTCCTTCTCGAACTTCGCGTAGCGATTCTTGGTGGCGAACAGCCAGTAGCCGATCCAGATGGGGATCATCGCGAGCGGGATGAGCAGGAAGACGTAGCGCCAGTTCTCGGGGCCGAAGGCCGCGAGAATGCCGGCGGTGACGATGGAGGCGATGAGGGTTCCCCACGGGTAGCCGGTGTGCTGAATGCCGAGGGCCAAGCCGCGGCGTTCGACGGGGTAGGACTCTGCCATCGAGGTAACTTCGATGGCTTCGCCCGCGCCGCCGAAGGCGTTCTTGGCCGACTGCAGCACGACGATCGACCACAGCGACTGGGTGAAGGCTCCGATGCCGGTGACGATCGAGAAGATGAAGTACCCCGCGGCCATCACACCGTTGCGGTATTTGCGCGCCCACCCATGTCCGCCGCGGTCGAACCACGGCCCGAGTGGTAGCGCCAACAGCGAGCACGACGCGGTGATGATCGCGGCGATGACGCCTGCGGTACCCGGCGAGATCGAGAATTCTTTGACGATCGAGGGGAGAACGAAGAAGAAGATCTGGCGGGTGTTTGCATTCATCGCGTAGACCAGCCAGAGGAAGATCAGTGCCCCGATTGCATACCCGGGCGTGCGGGCACGCTTACGCCGAGTGGTGCGCGGGGGTGTGTTCATCGTGGGTGCCTCGGTGGAGACGAGTGGCACATTGGGGTTCGGCATGGGAACTCCAGTCGGGAGGGAGGGGGCGGACCGACCGATCGGCGCCCCGACGTGTGTGATGAAGGTGCCCGTACGCCGCGGTTGGAATCGGAGGAGTCCGAGGGTGGGCTGCGGGCGGGGGGTGGTCTCGAGACGACGCGCCCGGGGAGATCGATGGCGTTCAAGCCGTCGGTATGGATCAGCAGGATGTCGCGTTTGCGGATTTCGATGCGGCTATCGCCGGAGGCTGATCAGCGGATGAATCGGTCGACGTAGTCGGCGCCGAGCCCGATCTTCTCGTAGTGCGCGCGGGCCTTGTCGATCTTGCTGAAGACGTCTTCGATGCCGACGGTGTTGCCGTCGACGTCGACGTAGATGTACGCGCCGCTCACGTGGAACAGGGTGGCCATCTCGGTCACGTCTTCGGGGACCTCGAGGGTGTGGATGTCGCCGGGCGGCTCGAAGGCGTAGGTGCCCTCCTCTGCCCACCAGTCGTACTCGAGGTAGTGCCAACGACCCCGCAGAGTGAAGGCGTGCACCGCACCGGCGTGCCGGTGTCGGGACAAGATGCCCGAGCGGCGCACCCGCAGGATGTTCACGAAGTAGCCCTGGCTCGCCGACAACACCAGCGGGCGGAACTCGACATCCTGCGACTGCGGAACCCACAGCCGCTCATCACACTCCAGATCCAACGCACCCGGAACGATCAGATCGTCACTCATGCCATACGGCTTCGGCCCCGTGTAGGGCACAGCCGCCTCGTCCTTCATCTCAACGGTGGAACTCACGATGCTCTCCTAGTGCCTAATCGCATAAGTGACGGTACAGCACCGTGACGGGGCTCACAAGACCTCGAATTAAGTCGCCGAGATAGCCCGGTCTTCCCATTGCGCTACGCATTACGTATCGACAAGAAGTCCGGTAAGCGCGAGGTGTGTCCGAGCATCTGCTTACTTAACCGAATCATTTCGGATCCGCAGGCCCGGGATGGCCGAGACGCACCTGCAGCGGAGGGGGTACTTAGTCGACTAAGCTACGCGTGTGACGGACATCCGACAGACCCGCGACTCGGCGGATCGACCCGGTCGCGCGCGTCGAGTGCGGATGAGCGACGTAGCGAGTCGGGCCGGGGTTTCGTCGGCGTCGGTCTCGTATGCGTTGAGTGGTGCGCCGGGGGTCAGCGAGGAGCGGCGCCGTCATATCCTCGCCGTGGCGGCCGAGATGGGGTTTCGGCCCAGCCGCACCGCCCGGGACCTGCGCTCGGGTACCACCCGGACGATCGGGTTGCTGCTGGCGGATATCACCAACCCGTTCTACGCCGAGGTCGCCGGGGGCGTGGTCGCCGCCGCGCACGACGAGGGCTACGAGGTATCGGTCGCTCACGTCGGGGTCGACGGCACCCGGCAGGCAGAGGCGGCCTACGCGCAGGTCGACCGCAATTGCAGTGGGTTGATTTTCACTGGGCTGGTGGCCTCCGACAAACCGCTGCTGGACACTCTCCGCCAGGAGAACATTCCTGTCGTACAGGTCTACCGGCGGGTCGAGGGAGAACTCTCGGACTGGGTCGGGATCGACGACTACCACGCGGCGTTCGAGATGGCGTCGCATGTGGTCGCCACCGGACGGCGCAAGGTCGCGATTCTCGGTGGACCCGAAGCCTCGAGCGCGTCCACCGGTCGTCTGCGCGGCTATCAGGACGCCCTGCGCAAGGCGGGATTGACCGCGGTGAACGAACCCGATGTGTGGGGAGAACTGAGCCGCGCATCCGGGGCGCTGCATGCGCGAACGCTGTTCGCCAAGTACCCCGACGTCGACGCGGTCCTGTGCGGAAACGACGTGATCGCCCTCGGCGTTCTCGACGTTTGCACCGAGATCGGCAAGCGCGTACCGGAGGACATGGCACTGACCGGGTTCGACGACATGAGCTTCTCGAGCGCCGGGCCCCTGCAGTTGAGCACCGTCACCGTTCCGCGTGACCTGATGGGGCGCCGCGCCGCGCGACGGCTGCTGCAGCGCATCGCCGGTGACAACAGCCCACCCCGAAACGACCTGCTGCCGTACGCGATTCAAGTCCGATCCACCACCGTCCCAGTGGGCGGGCGCTGACCCCCTGCGCTGACCGCGGACTCGGCCCGCCGGTGTCGCAGGCCGGGCACGGCGTCGGTCGCAGAATCTTCGTGCTCGCCCTCGCTGGAAGTGGTGGTCGCCCCGGCAGGGTGCGGCGCCCGGCCGATGTTTCCGGTGCCGGCACGACGGACGGAGTCGGTCGCGGCGCCGCGACTCGTACCGGCCGGCATCAGAGACGGCAGCGACCTCCCCGAACCGGCCCGAGTCCGAGCGATCCACCGCTCGCCACCGCCTGCGCAGACGCATGACCCGCCACTGATTCGAATAAGCCATTGTCCCCGCAACAGGCACTCGGCCTCAAATATCGGTGTTCCGTCAGCCCACGCGATTAGCCGTTCTTAGACAATGGCTTACGCCACCTATCCTTCGCTTGTTTGTGGGTTGTGTCGGCCGTCACGTATCTGTACCGTAGATTATGCGATTAAGTTCGAATGCTGCTTGATGGAAGCCGGTATCTCGCCTAACCACACCACGACTTTCCAGTCGTGCTCTCGTAACAGGAGTTCACGATCATGTCCGACACAGCACGCACGACGAGGGTTCCGACCACCACCGAGTTGCTCGAGGACCAGCCCAAGAACTGGGGAAAATGGGGTTCCGACGACGAAGTGGGCGCACTGAACTACCTCGGCTCCCGCGAAGCGCTCGCCGGCGTCGGCGAAGTCAGGCAGGGAAAGACGTTCACGTTGCAGGTGCAGATCGGCAACCCCAAGGGGGATCCCACCTTCCCGGGCCCGCGGGGACCGGCGCGCCGGGTGAACATCATGGATCGTGGTGTCTATCTCGGTGGTGCCGGCCCGGAGGTCGAAGGTGATGCCCAGTTCGCCGACGACATGATCATCATGTACCTGCAGGGTTCGAGTCAGTACGACGCTCTTGGGCACTTGTGGTGCGGGGATCAGATCTACAACGGCTACCCGGCCGAGACGACGACCGGCGGGATGAAGAAGGCCAGCATCTTGCCGATCGCCGAGAAGGGCGTCGTCGGCCGTGGTGTTCTGATCGACATGGCCTGCTACCGCGGCAAGAGGTGGCTGGACAAAGGCGAGACCTTCGACCACACCGATCTGGTCGCCGCCGCCGCCCAGCAGGGTGTCGAGATCCGTAAGCGGGACATCTTGTTGGTCCACACCGGATGGCTCGAATACTTCTACAACACCCCGCGCGAGACGTTTTACGACAACTTCAACGAGCCGGGCCTGACGTATTCACCCGAGCTGGTCGCGTGGTTCAACGACATGGAAATTCCCAATCTCGTCACCGACACGATCGCCAACGAAGTCACCCACGACCCGGTCTCCGGCGTCTGGCTGCCGCTGCACAACGCGTTGATGCGCAACCTCGGAGTCACCTTCGCCGAGATCATCGCCCTGCACGAACTGGCCGAGGACTGCAAGGACGATGGCCAGTACTCGTTCCTCTACACGGCAGCACCACTGAAGGTGGTCGAAGGAACCGGCGCACCGGTCAATCCGATCGTGATCAAGTAGGGCAGACCGATCAACCAGCTGCACGCCGACGGAACGCCTGCGAGTCGCACCGGCCGCCGGAACCTGGCACGGGTGCCGCTCGGTGACGCGTAACGCACGGCGGGAGATCTCGTTGCTCGAGCTGATCGACGACCTCGACGCGCACGAGGCGCGGTTCACCGCCCGGATCGCCACCGAGCTACATAACGACCGCGGGTACACAGCGGTCCAGGCGCTGCCCGGCATCGGGCCCACCCTGCCCGCGGTGTTCGTCGCCGAGATTGGGACGTGCACCGGTTCACTGATCCCGCTCACCTGTGCTCCTGGGCCGGTCTGGCACCCAGGCACCGCGAGTCCTTTCGCCGTCGTGCGCCGCGGGCACACCAGCAAGCAGGGCAGCAATCTGGTGCGCTGGGCGGCGGTCGAGGCCATCCGACGGCATCCCGAGGGGCACGAAGATCGCCGTCGACCGCACCCCGCATCGAGGCCCGTCGCGGCAAGAATATCGCCAAGGTCGCCGCGGCGAGAAAATTGCTCACCCTCGTCTACTACGGTCTGCGCGACGGGCACATCCGCGCACGGACCCACATAGTGTGGCGTGAGCACCCGGGCCAACACCCGCGCGGCCGCTGCACTATCTGACCCCTGCCTCGGCGGCGTGGTCGCCAACGTGATTGACCCCGCGTGTTGCTTCGCCGTAACATTCCATGCCCGCCGGGCCGGGCGAAAGGAGGCCCGGAAGCCGAGGAAGCTCGGCCATGCCCCGGCCCTGCCCCAGCCCTACCTCACTGGAGACGTTGCACCACAACAACATACTGAAGCCGAACTGCGTTTCGGGCCTCCGGCGTTATCGGGCTCATACCAGTCTGCGCCGGGCCGGGCCACCATCAAGACCATTCGTCCTCGCTCACGTCACGGGCGTTGTGTCTTGACCCCCGGCCCTCATCCAGCGGTGTCCGCATGGAGCCGAAACCTGTGGAACGCCACCCTCGACAAGGCCTCCTCCTGCAGGGATGACAGTGCCTTCGCAACCTCGGGATCTGCCGGACCGTCAGCCGCATGAGCCGCCGGTTCGGCGGTGGTACGGGTATGCGCTCGCTAATCTGCGTATCTCGTCCGGGACACAGTCCGATTCAGGGACAACCTGCCACAACCGCTCGATGAACCTGCGCGTTGTTATTCCGAAGTGCACAAATATTTCCTCCTCGGTCGCGCCCCCGAATGGTGCCCACCTGATGGCGAACTCGATGAGTTGCTCAACGTCGATGTCAGGATGGTTGCGCTTGCGGTTCGCATCGATCCAAGTGGCGCGCCGCCTGTGGCGCCATTGCCGATATTCACGAGAGTTCATGGGAATCACACATCTGATCGGGACTGAGGAAGCCTTGGGAAGTTTGGGAGACCTCGTCGCAGGAGGGAGGAAGGGGAGTGCAAGTTGCGCGCGCTATCGAAGGTTCCTCCTAGCGCCGCAGAACTGCGGGGCCCTCGCGTTCGGCCGTCGCACCGGCGCCGGCCTTTGGCGACCGGCTGACGTACTGTGCACGCGTCACTGGCATGGGTGATGTGGGTCAGCGATGCATCTCCTCCGTGAGCTACCCGGCGCTCGAGCGGGTTTCGTGTTGCTGGGGCACGATCGCCGAATCGGCGGATATTCTTCGGGCCCGCCGCCCCCTCGCGGTTCGAGAGTCCACGCGAGTGCGGTACTACGCCTCGCAACGGGCGCACCGGCCAGGGGGCGCCTGCGCCTGGTTCGGCTCGGGTGCCCCCTGAACGTCAGGGAACGCTGATGAAGTTGGAGAAACCGCCGTGCCGGGCGGGGAGGTCCTCGAGCGCTTCGTTGATCTTTTCCAGGGGGAAGGTGTGATGCTCGAGGATGGAGAGGTCGAGTTGGCCGGTGCCGACGAGGTCGGCCATGTCCTGGGCTTCGGCGGTGGAGAACCACACGCTCCCGAGGATTGTGAGCTGATTGGTCATCACCGAGATCATGTCCAGCTGCGGAGATTCCATCATGCCGCCGATATCGACGGCGATGCCGCCCCGTCGGAGCGTTGCGAGGGCGTCGAGGTATGCCTCGGCCGGTGCCCCGGGGCCGAGGGCGTCGATCACGACGTCGACGCCCTCGCCGTTGTTGTGCTCGCGGGTCCAGCTGCGTAGATCCCCGGATCCGGCAGTGAGCACGTGGATGCGGTCGGCGGCGATTGCCTTGACTTCGTCGAGAAGGTCAGCGTTGCGGCCGGTGCCCAACACGCGGGTCGCACCCATCGCGAGTGCGCTGAGACATGCACCGAGACCGAGGGTTCCGGATATTCCATTGATGAAGACGGTCGACCCCGGTCCGACGCCGGACCGACGAAGGGCCGAATAGCCGGTTCCGAGGTAACCGAAACGGGCGCCCTCTTCGAAACTGACCGCGTCGGGAAGCTTGACCAGGTTGCGCTGCGGCGCAGTGAGGTACTCGCCGAGTCCGCCGTAGGGGTAGGCGTCGAAGCGTCGCTGTCCGTCCGCGCCGAAGGAAAAGTATCCCATGAACGTGTAGGAGTCGCAGTTTTGGTCCTGGCCGCGGCGGCATGCCCGGCAGGCCCCGCAGGACAGACCGGGATTGATGTAGACCCTGTCTCCCACGGCCACGTTCGTGACGTGGCTGCCGACCGCAGCGACGACACCGGCTGAGTCGAGCCCGAAGGTGGCGGGCAACTTCGGCAGCGGTAATTGCGGGAACCACTCGCCGTAGGATGCGAGGACGTTTCGCAGGTTCGGAACGATGTTGCAGGCCCTGACCTCGACGAGGACGTCGGTCGGACGCGGTTTTGGAACGGGAATCTCCTCAATCTTCAGCGGCTGGTCGAATGCGTGCAGACGGGCGACGCGCATGGTCGATTTCATTGTGTATCTTCCTGGGTTGGCGGTTGGGGCAGTGGAGTACGAGATGTGGTGGTGCACCCGCCGCATGTACAGGCGCCCGTATGGTTGGAACTGGTCTCAGGGAACTGGTGATGGGTGAGGTCGGATATGAACCGGTCTCGCGCACCGGAAACCGGCGATAGCTGCTGTTGTGGGTCGCGGAGGGATTGCCGAACACGTCTCCGCGGTGATGCGTTGTCGTTGCCTCAGGGATCAGGCTGGTGACGTGTGAAGTTCGACGGCGAAGTCGGGTTCGGTGGCAGCCCGGACGGCTTCAACGGTCACTCGCGGTGCGAGCTCTCTCAAGACGAGGCCGCGGGCGGTGATGTCGAAAACGCATAGGTTCGTGATGATGCGTTCGACGACAGCCAGACCGGTGATGGGTAGGGTGCACGATGGCACGATTTTGAATGATCCGTCCTTGGCCACGTGCTCCATGAGGACGACGACCTTCTTGGCGCCACCGACGAGGTCCATGCCACCGCCCATGCCCTTGACCATCTTCCCGGGGATCATCCAGTTGGCGATGTCACCGGTGGCGGATACCTGCATCGCGCCGAGGATCGCGACGTCTATCTTGCCGCCGCGGATCATGCCGAAGCTGGTTGCGGAGTCGAAGATCGACGCCCCCTCGCGCAGGGTGACGGTGGCCTTACCGGCGTTGACCAGGTCGGCGTCCTCGTCGCCCTCGTACGGGTACTGCCCGGTTCCCAGCACACCGTTTTCCGATTGCAGCACCAGCTCGACATCGTCGGGAACGTAGTTCGAAACCAGAGTGGGCAGACCGATACCGAGATTGACGTAGTCCCCGTCCGACAATTCGGCGGCTGCACGGGCGGCCATCTGTTCCCGCGAGAGACCATGCAAGGTCGCGCCGCTCACCGCCGCTACGTCCGTAGCCGCGGTGGTATCACCTGTCGTGGTGGAGGGCGTGCAGTTCGACCGGGGGAGCGTGGTGCGCTTCTCGATTCGTTTGTCGGCGGCTTGGTCGGCAGTGAGGGGAAGTACCCGGTGCACGTAGATGCCGGGGAGATGGATCTCGTCGGGGTCGAGTTCTCCGGCGTCGACGAGGATCTCGACCTCCGCGATGGTGGTCCGTCCGGCCATCGCGGCGAGGGGGTTGAAGTTGCGGGCGGACTTGCGGAAGACGAGGTTGCCGTGCCGGTCGCCCTTCCATGCTCGGACGAGCCCGAAGTCGCAGGTGATGGCTTCCTCGAGCACGTACGGGCGGGTCCGGCCGGCGAAGGTGATTTCCTCGACCGTTTTAGGTGGGCTTTTCTGCACGACCTGGCCTTGTGCATTGTACCGCCGGGGCAGCCCGCCTTCGGCGACTTGGCTGCCGACCCCGGTTGCGGTGAAGAATGCCGGGATACCGGATCCGCCGGCCCGGAGTTTCTCGGCGAGGGTGCCCTGGGGAACAAGTTCGACTTCGAGTTCGCCTTGCAAGTACTGCCGTTCGAACTCCTTGTTCTCGCCGACGTAGGAGGCCACCATCCGCCGGATACGTCCTTCGTTGAGCAGTAGCCCCAACCCCCAGTCGTCGACACCGCAGTTGTTCGAGACCACTTCGAGGTTGTCGACGCCCGTCGTCAGGAGCGCGTCGATCAAGACGCTGGGAATACCGCACAGGCCGAATCCTCCGACCGACAGGGAATCGCCACTGGCGATTCCCTCGATTGCTTCCCGTGCGGTGCGGACGACCTTGTCCATGAGAAAAGACCTCTTCTGTTCGGGTTGGCGCCGGATACTCGGGCACGGTCTGTCGACCACGCCGAGGGTCGGACGCGTAGGTTGGTCATACCTGTGTACTGGCGGCGATCGACGAGATCAGCCGAGCCACTTGATGATCGAAGCGAGCGTGTCGGACACCAGGTCGGGTCGGCCGTCGAAGTAGTGTCCGGCGCCGGTGACAGCGAGTAGTTCCTTGCGGGGATGCGGTGCACCCTCATAGAGAGCGGACGCCATGGATGGGAAGCATCCGCGGTCTGCGGTTCCATAGGCGACGAAAACCGGCACACTCACCCGCTCGAGGCAGGTGGGGCCGTATCCGTTGCTGTCAGCGACACTCCACTGGGACAGCCAGGATCGCAGGGTGCTGAAGGTTCCCAGGGTGACCGGTCGAAGATTCGCCGACATCGTATCCCCCCACAGGGTCCCGGGCTCACGATCGGAGGCGTCGAGGGTGACATCAACGGATCGTGGGTCCGCGCACGTTCCGTGAACGCGGAACGGCAGATCCGGCACGCCGGCGCCGTAGCGTTCGGTCAGCTCGGCCAGCTGCGCTTTGACCCAGTCGGTGATGCGCGTCATCCGGCGGGCCTGGGCGTCCCGGTAGGTGGCCACCCACTCCGGATCGAGGGGGACAGTGCGACCGGAGAACAGATCCAGCTCTGGATCGCGCCGGAAGGGGTCGTCTTCGCTGATGATCGCCGGGTCGAGCCAGCCCTGGATCAGGTCGGCGCGGCCCGCGTGTGCATTGAGCATCACCAAGGCATCGACCGGCGGTAGTTCGGCGCGGGTGAGGTCGGTGCCTCCGCCGCCGGGGGCGTCGCGGATGCTCGGGTTCTCGGCCTCGGCCTGGTACAGGGCGGCCAAACCGCCGCCGCCGGAGTTACCGACGAGCACGATGCGCTCGTAGCCCTCCGTCTCGCGGAGGTGCTTGATGATCGAACCCAGGTCAGCCACACAGTTTTCGAGGATGACCTGGGTGTCGTTGCCGGCGTAGCGGGTGACGACTCCGACCGCATCCATCCCGAGTTCCGCGCACGGTGCCAGGGCGTAGTGGCCGACGAAATTGGAGCTCGGATGGCAGAACACCAGCACGGTGTCCGAACGCCGGCCCTCGGCCGCACGCTCCCGGCCGCACCAGAGTGTGCCGGACGCGCGGGCGATGCCGGAGTAGACGTCGCCGCCCATCGCGGCCTGCATCGGAACTGGGAGCAGCTCACGCATCACTGGGCACCTTCCGTGCGCCTGCGTTGGATTCTTCGAGGTTTGCCCAGGTGAATGGGTATTCCGGGTCGACACAGTCCTCGAGAGCGGCGGACAGCTGCAGGGGCCGGTGGGTGTCGACCATGACCTGGTATTCGTCGGCGCGGGCGGCGCCGAGCGCTCGCTCGACGTTGCCCGGGTGCGGGCCGTGGATGAAGCCGGCCGGGTGGACCGTGATCGATCCGAGCCCGACGCCGGTGCCCTGCCGGGTCTTGGCCTGTCCCTTCGCGTAGAAGAGGACTTCGTCGCTGTCGACGTTGGAGTGGAACGGCGGGATCGGTACCGCGTTCGGGTTGTAGTCGAGCAGCCGCGGGACGAAGTTGCACATGACGAACCCGGGGGCTTCGAGGATCTGATGCATCGGCGGCGGCTGGTGCAGGCTGCCGGTGATCGGCTCGAAGTCGTGGATGCTGAAGCTCCACGGGTACATGCCGCCGTGCCATCCGACCACGTCGAAGGGATGGCGCTTGTGGATGTTGCGGGTCAGCCCGGTGCGGGTCCGGACGATGACGGGCACATCCGAGCCGGACTCGTCGAGCAGCTCGGTGGGGCGGCGGATGTCGAGTTCGCAGTAGGGGGTGCCCTCGATGAACTGCCCACGCTCGGACAGGTAGCGCTTCGGCGGATCGATGTGTCCGCGCGCTTCGACGAACAGCAGCCGAAGTTCGTCGTCTCCGCGGACGGTCCACCGGTGGATGGTGGAGGTCGGGACGATGACGTAGTCGCCTTCGACGATCTCGATCCGGCCGAAGGTGCTTTCGAGGGCGCCGCTGCCGCTTTCGACGTAGGCCAGTTCGTCACCGGTGCTGTTCTTGTACAGGCTGCTGTCTTCGGTCGCGACGGCATAGGAGATGCGGACGTCGTCGTTGGACAGCAACAGCACTCGGTCCAGGACTGCGTCGCCCTTGATGGGCAGGCTGTGCGGGGTCAGGTGGATCGGTGAGAGCGGCTGGTTCGGGTGCAGGCCCTCGTCTGGGGTTTCGACGGTCTCGATCGCAGTCAGCGCGCTCGGCGGATTGCGGTGGTACAGCAGCGAGGTGTCGCCGACGAAGCCGTCTTCCCCGATCAGCTCCTCCCAATACAGTGAGCCGTCCAGTTGGCGGAATGCGACATGGCGCTTACGCGGAACGTGACCGACTTGGGTGAAGAATGGCATGGTCTCAGTTCTCCTGCTTGGTGCCGATGAGGATCGCGGCCAGTGTCACGGTGCGGCCGCTACGATTGCGCCACGCGTGTCGGGTGGCGTTCTGCACGACGAGGTCGCCGGTATGCAGGTCGGTGCTGACCTCGTTGTCGAGTTCGAGGGTGACGTCGCCGTCGAGGACGAGGGTGTAGTCGATGGTGGGGGTGCGGTGCATTCCATTGGGCTCGAACGTCTCGGCAAGCCCTGGTGAATGCTCGAGCTGCTCGGCGATGTATCCGGGGCCGTCGAAGGTGGGATCGGCCATCGTGGAGTCCGGTGGCAGGGTCAGGATGATCAGGCGGGTTTCGCCGACAGCAGGGAGCAGGGACTGCACACCGGGTGCGGGATCGTCGCCGGTGGCACTGACCGGCTGCGCCGGGTCGGTTGACCACGCCACCGTCGAGGAGAATCCAGGGAACGATGAAAAGTCATGTGCGCGTGCAGGTTGACCGTCGGAGACGATGATGGAATTGCCGACGCTGTCGTGTCCGGTGACGACTCTACGCATATCGGATCTCCGTGGTTTTAGTGTTGGTGCTGGTCGAGGCGGTGGTGGGGGCGTGTCGACGCTCCGCGGCCTCGCGGAATGCTCGCAATTCGCGGGGAATGTCGTGGCCGGCCGGTTGGTAGGGCACGGCGGCGGCGCCGGCGTCGTCCAGTTTGCGGAGCGTGGCGGCGGTTGCCGAGCGGGTGACGGTCATGGTTCCGCAGCGGACCACATCTGCACCCGTCGGGGCTGTGACCTGGACTTCTGTCGCGAAAGATACCGACATCTGGTCCCCTTTGTGTTGTGCGTCATGTACTGCTACCAATATGGCAGCGGACACAATCTGTGTAAAACTAGTCTTTCCGACTTGAAAGATTGGCTTTGCTTATGTCGTCTGATTTCACGCTTCGTCAGATCGAGTACTTCGAGGCGGCCGCGCGTCTGGGATCGATCACCGCCGCGGCTCAGGCCTGCCATGCGTCGCAAGCGGCCGTGTCCCTGGCGGTCGCGGATCTCGAGAAGAACCTCGCTGTGCAGCTCCTGGTTCGGCGCAAGGCCAAAGGAGTGGTGCTGACCGACGCTGGTGCGCGGGTGCTCTCTGACGCGCGTCGGGTACTCGAAGCAGCAGGGGAGTTGCGGCGCGACGCACACTCATTGAGCAGCACACTGCACGGCACGCTCACCGTCGGTTGCTACGTGACACTGGCACCGTTCGTCATTCCCCCCGTTCTCGACGAGTTCGCCGCCCGCCATCCATCCCTGACCGTCACCGTCATCGAGGGTGCAGGTGAGGAGATGCGAGATGCGCTCGTCGAAGGGCGATGTGAAGTCGCGTTCCTCTACGCCGACGACAGCAATGCCCCGCTCACCACAACCACCGTCCAAACGACGACCCCCTACGTCATCCTGTCGGCCGAACATCCGCTCGCCCATCAGGAATCGATTTCATTGTCCGATGTCGCGGATCTTCCGTTGATCATGTTCGATGCCCCCAGCGCCCGCAATGCTGCGCAGATGCTGCGCAGCGAGGGGCTGAGTCCCAACATTCGGCACGTAACACCCAACATCGAACTGGTGCGGTGCCTGGTCGCGCGGGGACTGGGATACTCGATCCTGGTTCAGAAGTGGCCGGTCGATGTGAGTTACGAAGGAAAACCTCTTGTCGCGTTGCCGATTCGCGATTCCACCGATGTGCGCCGCGTCGTCCTCGCCTGGCCGGAGGCGGTCAAGCTGACGCGGCGCGCGGCAACGTTGATCGAGGCAGCACAGGACCTCTTCTAACGGTGGTGCCCGCCTCGACGTCCCCGCGATACTAAGCTTGCCACGCATTTTTAGTCCGGTGTGCTGGACACCGATGCGAACTGCGTACGGGGGCTACGGCGCAGCCCGAACACGCAGATGAGCATGAGTACGTTCGCTGCAACCATATAGAGGCCGATCGCCGTCGAAGTGCCGGTCGCTGCCAGCAGTGCCGTTGCGATGATCGGCGCTATCCCACCGCCGACGATGGCGCCGAGCTGGTAAGCCAGGGAGATGCCGGTGTACCGGATCTTGGTCGGGAATTGCTCGCTGAGTATGGCAGGGAGGACGGCGTAGGTGAGCGCGGTCGGAAGGACACCGAAGATGCTTCCGAGGGCGGCCAAGGCAAGGTTGCCGGTGTCGATCAGCGGGAATAGGATCACTGCTCCGGCAGCCTGCAATACCGCTGCCAGGAGAACGAGTGTGCGGGTGCCGGATCGGTCGGCGATCCCGGCCAGGAGCGGAATCGCCACCAACTGAAGGACGCACACGACGATGCCGATGACGAGCAAGGCGGTCCGCGAATAACCGATCTCGGCGGTGCCGTAGCTGAGAGCGTAGGTCAGAACCATGTAGGTGGAGATGCCCGGAACGCCGGAGACCACCAGCGCGGCCAGTAGGGCGCGCGGATGGCGTGTGACGACCTCGAGCAGCGGGATGCGCTCGGTTTTCGCGGCCGCATTTTCGTCGAAATCGGGACTTTCGGGCAGCTTTCGCCGGGTGTAGATCCCGACGACGACCAACACGATGCTGCTGAGGAACGCCATTCGCCATCCCCAAACCGCGAAGTTGTCGCCGGTCACGGCGACCAGTCCCAGCAACACCACATTCGCCAACATCAGTCCGGCAGGCGAGCCCAACATCGGGGCAGAGCCGTATACGGAGCGGCGGCCGGGCGGAGCGTGCTCGACGGCCAATGACACCGCGCCACCCCACTCCCCGCCCATTGCTGCACCTTGGATCAGCCGCAGAACGACGAGCAGAACTGGGGCGATGACGCCAGCGGTGGCGTAGGTAGGCAGGAGCCCGACCGCGAAGGTGGAGATCCCCATGGCAAGCATGGTGAGGACCAACATCTTCTTCCGTCCCAACAGATCGCCGAAGTGTCCAGCGATCACACCACCTAGAGGGCGGGCGACGAATCCGACGGCGAAGGTGCCCAGAGCGGCGAGTTGGCCGATCAGCGCATCGTCGGAGGGGAAGAACAAGGGTCCGAAGACAAGAGCTGCGCACGCAGCGTAGATGTAGAAGTCATACCACTCGAGCGTCGTGCCGATGAATGTCGCGGTGGCGACGCGGCGCGCTTCGAGTCTGCGCGTCTTTGCAGGTAAGGCTTTGACCGGATTGGTCACAGAGTTCTCGCTTTCTGAACAGATCAGTGCAGCCCAGGCCCGCGTGTCAGTCGAGCCACTTGATGATGGAGCAAAATATCGGTGACCAGATCCAGGTGTCCGTCGAAGTAGTGGCCGGCACCGGTCGCCCTGACGATGTGCTCATTCGGTGCTCTGCGGCGTCGTAATGGGCGTGGGTCATCGAGGTGACACAGCCCGTGTCAGCACCGCCGGAGGCGACGAAGACTGACGCGGCGACGAGTGCGAGGCAAGTGGGGGTGTCGCTGCTCGCAGATGTATCCGGGTCCGTCGAAGGTGGGCTCGGTCATCGTGGAATCGGTGGCAGTGTCGGGATGATCAGCCGGGATTCATCGATAGTGGGGAGCAGGGACTGCATACCGGCTGTGCCGGGTCGGTTGACCACGCCACCGTCGAGGAGAATCCGGGGAGCGACGAGAAGTGTTGTGCGCGTGCAGTTCAACCGCCGGAGACAGTAATGGATTTGCCGAGGCTGTCGTGTCCGGTGACGACTCTACGCATGTTGAGTCTCCGTGGTGTTGGTGTTGGTCGAGGCGGCGGTGGGGGAGTGTCGACGATCCGCGGCCTCGCGGAAGGCCCGCAACTCGCGGGGAATGTCGCGGCCGGCTGGTTGGTAGAGCACGGCGCTCGCGCCGGCGTCCTCCAGTTTGCGGAGCGTGGCGGCGATCTCCGAGCGGGTGCCGGTCATGGTTCCGCGGCGGACCACATCAGCGGTGATGAACTGCCGGTCGATGGCGTTCGGCTCGATGAGGTGACCGCGGTAAATCTCCAGGTGCCGGCGGTGTTCGGGTACTCGGGCGACGGCCTCCGCGTAGCCGACTGCCTCGGGCATTCCGGCCAGCGGACCCTGTTCACCCATGTGAAGAGCGAGTGAGGCACCCGGTCCTGCGGCATCGATGGCACGGGCTGAGTCGATGGATTCGTCGTCGTCGAGCACGGTGCCGTAGTAGGTCAGGTTGCACGCACCTTCGTACGGAACGGGGTTGTCACCGTGGGTGGGGTTGGTGACCACACCCACGCCGAGGCGTTGCGCAACGCCGAAGCCTTTCGGTCCGTGTGCGGCGATCCAGTATGTGACGTCGACCGGATACCTGATACCCGAGGCGGGACTGTGCATGAGGCTCAGCGTGGTGCCCTCCCATTCGACATCACGGCCGGCGAGTAGTTCCTTCAACGCCAGGACGTACTCCTCGATGTAGGCCCATCTCGACGGTTTGCGGCCCAGATACGTTGAGCTGGTGAAGCCGGCGCCGATACCGGCATCGAAGCGGCCGGGGGCGAGCGTTGCCAGATAGGCGATCAGTGCGGCGTTGGCGGTGAGATGGCGTAGGTGGGGGGTGAATACGGAAACGCCCAGGCGAATTGACGAGGTGCGTTTGGCCGCGAAGGCCACGGTGGCCCCGGTGTCGGCGTACGACACGGGAACGTCGTACACCCACGCGCGTTCGTAGCCGAGTTCTTCGGCCAGCACGATGTGGTCGGGTGTGTTCATGGCCGGCGGGAAAACGCAGTTGATCTCCATGGTGGAACACTCCTCGTCGAGTTCAGACCCTCGCCGCGACCGGAAGAAGCGAACGTAGATCGGCGGCGCTGGCGATGTCTTCGGGTGTGGGCGACACCTCTGCTGCCAGCAGGCGGCGTGCATTGACGTGATCAGCGGGACGATTGATCGATTCGACAGCGCGAAGCCGACCCCGGTCATATCGGAAGATGGAGAATCGTCCCGATCCGAGATCACCGCGGACGATGTCTTCGTCTGAGCAGGAGGTGTACCCGGCGATTTGTAACTTCGTGGTGGACTGGTGGCTCCAGAACCAGGGCACGCTGCGGTACGGTCCGGGGTCCTCGCCGGTGATCAGTGCGGCGACGAGACGGGCGTGATCGGTGGCGGCCTGCACCGATTCCAGACGGATCCGCAGGCCGGAGAAGCCGTCGGGGAAGTTGGCGCAGTCGCCGATCGCGAAGATGGCGGGATCGGGGGTGCGGAGATGTTCGTCGACGACGATGCCGTTGGCGACCTCGAGTCCGGCTTCCTGTGCGAGGCGGGTATTCGGTCGAACACCGACGGCGATTACCACCAGGTCGGTGCGAATACTTTCCCCGCTGGCGGTCACGACCGCCCGAACACGGTCGTCACCGACAATCTCGGCCAGGCCGGTGCTCAGCTGCACGCGGGTCCCGCGCCGGCGGTGCGTGGCGGTGAGGTAGTCGCTCGTCGTAGTCGACACCGCACGTTGCAGTACACGGTCGGCGATGTCGAGGACACATGACTCGAGTCCGAGCCCGCTCGCTGCTGAGGCCAATTCCAGGCCGATGAATCCGCCGCCGATGCTGGTGAGATGCCGCGCGTGGCATAGTTCCTGGCGTAAGGCTCGCGCGTCGGCGAGGGAACGCAACACGTGCACACCGCCGAGGTCGGCCCCCGGTATGGGCGGTACGATCGGGCTGGTCCCGGTGGCCAGGATCAAGTCCGTATAGGGCATTACCGACCCGTCGTCGAGCGAGAGCTGGCGACCGGCCCGGTCGATCGCGGTGACCGTACAGCCGAGTCGCAACGTGATGCCCCGGTCGGTGTAGTACTGCTCCGGCCTAAAGGCGAGGTCGAGCGAGGCACTGGGGTCGGCAGACAGGTAGTTCTTCGACAGCGGCGGGCGTTGGTAAGGGGGCTCGTCTTCGGCGCCGAGGACGGTGATGAGCCCTCCGTATCCACGATCGCGTAGCGTGACCGCGGCCGTGATTCCTGCTTGGCCGGCCCCTACGATCACCACGCCGGAACTCACAGTTCCTCCTGCGGCACGTACACGACCATTCCGTCGAACTCCTCGGTCACCGGTAGTTGGCAGCTCAGCCGACTGCTGGATACGCGGGGTGAGGTCGCGCAGTCGAGCATTTCGTCCTCGTCCTCGGTGACCGGTGGCAAAGCGTCGGCAACCGAACGCACGTGGACGTGGCAGGTCGCGCACATGGCTTGACCGCCACATTCGGCGAGTATGCCGGGTACGCCGGCTGCGACCGCAGCTTTCATCAGGCTCACACCGATGGATGCGTCGACGTCGTCAGTGCGCCCGTCGTGTTGGACGAATTGGATGGTCGGCATTGTCATCGCTCCCAGGTTGCAGGCAGCGTAGTGGGTCCGCGGAATACCCAGCCCGCCATCTGTACGTCGTCGGGTCGCGGCAGTGACAAGTTCGGCAGCCGACGGAAGATCGTCGGCAATGCAATGTCGGCGATCGAGATACGCGCGACCCAGGTTCCGAGGCAGAAGTGCGGGCCACCGCCGAATGCTACGTGGGAGGCCACGTCTCGATGGACATCGAAGGCGTCGGGGTTGGCGAAGACGGTCTCGTCGCGATTGGCAGAGGCGATGACGACGCCGAGCTTGTCACCGCGGTGCAGTGTCTTCCCGCCGAGTTCGACGGTGCCGGTCACCTCGCGCGGGTACATGCCGATCGGTGAGATCCATCGAACTGCCTCGTCGAAGACCTTGCGCCAGCTGATCTCCCCGCTGAGCACGGCATCTCGCTGTGCAGGATGGCGCAGTAGGCCGTAGATGGCCACCGCTGTCGCATCGCGGGGCTCGTTCACCCCACCCCCGATGAAGATCTTGATGTTGGTCCGGATCTCGTTGTCGGACAAACCGGAATTGGCCATCGACGAAATCACCGTGGGAGCGTGGTCGCGTTTGGCGGCCGGGATTACTTCGGTGACGGCGTCGTCGAGTTCCTCGCAGGCGGTCGCGCACCGTCGCCAGATCTCAGGATCGTCGGTGTAATTGCCGCAACCGTCGATGAATGCCTGCGACCACCGCTGGATGTTGCCGGCGGTGGCGTTGTGCAGACCGAGGATCGTGGCCAGGTTGCGCGCTGCCAACGGCGCAGCGAACTCACTCACAACGTCGGCATCACCGCGCTCGACGAATGCGTCGATCAACTCGTCCGCATTGTTCCGAAAAGCTGGTGCCCAAAGCTCCTTGATTACCTTCGGCCGAAGCGGTCCCTCAGCGGCCTTGCGGATCCGGCGGTGATCATCGCCGTCCTTCCGTAACAGGGTGGCCCCGATGGCGCGAGTCATCAGCGAAGGTTCCTCGACGGAGCTGAACAGCTCTGGGTTGCGCTCGACCTGCATCACGTCGTCGAACCGCGTCACAAAGTACCGATTGACTGACGGGACCCACGCCACGGGATCCTCCGCCCGCAGGCGGGCATACACCCCGTACGGGTCGGCTTCCAGCGCTGTGACCTGGACTTCTGTCGCGAATGATACCGACATCTGGTCCCCCTTGTGTTGTGCGTCATGTACAGCTATCAATATGGCAGCGGACACAATCTGTGTAAAACTAGTCTTTCCGACTTGAAAGATTGGTTTTGCTTATGTCGTCTGATTTCACGCTTTCGGCAGATCGAGTACTTCGAGGCGTCCGCGAGCCTGAGATCGTCCGCCGTGGCTCAGGCCTGCCATGCCTCGCAAGTAACCGATTCCCACGCAGTCGGACTCGTGAAGAACCTCACTGTGCAGTCCGCCGCCACCTTCACCTCGGCGTAGGGCCGGCTGTCTATGGCGCCTGGCGTGGCTGAACTTGTGACCACAGATCGATAGGAACTACACCTATCGAACGGCCCGCTTCATCGAGCATGTGGCCGGTTCGCTTCATCACGCGAAGATCCAGAGTCCGGTCAACGACTATTACGTGAGGAAATTCCCGAAGTACCTTCATCTCGAAGAGCGTGAGCTCGCTTGCGTTCCGAATCCATATGCTGACCATAAGGTTTCGCTCCGCGGCGAGAGCGACGCACATCCTGACCTCGGGCCATTTCGCGAGTTCACGCCCCACCTCCCCGAGATGCTGAGGGGACACTCTGAATTGCAAGCTGGCGTGCAGGGGCCATCCCGATAGCGAACTTGCGATCTCACATCGCAACGTCACAAGCCCATGTTTTAGCAGCCGGTCGAGTCGTCGCATGACGGTCGACGCATTTCGATCTATCCGCGATGCTAGATCGCCAAAGCTCATACGCCCGTCATAGCTCAGCGCGTTTATGAGTTCACGGTCCACTTCCGACACGTCCGGAGTGGTTGGCCTGATTCCAGGCGAGCTTGGCGCGAGGTCGTGTTCTTGATTGCGTGAGATCGCACCAATCCGCCACTGGCTTCCCTCGCTGAACACCTCTGTTGCGATCGCTGACGTCGTCGAAGTGATGTATTGGATGCGGTTGAGCCGGTCCGTGATGTACCAACTCAACGTGGCCATGTCCGGTGCGAGTACCGCGACGAGCAGGTCATATCTGCCCGCGGTTACCTCGACGGTGATCGCCAGCGGATCCTGCGCGATGGTCGCTGCAACCTCGTCTATCCGTGGCGATGCGCAGTTGATTCCGATCATTGCGAACGAATGCCACGCGACCGGACCAGGCAACACTGCGATCCACGCGGCGCCTTGGTCGAACAGCCTCGCCCACCGCCGCGCCACTGTCATCGGAGTGACGCCGAGTACCTCTCCAAGCAACGACCATGTCGCCCGCGGATTGACCTCCAGCGCGTGCACTAATGCAATATCACCTTCACTGACCGATACATCCTGCATGAATCGAGCATAGATGCCGGAAGTGTGCAGAATAAGTGCAGATTGACTGCATGAAGTGCGTCACGGCCGATACTTGGCATTACCCCGGTATCAGGCCAGCGGCTCATCCGCTCGTAGTGACCCAAGAGGAAAACCCTATGAACACAACATCGCCACCGTTCTCGTTGAAGAAGGCCGTGATCACGGCGTGTATCGGAAACTTCGGTGAGTGGTTCGACTTCGCACTGTTCGGCTTCTTCGCGGTGACGCTGTCGCACGTCTTCTTCCCCGCCACCAACGACCTCGGTGCACTACTGGCCACTTTCGCCACGTTCAGTGTCGCATTCTTCTTCCGGCCGGTAGGCGCGGCAATCTGCGGGCGGCTCGGCGACCGATACGGTCGAAAGTACATCCTCTCGATCGTCGTGATCACGATGAGTGTCGCCACCTTCCTGATCGGTGTGCTACCCGGGTACGAAAGCATCGGTTGGGCGTCACCGATTCTGCTCGTCGTGATCCGGGTCGTACAAGGACTCGCCATCGGCGGTGAGTTTGCGGGAGCGGTTTCCTTCCTCACCGAGTACGCGCCGGAGGGCAAGCGCGGGTTCTACGGCTCCTGGTCCACCATGACCGCCAACGTCGGCATGGCGGTCGGCGCGATCACTGCGTTGCTGATGCAACTACTCGTTCCGACCGAGATGCTCAACGACTGGGTCTGGCGTGTTCCGTTTATCGTGGCCCTCCCGATCGGCATCTCAGGATTGGTGTTGCGCCTCAAGATCCCGGAGACACCGGCGTTCGTCGCAGCGTCAACCGCCGTTGAAGCCGATCTTCCCAAGGACAACGGTTCGCGGCCGCCACTGTCGGGCCAGTACACACGCATGGCGCAAGTGGTCGGGATGGTGGTTGTCTTCACAATCCTGACGTACGTCTTCATTTCGTTCATGCCCGCTTTTCTCTCGAAGGAACATGGACTGGAGATGTGGCAGGGATCCGCGCTGTCCCTCACAGCCTTGGTCGTGGCGATGGCATTTACCCCGTACTTCGGCGCACTCTCGGACCGGATCGGACGTCGCCCAATCCTGCTCACTGCATCCTGGACCCTTGTTGTCCTAGCGGTCCCGATCTTCATGTTGTTCAACACCGGCGTTATGGGTATCGCGGCAGGACTCGCAGTGCTGGGACTGTTCGTTGCAACCTTCAACGGTGTTGTGCCGGCTACGTTCGCCGAGATGTTTCCGACCCGCGTTCGGTACACCGCGTTCGGAATTTCGTACCAGGTGGCGGTTGCTCTCTTCGGCGCGACAGCACCGTTCGTTCTCACGCTGATCGTCGCCCATGCGGGTTCCACCTTGGCGCCGGCGATCTACATCACGGCCGCCGCCCTGGTCACCGCGTTGGTCTGCCTGACCCTGAAGGAGACCGTGAACAACAGTCTGGACGACGCAGAACCAATAGCTGCCGGAGAACTCACGCATACCGCGCGCTGACCCGGACACAGCGCCCTTACCAGCACTTAATCACCTATGACTGGAGTCCCATGCTTTATCTTTCCCGTTTCGATGTCGATCCCGAGGAATCGTTGTACGTCCGCCGCTGGATAGCTGAAAAGCATCTACCCGATCTACTCGCCGCGGGGTTCCTCACCGCGGCCTCCTACGAGGAGATCAACGGGTCGGGACACACAGCGGACATCTACGAAATCCCGCAAATCGACATCTTCAAGACTCCAGCCTATCGAGCAACAGGTAGTGATGCGGACGACCCAGAGCGCCCCCGTGCGCTCGCCGCCATGACGAACCGCTCAAACACCACCTACGATGTCCGTGCCGAGCACGGAGACATGGAAGCCGGCGGCAATCCCGAAGTAGTCACTCTCATCCAGTTCGAAGCTTCAGCCGCATCACCCGGTGGCCAGGACACCGAATTCGTCACGAAACTTCAGCAGGCATGCGTCAGCGCCATGGATTCGTTCCCCGGCTTGCTGGAACGAGTACGCGTCTGCGAACGGAGCGGGAACCATCCCGACTACCCATCCGACCAGCCGAATTGGCTGATCATGCTCGAGTGGAACGAATGCCCCCGCGGCGAAGACTCGACTGATCTCGCCAGAAACTTCCACTCTGCAGCTGGACAACTCGGCTTCACCTCGAGTTGGTCAAGTCGTGTCCTGGCAAGAGCTCGCGTCCAGATCGCCGAGGCCTCGCTGTGAGCGCCGAGCCGCTGGTCAGGGGCGATCTGCGCAGCCGCATCGATGATATGCGCGACGAACTCGCACAGTTCTATGTCGATTTACATCGCCACCCCGAACTGTCCGGCCAGGAGTTGCGCACCTCAGAGAAGGCAGCAGAACAACTGCGCCGGTACGGTTTTGACGTCACCACAGGCATCGGTGGACACGGTGTGGTCGGAATTCTCCGCAACGGCGCAGGCCCCACGGTCCTGCTCCGTGCTGATACTGACGCACTGCCGGTGTTGGAGGAGACCGGGCTGCCCTATGCAAGCGATGCGATTGGAATCGACGAATCCGGCCATGAGGTCCCCGTCATGCATGCGTGCGGTCACGATATCCACGTGACCTGCCTCGTCGGAGCTGCACAAGTACTCGCAGAGCAAATAGGCGAATGGTCTGGCACCCTGCTCGTGGTCTTTCAGCCGTCCGAAGAAACTGGAACCGGCGCGCAGAGCATGCTCGATGACGGTCTGTTCGAACGGTTCCCCTGCCCGACTGTCGTTCTAGGCCAACACGTAGTGCCGCGCCCCGCAGGGACGATCACCCTCAAGCCCGGGGTCCTGATGGCAGCAGCGGACAGCTTGCGCATCACGATGCACGGACGTGGTGGGCACGGATCGCAACCGGAATCGACCGTGGATCCGATACTTATGGCTGCAACGACAATTGTGCGGCTTCAAGGCATCGTTGCACGTGAGATCGCACCAGCAGATTCAGCAGTGGTGACGGTCGGAGCGGTGCATGGAGGGACGAAAGAAAACGTAATCCCCGGGGACGCGACCCTCTCCATCAACGTCAGAACCTTCGACGACGGTGTCCGCGAACGCGTCCTGTCATCGATCACCCGGATCGCCCGCGCAGAAGCAACGGCCTCCGGAGCGCCTGCGCCGCCCACAATCGCCAGCACAGGCAACTTCCCGCTCACCGTCAACGACGCCGAAGCGACCGAGCGTGTCTCAAGCGCCCTGCGGGATCACCTCGGGCACGACAAGATCGGTCCGATGAAGCCGCTCTCGGGTAGCGAAGATTTTGGACTACTCGCCGCCGCATCTGGAGCAGCGTCGGTTTTCTGGTTCCTGGGAGGCACCGATCCCGACATCTGGGCAGCGGCGGACGCTGCCGGCACTGTCCATCGTGATATCCCAAGCAACCACTCTCCCCAGTTCGCACCGGTGATCCACCCGACACTCGAAACGGGCGTCGAGGCATTAGTCGTGGCTGCACTCTGTTGGCTGACAGCCTAAACAGTAAGCGATCCCGAACTTCGGTTACTCCTTGGCCACACAGCCAAGGGCGGCGTGAGATCAGTGATTCGAAGTTCCAGCCCAAGAAGGACTTGCACCTTCGCTTCGGAGAACGCCGCAACCCACCGCTCCCTCAGTCCCGATCAGATGTGTGAAATCTCATGAACTCTCGCGAGTATCGCCAATGGCGCCAGAGGCGCAGCGCCCTATGGACCTCAGCCAGCAGCGCACGCAAACCCCCCGACGCCGAGGCGGAACGCCTCATCGAGTTCGCACACAGGTGGGCCCCATATGGGGGCGCGACCGAGGAGGACATCCTTGTGCACTTCGGAATGACCACGTTCCGGTTCATCGAGCGGTTGTGGCAAGTTGTTTGTGAATCGAACTGTACTCAAGACGAGATACGCAGTTTGGCGAGCGTATACCCGCGCCACCGGCAAAGAAGCGCTTCCCAACCCAGTCCCTAAGCCCCTCGACGAATTTGTTACCGGGCGCGTCGCGGACTGTGGGTTCATGCTCGCCGCACCAGAAGGCGCCGTGTCCACCGCAAATGGCATCATCGCCACGGCAATGTTCATCGGCGGAGGTATCGCGCCGCTGCTGATGGGCAAGATGCTCTCTCTCAGCGGTGGATGGAGCGAACGCGGGGGTTACATCGTCTGCTTCTTGCTAATGTCTGCCTGTGCCCTGTTAGGCGTGCTGCTCCAGATCTTCACACAAAGGCCGAAACATGATCCGGCGCAAGACGCCAAGAGTGCATCACAAGCCTCGGTGACCGGGTGGTTCTTGTGTGGAGCGGATCCGGCGATCTTTAGGCGGGCGTGACCGACCTCGTCGTGCTGCGCTGGCCGCGGCGGCGTTCCCAGCACAACTCTGGGAAAAGGCGCATTGCACGCTCGATGAGCTCGGATGGACCGCAATCCGCGGCGTGTCTCCTTGCTTGGTGCAGAAAAGCTCGGTCCACTCGAAGGGTGACGCCCTCGATCCGGTGATCGCCAAGGTCACCCGCGGTCAGCCGTACCGGCACGTGATGGGTTTCGAGGCAGGTGAACGCCGCCGGGCGGAGAAAGACGCCGGATACAACACCGACCTGCGCACGGCGAGTACCCGTTGATCGAGTGGGGTTGGTTCCGCGACGATGCGATCGCGTACACCGAGTCGGTGATCGGCACCGGGGTCGGCAAGTCCGCGTGCACATTTTGCCCGTTCGCATTCGCCAACAAGAGCAACCGGGCAGCGATCTTCGCCCGGTACACCGCCCATCCGGCTGTGGGCGCGAAGACGTTGCTTATGGAGCACCTGGCCCTTGCTCTCAACCCCACACAGGGATTGGTCGGCGGACGCCGCCTGATCGACCTGCTCCGCGCCGACGAGATGACCGGTGTGCTCGACGCATTCGATGACGTTCTCGCCGCGAAGCCGCACGCTCTGTACGACGTACGGCGCATCTTGCGGCCGCGGAAGAATGACCCGACCAAGCTCGGGAACGCCGCCCGGTCGGTGCGGGTACGCATGCGCGGCACCCGCGAGGAGATGGACGCGATCCTCACCCGGTTGGCAAAGAAGGAGCGAGAGCAGGGGGTGCTCGAGCGTGAGGTGGGCGCCGACGGCATCGTGCGTTTGTATCGGCACCGTCGCGGTCCGGTGTTCCCGACGATCGAAAGGTACTTCGTCGTCGCGCCCGCTTTTGCGGCGGATAAGGAGCACGACAACTTCAATCAGTGGTGGGCCGGCGCTCTTGCCGCTACTCCTGCGGTCTCGGCGGGTCGACCACTGCGCCGGCCTGCAGCCGTGCCGCGGTGCTCGGGTCCGCACAACGCAGTCCGTGTCAGTGGACGAGTAGGTGGGAGCCGTCCTCGGCGCGGACGGTGCAGCGCACGTCGATGTCGACAGATCCGTCGGGACGGATGATCTGCCAGTCGCCGCCACCAGGTAGCACGACGCCGTGCAGGTGCGGTCCGGCGGCGCGGCCACCAGCGATGGGGATGACTCGGCGCATACCGTTGGAGGTCGCACAGAATTCCTGGGCGGAGCCCAGTTCGAACTCGAATCAAGTGAAGTACTCGAGCGACGGTTCCACCGGTTCCAAGTCCGCAGTCACCCGCGGAGAAGGCAGAGGTTGTTCGGATGGCGTTCCCTGGGCCGTATTTGCAGACATGAGTGCCCCTTTCACGTGGTTACTGCCAGGCGGCGGAGTGGTGCCGACCTATGGACCGAGAAACACACCGACGACGGCCCCTCCCGCGATCGCTCCGAGCGCAAGCGTCATGAGGGCCGCCAGGGCCGGCAGGCGTCCGTCGGGTAACCGAGCGATCATCTCGGTCTGCGTCAGGGCGCGGACAGTCGAGCGGTAGCGGCGATGTAGGAGTGTGAGCGCCACGACACTCGCCGCCAGGAAGGCGAGCGGTATCAGCATCGATATCCACCCGAGCAGCGGGGCTAAGAGTTTCGCGCTGATCAGTGAACCAGCAACAAGAGCCAGCACGGTTCGACGCCACGCCAGCGCCGTTCGTTCGGGCTGAAGGCCGAGGTCGAAGAGGACGGGCACGGTCTTCTTGGTGCCGGTGCGCGTACTCAACTGACCCATAGCGCGACCGCGATGGCGGACCCGGTCAGCGCCAACCCGATGGTCAGCGGTGCTACGCCGAACGAACCGGGAAGCGGATGTTCCAGGCGCATCGCTCTTTCGGCCCGGTACCAGGCCCACCAGGCGTACACCGACGAGAGGATGCCCAGCGCAACCAGGCCGGTGGACACCGTGATGCGGAGTATCGAATTAATTTCGAGGGGAAGTGCTTCCAGTGCTACTCCGCCCGCGAGCATCGCCAGCGACGTGCGAATCCACGCCAGGAAGGTCCGCTCGTTGGCGAACGAGAAACGTGGGTCCGGTTCCTCGCCGACCCGGTACAGCTGCGCGGGGAATCTGCGAGGCAGGTCGTTGTCGGTACTCACTGCCGCTGGTTGTCCTTCTGCCCTTGTACCTTCGACCACTCTGATACTGCTCCGCGTGTGAGCACCTTTCCCGGGTTGAGCAGGTAGTGCGGGTCGAGCAATTCCTTGATCTGGCGCTGCAGTTGCGCGGCGACGGGATCGAGTTCGCGTTCGAGTAGGCCGACCTTGAGTAGTCCGACGCCGTGTTCACCGGTGATGGTGCCGCCGAGTTCGAGTGCCCGTTCTGCGATCCGGTCGATGGCGTGATGGGCGGCCTCGACGGACCCAGGGTCACCGGGATCGACGACTACGGTCGGGTGCAGGTTTCCGTCGCCGGCGTGCCCGACGACACCAATGACCAGGCCCGATTCGTCGGCGACCTGTTCAGTGAAGTCGATCATCTCGGCCAGCGCCGAGATCGGAACGCAGACGTCGTCGATGAGTGGGGAACCCAACGATTCCAGCGCCGGGTAGGCGAGTCGTCGGGCCGCGATCAGTTGTTCTGCTTCCTGCTCGTCGTCGGCGACGACGACATCGAACCCGCCTGCGTCCGAACACAGGTCGGCGATGGCAGCCAATTCTGTGGGTGCGGCGCTTCCGGCATCGGACTGTGCAATGAGGAGGGCGCCGGCTGTGTGGTCGATGCCCATTCGGGCGAAGGAGTCGACCGCGCGGAGAACGGTGCGGTCGATCAACTCGAGCAGGCTCGGGGTGATTCCCGCTTTGCGCACCGCCGTGACCGCGCGGCCGGCGGCCGTGGCGTCGGCGAACGACGCGGCCATGGTGAGACCGGGTGCGCCCTGGGGGTCCAAACCGACTGTTGCCTCGGTGATGATGCCGAGGGTGCCTTCGGAGCCGATGAACAGTTCTGTCAGGTTCAGGCCGGCCACGCCTTTGACGGTTCGGCGGCCGAGCGAGGTGGATCGCCCGTCGGGGAGGATGACCCGGAGTCCGCGGACGAATCGTTGGGTGACGCCGTACTTCACGCAGCACAGTCCGCCGGCGTTCGTGGCGATGTTTCCGCCGATGGTCGACGATTCCCAGCTCGACGGGTCGGGGCGATAGGTGAGTCCGAACTCCGCTGCGGCGAGCCGAAGCTCCCGGTTGGTGACGCCCGGCTGTACGACCGCGGTGTGGTTCGCGGCATCGATATGGAGTATGCGGTTCATGCGGCGGGTGTTCACCACGATGCAGTCCTGTACGGCGTTTGCAGCGCCGGACAGGCCGGTGAGTGCTCCCTGTGGGACAACGGGAACGCGATGCTCCAGGGAAAGCTTCATGATCTGCGTGATCGCACTCTCGTCGTCGGGCAGCGTGACGGCCAACGGGAGGTGTGATTCGCACAAGGCGGCCGAGTCGTGCCGGTAATTTGCGAGCAGGTCGGGGTCGGTGACCAGGGCATTGCTCGGCAACAGCTCCCGCAGGGCCTCGACGATCGGGTGGACGGTCATGATTCTCCTTATCGAGCGGTATCCGTGACAGCTGCAACGGTGCGGAATCCGCAGTTGCCGCTGGCGGAGTCTTGCGGTGCCGCGCTTCTGGCCGAGACGCGATACCGGTTGCAGTAGGAGTCGTGGCAGAGATAGGACCCGCCACGCATCACTTTGCCCCTGCCGACCTTCGGGCCGGGCGGATTGTCGTGTGGCGAGGTCCGGTAGTACTTCGGCAGGAACCAGTCGTGACACCATTCCCACACGTTTCCGCTGACCTCATAGAGACCGAAACCGTTGGGCGGAAAGGACCGTACAGCCTTCGTGCCGGTGAACTTCGCGCCCTCATCGTGCTGAGCGGGAAACCGGCCACGCCAGATGTTGCAGCGGTCACCGACGTCCTCCGGCGTCAAGGTGTTCCCCCAGGCGTACCGGGCCCCCGCGAGCCCACCGCGCGCGGCGTACTCCCACTCCGCTTCGGAGGGCAGGCGCCGGCCCGCCCAGGTGCAGTAGGCCTGCGCGTCGTTCCAGGACACCTGCACCACCGGGTGGTCGGGCACAGCGGTCCAGTGTGAGCGAGGCCCGCGCGGGTGGGCCCAGTCGGCGCCTTTGATGTCGAGCCACCACCGCGCGCCTGCTGCTTCGCCGAGTACGTCGGCTGCGTCTGCGGCGACCAGGAGGTGGAATACGGCGGAAGATCCGTAGCGCTCGGACTCGGTTCGGTATCCGGTTGCCTCGACGAATTCGGCGAAGTCCGTGTTGGTCACCGCGGTGGCGTCGATCCGGTACGCGTCGAGATTCACCGGGTGGACTGGCACCTCCCCGTCGGCCGGGTAGCCTTCCGTCCACGCATCGCCCATCCCGAAAACGGCGTTCTCCAGCACGATCTCGTCGCGGCGGTGCGCGGCAGGTGGGGCCGGTCGTGTCTCGGGGGTTGCGGGGGCCCGGAGTTCGCCCCTGCTGCGTCCTGCGGTGCAGCAGGGGGAGGTTTTGCTGGCCTTCATCGGGGGCGATACTCCTCGGTTGGTGTGATGATTTATTGCGGCTGCAGCGACGTCGATTTCAGTTCGTTGTCGACCGTCGTGGGTGAGCGAAAGGTGGCCACCGTCGCCCGCAGGTACAGCAGCGATCCCAAGGTGACCAGTCCGCCGATCGTCAGGTAGAGCGACACACTCCACGAGTTCCCACCGGATGCGCGCATCAGGACACTCGCGATGAACGGGGCAAGCCCGCCGCCGAGGACGGCGCCCAGTGAGTAGCCGAGCGAGACACCGCTGTAGGCGACCTTGGTGGGGAACAGATCGACGAGGAACGCCGCCAGCGGACCGAACAGGGCGGAGGCGCCGACGAATCCGATGATCATTCCGGTGAGGACCAACGCTGGCTGGGCGGTGTCGAGGAAGGCGAACAGGGCGAACGGGTAGCAGGCGATGAACAACGCTCCACCGACCATGACGGGGATGCGTCCGATGGTGTCGGACAGTCGCGCGAAGGCGAGCATCGCGACGATCATCGCGACCGCACCGAGCAGTGTTCCCCGCAGCATCGTCTCCCGAGGGAGATCGAGATACTCGGTTCCGTACGCGAGGCTGTAGGTCAACAGAACCCAGATGAAGGCGTTGAATCCGAGGTTCACTCCGATCGCGGCGAGCACGAGGCGCCACGAGTTCCGTAGAACCTCGATCATCGGGGCTTTCGCAGCATGGTTCGTGGCCTCGACCTTGGCGAACTCGGGGCTCTCCGAAACGGTGGCCCGGATGACCAGGCCGACGCCCAGGAGCAGGAAACTGATGAGGAACGGAATACGCCACCCCCAGTCCAGGAAGCTGTCGCCGGTGGCGGCGATGGTCGCGGTCATGACGCCGGCGGCCAGCAGGGTGCCGCCGGGGCTCCCGAGAAATGCCCAACTGCCGTACCAGCCGCGACGATGCGCCGGGGCGTGCTCGACGGCCATCAGGACGGCGCCGCCCTGTTCACCGCCGTGGAAGATCCCCTGCAGCAGACGCAGCGCCACCAGCAGGACCGGTGCCAGGTAGCCGACTTGGGCGTGGGTGGGCAAAACTCCCATCAACGTGGTGCAGCCACCGGCTCCCATCAGCGAGATGACGAGTAGCTTCTTGCGGCCGATCTTGTCGCCGAAATGGCCGAAGACGACCGCTCCCAGCGGCCGGGCGAGGAACCCGACGCCGAGGGAGGCGAACGAGAGGACGATGCCGAGGGAGGCGGGGAGGTTGGAGAAGAACACTTGGCTGAAGACGAGCGCCGATGCGACTCCATAGATCTGGAAGTCGTACGCCTCGATGGCGGTTCCTACGGCGCTGCCGGTGGCGGCCTTGCGCACCATGTGCAGCGGCCGTGGCTGGTGATCAACTGTGGACATGATTGCCTTCGGTGAGGGATGTAGTGGTCGGCCGGTGGCGAGGTCAGCTTCCGCTGGTCGGGGAGTACGCCATCAGCGGTTTTTCGAGAACCTTGTCGAGGCCGCCGTAGTCTTCGACACGTCGGCGCTGGGACTGGCGGATGGTCTCGTCGACGGCGACGGGGTCACAGATCTCGTACAGCGCTTCTCGGCACCGCGCGAGAACAGAAGCGTGCTGCGGGTCGGTCGCGAGGTCGACGAACTCGCGCGGATCAGCGGCGAGGTCGAACAGTTGCTCGGCGAACCCGACGCAGTAGATGTATTTCCACTGGCCACGTCGAATCATGAACAGGCCGGTATGGGAGTTGGCCGAATGGAATTCGGAGAAGACCACCCTGTCGGTTGCGGTGGCGTCGGTGGCTGTTGCAATGAGGGATCGGCCCGGCAATGTGGCATCGCTGTCGGCTGCGGGCAGGTTCAGGGCATCGACAACGGTGGGGTAGACGTCCACCAGTGAGACGGGGGTGGCGCACCGTGTTCCGGCGGACACACCCGGGCCTGCCAGAATCACCGGGATCCGCACCGACATCTCGCCCATCGTGCCCTTGAACCACAGACCGTCGGTTCCCAAGAGCTCACCGTGGTCGGAAACGTACAGCACGAGGGTGTTGTCGAGTTGTCCGCTCTCTTCGAGTGCGTCAAGGACGATGCCGACCTGGGCGTCCATGAAGCTGACCAGGCCGTAGTACGCCTGCACGGCGGTCCGGGTTTGCTCGTCTGTGAGCGGAGTGTCGAGCCCGCACAGATTCCGGTAGATGTCCACCGCGGGGTGCCGTTCCCACTCCGCCGGGTGAGAGCGCACCGGTGTGGGCACCGACTCCGGGGAGTACAGATCGAGGAACTCCTGAGGGACGGTGAACGGGTAATGCGGGGTGACGAAGGAGACCTTGCACAACCAGGGGTCGTCACGCGTGGCGGCCGTGTGCAGCCAGTGCACCGCCTCCTCGGCGACGGTGTGATCGAATCTGCTGTAGTCGGACTCGTCGGCGCGAACGTCGAGCACCGCCTCCCGGAGTTGCAGCGCAGGAGGCTGCCGGTCCCGGAGTGCGTGAAAGAGGTCACCGGTTCCACCTCGAACGTGCAAGGGGACTCGCTGGTCACGGAAGCCGGTGTCGTCGCCGACCGCGCGGTAGTGCAACTTTCCGATCGTCGTTGCGGTGATCCCTGCTGATTGGGCCCGGTGTCCCCAACTCGGCGCCTCGGCGCCGGTATAGGGCGAGGCGTTGTCATGATTGCCGGTCTGATGCACATAGCGACCGGTGGCCATCGCGGCACGCGAGGGCACGCAGATCGGCGAATTGCAGTAGCCGGCGTCGAAGGTCGTGCCGCGCGATGCCAACCGGTCCAAGTTCGGGGTGCGGACCAGCCGGTTTCCGTACGCCCCGCAGACAGCGGGCACATGCTGGTCCGACATCACGATCAGGACATTGGGTGTCATTGAGATTCCTCTGGCAGTACGTGGGTGTGGTCTGCAAACCACTGGCGCCGGTGTGTGGTCCACGTTACAAAGACCAGGGAATAAGATCTAATGATGAATTTCTATTGTCACCATAGTTTCTAACTATTTGGAGATTTCTGTGGACAAGCGTCAACTCGAGTACTTCCTCGCCGTGGTGCAGCACGAGAACGTCAGCCGCGCCGCGAGCTATCTGCACGTCTCCCAACCGACCGTCTCCGTCGCGATCCGCGGACTCGAGAAGGAAGTCGGAGGTGCGCTGTTCGAGCGCACGCCCACCGGGCTGATTCCGACCCCCGCCGGGCGGGCACTGATCGAACCAGCCCGGCAAACAGCCAGGGACTTCGAAGTCGCCCTCGAATGCACGCGTGATGCTCTCGGCCTCGCAGGGGGTCACCTGCACATCGGCACGGTCCCGGCCGTGCACGCAGGATGGCTGACCGACGTCCTCGCGCAATTCCGGGCGGCCTATCCCGAGGTCGCAATCCGTGTGGTCGCCGACGCTGACGACCGCGTGATAGCCGAGGGGGTGCGGACCGGACAATTCAACCTTGGGCTAACCGTGTCGGAGAGCGCCGCCAGCGGGTTATCCCGCAGTCGGGTGGGAACACAGCAAGTTGCTGCGCTACTACCACCAGGCTCCGAAAAGAGCGGGGAAGCAGTAGATATCGACGTGCTCGCAACCATGGACCTGATCACGATGCCCCGCGAGAAGTCGACAGCCCGGCGGTGGTTCGAGCAGGTGCTCCAAACAAGGTCCACTCGCCCTCGCACCTGCATCGAAATGAGCAGCATCGATGGGCTTCTTCCGCTGGTGACCGCGGGTGCGGGATACGCGCTGTGGTGGACGCCGATGGCGGCGGCAATGGTCGGCCAATGTGTGCTCAGGCCGATCGAGCCTCGACTGGAGCGCCCCATCTACCTGGTGTTCCGCAACGGGCCGCACCCACCTTCGACCCGCGCCTTCATGGACGTCGCCGGTGCGGCCGCGGCACTCGACTGAAATGGGTGGCCGCCGCCAACGGCACCGTCCCCTTCCTGTCATGGATTGGGGATTGACGAGGACCCCGTACTGCCATCGACTGCCCACCGAGCTGACCGAATGGGGATCGGCTATTCGGCAAAGCGCTACGACGCCCCGATGCGGCAGTGGGAGCGCGATCGATCGAAGCCGACCAATATCGGTGGCTTGCACACCGAACCCGGACGGGTTACTCATGCCCTATGACTGAGAATCCGGGAACCCGCACGCTTTTGAATGTGGGTGACCGCGACAAGGTGCATACCGACGCCACCTCGGAGTTCGTCATCGTGAGTATCGACGGCGAGGACGCGGTGATCGAGTCGGTGCGCGAGGACGTTCCCGGTCGTTTCCCCTTCCATGCCCGCCTCGAGCGGTTGGTTCCGGGCGAGTCCTGACCAGGACGAGAAATGTCATCTGAACTGCGGAGATGACACGTCCCCTCGCGTGGGTTAGCGTCCGCTCGTCGCGGCGATCGCGTCGGTGATCTGCCCGCGTTGCTCGTCGGTCAGGTCGCGGACCCGGGCGTTGTCGGCGATGCCGAGCATGACCATCACCCCGGCCGGCCCGATCCCGGATCCGCTCATGTACGTGGTGAGGACGTCGGAGACGAGTAGGTTGGCGGCGATCCGGTCGCGGCGGCGGTACAGCAGCGACGTCAGCGGTATGTGCCCGGAGAGTAGGTCGTCGGTTCTCCTCTGCCGCAGGGCGTTCAGACTGAGATCTTCTGGTCGTCGGGTTCGGGTGTCAGCACTGGGGTTCCTCTCGGTCGGCCGGCAGTATCGGGATCAGGCGCAGCGGGGTGGTGTATTGCCGCGGGCCTAACGTGTTCGGCCAGGCGTTCCCGCGCGCCGTATCAGCTGCCCAGGCGCCGAGGGAGGCGTGCGGCGAAGACCGCGACGGTGCCGACGACGGTGATCTCGACCTCCTCGAACGCCGCGGCCAGAGCCGTGTGCAGACCCTCGAGATCGTCGCCGCGATTGTGGAACAGCGTGATCGGCCCGTTGTAGAGGCTGTTCAGAGCGCGGCTGAGACGGGTGTGGTGCACACCGGTGTCGAGGATGGTCGAGCCGAAGAACACCCCGTCGTCGGCCATGACCTGGGCGATGTGCCCGAACGCGCGGCCCTTCTCCGCCAAGGTACCGGGCACGCAGTGCAGCACGAAGTTCGCGGCCACGGAGTCGAACACACCGATGTCCGCGGGTAGTGGGGCGAGGATGCTTCCGGTGTGCGCGGCCGCGGTGATGCCGCGGTCGGCGAGACGGGCGGTGGTCATCTGCAGGGTGTTCGGGTTGAGGTCGAGCAGCACCACGTTCGGGTTCGGGGTCGGGTAGGTGGCGCGGCGGAGGTACCAGCCGGTTCCGGGGCCGATGTCGAGGTGCCGGCCACCGAGGTGGGAGTTGTAGTGCGCGAGCAGGCGTTCGCTGGGGCAGCGCCAGGCGAGGGTGTTGCTCCACCGCAGTACGACGGTGTCGTACACCGACAGCAGCGCCCGACTGTACGGGGCGGCGCCGGCATTCTCCGCCTGCGTGACCTCAACCGCAGACATGCATGTTCCCCCTCGGTGTTCGCGTGATGGCGTTCCCCCGCCATCACCGATCGTAAACGGCGCCGATTCCAGGGACTCGGTCGATTCGTCTGCCGCGATGTGCCGCGGCGTGGTCGGGAAGGTCGCCCCTGTCTTTGGCGCCTGGGCGCGGGGAAAGAATGGCGTGAACTGCGGAAACAGCACGTCCCTCGCTTCTGTTGGCCCGAAACTTCGACGTCGGCAGGGACTGAATTCGACGGGGGCCCGTCGAATCACCGTGCGGGGCCGGAATACTACGGAGGTGACAAAAGTCGAATGGGCGCTGGCTCTCGCCGCAGGCGGCGCGGTGCTGCTATCTGGATGGTCTCTTTGGCGTACACGATCGGGCGTACCGAAGCGACCCCCGACGACCGGACTGAAAGTGTGGTTCGGGATCTCTGTCGGTAGTGCGTTCGTGGCGGCGCTGGCACTGATAGCGCTGGTCGTTGCCGGAATCTTCATGGAGTGGGTGGCGCAGCGGTTCAGTGGTGTGATGACCCCTCTGGGCGCGGTAGTCGCGGCTTCAATCGCCTCGGCTGGCGCGGCTCGCACGGTAATTGCGCAGAACGTGATAGCCAGGAGGAATCGCCTCGAAGATGCCGAGAAAGAACTGTGGAGCCGGTTCGACAGCGCGGCAAAACAACTCGCGGACAAAACCCATTTCGCAATCCGTGTCGCTGGCGTGTATGCCTTCGTCGGACTCGCTGACGACTGGCTCCACCACCACGAACGACGCGAAGAAGTGGAAAAGACGGTCAGTTCAGTGCTGAACACCCGGGCGGAGTGCGAGACCATCGTGGACACGCTATGTGCGTACCTGCGTCAGAACACCCACCAGGTGACCGACATCGAGACGCGCAAGTCCGAGAAGATCGTGAATGAGGCGATTATCTCGCAGTTCCGTCTTCACCTGGGAACGGAAGATTCGACTCCCCCCGACCCCGCAGTGAAACCGCCAGTGAAGGGCGCTTGGTCCGACCGCGGTCTTGAACTCGATCTTCGTGGTGCCGATCTGTTCGGCTCGTTTCTATTCAACGTGGACCTGCGTAGTGCCTATCTCGCCCGGGCGGACCTGTACAACGCGGATCTGTCCGGCGCCCGGCTCGACGGGGCCGATCTGCAGGGCGCAGATCTCTGTGCCGCTGATCTGAGGGGCGCAAACCTCACTGGCACGATTCTCGCCGATGCGAAATATGACGACGAAACTCAGTGGCCGAGCGGCTTCGATCCTCTGACCGCGAATATGGATCACCTTAGGAAGGGGGGCCATCATAGGGCCTCCTTGACCGCCCACGTTGCTCCAGCTCCGGCGCCGTCGTCCCCGTAAGGAACGAATCATCACCTCAGCGTGTTTCGCTATGCTGGTGTGCGTTCGGCGGAAACGCCGACAGCACGCGTGGGAGCGAGTTACTGGTTTGGTCACCGGAATGCTTCTCCCGCGGTAGACCCGCCTTGCGGTCGGGTCCGAGCGTGGCAGGCCGTCAATTGGGACATTAATGCCTGCCACGCTTCGTCATATCTGGGGGTGTGTTCGACGCAGCGGGAGGGGATCTGGTGGCGTACAACGTGAGCCCGGATGCGCCGCCGACCCGTCTGGATCCGGAGGCCGGCACCAGCACCACTCCGGCGGCCAAGCCCGCCGGCTATCGGTCGGCCGCCACCTACGACGACCGCGCCCAGGAGCGCGACGGTGCTCGGCAGCTGGACCGGATGGTCGAGGACGCGGAGTTCACCCGGGCCCGCAAGGACCTCGAGCGCGCCTTCCCGCGCGCGACCGTCCCCGAGGTGTCCGAGCGTAAACGCCGGGAGCTGCCGATCCCGGATTCGATTCGCCAGCCTCCGAGTTCACGCCAACGCAAGGTGCGGTCGGTGAACAAGCACAAGGCGCAGTCGCAGTTGCCGAAGGTCGGCTACACCGGCGTGCAGGACCTGGTCAGCGACCCGGACCGGTGGAAGACCGTCGGCGAGGCGCTGTCCGCGGCTCGCGGTGACGCGCAGCAACTCGACGAGAAGATGCGTTCCCAGGTCCAGCGGGTGGACCGGGCCATCCAGACCGCCGAACGGTTCAACGACCGCGGCCACATCCTCTACTGCGCGGTGACCCTCCCGCACGCGGTGCCGCAGCAGGCGGTCAACCTGCCCGCGACCCTGCATCCCGGATCCCGCCTGGATTTCGACCGGCACACGATGGCCACCCATGCCGCTCACGAACTCGATGGAACGCTGGGCGATCGGGATGTGGTGTTCGAGATCGAAACCGGCCGGGGTATGTATCTGGGACGCTCGGATACGGTCGACGACACCGCGCACCTGCTGCCGCGAGGGATGCGGTTTGAGGTGGTCTCGGCGGGGGAGGGGCGATACCGTCGCCCTGACGGCAGTATCGGCCGGCGGATGATCGTGCAGTTGCGGGACATCACCGAGGAATGAGGGGAATGAGGATGGGACTGTTCACCGACGACAAGGGCCGCCCCGAGCTGGTGGTCCATCCGGACATCAAGCTGGGACGGGCGACGTTCCGGCCGGTCGACGATGAACCCGAGCCGGAGGAGACACCGAAGCAGCGTGCCCGCCGCGAGCTGAAACTACGACTGGGCGCGGAGCTCCGCGCGAAAGAAGAAACCGGAGACACCAACCCCGAGAAGGGGTGACGCCTCCGGCTCATCCTGTGCAACTTCAGTGATCCGACTATAGCCACAAATTGCGATAACGCTAGAAAGGCGAGTGGTACGTGTATCAACGGCCGGCGACCGAGGACGAAATCCGCGACAAGGCCCCTGGACTCACCGCCAGCAATAGCGGCGGCGCGTTCGACGAGAACGGGAACGTGGTCGGCGGTACCACCACCTATCTGATCACTGTCACCGAGCCGCGCGACCGATGGTGCACGCGGAACGATCTCATCGACTGGGGCTACAGCGATGCAGGTATCGACCGCTTCTTCGGACCGGAATCCGAGGGTCCGGAGGGAATTACCGGGTGGACGTGCGAACACATCGACCATATCGAGGCCACGGTCGTCGTCCCCGCACTGCGCATGGTGGACGAGGCATTCTCCGACCCCGAGACGCCTGCTTCCATTCTCCGCGCGGCATCGACCTGATTCCGTCCCGGAGCGGTCGCCCAGACCGCTTCGCGTAGTTCCCGTCATGGCCCCTGGGGGACATGCGATGTCCGCAGGTCAGTCCCGCTAATATTCCGGTGACGCGACTACTTCGAGCGCGGCAGGACGGTGCGGGCGGGGTCGGGGCCGTGCGCGGACAGGGTGGCAGCGACGATGAAGACCCAGGACTGTGCAACCACGGGGTGCGGTCAGCCGGCCGCCTTCGTGTCCCGAAGCAAACCCGCGTGGTGCACCGACTGCATCGACGGAATCCTGCGCACGGGTGGCCTCGAACCAGCGGAGCCGTTCACCACGCCGACCGCCTGGCGGTTGACGACGTGCCGGACCTGCGGTGTGCGCGCCCATTACCGACTCGACTATGTCATCGGAAAAAACGCCTCGAGGACACCGACCTGCCGGGCGTGCCACTGGACGAAGCGGGCGAACAGAACCCGCTCACACCCGTGGATGGAGTTCGACCGCACAATGCTCGAGCTACTGCGGCACCATTCACCGGAGCAGATCCTTCAAGCACATCCGCAGCCGGAGGTGCGCGAATTCCTCGAACAGCGATGGTGGCCGCACGAACGGATCGCCGGCCACCTCGCCAAGTACGGCTACGACCTCGTCGACCCGATCGGTGAGGTCCACGACAACAATGACCCGGTACTCGCCCGCTGCCGCAAATGCCACCGGATCACCGCTGCACAGATGGCCGACTTCAGCTCGGGCTGCACCTGTGCACGCAATACCCGCGCCTCCGACCCCAGCAGCCCCCGACCCGGTCGGGAACTGTTGTCGGAATCGCAGTCCCCGGCACTGGATTGGTGGGACCACGACCACAACGAGGCCACCGCCTTCGACACGGTGACGGTCCTGGCCACTCGCTCCTGCCACTGGCGATGCCCGGAGTGCGGGCTGCGGTTCGAGGAGAAGGTCAACGTCATGACCAGCCGTCCGTCATGCCGGGCCTGTTCCGCCCGCCGGAGCGAGGAGTGGCAAGTCGAGAGAACGCGGTGGAAGATCACCCCGGTGGCCGATGTTCCGGAGCTGGCAGCGGCATGGGCCGATGATGACGACCCCCGCGAGGTGATGGTCGACGAAAGTGGGAAGCTGCGTCGGTTCCGGTGCCCGAACGGTCACCATCCCCGCATCAGAACCCTGCTTTTCCTCACCTCGGGGTGTCCGCATTGTCGTGGGTCGGCGACGGCGAAGAAGTGGCTCGCTGACCTGCTACCCGAAATCGCCACCCAGTGGCATCCGACCCGTAACGGCAAATACACCCCGCACAACGTGGTGTGGAACTCGCAGCGCGAGATGTGGTGGCGGGCAGACTGTTGCGGGCACGAGTGGCAGGAGTCGGTGCGGGCCCGCGACGGCGGCAGCAGGCTGCGTTGCCCGGCCTGCCGCACCATCCTCGGCTCCCTGGCCTGGCACGATCCGGGACTGGCCGCGGAATGGAGTCCCACCAACGCGGTCACGGCCTGGCACGTTCGCCCGCATGCGTCGCTGGCGTTCGTTCCGGAATGGGTCTGCGCCACCGACCCCGCCCACGTGTGGCGCGCGCCGCTGACCAGGCGGTCGAATGGGGCGGAGTGCCCGGACTGCCGACAAGCCGGCAAATCGCGTGTCGAACTCGAGCACCATGCGGCCGCGGTGGAGGTGTTCGGCAATGCCCGCTCCGGAATCACCATGACCGACGACGCGTACACCACTCGCAAGTCCTGGACGACGGACATCAGCGTCGACCACGAGGGGCTCACCGTCGTGATCGAGTACGACGGCGCCTACTGGCATTCCGCGGACGCGAAGGTGCTCATCGATCAGCGAAAGAGCCGGGATCTGCTCGCGGCCGGGTGTGTGGTGGTGCGGCTACGGGAAGACGATTTGCCGTCGCTGGCGATCGACCATCCCCGCTACCGGGAAGTGCGGGTGCACTCGACCGTGCCGCGCCCCCGCAAGGTCATGGAGGACATCCACGACTGGCTGCGAGGACTACGACTTCGTCGAGCCACTATTCGTGAGTGATGAAGATCTTGCAGCCTGCTTGGTTTGCAGCGTTGGCAAGATCGGTCTGGGCCTTTAAGTCTTTTGTGCCGTTGATTTCGTCAAGCCTGATGTTGCAGTCCGCGTCCTGACCCGCGATACCGGAGTTTCCGCGACCGTACGTACGGAGAACCGCGTCGCCTTCGCCTCCGCTCGGCTGATCGGAAGCGTCACCCGGAAGTATTGGCGCTGGTCGAGCGGCGGCGGTGGCGACGCTAGCCCCGAGGGCGATCGCCAGAGCTGCAAACCCAACGAAGGCGAAGCGCGCCTTGCTGTTCCGGTCAGCGCTCTGGGGTGAATCTGTGTTGTAAGTCGTGACGTTATCGATCATCGGTGTATCCCCACTGGGCGTGCGAGCGCGATCTGACATCACGAGTGTGCGCCGACGGGTCAAGCTGAAGTAGTCACCCTAGGGTCTGAGTAGACCAACCCTTTTCGATAGCACGCGTGCACCCACCGGCGACGTGTCATCACCCCAGGTTGCCGCATACGTTCGGTCAGATATGCGCGTCGGTCGGTGGGGCGGAATCGGCGAATTCCTCACGGCGAGCCCTCGCTGACGCGCGCAGGGGCATGTTCAGGGCGTCGTACACGCGTTTTGTCCGGCCGTAGTGTCAGGTCAGCTGCCGGATGCGGGGGAGTTCTCCAGGGTTCTCGGTCCTGTTGCGGGACGTCGCCCTTCCGGAGGGATTGGGCGCGTGGTGCGGCGGGTCTCCGGGGGTGTGGTGCTCGTGGCTGGTAGTCGTTTTGTGACTGTCGAGGCGAAAGCGAGGGTCCATGCGAGGGTTTCCGGTGATGTTGCCGTCCGGGCAGCGGTATTGGACGGTGCTGGACGAAGATCTGCAGGTGGTGGGTGTCGCGGACGAGTTTCTGCGACATCTGCGATTCGGCCGCGACGCGGCCGAATCCACGACAAAGGCGTATGCACATTCGGTCGCGCTGTTCCTGCGCTGGTGCGCCCGGACTGGTCGGTCCTGGCAGAGCGGAGTCGAGCAATTCGCGTTGTTCATGACATGGCTCGCCCATGCTCCATCGACAGATGGCAGCACCGTTGGTGGTGTCGTCGTTGTGGCGGGTCCCGGCGCCGGTGCGGTGCGGTGCCCGTCGCGGATCAACGGTGTGCTCACCGCGGTGCGCGGCATGGTCGTGCGCGCGTGGTCGTTCTCGATGGAGCCGCATCTGCCGACGAGTGGAATTCCGATGAGGATGCGCCGGTACAAGGCATCCTGGGAGTCACGCATTTGCCCATGATGGCGCGGCGCGACTACCTGGCTAACGAGAACGACACTCACTGGACAAACCACGCGATCGCGCGTCTCGAGGGCTACGCGGCCATCGTTGGACCGGAACGTACGCCTCGATCGCTGCGCACCCGAAATGGACTGGACATGGTAACTGGCCTTATCCGCGATGCTTGCGGCAAAGTCACTCTTGATGATCTTCGCGTAGCCACCACGCACAACCGTGTCTGGTCGGCGGTGCTATGGAGGAACGACGTCTGTGAGGCATGCGCCGACGATCCCGTCTTGGCATCCGCTGTCCAGATCCTTCGTGAATGGGATTCGTCTGAACACGTGGCCAGTCGTGGCGCGATCCTGTGGCGCCGGTTCTACGAACACTTCGTCGGTGCCGATCCAACCCCCAGCGTTGTGTTCTTTACGGACCAGTTTGACCCCGCCGACCCCCTGGACACGCCTAGCCGGATCAACCGACACGCTGGCATCGGGGTGGTCGAGGCTCTCCGACGCGCGGTCGCCGACCTCGATGGATTGCCTCTGGATGTCTCCGTCGGTGAGGTTCAGTACTTCACGCGGGCGGGCAAACGTCATCCCATACCGGGCGGGCCAGACGAAACCGGGCAGTACAACCTGATCGATGCGAAAGACGGGTTCGTTCCCGGCCGTGGATACCCCAACGTAACCTACGGAACGGGCTATCAGCTTTGGGTCGCATTTACAGCCGATGGTCCTGTCGCCGAATCGATCCTCGCGTACTCGCAATCGGAGGACCCCTCCTCCCCATACCACTCGGACCAAACCGAGATGTGCTCGAGGGGAGAGACCAAACAGGTGAGATTCCACCCAACAGACGTACTGTCAAACGCAGTCAAACGAGTGGTGCTTGGAAACGGTCGGACAGTGCTCTCCGAAATGCCGAGTACTTCGAGATGAGGCGTTGAGGTCATGACCGAGACCCCACCCGGTCACATATGGCCGTTCTGCACCGCCGTCCGCCCCGAATGGTTTGCCAAAACCGTTAATTCAGCCGGAAGTTGTCACCGTCAACCAAGAGGTTGGGGTCGCGCTGATCGGTAAGTTTCCACCGGAGCACGCTGGCTGACAGCGAACTACGCCAGACCCGTGAGCTTGGGGGGTACCCGCGCAGCAGGACCGCATCCCCCTCCTCATCGACGGTGTCCACCTCGACCACGGCCGGCCGACCTGGCTTCGCCGGGGATGGCCGGCCCTCTTCGAACAACTCGCATACTTCCCCGCATCCGACAGCTCACCTGACACGTCGGCCGGACAAACACATGTACCGCCGCCCTGAACATGCCCCTGCGTGCGTCAGCGAGGACCCGCGCCGAGGAAGTCGCCCGATCCCGCCCCACCGACCGACGCGAATTGAATCGCCCCGGGTCTGTCGGAGGCTCTCGGCTGGCCGCGCCGGCGCGGGCCTATGGTGATTGGCTCGGTGCGCTGGGCCTGTGTTCGATGTGATCGCGTGGATGGACGGCAAGAACCGCGGCCTCGGAGAGCGCTTTGAACTGGGAAGATGACACGTCCCGGGTGAATCGTAATCGGCACGTCCGATGATGGACGGTGTGGACGAGGCGACACCCGCAGGGGCGGGGAAGGGTTTGCGGATTTCGCTGGGCATCATCGCGGGTCTGCTGGCGGGGTTCTTTTCCTATGTGCCGGCGGTGATCTTGTGGCAGCACTACTTCGATGTTCCGCGACCTCGGGTGTATCCCGCACGGCTCGTTCACCTCGTTCGGGTCGGATCCGCCGCCGGTCGGGTATTGGGTGAGCGCGGCGGCACCGGCGGTGCTGCTGCTACTCCACGCACGGGTGGTGTGAGGCGAACTCGCTCGGCTGGGACAGCCAGGTGCCGTCCCGGCGGGCGCTTTCGTAGGCGGCAAATACCAAGCTCTGCGTCCTGAGACTGTCCCTCATCGATGATTGAGGAGATCTTCCCTCCTGCAGACTGCTCACGAAGTCTTGGTGGCTGTTTCTGAAGGCCTCGACGCGGGGCTCTTGGGGGAAACTGATACGCACCCTCTCGCCGTCTGTCGGGTGCCACTCCAGCCACTTGCCTGCCATGACAGTCAGCAGGCCCTTGCTTCCGCGGACCGCCACGGCCTCGGCGTCCAGGTTGTCGCGGACCTCAGGTCCCGGTCGGGAGATGTCAATGGCCATCTCCGCATCGAAACCCGGATAGCGCAGGGTCACGTTCACTGCGTCATCACCCGCAACCCCTGGGTGGGTTCGAGCCACGCTGGCCCGCAGGGCGGTGGGCTCACCGAACCAGAACCGCAACACGTCGAGAATGTGCGGCCCATAGTCGAGAAGAATCATCCTCGGCATGGGCTGGTAACGCCGGAAGAGTTCTTCGTAGACGTCGGGGTCCTCGTCCGCCACCCCTGGGAACGCGAACTCACCTCGTCGAGGCAAGAGGAGGTTGCACTCGGCAGTGAACCTGACGCGCTCGATATGCCCGAGGTCGCCGGCCGCAATCATCGCCCCCGCGTGAGCGTAGGCCGGGAGCCACTTCCACATCTCGTTGACCGCACCCGTGAGCGAGGCGAGTTCAGTAACCCGTGTGATTGCCAACGAGTCCTCGAGCGTGTGTGCCATGGGCTTCTGGCACAGGACGTTGATGCCATGCGAGACCGCTTTCTCGACCACCATGCGGTGAGCCTCCGGTGGGACGGCCACGTCGACAAAGTCGAGTTCGCCCGCCATCTTCTCGAGGAGCTCGTCGATCGAGGCGAAAGCGTGGGCGATGCCATGCCGCGAGGCCAGCCGCTGCGCCTTCTTCAGGTCGAGGTCGCAGAGGGCGACCAGTTCTGCATCCGGCACCTCAGACCAGGCCCGAACGTGCCTTGGGAAAATGTACCCGCAGCCAATCAGTGCGCCCTTCAACATGACTCAACTTTCTACTCGTCTGGCCGGGTCTCAAGGGCGGATGAGCCCACAGTCGGGGATCCGAGCGGACCTCCGGTCGGTGTCGCTCACGCAGCCCACTTCTTCGTGTGCGTATATCAGTACGACTGGGCAATATACCGCATACACTGCTAGTGTGTGCTCAGTCAGGTTGAGGAAACGGTTACGTGGACGGATTAATCACGCTGGGTGTAGCCGTTGGCCTCGGTGCTGTTGCCGCCCTTCTCATCCCGGCGATCACACCAGGCGCGACCGCGCATCGGGATCAGGATCGGGAGAGCATGCTGCTGCATCCGGAAATCGCGCTGGTCGCCGACGGTTCGCTGGCGGCTACAAATCCGAATGAGGTCCGACGTGAGCGATCAGGTAGGCGGCAAGGTATTGCGTCGCGACGCCGCGGAGAACCGGCAGCGGCTGCTCGATGCGGCAGCGACCGTGTTCAGTGCGCGAGGCCTCGACGGGGGCGTCGACGAGATCGCCCGGGTCGCCGGCGTCGGGATCGGCACCCTCTACCGCCGGTTCCCCACCAAGGATGCGCTGATCAGTGCGCTCGTTCGACAAGTGCTTGAAGACTTCGTGGCCCTGGCCCATGATGCCCTTTCCGCCCCGGATGGCGAAGGTCTGGAACAGGTGCTCTACGGCACCGGTGCCATCCTCGCGTCGAACCGAGGATGTTTGTCTCGCATGTGGAACGACGGCGAGACAACGATCTTGAGGGACGAGTATCGACGGATTCTGTTCGAGCTGTTGGCGCAAGCCAAGCGGCACGGCCGGATCCGCGAGGACGCCACCGACGCCGACCTGGATCTCATCTTCTGGTCCCTGCGCGGCGTCGTCGGAACGACACGCGGCGTTACCGACACCGGCTGGTGGAGAATCCTGGCAGTGATGGTCGCGGGATTGCGGCCCGGCGCGGAGAGACTCGATGCGCCACCGATGAGCACCGAGCAGGTCGCGCACATCATGGAACTATTGCAGGCTCGATGAGTTTGAGGCACGAGCCGGGCACTGCGGTACCACCGTGCCGCGGTACCGCGTGGGCCGATGACGGCGCCGTCACCGCACGTCTCGACCACCCCGTGTGATGTCACGCCGACGAACGGATCGACGATTGGATGGCCCTGGTACAGGAATCCCCGGTCGCACAAGCCGGATGGGCGTTGACGCAGGCGGTATATCGACATCGGAACCATGGTCGCCCATGCCGCCGGCGGAATCGGGATCGATCTCGGTTGCTACGACCTCGACACCCCAATCGGCAAGATTGAGTCCGAAGGCACCCGGAGCCTGCTGCAGTGGGTGGAGGAAGCGATCGAGGAATGACCCGCGACAGTTGCCGACGTAAGCCGACTTAGCGGCCGCACGACGCGTCTCGTCGGAACACCGGAGTAGCAGACAAGCTCGCGCAGTGGCGTGATGCAGGTGTCGGCGGCATCAACGTCATCAACTCCACGATCCCCGGTAGTTACATCGAGTTCATCGAGCACGTGATACCGGTCCTGCAGGGAAGCGGCCTGGCGCACGGCAGTACGCTGTAGACCGCATCCTCACGAAGACCGGACATCGATCCCGCGCGCAGCTTGCCGCCTGGATCGCCCGCGAGGAGAGCATCGATTCCCGAAATCCGTAGTTCGGGGCAGTTTCCCACTTCGGATGACACCCTGTCGTGTCTGGCCTCACCAGCGACTCAGTCCTGATTCCCGTGACCGGTCAGCCTTCTCCCTCGGAGCGGGGTAGTTCGCACGACCACCAGCCATGGCGCCGCCCGGTCGTATACCCCGACTGTTCGCCGTCTGGTGCGGGCCAGGCTGACCGCTCCGCTAGTCCACCGGGGGATATCTGCGTAGGAAATGCGGGTAGTAAATCAAGTAGATCACCTCAGTCGCACACGCCTCGCAATTGCGAGTCTTGTCGGCATGAACAGCACACACCACCACCAGAACAACTCACACACCACGAGCACCTCCTCCTGGAATCGGCTCGCCACCGCCGCACTCGGCATCATCGCCGCTGGCCGCCAGACGGCCGTTTTGCTGGTCGATCCCTACAACGACTTTCTGTCCGAGGGCGGCAAGATCTGGCCGCGCCTGGAGCCCATAGCGGAGGAGGTGGGCCTGCTGGACCACCTGCGCTCTGTGGTCGCCTCCGCCCGTGAGACTGGTGTCCGCGTGGTGTTCGTTCCGCACCGTCGTTGGGAGCCGGGGGACTACGAGACGTGGGATCACCCCAACCACACCCAGCGGGCCGTCATGGAGCGTCACAGTTTCGCCCGCGGAACCTGGGGTGGGGAGTTCCACACCGACTTCCAGCCGCAGTCCGGCGACGTCGTCGTTCAGGAGCACTGGGGGCAGAGCGGGTTCGCCAACACTGACCTGGACTTCCAGCTCAAGCAGCACGGCATCACCCACGTCGTGGTCGTCGGCCTGCTGGCGAACACCTGCATCGAGTCCACAGGCCGTTACGCCATGGAACTCGGCTACCACGTGACGCTGGTCCGCGACGCCACCGCGGCCTTCCTCCCCGAGATGATGCATGCCGCGCACGAGCTCAACGGCCCCACCTACGCCCACGCCATCACCACCACGGACGAGCTCACCGCCGCATTCAAGGCAGCGCACGCATGACACTGACCGGAGAACTGCTGATCGGAGGGGCCCGGGTGCGCGCCACGACGGGGACCATGAAGGCGTTCAACCCCGCCACCGGAGAGCTCATCGAACCGGAGTTCGCCTTCGGCGGCTCCGCCGAGGTCGACCGTGCGCTCCGCCTCGCCGGCGAGGCCTTCGACAGCTACAGCCACACCGACCTGGCCGACCGGGCCGCGTTCCTGGACCTGATCGCGGACAAGCTCGAGGCGCTCAAGGACGAGCTCGCCGAGCGTGCCTCGCTGGAGGCCGGCCTACCCGTCGCGCAGTTCGAGGGCGAGGCACTCCGAACCGCCGACGTGTTCCGCAAGTTCGCCGTAGTCGTCCGACAGGGCCGGTTCCTCCAGGCGGCCATCGACCCCGCCCAGCCGGACCGCCGGCCCGCGCCGCGCATGGATCACCGGCTGCAAAAGGTGGCCTTGGGCCCCGGGGTGATCTTCGGCGCCAGCAACTTCCCGATCTCCTACTCGGTGGCGGGCGGCGACACCGCCTCGGCCCTGGCGGCCGGCTGCCCCGTCGTCGTCAAGGCCCACAACGCGCATCCTGGCGCTTCGGAGATCCAGGGCCGTGTCATCGCGCAGGCCGTCGCCGAGGCGGGGTTGCACGAAGGCGTTTTCTCCGTCGTCCGGGGCGTCGGCAACGAGATCGGTGAGGCGTTGGTGGACCATCCTCTGGTCCGGGCGGTCACCTTCACCGGCTCCGAGGGCGGTGGCATGGCCCTCTACCGCCGGGCTCAGCGGCGGCCCGACCCCATCCCCGTGTTCACTGAGATGACCAGCGTCAACCCGACCTTCGTACTGCCTGCCGCCTTGGCGGCCCGTGGCGCCGAGATCGGCGGAGGCCTGGTCCAGCGCGCGATGTACAACGTCGGGCAGGCCTGCCTGAAGCCCGCCATCCTCCTCGCCGTCGACGGACCCGGCTTCCCGGAACTGCGTGACGCAGCGACGGCCGAGGTGGAGAAGGTGGCCGCACGGACCATGCTCACCCCCGGCATCCACGACTCCTACACCCGCAACGCACAGCGGATGGAAAACGGCGCCACCCGCATCGGCGCGGGCACGGCCCCGACCGGCGCATGGGACGGCCAGTCCACCGGTGAGCAGCTGCTGGCCGAACCTGCCCTCCGTGAGGAGGTCTTCGGTCCCGCCATCCTGCTGGTACGGCTGACCGGCACGGATCAGCTGCTCGAGGTGGCCCGCGCCTTCCGCGGACAACTCTCGGCCACCATGCACGCCGAGGCCGCCGACCGCACCGCTGCCGAACAGCTCCTGCCGATCCTGGAGCGCCGCACCGGCCGCATCGTGTTCAACGCCTTTTCGATCCCGCAGGAGGTCTCCTACGCCTCCACCCACGGTGGTCCGTTCCCGGCCACCTCCGACAGCCGCTTCACCTCCGTAGGGATGGGCGCGGTCGAGCGGTTCGTGCGCCCGGTCACCTACCAGAACTTCCCCGACGAATTCCTGCCGCAGCCACTGCGCGAGGCGAACCCGCTGCACCTGTGGCGGCTCGTCGACGGTGAACTCAGCCAGCGCTGATCGTTGCCACGGGCCCGTTCACTCGTCCGAACGGGGCCCGTTCGCTCTCGTGGAATGAAAGGAGTCCCTTCGATGACCATCACCGGCCACGCTGCCGCGCGGAATGGACGCGAGGCCCGCGAAGAGGTGCGCAGGAAGCTGCTCGGCGCATGGCAACTCGTGTCCTACACCGCCAGGAGCACTGAAGGGGAGGTCATCCACCCTCTCGGCACCACGCCGTACGGCCTGATCGTCTACACCGCTGAGGGATACATGTCCGCCCAGCTGGGGCGCGGCGACCGCTCACCCATGAGGTCGGCTCGTCTCGAGGACGCGGCGGCCGATGAACTTACCCAGGCGGCGGCAGGCTACCTCGCCTACGGCGGGCCGTTCGAAGTCGTCGATCCCGTAACCGTCGAACACCACGTCACCACCAGCCTCTTCCCGAACTGGATCGGACGGTCCCAGGTACGGAAGGTACGTTTCGAAGGCGCGCTCCTCAAACTCAGCGTCGCCGCTCCCACCCGACTGTGGGGTGCGGAACGCACAGCCGAACTCACCTGGAGCAGGCTGGCCTGACTGCGGCCTCTCCTCGCGAAGTGTGCCCTGCACATCATTCCTCAGGGTTGGGCGAGGTCGCGCCCGGCGTCCCTTCCACCGGCTCAGGGCCCTCCTCGGACACCTCTGCGGTGCTCGCCATCCATGGCCGCGTCGCTGTCGGTCATCCGCGGTTCCGGTCTCGTAGGCGTGACCGCCTGAGCATCGAGCGGTGCCAGTCAGTCGAGCCGTGAAAGCGCGATTCTGCCGCACGTGCTCGACGGCGATGTTCCCGTTGCCGCCCGGTGCCAGGTTGTCCTAGGGGCTCAATGCCGCGAACAGGCATTGCTTCGGTAGGCGTGCAGGCGCTGCGGCCACGCCTGCACGTCGGCAGGGCGCATCCAACGGGGGAGCACAGGGGCCGGTCTGCTTATTGTCGCCGGATCGCCACGGCGTACCGGAACCACCGTGACAGCCGCTGTCGCGCCCTGTCGATGCAATCGCGTCCCCCGCATTGCAATCCGTGCTCCACGCACATAAGGGCCCCATGACCAGCGCAGCCACCCCCGGACGTCAAGCGAGGAACCATCCCCGTTTTCGCCACCGCGATTGCGATCATCGTCTCCAACATCTATTTCACCCAGCCGCTCCTCGACGAGATCGCCCGGGGGCTTCCGGATATCACCCTCCGCTGCCGGGCTGGTGGCCACGACAGGACAGATCGGCTATGCACTGGGCATCATCGCGATCGTCCCGCTTGCTGACACCATTCGGCTTCTGGAGTTCCCCCAAAACAGCGGACAGGGACTTAAAGTAATAAGCGGCTTGATCCGTAACGACCGCAGACGGAGATTGTTCGTAGTCGTCCGGCTGAGCATCCCGATCGACGAGTGCCGCCGACGGCTATTATAGAAGTTCATCCACTTGTCAACAGCAGCAACCAGTTCCGCCTTCGTGGCGAAGGTGTGTCGATAGTAGTATTCGTGTTTGAACGTCGACCACAGCGATTCGGCGCCAGCGTTGTCCGAGCATTGACCGGTGCCGCCCATCGAGCGGCGTAGCCCGTGCCCGTGGAAGACCGCCTCCATCGCGTGCGCCGTGTATTGGGCGGATTCAACTGGTCGTCGCAACACGTGCCGTGAGGTCGAGTGTACTTGTTCGGCAAATGCTTTCGCTGGGGTCTTCCAACCGTGTATCTTTCGGGGGCGGTTGTTGAGCGCATCTGCGACCGCCTGAAGTTCACGGAAATTGTATCGGGACAGGTCAGTTCCCTTCGGAAAACACTGTCTCAGTAACCCATTGGTGTTCTCGTTAGTTCCGCGCTGCCATGGGCATATCGTCGCGCGCTCGGTGAACGACAGGTACCTCCCCGACACCGGGGTCAACGCGACCGGTGGGATCCGACCAGCGTGGCGGAACCACCGCGATCCCACCGGCCCCGACACGCCGCACGCGATCGATGCTTCCTCGCTCGTGAGACCCTCGGCGATCCGCGCCCAGAACGCCCGCTCGAGATTAAAATGCGGACCGGTTGCATTCGTCGATCGACTACCTGTCGCCGATCGAGTGCGAGACGCGCTACCGTGAACAGCGCCCCATCACTGCCTCGGCCCTCGAGGTTGCCTGAACGAGGTCTCCACTCGATCCAAGGCGGTTCATGTTTCCGAGTCCTCGCCGTCCGCCCGCCCGAGTGTAGGCAGGTGCTTGCCGAAGTTTAATTCGAAGTCGCTCGGAACGCCGTAACCGATACTGCGGAGCCTGGCACGACGCGCCTGCGCACTTGGCGAGGCCAGGGTTGAGAAGAACATGTCGTTGCTTGACTGAAGCTCCGTCGCTGTCGGCGTCCCGAACCGATTGATCTGGGCCTTCGCCGCGGCTAGCGTTTCACGGTCGAACGAGGCCAGACGCCGGACGAGCGCATCGACAAAAGAGTCGAGGTTGTCATCGTCCAGCGTGCGGTTTACCCAGCCATAGCGCTCGGCGATGTCAGCATCGAAATCGTCTCCACTGAGGACGATCTCAAGTGCGCGCGAGCGGCCGACCACGCGCGGGAGCCATTCCAGCGCTCCGCCACCCGGGACCAGTCCGACGCCGACCTCGGGGTTGCCGAACAGGGCGTTTTGCCGACTGGCGAACCGCATGTCGCAGGCCAGCACGAGCTCGTTACCGATGCCGCGCGTGCGGCCGCGAATCTTGGCGATGCTCACGATTGGCATGGACGAGAGGCGCAGCACTAAGTCCCGCCAAAGGCCCAACACCTCTGGCCGTTCAGCTGCTTTGGATACGTCGAGATGGGCGATGAAAAAATCGGGATTCGCCGACTGGAACACTACGACCTTCACGGATGGGTCCGCCTCGAGGTCAGTGATTAGCGCTCCCAATTCGACGATCGTTGTGGGAACAAACATGTTGATCGGCGGGTTGCTGAAGGTGATCGTCCACCGGCTCGGATAGGTGCGGTCGATGTTGAACTGCGGGTTGTCGGGCATGGCGAATTTCCTCCTCTAATATGAAGAATCCTACCGCCGACTACCGTGTTGGCGGCCGGGGCCGGATCGTCCTCGACGGCGAGATCGTGGCCCTTTCCGCTGGTCGGCCGTCGTTCGGCCGCCTCCAACGCATAATGGACAACCTCAATCCAGCCGCCACCCTGCGCAGGCGGGTGCCGGTGAACCTCCTACCGTTCGACGTGCTCTGGCTCGACGGGGACAAACCTGTTGGGCGCCCCGTAACTCGAGCACCGCGCCGCCCTCACCGAACGTGGCCACCAACTCCAGGGCGTCGGCCGCTCCATCCAGATCCCACCACACTGGGGGGGGGCATCGACGACGCTGTCATGCTCGAAGCAGACCGCAATTACAGAATGGAAAGCGTTGCTGGCAAACGTGTGTCAGTGAAATACTGCCCCGGGTAACGTACCCGAGCCTGGCGGAAAGTATTTATCCGTACCCCGGCGAGCTACCTGGGGATCGGCTGGATTCCCGCCAGCGGGTGCAGCACAGCCTTGTCGGCGCGCTCATCCTCGGCGCCTATGACAAGTTGGTTCTGCGTATCGAGACCGGTGCTGTGAAGTTCGGTGGAGTCCGCGCCCGGCTCGAGCAGCTCAGGTATGGGTTACAGATGCCGGCCAAGGGTGGGTGCACCATGTGTTCGCCTTGGTGGCGTCGAGCAGGTCGAGGTGATGGTCGCAGATCACCTGGCGCCCAAGTATCGTCCAATGGTGTCGGGACGTGAGGTGTTCGCAGTTCCTGCCGGCACGGCCGCGTTGCGTAAGACAGTTGATTGCCTGATCGAGATCGACAGGTGCGCCATCGAGAGCCCGGTGACGGATCGAGCGCGGATGAGGGGAAGTGATCGAGGCAGAGTCCGAGCCCTGGCAGAGGTGTCGGCCGATCCGGATTATCGTTCGTGGCTGTCGATGCACGAGCAACGGCGGAGACGAGGACGTGATGCGTTGCTACTGCTGGTTCAGGAGCAGCAAACGAGAGCTCGTCAGCAACGATAACGAGACACCTCTGTCGACTGCCGCTCTATCGGGCACGGACGTGGCATCGATCGCAGGTCCTACCGAAGGCGGCGCGGGCGATCCTGACAGCGGAGGCGGAGGCGGAGGTGCTGAACGCCCTTCTGAGGGCGGTGGGCCGGATCGGGACCTGTTTCGATGAGCCGGACCCACTCGCCCCTGAGTGGCCGGCCTGGGACCTGGAAACCGCGCTGCGCGGCCTGCGGAGTTGGGCTGAACGATTGCGACGAAGCTGATCGTCCGCAACGCCCGCCCTGCAGGTCCGCTAGGGGACACGCTGTGCGTCCTGTCGGCGGCCGCGGTCGAGGATCGTCGCCGCTTCGGGTTCCCCGATCCGCCGTGGGACCTGATCGGGATCTACACGCAGGGACGTCTGCTGTCCCCACTCCGCACTGGCTGACGGAATTGTCCCGTCCGGTCTTGCTGTGCCCGGGTGCGTCCGGCATCGTGCCGATCGTCGGCGTTCATAATGACGCACAGCAGTCACCGTGCCGACGAGCCCGTCAGCCTGCCGACGAACGGCGATACCTGCGTCTGCAAATTCCGTGACGCCATCATCTGCATTCTCAGCGACGGCCAACACCGCCGGCGCCGGCGGAAACCGATTCCCACACTGAGACCGAGGATTTACGGACCTGTCCGCGCATGGCATCGAGGTGCTGCGTCAAGCAGCGTCTGAACGACCGGTCTCGCCAGAAGCTGGACTGGTGGACACCGGGCGCAGTTTTTCGCCAAGGGTTGGCCATGAGCCGACGGTGTGGCCGATCCGTATCGGCACGGTGCCTGCTGCGGGCGCGTTGCGCGGGTAAGTGATTCCGGTCAATTCTGCGGGGCGATCGTCGCGCGCCGGCCGTTGATCGCGTGGACGGGTTGCTGCCGTCTTCCAGAAGAGAGGCGGCGTGTGTGGTGTGTGTTTCCGGATCGGCTGGATGCGTCGTGTACAAGCGGGGCCGTGACGTCCGCGGCGGAGGTCAGTTGTCCTCGGTGAGCCAGGAGCGCTCGCCGGCGGCGATGGCGAGTATCTCTGTGCGGTGCTGGTCGAGTCGGGGTGGGGGCCGGCGCACTGTCACAGGGGTTGCGGAAAAGGTCAAGGGTGCATTGATGACCGGCAGTGTGCCGATCCTCGGGTGTGCGATGTCGGTGACATAGTCGTTGGCGCGCATCTGTTCGTCGTTGACGAGATCGTCGATGGTGTTGATCGGGCTGGCGGGGACACCGACTTCTGCGAGTGCGGCAAGCCAGTGGCCGGCGGTCTGTTTGGCGAACTCCGTTTGGAGGATCTGGGCGAGGGCTTGCCGGTGTTGGGTGCGGGCAGGGTTGGTGGCATAGCGTGGATCCTGTGAAAGTGTTGTGAGGCCCAGGATCTCGGTGGTTTTGGCGAAGAAGGTGTCGTTTCCCGCGGCGAGGATGAAGTTCGTGCCGTCCGAGCCGGTGAACGCTTGGTACGGGGCGAGTGTGTTGTGGGCACTGCCGAGCCGGTGAAACGGTGTTCCCATGGCGTGACTGGTGAGGTAAGAGGCCAGAAGGGCGGCCGAGGCGCCCAGTAGGGAGGTGCCGACGTGTTGACCTGATCCGGTCTGATCCCGATGGTGCAGGGCAGCGAGGATGCCGATCGTCGCGAACATACCCGAAGTCAGGTCGGCGATCGGGGCCCCGCACTTGACCGGCGGACGATCGGGGTCGCCGGTGATGGACATGATCCCGCTGAACGCTTGTCCGACGATGTCGTAGGCAACCGCATCTCGGAGTGGGCCACTCGCCCCGAAACCGGTGATGGAGCAGTACACGATGTCTGGGCGGATCGCGCGGATGTCGTCGTAGCCGAGCCTCATACGCGCGGCGGCGCCGGGGCGGAAGTTCTCGACGAACACGTCGGCGTTCGGGGCGAGGGCGCGGACCGTGTTGCGACCTTGGGTTGTCCGGAGGTCCAGTGCGATCGACCGCTTGTTCTTGTTGAGTCCGAGGTAGTAACCGCTGTCACCGTCCTGGAGAGACCGGTCCATCTGGCGTGCTCCGTCACCGGTCCCTGCCCGTTCGACCTTGATGACATCGGCGCCGAGGTCGGCGAGGAGCATGGTGGCGAACGGGCCGGAAGCGATGTGGGAGAGATCCAGTACCCGTGTTCCGGTGAGGGGACCGTCTCTGGGGGTGGGGGGATCCTCGAACTCCGCGGCGTGCGGTTCATCGAGTGCGGTCATGATTACCGTCTCGGGGCTGGCCCGGACTCGGCAACGGCGGGGGAGAGGGCGGCCTCGTCGGCCTCTTCCTCCAACCATTCGGCAAGGAGTTGGCGCTTGAGGATCTTCCCCGAATCATTGACAGGCAAGGGTTCGTGTCGGATCCACCACCGTGACGGGACGGAGAAGTGGGCGAGGCGGTGGGCGGCGAACTGCTCGAGCTCGGCGACCATCGGCTGGTCGGAGGGTGTGCATTGAATGACTGCCGCCACGATTTCCCCGAGGTCGGAATCGGGGAGTCCGATGACTGCGACCTCGCTGACCGCGTGATGCTCGCGAAGTACCGATTCGACGCGAGCGGCGGCCACGTTCTCGCCGCCCCGGATGATGACATCCTTCGCCCGTCCTGACACGTACAGGAATCGTTCGCTGTCGACGTGACCGAGATCTCCGGTTCGAATCCAGCCCTCGTGGTCGACTGTGTCGTCGCCCGCAATTCCCCAGTACCCGTCCATCCCGGATGGCGAGCGAACCAGCAGTTCGCCGCTTCCGGAGGCATCGGGTTGCTCGACTTTGATCTCGACGACAGGGGCGAGGCGTCCGGAGGAGCCCGGGTGTTGTGCGATGTCGGATCCAACGCCGGTACTGACCACTCCGCCGGCTTCGGTGAGTCCGTAGGTTTGCCCGACTCCTCGACTGGTGGCGGGGAAGGCGCCACGAATTCGTTCGAGCAGGGCATCGTCGACGGGTGAGCCACCGAGAACCACTGTGCGGAGCGATGTCAGATCGTGGTGAGCGATGTTCTCGTGTGCCAGCAGACGTTCCATCATGGTGGGCACGCCCGAGAACATGGTGACGGCGTGTGACTCGATCAGGGACAACACATTGCCGGCATCGAATCGGCCGTCGAGGAAGACGATCTCGCTTCCCGTCATCAGGGGGAAAAGAATCAGCTGGATGGCGCCGATGTGGAACAACGGAAGGCCCACCAGGGCGACGCTCGGGGGGTTGTCGTCGGGAATCTGGTGGGGCAGCTTGCGGGAGACGACGAGGAGGTTCTGGAGGTTGGCGACCAGGGCTCGGTGGGAGAGAAGTGCTCCCTTGGGGAAATCGGTCGTTCCTGCGGTGAAGAGGATGACGGCGGGCGCATTCTCGTCGGCCTGCTCCACTGCCTGACTCTGCAACGTCAGGTGCTCCAACGGCAGGTCGTCGTTGGCGTGGGGGAGTAGCAAGTGTCGGACGCCGGCGGGCACGCGGTCTGCGCGCTTCTCGTCGGTGATGACCAGGACGGGGGAGACTGTGCGGCATCCGTTTGCCATCTCTTCCGCGGACCACCAGCCATTGCAGGGTACGACGATGCCGCCGACTTCCAGGATCGCGAAGAACATCGCGACCCACTCGGGGCTGTTCACGGCGAAGATTCCGACGCGGTCGCCTGAGCTGACACCGGTGGCTCGCAGGAAGTGTGCGAACTGACGCACCATCCGCTCGTGTTCGGCGAAGCTCACTACTTTCGATCCGTGCCTGATGAAAGGTCGGTCGGCCCATCGCCGCGACTCGGTGAGCGCCGCGATGATGGATCTGGGTCGATCTTTGTAGACGAGACTTGGGTGGCCGCGCACAATGCTGCGCATAACGGTCTCGCCCCAACGGACTGAGCTCGCCATCAATGCTCCTTATGAGGGGTTCGGCGCGCGGAACGGCGACGACAGAGGCTGCTGCGAGCAGCGGTCGTCGTCCGCTGAAGCCGAACACGGTGTGCGCATATAAGAATATGCGTCCTTTATTATGTACGATAGGAGCGTGGCGGCGACTGTGTCAACCAGTGATAGGTGCCGTAACGCCCCGGTAGGTGCGGACCGAGATCGGCGGGCACCAGCTCGATCTGGCCACGCCGTCCGGACTCCGTGGATCGGGACCCATTGGACGAGTGTGTACCGCGCCCAGAACCGACGGTCCGCGTTTCGCCGTTGTGTGCCCGGCCGTGGCGAGACTCGGCGTCTCGATCCCGTTGTGACAGGGGGAGCCCCGAGGTAGCCCCGGCGAGGGACACGTCTCGTCGGGGCCACCGCCCGGCCCCACCGCCCGGCCCTACCATCCGGCCGGTGACCGGGGGGGTGTCCCGGCGCGGCCGAAACGGTCATGTGCCTTGCCAGCGAGGAGCTCTCTTGTCGAGGAAGGCGGCCATTCCTTCTCGGCGATCGTCGGTGGCGAAAAGCTCTGCGTTGAGCCGTGTTTCATGTTTGAGTGCTTCGTCGAACGGGTACCAGGCGGCGTCTTGTGTTTTCTTGATCATCCCGAGTGCGAGTGGCGCAAGTTCGGCGAGAGCGCCCGCCATTCGCGTCGCCGCGGCCAATGCCTGCCCCCGGGGGACCACTTCGGCTGCCAGGCCCAGGTCGAAGGCCCGTCGGCCGGTGATCGGCCGCCCCAGGAGCATCAGTTCCAGCGCCACGGAACGGCCGGCCAACCGGGGCAGCAGCTGCGAGCCGCCGGCACCCGGGAAGAGTCCGATCTTCACCTCGGGCATCCCCAACCGGGCGTCCTCGGAGGCGACTCGAATGTCACACCACAGGGCAAGTTCCATGCCTCCCCCGAACGCGTATCCCTCGACAGCAGCCACGACAGGTTTGGGAATCCGGGCGAAAGCGCGGAGCCCTTCGAGGACTGTCGTGATACCCCTGCGCGCGGTGGCTTCATCGTTCCACTGGCTGACAGATCCGATGTCGGCTCCGGCGCAGAAGTTGTCGCCGGCTCCGGTAACAACGAGTGCTCGAACGTCGGGGTCCGCGGCCGCGATATCCGCTGCGGTCGATAACCCCTGAACGACTTGGTCATTGAGCGCGTTCAAGTGTGTTTGTCGATCGATCGTGATGGTGGCGACGGGGCCTACCCTGGCCATCCGCACGGAACCGTTATCGAATGGAACGGTCACAACAGCTCTCCTTTGCATCTCATCCGCGTACGGCGCGGTTCGGTCATGTTCGGGTACGTGCACAACCATGGGGCACGGAGGAACGGAAATTTCTCGCCCGGTTGTCGCGGGCACGTTTGCTACGTCGTTCGGTGCCCGGATCGCGGCGTGAGACGGGCCCGGGCCGGCCAGGGATCAGCCGTGCGGGCACGGCCGGGAGCACATCGCAGGTCAGGGCTTATGAGCGGTTTCCTGCCGCCGGATTCGGTGGAGTGTGGCTCGGACGCTGTCGAGGTGCTCAGGCGATCCGATCGTCGCGCGCTCGGACATCACCCCGACGTCCAGGGACGCTCCCATGGCGTTGATCGCGTAGGCATTGAGAGTGCGTTTGGTGCCCTGAAGTGCGGTTTTGGACAGCCGCGCCATTCGCATTGCAAGATCGGTCGCCTCGTCTCGGAGCCGCTCGTGGGGCACGACTCTGTTGGCGATTCCTATCTCGACGGCCTGGGTCGCCGCGATCCGGTCACCGGTGAAGAGGAACTCCTTGGCACGTAGCAAGCTGGTGTGCAGTGGCATCAACGCCCCGGCACCGTCCCCGGGTACGAGTCCGATCGCGATATGTGGATCGGAGAAGTACGCCCGGTCGGATGCGAGGACGATGTCGCAGCCCAGGGCGAGACTCATCCCGACCCCGACCGCGGGACCGTTGACCGCGGCGATGACCGGTAGCGGAAATGCCAGCATTTCGAGGACGGTGCGCCGGGCGACCTCGAGCTGGCGCCATGCCCACTCGTCTACCTCGCCGCGTGTCATGTCCTCCAGGGCAAGTTGGCCTTCTAGATCACCACCTGCGCTGAATCCGCGCCCTTCCCCGGTGAGCACCACCACCCGTGCACCGGGGTCGGCCGCGAGCTGTGCCCAGATTCGCTCGAGGGCGACGAGCATTTCGTCGTTGGTTGCGTTCAGCTGATCAGGTCGATTGAGGAGCACCGTCCGAATGGGCCCGTCCTCCAACACCTTCACACTGTCGGGCAGGTCGTAGTTGTACATCGTGATGTCCTCTCCTCAGCGGATCGATGTGGGTGAAAGCGCGGACTGAGCCGGCCTGGAGTCACTGGCACCCAAGCGCAGTAACCGCGCGACCGGACGGTAACGGGTATCGCCGAAGCCCTCTTGCATCGAGACGAGACTGGCCACGACCGCGGATGCGCCGGTATCTGCCAGGTACTCGAATGCGCCGCGGGAATGATTCATTCCCAGCTTGAGTGCCAGGTCTACGTCGGATTCCGCGGCGACACCCTCTTCCACCAGGGTGACTGCTTCGTTGACCAGGATGTGTTGGAGTCGTTCGGCGATCAGGCCGGGCAGGGCCGGAACCCGGATCCAGTCGGCACCGACTGCCTCGAGCAGTGCGTGTGTCCCTGTGGTGATCGGTACCGCGGCAAGGGCATCGTCCACGACCTCCACGAACACTGAGCTGTCGTCGACATGGGCGTGGACCCAGCCGACGCCGGCGGGAAGATCGTGGAGCCAGCGGCCGTCGGCGGAGTCGACCACGAGGTCGATGGGTGACGCGCTCAGCGAGCGCACGGCACGGACGTCGTCGTCCGTTGACCGTGCGCCGCAGACGTAGACGATGAGATCGGCGATGTCCGGGTCTACCGGTGCATATCCGGTGCCGGCGTACCGGGTGCTCGCCGGGCCCACCACTGCCAACGGACGCCGCGACCCGACCGCGTGCTGCAGTAGTCGTTCCCGTGCGGCACGCGGTTGTTCAACGGCGTAGTCGTAGAAGCCGCGGCCCGCCTGCTTGCCGGTGAATCCCGCGCGCACGAGTCGGCGAACGACCGGGATGGGCCGATACCGGTCTCCCAGTTCCCGTTCGGCCGTCTCGGACGATCGTAGGTGCGTGTGCAGTCCGCTGTGGTCGAGTGTTTCGAGCGGGCCGACCCGGTGGCCGAGGCAGCGCCTGGCGACGAGGTCGATGGCGCCCGGTTCGGCCCCCTGAGTCAGCAGGAGCTGGGCCTCGTAGTAGAAGGGACGGCAGATCCGGTTCACGATGAAGTTAGTGGAGTCGGTGCACTGCACGGCGTGTTTGCCGGCCTGCTGTATCCAGGTGGTGACCGCGTCCAGGGTCTTCGCGGAGGTCTGGGGACCTCGAACCACCTCCACCAGAGGCATTCTGACCGGGGGGTTGAAGAAGTGTAGTCCGACGACCTGGCTGGGGTGTCCGTATGCCCGTCCCAGCTCGGCGATCGACAACGACGAGGTGTTGCTGGCCACGACCAGTGACGGCGTGCCGTGCGCGCTGATCTGGGTGAGCAGCGCTTGTTTGGATTCCATGTTTTCGTCGATTGCTTCGATCACCAGATCCGCGTCGATCAGTGCCTCCGCGAGACTGGCTCGAACGACGTGCGTTCTCAGGCCGGACGCCTGCAGTTCCTGTTGCAACAAGTCCATGTTCGCGTCCATGGTTTCGACCACCGCGACATCGGCGTCGGCTTCGGCGAAGACTTGAGCGATTCCCCGCCCCATGGTGCCCAGCCCGACCACGACCACCTTGAGGTCACTCTTCCCGGCGGTCACGACGCGATACTCTCGACCACAGCTGCCACTCCTTGGCCGCCGCCGACGCACAGGCTGGCGACGCCGAGGCCGCCACCACGCCGGCGCAGCGAGTGGAGCAGCGTCCCGGTGAGCCGACAACCGCTCTGTCCTGTGGGATGTCCCAGTGCGATGCCGCCGCCGTTGATGTTGACGCGGTCTCCGTCCAGCTCGAGGGCGCGTAGGTTCTGGACTACCTGGCTTGCGAATGCTTCGTTGATCTCCAGGAGTTCAATGTCGTCGACGCAGGCCCCGGCCTCTTTCATGGCGCGGGGAATGGCCACGGTGGGGCCGATTCCCATCAGCGTCGGATCGACGCCCACTGCGGCAAAGGAGAGTAGGCGGCCCATCGGCTCGAGTCCGTACTGCTCGACTGCAGCGGCAGAGGCGATGATCAGTGCCGCGGCGCCATCGGCCATCTGACTGGCGTTTCCCGCGGTCACCGTGCCACCTGCTCCGGTCGCCGGGCGGATGGACGCGAGAGAGTCGCTACTGGCATCGAAGCGGATCGTCTCGTCGCGGCGCACGACACCATGGGACATTGTCACCGGACACACTTCCGCGTCGAAGACACCCGTCTCCCATGCCGTCGTCGCCCGCCGGTGGCTGGTGAGCGCCCACGCGTCCTGCTCGGACCGGCTGATGCCGAACTCGGCTGCCACCCGTTCGGCGGTTTCGAGCATGCTGAGCCCGCACACCGGGTCGGTGGCGCTGTCCTTCCAGCTGTCCACCAACACGATGTCGCCACGCCGCTGCCCCTGCCAGCGCAGCGAACTCGAGGCGAGGTAGGGCATCGAACTCATGTGCTCCATTCCCACTACGAGGGCAACGTCCGTGCCGCCCGCTTCGACGCTCAGTGCGGCTAGCTCAATTGCCTTCAGACCCGAGCCGCAGGCCATGTTGATGGTCTGCGCGGGAACCGCTTCCGGTAGCCCTGCCAACAGGGTCACCTGCCGGGCAGGGTTTGGTCCGTTCCCCGCCTGCCTACAGTGCGAAACGACTGCTTCGTCGACGAGGTTCGGCGCGAGGTGGGCACGCGTGAGTGCCTCTCGCGCAACCAACACGCCCAGGTCGACCGCCGACGACTCACTCAGCGCGCCGCCGTAGCGGCCGTGTGGCGTCCGGACAGGTGCGCACAGGTACACGTTCTGGAAACTAGACATCGTCGACCTCCGCCGATTCGAACTGGTTCTTGTCAACCCCGGTGAGAGCTCCACCGGGTTTGCCCGCCAGCTGAGCTGACAGCGCATGCGAATCTTGGGTAATCGACGCGAGGCGTGCCGGCGGATTCCCGTCGTGGTTAGTGAGGAGCTTGTTCATGGACATTCCTTGCTCGCGTGTGTGTTTCAGGCATTTCATGGGACGTCACGACACCACAGCACTTTCCGCCAGGTAGCTGCCGTAGCGGAAGGAGTCCTTGCGGGTGAGGTTGTGGGCGTCTCGCACGGCCCGGAGTAGAACACCGTTCGCTGCAGGTGTGCGGCTCGCGATCTCGAGCGCGACCCCCCGGACCGTGGAGTCGAGATGTCCGGCAGGGGCCAGGTCGCAGATCAATCCCAGCTCTCGGGCTCGAGTGGCCGTCATCTTCCGGTCCAGTATCAACATGGCCGCGCGTTCGGCGGGGGGAATGCTTCCGAGTAGAAGGGGGATCCCGTGGCCGACGACGCCGGATGGCCACTCACCAGTCCCGAGGACCGCTCGGGGGTCGGCGATCGTGATTGTGGACGCGAGCGTGAGGGCAAGCCCAATTCCCAGGACGGGACCTTTGACGGCCGTCACGGTCGGAACGTCGATCGTGTGCATTAGATCGACGAGAGGATCCGCGACCGTGCGCAGCCAGGCGCCCAGCTCGCGTGCGGCTGTTTCGCTACCGGCGGTCAGGTCCAGGCCGTGGCTGTCGCCCTCGCAGAGTGAGTCCCCTTCGCCGGCGAGGATGATGCAGCGAACCTTCATTTTCGTTGCGCTGCGCAGGGCACCGCCGAGGTCGGAAGCCAGCTCAGGGGTGATCCGGTTCCCGTCCAGCGGCCGGTTCAAGGTGAGAGTCATGATGTCGTCATCGCACTGCACTACGAGTTCGCTCATGATGCTCCAGACTTGGTGATGGGGAAGTGTGCCGGTCGCTTCTCCAGGACCGCGGCGATGCCTTCGTGTAGATCGGGCGTGTCGATCAGGCTTGCGAACTCCTGCCGTTCCGATACCAGCCCGTCGGAGAGCGTCGCCTCTTCGGATAAACGCAGAAGTTGCTTGGCCTTGCGCTGCGCGTTCAGGGAGACACCGTCGAGTAGTTCATTCGCGAGGTCTACCGCTGCAGCTACCACTCGCCGCTCCGGAACAACGCGGTCGACTACCCCCATCTGTAGCGCTTCGCGGGCGTCGATTCTCACGCCGCCCAGAACCAGCGGGGCCGCGTGGAAACGCCCTGCGGCCCGAGGCCAGCGTTGACTGCCACCGGCGCCGGGGACCGCTCCGATCCGGACCTCGGGCTGACCGAACATGGTGCGGTCGCCGGCGACAATTGCATCGCACGTCAGGGCCAACTCGCACCCTCCTCCGAGGGCATAGCCCTGTACCGCGGCGACGATCAGATTCGGAAACTCGGCGATCTGGTCCCACAGCTCTGCACGTCGCTGAGCCAGGTACGAGCCGGGGGTGGCACCATCGAGCTCACGCAGGTCCGCACCGGAAGCGAAGGTCCCACGGGCTCCGCTGAGCACGACCGCAGGGACGTCGTCGCGGGTGGCAGTGCCCAGCGCATCGACCACACTCTGAAGCATTCGGCGACTGAGCGCATTCCGGGATTCGGCATCATCGAGAGTGACGAGACGGATCCGGCCCTGGTCACGAACGGTCACCAGGTCGACAGATGCCCGTGGCGGCGGCACCTCGATAGTCACCGGGGTGTCCTCATAGCGAGGTGACGCCATTTTCGGCTGCCTTTCTGAGGCTCTCGCCGGCGACCTTGCCGTGTGAAGTCTTCGGCAGGGAGGTCACCAACTCGAGAAGTCGTGAATACTCATGCGCACTCGGGGTGCCTCGTACGTGCTCCTGGAGCTTTACTTCCAAGCCTTCGGCGACCTCCGACTGCAGAACGATGACGTCGTTCCACTCGGTGGATCCGGGAGTCCGGGAGTCCGGGAGTCCGGGAGTCCGGGAGTCAGGGAGCAGGACTGCAGGTTCGACGAGTACACCCCGTCGTGGGGGTCGACGTCGCTTCGGTCACTGACGTCGCATCCCAAACGAACTCACCACCTATAAGGAGGGTTGTTCCGCAATGGTCAATGCTTTCGCGCTGAGCGTCTGGCCTGGACGGGTGTACAGCGGCTCTGGAACGGCACTGCGCTCGATCACGCCGAACATCGCCGGTAGAACTGCCGTGACGGTTCCATCATGACCCCGACTCGATCACCCGGCTGGTCACAGGTTCTGCCATGGAGGCTCTTACTGGGTCTGCATTGGATCAGGCCAGACGCTCCGTGGCTCACTGCTCTGTCACGCGATTCGGTAGCACCACCGTCGCTGTGCCGCGCGCCGACTCGAATCCGTCCTGGTTGATCGCGTTCAGAACGATATCGATTTCGCCGGTAGCCGGATCGACACGTGAGACGGAGCCGTCGCACGTGACGAGTTCACCGAGGACATTGTGCCGGCGGACCTGGACGTCCAATGTCTTGAGGAAACCGTCATCGCCCATCCAGTCGGTGACGACCTGGCCCATCCACGAGACACGTTCCGGGCCATAGTCATAGGCGCCGGGCACGCCAACGCGACGAGCGAGGTCGGCGTCCCAGTGAACACGCTCCGGCGGCTCGGGGACGCCCAACTCGTTCGGGATACCGAGGGCGGGGTGGCGCTCGAAGAGATCGAAAGCGTCTCCGTGCCCGCGTACGTACAGCCCGCCCCAGCCCAGGAGATACGCGATGGCGGTCGTTGCAGTGTAGGGCCCCTTGGTGATGGGCGGAAGCGCATCACCAGCTTCCACATCCTCGACGTAGCGCGTTACTGTGCCTCGTCGCCGCGCCTCTTCGTCTCGGTACCGCTGGGCGATCTCGGCGATCTGATCCGTGGTCCATTCGACCCGAATATCCTCGTACTTCTTTCCCTCGCGGGCGTTGTCGCGTTCGATCCGGAAGCAGTAGGACTGGCCGGTGCACACGAGCGCGCCCGCTTCGTCGTGGAAGGGCACCTCGTAGATCTGCTGCCAGGACCGGCCCGCGAACTTGCTGGGGCGCTCGATGAGCTCCTTAAGTACCGCCGAACCGGTGAGCCGGTCACCGACGACGGGCTTGCGTTCGAAGGAGAAGGATGTTCCCGCGTACATGGCATGAATGCCGGGCAGACCCGTCACATAGCCGCTGAAAACCTTGTCCATGGCCAGCAGGGCGGTTGGGGGCACCCCAATGCGCCCCTCGGCTGCACGCTCCGGATCACTCCAGAGCGGGTTGCGGTCACCAATGCCGAGCGCGTAGTGCCGTACCGCATCGACGGTCAACTCTGTGACATGTGGACGGTCGCTTCGGATCGGTTTGCCGATCATAGAGCGAAGCTCCGCCAGCTGATTGTCGGTCACAGAGGCGAACTCTCGTTCGCCCTGCATAACTACCTCGGTCATATGTCGCCCCTTGACTGCGATCGGCCATCGTAATGGAGTGTGCGTATATAAGTCCGCGCGTGCTTATAGCTGCACTGTTGCAGAGTGTGCATCCCGTGTCAAGAAAAGTGGTGTGGCAGACCGTCCAGCGAAACGGACGCGACATCGAGGCTGCGGGAACACGCTCCACGCCACACCGCTACGGCCGGTCTGTGCAGAGATAGAGACGTTCAAATTCGACGAAACAAACTGTCCAAGAATGGAAACGAGACAGATGCCGAGATGCGCCAATGGCATGCGCTCGAAAGTGTCGGGGAGGTCGCACGTTCATTGACGCCGTACGCATCCGGGCCAACCGGACGGCTGGAATGGCGTAATGAGGCGGGGCGAGTGGCACGTGAGCGGACGCAAAAGCCTATCCGCAGCGGGAACGGCCGCCTGTTGGTGGCACGATCGGAGGTGGTGGGGGATGGGCGCTGAGCTGCTCCGGCGCCATACGGCTGGGGGCTTGGCGGCCGCGGTCTTGGCGCCGTGTCATCTGCATCTCGGTCCGTCGCACGTCCGCACTGAGGGCGTTGGATTTCCCGAGAGCGACACCCAATATTTGATGTGTTCTGAATCACATATGCGGAATGGGTCTCTGTGGCGCTCTACCGTCTTCCTTGCCCGGTTTCACCAGCAAGTGCGTGCGTGAGCGACCGACTTCTCCGTTCAAACCCCAAGTGAATAGGGAACTGTCGGCACAGACGGCCCTGCCCCGCAGCAAGTGTTTGCAGGCCCCTCGGGTCGGGTGCATGCGTCTGTGTGCGCCGCAAATCGGGCGAGACTATCGATTGCATCGAGAAGAGTTGTCATGGCACGAATCCGAAAGAACCTGAAAAACTCTCTCCTGCGTGCGCGGTCCGAAGGACTCACTGTCACAGTGGCGTACGCGGGAGCGGTAATAGGAATGGTCGTCGTCGCCGTCGTGAGGTTCCCTGTTCCGGGGCTATGAGATGGGCAGACATGACCGCGGTGGGCAACTGCTCATCACGAAGTGTTTCGGTGCGTCGATGACGGTTGCGAGGAACTTCTTCCGCGGTCGTGGGTGAGGTCCCCGGTGTTCAGATCCGGCGTGGCGAGATTTGCGGTGGCCGCGCTGATGTGGAAGGAATCGACATGCCCGGAACGGCTCTACCTGTTTTGGTGGCCATGCTGTTGGTGGCGTTGCTGGTGGTGATGGCGTCATTCGGTGTGGCGGTCCGGGCAGACGCGTTAGCCCGACGCAGCCCGCAGGCGAGGGTGCGTGCCTCAGGGGAGGTGGGATCGAAGCACCCTCCCCGGGATGCTGGAGGCCCGCAGTGGTGTCAGGTCGCGACCTGGGCCTGGTTCATCTGTGCAGGTGCGTCGGTGCTCGCGCTGGGCGTGGTCTGCGGTCTGGTCTGTTTCGGCTAACAATTCACGAACACACAGGCCGGGGTTGTTGATTTGGCAGCCTCGTCGTCCAGGTGATGATTTGTCGTCGCAGCCGGCAAGCTCCGAAAAGTCCGTGGGGAGCGGCGAGCAGGCCGCTGTCCTTTGTGCCTCGGGGGTTCCGATTCACCCGCGGGTGCACCGACGCCGTAAGGGCATTGCCGCAGGTAGTTCGAGAAAGTGCGATTGATTGCTCACCCCCGCCAAGGTCCTCCTCGGCGTGGCACAGAGCGTGCTGGATACTGCCCCGGCAATGGTTTCTGCCACGCCCCGAGACAGTCACCGCTGAGGGTTGCTTTGATGACGCGCAGTCTCCAGGGGCCGCTGGCCTCCGGATCGCGGGCGTAGAGCAGGGTCAGACCACTGCGGTCGTATGCCGACTATGACGAGTCCCCGGTGCCGGCGGCACCGTAGGAAGCCCATCGGCGTAGGAAACTGTCGTCCAATTCGAGTCACTCGTGGAATGCACATAAGTTAGTTCAACGAAAGGCGGTGTGTGGCGCACCCAGTCGAGCCGCACGATAGCGCAGGACGGCTGGGCGGAGGACGCTACATGCGGACGGCGTGGATTCGGGTGCCCGCCGGGCGGGCTCAACAGTGAACGTTCTAGGGTGCACCAGGTCGGGCGATGTGGCAGACGGTGAAGATGATGCGGAGAAAGGTTCGCGCCTGCGTGCCTCTGATGCGTGACGAACAATCGGGTGCTGCCGTGGCCGTGGCGGTGGCCTGTCGATCGATACCAGCCGATAGCGTCGACGTTTCGCTCTGAGCCGGGTGGCGGTGCCATCCCCGCATCTCCAGAGCCCTGCTCAGGACCACTGGCTCAGCCTCAGCGTTTGTGGCCGTGGTCCCACGGTTCTCGGCGCGATGGTGATTGCGTCCTTGGCCACTGTTATTGGCCCGTGGAGAAACTCAACCCATGAATGGAGCGATCCGTCCGGCAGCGGTCACCCCTGATCGCCGCCGGACGCACCGCGCTCCTCCACAAGCAGCCCCGGGAATGCCGCAGCCACTGGCAGGTCCAACTGCCCACGTGGCACGAGCAGGGTAGTGGACCTGGTGAAAAATTCACTCGGAGGAAGCCTCAGTCAGGATCAATCTGCATCCGCATTGAGGGCTTCCCACCGCGCGAGGATGGTCTTCGCGCGACGGATGGACGCGAGGTCCACGAAGGTTCCGCCGGATACGCCGACCGCAGCCCCGCGAGAGAGTGAATCCTCTAGGGTGGCCAACAGCGCCCGCGACTTCTCGACCTCGAATTCTGTCGGCGCATAGAAGTTGTTGGCGACCTCTGCCTGCTTCTCGTTCACCACAAATCGGCCGTCAAACCCCATGATTCGCCCGGTCATGCCATCTGCGTAGAAACCTTCGTCGTCGTCGACGGAGAGCCAGGCCCGGTCGATCGAAACGAGGCCGTACGCCTTGGCTGCGCAGGCAATGGCGCCACGCGCGTAGGCGACCTCCGCACCGCCGACGGTGGCATTGACCCCCAGCTCACCGATGTAGTCTTCGGCCCCAAACAGCAGTGCGTGCAGGCGTTCAGACGCGGCGCAGATCGAATCGACCCGGAGAACGGCTGCGGCCGTCTCGATCAGGATGACCAGCTTCGTTGTACCTACCGGAATTCCGGCAGCGGACTCCGCCTGGGCAATGTCCGCCTCGGCATCGACGAGATCCTGTGCACACACGATCTTCGGAATCACAACGTAGGCGGGCTTCGCCGGAATGATCTTCTCCAGATCATGCTTCCAGTGCTCCGTCGCTCGCGCGTTCAGGCGGATCATGTACGCACCCGTGAATTCGCCGGCAGCGAGCATCTCGACCACCAAATCCCGGGCACCGGCCTTCGCCTGCTCCGAAACGGTGTCCTCGAGGTCGCAAAAGACCGAGCCGGCATGACCTGCGAAACCTTCCAGCAGAGCAGCACGGTCGCTTGCTGCGACAACCATTAGCGACCCAATGGAACTGTCCATCGTGTTTATTCCTTTCTGTGGGCCTCGCCGCAGCGACATCGCACCTCTGATGGTGCGGAGCAGGAGAGACCGTTGATCGTGCAGATTATCGCACGAGTGATCGTATTGTAGCATGCCCTGTGGATGAAAGAACATGCTCATCGCTAGTTTCTAACCCGTTCCAACAAGGCATTTCAGTCGAGACAGCGTCTAGCGGCGATTCAACCGGATGTCGAGCGGCCGCCATCCGATACGTGAAAAATCGACCCCAGTAGCGCCAGCTTGGGCGGCTGGTGCGGGGGCAGCAGGTCTACCTGTCGTTAACCTCGGTTGCCGGTTGCCGGTTGCCGGTTGCCGGTGGAAGGGGTTGTGGCAGTCGACGAAGTTGGCGCCCACACTCAGCGTCGGAGTTGTGCGCTCCCCGATCTTGGAAGGATCACCCAAAGCGGTCGCAGCCTCCTGCGCTCGCAAACTACAGCCGGCGCGTCACCACGAAACTCGCAGTAACCCGAAGATTCCTGCACGCCCGGCGTGGACACGGGCAAATCGCTCCTCCTGGGTGCTGCGCGGAAATTACTGGGGACCGGAACTGATGCGGGTAGGGAATTGTGAAAGAAAGGACTCGTCGAATGTCAGTCCAATCCCGGGCGCGCTGGAGGGGATGGTCCTGCCTTTCGTGATCGCCATCGTGCCGGCAAGCATTGGCTGCCACCATGCCAGCCACTCACATACCAAGCCCGATGGCTTTCCCGCGACCAAGTGGGAAGCGAGTTCTGGGTACGTGTGAGGCGCAATGGGGACGCCTATTCCCTCGCAGATCGCCGCCAGTTTCTGACTTCCGGTGACACCGCCGATTCGCATGGGCTCGAAGATCAAGACGTCGACGGCGCCCGAGTGTGCGAGCGAGTGGAGTTCGTTGATGTCGAAGCTATTTTCTCCCGTCGCGATGGGTGTGCGCAGCAATCTCCGCACTCGAAGGAGTAGTTCCGGCTCGTTCAACGGAACAGGGTCTTCGATCCAGCGCAGGCCCACCTCATCGATCCGTGAAGCAAAGCGCGCGAATTGATCAAAGCTCCAGCGATTGCCCACGTCGAGCATCAGTTCGACGCTCGATCCGACCTCGGTGCGAACCGCTTCCAGCCGTCGAATGTCCCAGTCGGCAGACTCCATCGGATGCAGTCCACCAGGCAACTTCAACGATGTGAACCCCTCCGAGACCAGTTCCTTTGCCTTGCCGACCAGATCCTCTGTGGGAGAGTTCCAATAGTCCAGAAGATCGTTGGAGTAGACGTCAACCTCTTCCTTGTGCGCTCCGAGTAGGCGAAATAGTGGAAGTCCCAGTGTCTTGCACGCAGCATCCCACAAGGCCATATCCAGAGCGGAGTGCGCAAAAGACACAATCCCGTTGCCCGGCAGTACCCTGCGGGCAGTCTTGATCGCCCACAAGCGCTCATAGTTAAAGACAGACTCGCCTACTACGGCGTCCGCGAAGCCGTGCACTGCCTCGGCCACGATGGCAGCTTCATGGGGGAGTTCGATGGGGGCATTGTCGGTCCCTGGCAGCCAGACGTACGAAGATCCCCGGATGCCGTCTGTCGTGTCCACGTGGACGACGACGTTGTACACGGTCCGAAATTTCAGATTTCCGCCCAGGGGAGTCAGAGGAGACTCGAGCGGGATGGGGACCAATTGAGTGGAAATCGCCGCTATCTTGGACACGTGCAGTCCTTTCATAAGTTACTGCCCCGCTGGACTTCCGGTCGTTCGCCTGGAACGCGTGAACACGACCATCCGCTGCGAAACAATGGATGCGAACTCGACGGCATCGACACGAGTGACTGTGTATCAGGACGTCACAAGGTTGATGGGATCAAGGCCCATACGAGACCGCTCGATGTTGATGGCAATGTCGTCAAGCCGCGCACTGTACGTCTCGTCAGTCAACGCCGCCGAATGAGGTGTCATCAGAATATTTGTCAGATCTTTGAAAGGATATGAGCTCGGCCGCCCAGATCCATCCTCAGGATACGAATACCAAACATCGACCGCGGCGCCCGCAATGGTGCCACTCTGCAATGCGTTGAATAGTGGTTCTTCCTGAATGAGGCCGGCTCGGCCCACATTGATGATGATGCCGTCTTCTCCGAGGAGGTCGAACTGTTCGGCACCGATCAATCCGGTCGTCTCTGCACTGAGAGGCGCCGAGACGACCACCAGGTCGGACTCATCGAAAAGTCGATCGATGTCTGACTGGGTTCCGAGCCATTTCAATGAGCTCACTCGGCCTTCGGCCGATTCGCCCGATCGCGAGACTGCACGGCCACCGCGCACGCCGACGGCCTCGAGAAGAGTCCACGTTGCGGCCCCGATATGTCCGTACCCAACGAAACCGACCTCTGCGGAGAGCAGTGTCCTGCCGTAGGCAACAGATGGGTCGTAGGTCGCCGTGTCCCAGATGTCCTGGCGTAAATTACGATCCTGATCCTGGAATCTTCGCCGGAGCGCGATCGCCGCACCCAGCACATATTCGGCGACGGAGGATTCGTGTCGATACACGTTCGCGCACAGTGCGGAGGGCGGCAGGGCATCGATGGCGATGCCATCGGTACCGGCTCCGGGCACTTGAACTAGACGCAGACGGCGTGCGCGCTGAGCCATCTCGGGCGTGAATACCGGGCCGACGAATACGTCGAGATCTTCGAGTGCATCCCGCGCGATGTCGTCCTCGGCAGTGTGCGCCCAGATGACTTCATCCGTGGGAAAGAGCGTTTGGATGCGCTCTCGGTACCTACTCAGGTAGTCGCCGACAATACAAATTTTCACTGCACAGCCTTTGTGTGTGAGGAAGGGCGCGACGTACGGCGCACTGCTGGGGGACCGCCGCAGAACCGCCACTGTGCATATAACCGCACACGTGGACACATTACAGAACGCTTTGACCTCCGTCAACGGTGTCTGGCCGCACCGGAAATGCTTCCGCGGTACGCAGTGGAGCGGTCTTCGTGAGATTGTTCCGAAGTTGTCGGATCCGGCTCAGCCCAACGACTCTGACAGGAGTCTGTATACGGAAACCGAGCGGGCTAATCCGCCGAACGTGCGTGGGTTCCAGCCGGTCAGCTCAGCCCACCGCTCGAGTCGATAGGTCACCGTGTTGGCATGCAGATGCATGCTGCGTGCTGTTGCCGCAATCGACATCCCCATCTCGGAGTAGGTCCAGACCGTTTGTACAAGCTGCGGGTTGCCTCGGGCAATCGCGAGTGCATCCCTGACGAGGGGCTCAATCAGGTCGATCCTGGAAAGTACGCATGCTTCGAACCAGACGTCCGAGAAGGCCGCCACGTCGTCTGGAGTTGCGACCGATAGTGCCAATCGCGCCTCTGCGAGACTCGACGCCGCCCCGGAGAGCGAGCCCCGCGAGAGACCGACTCCGATCCGGCCATGGGGAAGGTGCCGTCTGATGGCGGAAGTCAATCTCGGCAGATCTACGAACTGGCCCACGAAGTGGACATCAACGTCCTGGTAGGCGAGGGCAAGAACTTTGGCATGTTGCTCCATCTCTCGTTGGGCTGCACCCGAGAGAAATTGCCGTTGCTCGTTCGAGCGCCAGACGACGGCGACGTATTCCTCCCGTGGGTCGAAGCCGATCGTCTCGGCGATTCGCCGAGCCTCGTCTGCGCCACCCTTGGTGTCGAGCAGTTCAAGTAGCCGCTGCGACAGGGTGATGCGGTGACTCTGCAATCCGCGGAGCTCGTCCGTATGGGCCTCGGCGATCACACTCGTGAGATCGTGCAGGGACTCGAGCATGAGACCAGCCACGTCCGGCAGCAACGGAGCAGCGTCCTGGGCCTGGTCGCATAGAGAACGCCACAGTTCCCGCTCCCCGATGTGGAACCCGGCCACCAGGATGTCGAGAGTCACGCCCTGGCGCGCCCGAAGTTTGGCCAGCTCCTCGACCATCGACAGGTCTTCCGCGTCGAGCCGGCGATGCTGGGAGATGGCAACAACCCGCCGCCGCAATTGCTCGTTGACCACCGCCAGGTGATCACCGGGAGGCACTACTGCGTAGCCAGGGAGCTCCAGTCGAATCCGATCGAGGGAGCGTCGGCACAGCGCCTGGAATCGTGCATGCACGCGGTCGCACAGCCTGACTACCGGAGTCCAGTCGTCCACTCGACCTCCTTTGGGGATTTTCACCAAATCAGTGACTCGATTGCCCTCAAAACTCCGGGAACATGCCGGAGACCTAGGGGAGTACTCGGGATTATGGTGACTTCACCACGATGCTACGCACGGCTGAGGTTTGCCGAAAGCAGGTCCCCCGCGAATACGTGGCCAAGCGACCCGGGAGCGAGAACACTTTATGTCGTCCAGCACCACCTCAAGACCATCGCCGGTGGACCTTGTCCTCGAACGGCGTCCGCCCCTTTCCGGAATCGGGGCTTTGATACGACTGCTCGTCGAGCAGCGACGACTCGACAACGAGCAAGGCCGGAACACAGCGATGCTCATCTCCGGCTACGAGGGATCACCGCTAGCGGGCCTCGACCTCGAGCTGAGCAGGCAAAAGGAGTTCCTCGCCGAAACAGCGGTGGTGTTTCGTCCGGGCGTGAACGAGGAACTCGCGGTCAACGCCGTCCAGGGCTCACAGTTGGTATCGCTGATGGACGATGCGCTGTACGACGGTGTGGTGGGCATCTGGTACGGAAAGGCCCCTGGGCTGGACCGAGCAACAGACGCCTTCCGCCACGCCAACCTGGGGGGTTCCTCCCCGTCCGGTGGAGTGCTGGCGCTTATCGGCGACGACTCGACAGCAAAATCGTCGTCGACCCCGAGCAGCTCCGAAATGGCCCTCGCCGAGATATGCATGCCGGTGCTCGCACCGTGTGACGCCGCAGAGATCCTCGAGTTCGGCCTGCACGGCATCGCGATGTCGAGATTCTGCGGACTGTGGACGGCCATGAAGCTTGCCACCAACGTCGTGGACGGAGCCACGACGGATCGATCCGTCACCCCCGTAGTTCCGATCATTCCGAGCAACATCGTTGCCGGCGTCCCATACGAGCACCGACCTTCCGCCACCTTCATGCAGCCGGCCATCACGGCGATGGAGGAGAGCATGGTGACGACAAGGCTCGAGCTTGCTCGACGCTACGCAAAGGCGAATGCCCTCAACGTGGTCGAAGGCAGTTCTGATGCCAAACTCGGGATCATTACAGCCGGAAGCACATACCTCGACGTTCAGCAAGCACTCAGAGAGCTCGGGATCACCCCCCAGACGCTGGCGGACCACGGAATCCGGTTGCTGAAGTTGGGGATGGTCTTCCCTCTGGAACCGACCGTGATCTCAGAGTTCACCGAAGGTCTCGACGAGGTCCTCGTCATCGAGGAGAAGCGCCCCTTCATCGAGACCGAGCTCAAAGCCATGCTCTACGGCACCGTCAACGCACCCGCAGTGTTCGGCAAGAAGAAGCCGGACGGCACACCCTTCCTGCGCCCGTTTTCCGATCTTCCGCCCGGCACCATCGCACAGGCGGTTGCGTCCCGGATCGCACCGCGCGGCAAGAATGCCGACTCGTCTCAGATAGCGGGTGGAACGAACGACGCCCTACCCATCAGGTTGTCACTGACTCCCGTGATGGATCGCACCCCCTATTTCTGTTCTGGGTGTCCTCACAACCGATCCACCGTGGTCCCCGAAGGTTCCCTCGTGGGCGGCGGAATCGGTTGCTCGGCTTTGGCGATGCTGATGCCGGAAAGTCGAGTCGGAGACATCACTGGTCTGAGCCAGATGGGCGGCGAGGGCGCGCCGTGGATCGGGATGGCGCCCTTCGTACGCCGGCAGCACCTGATTCAGAACCTGGGAGACGGCACCTTTCACCACTCCGGCAGTCTCGCCATTCGCGCCTCAGTGGCAGCGGGCACAAACATCACGTACAAAATCTTGTACAACAACGCGGTCGCCATGACCGGGGGACAACAGCCGATCGGGAAGATGTCCGTGGTGGACGTGGTCTCATCGCTACGTGCCGAGGGCGTCGCCAAGATCGTGATCACGACCGACGACATAAAGAAGTACCGTCGCGCGCGCCTACCGCGTGAGGTCCAAGTACGCCACCGCGACCGGCTGATCGAGACACAAGAGGAACTCGCTCGAATTGCGGGAGTCACCGTCCTGATCCACGACCAGGAGTGCGCCACCGAACTCCGGCGCAAACGCAAGCGCGGCCTGGTGACCGAACCCACCGACCGGGTTCACATCAACGAGCGCGTCTGCGAAGGGTGTGGAGACTGTGGTGCGAAGTCCAACTGTCTTTCGGTACAGCCGGTGGACACGGAGTTCGGGAGAAAGACCCAGATCCACCAAGCATCCTGCAACAAGGATCTCTCGTGCCTGGACGGGGACTGCCCGTCGTTCCTTACCGTGACTCCCGGGAAGGTCCCTGCGCCAATCCGGTCAACCGGTGGTCCGGTGACGGATCTCGCAGTGCCCGAGACCGCAACCATTGAGGACGTGTTCAACATCCGCATGCTCGGGATCGGAGGCACGGGCATCTTGACCACGGCCAAGATCGTTGCCACCGCAGCTGACCTGTCGGGTATGCATGTCCGGGGCCTCGACCAGTTCGGCATGGCGCAGAAGGGCGGCGCTGTCATCTCGGACATTAGGATTTCGGCCACGCCGTTCCTCGAGGCAAACAAGATCGGCCCGGACGAATGCGATGTGTACTTGGGATGCGATCTGCTCGTGTCCGCGAACGCGACGAACCTCTCCGTTGCCAGCCGCGGTCGCACGCGTGCGATCATCTCCACGTCCAAAGTGCCGACCGGATCCATGGTGACGGATCCGAACGTCAACTTCCCAGAGCTGGATACGCTCACCGCCGCGATCGAGAACACAACGAGATCTGAAGGATCCTGGTTTGTCGATGCTCGGGAGCTCTCTCAGGCCTTGCTCGGGAGCGACGACGGCTCAAACATCTTCATGCTGGGCGTCGCAACGCAGTCAGGCGCGTTGCCCATCACCGTCGAGCGCATCGAAGAGGCTATCGAACGGAACGGAGTCGCAGTCTCGGCGAACCTCCTGGCCTTCCGGGCCGGACGCCAGCACGTGGCCGGCGGTCAGCAACCGGCTGCTGACCTGAAACCGCAGTCGCAGCCGACCCCGGCCACCTCTCCGGTCGCACAGGGCATTGCAGCACTCGTCAAGTGCGAACCCAATTCGGAGCTCGCACAGATCGTCCTGAGGCGCGTGGATGAACTGATCAAATACCAGCGACCGGCATACGCTCGCAAATACGCGGAGCACGTCGAGGAGGTACGTGACTGGGAAATGACTCACGCAGCGTCCGAAGATGTTACACAGTCATTCGCACGTAACCTGCACAAGCTGATGGCGTACAAAGACGAGTACGAGGTCGCTCGCCTCAGTCTCGATCCGGCTCTCATCCGAGAGCTGAAACAGACGTACGGCGACGACGTCACATACCGCTTCCGGTTGCACCCACCGCTACTGAGGGCTCTCGGGCTCAAGCGAAAGCTGAGTCTCGGCCCGTCCTTCCGTATCGTGCTGACGCTGCTCTACATGATGCGGGGAGTCCGGGGGACCGCCCTCGACCCGTTTGGCTATGCCAAGGTCAGAGTCATAGAACGGCGGCTCATCGATGAGTACGTCAGGGCGATGGAGGCCGCGATGGATGCGGTCACCGACACGAGTGGCATGGCGCTGGTGAACGAGATGGCTGCCCTGCCAGATCTGGTGAGGGGGTACGAGGACATCAAGCTCGCCAACGCGGAAATCTATCGCGATCGCCTCGCCGCACTCGTCGAGAAGCTGCCTCCGGTGATCGTGAACACTGAAGACTTAGTTTCCTGAGCCGTCAATTCGGTCGCAGTAATTCCCGATCGCGTCGAGCATGTTGGCGGCCTTGACCCAGACGAATGGTCGGGGGTCGTCGTTTCACGTGTCGGTCTATTCGCGGATGTCCCTTCTTCAGGCCGCGAGCAGATCGACACGTGGAACGCTGCAACTTCCTCGCCGTCCGTTCGGCAACTGCTCGACGAGGTTCAGCCAGGACGAACTCGTTGGTGTGAAGTGGACCGTGAGCGGGGGCCGCTAGCCAACGCTCGACCGCCGGCACCTACTTGTGGAGGCCGTTGTCCATCTTCGGGTTGGCGACACAGTCACCAACCCCGACCGGGAGGAAGGAGACATGCCCACCGTCACGCCGTAGCCGTGACCTCCCCGGGTGCCGAGGAATCGATCTTTGCGCAGGCACTTCAGAAACTCGGTGGCGGCGAATTTCTCAGTGCCACCACTGAAGTCGCCAGGCAATGCTCATCTTCTCGAGGTGCTCGCCCATCGACGGTGTCGACCAGCGCGTGGTATCAGACCGGGCACTTTCAAGGTTGCCGGGATCATCTCCTCGATCGAGAATCATCCACCCTCTGCGGGCGACCCGGACGCGGCTCGTCGAGCTGACCAAACTCAGCGCAGTCCTAGAAACGGGGCCCGATACCGCGTACCATCCATCCATCCATCTAGTCCCAGCCGCACGACGATTTTCGCGTTGGGTCCACCTCGGCGGCGGCCCACGATCCCCGATCGCTTCGACAGGCCTGCCGCGCTCGTTCGGCGACGCGCCCACGAATCAAACTCGGCACGCCCGTCATTGGCTAGCACGAGTGCTACCACCTGCGTATCCCTCGAAGTCATGTCTGGCATTACCAGCAAACTAGTGGGCAAGACACTAGCGGCGAGCGCCGTAGCGGCTGCCGATCTCCTGGGCCGTCTGACGAACCAACGCGGCAAATTCTTCAAGGCGAGGCAGCACCCGAGCCTCAGGCCCGGTAACACTGATTGCCGCGACCAGCTTGCCGTTCCTGTCTCGGATGCCATGGGCAACGCCATACACCCCGACAACCGACTCACCTCGATTGTGTCCGATCCCAGTCCTTCTTACTTCCTCCAGTTCGGCTCGCAACGTGTCGGGATCGCCCGCGGATGCTTCGACCTCAACTGTGCGCCCGTTACGCGACGCGGACTCTGCAAGGAATACCTTGCCCATGCTCGTGTTAACCATCGGCCGGCGTTCGAAGAGCGTCGGCACGTACCGGATGGGCTCGTCGGAAGGGACTTGGTCGACGTACGTGACGCTGGTGCCGACTGCGGTCCCAAGGACGACAGTTTCACCGGTCTGAGCGGACAGCGATTCAAGGTGGCTTCGGGCCAGTTTGGTCAGCACGGAGAGATCCGGAGACCGAACGATTCCCTCCAGACCGGGGCCAATTATGTAACCGTTGGGTACTTCAGTGAGATACCCAACGGCCACCAAACCGTGGAGGAGGCCATTGATCGAGCTCTTGGGGCTGTCGAGCGCCCGCGCCAAGTCGGCCAGTTGCATTCCGTTTTTGCTTCTCGAGACGGTCTCCAGAATCGCGGCTATGCGATCCACTGTGCGGTGGTGCCGGATCATTCACTGCCTCCATGCTTGGATTCGCCCGCTAAAGGTGTCAGTTCGAAGTGCACGGCAACTGTACAGCCGCTGGGTCAAGCGTGCGTATTTAGGAACACAAAGTCGCTGTATGCAGGCGTGTCGCACACGTGTCAAACCGCCCACGGCAGGGCTCGTTTGCCGAGAAACCCGCTGCGCAGAGGCTTGTTCGGAGACCTTTGAGGCCCAGTCCGGTGGCGTTGACGCATCTTGCTCGCGGCGCGGTGGCGGCGTGTAGTCTTCGGGAGACTCTTGTGTCCGGGGCGCGGGAAGCACCCATCTGGGCACCTGGTGGCAGCGACGGGATTTCGCCTGCCTCGTGGGGATGGGGTGCGGCAACGCAGCTGCGGAGCCGCCCGGTCCACGTCGCCGCGTCGCCGACCCAGGGCCGGGAACGGGTAGTCGTCGTCGGATCATGCCAATTCGGGGCGCCGGGTCGGGGGCCTGGCACTGCCCATGAACCACGCGCATCTGGTCGACGGCCTCGTCCGCGTCGGCTGCAGGATTACCCGAACCTGGCGGCTCGATCGGACGGCCACCGTCTGCCATCACGACACCGGCCGGTGACCGCCAGCGTCGCCAAACACGACGGGCGTTTCGATCGCACTTTGCCCACGCGAGCCGGATAGACCGCAAGGGGGGAGCGGGAGCCATTCCACTGATGCTGGTGGCGCACCTTGTCCGCCGATCTCACCGTCGAGCAAGCCGGCAACGACTGCATGAGTTCTGCTGGGTGCGGGATAACACGGGCGCCTCTGTCCCACCCGCGGACCGGAAGGCGTCGGTTAGAACCGTAGCCTCGAACGAACAGTTGACGGAGCCGCCGGAGTTGGCATCCGCACGGCTCAACCTCAACAGGGTGGTGCGCGGGTCGAAGGTGATCGAAACGTCACCGTTTCCAGATCACCGTCGCCCACCCGCTTGCCGAGGACGGCCACCGCCACGGTGTGATGGTCTGCGATCAGGGCTACCTTTGCTCGAGTAGGCGGTTATCGGCCGCCACGTCCACTGATTGCCCGCACCGACGAGAGGAACGAATTCGCCCCGGTCCTGATGGGCCCGCAGCGGCGGACGCGTTGCGCCGCAGCACCTCTGCTTTTTGCCACATCATCACCAGGTCAGGCCGAACCGTCCTCGACTGCCGCCCGATCATCAGTGCTCGACCTCAGCGGGTCGCCAGAGGAAGGAACACTCTCGCATGAGTATTACCGGCAACCGATGCAATCCCGGCGCCGATCACTGCCGGGGGCGGCCAGCCTTGCCAACGCCTGCGCGAACACCCGACGATGCTCAAACTGCACGATATTGCCGGCGAAGCCCTATCGAGAATCTCAGGCTGCGCCCAGCATGACAACCAGTCGAGGCGACCGAAGCCCGCCGGTTGGAGGGACGGTTCCGGTTCGCTTGCCTGCCGCCACCCCGGCTTGAAGCTCATCGGCCCCACGGTCGACGTCGACCTCAACCGTGACCAATGCGGCCCAACCTCTCAACGACGAACGGGACCTCCAGGATTCTCGGATGCCGCTTTCCCACGAACATGTGACATCAGAGTCCCAAGTATGCTTGGCGCACACTCGGATCCGAGGCGAGATCAGCCGCCGTCCCCGCACTTACTATCTCTCCGTGGACCGCGACGTAGCCTCGGTCGGCGACACCAAGCGCCAGTCCCGCATTCTGCTCGACGATCAACACGGTGACGCCGTCCTGTTTGAGTCTGCGAATGATTCCCGCGACATCTTCAACGATGTTCGGGGCGAGTCCGAGTGAAGGTTCGTCGAGCAGTAGGAGTCGGGGTTCAGCCATCAGTCCGCGGGCGATCGCGAGCATCTGCTGCTGGCCGCCGCTGAGTGAGCCCGCGGGCTTCCGGAGATGGTGACGCAACATGGGGAACTGGTCAAGGATGGAATCGAGATTTGTCGTGACGCTCTGGGAATTCCGCAAGTAGCCACCCATGCGCAGGTTCTCCAATACACTGAGCCCGGGGAAGACCATTCGGCCTTCCGGGACATGCACGAGTCCCGACCTGACAATACTCGCGGACGAGGCGCCCGTGATGGACTCGCCCCTGAACTCGATTGTCCCGCTTTGGGGCCGATGTAGTCCGGACAAGGTGCGTAATGTCGTCGATTTCCCTACGCCGTTCGAGCCGAGGATCGTGACGACCTCTCCCTCTTCGACTTCAAAGGACATGTTCCGCAAGACTGATGCGTTGCCGCGTCGTACACACAGGTCAACGACCTTCAGCAGCACACTCATTTGTCTCCCCCCAGGTATGCACGGATCACGGCTTCGTTCTGCGAAATCTCCGACGGCGTTCCCTCGGCTAGGAGTTCGCCGGCGTCGAGGACGACCAATCGGTCAGAGACAGACATGACCAAGCCCATGTTGTGCTCGACCAGACAAACCGAGATCCCCAGCGCCCCACGCAAGTGCTCCAGGTCGCTGCGCAGCTGGCGGACCTCCGCGCCGTTCAGACCAGCCGCAGGCTCGTCGAGGAGCAGGACTGTCGGCCGCGTACAGGCTGCGGTGACAACGCCAAGCCGTTTGAGTTGCCCATAGGAGAGGTCGCCCGCACGGACGTTGCGGAAGGCGAGGAGGCCGAACTGGTCAAGATGCTCGTCGATACGACTGCCCTCGTCCCCTCCACCTGATTGTTCACGTCTCGAATGCGTCGACAACGCGTTGACTGCGATACGGATGTTGTCTCGGACCGAGAGCGCCGCAAAGCATCGCGCCTGCTGAAACGTCCGCACGAGACCACGCTGAGCCCTCCGTGAGGGGGACCACTTTGTAATGTCGTTTCCCTCGAATGTCACTGTCCCCAGCTGGGGAACTGCAAAGCCCGAGAGCAAGTTGAAGGTGGTCGTCTTGCCGGCCCCGTTGGGGCCGATCAGGCCGAGGATCTCGCCCTTTCGGAGACTGAACGAGACGCCGTTTACCGCACGGACACCGCCGTATTGACGTACGAGCGACTCTGCGGTGAGCACTGCCTCAGTCATGCGCCATAGCTCCTGTCTGCGTTTCGAGTTCGTCGGTTGGCTTCTCGTCAGACTGATGCGCGGGCTGCTTTCCCGTCAGCTTGTCGATGCCCTGCTTGAGCAATCCGAGAATTCCCATCTGCGCGAACAGAACGATGACGATAAGCAGTGCGCCCGAGAGTGCGTCGCTGTAGTCGCCGCCCACATGAAGCCACTGGGTTAGCCCGATGTAGACCGCCGCGCCGACGAGGGGGCCGAACCGATAGCCGAGACCTCCCAGGACAACGCAGGCGATGAGGGTGACCGATGCGTGAAAACTGAAGAGGGATGGTGTGATGAACTTGAGCGTGAGGGCGTACAGCGAGCCCGCAAGCGAAGCGACCGCGGCGCTCAACATGAATGCCAGCACCCGGTATTTCAGCGGATGAACACCGAGAGACGCCGCCAGAGGCTCGTCCTCACGCAAGGCCACGACGAATCGGCCGGCTCTCGTGCGCTCGAGCCAGCCGCACAAGACAAGCGTCACTGCGTTCGCGACAGCCAGCAGTATGACCAGCCCCTTGTCGGAGCCGAGATCGAGGCTCCAGGAACCGATGGTGATTTCCCCAGGCGAGGCCGCGACGACCACTCCTGTCGTGCGCCCAGCCGGTTCCCAACTCGTCAGAAGTACGACGATCAGGAGCGAGGTGATCAAGGTCATTACCGCGAACGCAAATCCTCGAAGATTGAGTGTCACGTATCCCACGACCACGCTGAGGGCAACAGCCAACACCATCCCGACGAGTACGGCCAGCCAGAAGTTGATCTGTTCATCCTTGCAAAGGACCGCAACGCTGAACGCTCCTATTGCAGCGAATCCCATCTGCGCCAGGGATAGTGCCCCGGCGTAGCCCCAGATGATGTTCAGGCTGGTACCCCACAATGCCCAAGCCAGGATTAATGCGGCCACATACACGGCCAGTGAATCACCGAAGGTGCAGAAGGCAGCAACCGCCAGGGCAAAGGTCAGCCACGCAACGATCGGTGAGGAGAAGTGCACCGCGAGCCTCTTCACAGTCTGCTCCCTTGAGCGGTCGAAACAATTCCCGTGGGTCGGAAATAGAACACGACGATCAACAGGCCGAAGGTGAGCACCTGTGCGGCCGTTCCCGACCACAAAGAGATGCCGATCGACTCGATCACTCCGATGAGTAGACCTCCCACAACAGCGCCTAGTGGACTGCCCGCCCCGCCGACAATCAGTGCGATGAAACCGACGACCAGCAGTGAGTCGCCCAAGACGGGTTCGACCGGCAATATCATTGCGATCAAGGCCCCAGCCAGGGCAGCGAGCAAGGTGCCCACCGCGAACGCGAGGTGCCTGATCCGTTCCACGGACACACCCATGAGTGACGCGGCCTCAGGACTCTCCCCGGCAGCTCTCAGGGCGACCCCAGCCTTCGTACGCTTGAGGAAAAGTGCGATCGCGACCAAGATGACGATGGTCGCCACCATGACGAACAGCCGTGTGGCCGGCAATCGCACGAAGCCGAACTCGATCACCCCTGATACCGGAGGCGGAATGTCCCGGGGAGTGGGTCCCCACACCTCGTGAAGTACGTTCTCGACGATTGCGATGAGGCCGACCGAGATGAGTAGGCCGGTAATCGGCGCAGCCCGAGCTCGCGCAAAGAGGGCGACGTCGAGACCGGCACCGATAGCGGTCGCTGCCACTGCCACACATGCCACTGCCAGCCAATACGAGCCAGTCGCGGTGTATAGGGCGAACGTGGAGTACGTGGCCAAGAGCAACAGCTGCCCATGGGCAAAGTTGACGATGTCGAGAAGGCCGAATATGAGCGTTAATCCGAGACCGATGAGGGCGTAGATCGATCCCGTGGTGAGACCGTTCACGATGACGGTCAGCACTTGATCCAGAGACATAGGGTCTCAGGTCCTTCCTATCGTGGGGAGGTGTGTCAAGGCCGCCGCAGGGCGCGCGGCCTTGACACACGGGATCCTCTACTCGCTGCTACGCGTCTTAGGTTCGATCAGCGCATACTCGGAGATCTGACCTGCGTTGACGAAGCCAACCTGGCTGCTGTGGAAGGCGTGGTGCTTTGCATCGAATGTCATGTCGATGGTGCGGCCCTCGTAGTCGCCCGCCTCGTCGGTGGTCATTGCCTTGGAGATCGACGTGAGGTCGTCCGTGGTTCCGGCAATCTCCATGGCCTTGGCGAGCATGCGAATCGACTCGTAGTACAGGACGCCCCACGAGGACCCAGATTCGGTTGGCGGCGATCCGTACCTCTCGGCGAACGCGTCACGATATGCCTGCACGTCGGGATCGTCGGTCACATCGACAGCTCGACCACTGAGGGCCACCACGCCGTTCGGAATGCCTGGGTTGTCGGCGAAGGCCTTGCTGGACACTCCCGACGTTCCGACGAACACCGGCTGCGTGAAGCCTGCTTCGACGGCTGCCTTGAGGATCGGCGAAACCATGGAGTCGACATAACCCGCGAAGACCATATCCGGATCAGTGCGCTTGATCTTGTCGATGTATGGAGCGAAATCCCTTGTCGCGGGATCGAAGAAGTCGTCGTACACGACCTTGATTCCGCGTTCCTCCAGAGCCTTCACGATGGCTGCCTGCTGGGCCTCGCCAGATGCGTCCTGCGCCATGACCACCGCGGCCGTCTTAGGGGCGTACCTATCTGCGGCAGCCTCGACGACCGTCGGGAGTGCATAGGGGAAGTCCAACTTTGGCATGAAGAGGTTCGCACCCTTGTCTGTGCCCAGGTGCGGAACCGCAGAACTTGCGATCGTCAACATGAGGGTGTCGTCCGTATTGCGCGTGCTCTCCAGAATGGGACCGGCGAGTGTGGCCAGAGCGGGCGCAAAGATGAACTTGCACCCTGCCTGCTCGAACCGCTTCTGTACCGCGAGGCCTGTTTCGGGATTCGACTCATTGTCTGCGACGACCAACTCGAACGGGACCTTTTTACCGTCGACGATCAACCCATCGCCGGAGTTGATCTCCTGAGTTGCGACCTCCAAGCCCTGCTCAAACCAACCGCCGAGGCTCGCGGCCCCGCCGGTCTGCTCAACACTGGCGCACAGCTTGACGCCGCCCTCTCCGGAAGCGCCGGCGAGGTCGCCATCCCCACACCCGCTCAACAGCGCCGAGCACATTGCTGCTGCAACCATCGTTGGTACCACGGGACCGGTTCGTTTCATCGGGGTTCCTCTCGTCGGCGGCAGCTGGCAAGAAACATGCACTGCAATCGCCGCGTGTGTTCAAATAGTCGCACGGGTGGACAATATATCGCCCGTCACATCGGGCCGTCAACGCTGGTAACAAGGCGATCAACGTGGTAATAGAAGGAGAAGTGAGATGTATTGGAGTCGGGTCGGAGGTGCCTATAGCGTCGCGCCCGCGGCCCGGAAGCGCAGGGGCTGAACGGCCCGATGGCATACCTATCGATCCCGCGTGGCATCCTGGGGCGAACGCAGTGGGGGCGACCATCTCATCGGGGTGGCATGAGTGTGCAGGTCCGTATGCCCACACGGTCGCATTGTCCGAGGACGCGACACCCCGGCAATGCACGTCTCGCCATAGGTCGTCGGCGTCTACCGGGACGCCGTCTATCCGAGAGTGGATCGATGAAATCGGATTTTGTCCGAAACCGCTTGTTGCGAAACATGTTCAGCGACTGTGGAAGGAACAAGGAATCGTAGAAGCGACGCGGGTCACTGTATAGGTTGGGGAATGGTATTCGAAATACACTTCTCGGGTGAACGGGACGAACCATGCGTGCTATATGACGAATGATCTACACGGAGATGCTCGAGCCAGGATCGGTTGTCCACTAGACGACCACATTTCCTTGCAGATCCATATCGGGGACAACATTTTCCAACGTGAGTAGTGGCTTTTGGCTGACGCGTTGCAGGGAAGGACCACCACCGCTCAGTAGCAGTGGTTGGTCGCCCAACCACAGTCCTGTGCCCCGGTGTCAGGTGAGTTCGAGTCTCGGGTGTTGCCGACTATCGATCAGGCCCCTGCTGGTGCCGCTGTTCGATGAGCCAGGCGGCGATCTGTGCTCTCGAGGTGTAGCCGAGCTTAGAGAGAATCCGTTCGACGTGACCCTGCGCTGTACGCGGCGAGATGAACAGCTTTGCGGCGAGTTCCCTGTTGGTCAGTCCCTCGGTGACGAGTTCGGCGACTTCGCGTTCGCGTCGGCTCAGGGTGCTTACTTCTGGAGTTGGCCCAACAGGCACGGGTTGTTCATCGAATGCGTATCTAGCGGCATCGCCGACACTCAAAGCATCGCCGTGCCGGAACTTCTCCTCGAACTGGCGGTCGCCGAGCGCCCGGCGAGCCTGTTGTTCGCAGTCTCCGTGGTATCTCAGAAGAGTGAGATGGCTGGCCATGGTTCCGCCAACCTCCCGCCAAATTCCGGCGGCGGCACCGAGGAGGACAGCGGCGCGCTCGGGATTCTGGCGAGCTTCGATCCACGCCAGGGCTTCCAGGCTGCATCCGATGCCGAACGAGTCGTCGGCTCGAGCCGACTTCCGGATTCCCTCTTCGATGACCGCTCGTGCCTGGGTCAAATCGTCGTCGCACCACCACGCCCAGGCCCCAATTATTGCGGAGCGCCCGCAATACACGACGTCGCCGAGTGTTCCGGCAAGGGCCAGCATTCTCTCGTGGCAGTCGCGTGCCTTCGGTGCGTCGCCAAGCGACATGTACGAGAGCCCTTTGCCCAGTAGGCTCCCGACGTGAAAGAAGATGCCACCCTCCGTTTCCTGCGCGGCGCCGATCGCCTCCTCGAAATGTGTCACGGCCGATTCGGAGTCGCTGTTGTAGAGGGCGAGGAATCCACGGACGTACCCCTGGAGCGCGCGCATCGAGCTGTCACCGAGTCGGTCCCAGAGGGAGTCGGCGCGGGCCAGCAGGACCAAGCCTTGGGTCGTGTCTCCCTGTACTCCCGCGAAGAGACTGGCCAGGTACAGGGCTTTCGTGAAATCCGCGCTGGGTTCGTCGGCCGCGACGTCGAGGAGCCGGTCGAGCCAGAGCCGGCCCTCCCGGAGGTATCCGCGGGAGAGCCAGAACGGGAACAACCCGACCGCCATGCGTAGGCCGGCGTCGAGTTTGTCTGATTCGGATAGGAAGAATTGAAGGACAGCACGAAGATTCGGCTGTTCCTGGTCGAGACGGTGGAGCCAGTGCAGCTGGCGCGGACTGATGGTCTCGGTAGCTGCCCGCAGAATCAGCTGCTGGTACCAGTCTTGAAAACGTCTGCACAGGTACGCGTATTCGCCCGTGGGTTGCAGTTTTTCGTCGGCGTACTCCCGTAGGATGTCTAGCAAGCGATACCGGACCGCGTCGCCGGCCTCTTCCCGGACCAGGATCGATTTGTCAACCAGTGAAGTCACGATGTCGAGGAGGTCGCCTCCCCGATCGTCGTCGGCGCAGATGGCCTCGACGGCGTCGAGTTCGAAGCTGCAAGCGAATACCGCTAACCGTGCCCACAGCCGCTGCTCCTGTGGGGTGCACAGCTCGTAGCTCCAGTCGATCGACCACCGCAACGTCTTCTGCCGGGCGGGTGCGGCACGGCTACCACCGGTGAGCAGTCGGTATCGATCGGTCATGCGGTCGAGGATCTGGTACACCGACATGACTCGCAGCCGGGCTGCAGCCAATTCTATCGGCAACGGTAGACCGTCCAGGCGAGCGCAGATCTGCGCCACCGCCACCTGGTTGTCTTCGGTGAGTTCGAACGTGGGCACGGCGGCGACGGCCCGTTGCACGAAAAGCGCGACCGATTCGTAGCTGGTCAACCCGCGAAGTGAGGACTCACGGTGTGGGTCGGGGGTCTGCATCGGCGGAACTCGCATCACCGCTTCCCCGCTTAGCCTGAGCGGCTCCCGACTCGTCGCAAGGATGCGTGTTCTCGGACAGGTCCGCAACAAGGTGTCCGTCAGCGCCGCTACTGACTCAAGCAGATGCTCACAGTTGTCGAGCACCAGCAGCAGCCGTTTCTCGGCTAGGTAATCGGCCAGCAGGATCAGAGGTGCTTCCGCTGATTGGTTCTTCAGTCCTAGGACGTCCAAGACGACACTGGGTAATAGTTCCGGATCGGTGAGCTCGCCGAGCTCGATCAGCCAGACTCCGTCGGTGAACGCGCGCCGTGAGTCGGTTGCGATGCGCAGCGCGAGCCGGGTCTTCCCGACGCCCCCGGGTCCGGTCAGGGTCACCAGCCGGGACGTGGACAGCATCTTCTTCGCTTCGGCCACCTCATGGCGGCGGCCGACGAAACTGGTTAGCTCCACCGGCAGGTTTCCACCCTTCCCTCGGACGCGGACTGGCACCGAGTTGCCCGATCCGCCGCTCGATCTCGTCTTCGTGGTCGGCGGCGCGGGAACCGGGGTGTGTACGGCCGGGGGGCCGGCTCGATTGGATTCGTAGTTCATGGAAACTTCGCTGTTCTCGGTGGCTCTGGCATGTCGGCAAATCGGAGAGTCCGGCGACTGGAGCACCCCGGAGGCGTTCGACACCGGAAGCGACGGCGCGGCGGTTCTGCGGGCTGGGGCAATGGACTGCTCTAATAGATTACTGACGTCGCTGGGGACGTCGTAAGTGCGAAGTGGGGTTGGTTCGTGAACCGCAGGAACTGAGCGACCCCTGCGCAGCCTGGTCGCGTTCGCGGGTGTACGGATGCACTCGCCTTCTCCGCCTGTGTGACCCCACTGATGGGCATGTGTGTTTTCCCTCGTTGTGCGCGGACGCGATTCCAGCCTGCGACCGACCCGTAACGGCGGCGGGTCTCGGAGCTCCGGGCCGGCTGCACGGGTAGAGAGCAGGGATCAGGATCGAGTCCACTGGGGTTGCCTGGCCGCTCGGGACGGTGTTGACACTCTGCATACCCATCGACCCGAATGGCGGTCCCGTCCAATACGGATCTGCCCAGCGAAGTCGACGAGGAGAGGACGCACGGTGTTACCGATAGACGCGGGCGGCCGGGTGGTTCGAGTGAACCACCCGGCCGCCCTGTGGCAGAACGTGGGCAGGTGCACACGTCCCACTTCAGTCGTTATCGAAGCGACCGCAGGCCCACTCGAATCTCGTCTACAAGGTGCTGTGGCTGCTCCCAGGCCGCGAAGTGCCCGCCCTTGTCCAGCTTGTTGTAATGGATGAGGTTGGGATAGGCCTTCTCTGCCCAACTGCGCGGTGCCTGATAGAGCTCGTCAGGAAAGACGCTCACGGCAACCGGGATGGAGACGCTACCGGCGGCGAAGAACGGGGACTTGTTCTCCCAGTAAAGACGAGCCGCTGACAACGCCGTGTTCGTCAGCCAGAACAGGGTGATGTTGTCGAGTACATCGTCTCGCGTCAGTCCCTCGGACTGTCCGGCGAAGACTCGCGAGATCAGCGCCAAACTCGCCGGGTCGTGGTCGATCATGAAGGACGCCAGACCGACGGGCGAATCCGCCAATCCGATCAGTGTCTCCGGCCGCGACCCCATCTCCACGGCGTAGCCGATGTGCTGATAGAAGAATGCCAGCTGGTCGCACGCGGCCTGTTCGTCGTCGGACAGATCGGATGGCACGGGATGCCCGGTGAGGAGCGCCTGGTCGATCTCGGGTGGAACCACCTTAGCCATGTTGGTGTGAATGCCGAGCAGTTCCGGCGGCGCCTGCACTGCCATCGCCTCTGTCACGATCGCACCCCAGTCCCCGCCTTGCGCCACGAACCGGGTGTACCCGAGGCGCTTCATCAGCTCCACCCAGGCGCGTGCGATGCGGTCGGGGCCCCACCCGGTCGTCGTCGGCTTGCCCGAGAACCCGAAGCCGGGCATCGACGGAATCACCAGATGGAAGGCGTCCGACGCGTCACCACCATGGGCGGTGGGATTGGTCAGCGGGTCGATGATCTTCAGCTGCTCGACGATCGAACCGGGCCATCCGTGCGTGACGATGAGTGGCAACGCATCCTCGTGCTTCGAGCGGACGTGAATGAAATGGATGTCCAACCCGTCGATTTCAGTGATGTACTGCGGCAAAGCATTCAGCTTCGCCTCAACCTTACGCCAGTCGTATTCCGAGGCCCAGTACTGCGCCAGTGCCTTGCTCGTCGTGAGCGGTGTGCCCTGTGATTGATCTGCAACGGTTTCTTTTTCGGGCCAGCGGGTGGCTGCGATGCGCTGGCGAAGCGCCTCGAGTTCGGTCTCAGGGAACTCGACCGTGAACGGCCGGATCTCGGCGGCTTCGGATGTGAAGTACATGTGGGATTCCTTGCTGTGTTTGATTGGTGGTTGAGGATTGATGCCTCTGACTCGAGTGTGTTCTCCATGCATGGCGAACAGATCAGAGGAGGGAGGCCCGATGGGGAAGAAGAGATCATCGTCGAGGACGCCCAGATCGTCGCGGCGGCACTCGACGAGTGGGCAGCGATCACCCGAGCCCATCGAGACGGATTGCAACTTCGAGGGTTTAGAAAGAGATCACAGTGGGCGGCTCGGCTCCTCTCTGCTCTGCGGCTATGTAGTGGGCGTACCAGTCAGGCCAATTGGGGTCTGGTCGGCCAGCGCGCTGCTCATGCCCGCCGTAGGTGGCCTCAGCGCGCCGAAGTGCAGTGGCCAATTCGGCAGTGGTCCCGAATGATGTGGCGCCGGAATCGATTCTGGCCGCAATGCGAGTGGTCACTTCCTGCAGCGTCCAGGTGTTGCCGTCGGGATCGTGGAAGGTGGCGAACGAGTTGTAGCTGGAATGGTCGGGGTCGGCCCCGGGGACTGGGCCGTTCGCGGTGTAGTGGACGATGTCGCTGACATCGATTCCGGCTGCGGCGAGCTGTCGGTGGGCGGCGCTGATGTCGGAGACGATCAGGAAGGCTGTGGCGGAGCCGGGTGCGGCGGTGGTCAGGTCGGTGCCGAAGTGGATCGAGGTGGCGGAGCGGGGCGGGGTGAACTGGACCACGCCGGAGTCGGGCGGTGTGGCGTCTTGTCGCCAGCCGAGTTTCGTATAGAACTCGGTGGCGCGGGCGACGTCGGAGACGGGGAGGACGAGCACCTCGAGTTTCATGTCGATGGTCGTGACCTTCGCGGTGGTGGTGCGGGTTTCGGTCGTGCTCATGACTTCCTTCTGGGGATTTCTCTGGTGGGTGGTGACTGTGAGGTGAGAGATGGGGGACCACTGACGTTCGTCGGCTCCCACGGGGGCGATCGACGGTGCGACTGCCTACATTGGGGTGCTGCCGTTGTGCCAGCCGTCAAGGATTTGGTCGCCGATGGCGGGTTCGGCGCGGCGGTCCTGCCTCTGGTCGCGTTGGCGGTCGTGCTGGCGTTGCTGCTGCATGGTGTTGTCGTAGTCGCGGGGGATGTCGTGGGTGACTCCGGCGGTGACGGTGGTTGCGGGAGTAATGGCGTCTGCGGCGCCGGCGGGGAGGATCCCGAGTGCGGCGGTCGCTACTGCGGCAGTGGCGAACCGCTTCCAGGAGGAGATGCTGGTGTGCGAGATGTTCTGGTGAAGGTTTGTGCTGTTCATGCCGATAAGACTCGCAATTGCGCGGCGTGTGAGACGGCGAAGAGCTACGTGCTTCACTACCCGCCTTTACTACGCAGGTATGCCCGCAGTGGACCAGCGAAGCTATCGCTGAGTTCGGCCCTGCTCGCACCAGACGGCGAACTCGAAGGCGCGGAACGGACGGAATGGTCGGTAAAGCGTGCGACCACACCTCTCCGAGGAAGAGAAGGCTGACCGGTCTGTGCGGTCAACCGATCCGAGATGGGGCCGCACCGTGGGGAGTCAGGTCAGGGTGTCACCAGGCAGTGGGGAGCACTGTCCGAACTACGGCTTTCGGGACTCGATGCTCTCCTCGCGGGCGATCCAGGCGGCAAGCTGCGCGCGGGATCGGTGCCCGGTCTTCGTGAGGATGCGATCTACATGTCCTTCTGCGGTACGGGGCGAGATGACCAACCTTTCCGCGATCTCCTTGTTGGTGAGTCCCTCGGCCACCAGCTTTCCCACTTCTTTCTCGCGAGGGGTGAGTTTCACCTTCGCTGAAGGAGTGGCCGGCGTCGCCGGCTTGGACGTGCGCTTTTGCATCGCGAATTCGATCGACGCGAGGTGTTCGAGGCGTTCACCCGCCCGGGATTCTTTCTCGAACGCAGAGTTACCAAGCAGCTGGCGGGTGCGTTGTTCGTAACGAGTCCGTGTGCGGATCAACGTGTCGTTTCCGAAGAGTGGAGAGCTTCCCATCTCGCCGCACAGTGTGCGCCCGATACCGAGCAGGCGTGCGGATCGGACGGGGTTTCCTTCCTCGATCGCGATCCACGCGAGAATCTCGGTGCATGTACTCACGCCTAACCAGTCACTCAGTGACTGCTTCAGTTCGAGCGCTTCTTTCAACGAGTCCGAAGCTTGCGCGTACTTGCGCTGGGTCCAGAGGGCAAGTCCGCGGGCCCACAGCGCCCATGACGTCGAGAAGAGCTCCTTCAGCGACTTACCTGAGGCGATGGTTTCATCCGCCCAGGCAAGGGATTGTTCCAGGTTTCCGGACAGGCAGTGCACTAAAGAGAGCTGGGCGCCGCCCAGCAGTGTCAGAGAATTGACTTCCCCTGACTCGGCGTGATGTGCCATGCCGGCAGTGAGGTTCTCCAGTGCGACGTCGAGATTTCCGTTTCCGAGCATCTCCGCCGCGCCCCGGAACTGAACTGCAAACGCCTGGGCGGTTCGATCATCGATCGATTCCGCGACGTCGCTGCATTCCAGCAAATACTGTTTGGAGGTCGGGTTGTCGCCCTGAACCATGGCGTTCCACGCGATCACCCAGAGCGCTTTCGCCCTCTCGCTGCTCGGCTCCTGGTCGGTCTCCAAGGCTCGGGTCAGCCAGTATCGTCCGTCTCGTAGCAGGCCACTCGCGTTCCAGAAGAACCACAGTGCACCCGCCATCCGGAGACCGGTTCGGGCCTCCCCGGGGGTGGACAAGCAGTACTCCAGCGCCGAGCGCAGATTCGCCCGCTCGTGCCGGAGTCGACGGTTCCATTCCAGCTGACCTGATGCCAGTGACTGGCTCTCGCTGAGTACGGACAAATGCAGGAAATAGTCTCGATGATTCCTGCGCCACGCATTCGCGTCGCCGTGCTCGGCAAGTTTCTCGGCCGCGTAGTCCTTGATGCTTTCCAACAGTTTGTATCGGACTGTGGATCCGGATTGAACGGTGGAAATGACCGATTTTTCGACAAGACTGGAAATCAGGTCAAACGCGTCCGAAACGATGTTCGGATCGGTGCACACGCTCTCGACCGCATCGAAATCGAATCCGCCCGCGAAGACGGACAGCCGCGCCCACAGGACTTGTTCCTCCGGCGAGCACAGATTGAAGCTCCAGTCGATGGCGCCGCGTAGTGTTTGATGCCGCACCGGTCCGCCGCGGTTTCCTCGCGTCAGAATTTCGAAGAGTGCGCCCTCGCGCGACAGGACGCGGTCGAGGGGTAGGGACCTGATCCGGACCGCTGCGAGTTCGATAGCCAAAGGGATGCCGTCCAGCCGCTGGCACAGGCGGGCAACCTCCAGGCGGCTCTCATCGTCGAGGGTGTATCCGGGGACGACGGCTGCAGCGCGTTGCTCGAAAAGATCGACCGCCTCGGAATGAAAGCTCTTGGCGTTTTGTCCGTCGGCGAGTTGAGCTTCCTCGGGGACCGGCATGGGGGGTACCTCGAACACGGCTTCACCCAGCACGCCGAGAGGCTCTCGACTGGTTGCCAGGATCTGCACGCGGTCCGTCCGGCGAATAATCTCGGCGGCGACGCTTCCGCTCGCCTCGATCAGGTGCTCGCAGTTGTCCAAGACGATGAGTGCATGTCTGTCACTGAGGAATTCAAACAGATAGTGGGTGCCATCCGCAGTCATTCCGTCTCGGATGTCGAGCGCTTCGGTAATTGCGCTGACGACAAGGTCTGGATTGGAGGTTGCGGCGAGGTCCACGAACCAGACGCCGCCCGAGAAAGTTTTGCGCACCTCCGCGGCGACGCGGCAGGCCAGCCGCGTTTTGCCTACACCCCCAAAACCGGTAAGCGTTACTATCCGAGCATCCGATAGACGCGCCTTGACTGCGGCTACTTCTTTGCGACGTCCGACGAAACTTGTTACTTCGCGAAAGAATTCGTGTGCATGGGAGCCCAGTTGGTGAGCCGCTACCATCGCGTTGTCCTTCAGTTGCACGGCGCCCGGTTCGGTGTGCAGTGCCATCTCGTCGATGGGGAAACCATGGAGGCGTTGGGATGCTCGGAGTTGCTGACCAAGTTCCGTAGCGGAGGGTCGGTCCTCCGGGGTGCCGGTCATGGCACGTTCGATGATCACGCTGACGTCCTCGGGAACACCGTGCTTCCGCGGGTCCGGACCAGGCTCGGCGGCGATCCTCAGGAATTGGGCCACCACCTGCTCACCGCTGCGGCGTTCGAAGGCGGCGTGACCGGTCATCGCAGCGAACAACGTGGCACCGAGGCCGTAAACGTCGGCAGCAGCACTCGGGGGTTGGCCGGCCACCACCTCGGGGGCGGTGAACGCCGGCGAACCCGTCACGACGCCGGCGGTGGTTTCGAACCCGCCGGCGATGCGGGCGATGCCGAAATCCGTCAGCGCCGGTTCGCCGTAGTCGGTGAGCAGGATGTTCCCGGGCTTGACGTCGCGGTGGAGGATCCCGAGGCGGTGGGCGGTTTCGAGGGCACCGGCCATTTTCACCCCGAGTCGCAGCGCTTCGTCGAGCGGGAGTGGGCCGTGGCGGCGGATCCGCGCGTCGAGGGAGTCTTGGGGGTGGTATGGCATGACGATGAAGGGCCGACCGTTGTCGGTGACGCCGACGTGGAGGACATTGACGATGTTGGGGTGTCCGGTCAGTCTGCCCGCCGCGCGCTGCTCACGCAGGAATCGTTCCCGGTTTTGCTCGTCGAGGTCTGCGGTGAGGACCTTGATTGCCACGGTGCGGTCGAGCGCCGCCTGGGTGCAGCGGTAGACGACGCCGAAACCGCCGCGGCCGATCTCGTGTGCGTCCTCGAATCCGGCAGCTGCCAAGTCTGCCGAGATCGAGACCGAGCCCGACGCGTCGCGTTGCGTCGCGAACGGATCGATGTCGGTCATCGACTACATCGATTCTTCCGGTTCGAGCCGCTTTCGAAGAAAAGCACTGCTGCTGGCCTCTCGAGGGTGTACCTAAGGATATCGCTGCGCGGTCAATTTGGAAGTGGTGTCAACCGGCATACCTGTGGCAGCCGCGTTGAAACAAGTGATTGCTATTCGGGGTTCGGGGCGTCGGTGATGCGGTCGTGGATCCAGGTTTCGAGGTTCTGGCCGGCGGTGCGGCGGCAGCGTGGGCGCGGGTGTATTCGTCGTTGAGTCGGATGGGGATGTGGTGGGCGGGGCCTGGGGTGGGTTGCTGGTCCAGTCCGCGTCTGAGGTGCTCACGCATCTCGCTAAGGGGCAGGGATGCAAGGTCGGTGAGGATCTGAGCCCCGGTGGGGATGTTTGGCGAGCCACGCTTGGGTTTTCGGGTACTTGTGCGTGGCATCGTTGTCCAGGATCAGGTGGATCGTCAGTTCGTTGGGGACCTCACGGTCGATGGTGTGCAGGAACTCCACAAACTCCTGATGCCGGTGCCGGTGCCGGTGCCGGCACGGGGGTAAGGGTAGGCCTTGGCCGATCACTATGCCGGTGAGCACGTCGAGTGCCGCGAACAGGGTTGTGGTTCCGTGGCGTTGGTGGTCGTGGGTCATCGTCTCGCGGCGTCTTCTTTTCGGTGCGTCGACCAGCGCCGGCAGAAGGAGCTGCCACAAGGTCGCCATGCCTTCGAGCAGGTGGTCGGGGTCCTCGGATGCCGGACAGCAGACGAATCCCGTAGGCCATGGGCACTAACAGGAGTCCGAGCTCGTCGGGATTGCTGTCTCGCGCAGATCGCCCTCCGTGAGCACTCGGCCCGCGAGCTCTCGGCACGTCGCTATCCAGGTATCGAATGCCACCGTGCGTGAGCCTCCTCGGTAGTCACCGATTTCGGTGACGAGCCGGAACGCGGCACGGATCAATGATCGTCTCTTCCGTAACCGGCTATCGCATAAGAAATTTCGATGAGCGATTCGAAGGCGCGGGGGTGCGGTTGGCCCGCCGGCACCCCCGGTGCTATCTTTCGAGCGTTAGCTTCAGTTCTGGTCCGTTCGTGAATGTCATTAACAAGCCTTTCCGTTACTCGTCGTAACCCTAAAGCTTGTCCTCAGTTCCTATATCCCTCAGGTCTTTTCGATTCCGGGATGGGCACGGTAGGTCTGGTAAGGGTCGCCGTTCTCGTCGACAGCTACCACATCGGTTCGTCAAGGAGATGAAGATGTCCAAGGACCAACCCGCGGGCGTATTCGCCGGTGCGATGTCGCAGGCGGTCCCCGATGGTGATGCGGATTCGCTCGCGCCAATGACTTCAGCCGAGCCAGCTGCATCGTCCGTGGGCGCGATGAAGCTCCCGCAGTTCTCCGCCCGGGTGGACGCCGACTTGCTGCGGCAGGTGAAGATTGAAGTAGCCACCCGTGGGACGACGTTGCAGGCCGCGACTGCCGAAGCATTCAGGTTGTGGCTGTCCTCGAAGTAGGCACGTCGAGGACAGTTCTCGCCACCCCTGTCGGACGGATTCACGGTGAGTGTGGCGTGGTTCATGTCGGAATGGAACTGTTCTTCACTTTCGACTGAACCGAGCGCTGGATCTGCTTGGTTTGACGGCGGCCCGCATCTGACTTCCGGGGTGCGGGCCGTGTTCAGTGTGCGGCCGTAATTGTGCTGTGACCTGGTGTGATGACATGTCCCGGTTTGTGATGTGGGGGCGCCGGCGACGTGTCGGGGGAGTGTCGGCGCCGGGGTGACGGCAGGCGCGTGGGTGTCTGTTTCGTCTGGTTTTGAGGGTTTTTGAAAGATGTGGAGTGACAACAGGTTTCGGTAATCGATTGGTGAATAGGTATTTACGTGTGTTGTGCACAAACGGCAGATTGTAAGGTTCGAAATCTGTTGCTGATCAACAGATTTGGGTGTTTCGGGATTTTCGACTGTTTTGGGTGTGTGGGGGTGGGGTGGCATGCTGTGGGTATGACATGGAGCGGCGCGGAAGGCGAGTGGGCGGCGGGTCGGGCGTACCCCTCCCGCCCCCTCAGCCTCGTTGGGGTGTGGGGGACCGGATCGAACGGGGCGATCAAAAGTGCAGGTGAGGATCTAATCTCGGAAACTCAGAGGAGCGAAGCGACTCGATCGACGGCAACGGGAATGGACCCACTGCGAGCCGCGCAGCGGCTCCCTGGCGGGGAGCGAAGCGACTCGCCCCGTCTCCCGG